>NZ_OZ243912.1:1471979-2943958 GCF_965213695.1 Rubrivirga sp. | reverse complement strand
CACCATCGAGTGGCGCCCGCCGGTCGAGTAGCGGCGGCGCACGCCCCGCCGCCGATCAGCGCAGCGCGGCGTGGTCGACCATGAGGCAACGGTCGGCGACGTAGGGCAGGCCGGCCTCCTGGGCGAGCTGCTCGGCCTCGGCAGAGTGGACGCCGATCTGGGTCCAGATGGTCGGCCGGTCGCCCGTCCGCTCCGACCGGCGCGCGGCGTCGCGGACGACGTCGGCCGTGAACTCGGGCCGGCGGAACACGTCGACGACGTCGATCTGGACGTCGTCGGGGACCGCGTCGAGGGTGGGGTAGGCCGTCTCGCCCAGGATCTCGTCGTGGTTCGGGTTGACCGGGATCATCGCGAAGCCGGCGTCCTGGATGTAGCGGGCGATCCGGTGGCTCGTCTGGAAGCCGCGCGGCGAGCAGCCGACGACGGCGATCGTGCGGGCGCTGCGGAGGACGGCGGAGACATCGGGCGAACTCAGCATGGGCATCGTGGCGTAGGACGTTCCTAACGACCCCCGCTCGCCGTGGATTCCTCCCCCGTCCAGACGCGCCCGGCCCTCCCCGCCAGCCCCGAGCTGGTGCTCGACTCCGAGACCCTGGCGCTCGCCGACGCGCCACCCGGGGCGCTCGCGCGGCTCGGCCGGCTCTTGCCCGGCGTCGACGCCCTCGTCCGGTTGGCGTACCGGCTCGCGCTCGCCAGCGCCGTCGCCGCGGGCCTGATCGTGGCCGCCGTCGCCAGCGCCACGGCGCTCGCGACGCCGGTGCTGGTCGGGCTGGGAGCGCTCCTGCTCGTCCCAGCCGCGGCCGTCGCCGTCGCCGGCTGGACCCTGGCCGACCTCGCCAGCCTGCCGGGGCAACTCCGCCAGGCGGCCCTCGCGGCGACCGGGCGGGCGGGCGGTGCAGCCGAAAAGGGGAGCCGGATCGCCCGGCTCGTCAAGTCGCTGTGGGCCGCGCGAGGGCTGGCGCTCCTCACCAAGGGCGGATGGCTCCGGGCCGTCGGCGCGCTCCGGTTCGTGCGGCTGGCGAGCCTGCCGTTCGCGCTGGCGCTGCTCGGGTTCGTGGCCCTCAACGGCGTCGTGATCGCGGGCGGCCTCGTCGCGCTCCTCGTCCTCCTGTTCTGATGGGCCCCTCCTCCGACCACCCAGCGCTCCGCTTTCTTCGTCGTCGCCTGGCCCGGGGCGTGCCGTACGGGCTCGGGTTCACGGTCGCGTTCGTCGCCGTCGTGGTCGCGCTGTGGGGGTTCCTCGAGCTGGTCGACGCGGTCACCGAGACCGGCGACGTCGTCCGGTTCGACGCCGTCGCGCATGGCTGGGTGTACGACACGTTCGGGGGCAACCCCGATCTGGGCCGGGCCGTCACCTGGTTCGGCAACAACGCGACGCTCATCGGCTTCGTGGTCGCGGTCGCGCTCGGGCTCGTCGTGACGCGGCGGTATTGGGCCGCGCTCCGGGTGGTAGCCGCGTCGGGCCTGGGCGGGCTCGTCGTGGTCGGGCTGAAGGCGCTGTTCCAGCGCGCGCGGCCGACCGAGCAGATTATCGAGGCGACCGGCTACAGCTTCCCCAGCGGCCACGCCTTCGCGTCGACCGTGTTTTACGGGATGATGGTGTACCTCGTCTGGCGCCTCACCGAGCGGCGGTGGGCGCGCGTGCTGGCGGCCGTGCTCGGCCCGGTTGTGGTCCTGGCCGTCGGGCTGTCGCGGGTGTACCTCAACGTCCACTACCTCAGCGACGTGCTGGCGGGGTGGCTCTCGGGCGCCGCGTGGCTGGTCGCGTGTCTGTTGGTGATCGACGTCGTCGAGACGCGGTACCGGAGCGGGGCCGAGGTGCGCGAGGACGCCGCCCGGCCGCCCGACGCCGAGCCCCAGCCGCACGGGACGCCGATGGAGACGGCGGGGCGGTAGGGGTTCGCGGTTCCACGTGCGTTCCCCCTCGATGGCGACCGCGGCCTGCCGGGAAGCAGGGGGTCCATAGAGCCACGCGCACTCGCCCCGATGGAGACGGCAGGACGAGCGCACGCTACTGATCTCCGGCCCAAACCCCCCGTCCGAGCGCCCCTCGCTTCGCTCAGCGGGCGCTCAGACTGTCCCCCTTCAAGGGGGACAGCTTTCCGAGCCTGGGAGCGGAGCGACCGGCCGGAAAGCGGGGGGTCTGGGGCTAGGCATGCGCTCCCTTGATGGCGACCGCGAGGTCGGGGATCTCCACCGGAGCCCGACGGTAGCTTCCGGCCCCTTCGCGACGACCGCTCCCCAGGCATGGCCGGATACCCCCACGACGACATCGAGACCAAGTGGCAAGCGTTCTGGGACGAGCGCCAGACGTTCCGCCAGCCCGGCCCCGGCGACCCCGGCTTCGACGCCTCCAAGCCCGGGTTCTACGCGCTCGACATGTTCCCGTACCCGTCGGGCACCGGGCTCCACGTGGGCCACCCCGAGGGCTACACGGCGACGGACATCGTGGCCCGCGCCCGGCGGATGCAGGGCTACAACGTGCTCCACCCGATGGGCTGGGACGCCTTCGGGCTCCCCGCCGAGCAGGCGGCGCTCCGCGAGGGGATCCACCCGCGCGTGACGACGGCCCGCAACGAGGAGACCTTCCGGCGCCAGCTCCGGCGGCTCGGGTTCAGCTACGACTGGTCGCGCGAGATCGACACGACGGACCCGGACTACGTCAAGTGGACCCAGTGGATCTTCCTGACGCTCTACGAGCGCGGCCTGGCGTACGAGGCGTTCGCCCCGGTCAACTGGTGCCCCGAGCTCGGCGCGGTCCTGTCGAACGAGGAGGTCGTCGACGGGAAGAGCGAGATCGGCGGGTACCCCGTCGTCCAGGTCCCGATGCGGCAGTGGATGCTCAAGATCACCGAGTACGCCGACCGCCTGCTCGACGGGCTCGACAGTCTCGACTGGCCCGAGTCCGTCAAGGCGATGCAGCGGAACTGGATCGGCCGGAGCGTCGGGGCCGAGGTCGACTTCGGCGTGTTCGGGTACCCCGCGCTCCACGTCCGCGTGTTCACGACGCGGCCGGACACGCTCTTCGGGGCCACCTACATGGTGCTCTCGCCCGAGCACCCGTTGGTGGCCGAGATCACCCAGCCGGACCAGGCCGAGGCCGTCCGCGAGTACGTCGCCCAGGCGGCGCGCAAGACGGAGCGCGACCGCCAGGAGCAGAAGGCCAAGACCGGCGTGTTCACCGGCGCCCACGCCGTCAACCCAGCGTCGGGCGAGAAGGTGCCGATTTGGATCGCCGACTACGTGCTGGCGGGCTACGGGACCGGCGCCATCATGGCCGTGCCGGCCCACGACGCGCGCGACTTCGAGTTCGCCCAGGCGCACGGCCTCCCGATCCGCCCGGTCATCCGCCCGCCGGCCGCCTGGCTCGCCGCCCACGCCGGGCCCGACACACCGACCGAGACGGAGGACGACCTCTTGTTCGGCCGCTACAACGACGACGCGCGGAGCTGGACCGAGGTCTACACCGGCGTCGACGGCACGGTCATGAACTCGGACGCCTCGGGCGGGCCCGTCGCCGACATCGCCGACCGGGGCGTCGCGCTCGACGGCCTGGCGGTGCCCGCGGCGCAAGCCGAGATCATCGCCTGGCTCGAGTCGAACGGGGTCGGGCGCGAGCGGGTCAACTACAAGCTCCGCGACTGGCTGTTCAGCCGCCAGCGTTACTGGGGCGAGCCGATCCCCGTCGTCCACACGACCGACGACGACGGCGACGTGGTGCCCCGGCCGCTCCCCAAGAGCGCGCTCCCCGTGACGCTCCCCGAGGTCGAGGACTACCGGCCGGCCGGCAACGGCGAGAGCCCGCTCGCCTCGGCGACGGACTGGCTGGCAACGACCGACCCCGAGACCGGCCGGCCCGCGCGCCGCGAGACGAACACGATGCCGCAGTGGGCCGGCTCGTGCTGGTACTACCTCCGCTACCTCGACCCGGACAACTCGGAGGCGTTCGTCGATCCCGAGAAGGAGCGGTACTGGATGCCCGTCGACCTGTACGTCGGCGGGGCCGAGCACGCCGTGCTCCACTTGCTCTACGCCCGGTTCTGGCACAAGGTGCTGTTCGACGCCGGCTTGGTGTCCACCGACGAGCCGTTCCAGAAGCTCGTCAACCAGGGCATGATCCTGGGCGAGGTCGAGTACACGGCCTTCCGCCGCGTGGGCAAGGACGGCCAACCGTTCGGGTGGGTCTCGGCCGAGCACGCCGTCGAGATGTTCGCGCCCGACGAGGACGACGGGCCGGCGACGCACCAGGACGACCGCGACGGGGCGCTCCTGGTGGCCGTCACGGTGCCCGAAGGCGACGTCCAGAAGGGCGGCGACGGGTTCGTGCTGGCGGCCCACCCCGACGTCCGCGTGTCGAGCCGGGCCCACAAGATGTCGAAGAGCCGCGGCAACGTGGTCAACCCCGACGACATCGTGGCCGAGTACGGGGCCGACTCGCTCCGGCTCTACGAGATGTTTATGGGCCCGCTCGAGCAGGCCAAGCCGTGGAATACGCGCTCGGTCGACGGCGTCCACCGGTTCCTCGCCCGGGCCTACCGGCTCGTCATCGACCCGGACACGGGCCGCCGCGCGGCGACCGTGATGGAGGCCGAGCCGACGCGCGAGCAGCAGCGCGTGCTCCACGCGACCATCCAGAAGGTGGGCGACGACATCGAGGGCTTGCGGTTCAACACGGCCATCGCGGCGCTGATGGAGTTCGTCAACGCGGCGACCAAGTGGGGCCACATCCCCCACCAAACCGCCGAGGCGTTCACGCTGCTGCTGTCGCCGTTCGCCCCGCACCTCGCCGAGGAGCTGTGGGCGACGCTCGGCCACGACGACACGCTCGCCTTCGAGCCGTGGCCCGAGGCCGACCCCGAGCGGCTTCGGGAGGACTCGGTCGAGATCGCCGTCCAGGTCAACGGCAAGCTCCGCGGGACGGTCTTGGTCGACGCCGACGCGGGCCGGGACGCCATGCTCGCGGTGGCCCGGACCGAGCCCAACGTGGCCCGGTACCTCGACGAGGGGACCGTCCGCAAGGAGATCGCCGTGCCCGGCCGCTTGGTCAACTTCGTTGTGGCGTGAACGGACGGGTCGGCGTCGTACGTTGGACCCGTCTCGCCCCTTGGTCATGCCGCGAACATTGTCGACCGACGAGCTCGCCCGCCGTGGCGACCGGATCTACCGCTCCCGCGTCGCCCCCACGCTGGGCGTGAGCGACGAGGGTCGGTTCGTCATGATCGACGTGGACTCGGAGGACTTCGAGATCGGCGCCGACGAGCTGGAGGCGGCGGCCCGGCTCAAACGCCGCCGGCCCCGCGCTCAGGTTTGGTTCCGGCGTGTCGGCGCGGGCGCCGTCCGGCGGTACGGCCGCCGGCATCCCCGATGATCGAGGGGTTCGTCGAGCCCACCCTCGACGCCGTGATCGCGGTCCAGGTCCGAGGGCCCGCTGGCGCCGAGTTGGTGGAGGCGGTGATCGACACCGGCTTCTCCGGGTGGCTCTCGTTGCCCGCCCACGTCGTTCGGAGCCTCGGCCTCGAGTGGGTCAGGTCCGGCCGCGCGGCCCTCGCCGACGGCACCGTGATTGACATTGACGTGTACGACGCCGAGGTGAGATGGCACGAAGGCTGGCGGGCCGTTGCGGTCGATGAAGCCGATACGGACCCGCTGATCGGGATGCGGTTGCTCCGTGGCAGCAACCTGAGAATCGACGTGACCGAAGGAGGCGCCGTCACTCTCCGCCCCCTTCCCGACGGCGATGCGTAGCACGTCCGCACGCGCACGTTGCGCCCGGCCGGCTCGTCGATGTCGTCGTGGCGTAATGGGGAGGACGTAGACTCCGACCATGGACCCGGCCGTCGCCCAGATCCTCCGCTCGCCCCGCGCCCGCCGCATCGTGAACCGGGTGGCGCGGGCGCTCAATGCCGGGGGGGTCTGGTCCCGATGAGCCCGGCCGAGGTCGAGGCGTGGGCGGGGCGTTGCGAGGCTCACGTCCGAGAGACGGTGGCCGGCGATGCGGCGCACGACACCGCCCACGTCCGGCGCGTGGTGGCCTGGGCGCGGCGGCTGGCCGAGGCCGAGGGCGCCGACCTCGGCGTGGCGCTTCCGGCGGCGTGGCTCCACGACGCCGTGACGGTCCCGAAGGACGCGCCGGACCGGGCGCGGGCGTCGGCGCTCGCGGCTGAGGCGGCAACGGAGTGGCTACGACGCGAGGGCTTCCCGGCCGACCGGCTCGGCGCCGTCGCCCACGCCATCGAGGCCCACAGCTGGTCGGCCGGCATCGAGCCCCGGACGGTCGAGGCCGCCGTCGTCCAGGACGCCGACCGGCTCGACGCGCTCGGCGCCATCGGCGTGGCGCGGCTCTACGCGACGGCGGGCGCGCTCGGCTCCGCGCTCGCGCATCCGACGGACCCGGTCCCGGCCGAGCCGCCGACGCGCCCGCTCGACGACCGGCGGTGGGCGACGGACCACCTGTTCGTCAAGGTGCTCCGCCTCCCAGCGACCATGCGGACGGCGGCCGGCCGCGCCGAGGCCGAGCGCCGAGTTGCCTTCTTGCACACGTTCCTCCGCCAGCTGGCGACGGAGGTCGGGTAGGGGAGAGCCTGGGGCCGGCACCCGGTGGACCCCCGGGCGTGCCCGGGCCGTCAGACGCCCGCACTTCCCCCTCTCCCCATGAGCGACTCCGACGACACCACGCGCAACGAGAAGCGCGGCGACGACAACACCAAGACCGGCCGGATCAAGCAGACCAACGACCCGCAGGGCGGCGGCGGCGGCGGGTCCGGCGGCGGCGGCGACAAGAAGGACACCAACGGCGGCAACTGACGCCCGGGCGGGACCGAGGACGCGCACGCCGCGTTCGGGCCCCCGTTCGTCTGTCGATCCAACCCCTCGGCCCCGGCTCCGATCCAGCGAGCCGGGGCCGTCCATTGACCGCCCATGCCGTTCGCCACCTGGTTCGTCGTCGCCGGCCTGCTCCTGACGCTGATGGCGCTGGGGAAGACGACGCTCGCCCGGCTCCCGCTCTCGACCGCCCAGCTCTACCTCCTGGTCGGGCTCGGGATCGGGCCGCTCGGGATCGGGCTCCTGGTCATCGACCCGGTCGACGAGGCCGGGATCCTGGAGGTCCTGACCGAGATCGCCGTGATCCTGTCCCTCTTCGCGGCCGGGCTCAAGCTGCGGACGCCGCTCTCGGACGGTCGGTGGAAGCTCCCGCTCCGCCTGGCGACGGTCTCGATGACGCTGACCGTGTTCGGGATCGCCGCGCTCGGGGTGTACGGGCTCGAGCTGCCCATCGGGGCGGCCGTCCTGCTCGGCGCCGTCCTGGCCCCGACCGACCCCGTGCTGGCGTCCGACGTCCAGATCGAGGACCCCGACGACACCGACCGGCTCCGGTTCTCGCTGACCGGCGAGGCCGGGTTCAACGACGGGGCTGCGTTCCCGTTCGTGATGCTGGGGCTGGGCCTGCTCGGGCTCCACGAGGTGGGCCACAACTTCAGCCGGTGGCTCCTGGTCGACGTCGTGTGGGCCGTGCTCGGCGGGCTCGCCGTCGGCGCCGCGCTGGGCGTGGCCGTCGGCCGGCTCGTGGTGTACCTCCGGCGGACCCACAAGGAGGCCGTCGGGACCGACGACTTCCTGGCGCTCGGGCTGGTGGCGCTGGCCTACGGCGTGGCGCTCCTGGTCAGCACGTACGCTTTTTTGGCGGCGTTCGCGGCCGGCCTCGCGCTCCGCGCCGAGGAGCGCCGCGAGACCGGCGACGAGCCGGCCGCCGACGTCGAGGCCATGGCCCACGAAGGCCAAGCCGAAGAGGTGGCCGTCGACGAGCACGTGGCCCCGGCCTACATGGCGTCGGCCGTGTTGGGGTTCGCCGAGCAACTGGAGCGGATCGGGGCCGTGGCGCTCGTGGTCTTGGTCGGCGCCCTGCTCCACCGGGCCGACTGGACGCTCGACGCGCTGTGGTTCGTCCCGGCCGTCCTGCTCATCGTCCGTCCGCTGGCGGTCTGGATCGGCATGGCGGGGTCGTCGTCGAGCGGGCTCCAACGCGAGCTCATCGCGTGGTTCGGCGTCCGCGGGATCGGCTCGGTCTACTACCTCATGTTCGCCGAGACGCACGGGCTCAACGACGGGTTCTCGGACCTCCTGCTCGGGCTCGTGCTCACGACCATCGCCGTCAGCATCGTCGTCCACGGCCTCTCGGTCACGCCCCTCATGCGCTGGTACTCGAAACGGTCGGACGCGGAGGAGCGCGAGGCCGTGCGGCTGGAGAAGGAGGGGTAGAGAGGGTGGGCGCGAGTCCCGGAAACTTCCCCTCCGTCCCCTCCGGTCGGCCTCGAACTGCCAGCACCCAATCCCTACCCCTCCACGTCGCCGGCCCCGAACTCTTTGCGGACCTCCGCGCGGAGCGCGGCGGCCTCGGCGTCGATCCGGTCGGCCTCCGTGGCCTGAGCGTCGAGCGCGGCCCGGGCGTCGAGGGCCAGCCGGGCGACCGGCAGCACGAGCGCCCGCACCTTGCCGACGGCCTGGTCCACCTCGTCCGCCAGCTCGCGGTCGAGCCCGTCGCGGAGCTCGGCGCGGAGCGTGTCGACGCGCTCCGAGAACTCCTTGACCGCGCGGCGGCGCTGGGCCGGCAGCACGATGAACCCGAGCGCCGCGAGGGCCCCGGCCGCCAGCACGCCGCCCGTCACGTCGAACGCCGTCGTCGCGATGAGCACGACCGCCAGCGCCCCGATCCCGACCGCCGTGGCCCCTCCGACGGTCAGCGCCGAGCGGGCGTTCTCGAGCAGGCGCCGGGCCTCCTCGCCCATGTCGTACTGGTCGATGGTCCGCCGGGCCTCCCGGAGCACGTCGCGCAGGACCTCCTCGCGGTCGTAGAGGAACCCGCTCTCGGAGCGGGCCCGGTCGCGGCGCAGGTCGGCGAGGCGCGTGTAGGTCTCGTTCCACAGCTCGAACACGCGGCGGAGCAGGGCGTCGGCGGCCTCGCCCAGCCGGCCCTCGATCCGGTGCTCGGCGTCGCGGACGACCTGGCGGTCGAACTCCTCTCGGAAGGCGTTCCGGTCACGGATCAGGTTGAGCCGCGAGACGCGGATCGTGTCGTCCAAGAACCGGGTCCCGCGCTTCTCCATCTCCAACAGCTCGCGGTCGACGTCGGCGACGGCCCGGCCGGCGACCTCGTCGAGCTGGGCGCGGACCTCGTCGAACCGGCCGTTCAGCTTGGCGAGCTCGACCTCGTCGCTCGCGAGCACGTCGCGCTGGGCGTCGACGCGGTGGCGGACGTCGGCCAGGAGCGTTTGGGCCGCGTCGAGCGGGCCGGCCAGCTTGAGCGCGACGCGGGTGTCCTCGGTCAGCGTCTCGGTCAGGAACCGCTCGAACGGGGCGAACCGGGACCGCTCCCACCTCGGGTCGGCGCGGTAGCCCCCGTCGGCCTCCTTCGCCTGGAGCGCCAGCCGGGCGGCGACGGGGAAGATCAGCGGCGGGCGGGCGTCCTCGATCCCGGCCTCGGCAAAGATCCGCGCGAGCCCGTCGCGGACGTGGGCGAGCACCTGGTCGAGCGCGGCCTCGGTCTCGGCCAGGTCCGCTTTGTTGACGGCGATCACCAAGCGGCGGCCCCAGGCGCCCCGGATGTACTCCAGGAACGTCCGCTCGGAGTCCGAGAGCGGCCGGTCGTAGCTGGTCACGAACAGGACGAGGTCGGCGCGGGGGACGTAGTCCTCGGTCAGCGCCTGGTGCTCCTTGACGATCGAGTTGGTCCCGGGCGTGTCGACGAGGGCCAGGCTCTCCAGGAGCGGGTGATCGAGGGTCCGCTCGGTGATGAACTCGCTCCGGCGGTGCGTCGCCTCGGCGTCGCCGTGGCGGAGCACGGTGATCTTGTCGGTCGTGGGCACGGGCCCCTCCTCCATCACGCGCCGCCCGAAGAGCGCGTTGACGACGGTCGACTTGCCCGCGTTGAACTCGCCGGCGACGACCAACAGGAACAGCTCGTCGAGCGTCCGGGCGAGGTCGGCGAGCCGTCGCCGCGTGTCGTCGGGCGCGTCGGCCCGGTCGAGGAGCGCGCCGAGCGCGCCGAGCAGCGACCGCTCGCGGTCGAGGAGGTCTTGGGCAACGCGAGCGGGGGAGTCCATCGGTATGGGGAGCGTGTGCGAAGAAGGTAGCGTGCGCGCTCTGGGTTGCCTCTAGAGGCGGTTCGGGGAGGTCGCTCCGGGGTGCATCGTGGAACCGCAGGACTACGCGGGCTTAGGAGCGGCAGGCGCAAGCGCCCCTCGCTTGCATCCCGTTTGTTCCCCCCGCAACTCCCAGAGAACTCCTCCATGCTCCACGTGGCACTCGTTGGCCTGTTGGCCGGCTCGCTCGCCGTCGGCACCCCCGACCGCGACGACGACAAGAAGAAGAACGACACCGACTCGCCTCGGACGGCCGAGAACGCGACGCCGGGCGTCTTCGAGACCGCTCGCGCGGCTCAGGACCCCCAGACCATCACGCTGGACACGTACGCGCTCGGGATCCCCTCCGACATCGCCCCCATCAAGCTCTGGGCGTCCTACGCCTACGGCGAGGCCGAGAGCATCTGGGACGTCAACGGCGAGGACGGCGAGTTGTCCGTGGCCGGCACGAACGGCGACATTGTGAGCCAGCGCGTCAACGTCGGCGCCCAGGTCAACTTTATCAGCTTCCCGGCCTTCAAGCTCGGCGGCGGCGCCTTGCTGACGATCGCCAAGAACGAGTTCCAGGCCGGCTCCGACCCGTCCCCGTTCACGAACGGGATCGGCAGCATCGAGAGCGACTTCGGTGTCCAGGGCATCAAGGTCTTCGGCTCGGCCCGGGGCCGCGTCGTTGGTGTCCACGGCGGCTACATCTTCGACCTCGGCAGCGAGCGCGAGTTCGGCGACCAGGCCACGATCGACGGCGCCCGGTTCGGGGGCCAGCTCGGCGCCAACGTCCCGGTCTCGATCAACCCCGGCGCCCCGGAAGATCAGCGAGTCCTGCCCACGGTCCTCGTCGCGGGGAACGCGGCGTACTCGCCGCTCCTGCTCCCGACGGCGCTCTCGAACTCGGACGGCCGCGACGCCATCACGTTCGGGGCCGACTTCGACTACCCGAGCAGCGCGTTCCGCGTCTTCGGCGGCATCGACTACTTCATGCTCCAGGCCGGCGGCGTGCCCGAGGTCGACGACGACTCCGACCTCCTCAACTTCATGTTGGGCGCCGGCATCAAGCTGAGCGTGTTCGAGATCGGGGCCGCGGCCCAGATCCAGACGCGGTTCGACCAGCCGACGGTCGAGAACATCGGCACGGAGTCCGGGATCGGCAGCCACGCTGGCACGATCGCGCCGTACATCCGGATCTCGCCGCCGAACCTCCCCGCGTCCATCTACTTCAAGGGCGCCGTCCAGGAGGAGTACACCGAGTTTGGCTACGGCCTCGGCGGCGCCAACTCGGTCAAGCCGTCGATCGGCGGCACCCTCGGCCTGTCGATCGGCTTCAACTAGCCTCGGGCCGGCCGTAGTCTGGGGGCCGTCCGGCGGATGTCGGGCGGCCCCCTCTTTTGTGCCCATGCGCGCCCTCCTGTTGGCCTCCGCCCTCGCCGTCTCGGCCTGCGCCGGCCCCGACCCCGTGCCGACGGGCCCCGACGCCCCCGTCTCGGTCCGGGCCCTCGCGGGCCTGACGGACTCCCTCGCCGCCGCGCGCTCGACGACGCCCCGCCGGGCGTTCCTCCGCCGCCAGCTCGTCCGCGCGGGCGTGACGCCGTTCGGCGACGGGGGCCTCGTGGCGAGGTACCAGACGGACCTCGGCGTCCCGGTCGTCGGCGGGTTCGTGCCGGGGCGGAGCCCGCTGGGCCGGTCCGAGCTCGTCGTGCTCGGCACCCGCGCCGACGGGCCGGCGACGGCCGCCGTGTTGGAGGCCGCCCGCGTGCTCGTCGAGCGGTCGCTGTGGACGTCCCAGCCCGAGCGGACCGTCGAGGTCGCGTTCTGGTCCGCCGGCGACGGCGTCCGCCAGGTGATCCGGAGCTCGCTGTGGCCGCGCGCCGCCGTCCGGGCCGTCGTGATGGCGGGGCCCGAGGGGCCGGCTGAGATCGACGGGGTCGCCATCGAGCGGCTCGACCCGGCGCTCGACCCGGTCGCCCTCGCCCAAGCGCTCGTCGACCGGACGACGGCTCGCGCGCGCTACGTGCCGCCGGCTGACCCGGACCTCGGCGGGCCCGCCGACTCCCTCATCGTCCAATGACGACGGCCTGGACCACGGACGCGGCAACGGGCGACCCCGCCCGCGCCGTCCGCCTGACGCTGTTCTGGGGCTTGGACGGCGTCGCGCTCAGGACCGTCGGCGGCGGGCGCGTGCCGGACGTGACCGAGGGCCCGCTCCGGCGACGGCTCGACCAGGCCGAACTGGCGGTCGTCGCGCTCGACCCCGGCCTGTTCGAGGGGGACGCCGGGTCGCGAGCAACGTGGCTCAACGAGATCGACCGGCTGGACGAGGTGGCCGCGTTCGGCGAGCGGTTCGGGTGCGGGCTTGCCCGCGTGGGCGCGCTCGCGGCCGAGCCGTCCGACGCCTCCGCCGACGCGCTGCGCCAGGCCGGCGACCGGGCCGCCGCGCTCGGCTTGGCGCTGGCCGTCCGCAACGACGCCGGGACCGCGGTGGCGACAGGCGCCGCGCTCGCGGCCCTGCTCGGAGCCGTCGGCCACCCCGCCGTCGGCGCCGACTGGCGGCCGGCCGACGCGCTCGCGGCCGGCGAGGCCCCGGCCGACGGGCTCGAAGCGCTCGTGTCCGCCGGCGTGCCGGTCCGCTGCGTCGGCGTCCGTGATGGGGCCGTGGTCGACGGCGGGTGGGCCGACGCCTCGTTCGGCGAAGGCGACGTCGGGTGGGACGCCCACCTGGCCGCGCTCGTCCGGGCCGGCGCCGACGGGCCCCTCGTGATCGACGCGCTCCCGGAGCCGGCCCGGACGAGCGGGCTCGGCGCGGCGACGGCCCTCATCCGGTCGGCCCGGCGGGCGCTCCGGGGCACGGGACGGGGATAGCTTTTGCCCGTGCCCGTCTCCGCCCGTTCCCGCCTCTTCCTCGACCCGCCGTCGGCCACCCTGGCCCACCGGCTGTGGTTCGGCTGGGCGTTGGTCTGGGCCACGGTCTTCACGGTGACGATGAGCCCGTGCGTCGTGCTGCACTCGGCGTTCCGCCCGACCGCGCGGACGCTGCGGGCGTGGATGCGGCCGTGGGCCCGGTTCGTCTTGGGGATGTGGGGCGTCCGGGTGCGCGTCGAGGCCCGGGCGCCGGTGCCGGACGGGCCGGTCGTGTTCGTGTCGAACCACGTGAACTCGCTCGACATCCCGGCGGCGATGGTCGGGCTGCCGCGGCCGTTCCTCTACGTCGCCCGCCACGAGATCCGGGCGTGGCCGATGGTCGGGTGGGTCTTGGACAAGACGGCGTGCCTGTTCATCGACCGCTCGAACGCCCGCCGGTCCGTCGCCGACCTCCGCCGCGTGGCCGAGCGGATCCGCGGCGGCGACTCGGTCCTGCTGTACCCGGAGGGTGGGCGGAGCCACGGCCACGCGCTCAACCCGTTCATGCGCGGCCCGTTCGTGCTCGCCATCGAGTCCGGCGTGCCCGTCGTGCCAGTGACGGTCGTCGGCCACGCCGGGCTGCTGTCGACGACGGAGAAGCTGGCGCGGCCGGGCGAGACCCGGTTCGTCCTGGGCGAGCCGATCCCGACGGCCGGCCTCACCCGTGCCGACGCGGCCGATTTGCAGGAGCGCCTCCGAGCGGTGATCGCGGGCGAGCTGGCGGCGTTCGGGCCGGCGGAGTAGCCTCGGGCCGGCGTGCTCCGGGCGGACCCCCTGTCCGGGCACCCATCGCTCCGGCTGGCGCCTCCGCTCAGCGGGCGCCCGGACTGTCCCCTTCGAGGGGGACAGCCATCCCGGCCTTGAGCGGAGCGATGGCTGGGGTGGCGGGGGGTCCGGTCGGAGAACGAAGGCCGGATCTCCGCCGGTCGCCCGGCCTCGGGGCCGCATTGGGCGCGGGCTATCTTGCGGGCCATGCGCGCCCTCGCCGTCCTGCTCCTGTCCGTCGCCGCCCTTGGCGCGTGCTCGCTCGGCGACTGCTCGTTCGAGACGGCCCGGACGACGACGACCGGCGGTCTGCTCGTGGCCGACGGGCGCGGCGTCGGCGACACGCTGACGGTCGCGTTCGTCACCGACGCCGCGCCGGGCCTCGAGGTCGCCGTCGACGCCGGTGTTGGGGAGGCCCCGAGCCCGACGCCGGACGGCGCCGTCGAGGTGTTGTACGACGCCGTCGCACTCACGGGGAGCGGCGACCGCGTCCCGCGCCCGCTCACGGCCACCGTTCGGGGCGACACCGCGTTCGTCTACGCCGTCGGCGCGCTCGACCCCTCGGTCTTCTCGCTCGCGTGCTCGCCGCCGCCGTACGGCATCACGGTCGACGTCCGCGCGATCCTGGTTCCCGCCGGCACCGTCGCCGCCCGCGTCGCGACCGTCTCCGTCGACGACCTCCCGGCGGCGACGGCCGCCGCCCTCCGCCAGCACGAGGCCGACCGCGCGCTGGCTCGCCCGATCCACACCTAAAGCATGGCGAAGTCGAGGAAGAGCCGCCCCGGGGCGGCGGGGGGGCCGGCGCCCCTCGAAGGCAACGAGGTCTGGAAGCAGCGGAGCCGCGTCCGTCGCGCGGGCCCCGTCACGCGCGAGGCGTCGCTCTGGGAAAAGCAGCCCGGCTGGGTCCAGCAGGCCGTCTGCGTCGGGTTCCTGGTCGTCGTCGCCCTCGGCTTCTTCGCTCCGACGACGTTCGGAGGGCGGACGCTCGTCGGCGGCGACACGGTCCAGTGGGCCGCGACGGCTGAGGCCATGCTGGAGTACCAAGAGGAGACGGGCGTCCAGCCCGAGTGGGCGCCCAACGTGTTCGGCGGGATGCCGGGGACGATGATCCTGAGCGGCTCGCGCGTGCCCGGCGTCGACACGGTCGTGATGGGGCTGCGGAAGGCCGGGCTGTGGCCGGTCGCCCACTTCCTGGTGCTGCTCATCGGGACGTACCTCCTGGTCCTCTACCTCACGCGGACCCCGCTGGCCGGCGTCGTGGCGGCCGTCGGCTACGGGTTGTCGACGTACCTCCCGCTGATCCTGACGGCCGGCCACAACACGAAGTTTATCGCGCTCGCCTTCGCGCCGTGGCTCCTGCTGGCATTCGCCGCCGTCATCCGACGGACGCCCGAGACGGGCAAGATGATGAGCGTTTTCCTGACGCTGCTGTTCGCGATCGCGGCGGCGGCCAACCTGCGCGCGGGGCACGTCCAGATCACGTATTACGTGGTCGTCGTCGCCTTCATCTGGTGGGTGGCCGAGGGGGTCGCCTCCGCGCGCGACGGCCGCGCGGCGATGTGGGCCGTCTCGACCGGGCTCCTGGGCGTCGGCGCCGCGCTCGCGCTGGCGATGGTCGCCGACCCGTACCTGCTGCAGGCCGAGTACAAGGCGTTCACGACGCGCTCGGCGGGGCCGGGCGGCGGGCTGGCGTGGGAGTACGCGATGGCCTGGAGCCAGGGGCTCGGCGAGCTCCTGACGCTGGTGATCCCCGGCGCCTACGGCGGCGGAGGGGCGACGTACTGGGGCGCGAAGCCGTTCACGGCCGGGCCCCACTACGTCGGGCCCGTCGTGGCCCTGCTGGCGCTGGTCGGCGTGGCCGGCGTGGCACGGCGGTCGGTCGCGGCGTTCGGGGTCGCGGCCGTCGTGATGGTCCTGTTCTCGCTGGGCGAGTACCTCCCGCTCGTGAACCGGCCGGCGTTCGAGGTGCTCCCGCTGTTCAGCGCGTTCCGCGTGCCCGAGACGTGGCTGGCGGCGGTCGTGCTGCTGCTGGCGCTCCTGGCCGGGTGGGGCGCGTACTACCTCCAGCGCCGCGAGGCCACGCCCGAGGCCGAGGTCCGAAAGCGGCGCGTGGTGCTCGGCGTCGGCGCCGCGCTCGCGCTCCTGGTCGGCGGGCTGTGGCTGACCGGCGGGGGCCCGCTCGCGTTCGAGCGGCCGGACGAGGGCGCCCAAATCGCGGCGGCCGTCGCTCAGCAGAACGGGCTCTCGCCGGCCGACCCCCAGGTCCGCCAGGCGGCGGCCCAGTACCTCGAAGGCGCCGAGGCCGAGCGGCGCGCCCTGTTCGCGAGCGACGCCGGGCGGTCGCTGCTCCTGCTCGCGCTCGCACTCGCGCTCGCCGCCGCGTTCCTGTGGCGCCGCGTCCCCGCCTGGGTGGCCCTGGCGGGCCTGGCCGTGCTGGCGACCGTCGACCTGTGGGGCGTCGGCCGGCGCTACTTCAACGAAAACGACCCGTCGCTCCGGCGGACGTCCCGCGTCGAGGCCCAGATCCAGCCGACCCAGGCCGACCAGTTCCTGGTCGAGCAGGTGCGAGAGGCCGGCGGGCCCGGCCGGTTCCGCGTGCTCCCCGACAACTGGTCCCAGAACGCCGTCCCCTCGTACTTCTACGAGTCCGTCGGCGGGTACCACGGGGCCAAGCTCGCGCTCATCCAGGACTACTTCGACCGGCTCCTGCCCGACGACTCGACGGGCCTCAACCGGAACGCGCTCTCGCTCTTGTCGGCGCGGTACACCGTCCTGAACGGCGTCGTGCCGGGCTACACGCCGCTGTTCCAGGACGAGCAGACCGGGCTCGTCGTCGCCGTCGACTCGTCGACGTTGCCGCGCGCCTTCTTCGTCGACTCGGTCGCCGTGGTCCCGGACGAGGACGTGCTGATCGAGCGGATCCGCGACCCCGAGACCGACCTCCGCCGGGTCGCCTTCGTCTCCGAGCCGCTGCCCGAGGGCGTCTCGGCCGACGCGCTCACCGGCGCCGCGCCCGACTCCGGCGCCGTCGTCGTCGAGCTGGAGCGGTTCGAGCCCGACGAGGTGGTCTACCACGTCCGGACGGACCGGCCGCGCCTGCTCGTCGCCAGCGAGGTCTACTACCCGGCCGGGTGGACGGCCCAGGTCGGCGAGGACCGCGTGCCCATCGTCCGCACGGACTTCCTGCTCCGCGGCATCCCGATCCCCGCCGGCGACCACATCGTGACGATGCGGTACCGGCCCGAGACGCGCAGCCGAGGGGTGATGATCTCGTGGGTCGCCACGCTCCTGGCGTACCTGGGGGCCCTCGGCCTCGGCAGCCTGCTGTGGTACCGCCGCGGCCACCCGCCGGCGTGAGCGGGGGATGGAGAACCCGAGTGGTGTCGGAACCGAAAGAGGCGGTGGGACCGGCGACGGAGGACCGGGGACCGGCTTCCGTGACGAGTCTCAGGCGGTCTCCCGTCCTCGGTCCCAACGGACGCGAGGGCCGGAGGCACAACGTGGGTTAGAGAAGAGAGGGTGGAGGATGGCGCCGGGCCCCGTGCCGGACGCGGGCGGGTCTACTCTCCGCAGTCCACCCTCCGCCCGCCCGTGCCCGTCCGCCCGAAAAAGAGCCTCGGCCAGCACTTCCTGACCGACGACGGCGTGGTCCACCGGATCGTCGCCGCCGTCGCCGCGCCGCCCGGCGCCCCGGTCGTCGAGATCGGCCCCGGCGAGGGCGCGCTGACGGGCGAGCTCCTCCGGCGGTACCCGGACCTGGTGGCCCTCGAGGTGGACGAGGAGTCCATCGCCCACCTCCGGCGCCGCTTCCCCGCCCTCGACGTCCGCCACGCCGACGTCCTCGATGCCGACTGGCGCGCGCTGGCGGGAGGAGGGGGCGCATCCGGCACCCCCCAGTCCCCAGTCCCCCGTCCCCCGTCCCTCCGTCTCCACGTTGTCGGCAACCTGCCGTACTACATCACGTCGCCGATCCTGTTCGCGCTGCTCGACGCCCGCCAAGCCGTCGCTCGGGCCGTCGTGATGGTGCAGAAGGAGGTGGCCGACCGGGTCGTGGCGCCGCACGGGTCGAAGACGTACGGGACGCTCTCGGTCTACTTCGCGCTCTACGCCCGGGCCGAGGCCCTGTTCGACGTGCCGAGCGCGTGCTTCCGCCCGCCGCCGGCCGTCGAGAGCGCCGTGGTGGCCCTCGACTTCGCGTCGGCCGAGCCGCCGGACGTACCTTTCGACGCGCTCCGGCGGACCGTCCGCGCGGCGTTCGGCCAGCGCCGGAAGATGCTCCGGAACAGCCTGGGCCCGCTGGCGCGCCAGGCCGGCGTCGACCTCCCCGAGTGGGCCGCGACGTTGCGCCCCGAGGCCGTCTCGCCGGCCGACTTCGTCCGCCTGGCTCGTCACCTGGGCGTCCCCGCCCGTCCCCCCGGCCCGTGAGCGACCCCGTACCCGACGCCCCGCCCCTCGTCGACGACGACTTGGTCGACGCCGTCGCCGACCTCGTCGAGGCCGGCCACCGCGGGCACGTGCTGAACTTGGTCGCCGAGCTCCGCCCGGCCGACGTCGCCGCGCTCCTGCAGCACCTCCCGCCCGACCTCGCCCGGGTCGCGTTCCGGTGGCTCCCCGACGACGTCACGAGCCGGACGCTCCCCGAGCTCGAGAGCGCCGAGCGGGTCGACCTGTTGGACGGGCTGAGCACGACCGAGCTCGTCACGCTCATCGACCCGCTCGCCTCCGACGACCAGGCCGACGTCCTGGCCGACGTCGACGTCACTCAGGCCGACGACGTGCTCGTCCAGCTCGAGGACGCCGTCGACATCGAGGCGCTGCTGAGCTACGCCGAGGACACGGCCGGCGGCCTGATGGCGACCGAGGTCGTCGCCGTCCCGCTCACGGCGACCGTGGCCGAAGCGACCGAGGCCGTCCGCGCCAACGCCGACGCCGTCGACCCCGTGTTCGCCGTCTACGCCGTCGACGCCGACGACCGGCTCGCGGGCGTGGTCCCGCTCAAGCGGCTCCTGCTGACGCCGGCCGCGACGCCGGTCTCCGAGATCGCCGAGACGGACCTCGTGTCGGTCGAGCCCGACCTCGACCAGGAGGACGTCGCCCGGATCATGGAGCGGTACGACCTCGTCGCGCTCCCCGTCGTCTCGGCCGGCGGCCGGCTGTTGGGCCGGATCACGATCGACGACGTGATGAACGTGATCCGCGAGGAGGCCGAGGAGGACTTGCAGCGGGCGGTCGGCATCACGGGCGAGGAGGAGCTGTCGTCGAGCGTGTTCGCCGTCAGCCGCGGGCGGCTGGTGTGGCTGCTGCTCGGGTTGGTGGGCGCCTACGTGTCGGGGCTCGTCATCGTCGGGTTCGAGGAGGCGTTGCAGGTGGCCCCGGTCCTCGCCCTGTTCATCCCGATCGTGATGGCGATGGCGGGCAACGCGGGCATCCAGTCGTCGGCCATCGCCGTCCAGGGGCTGGCGTCGGGCGACCTGTGGCGGAGCGACCTCGCCCGGCGGATCGGCAAGGAGCTAGCCGTCGCGCTCTTGAACGGGCTCGTGCTGGCGGCGGCGCTGGCCCTGATCGTCGTGGTCTCGGGCTTCGGCGACGACACGGGGCTGCTGGCGGTCACGGCGGCCGTCTCGCTCCAGATCGTCATCGTGCTCTCGACGCTGGTGGGTGCGACGGTCCCCCTCGTGCTGTCGCGCGTCGGGATCGACCCGGCGCTCGCGATGGGCCCGTTCATCACGGTCTCGAACGACATCCTGGGCCTGACCGTCTTCTTCGTCACGGCGACGCTGCTCTACCTGTGAGGTACGGGGTGCGCGGTACGGGGTACGGAAGCTGTACCCGGTACCCCGTACCCTGTACCCCTCCCCCCCATGTCCACGATCACCGCCGCCCGAACGCCCGCCGGCGTCGCCATCGCGACCGACGCGCTCACCTCGTTCGACGGGCTCCGCCTGCCGCCGGACCTCGACGCGGCCGGGGAGAAGGTGGTCCGCATCGGCGACGCCTACGTCGGGATCGTCGGGTTCACGGCGCACCACCTCGTGATCCAGGACGCGCTCGAGCGGTTCGAGGACGCGGACCTGAGCTCGCGGCGCGGCATCTTCGAGACGTTCCGCGCGCTCCACCCGGTCTTGAAGGACGAGTACTACCTCAACCCCGAGACGGACCAGGAGGGCGACCCGTACGAGAGCACCCAGGTCTCGCTGCTCGTCGCCGCGCCGACGGGCATCTTTGGGGTGTACGACATGCGTGAGGTCCACGAGTTCACGCAGTTCTGGGCGATGGGCTCGGGCGCCTCGTTCGCGCTGGGCGCGATGCACGCGCGGTGGCCCGAGGTCGAGGCCGGCGCGCTCGACGCGGGCGCGCTGGCGGCCGTCGGCGTCGAGGCCGGGTGCCGGTTCGACCCCGCCTCGGGCCCGCCGATCACGGTTTACGAGGTGACGGGAGGAGAGACGGAGTGAGGGGTATGGGGGTGTGGGAGTGGACGGACACCGCGTCCGCCGGCAGGCTTGCGGCACGGAAGGAAGCTGGGCGTGTGATACGGATTCAGCGCGTTGATGTCATGACCGTCAATGCGGATACGTGATTCGTGATGCGTGACTCTCTCCGTCGGAAGATCACGCATCACGCATCGCCACCGATTCCCCGTCCTGACATCACGGTGCGGAGTCCGTATGAGGAGAGTCCGGTCGAGACACCCCTCCTCCCACACCCCCACACTCCTCCAGGATCTAGAGTCAACCGCCAGCGCCCTTCCGCACGATCGTGTTCGTGGACCGGGCCACCGCGAGCGCGCGGCCGTCGGGCGCCGAGACGGTCGCGTCGAACACCAGCTGGCGGCCGGACCGGGCGACGAGCCGGGCCTCGACCTCGACGTGGTCCAGGTCGGGCGTGACCGGGGCGAGGTAGGTCATCGTGAGCTGGGCCGTCACGCTGGGCGGCGCCACCAAGTAGCTCAGCGGGCCGACCACGTTGTCGACGGCCGCGGCCACCATCCCGCCCTGCATCAGCCCCATCGGGTTCTGGTACCGTTCGAGGACGGGGAACCAAGCCACCATCGCCGCGCCGACCCCGTCGCCCCCGGCCGGCCGGTAGTCGCGGATCTCGGCCTCCATCTCTTCGAGCACGGGCGGGGGCAGCCGGAGGTCGCCAGCGCCGAGCGACTTCATCGCGTCGGCGAGGCCCTGGAGCTCTTCTTTGGTGGGGACGGACATGGGGAGGTGGGGGATGGGGCGACGCTCTACTGACCGGCCGGCTCCTCGCGCGCCTCCGGCGGGAGCCACGCGGCGACGGCCTCCACGACGCGCTGGGCCCGGCGGCGGTTCACGCCGAGGTCGCTCCGCCCGCTCTCGGCCGCGCTCCGAACCCACAGGACCGACCCCCGCGATGCCGGCTCGACCTCGACGGCCACCTCGTCCTGGAACGGGCCGACGGCGAACGTCGCCAGGGCGCCGGTTGCCGTGGGGACGAAGGCGGCGGGCGTGCCGAGGCCCGTGTCGCCGAGGCCGCTGAAGGCGCGGTGGACGGCCTCGGTCACGGCGAGGGGCGCCGACGCGACGGGCACGCGCAGGCGGGCGCAGTTCGGGGTGCTCGGGCAGGGCGGGACGGGCGCGTCGGCCTCGGTCGCTTGGGGACGGGAGCCAAGCGCCTCCGAGGCCACGAGCGCGACGGCGGCGGCCACGCCTAGGCCGATCCAGACCCGCCGGCTCGGCCTCGGGAGCCGCCAGCGCTGGCGTCGGGCTCGACGGCGTGGGGACGTCGGACTGGCGGACCGCCGCCGGCGACGGCTCACAGCTCGGCCGACGTCTGGGTCACCGGCGTCCCGGGCTCGGCCGCCTCGAACTCGCCGCCCTCGTTGTACTTCGAGGGGCACTTGACCAGGATGTGCTCGGCCTCGAACACCTCGCTCTGGCCGGCCTGCGTCATCCGCCCCTGGACCACGACGCGCGTGGCGTCCTCGAAGTTGGCCGGCTTCGGGTTGGCGTAGACGACCGGCCGCGTCGTCCCCGCCGTGTCGGCCATCACGAACGTGAACACGTTCCGGGCCGGGTCGTACGTCGACGGCGCCTCGCGGACCCACGTCCCGACGACGTGCGCCTTCCGCCCGCTCACGGCGGCGTCCTCGAACGTCTCCCAGCCGGCGACCTGGTCGCCGAAGCTGTTGACCACCAAGAACCCGAAGATGCCGACGAAGGCGAGGCCGAGCAGGGTCGTGGGGCGCATGGGGCGAGGGGGAGGGTCGGTGGGAGGGTTACGCCTCTCGGTCGGAGAGGTCCCGCTCGATGCGGGCGAGCCGGCGGTCGGTCCGGAACAGGAGCAGCAAGACGCCGAGCCAGACGACGAGCACGACCGCCAGCACGACGGGCAACTTGTCCTGGGCCAGCATGACGCGCTCGACGCCCTGCGGCTGAGCCGTCGTGGCCTGCGCGGCGCCGTCGTCCAGAACGGTGACGGTGGTGTCGACCTGGATCATGTGACGACGGGCGCGGCGACGGGGGCGGGCGCGGCCAGGGCCTCGACGCGCAGGGCGGCTACCCGGGCGCGGACGCGCTGGGTGTAGAGCCACCACCCGAGCATCAGGAACCCGACGGCGGCGGCGTAGAAGACCCACCGCATGTCGGCGGCGATGTCCATCTCGCTAAAGGCCGGGTTGCCCTCGGCGCCCGGGTGGAGGCTCGCCATCCGGCGGGGCAGCACGTAGGTCAGGAACGGCATCGAGGCCGTCGCGAACAGGGCGTAGACGGCCGAGAGCCGCGCCCGCTGGCGGGGCCGGTCGAGTGAGCCGCGGAGCACGAAGTAGGCCCCGGAGATCAGGAGCTGGACGGCCACCATGTTCTGGCGCGGCTCGGGGCTCCACCAGAGCCCGGTCCCCTGGTACCACGTGAACCGGGCCCAGACCACGCCCGTCACGAGCGCCGTCACACCGGCCACCGTCGACACCATCCAGGCCGCCTCCGAGCGGACGTCGTGGACCGTCCGGCCCGTCGCGAGGTAGCGCCCGGCGTGCCACGCCCCGGCCACGGCGCCGGCGTAGAGCACGAACCACATCGGCACGTGGAAGTACAGGTTGCGCGCCGTGTGCTCCAGGATCGGCAGGTTCGTGACCGGGCCGAGGAGGCCCAGGACGAGGACGACCGTCAGCCACACGGCCGCCACGACGCCGAAGAGGCGGTAGGCGAGTCCGTAGCGGGGGAGGGCGAGGTCGCGGTCCATGGGTGTGGGCGGGTCAGCCCGTGAACGTTCATGTTCTGCCCGCTGCGCCCGCCAGACCGTGAAAAGGGGGAAAGGCTCGGGGTGGCTCGCTGGCGCTCGCGGGAACGGGGAAACAGGAAAGGGGAAATGGCAGAGGGCGTCGGCGTGGGCGGTCCGTGGACAACTCGGGGGCCCGCGAGTGGCGCTGGCTGAACGAGGGCCGGAGATTCCACCCGTCCACCCGTCCACCCGTCCACCCGTCCACCCGTCCACCCGTCCACCCGTCCACCCGTCCCAAACGACGCGAGCGCCGCCGGGGAGGTCCCGGGCGGCGCTCGCGAGTTAGACAGGAGCCCGAAGGCGGCCGTCTAGAACAGAAACACGACGAAGACGCCGAGGCCGACGAGGGCCGCGGCTGCCGTCATGGTGGGGATGAGGCGGTTCATCCGTTCGGGGGTGAGGGTGGAGAGAAAGAGTCGGCCGACGGCGGAAGTTATCCACAGCGGGAACTCGACCCGGCCCGAATGTAACCGACACGAGACAGCGCGCGCAACCTGTTGTGCCGAACCTGTCTACGCCGGTGACAACAGTCTACGCAACCTCGGGTTGTCCACTCTCCGATGGGTCGTGCCCGACGGACTCTGCCGGTGAAGCGCGACACTCGCTCGGCTCGTCGGACCTGGCGTCCTTGCCGGTGGCCGCCGCGACGACGCGAGACGGTCTGGAGGCGTCCGAGGGCGCGGCGCCAGGAACGAGTCGGCGGGGCTCCTCATTCGTGACTCCCGGCCCCCGACTCCTCTCCGATGCCCCTCGACCTCGCCCGCGTCGACGCCCTCGTGTTCGACGTCGACGGCACGCTCGCCGACACCGACGACCACCTGGTGGCCCAGATCGCGGCCGTGCTCGACGCCGTCCCGCTCGTGAGCGGGCGCCGCGCGACCGAGCTGGCGCGGCGGATCGTGATGGGCGCCGAGACCCCGGTCAACGCGGCCTACGGCGCGCTCGACACGCTCGGCCTGGACGACGACCTGTCCCGAGTGAAGGGCGCCATCGCCGACCTGCTGGCCCACGTCCGCGGCCAGCGCCGGCGGGCGGACGAGCACCCGCCCGAGGCGGCCGACGAGGTCCCCCACGACATGGTCCCGGGCGTGGCTGAGATGCTCCGCGACCTCTGCGACCGCTACCCGATCAGCGCGATCTCGACCGGGGAGGAGGACCGCATCCGCGCGTTCCTCACCCACTTCGACGTGATCGACTGCTTCACGGCCGTCGCCGGCGCCCAGACGACGCCGCGCATGAAGCCCTTCCCGGACCCGCTCCTGTTCGTGGCCGACGCGATGGGCGTCGCGCCCGAGCGGTGCTTGGTCATCGGTGACACGACGGTCGACATGCAGACGGCCCGGGCTGGCGGGGCGCAGGCCGTCGGCGTGCTGTGCGGGTTCGGGACCGAGGACGAACTTGTCCGCGAGGGGGCCGACGAGATCCTGGCGACGACCTCGGACCTGCTCGGGATGCTCGCGCCGGCCGACGACGCTCTCGACGGGAGCGCCGACCCGACCGCCGCGCCCGACGAGGACGCCGCGGCGGGCGCCAGCCCCACGCCGCGCTAGTGCTCCGCCACGGAGTCTCTGTCGGGTCCCCTCTCGTCCGGCTCAGATCCGTGATCCGTGATGCGTGACCCTCACGCGCAGAATCACGCATCACGCATCCAGCACGTCCAACCCGCCAGACTTGCTGTGACGCTGCACTAGATCAGCACCAGGTACGTCAGCTTGACCACGGCGACGCGGTCGCGCAGGACGACGGTCCGGCGCGGGTCGAACGGGTCGGCCCCGTCGTCGATGCGGCTGTAGGCCGTGTTGAACACGACGAACAGGTCGCTGCCCGGCGAGTGGATCCAGTCGAGGCGGACGTTGGCCTGGAGCCGGCGCGAGACGTTGTCGTACTGGACGAGCGTCCGCCCGAACAGCGTCCGCGAGAACGCGGTCAGCGCCGAGACCGAGCCGACGGTCGTGGCGAAGGGGCCGTTGCCGAGGTCGATGACCGTGTGGTCGAGGCCGCCTTCGAGGACGAGGTGCCGCGACTGCCGCCAGCCGACCTCGACGCCCACGTCCGCGCGGTCGCCGCCGAAGAAGCCGCCGCCGCCGACGGACGCCGAGCCGAACACGGGCCGGCTCGAATCGGTCTCGCCGCTGAGCTCGGCCTGCACGAAGGTGTAGTCGCCCGGCGCGACGGTCTCGCCCTCGCGCAGCGCGAACGGCGCGTCGAGCCGCTCGAACTGGCGGACGACGCCGAGCGAGACCCGGTCGCGGCGGTACAGGTCGGCGCTGACCCCGGCGGCCAGCTCCGTCGTCTGGAGATCGCCGTCCTGGCCCGAGACCGTCGTCCCGGCCGTCTCCACGATGAGGCGGCGGACGAACGGGGCCGCCGACCACCGCACGAGCGGCCGGTAAAACGCGGACGCCGCCAGCCGCCGCTGGTCGGGCCGGCGGACGAAGCCGAGGGCCGGCGCGTACGTCGCCCCGATGCTCGTGAACGAGCCCTCGACGCCGAGCGCGTCCGTCGCCAGCCGGCCGAGCACCTGGCCGGCCGCGCTCGTCAACTCCGGGTCCGAGTCCCAGACCTGCGTGGCCCAGGCGTCGACGACGCTGTTGGCGCCGAACCGGATCTGGCCGTCGACGCCGGCGGCCCGGTTCGTCCGGTCCGGCCCGTCGAGGGTCGTCGCGATGCCGCCGACGGTCGCTCGCGGCAGCACGTCGGCCCGGGCGCGGACGACGGTGTTCGTCGTGGACCGGCTCCCGAGGAGGTCGCCCATGCCGGGCCCCGTCTCGATGGTGAGCGCGCCGACCGACACCGGCCCGAGCTGGCCCGTCAGCCGGGCGCCGGCCAGGATGTCCTCGTCGAGCCCGATCCGCCGCGAGAAGAACGTCTGGGCTTGGCGCGGCGCCCCGTGCTCGAACAGGCCCGACCGCTCCAGGAAGAACTCCCGCTTCTCGGGGAAGAACAGGCCGAACCGGCTCAGGTTGATCTGGACGTTGTCGGCCTCGACCTGGGCGAAGTCCGTGTTGACCGTCAGGTCCAGCGTGAGGGCGGACGTGATCCCGTACTTGACGTCGACGCCGGCGTCGGCGGTGAGCTCAGCGCCGCCGGTCGGGGCGCCGAGGTCGGGGCGGCTCTGCTGGGCGCCCGAGATGCCGTACGGCTTGACCTCGAGGTTCCGGCCGCGCGCGATCCCCCGGAGCCCGGTGAGCACGCCGTACTGGGAGACCGTGGCGAGCGCCGCGAAGCTGCTCCCGCGCTCGAGCCCGATCTCGGGCCACATCACGCGCTCGTTCTTCCGGTTGATCATCCGCGAGAGCATGAGCCCGAACGACACGTCGTCGCCCTCGGGGAACCGGAGCTGGCGGAACGGGATGGCCACCTCCATCGACCAGCCCGCCGCGTCGATGA
The DNA here is from genome assembly GCF_965213695.1 of Rubrivirga sp. Taxonomy (GTDB): domain Bacteria; phylum Bacteroidota; class Rhodothermia; order Rhodothermales; family Rubricoccaceae; genus Rubrivirga. The sequence continues at coordinate 2,917,532 of NZ_OZ243912.1, read as the reverse complement.
CGGTCTCGGAGCGGTAGACGGCGTCCCACGAGAAGCTGTCAATCGTGAGCCCCTCGTCGGTGACGGTCGCGTCGTCCTGGGTGCCGAGCGCGTTCATCTCGAAGAGGTACGCGTTGCGGCCGTCGCGGTAGGTGTCGAGCCCGATGTAGACGTGGTCGTCGCGGTCGTTGCGCCCGCCGCGCTCCAGGTTCTGGGCGCGGATCAGGTCGGGCTCGCGGTCGAGGTTGCGGAACGCGAAGTACAGGTGGTCCCGGTCGTACGCGACGCGGACCTCGGTCGCCTCGGTGGCCGGGGCGCCGGTGTCGGGCCAGACCTGGGTGAACGTGCGGACGGGCTCGACACGGTGCCACAGCGGCTCGTCGAGGTGGCCGTCGATGCGGGGCGCTTCGTCGGTGAACACGGCGGCCACCTCGCGGTCGCTCGGCGGGACCGTCGGCGCCGTGCCGGGCTGGGCCGCGAGTGGGGCAGCGAGGGCGAGCGCGAGCAGCGGCCGGAGCATGGGGGCGGCGGGGTGGATTCGCAAGCTACCGGAGAGGGGCGGAGTGGGGAGTGTGGGGGTGTGGAAGTGACATCGGACTGGGGCACGAGTCGAACCCCTTGTTTCCAGCGAGCGCTTCCTTCCGATGTGTCATCCTGAGCCTGCGAAGGATCTCAACGCGGAGTCGCCAGCCCGTAAGCGACGGTGCCGACGGGCTCGATGGCTCGTGCTGAGCCCTTCGCTCCGTTCAGAAGCCGTTTGGCGAGCGGGAACCGTCCCCTCTCCACCCCCTGGGGGGAGAGGGCGAGGGTGAGGGGGGAGGTCGAGACGGAGCGGGAGGCCGGTCGAAACGGCGCCGGCCCCTCACCGGGCCTCTCCCGTGGGGAGAGGGGACCTCATAGGGGACGATGGTGCCTCACCAAACATCATCTCAGGATGACACATCGGGAGAGTCCGCCCGCCCTGGGGCGAGGCGCAAGTTGACCCCGGTCACCGGCCCCTTCCTCCCACACCCCCAACCCTCCGCTACATCCGCGCCAGCGCCAGCGCCTGGTCCAGGTCCTCCACCAGGTCGTCCGGGTGCTCCAGGCCGACCGAGATCCGGACGTCGCCCGGCACGATGCCGAGGGCCGCGAACCGCTCCGGCGACAGCTCCTTGAGCATGCTGATGACGGGCGCGTAGACCAGGCTCTCGTGGCCGCCCCAGCTCACCCCGATCCGGAACACGCGGAGCCCGTCCACGAACCGCTTGATCGCCGCCAGGTCGTCGGTGTCGAGCGCGAACCCCATCAGGCCGGTCGTGCCCGTCATCTGTCGCTCGGCGAGCGCCCGCTGCGGGTGGCTGTCCAGGCCCGGGTGGCGGACGATCCGCACGCGCGGGTGGCCCTCTAGAAACCGCGCGACCTGGAGCCCGCTCGACTCGTGCTGGCGCATCCGGACGGGCAGCGTCCGCAGGCTCCGCGTCAGGAGCCACGCCTCGAACGGGGCCATCGTCGCGCCCAACAGCTCCGTCTCGCGGACCGAGATCGACGTCAGGTCGTCCGCGCTCCCGATCACGACGCCGCCGACCAGGTCGCTGTGGCCGCCGAGGTACTTCGAGCACGAGTGGACTTCGAGGTCGACGCCCATCGCCAGCGGCTTCTGAAAAAGCGGCGTCGCCCACGTGTTGTCGATCATCGTCCGGACGCCGCGCGCTTTCGCCAGCGCCGCGACCGCCGCGAGGTCCTGCAATCCGAACACCGCCGACGACGGGCTCTCCAACACGATGAGCGCTGTCCGCTCCGTCATCGCGTGCTCGAACTGTCCGACGTCGTCGCCCGCGACGAACGTGGTGGTCACGCCCATCTTCTCGCGGAGGTAGCCATCGAAAAACGTGCTCGCCGGGCCGTACACGTTCCGCACCGCGACGACGTGGTCGCCTGCGCTCAGACCGTGCAGCGCGGCGGCCGAGATCGCGGCCATGCCCGAGGCGTAGAGCCGCGCCCGCTCGCCGCCGGCCAGCCCGGCGATCTTGGTCTCGGCCAGGCGGACCGTCGGGTTGCCCAGGCGCGAGTAGAGGTAGGCGTTCGTGCGGTCGTCGAAGGCCGCGTCGATGGCGTCCCAGTCCTCGAATGTGAACAGCGAGTTCTGGTACAGCGGCGGCACGACGGCCCCGTGCGGCGACTCGCGGTCGCCGGTGTGCATCAGGCGCGTCTCGGGGCGGAGGTCAGGCATCGGCGACGTCCGCCAGCGCGGTGCGGGGCGGGTCGGCCGGGAACAGGGCGACGCCGAGGATCGCGAGCAGCGGGGCCACGGCGAGGTTGGCGAGCGAGAAGATCTGCCACGGCGCGTAGGCCGCGAACGGGACGCCCAGCGTGGCCACCATGAACACGGCCGTCGGCGTCCACGGGACCACGCTCTCGATCATGGTCCCGGTGTCTTCGAGCGAGCGCGACAGGACGCGGCGCGAGATCCCGAGCGCGTCGTACTTGGCCTTGAAGGCGTCGGCCACGATGAAGCTGGTCGCGTACTGGTTCGAGGTCAGCGCGTTCGTGACGCCGGCGGCGGCGAGCGTGGACAGGACCGTCGCCCGCCGCGTCTGGGCGAACCGGAACGCCCGGTTCACGACCGTGTCGATGGCGCGGACGTGCTCCATCGCCCCGATAAACACGAACACCATCATCGCGATCACGATGGCGTCGATGAGCGCGTAGAGCCCGCCCCGGTCGAGCAGCGTCGTGACCTGGTCCGTGACGCCCGTCGCCCACGGCGCCATCGACGTGTCGAAGCCGCGGTAGAGCGACTGCATCACGTCGGCGAGCGTGAACGGCTGCAACGCGAGGGCCAGCCCGCACGCGCTTAGCGCCGACACGACGAGCGTCGGCACGGTCGGCTTCCGAGTGACGGACCCGGCGAGGACGAGGGCCGGCGGGATCAGCAGGAGCGGGCTGAAGGCGAAGATGGAGTCCAGCGCGTCCATGAACGGCCGGAGCGACTCCAGGCTGCCGGCCGTGATCGCGGGGGGGACCGTGACGCCCAGGACCGCGAACGTCGCGCACGCGATGAGCGCCGACGGGACCGTCGTCCACAGCATCGACCCGATGTGCTCGTAGACCGTCACGTCGGCCGCGAGCGCGGCGATGTTGGTCGTGTCCGAGAGCGGCGAGAGCTTGTCACCGAAGAACGCCCCGCCGACGACGGCGCCGGCCGTGATCCCGAGGTGGCCGCCCATCGCCCCCGCGATCCCGATCACGACCACGCCGACCGTCCCTGCCGAGCCCCACGACGTCCCGGTCAGCGTCGAGAACACGGCCGGCACCAGGAACGCGCTGAGGTACAGCACCGACGGGTGGACCAGCTGGAGCCCATAATAGACCAGCATCGGGATCGTCCCGCACACCATCCAACTCCCGATGATGAGCCCGATGGCGAAGAAGATGAAGAACGCCGGCAGCGCCCGCGCCAGCTTGGCGACGATGGTGGCGAGGATGGCGTCCCAGCGGTGGCCGAGCACCAGCAACTCCGTCACGGCGACCGTCGCCGCGAGCACGAACACGACCTCGAGCGGGAACGCCGGCTGCCCGAACACCTGGGGCCGCAGGATCAGCCCGTAGACGACGAGCCCGAGCAGCGCCAGGATCGGCCCGAGCGCCTGCCCGAACGTGACGGAGGGCGCCGGGGCGTCGACGGCCGGGGCGTCGCGGTCCGTCGGCGGGGCGGGCGGCATGGGGCGGGGGAGAGGTGGCCCGAAGCTAGCGCCGGGCCTCGTCTCGTCTCGCAGCTCCTCAGCCCCGCTCGTTCACGACCGTTGCAGCGCCTGGATGTGCCCTCCGAACCGCCTCGTTGACGGCCGGCATCAACGGCGCCACGTCTTTGAAAGCGTTGCTGACCGACCGGATGACGACGACCGCCAGGTCGAGCACGCTGAGGTTCTGCTGGTGCTGGAGGTTCCGACCCACCGTGACGAACACGTCGAACTCGCCTGACGCAGCTCGGAGGAGGGCCCCGTTCTTGAGACCGTCCCAGCCGTGCTCGCGGACTGTCACTACGTCGAGGTCCGGGTCGAACAGCGGCTTGGGCAGTCGGTCCACGTTCTCGTCCAGGAGGACCTGGCGGGTCGGGTCAGGCATGAGCGCCCGCCTCGGCCATCGTGAGCTCGAGGTACGCCTCGGCCTGCTCACGCGCGACGGAGGGGAACCCGTCGAGGAAGCGGTCGAGCGTCTCTCCGGACTTGAGGTAGTCGATCAGCGTCTGCACGGGGACCCGCGTTCCTGCAAAGACGAGGGCGCCGCTGACGACGTCGGGGTCCCGGGAGACGACTTGGTCGAAACGCATGGCTGGGTAGGAAGTCGGGGAGGCCCGAAGCTAGCGCCGGGCCCCGTCCCGTTCCGACTCACGCGCCGCCGGTGGTCCGTTCGACAGACGGTGCGGCCCCTGCGCTCGGCTCCTCAAGACTCCAGGCCGACTCGTCGCCGGTGCACCACGATCCTGTTTGGCACCGTCCCCGGTCCTGGGGAGCGGAGACGCTCGTCATGCGGGCTTCCCAACAGAGTACGCCGTGTCTCGCGAGAGGTCCGCCCCCGACGCCCATCCAATGCCCCCACCCCCGTTGATCGGCTCGACGCGGCGGAACTCGTCCTCGTCTTTCAGGCGGCGGAACACGCCCTTTTCCAGGAACGGCCGGCACTCGACCCGGCGCACCTCGCCCGTGACGAACGTTACGCGGAGCGCGTACTCGGCGAGAGGTTCGACGCGCTCGACGCGGGGGGCGAGCGGGCGCGGGCCGTACACGATGGGGTCCCCGTCCTCGGTCGTATCGGGGAGGTCACAGGCCCACTCCGGCTTCGGCTTTCCTGTGGGGAGGGGGGGCGGGGGCGGTAGGGTCTCGCTCATCGCTTCAGGGGCGGGATGGTGCCGGGTGGCTCGTTGTTCACGGCACGAGCCCACGCCTGTTCCAACTCGTGGGTCCGCAGCTCCGCCCACGCTTGCACGAGGCGCACCTGGCGACGCGGGAGCGTGCCCGCCAAGATCTCCGCGTCGGGGATGGAGAAGACGGCCTCGTCGCCGCCGTACTGCGCGTGGAAGTGGGGGGCGTTGTGCCGGCCCGTCTCGCTCCAGTAGAGGTACACCGCAATGCCGAAGAACTCAGAGAGGCGGGGCACAAGCGGGACGTTGGGTCCTTCAGGATACCAAGAGGGTGACGAGCCGAGCGAGTGAACGAGGTCAGGCGAACGAGATGACACGAGCGTTGGCGCCAGCCAAGCACACTGACGCCGTCAACGACCTGCCACGGCGAGTTCGGTGACCCGACCTGAACGTCGGGCGAATCCGAGACAGGCGCCCGCTACCAGTCGGTCCCCTCCTTGGCCACGCCCGTTCCGACCGGCACCTCCGGCCGACGACGTGGCTTCTCCAGACTCGAAACCAAGCCGCCGGTACGGCCCGGTGTCGCCCAGCAGTCCAGCTCTACGCGGCGATCTCGACGTACTCGACCTGCGCGCTCAGTGTCAGGATTGGGTCGCTGTCATCTACAGTGGCGCTGACTTTTCGCGACGAGCATTGACAATCCTCGTTCCAAGCGGAAGCCACAACGCAAATCCGAGCGCGGCTCTCCCAACGCTAGCAGCCACGGTCGTTGCTATGGCAACACGCGAGCCGAACCGAGCAGGCGGTCGGACGAGTCGAGAACGCCCGAGCCCTGTGTCGGCTTGCAGCGGCGGGTTAGCCCGCTTTGGTGTACGGACCGGGTACATGGGTAACACTTCTGACCGGCAACATGGGTAACAGATCCGTTCACCGGCATAGTCCATCACCAGCCCCGATGCGCTATGCCCTGGATAAAGACCTGCCCCATGACCGAACGCGCCCGCTTCGTCCTCGCCCATCAGCAGGGCCTCTACTCCATGACCGAGCTCTGCGCTCGCTTCAACGTCAGCCGCAAGACCGGCTACAAGTGGCTCGGCCGCTTCGAGGAGGGCGGCCTCGACGGCCTTGCTGATCAGAACCGCGCCCCGAAGACGTGCCCCCACCAGACCCCGCCGGAGGTGGAGGCTCTCCTCGTCGCCTGCCGGGAGGCGCACCCACGGTGGGGGCCACGCAAGCTCCTCGACTACCTCGCCCCGCGTCACCCCGCCCTCGTGCTGCCGATGCCCTCGACGGTCGGGACCATCCTCAAGCGCCATGGTCTGGTCGAGCCACGCCGACGGCGGCGCACGGCGCGGCATCCGGGGGCGGTGCCGCTGACTACCACCGCTCCGAACGAGGTCTGGAGCGCCGACTTCAAGGGCGAGTTCAAGACGCTCGACGGCCTCTACTGCTACCCCCTGACGGTGGCCGACGCGCACTCGCGCTACGTGCTCGGCTGCACGGGCCTGCCGTCGGTCAAGCAGGACGGGGCGAAGGCGCAGTTCGAGCGGCTCTTCCACACCTACGGCCTCCCATCTGCGATCCGCACCGATAACGGGGTCCCCTTCGCTACACAGGCGCTCTGCGGCCTCTCCCGGCTCTCGGTGTGGTGGATCAAACTGGGCATCACGCACCACCGCATCGAGCCGGGCCGCCCGCAGCAGAATGGTCGACACGAGCGGATGCACAGGGACCTCAAGGCAGAGACGACGCGCCCGCCCGAGCGGAATCGGGAGCAGCAACAGGATCGCTTCGACGGCTTCCGCGCGGAGTTCAACGAAGAGCGCCCCCACGAGGCACTCGGCGGCGACACCCCGGCTTCGCACTACCGCCGCTCCGAGCGGGCACTGCCCGAGACGCTATCGGAGCCGGAGTATCCGGCGCACTTCGAGGTACGGTGGGTCTCGAAGTGTGGCACCTACAAGTGGAAGCGGCAGCAGCTCTTCATCAGCCAAGCGCTCGGGCACGAGTGGATCGCCTTCGAGGAGGTAGACGACGGGGTGTGGTCGGTCTACTTCTACGACGTGCTGCTGGCGCGGCTCGACGAGCGCGACTTCAAGCTTCAGGCCGCCGTAGCTTGAGCCGAAAGTGTTACCGATGTGCCCGGTCTAAACTGTTACCTATCTCCCCGGCTCCTACAGAGCACTACCGCCCAATCTCTGGAACCGACAGGCCCCGGCAGATTTTGTGCGCCAGCAAGTTCGGGATCTCCCGATGACGTGGGGCCGCTTCCGTCTCCCCAGTCGCCGGGTTGGTCCAGAGCGAGTGACTTCGGCCCTCTCGCTTCAGGTGGCACCCATGACGGCGGAGGTGCTTCAGGAGCGCGTTCAGCTTCACGCCGCTACCAGAACCGTCGTCCGCTCGGCTTCCGAGGGGACCCCGCGCAGACCGTCCTCCCGCCGGTCTTCCAAGATCAGCGCGATGGCGTCGGAAAGGCTGGCGAGCGCTTCGTCGCGGGTCCGACCTTGCCCGTTGGCACCAGGGACTTCGGGGGCGTAGGTGATGAACCAGTCTTCGTCTCGCTCGATGACGGCGGCGAACTCGTGCTTCATGGCTTAATGACTTGGTTGGCTTGCGATCTGTAGACGCCTGGCTCGCCTTGAGGTTCGAAGGCTCTATAACAGAGAGCCGCTCAGCCGCAGAGGGCTGAGGGCGGAGTGGTTATTCAGAGCGCAAGATGCGCCGCCGCCCCGCCCAGCGCAAGGACGCTGACGCCTTCGGTCGGCCTGCAGCGGCGGGTTCTACCGCTTGCCTCATTGGTTGACCTTACCCCTCTGACCGAGTGCGACACACAGAAACCCAAGGCTGGTCAAGACTAGGACGGCTGTGTCCGATCCGTCTGAGTCGGAGAACACGCCATAGAGGCCTACGCCGACAGCCGCACCGAGGAGGAAGAGAGCGATCCGGTTCCACTTGTCGTTGGTCATCTCGGGAAGGTTTGCGGGTTGGCGGAGTGTTCTCCAAGCGGTAGAACAGAGGGCCGCTCAGCCGCAAAGGGCACCGAGCGGGGCGGCGCGGCGGAGCGCAGGATACGCCGAAGCATGGACAACGCAAGAACGCTGACGCCCTTCGTCGGCCTGCAGCGGCGGGTTCGAGCGCTTCCCGAGCGCGGAGCTACCGGTACACGTCGCGACGGTGGCCGACCTTCACTACCTCGACGAGCAGCACGTCGTCGGCGATGGTGTAGATGATCCGATACTCCCCCTGACGAACCCGGTAGGCGCTCTGCCCCGACAGCTTCGTACATCCGGCCGGGCGGGGATCGTCGGCCAGTGCTCGGATCCGGTCGACCACACGCTGGCGGTCCTTCTTCCGACTGATGGCTCGGATCTCCTTGGCCGCACTCCGCTTAATCTCGATCCGGTACTGGCTCGGCATCAGATGGCGCCTTCCGCTTTGAGATCGCGGACAAACGACTCGAACGACACCGTCGGTTCAGCGGCGCGGTCCCGGAGGGCGGCGAGATCGTCGGCGTCCTCGGCTAGGAGCACGCGGACGGCTTCGTTTACAACATCGGAGACAGAGCGCTCGGTCTCGGCCGCTTTGAGGCGAAGCGCTTTGTGGAGAGCGGAGTCGAAGTAGACGGTGGCCCTCTTGGGACGGGTAGCAGGCATGGCTCGGGCGGAGACGTTATGACGTCAAGACGCTACAAGCTATTGCGGAGTTTCAAGAAGCGCGCGAACCAGAAGTTGTGCCGCGCCGAGTCGCCAGGCCGGACGGACCCGGGATAAGGGGCCCGCTACCAGTCGTTCTCCTCCTTGACCACCCCCGTCTCAATCGGCACCGGGTACGTCCCCGAGAAGCAGGCGTGGCAGTACCGCTCGCGGCTCTCGTGGGCCTCCTCGACCGCCGCCAGCATCCCCTCGACCGAGAGGTAGCCCAGCGAGTCGACCCCGAGCCACTCGGCGATCCGGTCCACGGCCCCGTGCTTGTTGGCCGCCAGCTCCTCGCGCGACGGGAAGTCCATCCCGTAGAAACACGGCCACCGGACCGGCGGGCTCGCCGACCGGAAGTGGACCTCGGCCGCGCCCGCCTCGCGCACCATCTTGACCAGCTGGCGGGCCGTCGTCCCGCGCACGATCGAGTCGTCGACCATCACCACGATCCGGTCTTTCAAGACGCCCGCGACCGGGTTGAACTTGGTCCGCACGCGCTGCTCCCTACTGGACTGGCCCGGCGAGATGAAGGTGCGCCCGACGTAGTGGTTCCGGATCAGGCCGATGTCCAGCTTGCACCGGTGGCCCATCTTGTTCGACTCCGAGACGTAGCCGATGGCCGCCGTGTTCGACGAGTCGGGGACCGACATCACGATGGGCCGCTTGCCGTCGCCCTTCTCGACGAGCGGGACCGGCGCGTCGTGCGCCAACCGCTTCCCCATCTTCCGGCGGACCTTGTCGACGGTCGCCCCGAACACCTTCGAGTCCGGCCGGGAGAAGTAGACGTACTCGAACACGCACTGGCTCACGCCGTGCGTCCGCGGCATGCAGACCCCGTTGAAATCGCCCCCGGCCCCGACGCGCTCGACGCCGGCCCGGTCGATGACCAGGATCTCGCCCGGCTCGATGTCGCGGACGTACTCGGCCCCGACGATGTCGAACGCGCACGACTCCGAGGCCACGATCCAGGCCGGGTGCTCGCGGCCGTCGGCCGGGGGGAGCGTGCCGAGCGCGAGCGGGCGGAACCCGTTCGGGTCGCGCGCCGCGATGAGCGCGTCGTCGGTCAGGATGACGAGCGAGAACGCGCCCTCGCACTGGTGGAGCGCGTCGACCATCCGGGCGACCGGCCCCTCCTCGGGGCTCTGGGCCGCCAGGTGCAGGATGAGCTCGGTGTCGGACGACGAGCTGAACAACGTCCCCCGCTCAACGAGGCGCTCGCGGATGGCCCGGGCGTTCGAGAGGTTCCCGTTGTGGGCGAGCGCGAAGTGGCCCTCGCGGTCGTGGACCACGAACGGCTGGATGTTGGCCGGGTTCGTCGCGCTCCCCGACGTCGAGTACCGCGTGTGGCCGATGGCCGCGTCGCCGACGAGGGTGTCGTCGAACCGGGCCCGGTCGGCGAACACGTCCAAGACGAGCCCGAAGTCCTTGAGCACCGGCATCACGCGGCGCTTCTTGACCTCGTCGTACACGCTCGTCACGATCCCGGCCGACTCCTGGCCGCGGTGCTGCAAGGCGTGGAGGCCGAAGTAGCTCAGCCGGGCGGCGTCGGGGTGGTTGAACACGCCGAAGATGCCGCAGTGGTCGCGCGCTTTGTCCACGGGAGCGGGGGGAGGACGGAGGGACAGGTTAACGGCAAGGGGGCTCGCTCCGCTCGCGGGAAATGGGAAATGGGGACGGGGAAATGGCGGAGCTCAGGTTGAACGGGTTTTGCAGGTCGGACCCAACCGACAGGGGGGTGGGCGTAGGGGCACGCCGGTGGCGTGCCCGTGACGATCGCGATGGGACGAGGACACGCCACCGGCGTGCCCCTACGTATGGATCGGATCGTACGGATCGGCAGGTGAGACCACATCCCGAGCGACCCGGCACGAAGGGCCTGAGGCCTAGCATCTCGGCCCGCCGTTTTACAGCCCCACCACCGCCACCGCCAGCCCCACGCCGACCGCGTCGGCCACCAAGTCGCGCCAGCAAAAGTGGGGGTGCCGCTCGCGCCGGCTGTCCATCACCTCCTTCGCCAGCCCGAGCGCCAGCGTCGCCCCCGCCGAGATCGGCAGCGCCTCGGCATTCGAGAGCGTGCCTTTGTCGGTCAGGACGTACTGGCCCGCCAGCGTCATCAGGAACGAGCCGCCGGCGTGGAGCGCCTTGTCGCGCCCGAGCCAGTCGTCGGACGGCGGCGTCTCCGGGTGGGGACGGGCCGGCTCGGCGAGCGCGCCGTCGAGCCGGACGGTCTCGTAGCGGACGGGCGGGTCCGCCGGCGTCTGGGCGCTCGCGCCGACGCCGAGCACGAGCGCGAGGGCGAGCGCGCGGCTCACGTGTCCGGCATCGCCGTCGGGTCCATCTCGATCCGGTGCCCGTCCGAGAGAAGGGCCCGGAGCGCGAGGGTCGCCCCGCCGAACAGGACGAGGCCGGCCAGCACCATCACCACGATCCCGCTCAGGGGCGCGCCCCGGAACCGGACCGACAGACTCCGGCCCGTCCCGCCAGCGGCGGCCACGGACACGACGCCGGCCCGCGAGGGCTCGAACTCGAACGTCGTCGAGCCCGGCGTGAACGTCTCCGTCGTCGCGGTGATGGCCCCGGGCCGGTACGTCACCGTGACCGAGTCGGCGGGCGCGTCGAACGTGACCGTGACGGTCTCGCCGCGTGTGGGCTGGTCGGGCGTGATGCTCACGACGTCTTGGGCCGCGAGCGGGGCCGCGAGGAACGGGGCCGCGAGAAAGGCGGCGAGGAGGAGCGGGCGCATGGCTAGACGGCGGGGAAGACGGGCTCGGCCGGCGTCTCGGCCGACGCGCGCGAGGTGAGGAACGACGCCATCGCGAGCGTCCCGCCGATCCAGACGAGCGGGATCACGACGGGGAACCACGCGACCGGCCCGAGCGGGTACGACGACCCGTACAGCCCGGCCTCCCCGAACAGGTCGAGCCAGAGGTTCCAGACGATCACGACCGCGAGCACGGTCGGGATGACGTACTTCAACAGCACGTCGAACCAACCCCCGAGCCGCAGCGCCGAGTGCTCGTTGACGAACGCCCGGAGGTTGCCGGCCCCGAACACCCACCCCAGCAGGACGCACTCGAGCAGGCCGACCGTGAGCAGGCTGTACCCGAACGCCCAGTGGTCGAGGATGTCGAGGAAGTTGAACCCGACCGTCCCGTTCCCCCCCAGCGACGGGTCGACGATGAACGGCATCGTCGTGATGACCGACCCGACGACGCCCGGGACGGCCACCATCGCGAGCGCCGTCGCGCGGCTGGCCCCGGTCTTGTCGATGACCGCGCTCGCCATCCCCTCGACGATCGACATCGCGCTCGTCACGCCGGCCATGACCATGAGCAGGAAGAACGCGAACCCGAACAGCTTGACCCCAAACGGGAACTCGGCGATCCCCTGTGGGATGGTGAAGAACGAGAGCCCGACCGTCCCGCCGACCGGGTTCAGCGCGAGCGCGAACAGGATCGAGAAGATGGCAATCCCGGCGAGGTACTCGAACCCGCAGTTGAGCAGGCTCACCATGAACGAGTTCGTGACCTGGTCGGAGTCCTTCGGGAGGTAGCTCGCGTAGGCCGTCATCGTCCCGAGCCCGAGCGAGAGCGAGAAGAACATCTGGCTGAACGCACCCTTCCAGACGTCGGGCTGGGAGATGCCGCCGAGGTCGGGCGTGAACAGGTACATCACGCCGTCCGTCCCGCCGGGCAGCGTGAGCCCGCGGACGATGAGCACAATCATGAACAGCCACATGAGCGGAACGGCCACGCGGACGACCCGCTCGATGGTCTCCGTGCCCCGCCAGAGCGCCGTGAGCGTCATGGCCCAGACGCCCAGGACCGCCAGCATCGGCCACCAGCTGGCGAGCATCCCGAAAAAGTAGACCTGGGCGTTCGGCGTCGCCGTCGGCTCCAGCATCGGCTCGAACGGGGCCGTCGCCCCGGGCTCCATCAGCCCGCCGAGCGCGCCGACCATCATGCAGAAGGCCCACCCGAGCAGGCCCACGTAGTACATCACGATAAAGAGCGCGCTCGCGAGCGACCACCACCCGACGAACTCGCCCTTCTTCCCGACGAGCTTCGAGAGCGCCATCGGGAAGCTCCGGCCGGTCATCGTGCCCAGGCTGAACTCGGCGACCATCACCGGGATGCCGAGCACGAACAGCGCGATGAAGTACGGGAGGTAGAACGCGCCGCCGCCGAACTGGTAGGCGTTCGACGTGAAAAAGACGATGTTGCCGAGCCCGATGGCCGAGCCGCTGGCGGCCAGGACGAACCCGAGCTTGGAGTTCCAGGCGCCGCGCTCGGGGGCGGCGGGTGAGTCGGTGTCAGCCACGCGGGGGGAGACGGTGTGAAGCCGCGAAGCTACGGCCGCTCGCCGTCTCCGGCCGGCCACAGTCCCTCGCCCTCCAGCACGGCCCGGACAATCCGCAGCCGCCCCGGCCCGACGTCGAACGTCAGGCCCGGGGCTTCCTCGGCGTTCATCGCGAACACCGCGTCGCCGTCGGGCCGCTCGACCCAGCCGACGATCCACCCGATGGCCGGCTCGCCGGGGGGCACGCCCCAGCCGGTCTTGGCCTTTAGTCGCGTCCCCACGCCCTCGGCCAGGATGGGCAAGATGTCGCGGACCGTCACCTGGTCCGCGTCCGAGAACGCCAAGTCGCCCCGGCGCAGGCGGTCTAGGAACACGACCTGCTCGTCGGCCGAGACCCGCCAGGTCCCGTCGAGCCACGACAGCTCGAGCGAGTCGCCCAGCGCCGAGTTGCCGTAGGGCTCGCGCGCGAACACCTCGGCGTAGCCGTCGCGGCCGACCCGGCCCGCGAGCCGCTGGAACAGCCACACGGCCGAGACCGCGGTCCCGGTCCGCAGCGAGTGGTCGCGGTTCCACTGGGGGATGCTCCGCTCGACCCCGTCCCAGGCGTGCATCGAGTCGACGTCGGTCACGACGCCGCGGTCGAGGAAGACCAAGCCGTTGAACACCTTCGACGTTGAGGCCGGCGAGAACCGGGTGGCCGCGCGCTCGGGGTCGTGCCGCGTCGTCCGCCCCGTCCGGGTGTCTAGCAGGACGAACGTGCCGACGGCGCCCTCGGCTCGGAACGCGGCCGACCAGTCGGCGACCGAGTCGGGTGGGGCCTGGGCCGAGTCCGACGCGGCAGGGGGGGCGGCCGGCCGGGCGCAGGCGGCGAGGACGAGGAGCAGCGGGAGCAGGCGGCTCACGGCTCCGGCGCCTCGGGCGCCTCCGGCTCCAGCGCGTGCTCGACGCGGACGCCCAGGATCCGGTTGTCCTCGACGCCCTCGACGCGGAGCAGCAACCCCTCGTGGTGAACCTCGTCGCCCGGCGACGGGATGTCGCCGGTCAAGTGCAGGATGAGCCCACCGAGCGTCTCGAAGTCGTACCCGCCCGTGTCCATCTCGACGCCGACGGCCTCGGCCAGGTCGTCCAGGTCGATCCGGGCCTCGGCCCGGAACACGCCCGGTGCGACGGCCACCACCAGCCGCTCGTCCTCGGCGTCGAACTCGTCGCGGATCTCGCCGACGACCTCCTCCAGCAAGTCCTCCAGCGTGACCAGCCCGGCCGTGCCCCCGTACTCGTCGACGACGATGGCCATGTGGGTGTTCGAGCCCTGGAAGTCGGCGAGCATGTCGTCGAGCGCCTTGGCCGGGGGGACGAACAGGGGGCGTCGGGCGATGGCGGCCCAGTCGGGCGTCCGGCCGGCGCCGTCGAGCGACGGCAGCAGGTCCTTGGCGTAGACCACGCCGAGCACGTTGTCGAGGTGCTCGCGGTAGAGCGGGAACCGGCTGTGGCCGCTCGTGCGGATGAGGTCGAGCGCCGTCTCGAGGTCGGCGTCGGCGCTGAGCGCCTGCATATCGACCCGGCTCACCATGACCTCGCGGACGGTCGTCTCGCCGAACTCGACGATCGAGTGGATCAGCGCCCGCTCCTCCTCGCCGATCGACCCCTCGGCCTCGCCGACGTCGGCCATCGACTTGATGTCGGCCGACGAGAGCGGCTCGGCCTCGGTCCGGAACCGCGACTGGACCGCCGTCGCCAGGTTCGCCAGCAGGTCGGCGATGGGCGTCACCACGCGGACGAGCGGCGACAGGACGCCCGACACGGACCGCGCGAACCGGACCGGCTGGCGGCTCGCGATGAGCTTGGGCGCGATCTCGCTCGTGACCAGCAGGACGAACGTGAGCCCGACCACGTTCGCCGCCAGCGCCGCCAGCGGGCTCCACCCGAACGCCGCCGCCGCTTCGAGCATGAGCTGGGTCGAGAGGATCGCCGCGCCCACGTTGACGACCGTGTTGAGCAGCAGGACGGCCGCGAGCAGCCGCCGGGGCCGGTCGAGCAGCCGGACCACCCGGGCCGCGTCGGTCGCCGGCTCGGTGGCGAGGTCCTCGCGGTCGGCCGTCGTGACCGAGAACAGGGCCACCTCGGACCCCGAGAACAGGGCCGACAGCGCCAGCAGGAGCACGAACGCGCCGATCTGGATCACCAGGCCGGTCAGGCCAGGGAGCACGTCGGCGAGGGGGAGGGCCGCGAGGGCCAGACTAGAGGCGGGGTCCAAGGCGGGTGGACCTGGCGAGACAACGGGCCGGAGCCCTGGGGGGACCCGGCGGGAGCCGGTCGAACGAAGATAGGCGCCTGGGGGTCCGGCGCCACCCCTTCGTGGGAGCTTGCCAGTGCGTCAGTGGGTCCGAGCCGACGGGGCGCTTCGCGCCGGTCGATCCGTTCGGAGAGCGCCGAGGACATCGCCACGTCTCGAGCGTCCCCGATGAGGACGCCGGGGCAGGGACATCGCGACCTTCCGAGAGACACGTCTCCCTCTCCACCCTCCGGGGCTGGTAGGGGGAGGCTTTCACACAGGAGACAACCTCCCCCTCTTTACACCGTCATCCCCGCGCAGGCGGGGATCCAGAGTGCCGAGCGATCCTGTGCCCTGACGCCCAGGATTCCCGCGTTCGCGGGAATGACGGCCTGAGGGAGAGCAATCGAATCGTGGACGTCTCCCCCTTGTCGGCCCTCCGGGCAGAGAGGGGACGCTCTCTGGGGCGCTAGCTCTGCTCCCAGAGGGTGGAGAGGGGGCCGCCACCGGGACGAGAGTGGCGACCCGAACGAAGACCGGGCGGCCCTCCGAAGAGAGCCGCCCGGTCGCGTGCCGTCCCGCCATCGGGGACGATCAGAACGGCAGATCGTCGTCGGGCTCGAACGAGTAGTCGTCGGAGGGGCCGGAGGCGGCCTTCTGAGGCCGGTTGCCGCCGCCGTTGCTCGACGCCTGGCGCTGCGGGCGCGGCGACTGGTCGTAGCTGTCGCCGTCGTCGCTCGACCCGCCGCCGCCGTCGCGGCTCCCGAGCATCTGCATCTCGCGGGCCTTGATCTCGGTCGTGTACTTCGTGTTGCCGTCCTTGTCCTCCCACTGCCGCGTCTGGAGCTGGCCCTCGATGTAGACCTGGCGGCCCTTCGAGAGGTACTCGCCGCAGATCTCCGCGAGCCGGGCCCAGGCCACGACCCGGTGCCACTCGGTGTTCTCGACCTGGTTGCCGTCGCGGTCCTTGTAGGACTCGGTCGTGGCGACCGAGAAGTTGCAGACGGCCGTGCCGCTGCCGGTGTACCGGAGCTCGGGGTCGGCGCCGAGGTTGCCGACCAGGATGACTTTGTTGATTCCGCGTGCCATGGGGCTGGGGGTGTGCGGGGGCGCGGGTGGCCCCCTGAGACATGAGTCCGCCGGTCCGGGGAGTCCGGCCGGCCGTTCGGTGCCCGCCGAGGCGGGCCGCGAAGGATAAGACCCCGGGCGGAGCCGGGACGTAACCTCCACTCCGCAAAAATATCCGAGCCCCCGTGCCACCCGTCCGTCACACGTTCCCCTACGACGTCGCCGCCCTCGGCCTGACCGACGCCGACCGCGCCGCGGCCCACGCCGGGCTGTTCCAGGACTTCGTCGCCATCGTCCGCCGGCTCCGCCGCGAGTGCCCCTGGGACGTCGCCCAGACCCACGACTCGACCAAGCACCTCACCATCGAGGAGGCCTACGAGCTCGTCGACGCCATCGACGCGGGCGACCCGGCCGAGGTCTCGAAAGAGCTCGGCGACCTGTTCCTCCACGTCCTGTTCCACGCCCACATCGCCGAGACCGACGGGACGTTCGACCTGGCCGACGTGATGCGGGCCGAGATGGCCAAGCTGGTCCGCCGCCACCCCCACGTGTTCGGCGACGACGTCGTGGCCGGGACCGGCGACGTGCTCCGCAACTGGGAGGCCATCAAGCGCGCCGAGCGGGCGGAGGCGGGCGAGGCGGAGACCCCACCGTCGGCGCTCGACGGCGTGCCGGACACGCTGCCGGCGCTGCTCCGCGCCGAGCGGGTCCAGGAAAAGGCCGCCGCCGTCGGGTTCGACTTCGCCTCGGCCGACGACGCCTGGGCCAAGGTCGCCGAGGAGGCCGACGAGGTCCGCGCCGCCGACACGCCCGACGCGCTGGAGGACGAGGTGGGCGACCTCCTGTTCGCCGTCGTCAACTACGCCCGGTTGCGGGGCGTCGTGCCGGAGACGGCGCTCCGGCGGACCGTCGCCAAGTTCGGGCGCCGGTTCCGGGCCGTCGAGGCCGGGCTGGCGGACGGCGCCCACGCGACGCTGGAGGAGATGGACGCGCTGTGGGAGGCGGCCAAGGCGGACGAGCGGCCGTAGCGCCGGGAGCCCGCTACGTCGGAGTGGCCCCGGCTCCGTTACAGCGCCTCCTTCGTGCTCGGCAGCCGGTCGCCGCTCGCGTCCCGGGCGACGGCCTGGCGGAGCGCCCGGGCGGCGGCCTTGAACAGCGCCTCGATCCGGTGGTGGTCGTTCCGCCCTCGGAGCACGTCGAGGTGCAGCGTCAGCCGGGCGTGCTCGGCCACGGAATGCCAGAAGTGCTCGACCAGCTCCGTCGACAGGTCGCCGACGCGCTCGCGGTCGAAGCGGCCCTCGAACACCAGGAACGACCGGCCCGACAGGTCTACGACGGCGCGGGCCAGCGCCTCGTCCATCGGGACCGTCGCGTGCCCGTAGCGCGCGACGTAGGCCTTGTCGCCGAGCGCCTGGGACAGCGCCTGCCCGAGGCAGATGCCGACGTCCTCGACCGTGTGGTGGTCGTCGACGTGGAGGTCGCCTTGGGCCTCGGTCTCGAGCCCGAACCGTCCGTGGCGGGCGAACAGGTCGAGCATGTGGTCGAGGAAGCCGACGCCCGTCGCGTTGGCGTACGTCGGCGCCTCGGCGTCGAGGTCGAGCGAGAGGCGGACGGTCGTCTCAGCGGTCTGGCGCTCGACGGTCGCGGAGCGGGGGGGGAGGTCGGGCATGGCGAAAGCTAGGACCGGGGGCGACGGGCCGCCGGTCTCGACCGGAAATCCGGGGACGCGCGCTCGTCGCGTGGGTGCAGCGACGGGGTGCTTGTCCTTGCCGATACCCGGCGGGGGCGAGGAGCGGCTGAGACACAGAAGGCCCGCGGTATCGTGCCACCGTCCCCGACCCTCCCCCCGATGCGCACTGCTCTCCTGTCCGTCCTCCTGCTGGCCGCCTCTGGCTGCGACACCGGCGAGCCCGGCCCGCCGCGCTCGGCCACGATCCTCAAGGTCACCGTCGACGCCGCGCCGCTCGCGGACCCGGCCGGGGCCGGGTGGGACGGCGACAACCCGCTCAGCGACGGGCCCGAGGTCTACTTCCGCCTGTTCGACGACGCCGTCGACTACCGGACGGACCCCGGCGACGACCGGCTCAACCCCCGCGACGACGGCTCCGTGTTCGCGCTCGGCTCGGAGCAGCCGTGGTTCGACGACGTCGAGGAGGCCGACTTCCCGCTCGTCTGGGAGGTCGAGCCCGGCTACGTCGTCCGCGACCTCGACGACCCGCTCTACGTCGCCCTCTTCGACTACGACCCCACGACGGGCGACGACCCGATGGCCGAGTCCGAGGTGTTCACGCTCCGCGAGGTCGCCCCGGCGATCGTCACCGGCCGGGCCGAGGTGATCCGGCTGCTCGGCTTCGACCGCAACGGCGACGCGGTCGACGACGTCGAGGTCCGGCTGACGGTCGAGTTCTTCGACTGATCTCCCGAGGTGTGCCGGCCGGGGGCGCCGGCCCGCGCGCGACCGAAAGGCCTGGCGGGGGTCGGTCCCGGAGCGACCTTGGGGCGTCCCCCCGCCGGTCATGCCCCGCCTCGCTCTCGTTCTGCTCGTGCTGCTGGCGGCGTGCGGCCCGCCCGACCGCGCGCGCCAGGCGGTCATCGAGAGCGCCACGGTCACGCGGCTCCCGCTCGACCGGCCCTGGGACAGCCCCACCCGGAGCGACTGGCCCGACGTCTACGTCGACGTCCGGACGACCGAGCGCCGGCTGCTCGCGCCCTACACACGGTCCGTGTTCCGCACCGACGTCCGCGAGAACGTGTCCGGCGACCTCCCGATCACGTTCGGGCCGCGCGCCGACCAGGACGGGCGGGCCGGCTTGCGCGACTCGCTCTGGCTCGACGTGTCCGACTCGGACAACGTGGGCGACGACCTCATGTTCACCTCGGGGACGTTCGCCCTCCGCGACTACGCGCGGGGCCAGCGGGCCGGGACCACGCAGACCATCCGGTTCTCGGACGACGACTCGGAGGTGTCGATCGTCGTGCGCTGGGAATAGTGTCGTGGGCCGGACCCCCCGTCCGTCCGCCCCCCGCTCCGCTCAACGGGCGCTCGGACTGTCCCCCTTCGAGGGAGACAGCTCCCTGACCTGGAAGCCCTTCGGCTCCGCTCAGGACAGGCTCCGCGACCGGGAGGGGAGCGGGGTCAGCCCACGAGCAATTCGGCATCACCCTAAGGATAGACGAGCGCGGGACGTCGCGCTGACAGCCGACCTGTCAGACGGGCCGGCGCACTATGGAGCGGCCCGGCTTCGTACCCTGTCCCCGCCCGCCCCCGCCCCGACCGTGACCGCCCCGCCTCCCGTCGCCGCCGACGCCCTCCGCTCCGCGCTCCGGGAGCACTTCGGGTTCGAGAGCCTGAGGCCCGGCCAGGAGGACGCGATCCGCCCGGTCTTGGACGGCCGCGACGCGCTCGTGGTGATGCCGACCGGCGCCGGCAAGAGCCTGGTGTACCAGTTGGCGGCGCTGCTCAAGCCGGACGGCGTGACGGTCGTCGTGTCGCCGCTGATCGCGCTGATGAAGGACCAGGTGGACACGCTCCGCGCCCGGGGCATCGCCGCCGCGTTCGTCAACTCGTCGCAGACCCAGACCGAGCGGCGGGCGGTGCTGAGCGACCTCCGCGGCGGCCGGCTCCGGCTGGTCTACGCCGCGCCCGAGCGGCTCCGCCTCCCGTCGTTCCAGCGGACGCTCCGGGAGACCGGCGTCGCGCTCCTGGCCGTCGACGAGGCCCACTGCGTGAGCCAGTGGGGCCACGACTTCCGCCCGGACTACCTCGCCCTCGCCTCGGCCCGCCGCGGGATGGGCGACCCGGCCTGCGTCGCGCTCACGGCGACGGCCACGCCGCGCGTCCAGGACGACATCGCGGCCCAGCTCGACCTCCGCCAGCCGGCCCGGCTCGTGACCGGGTTCAACCGGCCCAACCTCACGTTCGAGGTCAAGGCCACGGCCACGGCCGACCAGAAGCGCCAGGTGCTCCGCCGGTTCCTGGCGGCCCGGCCCGACGACGCCGGGCTCATCTACGTCGCCACGCGGAAAGAGTGCGAGGCCATCGCCAAGTTCGTCCGCGACGTGGCCGGGCGGCCGTGCGAGGCGTACCACGCGGGCCTGCCGGACGCCGAGCGGGCCCACGTCCAGGAGCAGTTCGTGAGCGGCCGGCTCCAGACGGTCGTGGCCACCAACGCCTTCGGGATGGGCGTCGACCGCGGCGACGTCCGGTTCGTGGCCCACTGGTCGATCCCGTCGACACTCGAGAGCTACTACCAGGAGGCCGGCCGCGCCGGGCGCGACGGCGAGCCGGCGACGGCCCTCTTGCTGTACGCGCCCCAGGACCGCCAGCTCAAGGAGTGGTTTATCGAGCAGGGCGCCCCGACGGTCGACGACCTGCGCCAGGTGTGGAACCACGTCAAGCGGGCGTCGGCGAGCCTGGACGAGGAGATCGCGGCCCAAGGCGAGGCGTACGACCCGACGGGCGGCGTGTCCGACGCCGACTTCCTCCTGGCGATGAGCGAGGCGACGGGCGTCCACGCCTCGAAGCTGCCCAACGTTCTCCGGCGGCTCGTCACGGCGGGCGCCCTGGCCGAGCGCGACGACCGCCACGGCCCGGCCCGCTGGCTCCCGAAGCGATGGAACAACCGCGACGTGGACCAGGCCCTCCGGTCGGTCGACAAGCACCGGGGCGACCAGCTCGAGTCGCTCATGGGCATCGTCCGCTACGCCCAGACGTCGGACTGCCGGCGACGGACGATCTTGGACCATTTCGGTGACGACGCCGAGACGCTGGTCCCGCCGGAGACGTGCTGCGACGCCTGCCGCCAGCAGGCCCGCCTCAAAGACCGCGCGCCCGACGAGATCCCCGACTGGGACGACGTCCCAATGGCCTCGCGCGTGGCGCTCGGCCTGCTCGACGCCGTCCGCCGGATGCGGTGGCCCGTCGGCCGGCTGACGCTGGCGAAGATCCTGGCCGGCTCGAAGGCGAAGGGGATGGACAAGTACGAGCGCCACCCGTACTACGGCCGCTTGCAGACCCTCGGTCAGGGCGCCGTCGACGGCATCTACAAGGACCTCTTGCTCAAGGGCTACCTCCGCATCGGCGGCGACGAGTACCCCATCGTCGAGCTGACCCCGCTCGGCGACCAGGCGCTCGACCACCGCGAGACGCTCGACGTCGAGGTGCCCGCGTTCGGGTCCAAGGGCCGGTCGTCCGGTCGTTCGTCCGACGTCGTCGAGCTGGACGGGCCGGACGAGACCCTGTTCGAGGCGCTCCGCGCGTGGCGGACCAAGCAGGCGAGCGAGCGCGGCGTCCCGCCCTACGTCATCTTCAACGACCGGACGCTGCGCGGCATCGCCGTCGCCCGGCCGACGACGGAGGCCGAGATGCTGGCGGTCTCGGGCGTCGGCCCGGCCAAGTGGGAGCAGTACGGCGACGCGGTGCTCGACCTGGTGGCCCAGCCGTAGGCGAGGCGACGCTGCGAGTGCTCGGGCCGGAGAGGGGCGTGGGAGGCGGGCGTCAGCGCGTCCGTGTCTGGAACGCCGTCGTGTATACTGGCTGCCGCGCCTGGTTGGCCCGATTGGGCGCGGCAGAACTATTGGTTCTACCGCACTGTGCTCGATTGACACGAGTCGTCCTCCTGTTCGCGCTGGCGGTTCCTCTCGTGGGCTGCGCCAGTTCCATAGCGTCCGAGTTGCACCGCTGTGGAAGCGAACGGCTCGGC
Source organism: Rubrivirga sp. (assembly GCF_965213695.1). GTDB lineage: Bacteria > Bacteroidota > Rhodothermia > Rhodothermales > Rubricoccaceae > Rubrivirga. Next base: position 2,895,674 of record NZ_OZ243912.1, on the reverse strand, counting down.
CGCGCCGCCGAAGGCTTCGAGCGACCGATCACGCTGAGCGAGTTGGCCGGCGCGATTGGCGATATGGCAGGAATGCCCGCAGCCGAGTTGTACGCCGCGCCGGTGTCTGGCCCCTCGCTCCGTTCGCAGGTCACGGAGTTGGAGCAGGCCGCTGAGGACGGCGCGGAGTTGTGGGTGTTCGAGGGGCCGTGGCCGAGTTGGGAAGGCATCGCCGCAGTCCAGGGCTGCGACGTCGTAGCGACCGCTACGGTATTGCACCACTAGCGGGGGGTGTGGTAGAACCCGCCGCTGCAGGCCGATGTGAAGCACCAGCGTTCTCGGCTCGTCCGCGCCGAACGACAGCGGGCCGCTCCGAGCGTTCGGAGCGGCCCGCTGTCGTTCGGCGCGAGCGGTCAACGGCCCGGCTGCGGCGGGGCGCCCGGGACGAACGTGCCCGGCGGCTGCATGTCGAGGATCTCGACCAACGTCAGGTCGAACTGGAGCGCCGCGTTCGACGGGGTCCCGCTGGGGCCCAGCGAGCCCGTCGGGAGGGTCCGGGACCGGACGGGGTGGCTCCGCGTTCCAGATCCAGCCACCCCCAACGCTCGCCATGGACCGCCAGCAGATCGTCTCCCGCGACCCCGAGGTCATGAACGGCGCCCTCGTCTTCGCCGGGACCCGCGTGCCGGTCGAGATCCTGATTCAGCACCTCGCCGCCGGCGACCGCATCGACAAGTTCCTCGACGACTTCCCGACCGTGAGCCGAGAGCAGGCGGTCGGCTACCTCGAGATGACCCTGCACCAGGCGGAGGCGGCGTGAGGGCGCTGTTGGACGAGAACATGCCGAAGGCGCTCGTCCGGCTGTTCGCGCCCGAGGTCGAGGCGTGGACGGTCCAGCAGCGGGGGTGGGGCGGGCTGAAGAACGGGAGGCTGCTCACGGCCGCATCGGCCGAGTTCGACGCGCTGATCACGACCGACCAAGGCATCCCGCACCAGCAGAACCTCAGCCAGTACGCCATCGGCATCGTCCTGATGGAGGCCCGGAGCAACCGGATCGAGGACCTCGCGCCACTCGTGCCGGAGGCGAAGGCGCGGATCGGTTCCGTCGCTCCAGGCACCGTGCTCCGCGTGCACGAGACGGGCGGTCCTGCGGCGGGATAGGCTGGGTGCCCGTCTCCATGAGGCGTTGAACGACATCGGGCCGCCCCGAGCGTTCGGAGCGGCCCGCGAGTGCGGAGGCGGGAGGGGCTAGCGGCTCGGCTGCGGCGGGGCGCCCGGGACGAACGTGCCCGGCGGCGGCTGCATGTCGAGGATCTCGACCAGCGTGAGCTCGAACTGGAGCGCCGCGTTCGGCGGGATCCCGCCCTGGCCGCCCGGCCCCGGCGAGCCCATCAGGCCGTACGCCTGCGACGGCGGGAGGTAGACCGTCCGCGTCTCGCCCGGGCTCATGTCCAAGAGCGCGTCGCGGAAGCCCGGGACGACCTGGTTCACCGCGAGCACGGTCGGCTCGTCGCCGGACTCGTCGAACACCTCGCCATTCGCGAACTGGCCGCGGTAGCGGATGGCCACGCGGTCGTTCGGGCCGGGGCTCGCGCCCTCGCCCGGCGTCTCGACCGTGTACAGGACGCCCTCGCCCAGCTCCTGGACGCCCGGCCGGCCGCGGACGGCCGTGAGGAAGGAGTCGGACGAGGTCGCGTTCCGCGTCATGAGGTCGAGCCGCTGCTGGGCCATCCGGTCGGTCCGGGCCTGGGCCCGCAGCGTGCGGACGGCGATCGAGTCCTCGACGATGGCCTGGGCCGCCTGGAACTGCTCCGGCGTCAGCCGGGCCTCCTCGCCGGCCAAGCCGGAACGGACGCCGGCCAGGAACAGGTCCCGGTCGATGGTGCCGAGCGTGTCTTGGCCCACCTGGAGCCCGTACTGGAGCCCGAGCGCGTACCCGATCTCGGCCGAGTCGCCCCGGAGCCCGGCGTTGAACCCGTCGACGAACCGGTCGAAGTTGAACGACGAGTCCTGGGCGAGGAACTGCTGGGCCGACTGGTAGCCGACGTTGTACGAGACCTGCTCGAACGCCGAGGCGTCGGCGATCCCGTCGAGGTCGGCGGTGCCGGCCGACGAGCCGGAGCCCTCGCAGCCGGCGAACGCCAGCGCCGCGACGGCGAGGGGGAGAAAGCGGAGGGTCATGGGGGGAAGATCCGTGGGGAAGCCGTGAAGCTACCGGGGCCGCCCCCAGCCGGCTGTGACGCTTCCGGGAATGCGGGACCCGCTGCGCTCGCGGGGAAGGAGAACGGGCAGGGGACGGGCTGGCGACCTCGTCGTGCTCGCACATCGGTGGCCCTTCCCCTGTCATCCTGAGCTTGCGAAGAGCCTTGCCCCCGCGACCGCGAAGCGACGGCGCAGCCAAGGCGGGGGATCTCAGCACGGACCCCAACGCCCTTCGGTGCCACCTGAGGCTACCTGGCCGTGTCGCGTCGAGATCCTTCGCTCCGCTCAGGATGACAAGGGTGGGGGAGTGGCGCCACCCGGGTCGAGCAGGCTCGCCATCCCTGGTCCGCCGCCCGCGCCTCGGTAGCTTGCGGGACGCCCTCCGCGACGCTTGTGCCCGACCGCCCGCTCCTCGTCACCTCCGCGCTGCCGTACGCCAACGGCCCGCTCCACCTCGGCCACCTCGCCGGGGCCTACCTCCCGGCCGACCTGTTCGTCCGCTACCAGCGGCTGGCCGGCCGCGACGTGGTGTGGGTGTGCGGGTCCGACGAGCACGGGGCGGCCATCGAGGTCCGGGCCCGGCGCGAGGGCGTCACGCCCCAGTCCATCGTCGACCGGTACCACGCCGAGCTGGCGGCGGCGTTCGACGGGTTCGGCATCGCGTTCGACGTCTACGGGCGGACGTCGTCGCCCACGCATCGCGAGACGAGCCAGGACCTGTTCCGGTCCATCGAGGCCGCCGACGGGTTCGTCCGCAAGACGACCACCCAGCTCTACGACCCCCAAGCCGGCCTCTTCCTCGCCGACCGGTTCGTCCAGGGCACGTGCCCCGTCTGCGGCTACGCCGACGCCTACGGCGACCAGTGCGAGAACTGCGGCTCGACGCTCTCGCCCGACGACCTGATCGAGCCGCGGAGCACGCTGTCCGGCGCCACGCCCGAGCGACGCGAGACGACGCATTGGTACCTCCCGCTCGGCGACCTCCAGCCCGACTTGGAGGCGTGGATCGCCACCAAGGACGACTGGAAGCCGAACGTGCTCGGCCAGGTCCGGAGCTGGTTCCAGGCCGGCTTGGCCGACCGCTCGATGACGCGCGACCTCGACTGGGGCATCCCCGTCCCGCCCGAGGTCGAGGGCGAGACCGACGGCAAGGTGCTCTACGTCTGGTTCGACGCACCCATCGGCTACCTCTCGGCCACCAAGGAGTGGGCCCAGGCCCAGGGCGACGCCGAGAAATGGCGGCGGTATTGGCAGGTCCACCCGGACGGGACCGCGCCCGAGCTCGTCCACTTTATCGGCAAGGACAACATCGTCTTCCACTGCCTCACGTTCCCGGCCATCCTGATGACGGCGAACGCGGCCCAGCCCGAGCTGCCCCAGTTCGTGCTGCCGGCCCAGGTCCCGGCCAACGAGTTCCTCAACTTGGAAGGGCGCAAGTTCTCGACGAGCCGCGGGTGGGCCGTCTGGGCGCACGAGGCCCTCGACGCCTTCGACGCCGACCTCCTGCGCTACGCGCTCGCCGTCGGCCTGCCCGAGACCAAGGACGCCGACTTTACCTGGGCCGACTTCCAGAACCGCGTCAACGGCGAGCTGGCCGACGTGGTGGGCAACTTCGCCAACCGCGCCCTCACGTTCGCCGCCCGCTTTTGTGAGGGCGAGGTCCCGCCACTCGTCGACCCGTCGGACGCCGACCGCCAGATGCTCGACGCGCTCGCGTCCGCGCCGGCCGCCATCGGCCAGGCGTACCAGGCGGTTCGATTGCGCGAGGCCGTCGCCCTGACCGTGGACCTGGCGCGGAAGGGGAACCAGTACCTCCAGGAGACCGAGCCGTGGAAGACGCGGACGACCGACGAGCGGGCCATGCGCAACTCGGTCCACGTCGCGCTCCAGGTCACGGCCGGGCTGTCGATCCTGCTCGAGCCGGTCGTGCCGGGCATCGCCGGGCGGATGCGCGAGATGCTGGCGCTCGGCGGCGTCCGCTCGTCGGAGACGGCCGGCACCGACGGGCTCGGGTGGGACGACGCCGGGACGGCGTTGCTCGACGCCGGCCACGCCATCGGCGAGCCGGGCATCCTGGTCGAGAAAATCGAGGACGAGGCCGTCGAGGCCCAGCGCCAGTTGCTCACGGACCGCGCGGCGGCGGCCGAGCCCGAAACGCCCGAGCCGGAGGGCGAGTCGCACGCGCCGTTCGCCCCGCTCGGCGGCGCGATCTCGTTCGACCAGTTCACCCCGCTCGACCTCCGCGTCGGGCGGATCGTGGCCGCCGACCTCCACCCGAAGGCCGACAAGCTGTTGCGGTTCGACGTCGACCTGGGGTTTGAGACGCGCCAGATCCTGTCCGGCGTGCGCGAGTGGTTCGCGCCGGAGGCCCTGTTGGGCAAATGCGTCGTCGTCGTGGCCAACTTGGCGCCGCGCACGATCCGCGGGCTCGAGAGCCAGGGGATGATCCTGTTCGCCGAGGACCGCGACGGGACGCTCCGCTTGGTCGAGGCCGACGGCGAGCCCGGCGCCGTGGTCCGGTAGGGGCGTCGCCGCGAGGGCGGAGGTCCCTCCCACGGGCCCGGTCGCTATCCTGCCCGGGTGCGCGTGCTCCTCCTCTTCCCGTTCCTGGCGGCCGTCGCCCTCGCCCAGCCGGCCGATCCCGACCCGCTGGCGACCGTCGCCGACGCGCTCGGCGGGCGCGACCGGGTCGACGCCATCGACACGATCCGGCGGCGGTCTCGGACCCGGACGACGCTCGGCGAGAGGACGCTCGACGTCCGGGCGACCGTCGAGGTCCGTCTGCCCGACGCCGCGCGCTGGACCGTCCGCGCGCCGGGCCCGGCCCGCATCACCTGGGTCGATGGGGACGAGGGCGGGGTCGTCGGCGGCGGCGAGGCCCGGCCGTTGCCGGAGGCGTCCGCCGCCGCAGCCGGAGCGGCCCTGTGGTTCGACCCGCTCGTCCTGGCCGCGCGCCGGGACGAGGTGACGGCCGAGTCGCTCGGCCCCGCCCTCCTGCGCGTCGACGTGCCGGGCCGCCGCGACCCGCTGATCGTGGGCCTCAACGCGGCCGGCCGGCCGGCCCGGATCACGACGTTCCGTCGTCACGAGGGCCGCCGCGACTACGTCGAGGTCGTGCTCCGGGACTACCGCGAGGTCGGCGGCGTGTTCGTGCCCCACCTCGTCCGTCAGGCCGTCGGCGGCGTCGTGACGGGGGAGGAGACGGTCCGCGAGGTCCGGCTGGGCGTGGACCTCGCCGGGGCCCCGTTCGCCGGCGACGGCTGACAGGCCGGGCCGGCGGCGTCCTACGCGGGTACGGAATCGCGCCGCGGGGTCGTCCGGTTCACCTGGACAACCCCCGCCCCGTTTATGACCCGCCCTCGTCTGCTGACCCTCGGCACCCTCGTGCTGTCGCTCGGCCTGGCCGCCTTCGCGCCGTCCGACTACGTCGTCGCCTCGTTCTCCAACATGCGCCCCGGCGGCTCGATCAACGGGTGGGAGACGATGAGCCTGGGCGACGCGCCCCACAGCCAGTACGCGCTCGTCCGCGACGGGAGCACGACGGTCGTCCGCGGCCGGGCCGACGGGTCGGCGTCGGGCCTGGTCCGGCGGATCGACCTCGACGCCAACCGGTTCCCCGTGCTCGTGTGGCGCTGGAAGGCCGACAACGTGATCCCGGGCGGCGACATCCGGCGGCGCAGCGGCGACGACTACCCGGCCCGGATCTACGTCACGTTCGACTACGACCCCTCCGACCTCTCCTTCGGCGACCGCGTCAAGTACCGGGCGCTCCGGGCCTTGGGCTACGACGACATCCCGGTCCGCGCGCTCAGCTACGTCTGGGCGAACAAGGCCGGCGAGACCCAGATCGTCCCGAACGCCTTCACCGACTGGGTCCAGATGGTCCCCGTCCAGAGCGGCGCGAGTGGGCTGGGCCAGTGGCAGACCGAGCGCCGCGACGTCGTCCGCGACTACCGGGCGGCGTTCGGCGAGGACCCCCCGCCGATCTCGGGGATCGCCATCATGACCGACGCCGACAACACGGGCGGCTCGGCGACGGCCTACTTCGGCGACATCCGCATGACAACGCGGTAGGGAGACGCGGTAGGGACTCGCTTCGCTCGTGGGAATGGGGAAAGGGGAGAGTGGCCGGGGGGATGAGGGCGCGAGCCGGCCCCCGAGCCCCTTGTACGGACACGACTCGTCGTGTCCCTGACGAGCGTCGAGGTCTTAGGGAGCGCGGGGCCGCCAGCGGGGGGGGCCGCCAGCGGACACGATGAATCGTATCCCTACGCGGTGCTGGCGACCTCGGGACATCCGCCGACCCCCTGACACGTCGGCGTCTCAGCCCGTGCGCTAGGTTCGGGCATGGCCGACCTGTTCGCCGACTCCGCCCGAGACCTCGCGCCGCCGGACGCGGACGAGCGTCGGGCGCTCGTCGCGCTGTCACTCGTGTCCGGCGTCGGGCCCGGCCGGGTGCGGGCGCTGCTGGCCGCCTTCGGGAGCGCCGCCGCGGCGATGGCGGCGCCCGTCGGGCGACTGGTGCGGGTCGAGGGCGTGGGCCAGCAGACCGCCGAGGCCGTCCGCGCGTGGGACGACGCGCCCGCCGTCGAGGCCCAGTTCCGCCGGGCCGACGCCGTCGGGGCCCGCTTCGTGGCGCTCGCCGACCCCGAGTACCCGGCGCTCTTGCGCGAGATCTACGACCCGCCCTCGCACCTGTGGGTCCGGGGCCGGCTCGACCCCGCCGACGGGCTGGCCGTCGCCGTCGTGGGGACGCGCCGGGCCAGCGACTACGGCCGCCGCGTGGCCGAGGCGTTCGCCGGCGACCTCGTCCGGGCCGGCGTGACGGTCGTCAGCGGGCTGGCGTATGGCGTCGACGTGGCCGCGCACCGGGGCGCCCTCGGGGCCGGCGGGCGGACGGTCGCCGTGCTCGGCTCGGGCGTCGACCGGATCTACCCGGCCCGGCACGCCCCGGTCGTCCGCCAGATCCTGGAGACGGACGCGGGCGCGGTCGTCTCCGAGTTCCCGCTCGGCACGCCGCCCGACGCCGTCAACTTCCCACGCCGCAACCGGATCGTCTCGGGCATGAGCCAGGCGACGGTCGTGGCCGAGGCGCACGAGACGGGCGGGGCGCTCTTGACGGCCGGGCTCGCGCTCGAGCAGAACCGCGAGGTGTTCGCCGTGCCGGGCTCCGTGTTCGCCGAGTCGTCCGGCGCGCACCGGCTGATCCAGCGCGGGCAGGCCGCGCTCGCCGTCTCGGCCGCCGACGTCCTGGACGCGATCGCGCCGCAGGTCGAGGCGGTCCCGCCCCCGCCGGCCGCGCCCGAACCGCCGCTCAACCGCGTCGAGCGCCAGCTCGTCGACGCGCTCTCGGCCGAGCCGCGCCCGCTCGACGCCGTCTGCGCCGACGCCGGGCTCGACGCCTCGACGGCCCTCGTGTACCTGCTCCAGCTCGAGTTCCGCGGGCTCGTCCGCCAGCTCCAGGGCAAGCAGTTCGCCCGGGCCTAGAGTCAGTGGACCGGTGGGTCCGTGAGGTGGCCCATCTGAGCGACCTGGTCCGGATTGGCGTTGATCGACCGTCCCACGGACCCACTGAGGAACGGGGAATCCCCCAGGCCGTTGGTGTCGGGATTCTCCCCATACGCTGTGGCCGCCTTCCGTCTCGTTCTGACCGCGCTCGCGGTCGCCCTCGTCGTGGCGACGGCGCTGCCGCTGTCCCGGTCGTCCGAGTGGTGGGTCCGGATGTTCGACTTCCCGCGGATGCAGATCGCCGTGGCCGCCGTCGTCGTGCTGGTCCTGTTCGGCGTGGTCGGCGTGTGGATGGGCGAGCCGACGGCCTGGGAGTGGGCGCTCTTGGTGGCCCTGGCCGTCGCGACGGTCTACCAGGCGACCCAGATGGTGCCGTACACGCCGCTCCACGGCGTCCAGACGGTCCGCGCCGACGGCGCCCTGGCCGACCCCGACCGCCGGTTCCGGCTGGTCGTGACGAACGTGCTGATGGAGAACCGCGAGGGCGACCGCTGGCTCGGCGTGATCCGCGACGCCGACCCCGACGTGGTGGCCGCCGTCGAGACCGACGAGTGGTGGGCCGAGACGGCCGCGGCGCTCGACGAGACGCACCCGCACCACGTCGCCCTCCCCCAGGACGACACCTACGGGATGCTCGTCTACTCGAAGCTCCCGCTCGACAGCGTCGAGGTGCTCCACCGGGTCGAGCCCGAGGTCCCCAGCCTCAGGCTGACCGTCCGGCTCCGCTCGGGCGAGCCGGTCACCCTCGTCCTCGTCCACCCCCGCCCGCCGCGGCCCGACATCCAGCAGGACTCGGACCTGCGCGACGCCGAGCTGGTCCTGGCCGGCCGCGACGTGGCCCAGCTCGACGGGCCGGTCGTCGTCGCGGGCGACCTCAACGACGTCGCGTGGAGCCACACGACGCGGCTGTTCCAGGAGCTCTCGGGCCTGCTCGACCCCCGCGTCGGGCGCGGCACGTTCTCGACGTTCCACGCCGAGCACTGGTGGCTCCGCTACCCGCTCGACCACGTGTTCCACTCGGAGCACTTCGCGCTCCGCGAGCTCCGCCGGCTCGACCCGGTCGGGAGCGACCACTTCCCGATCCTCATCGAGCTCGAGCTCGATCCGTCGGTCGCCCCGCTCCAGGCCACGCCCGACGCCGAGGCCGACGACCTCGAGGAGGGGGCGGAGAAGGTGGAGGACGCCCAGGAGATGAAGGCCACCGAGTCGGAGGCCGAGCGCCAGGAGCGCGTCGAGGAGGACCGGTAGGGCTCGGAGGGCTCGCTCCGCTCGCGGGAATGGGAAATAGGAAACGGGAAACGGCAGAAGGTGGAGTGCGGGCCGATCCCCGGACCCTCCCCGTACGGACACGACTCGTCGTGTCCCTGCCGAGCACGGGGCCCCGCCGTACGGACACCATGCATGGTGTCCCTGCCTAGTGGGAGGTCGCCAGGCGGACACGATGAATCGTGTCCCTACCGAGGGCCCGCTCGTTCTGCGCTGGCGGCCACGCGCTGACGGCCGGAGATTCCACCCGTCCACCCGTCCACCCGTCCACCCGTCCACCCGAATCCCGTGACCCTCGCCGACTACCGCGCCCTGTTCCCGCTGCCCGAGGGCACAGTCTACCTCGACCACGCGGCGACGGGCACGGTCGGCCGGCCCGCGCTCGACGCCGTCACGGACTACCTCGCCGGACGGGCCGGGCGCCTCCCGGGCCGCTCGCCCAACAACTACCCCGCCGACCTCGACCGCGCCGACCGGGCCCGCCAGCGCGCGGCGACCGTCCTGGGCGTGCCCACTGAGATGGTGGCCCTCGTCCCCAACACGTCGTACGGGCTGAACCTGGTGGCCCAGGGGCTCGACTGGCGGCCCGGCGACCGCGTGGCCGTGCCGGACTGCGAGTTCCCGGCCAACCGGCTCCCGTGGCTCGGACTCGCCGACCGGGGCGTCGCCGTCGACACCATCGCCCACCGCCAGGGCGTGTTCTCGGTCGACGACGTGGCCGCCGCGCTCCGGCCCGAGACGCGCATCGTGACGGTCTCGGCCGTCCAGTTTCTGTCCGGCTTCCGGTGCGACCTCGCCTCCATCGGCCAGCTCTGCCGCGACCGCGGCGTCCTGTTCGTGGTCGACGCGATCCAGGCCGTCGGCGCGGTCCGGGTCGACGCGGCGGCCGTGGGGGCGGACCTCGTGGCGACCGGCGGCCACAAGTGGATCGGCGCGATGCAGGGCGCCGGGGTGGCCGCCGTCACGGCCGAGCTCCAGGACCGGCTCCGCCCGACGCGCGGCTGGCTCAACGGGCCCGTCGACTGGGACGACTTCGACCGGGTCTCCCTCGACCTCCACCCGGACGCGACCCGGTTCCACGTCGGCACGGGGCCGACGGCGCAGATCTACGCGCTCGACGCCGCGCTCGGGGCGTACCTGGACGTCGGGCCGGAGGTGGTCGAGGAGGCCGTGCTCTCCAGCGCCGCCCGGCTGGCCGAGGGCCTGGACCGGCTCGGCTTCGTCCGCTACGGCGAGCCCGGGGCGCCGCGCTCCGGCATCGTCACCGTCCGCGCCGACGATCCCGAGGGGCTCCACGCGCACCTCGCCGAGCGTGGCGTGACGTGCTCGATGCGGAGCCGGTTGGTCCGGTTCGCACCGCATGCCCAGACGCCGCCCGACGCCATCGACGCGACGCTCGACGCCGTGGCCTCCTTCCGCGCGGTGGCGGCATGAGCGAGTCGCAGCCCGAGCCGGACCCCGTCGAGACCGTCATCGAGCTCGACGTGCCGCCGGGCCAGACGCCCGTCCGCATCGACGTGTACCTGACCGACAAGACGGCGAACGCGACGCGGTCGAAGGTCCAGCGCGCCATCAAGGAGGGGCGCGTCGAGATCAACGGCCGGCCCGTCACCAAGGTCTCGACGCCGGTCCAGCCGGGCGACCAGATCCGGTGCACCGTGATGCGCCCTCCGCCCATCGAGATCGTGCCGGAGGCCATCCCGCTGTCCGTCGTCTACGAGGACGACGCGCTGCTCGTGGTCGACAAGCCGGCCGGCATGGTGGTCCACCCGGCCTACGGCCACCGCTCGGGCACGCTTATCAACGCCCTCCTTCACCACGTCGGCGCGGGGCCCCTCGCGGGCGACGAGGTCGAGGACACCGACGACGACGACCTCGGCCTGGCGACGGCCGCCGCCGGCCCCCGCTACGACGGCGACCCGACGGTCCGCCCGGGTCTGGTCCACCGGCTCGACAAGGACACGACCGGGCTGATGGTGGTGGCCAAGACGGACGTCGCTGCGGCCCACCTCGGCAAGCAGTTCGCCGACCGGACGATCCAGCGCCGCTACCTCGCGCTCGTGTGGGGCGTGCCCGACGGCCCGGGCCGGGTCGAGGGCTGGCTCGGGCGGAGCCCCCGCGACCGGAAGAAGATCTCGGTCCGCCCCGAGGGCGAGGGGAAGTGGGCGGCGACCGTCTACGAGCCCGTCGAGGCGTTCGCGCACACGGCGCTTGTCCGGTTCCGCTTGGAGACCGGGCGGACGCACCAGATCCGCGTCCACGCGGCGTCCATCGGCCACCCGATCTTTGGCGACACGACCTACGGCGGCGACCGGATCGTCTACGGCGCGGTCGAGGGCTCGCGGCGGGCGTTCGTCCGCAACCTGTTCGCCCGGCTCGGGCCGCGCCAGGCGCTCCACGCGGCGACGCTGGGGTTCGTCCATCCCGTGACGGGCCAAGCGATGGCGTTCGAGGCGCCGCTGCCCCCAGACATGGCGGCTGTCGTTGACCGGCTCCGGCGCGTCGAGGGGAGCGGGGCGTAGGCGCGGCGGCGTGCCCAGTCGAAGATCTGGCAGGGTGAGGGGCAAGAAGACGGTCGTGTGAGCGCCCTCCCTTGCCTCATGCCCGATGCCCCCCGCCCCCCACACTCCACCCGGATTCGGCGTCAGAGCGCGGAGGCGTCGCGGGCCCAGTCGGCGGCGCGGCGGAGCAGGTCGCCGTGCGAGCCGAGGCCCAGCTTGTCCTTGATCCGGGCCCGGTACGTGTCCACGGTCTTGGTGCTGACGACCATGGCCCCGGCGATCTCGGCCGTCGAGGCGCCCCGCCCGAGGTGCTCGAACACCTCGAGCTCCCGGTCGCTCAGCGCCTCCACCGGCGACGCCGGCGGGCCGGACGGGGCCCCGGCGTACTGCATCAGGATCTTCGTGCTCATCGGCTCGCTCACGTACACCCCGCCGCGCACGACCCGGCGGATGGCCTCGACGATGACCGTGTCCACCTCGCTCTTCATCACGTAGCCGCGTGCGCCCGCGCGGAGCACGCGCTCGCCGTAGAGCGCCTCGTCGTGCATCGAGACGACGAGGACGGGGAGCTCCGGGTACCGGGCGCCGAGGTGCTTGAGCAGCTCGAGCCCGCTCATCCCGCCGAGCGTGAGGTCGAGGACGACGAGGTCGGGCAGGTCGCGGGCGAAGGCGTCGAGGGCGGCGTCGGCGGACTCGGCCTCGCCCACGACGGCCAGGTCGATCTCCTCGCCCAAGAGCGCCGCGTAGCCGCGCCGCGTGAGCGCGTGGTCGTCCACGACGAAGATGCGGTGGGTCATGGCGCCGGGGGCGGGGCGAGCGTGCAGGAGACGGCGGTGCCCCCGTCGGCCGGCCGGTCGAGGGACAGGGTGGCGCCGACGAAGCCGGCGCGGTAGCGCATGGCGTGGAGGCCGAGGCCGTCCGAGGCTTGGGCGGTGTCCGGGAGGCCGCAGCCGCGGTCCGAGACCCGGAGCGTGACGCCGCCGTCGGTGCGGAGCAGCGCGAAGACGATCTCGTCCGTCCCGGAGTGCTTGAGCGCGTTGCTCGCGGCCTCCTGCGCGATCCGAAACAGGTGCGTGGCGACCTCGCTGGGGAACGCGGCCACGGGCCGGTCGAGGACGAGCCGGCAGCGGACGCCGGTCCGCAGCTCGAGCCCGTTCGCGAGCTCCTGCAACGCCCCCGCCAGCCCGGCCGACTCGATGCTCACCGGGTTGAGGCCCCGGGCGTGCGCCCGCGCCGTCGCGATCCCCTCCTGGACCAGGTCGGCCACCTCGGCGAGGGCCGCGGCTGGGACGGGCACGCCCTTCTCCATGCGCCGGACGAGCGTCCGGCACAGCATGGCGACGGCCGTGAGGTGGGCGCCGAGCCCGTCGTGGAGGTCCCGCCCGATCCGCCGCTGCTCCCGCTCGCTGACCTCGATCAGCGCCCGCTCGAGGTCGCGCCGCTCCGTCACGTCCCGGATCAGCCAGACCTCGGCGCGGTCGGCGAGGTAGCCCGTGAGCTCGACGAACCGCTTCGCCCCGTCCTTTCGGGTGACGAGCACCGAGCGGGCGCCCGTGTGGCCGAGGCGCCGGTCGAGCTCGTAGAGGTCCCGCATGGCCGACGCCTCGGCCCCGTAGAGCCGGTCGAACCACGCCTCGATGGTCGGGACCTCGCGCCGGGTGTACCCGATGAGCCGGGCCGCCGCGTCGTTGAAGTAAAAGGCGTCGTCCTCGCGGTGAAGCGCGGGCACCGGCAGCCGCTCGACCATCACGCGCAGCGGGAGGTCGCGCTCGACGGCCTCGGCGAGGTCGTGCGCCACCGACGCGATCCCGACGACGGCGCCGGAGCCGTCCCGCAGCGGCGACATCGTGAGCTGGACGTCGAGCGCCGTCCCGTCGCGGTGGAGGTGGACCGTGTCGATCCGCCGGGTCTCTCCTGCCAGCACGGGCGCGCGGACCGCGTCGAGGGCGGCCTCGCGCCGGTCGGGCGGGACGACGAGCGTGACCGGGCGGCCGACGGCCTCGTCGCTCGTGTGGCCGTAGTACCGCTCGGCGCCCCGGTTCCAGAGCGTGATGCGGGCGTCGAGGTCCGTCCCGATCAGGATCGCCTCGGGGACGACGCCCGCCATCGCCGCGAACACGTCCTGCTGCTCGGGGAGCGCGCGTCGCATGGAGGCCGGGGGTGGGAGGAATGTGGGAGCGGCTCCCACACGCGAGTGCGGGCGGCGTGCTACGTCGCCGTCGGGGCGGAAGCCATACCGTCCTCTGAGCCGAACCCGCCCCCCAAGAAACCGAACCCGACCGTGCCGGACAAGCCCCCTCTCGGCGGCCCGCTCCCGAGGCTCCACGTCCTCGGCGTCGCGACCAGCGCCGACCGCGCGGCGCCGGACCGGGCCCTCCTGCGGACGCTCCAGGCGCACGCCCCCGCCGGCCTCCGCGTCGATCTCCTCGACGCCGCCGCGCTCCGGTCCGTCCCGCTGGGCGAGGTGCTGGCCGACCACGACCTCGTCCTGGTCGCCACGAGCGACGGGTCTGAGCCGGAGCCGGTCCTCCGGTGGGCCGGGTCACAGGGCGCGGCGTCGCCGCTGCGGCGGGTCCCCGTCGCCGTCGTCCGGGCTTCTGGCGGCCGAATGTCAGAGAGCCCGGGGCCAAGGGCGGAGGGGTCCGAGACCGCCGGCGACCGGCTGCGCCGCGCGTTCGGCGAGGCCGGCGCCTGCGTCGTGCCGCGCCAGGACTGCCTCTACGATCCCGCGGACGTGCCCGCGCTGGCGCGCCTGGCCGAGGACCTCCGGCGGTGGGTGCGGGACCACGGCTGCGGGTCCGTCCTCGCTGCCCTGGCCAAGCCCTCGCCGTAGGAGCTCATCAGGGACGTGTGGGAGCGGCTCCCACATCGCGGACGGGGCGGCTCCCCTACGCGCACGGCGTCGGCGCTCCTAGACTTCGATGCCCATTCTCTCACACACACGCCCTCTCCCCACTGTGACCTTCGGCACCCACCCACCGACGCGCTGGCCTCTGGCGAGCCTGCTCGGTCTCTTGCTCGTCCTGCTCGCCGCGCCCCAGGCCCAGGCGCAGGTCCCCACGCTCACCGACACGTTCGAGGCGCCCGAGCCCTCGATCGAGCTGCTCGACTTCGGCGACACGATCGAGCCCCTCGGCGACGTCAACGGCGACGGCGTGCCCGACCTCGCCGTCGGCGGCTACGCCGCCCGGCAGGATGGCATGATCGACGTCGGCCGCGCCTACGTCATCGACGGGGCGACCGGGGCGGTCATCCATACGCTCGCCGCGCCCAACGCGGTCCAGCAGGGCCGCTTCGGCGACTACATCGCGAGCCTCGGCGACCTCGACGGCGACGGGGTCACCGACTTCGTCGTGACCGAGCAGGGGGCAACGTTCGACGGGGCCGACACCGGTGCGGCCTACGCCTACAGCGGGGCCACCGGCACGATCCTGTACATGATCGAGTCCCCCACGCCCGAGGACGGCGGCGACTTCGGCAGCTCCGCCGCGAATGCCGGCGATGTCGACGGCGACGGCCTCGACGACGTCCTCATCGGCGCACTCAACGAGCGCGCGGCCCCCAACGGCGGCGGGGCCGGGCAGGTCCACGTCCTCAGCGGGGCCGACGGCTCGCTCATCCGCACCCTCACGCCGACATTCACACCTGGCGGAGGCCTCTTCTCCTTCTTCGGCCGCGAGGTCCATCTCGTCGGCGACCTCGACGGCGACGGCCTCCGCGACCACGCCGTCTTCACCCGCTTCGAGGGCCAGGGCCGCGTGGACTTCTACAGCGCCGCCGATGGGGCCTTCATCGACGCTCTCGCTCCCGAGTTCAGCACCGGGTCCGGCGAGTTCGGCCAGGCCATCCTCACCGTCCCCGACCTTACCGGCGACGGCGTGGACGACCTTGTCATCGCCGCGCCGCAGGCCGAGATCATCTCGCCGTTCCCGCCGCGCGTGGGCCGCGGCGTCATCCAGCTCTACGACGGGGCCACCCGCGATCTCCTCCGCGAGTTCCGCCCACCGCCCGTCGCGGGGGCCGAGCCCGAGGCCACGGGCCAGTCCCTCGCCCTCGGCGCGGACCTCGACAACGACGGCGTCCGCGACTTCTACGCGGGCTCGCCCGGGGCCGACGAGCCCATCGGCTTCCCCGGCATCAACGCCGGCCGGGTCTACATCTTCAGCACCGCGACGGGCACGCTGCTGGGGCAACTCAGCTCGCCCACCCCCACGCGCATCGGCCTCTTCGGCGACGAGCTCGCCACGGCGGACCTCGACGGCGACGGGACCGATGATCTCGTCGTCGGTGCGCCGCGCGAGAACCTGAGCGACGGCCGAGTCTACGTCTACGAGCAGACGTTCTCTACGCCCATCGTGCAGGACGGCTCGTTCGAGGCCGGCTCGCCCAACCCGTTCTGGACCTCGTTCGGCATCCCGAGCGATCCCATCTGTTCGGTCGAGACGTGCGGCCCGAACGTCGGCATCGAGGCCTACGAAGGCGACTGGTTCGCGTTCTTCGGCCGGAGCAACGACGCCACGATGGGCTTCGTCCAGCAGGAGGTCACGATCCCGGACTCGGTCAACACCCTCTCGTTCTACGTCAAGGTCCCCATCGCGGACACGGGCGGGAACTTGAGCGCGCGGATCGACGGGGACATCCTGTGGTCCATCACGCAGCAGGACGCCGACGACTTCGAGACCTACCAGCGCGTCGACGTCGACATCAGCGCCTACGCGGACGGGGGCACGCACACGCTCCGGTTCCAGAGCGCGACGGCGTCGAGCAACCCGCCGGCCCTCACGTTCTTCTTCGTCGACGCGGTCTCGATCAACAACCGGACGAGCAACGCGGGCATCGCGATCTCTCCCGGCCAGGTGAGCTTCGGCACCGTGCCCGTCGGCACCGTCGCCCAGCGGACCGTGACAGTCACCAACACCGGCACGGACCCGCTCATCGTGTCGGAGGTGACGATCGAGCCATTCCAGGGGCCCCCGGGCCCCATCACCACCGACGCCGAGACGCCGTTCACGGTCGACGCGGGCGCGAGCACGACGTTCGACGTCTTCTTCGAGCCCACCGCCGCCGTGACCTCCGTCGTCCGGATCATCCTGGTGTCGAACGCGGCGTCCTCGCCGACGGCGATCCTCGCCGGGGGTACTGGCTCGGTGAGCCCGGAGTTCAGCGTGGACCCGGAGTCGCTGGCCTTCGACGTGGAGTCGGGCGAGACGTCGGACCCGCAGATCCTGACGCTGACCAACAGCGGGACCAGCGCGGGCACGTTCTCCGTCTTCACCACGGTCACGCCCCCGGACGCGCTCGTCCCGTCGGACCCGACGCCGGCCGACGCGCTCCGCACGCCGATCCGCACCGCGGCGGTCCCAGCCCCGAGCCTCTACCAGAGCGGCAACCTCGTCGGCGTCGTCGAGGACGGCTCGTTCGAGGCCACGGACCCGGAGACCCGGGACAACCCGTTCTGGAACGAGGCCTCGGCGCAGCAGGTCTCCCCGTTCTGCAACGCGGCCTGCTTCGGTGACCTCGCCCGCACGGGCGACTGGTACGCCATCTTCGGCTTCGACGTGGTCCTTGGCACGGACTTCATCGAGCAGGAGGTGGACCTCGCGGCGGGCGCCTACGACCTCACGCTGTTCTACGCCGGCGGGACCGACCGCGACGGCGACGGCGAGGAGGAGGCCGAGGCGTTCTTCCGCATCTTCGTGGACGACGCGCTCATCTACGAGCTCTCGGCCGAGGAGGCCCAGGACTTCACGCTGGACTACCGCCAGTTCGACGTCACCTTCGACGTCGAGGAGTCTGGGATGAAGACGCTCCGCTTCGAGTTCGAGCAGATCGTCGCCACGCCCGGCGAGGACATCATGCAGATCCTCATGGACGACGTCTCGCTCGCGCCGGCCTCGCTCCGCCTCACGGTCGAGCCCAGGGTTGGGACCGTCGCGCCGAACGACTCCGAGGAGATCGAGGTCACCGCGGACGCGACCGACGCCGAGCCGGGGGTTTACGCGGTCGAGCTCTTGATCCAGACGGACGACCCGGACGCGCCCACGCTGGTCGTCCCCGTCACGGTCACCGTCGGCGACGCCGCCGACGGGATCAGCATCGTGGTCGCCGGTCCCGGCGGGTTCCGCTTCTTCGGCCCGCCGGCCGACGGCATCACCGTCGACTCCCTCGCGGCCCAGAACCTCGTCCGCGGCGTCCCCGGGTACTACCCGGCCGCCGAGCCGGCCAACCTCTGGACCGAGTACGACGCGACGACGGACACCTGGATCGAGTCCGACGGGACCGGCGAGGTCTTGGAGCTCGGGAAGGCGTTCCGCTGGCGGATGTACGACAAGGCCGCCGGCAACCCCGACGTCTCGGTCTCGGTCCCGCTCCCGTTCACGCTCTCGACCGCGCTCGATGCCAACATGGAGCCGGTCACCGTCGAGCTCCAGACCGACGGGACGCGGTTCAACTACCTCGCCAACCCGTTCGGCGAGGACCTCGACCTCTCGGGGATCGAGGACTGGCCCGGGGCTGAGAACCTGTCCCCGAGCCCGGTCTGGACCTACGCCCCGGCCGCCCGGATGTGGACGGCCGCGCCCGCGTCGATCCCCGCCTGGACCGCGTTCCGGGTCCGGTCGAAGGGCCCCCGCCTGATCGACCGGCCCCGGACGCTGACGATCCCGGCCTCGGCCGAGGACCTGGCCCGTCGGACGGAGCGGACGCCCGCCCCGGGCTTCTCGCTCACGCTCTCCGGGACCGACGCCGACGGCGTCGCCATCGGCGACCGGGCCATGACGTTCGCCTTCCGCGACGACGCCCGCGCGGCGTTCGACGAGTCCGAGGACGTCGAGAAGTTCCAGACCCCGGCCGCGAGCTACGCGCTCGTCGGGGCCCGGGTCGGCCGGGCCTTCGTCGGACACGACGTCCGGCCGTTCGCCGACGCCGAGATCCCGCTGGCCGTCGAGGCCCGGGGGACCGAGGCCGCGTTCACGCTCCGGTGGGACGGCTCGGCGCTCCCGGCCGGGCTCCCCGTCGTCCTCGTGGACCTGGCGACGGGCGCCGAGGTCGACGTCCGCACGCGGTCGAGCTACGCATTCGAGGTCGCCGCGCGCGAAGCGTACGCCGAGGCGCCCGACGGCGAGGTCGCCGACGGGTCCCAGGCGACGGACCGGTTCGTGCTCCGGATCGGGACGGGCCTGGCGTCGGCCGAGGCCGGCGTGGCCGAGGTCGCGCTGGAGGCCGTGGCGCCGAACCCGTCGTCGGGCTCGGCCCGCGTGTCGTTCGCGGTCCCGGAGGCCGGGGCCGTCCGGGTGGCCGTGTACGACGTGCGGGGCCGGGAGGTCGCCGTGCTCGTCGACGGCACGATGGCCGCGGGCCGGCACGAGGCCGTGCTGTCGAGCGGGTCGCTCGCGGCCGGGGTGTACGTGGTCCGGTTGGAGGCCGGGGGCCAGGTGCTCACGCGCCAGGCCGTCGTCGTCCGCTAGCGGGCGTGGCCGGCCGGCGCTGGCCGGCCGACCTCGACAGAATCTGTGGCGGCCGCTCCCACCCGGGGCGGCCGCCGCTGCGTTGTAACGAGCTTGCGGCGACGCCTCGGGCGAGAAGCGCCGTTGCATGTGGCCCGTCGTGTCTCGGCACCGGCGCGGCACCGGCGCGATCCCGATATCTTCCGCGCCCTCGCCCCACGCCGATGCCCGCCGTCCCCCGCCTGACCGACCTCCTCGCCCTCGACCGAGTCCTCGTCGACCTCGATGCGCCCTCCCGCGACGCCGTGCTCGACGCGGCGATCGCTCGGCTGACCGGGCTCCCGGCGGTCCGCGACCCCGCCCAGCTGGCGGCCGACGTGGTGGCGCGCGAGGCCCGGATGTCGACCGGGGTGGGGGAGGGGCTGGCGCTCCCCCACGCCCGGACGTCGGCCGTCGCGTCGACCGTGGCCACGGTGTGCACGCTGGCGACGCCCGTCGACTGGGACGCGCACGACGGGGCGCCGGTCGACCTGGTCCTCCTGTTCGCCGGGCCGGAAGGGGACCGGGGGGCGCACGTCCGCCTGCTGGCCCACATCTCGCGCGTCCTCAGCCCGGCCGCCACCCGCCGCCGGCTGGCAGACGCCTCGACGCCGGCTGACCTGCTCGCGGTCATCGCCGAAGCGGAGGGGTGAGGGGTGAGGGGTGCTCGGGGAAAAGTTCCGCCCGACTCCGCCCACTCCGGCCCTGACCGGGCGCACCTTCCCGTACCCCGTACCCCGTACCCCGTACCCCGTACCCCGTACCCCGAATGGCCTTCCAGACGATCCGCGGCACCTTCGACGTCCTGCCCGACGCTCACAGCACGGGCGGCGCCGAGATCCCCGGCACCGCCGCGTGGCGCTGGGTCGAGGACGTCGTCCGCGGCGTGATGGAGCGGTTCGCGTTCGAGGAGATCCGGACGCCTGTCTTGGAGCCCATCGACCTGGTGGCCCGGGGCGTCGGGGGGACGACCGACATCGTGCAGAAGGAGATGTTCACCGTCGAGCGCTCGCGCGAGACCTACGTGCTCCGGCCCGAGGTTACGGCGCCCGTCATGCGGGCCTACCTCGAACACCACCTCGACCAGCGCGGCGGGGCCCAACGGCTCTTCTACGTCGGCCCGTGCTTCCGCGCCGAGCGCCCCCAGAAGGGCCGCTACCGCCAGTTCCACCAGTTCGGCACCGAGCTCATCGGCGCCGACGACCCCCGCGCCGACGCCGAGGTCATCGCCAACCTGCGCGCGGTCTACGACGCCTTTGGCATGACGGACACCCGGCTCCGCCTCAACACGCTCGGCGACGCCGCCGACCGGCCGGCCTTCCGCGACGCCCTGCGCGAGCACTTCGCCCCCCACGCCGAGGCGCTCTCAGAGACCAGCCGCCAGCGCCTCGAGACCAACCCGCTCCGCATCCTGGACACCAAGAACCCGGACGAGCGCGCGCTCCTGGCCGACGCTCCCCGCCTCACCGACTTCGTCGGCGACGACGCGCGGGCCCACTACGAGTCGCTGAAGGCCCTGCTTGACGGGATGGGCGTGCCCTACGTCGAGGACCCCCTCCTCGTCCGCGGCCTCGACTATTACACGCGGACCGTGTTCGAGCTCGAGTCGGACGCGCTCGGGGCCCAGGGCGCACTCGCGGCCGGCGGCCGGTACGACGGGCTGGCTCAGGCCGTCGGCTCGAAGACGCCCGTCCCGGCGGTCGGCTACGCGGCCGGGATCGAGCGGCTGTTCTTGGCGCTGGCGGACCAAGGCGTGGCCCTCCCCAAGCCGCTGCACCCCGACGTGTTCCTCGTCTGCCTGGGCGACGCTGCCGAGGCGGCCGGGTTCGGCATCGCCCAGACGCTCCGGGCCGCCGGGCTCGCGGTCGACTTCGCCCTCGGTGGGCGCTCGATGAAGGCCCAGATGAAGGCGGCCGACCGCTCGCAAGCGGCCGTCGCCGTCCTCCTCGGTGACGACGAGCTGGCGGCGGGCGTCGCGCAAGTCCGTGACCTCGGCGCCAGCGAGCAGCGGGCGGTCCCCATCGACCAGCTCGCCGTCGAGCTCACGGGCGAGGACAGCGCGGCGTAGTGCCGTGCCCGGCCGCCGACCCCCCGTGTCCCTCCCGGTCGCGGAGCCTGTCCTGAGCGGAGCCGGAGAACTTCTAGGTCGGAACGCTGTCCCCCTCCAAGGGCAGGGCTGCTACGTCCTGCGAAACGAGTCAGAGTCCTAAACGGAACGGCCGTCATCCCCGCGCACGCGGGGATCCATAGGGGGCCGCTCGCTGAGGCGCCGCTGCGGATGGGTCCCCGCGTGCGCGGGAACGACACCTGTTCTTTGTATGGTCGGCAGAGAACGTAGCGGCCCTGCCCTTCAAGGGGGACCGTCCGGGCGCCCCTCGCTCCGCTCAGGGGTGACCGGACGGGGGGTTCCGGCTCGCGAGCACGGCGCCCCCGCACCCGCACGTTCGTCCCCAGTCGCCGCTAGCTTCCCGCGCCCCCCCGACGCCCGATGTACCCCCGGATCAGCGACCTCACGCGAGACCTCTTCGGGTTCGACTTCCCGATCCCGCTCTACTCGTTCGGGCTGATGGTCGCCGTCGCGATCCTGGTCGCGACGGCCATGACCCGTGTCGAGGTCGACCGCCGGTACGCGCTCGGGCTGATGCGGCCGGTCCGCGCCAAGGTGAAGGACGAGAAAGGCCGCGACCGCGTGGCGACGACGAGCCCGTCGGCGCTGCTGTGGAACATGGCGCTGATGGCCGGCGGGTTCGGCGTGCTCGGGGCCAAGCTGTTCCACATCATCGACTACTGGGACGAGTTCACGGCCGACCCGCTGGGGATGATCTTCTCCGGCTCCGGGCTGACGGTCTACGGCGGCATCCTGGTGGCCGGCCTCGCCATCCTGTGGTACGCCAAGCGGAAGGGCGTCGACCGCGCCCACCTCGCCGACGCGACGGCGCCGGGCCTCCTCCTGGCCTACGGCATTGGGCGGATCGGGTGCTACCTCTCGGGCGACGGCGACTGGGGCGTCTGCTCGTCGCTGGCCGACAAGCCGGGGTGGATCCCGGGCTGGCTCTGGAGCGAGACGTTCCCCCGCAACATGCTGGGCCAGATGGACCCCGTCGTCTACAACGCGACCCAGCGCGGCGCCGAGTGCGCCCTCGCCAACCCGACCGGCGTCTACCCGACGATGCTCTACGAGTTCGCGATGGCGGCCGTGCTCGCCGGCGTCCTGTGGGCGCTCCGCAAGAACCCGTTCAAGGCGGGCTGGCTGATCTCGCTCTACGCCGTGTTCGCCGGGGCCGAGCGGTTCCTCATCGAGTTTATCCGCGTCAACCCCGACGCCGCGTTCGGCCTGCCCCAGTCCCAGCTGATCTCGATCGGGTTCATGGTGGCCGGCGCCGTCGGCTTGGCGCTCACGACGCGCCGGACCGACGCCCCCACGCCGACGCCCGCGCCCGTGGCGGCAGCCGGATGAGGGCCGGACGAGCGAGAGGCTTCGGAAAGAGTCCCCTCTCCCACAGGGTGAGGGGCAACCAAGCAAGGCGTAGTCCATTCCCTTCGGGGACGGCTGTAAAGACGATCGCGCTCGCGTGCGCGCTCGCGGCTGGCGCCGGGGCGCAGACGGCCCCGAACGTCGCCGAGCGCCCGCCCGTGGCCGCGTTCGCGTTCGCGGCCTTGGGCGACACCGCGACCGTGTACACGCCCGAGACGTTCGCCGGCCGGTTCGTGCTCGTCGATTTCTGGGCCTCGTGGTGCGTCCCGTGCCACACCGAGATCCCCCGGATCGCCGCCGCGAGGGCCGAGCACGCCGACGTGCTCGACGTCCTGAGCGTCTCGCTCGACCTCTACCCCGACGACGTCGCCGCCTTCCGCGCCCGCGTCGCGCCGATGGACTGGCACCACGCCTTCGTTGGCGAGCGGTTCGACCACCCGTCCCTCGTCGCGCTCGGGGCCGACCGCCTGCCGTATGCCGTCCTGATTGGGCCCGACGGGACCGTCCGCGCCCGGGGCGGGGCCCTCCGCCACGACCGGCTCGCGGTCACCGTCGCCCGCGAGATCGCCGCCTCCGCCGATGCGCACGCACCCTGACCCGCTCGACCTGATCCGCCGGGGCTACGCCGCGCTCGACGCCTGGGACGCCGAGTTCGGCCCGGCCGACCCGCACCCGGCCCTCGCCGTCGACGCCGAGCGGCTGGGCGCGGCCCTCGACGAGTACCTCGGGCGGATGACGGCGGCGCCGCGCGGCGAGACGCCGGGGATGTACCCGTTCGGCCACCCCCGCTACGCCGGCCAGATGCTGAAGCCGCCGCATCCGGTCGCGCTCGCGGCCTACGCCATCGCGGCGCGCGTCAACCCGAACAACCACGCGCTCGACGGCGGCCCGCCGACGAGCGCGATGGAGAAGGAGGTGGTCGCCGAGCTGGCGGCGATGGTCGGGTTCGAGACGCCGCTCGGCCACCTCACCGGCGGCGGGACGGTCGCCAACCTGGAGGCCCTGTTCGTGGCCCGGGAGGAGACCGGCGGCCGAGGGATCGCGGTCAGCGCGGAGGGCCACTACACGCACGCCCGGATGGCCGGCGTGCTCGGCGTCGACTGCGCCGTCGTCGCGAGCGACGACGCGGGGCGGATCGACCTCAGCGCGCTCGACGACACGCTCCGCGCCGGCAACGTCGGCACGGTCGTCTTGACGATGACGACGACGGGGCTGGGCGCCGTCGACCCGGTCGCCGACGCGATCCCGCTGTGCCGGGCGCACGGCGCCCGGGTCCACGTCGACGCGGCCTACGGCGGCTTTTTCCGGCTGCTCGCGGACGGCGACGACGGCCTGCTCGGCGACGGGGCCCGCCACTTCCGCGCGCTCGCCGACGCCGACTCGGTCGTGATCGACCCGCACAAGCACGGGCTCCAGCCCTACGGTTGCGGCGCCGTCCTCTTCGCCGACCCCGCCGTCGGCCGCCACTACCGCCACGACTCGCCCTACACCTACTTCACGTCGGAAAAGCTGCACCTGGGCGAGATCAGCCTGGAGTGCTCGCGGCCCGGCGCCGCCGCCGGCGCGTTGTGGCTGACGCTCCGGGCGCTCCCGCTCGTCGCCGACGACGGGCTCGGCCCAATCCTGGCCGCCGGCCTGCGCGCCGCCCGGGCGTTCCACGACCGGCTGGGCTCAGCCGAGCACCTCGCGCCGCTGCTCGCGCCTGAGACCGACATCGTGGTCTACGCGCCTGTCGCCGAGACGGTCTCGGCCTTGGACGCCCGCAGCGCCGCCGTCTTCCAGCAGGCGATGGACGACCCGGACGACCCGGTGTTCGTCAGCCTCTACCGGCTGAGCGCGGACCGGCTCCGCGCGCACCTTCCCGGGATCGACGGTGACGCGCCGGCCGCGCGAGTCTTGCGGAGCGTCCTCATGAAACCCGAGCACGAGGGGTGGACGGACCGGCTGGTGGCTCGGCTCGACGCGCTGGCGGCTCGCGGAATCGTCGGCCATCCGTAGGGGCACGCCGGTGGCGTGCCCTCGTTGCGCCTCGGTCGTGGGGGCACGCGGGGGGCGACGTGAGCGCTCGGCCTACCGTTCGACCACGCGGAGCCCGTTCGGAGCCGGCAGCGTGGCCCGGTCGGGGTGGCGGCCCTCGACGCCCGCGAGCAAGTCGCCGATGGCGGCCAGGTCCGCGTCGAGGTCGCCGGACGGGACGACGGTCCCTTTGACCCCGATCTCGCGCCGGCCCCAATCGATGGCGACGACGGCGACGGGGACGCCGGCGGCCACGGCGATCCGGTGGAACCCCGTCTTCCAGCGTGGCACAGCGCCTCGGGTGCCCTCGGGCGTGATGGCCACGATCTGCCGACCCCGCCCCAGCACCTCGACCGCCCGGCCGACCATCCCGCCCGGCGCGTCGCGGTCGACGGGGACGCCGCCGAACGCCCGGAGGGCCCACCCGAGCGGACCCCAGAACAGCTGGCGTTTGGCGAACACCTTCACCCCGATGTCGCACGCCGCCACCGCCGCGAGCCCGACGAGCCCGTCCCAGTTCGACGTGTGCGGCGCGCCGATGGCCACCTGGCGCGGCGCGTCCGCGAAGCCGCCGACGAACCGCCAGCCGAGCGCGCGCAGCGTGGCGCGGCCCAGCGACCGGAGCCACGGCGGGTGGCCCTGGCGGGGGACGGAGGGCGGGAGGGCAGGCAGAACGGCGGCGGCCGGCAGCAGGCGGGGCCGGGGTGCGGGGGTGGATGCGAGCATGGTGCGAAAGCTAGCCAGGGCCCTCCGGTGTGGCTCGGAGGGCGCCCGGACGGTCGTTACCTTCGGCCCGTCTCCTCCCGACGCATGGCCACGACGTACGAAGGCTCCCTCGTCTCGCCCGACGGCGCGCGCTACGCCGTCGTCGCGAGCCGGTTCAACGACGCCATCACGCGGCGGCTGCTCGACGGCGCGCTCGACGCGCTGGCCCGCCACGGCGCCGACCGCGGCGCAGTCGACGTGGCGTGGTGCCCGGGCGCGTTCGAGATCCCGCTCGTGGCCCAGCACCTCGCCGAGACCGAGGCGTACGACGCCGTCCTGTGCCTCGGCGCCGTAATCCGGGGCGCCACGGCCCACTTCGAGCACGTCGCCTCGGGCGTCGCCAGCGGGTGCCAGCAGGTGGCGCTCGCGACCGGCGTGCCGGTCCTGTTCGGCGTGCTCACCGTCGACACGATCGAGCAGGCGTGGGAGCGGGCCGGGACCAAGGCCGGCAACAAGGGCGCCGAGACGGCCACGGCCGCCATCGAGATGGTCTCGCTCACGGCCCAGATCGGCCGCTAGCCCCGCACCGCCCCCGACGACGCTACGCGACCCCGCCTTCCCCGCTCCCATGAGGATCCCGCTCGCGTTCGCCGCCATCTGCCTGCTCGCCGCCTCCGGCCGAGCCCAGCCCGCCGTCGGGTGGGAGGCGTACCCCGCCTACACCGAGGTCACCGCCGTCGCCTCGTCGCCGGACGGGCTGTGGGCCGCCAGCGACGGCGGCGTCTTCTTCTACGACGTCGCCACGGGCGAGCTCCGGACGGCGACCGTCGCCGACGGGCTCGAAGGCGGCCCCGTCGGGGCCCTCGCGACGGACCCCGCGCGCGGGGTCCTGTGGATCGGCTACCAGGACGGCGTCTTGGAGCGGCTCGACACCGAGACGTTGGAGGCCCGGCCGTTCTTCGAGATCACCCGGGCCGACCAGTACCCCGCCCGGGGCGTCCGCCGGATCGTCGTCGCGGGCGACGTGCTCTACGTCGCGACCGACTTCGGCGTCGTCGTGTTCGACGCGGCGACCGAGCGCGTCCAGAGCGCCTACGCCCGGTTCGGCGACCTCGAAGCGGGGACCGGCGTCAACGACGTGCTCGAGGCGCCGCTCCCCGATGGCGCGCCCGGCCTGTGGGTGGCCACCGACGGCGGCCTCTACACGGCCCGCCGCGACGGCGCCACCCTCCAGGCCCCGGGCGCGTGGACGCGCGAGAGCGGGTTCAGCGGGGCCGCGCTCAGCCTGGTCGAGTACGGGGGGACCGTCTTCGTCGGCGGCGGCCCCGACGGCGCCCGCGACCTGTACCGCCGCAAGCCGGACGGGTCCTACGACCGGAGGCTGTTCACGAACAACCCGATCACGTCGCTCGCGGTGAGCGACGGCCGGCTCTACGCCGTCTCGCCGCCGTTCGCGTACAGCCTCGCCAGCCCCGACGCGCCGAGGTCGTTCTACCGAGCCGCTGGGGCCACCGCGCTCTCCGGGCTCGCCATCGGCCCCGGTGGCGAGCCCTGGGTGGGCGACGCCGCGATCGGTCTGTTCCGGATCCCCCGGGTGCCGGAGCTGGGCGAGAACAACATCGAGCCGGCCCCGGTCGCCCCGCCCGGCCCGCTCTCGACCAACATCGTCGACATCGACGTGGACCACGAGGGCGTGGTGTGGGCCGTGACGGAGCGGCTCGAGGCGGCCGGGTTCGCGTCCGTCAACCGGCTCGAAGACGGGGCCTGGACGGCGTTCCGCACCGACGACCCGTCCATCGACATCGCGCGCGCGTCGCTCGAGTCGGCCTCGGTCGGGCCCGACGGGGCGTTCTACGCCGGGTCGGCCGGCGACGGCGTGACCGTGTTCCGCGACGGCGAGGTCACGCGGTACTCCGAGGACAACTCGTCGCTCCTGTCGGCCACGGGCACGACCGGCTTCATCGTCGTCCGCGACGTGGCGTTCGAGGACGACGCGGCGTGGGTCCTCAACTTCTCCGCGCGCCCGCTCCACCGGTTCGACGGCGCGACGTGGCAGGGCTTCCCGTACCCGTCCGGCATCCCGTCCTCGGCCCAGGCGTTCCGGATCGCCATCGACGAGCTCGGCCAGAAGTGGCTGGCGCTGGGGTCGAACGGGCTCGGCGTGTGGGACACCGGCGACGACCCGCTCTCGGCCGCCGACGACCGAGCGACACGGTTCGCCGGGGCCGGCTCGAACGGGACCGGCCTGCCCGACGCCGAGGTCCGCGACGTCGTCGTCGCCCCCGACGGCCGGGTCTGGGTGGGCACGGAGCGGGGGATCGCCTCCGTGTTCCGCCCGCTCGACGCCTTCTCGGCCGACCCCAGCCTGGCGGCGCCCCAGTGGCCCATCCTGGCCGACGGCTCGGACTTCCTCCTGCGCGACGTCGAGGTGAACGACCTCGAGGTGGACCCGGCCGGGCAGATCTGGGTGGCCACGTCGAGCGGGGCCTACCTCGTCGACGCCGCCGGGACTGGGCTCGTGCGGACGGTCACGGCGGCACGAGCCCGCTCCCGAGCGACGCCGTGTTCGCCGTCGCCGTGGCCCCGCGCTCGGGCCGCGTCTACTTCGTCACGGCCGAGGGCTTGTTCAGCGCGCCGGGCGACGCCACGATCGCCCGGCCGGGCTCCGACGCCCTCACGACGACGCCGTCGCCGTACCGGCCCGCCGACAACGCGGCGGGCGTCGTGGTGAGCGGGCTGCCGACCGGGCTGTCCCAGGTCCGCGTGCTGACGGTGGCCGGCGACGTGGTGTTCGCGTCCGAGGTCCGGGGCGGCTCGTTCCGGTGGAACGGCCGCGACCGCGAGGGCCGGCCGGTCCCGTCGGGCGTCTACCTCGTGGCCGCCGCCGGCTCGGACGGCTCGACGGCGTTCGGGAAGGTGGCGCTGATCCGGTAGCGGCGCGGGACGGAGCAGGGCGACCGCACGCTCCGGCGCAGACCCCCTGCTCCGTCCCGCGCCGCTCCCAGGTCGGGGAGCTGTCCCCCTTCGAGGGCAGGGCTGCTACGGTCTTTCTTCGGCTACTCAAATACAACGAGTCATTCCCGCGCAGGCGGGAATCCATGCGCCCCTTGTGTCCGGCGAGCGGCCCCGTATGGATCCCCACCTTCGCGGGGATGACTGTTGTTTTCTGTAGGAATACGACTCGCGCCCGAGAACGTAGCAGCCTTACCCTTCAACGGGAACAGTCCGCGCGCCCATCGAGCGGAGCGAGGGGCGTGCGGACGGGGGGGCCATCCGCCGGTGACGAGGCGTCGTTCGAGCGTGCGGTCGCCCTGCATCATGGGGTCTCCGGCGGGTAGTTCCCCATTCGGTCGGATATGTGATGGGTGACCCTCCCCAGGATGGGTCACACACCACGTATCCGACCGGGCTGTCCTGACATCAAGACCCCGAATCCGCATGCATCGAGCACGCTCGACCTTGTCGACTCGCCGTGTCACCGCGCCGACGTCCGACTCGGTCAGGGGACGCCTGAGTGTCGGCGGATCTCGGGCGAAATGCCCCGGAACGGGCCGGCGCCGTGGAACGCCGAGGGAAACGCCCCGGTCCAACACCTTCCCCTTCTCCCCACGACCCCTCCCATGGACCGCACCGCGATTCTCAACTCCTACGTCACCGACATGGCCGCCGTCGAGGGCCACATCGAGGCGGCCGTCGAGCGCCAGCTCGCCTCCGACGACACGGCAAAGTACCCCGACGCCGTCCGCGTCCTGACCTCGCTCCGGACGATCCTCCGCAGCCACATCTCCGAGCTCGAGGCGTTCAACGAGCGGACCGAGGGCGGCGGGATCAAGGAGGCCGTCAAGGAGGCCCTCGGCGACGTCCTGGGCGTCGCCGCCGGGTTCTACGACCAGATCCGCCAGACCGACAAGGTCTCGCGGATGATCCGGGACTCGTACACGGCCACGAGCCTGGCCGCCGTCAGCTACCACATGCTGTACACGACCGCGCTCGCCCTCAAGGCCGACGACCTGGCCGCGATGGCGCTCAGCAACCTGGAGGATCTCACCGGTGTCATCGGCGACCTCTCGGAGGCCGTCTGCACCGTCGTCGCCGCCGAGCTCACGGACGAGGACAAGACCATCGACCCGACCGTCGGCCAGCAGGCGGTCCGGGCCACCCAAAAGGCGTGGGCGAACGCGGACGACGCCTAGGCGCTCCGTCCCTCCCGACCAAGCGGGGCCGTCGCATCGCGCGGCGGCCCCGCTTTTTTTATGGGACGGCCCTCGGCGCGATCAGTCGCGGACGCTCTGGAACGGGATCTCCCACCGGAGGCCGAGGGTCGCCGCGAGCGCCCGGTCCAGCCCGCGCTCGGCGTCGTCGAGCGACCGGTACAGGCCGGCGGCCTCGACGGCCAGCCGGGGCGCGACCTCGAACGCCACGGCCCCCTCGACCAGCCACTCCGTCTGGCGGACGCCGACGAACGTCGGGGCCACGTCGCTGTCGCGGTCGGTGTACGGCACGCGCGGGTCCTGCCCGACGTAGACGCCGTCGGGGTCCCGGCCGCGGCGGGTGCGGGCGGCCGTCAGCCGGGCCGTCGTGCGGACGGACGGGCGGTACTCGAGCCGGAGCGAGGCGTCGTCGGCGTTCGGGCCGACGGGGTGGCCCAGGATGTCGTTGTAGTGGACGTAGGCGCTCGAGACCGTCCGGTGGCCCCAGAGGTACGGGCGGAGCCGGGCGTACTCGGCCCGGGCCTCGAGCCCGGGCACGCCCAGGTCGACCGTGTGGACGCCCGCCAGCAGCCCCCACTTGTTGGTCCAGGCGTCCTCGAAAAAGGTGCTCGCGCGGAACTCGTCGAGCAGCACCTGGCCGTAGACGCGGACGCCGTCGACCGGGCGGACGGCCAGGCCGGCGCCCAGCAGCGCGTTGTCGCCCGAGCCCAGCTCGCTCTCGACCGAGCGGTAGAAGATGACCGGGTTGAGGTAGCCCAGCTCGAGCCCGCGCCGGTTCCCCCGCAGCGTGTCGTCGTGGAACACGACGGCCTCGAACGCCTCGGCCTGGACCCGCCCGACCTCGACCGAGACCCGGTGGAAGGCGGCGTACGCGGAGGGGAGCACGGTGTCGCGGCCCCTCACGTCGCGGTCCGGCGTCGTCAGCCGGGCGACGGCCATCGTGTAGCTCACCGGCCCGGCCCGGGCCCCGATCCGGAGGTGGTCGTACGGCGCGGCGTAGTTGGAGAGGAACAGGGTGCCCGCTCCGGCGCCCCAGGCGTTCCGGTCCCGGGCCAGGCGGACGTCGACGAACCGGTCGCGGTAGCCGACGGCGCCCTCGGCCGCGAAGTAGTCGTAGGCGTCGTCGCCGAGCCGCTTGACGAACCCGAAGCGCGGGGCCGTCGCCCGGAGCGAGTCGCGGGCGTAGACGGCCGGCCGCCGCTGGTTCTCCGTCGCCCGGGACTCGACGTAGAGCCGCCCGAGCCGGCCGGCCACCCGGACCCCCCGCGTGTTCTGGTACACGAGCCCCGAGGCGTCCCGTCCGCCGATGTCGGAGCGCCGGACGGGCCCGGACGACAGCGCGAGGAGGGGCGAGGCCTCGAAGGCGTACCCGTCGCCCTCGGTCCGGAAAGGCGAGACGCCGTCGCCGTAGAGGCCGAGCGGGAGGGGCCGGCCGACCGTGCTCGCCGGGGTCCGCGACTGGTAGCGCGCCAGCAGCTGGCGGTCGGCGCGCGAGAGGGCGATCCGTCCGGCCTCGACGCCGGCCGCGAGCGAGTCGAGCCAGGCCGTCGCCTGGCCGGCCGGGAGCGGCAGGGCGTCGGCGGCGGCCTGGGGGAGGTGGCCCGCCGTCGCCTGCCGCCGGACCAGGTCCGAGAGCGGGCTGCCGATCTGGAGCAGCCCCTCGCGCTGGGCGAGGGCGGTGCCCGGCACGAGCAGCAGGGCGAGGGCGAGGAAGCGGACCATCGGCGGGGGGGCGACGCCGCAAGCTACCCCGCGCTCGGCCGGCCTCCCGGGTCGTTCCGGGAGCCCTCGACGGGTCAGTCGTCGGTGACGGTCAGGAGCGGGTCGTCGTCGTCGTCGAGCGCGTCGTCGTCCTCGTCCTTCAGGACGGCCGTCAGGATGAGGTAGGGCAGGATGGCGGCCCCGTTGCTAAAGATGGCCGCGATGACCCACCCGATCCGGACGACCGTCGGGTCCAGGCCGAAGTAGTTGGCCATGCCCGCGGCGACGCCCGTGATCTTCCGGTTCTTCCGGTCCTTCGCCAGGCGGACGCGGCCCGACCGGCGGGCCTCCGCCCGGCGCGCGAACGCTTGGTCGGTGGCCCGGCCGGCGGCCCGGCCGGCCGTGCGGAGCGCCCTCTCGGCCTGGCGGAACGCGCGCGACGCCGTCTGCCCCGCCGCGTCGTCCGAGGACCGGCGGGTCCGTCGGCCGACCGTCTTGCGCTGGACGCGCTGCTGCTGGCGCCGCCGGCGGGCCGCCCGCTTCCGCGCCTTCCGCCGCCGGCGGGCCGCCGGGCTCCACGAGAGCACGCCGAACCCGGTCAGCATGATGAGGACGGCCGCGAAGATGGGCAGCACCTGGACCAGGTTGTACAGGATCTCGGAGCCGATCGGGAACAGCCCGAGCAACTGCAAGCTGTAGAGCGCGCCGAGCCCGATCAGGCCGATGCCCGAGGCCGTCTGGAGGTTCCAGAAGCCGGACTCCTTCTCCTCATGCGCCTCCTCTTCGAGCTCCTGCTCGGCCATGAACGCGGCGATATCGTCGTCGGAGACGAGGCCGAATTCGTCGTCGTAGGCCTCGGCCTCGTCCGAGCGGGACCGGCGGCGGGAGCGCGTAGACATCAGGCGTGCGGAGGGGACGCGGGAAGGTACGGAGGCCGCCGGGAGGGGTTGCGGGGGGCTCGCTGGCGCTCGCGGGAAAGGGGAACTGGGAAATGGGAATGGGCAGAGGGGGAGCGGCACCGTCGGCCTCGGGCGACCCGTACGGACACGGCCCGTCGTGTCCCTGCCGAGCGCCGAGTCGCCTCGGGGCGCGGTGCCGCCCGGGGCTCGCCGCCAGCGGACACAGTGAATCGTACCCCTACAGAGAGCCCGGGTCACCGACCCGGATCGTCTCGGTCTCGGTCACCACGACGCCAAGGCGGGCGTCGTGGGGCTCCGTCGGAACGGCGGCGACGAGGGCGGCCGAGACCGCGACGCCGACGCGGAGTGCGGGCGTGGCGGCGAGGAAGGCGTCGTAGAAGCCGCCGCCGTAGCCGAGGCGGCTCCCGTCGCGGCCCAGCGCCAGCGCCGGCACCACGACGACGTCGAGCGTGGCCGGGTCGACGGCGGGCGCACCGGGCCCGGGCTCCATCAGCCCCCACTGGCCCTCGGCCAGCCGGCCGGGCTGGAACCGGCGGTGCGCGAGCGCCCGCGGTCCCACGACGGCCGGCAGCGCGACGACCACGCCGGCCGCTGCCAGCGACTCCGCCAGTGGCCTTAAGTCGACCTCGCCCGGCAACGGCCAGAACAGGTGGACCGCCCGGGCCGACGCGACCTCGGGCAGCGCGCCCAGCCGGCCGACGATCTGGCGGCTCGCTCGGGCGAGCACGTCGGGTGACGTCTCCTCTCGAATCGCACGGAACCGACGGCGCTGGGCCGCTTTCTCCGCCGCCACGTCGCTCGCCTCACGCATGGACCCCACCGACACCCGCCTCGACCGCTTCGACGCCTACCGCGCCCGCATGAACGCGCGCATCCTGGACGAGGGCCAGCACCTCGGCATCAAGCGGTTCTTCAACCTCGACACAGCCGCCTACCGCGACGGCGCGCTCGACGGCCGCACCAAGGAGCTCCTGGGCCTGGTCGCCAGCGCCGTCTTGCGCTGCAACGACTGCATCGACTACCACCTCGAGCAGTGCGCCGACGCCGGGTTCACCGACGACGAGATGCTCGACGCGCTCAACGTGGCGCTCGTCGTCGGCGGGAGCATCGTGATCCCGCACCTCCGCCACGCCGTCGAGACGATCGACCTGCTGAGGGCGCGGGGCGTGGGGAACGAGGCACGGGGCGAATAGCCGACCTCCCCTTGCCGTACGCCTTATGCCGCGTGCCCTCGTCACAGCTCGAGGTCCTGCCAGGCCACCAGCGCCGGGAACAGCGGGAGGAGGTAGCGCTGGCTCGTGACGAGGTACGGCATCCCGCCGCCGCCCGTGCCCGAGTCGTCGGCGACGTGGCGGCGGACGGTCCGGCGGTGGACGGTCAGGAACGTGCCGTCGGAGGGCGCGTGGAGCGCGTCGTCGGTCGCGACGACGCGGGACAAGATGTGGGCGAGGGCGCTCCGCGGGGCCCGGGCCTGGAGGTAGTAGGCGCCTCGGCGGGCCGCGCCCATCCCGTCGCGGCGGGCGTTCTCGGCCGTGGCCGCCGCCCCGAGATCCGCCCGGAACGTGTCGACGGCGGCCTCGGCGTGCGTCCGGTCCGGCGCGGCGTCGGCGGCGAGCCCGAGCGTGGCCCGGAACCGGTCGACGGCCCGGTCGACGTCGGCGTCGTGGATCCGGCGGACGGCCGGCGGCGGCGGCAGGTCGTCGCCAAGGTGGGGGAGGGCCGCGAGCAGGGCGTGGGCCACCTCGTCCAGGCGGCCGGCGCGGTGGGCCGGCGCCGTCGGCGGGGGCGAGGCCATCTCGGCGCCGGCCTGGAGCACGAGGGGGTCGGCCAGGGCGACGTGGCCGCACGGGGCCCCGGCGTAGTGCCGGCCGTAGGCGTCGCCCGGGAACACGCGGAGGTCCAAGAGCGGCCCCTTCCCGAGCGCCCGCTGGACCAAGCGGAGCTGGGCCGCCTGGAAGCCCGACGACGGCTCGAGGTGGGCGCGGAAGTGGCCGAACTCGACGCGCGAGAACAGGACGTCGTCGGCCGCCCCGGTCCCCATGAGCTCCATGACGGGCGGGAGCAGGCGCCGGGCCGCGTGGCGGAGCCGGTTCGAGGCCGTGATCGCTGGGCGCCACACGGCCGCCGCGTCGGTCTCCTGGTCCACCTCGCCCTCGGCCAGCGCCAGCTCGACGCGCTCGGCCTCGGGCAGCGCCCGCAGCCGCTCGAACGTGGCCGCGATCACGGCCAGGTCGAACGTCATCTGCTTGAACACGACCTCGCACAGCTGGTGGACGACGACGAACGCCCGCTCGTCCGGGACCGACGAGGCCGGCGTCCCGGCGCCGAGGAGCCCGCCCAGCCCGAGGTAGCCGGCGTAGTCCAGTCCGAGCCGCCCGCCCGCCCCGGGCGCGTTGACAATCGGCGTGCCGCCGTCGTCGCGGAGCCGGTTGGCGTCGGGGTCGGCGCGGGTGGCCGGGTCGAGGGCGAAGGCCCACCAGGGGTCGGTCGGCATGGCGGCGGGGGCGGGCCGGTAGAGTAACCCAACCCGAGTCGTGTCTGAACCGGAGGAGATCGTGGGACCGGAGACGGAGGACGGGGGACCGGCTTCCCGGACGAGGACCGGACGGTCTCCCGTTCCCGAGGCCGCCGCAGTATCGGGCACAACGTGGGGCACCCACGCTTAAGGGAGCTCGGCCCGGCTCGATACGGGAGGGGCCGCCCCCGCCTCCGCCGTGACCGAGACGCCCGCCCCGGACCCCACACCGCCCGACGCCCCGCCCGCCGACGCGCTCCGGCGGCTCTACGACGTCGCCCCGCTGATGATGGGCGTCGTCGAAGTCCACGGCTCCGACGTCCTCCAGGTCTCCGACAACGCGACCACGGCCGCCTCCACGGGGACGCCCTCCGAGGCCACGCGCGGGCGCTACTCGAGCGAGCTCGGCGTGCCGCCCGAGACCCTCGACCTGTGGATCCGGCACTACCGAAAGAGCCAGGCAGAGGGGGCGCCGGTCCGGTTCCGCTACGTCGACGGCTCCAGGGACGACGCCAAGTGGCTCGAGGCGACGGTCTCCCACGTCGAGGGCGACTGCTTTACCTACGTCGTCGAGGACGTGACGGGGCGGGTCCGGCAGCAAGAGCGGCTCCGGGCGACGGAGGCCCGGCAGGGCGCGCTGCTCCGCGCGATCCCCGACCTCATCTTCCGGCTCGACCGGGACGGCCGGTACCTCGACGTCCACGCGCCGGACCCGGCCGCGCTCGCGGCGCCGGTCGAGGACCTGCTCGGGCGGACCGTCCGGGACGTTCTCCCGCCGGCCCTCGCTCGCCGGAGCATCCGGGCCGTCGGGCGCGCCGTCCGATCCGGCGGCGTCGAGACGATCGAGTACGGCCTCGAAACGGTCGACGGGGCCGAGCGGACGTTCGAGGCCCGGATCAGCCCGGACGGCGACGAGGTCCTGGTCATCGTCCGCGACGTGACCGAGCAGCACGCGGTCCGCCGGGCGGAGAGCGCGACGGCCGAGCGGCTGCGGACGTTGATCCAGAACCTCCAGGCGGCCGTCCTGGTCGAGGACGAGGCTGGCCGGGTCCTGGTCGCCAACCAGCACCTGTGCGACCTGTTCGGAATCGAGGCCACGCCCGAGGCCCTCGTCGGGCTCGACTGCGACGAGGTGACCCGGGCGACGGCCGCGCACTTTACCGACGCCGAGGTCGCGCTCTGCCGGATCGCCGAGACGCTCGACCGCCGCGAGCGCGTCCTGGCCGAGCGCGTGGACCTGGCCGACGGGCGGATCCTGGAGCGGGACTACGTCCCGATCACGCTCGGCGGCGGCTCGGGCGGCCACCTCTGGCTCTACCGCGACGTCACGGCCCGCGTCGACGCCGAGCGCCAGCTCCGCGAGCGCGAGGCGCGCTACCGCCTGCTCGCCGAGAACACCCGGGACTTGGTCGCGCTCCACGCGCCCGACGGGACCTACGAGTGGGTCAGCCCGTCCGTCGAGGCCCTGCTCGGCTATGGCCCCGCCGACCTGGTCGGGACGGACCCCGCCGACCTCCTCCACCCGACCGACGCCGGGCCCGTCCACCAGCGCCCCGCCGTCGACCGCGCCGACGGGACCGTGAGCGCGCTCCAGCGCGTCCGCCACCGCGACGGCCACTACGTCTGGCTCGAGACGCTGACCCAGCCGATCCTCGGGGCCGACGGCGCCGTGGTCCGGCTTCAGACGGCGTCGCGCGACGTGACCGACCGCCAGGAGATGGAGGATTGCCTGTTCCACCAGGCGTTCTACGACCCGCTCACGCAGTTGCCCAACCGGGCCCTGTTCGGGATCCGCCTGGAGGAGGTCATCGCGAAGGGCGTCCGGGGCGGCGAGTTCGCGCTGCTGTACCTCGACCTCGACCGGTTCAAGGTCGTCAACGACACGCTGGGGCACTCGGCCGGCGACGGGCTCCTCCAGGCCGTCGCCGGGCGGCTCCGCGGGGTCGCCCGGGCCGGCGACACCGTGGCCCGGATCGGCGGGGACGAGTTCGCGCTCCTGATCGACGGGCTCCCGGACGAGCCGTACGCCGAGCACGTGGCCGGCCGAGTCCTGGAGGCCCTCCGTGAGCCCGTCGAGGTCGACGGGCGGCCCCTGTTCGTCGGGGCCTCGGTCGGCGTCGTCGTCGGCCGGGCCGACCACGGGACGCCCGACGCCGTCCTGCGCGAGGCCGACCTCGCGATGTACGAGGCGAAGGAGGCCGGCCGGGGCACGGCGGCCGTCTACGACGAGGCCGTCCACGGCAAGGTGACCGACCGGCTCCGGCTCGAGATGGACCTCCGCCACGCCGTCGCCCGGGACGAGCTGTTCGTGGTGTACCAGCCGCTCGTCCGCCTGAGCGACGGGGCCCTGACCGGGTTCGAGGCGCTCGTCCGGTGGCAGCACCCCGAGCTCGGCCTGCTCGCGCCCGACGCCTTTCTCGGCCCGGCCCGGGACAGCGGACAGCTGACGGCCATCGACCGGTGGGTCCTGGAAGAGGCGTGCCGGACGGCCGCCGCCTGGGTCGCCACGCGCGACCCGGGGTGGCCCCCGCTTCGGGTCAACGTGAACTGCTCCGGCCGGGACCTCCTCACGCCCGGCTACGCCGACGGCGTGCTGGCCCTGCTCGGGGCGCACGGGCTGGGGCCGGACCACGTGGCCTTGGAGATCACCGAGCAGGTCTTGGTCGAGGACCCGGCGGCCATCGTGGCCGAGCTCGGCCGGCTCCAGGCCGGCGGGGTGCGCGTCTCGCTGGACGACTTCGGGACGGGCTACTCGTCGCTCGCCACGCTCCACGCGCTCCCCGTGGACACGGTCAAGGTCGACCGGTCGTTCGTCAGCGAGATGACGGCGCAGGACCGGAGCCGCCAGCTCGTCGAGACGGTCGTCCACCTCGGGCGGATCCTGGACAAGGCCGTCGTGGCCGAGGGGATCGAGGACGTGGGCCAACTCGGCGCGCTCCGGACCGTCGGGTGCGCGTACGGCCAGGGCTACCTGTTCGACCGTCCGCTCCCGGCCGAGCGGGCCGCCGCACTCGCCGTCGCCGAGGCCTGCCCGTGGCACACGCACTGGGCCGTGGCCTGAGCGTGGCTCTGGAACGGCTGCGGCCACCGTCTCCCAAAAAGATGGTGGGCGCGCGCGGAGCCTAGCGGATTCGAACCGCTGACCTCCTCCATGCCACTGCGACGAGAGGAAGTCGGCCCTGGCCGGAATCAGGTCTGGGGAGATCGTATAGGCTGATTGTGGCCGATCTGAGATGAGACGTTGGGCAGGCTTAGGAACGGGTTTGCCCTATTTCGACGACGCCGATCCCTGACTGAGTGCCCGAGTCTTGAGGTAGTACGAGCCGGCCGGGTGGCTCCGCTGAGGCGCCGGCAACGCCTTCTCGGCGAGGCGCGTGCTGATCCCGCCGAGGGTCTTGCCGACGGCGTTCGCTGCTGCTCGACTTGACAGACCTGTCTCTACCAAGTCCCAATCGAGCACTCCTCCGAAGAGAGCGCTGGCACCGATGCCCGTCGCTATCTCGGCGGGGAGGCGAACCTGTGACACGAGGTCGGCCGCCTTGACCATCCATCCCCGATCCATCATGGCGAGGTCGAGGGTGAGGATCACCCGTTTCAGTTCCGTCGTCGCATCGATCTGGGCGATCGGTCGGTCCGGCGCTGCGAGGACGTCAGCGTGGAGCTCTGAGAGGTAACCCCGAAGAGTTTGAAGCGCAGCTTTGTTCGCGGCTACCTCCCTGAACTCGAGGATGTCTTTGATCGGAGCGCCCAATGGAACCGGAATGGATCGGTACAGCTCCACTTCAAGCGCGCGCACATCGCCTGTCTCGTGTGGTTGCGTTGGGCCGTAGTGACCAGGATGAAGGGTAGGGTCTGACTCGAGTGCTTCGAAGCACCCCATTAAAGCTCCGCCGAGAAAATCACTGATCTGGTGGATGGGGAATAACTCGCTACCACCCGGATAGTGTCTGTCGAGCATCCGCGACTGGTGCTCTCCGAACTGGATGTGTCTGAGCACCGTGCTTCCTCGGGGCCCCGTAAGTATGGGGTTGACGACCCTAGGTGGGGGCATCAGTTGGCGAAGCACACCCACTTCCTCGAGCGCGTCAAAGTCACCCTCTGCTTCCTCCGAAGGCCCAAGCGGGAAAGGGACGCCAACACCGTCCCAATACAGCGCGGCATAGCGAAGGATCTCAGGGTCTACAGCGTTGGTCTCCGCTTCGATGTGGAGAGCCCCGTCAATGATGCTCCGTCTCATCACGACGGGGGGGAGGATCAGGAGGTTATTTGGCATGGTGATCGGGATGAGAATCGAACTCGTGAAAGCGACTAGGACGGCTGATGCTATGCGTAGAGGCTCTTGACGGACAAGATCGGGCGCCCGAGCAGCGCGTTGACGTACAGGCTCAGGTCGAACGCCAGCACCTTGGCGACCATCCGGCTCCACACCCCGAGTAGGCTCCGCGCCCGCGTCGTCTCCGCGTTGGACTGGTCGGCCAGCATCCCAAACACCGTCTCGACGATCACTCGCGGCGAGCGCACCCACAGCCGCGATGCTCGGTCCGTGTCCGTCTTGCGTGGCGACGTCTCGACGGCGTGCCCGTACGGCGCGGCCACCGTAGCGAGCAGCTCCCCGCAGTAGTTGTTGTCGCCGAGCACGACGCCGGTCGCCGCCGGCGGCACGGCGGCCAGCATCCCCTCGGCGACAGACCGCTCGCCCTCGTTGGCGGGCGCGAGCGCGAACTCGACGATGGCGCCCGCGTCGGTCACCGTGGTGTGGAGCCGGAAGCCGAAGAACAGGTCGCGCCCGCACGAGCCGAAGTGGTAGGCCGCCTCGGGGATCGACTTCTGTCCGGTCTGGCTGCGGACGACCTTCGTGGTCTCGACCGGCGCCGAGTCGACGGCGAGCCAGCCGGCCACGCGGGCGTACTCGTCGGCCAGGTGCGCGAAGAGCGCCTGTTGCACGCCGACGAGCGCTTTCCGGCGGCGGTGGTAGCGGCTCGTCGAGAGCAGGCCGGGGAAGAGCTCCGGGTAGTCGCGGCGGATCTGCCGGATGAAGCTGGTCTCGGAGTCGTTGGAGCGGGCCTCCTGCAAGACCGAGAGCGTGATGACCTCGGCGTCGGAGAGCTTCTGGCGGTGGTGGCCCGGCCGAAGGCGGACGGTGTCCGGGACGACCTGGCGGTAGAGGTCGTCGATGAGGCAGAAGAGCACGAGCGCGAGGTCGGCGGTCGAGAGCTCTGGCGCGAGGTCGAGCGGGGTAGCTTGCGGGGTGACGGCCGTCATGGCAGCGGGCGCGGGGCGCCGGTGAGGTAGCGTGGTTGCCACTTCAACCGGAGGTGCCGCGTCCGCTGTTTCGGCCATCGAGTCATAGCATCAGCCGTACTAGGGCAGGCGAGACCCCTTCGCTTCTACGTCTCGGATGGCAGGGTGAAGGATGTCTCGGCCCCCTCCCCGAACACCCGATCGACGTGTGACGCCCCGCGCGCCGGGTCGTAGTGGCCGTAGTGCCGCTCGATCATCCGGAGGCTCGTCCCCATCAGCCGAGCGAGGTCGAGGAGCGGCACGCCGGCCGCCGCCATCCGGGTGCCGTAGGCGTGGCGGAGCGCGTAGGCCGTGACCGTCTTGTTCACCCGGGCCCTCTCGGCCAGCGTCTGGAGCCGTTTCGTGAGGACGCGCTTGCGCGTGGGCCGTCGGTCGGGGTCATAGACGACCCACTGCCAGTTCCCGCGCGGCACCTTCTTGCCGTCCACGACGCGGTAGCTCCGCTCGGCCCGGGTCCCGTCGGGGAGCTCAGCGCGGTAGGAGTTCGCCTTGCTCACGCCGATTCGGCCCCGTCCTCCTCGTCCCACCAGTCCGGGAGCGGGAGCGTCGGGTAGTGCGGCTCGGGCTCCTCGCCCGCCGCGATCTGGGCGCGGCGCCGGTCCATGAGCGCCCGCCAGTCGCAGAGGGTCGTCTCCGACTCTGTGATCGGCCCTTCCCGGAGCACGCCCATTGGGCTCAGGTCTAGGTTGAGCGCGGGCCAGTGGAGCCCGAGCGGGTCGGTCTCGATCTCCGCCCGCTCCTCCGCCGTCGCGTAGGCGAGCCGGGGGTGCCAGTCGGGCGGGACGATGACGACGCGCCCGTCGGTGAACCCGACGGCGACCCCTGAACCGACGGCGTGGGCGAACGCGATTTCGAGCGTAGGCGCCGCCTCAGGCGGGGCCGGGGCCAGGTCGGGTGTTCCAGGCATGGAGGAGGGGGACGCGGTGCCGGACGACGAGCCGCGTGATCTTGCGGATCTCGGCGTCGGAGAACCGGCGGTTCCAGGCGACGGAGACGGGCGAGAGCCAGAGCTTGGCCTTGTCGCGGTCGCGCTGGACGTGGATGTGGGCGGGCTCGTCGGCCTCGCCCTCAAAAAAGTAGAAGCGATAAGGGCCGAGACGGAGGACGGTGGACACGAGCTACGGTTCGTCGCCTTTCTGGCGCTCGCAGCAGGCGACGAGCTTGACATCGTTGTAGACGACCTGGTCGGCCTCTCTCGCAAGGACGGCGCCGGGGACGGGAGGGCACAAGGGGAAAGTAGAACCCATAAAACGAAACCGGCCCCCACGATGAGGGCCGGTTCTCGGGGTGTGGAGCCTAGCGGATTCGAACCGCTGACCTCCTCAATGCCATTGAGATCTGGATCGACATGCTGGACGCTGGTTCGGCTCGGAAGTGTCCGTTTGGGGCGATTCGGAGCCGACCGAAATGCAGCGAGGCGCACCGTTCCGCATGGTCTTGCCGTACATGTGCCGTACTTCTGGTGTGGTCACCCCGCGCTAGCCTCCTCCATCTGGGTGCTGGGTTGGGCGGGGGAAGGGGGCGCCCCCGTGGCCGAGGACGAGCCGAACACCCGCTCCACGTCGTCCGCACCGCCCTCCGACGAGAGGTGCGCGTAGTGCTTCTCGATCATCCGGGCGCTCGATCCCATCAGCTTGGCCAGCCGCAGGAGCGGGACGCCGGCCGAGGCCATGCGAGTCCCGTAGGCGTGGCGGAGCGAGTAGGCCGTCACGTTCTTGCTCACCTTCGCCCGCTCGGCCAGCGTCTGGAGCCGCTTGGTGAGGTAGTCCACGGCGACCGGCCCGCCCTTCGCGCCGGTGAACACGAACCCGTCGGCCTCGGTCGTCCGTTCGGCGTGGAGCCTGCGGAGCACGTCGAGCGCCGCCCCGCGCACCGGGACCGTGCGGCGGCTCCCGGCCGTCTTGACGCGGTGGCCCCGGCCGACCTCGACCGTCCCCTCGGCGAGGCGGACGGCGCCCCACTTGAGGTTCTTCTGCTCTCCCGGGCGGAGGCCCGTCCCGACGCCGAACGTCACCCAGTCGGACACCCACCCGCCGCCGTCGCCGCTCAGGATGGCGGCGGCCGTCGCCTCCTTCACGATGGCATCGGCCTCGGCTTCGGTCACGTGGTCCCGCCGCGCACCCGTCATCTTAGGGAGCCGGACACCCTCAGCCGGGTTGGCCTGGACGTGGCCGCGCTCGACGGCCCACGAGAAGAAGTGCTGGACGCTCGCGCGCCGCCGCTTCTTCGTCTCCGGGCTCGCCTCGGGACCGGGCCCACGACGCTTGCCGTCGGCGCCCTTCGGCGGGCGCTTGCGGACGTTCACGATGGCCTCGACGTGCGACCGATCGACGTGGGAGGCGAGGGCGCCAGCCGGGAGCTTGTCCGCCAGCTTGGCGAGATACCGGCCGTCCTCGGAAACCGTCGTCAGCGCCGCCGTGCGAGCCTTCTCGGTGAGGTAGAGCCGGGTCGCCTCCGCCAGCGAGATCCCCCCACCCGCGCCGCCGTCGGCCCAGGGGTCGAACGTGCCCAGGCTCCGCCGCTGCGCGTGGTCGAGCGCCTTCCGCATGGCCGCACCCTTGTCCTGCGTGCGGAGGTTGACGCGCTTGCGCGTGGGCCGTCGGTCGGGGTCGTAGACGACCCACTGCCAGTTCCCGCGCGGCACCTTCTTGCCGTCCACGACGCGGTAGCTCCGCTCGATCCGGGTCCCGTCGGGGAGCTCGGCGCGGTAGGGGTTCGCTTTGCTCACTCCTCCTCGTCGTCCTCGTCCCACCAGTCGGGGAGCGGGAGGTGAGGGGCGAACGGCTCAGGCTCCTCGCCCGCCGCGAGCTGTGCCCGGCGCCGGTCCACGAGCGCGCCCCACGCGGCCAGGCTCTCAGCCGTCTCCACGGACCGCCGGCCGTCCAGAAGGCCCCGGACGCTGATGTCCACGTCGAGGTCGTGCCAGTGGAGGCCGCCCCACGTGAGGTGGACGGCCGCCCGCTCCTCGTCCGTCCCGTACGCAAGTC
Source organism: Rubrivirga sp. (assembly GCF_965213695.1). Lineage (GTDB taxonomy): Bacteria > Bacteroidota > Rhodothermia > Rhodothermales > Rubricoccaceae > Rubrivirga. Next base: position 2,852,903 of record NZ_OZ243912.1, on the reverse strand, counting down.
GGGGGTACCAGTCGAGCGGGGCGATGACGATCCGGCCGTCGGAGAGCGAGACGGTGAGGACCGAGGCGTTGACGAAGGCCGAGACGGGCTCGGGCTCGGTCGGGGCCGTCCGGTCGCCGTCAGGCAGAGCCGGGGCCGGGGCGGTTGTTCCAGGCATCGGTGAAGGTCCGGGCGTGTTTGCGGACGAGCCGGGTCAGCTTTCGGAGCTCGGGCTCGTTGAACCGGCGGTTGTAGGCGACGGCGACCGGGTCGAGCCAGAACTTGGCCTCGTCGCGGTCACGGCTGACGTGAACGTGGGGCGGCTCGTCGGCCTCCCCCTCGTAGAAGTAGAAGCGGTAGGGGCCGATGGTGTCGATGAGCCCCACGGCTAGGCGGGGCCGCCGTCGGCTTCGGCGCGCTGGCGGTAGGCGGCGTGCGCCCGGCCGCCCGTCTCGGGGACGGTGTAGGTGGCGAGCGCGTCGTCGTCGTGGACGATCCAGACGCGGCCGACCTTCTGACCGTTGAGGTCGCCGCGCTTGACCGCGTTGATGATCGCCTGCGGAGTGCAGCCCAGTCGGTCGGCGGCCTCGGTGGTGGGGATGACGCTGGGCACGGGGGAGTGAGTGCGGGACGGAGAGAAGGTAGGACAGGTGTTGCGTCAACGCAACAGGGGGCGTAGGTTCTCGACCACCACGCTCCTGCCACGACGTGATGACTGCACCGCCCTCCGAGTCCGACGCCGCCGAGGTGGATCGGTGGGCGTTCAGCGTTGGTTACTCGACTGCCAACGGGCGCGAGATCGAACCGACTCCGGCGGTCCTCGAGGACTACGCAGAGGCCAGGGGGTACAAGGTGACTGGGAACGCTCGCCCGACCCGCGCAAGGCTCGCCTACTACTGTTGGGCCACGTGGAGCAGCGGGGCAACTGGACAGCAGGGGCTACCCCCTGAGTCCGTCCTGTTCTGCGGTCGAGCTCTCCGATTTGATCCCGCGTTCGGCTACGCCTCTGGGTACGTCAGTGGCACTGAGGCGCCCCCTGCGTACCTGTACGGCGTTCGCGCCGACGTGGGGAGCGCGGGGCACGGTAGCGAGCCGTACCGCGAACTCGCAGCGGAGGTGACGCGCCCGGACGGAGGGGTCAGCCTGTCCGGCCGTGCCCTCCTCGTCAGCTTATCCGACGACCTTCGTACCACCCTCCAACGAGGCGTTGACGAGCTCGCACTCGCCACCGCTGGAGCCCTCCCTGACGCTGGCCTCGATGGCTGGATGAGGGCGGTGCACGCTGAGGTCTACAAGTCCCCTGACCCAGGCCGACGACGCCGGCACCGCGCTGAAGGCGACGCACGCGCTCGTCCAGGCGTGCGGGGCCTACGTGAAGGTGGTCGAGGTCGGCGAGCTGGAAGCCCGGCTGACGGACCTCGAAGCTTCGACCCTTACCGCCGAGGCGGCGTAGCCCAGACTCCCATGAACCTGCACGCCCGACTGAAGAAGCTGGAGGGGACCCGCCCGACGGGGTACGTGGTCGACTCCGCCGAGGACCGTGAGGCCGTCGGGGTCCTGCTCAACTGCGCGGTGATCTGCGGGCTGGACCCGGGCGACTGGCGCGGCCCCGACCCGACCCGGCCCCCAGGTCCGTCGTACAGTACCCTGCTGGCAGAGGGACGCGTGACCGAGACGGACGACTACGTTGCCTCGCTCTGGGAAGCCGAAGAGGAGCGGGCGGCCAGCCGACTCGACGCCGAGGTGGAGAGCTGGCGCTCGGCCCTGCCGCACTCGCCGCGCCGTGCGTTCTACCGAGCGAACTGGCTCCGGGGACTCGTCGCCGAGCCCGTGCCGGAGGACTACGGCCGGCACCGGCCTAGCTTCGACCGACCGTTCGCTCTGGCCGACCGGCCCTCGCTGGTCACGGTGGCGAAGCGTCATGGCGGGGCACACGAGGCCGCCACGTGGGCCGACGATTTCGAGAGAGAGCACCCTGAGGATGCCGCCTACATCCTCTCGCGGACGGACCGACACCCCAGGCCATGACGTCGTTCACCTCGCTCCCGCCAACCGTCGTCCACGTGCTCGACCGACTGCCCGACCCGCCCGCGACGTTCACGGCATCCGACGTGCTCGACGCGCTCGCCGAGGTCCGCGCGCTCGGCGTGGCCGGGGCCGACGGCCTCGACGTGGGTGCCGTACTCGACGCACTGACGGCCGCCGAGGTCGTCGTCGGGCGCTCGGGCGTCTACGTGGTCCGAGCCGAAGCCCGGCCGTTCTGAGGAGCCTCTGACGGTGCGGTGCGTAGACTGAACCCCGCTCCCCCGAGGGGACGAGTAAAGTGTAGGCCCCTCGGGTGTAGGTCCGGTGCTGTCGCCAAACTCGCCGGGTTCATCGGGAACCGCCTGACGGCCATGCGGGCGCCGGCTCTCGGGGCCGGAACGTTTCGGACGTGAAGCTCGCGGGGCCGTCGGGCAGTGGGCGGGGTGTCCTGGCAAGTAATGTTCTCGTCAGGACAAAAACCGTCGGCTGCACTCCCGGCCGAGGGCACCGGGAGCGCCGACCGAGTGGCCTCAGAACAGGTCGGCGAGGAGCGCCTGAAGCTCGGCCGCCGTCTCCGGCCGCCCTTGTTGCTCCGCCTCGGCGCGCGCCGCCCGCCAGTCGAGCGCGGCGGCCCCGACCTCGAAGGCGACGTTGACCCCGCGCGTCTTGCGCTTCACGTCGCCGCCCGGCGTCACGTACGGGTCTCCACCCGTGACCGCGATCACTGCGAGCCGGACCGGCCGGCTCTGCCGGAGCACCGGGAGCCACGTCTGCGCGTGCTTCGGCTGGACGTCGCCAAGGCGGAGGCCGAGTGCGTAGACCGTCGGCCCGTCGTGCTCGGTGAGGACCCATCCACCCCGCGCGTCGAGGCGAGCGCCGACGGCTGCGGCGGCATCCTGGTACGACGACGTGCCGGTGAGCTTCGACGGGACGGCGAGGCTGGCGAGGTCGTGCGAGGCCGAGAAAACGAGGGCGTCGGCAGCCTTGCGGGCCACGTCGAGCCGGGCCCCGGTGGCGCGGGCGCACTCGGCCCACGCGACGGCCTGCTCACGGAGGGCCGGGAGCGGGCACCGGCGAACACGCGCGTGGACCCCCCGGAGCGCGGCCGATAGACAAACCCGGTAGCTCTCAGACGGGTAGCGCTGGCGGAGCGCACGGGCCGAGGCGTGGGCCTCGTGCATGGTGAGGGCGCGGACGGAGTTGGCGAGGGTGGCTCGGGTCGTGGTCATGGGAGGGTGCCCGGTGGGCGGTGAGGTTGGATCGGGCCGCGAGCTGGCCCGGCGGCGGGGGGGTGCGTCCCCCATCTAGAGCTTTCACGTTATACGTGAATTTTAGTTCCGTCCTGGCTCAGGTATTTTCACGAATGACGGGAACGAATGTTCACGTGCTCCGTTAAGTCCGTCGATCCTCAGAGTCCTGCCCAATGTCCCCGTCCTCTCCGCTCCGCGCCGGCCGGCTCGTCACCGAGACCGAGCTCGCCGAGGCCGCTGCCGCTGCGCTCGACGCTGCCGGGGTCTCGCAGTCGGAGGCCGCGCGGCGGATCGGGAAGAACCCGAGCGCCGTCACGATGGCGCTGGACCCGGCGAAGTACCCGGACCGCGGCCACGCCGTGCGTCGGGCGCTCGTCCGGGAGTTCGGGGGCTACGACCTCGACGGGCCGCTCTACCGGCTCCGCAAGGCCGAGGGCTGAACGGATCGCGGCCGGGGAGCAACGCAACTGCCCGCCCGGCCGCTCGCAGTCACCTTCCAACCTCAAGCCGCAAGGCCACTGCTATGCCCAACGTACTCACCTCCCCCGCCGCCGGCCTCAACGTGCCCTCGCGCCCCATCGCTGCCGCCGTGCCCTCCACGTCTGCCCCGGAGCCGCCCCACATGGTCGAGGCCGGCCATGCGCTCGACGCCGCTGCCCGCGCGCTGCTCGACGCTGCGAAGGCGTACGACGCCGCCGTCACCGACGACGACGGTGCCCGAGCGTTCCCGCTCGACGTCGATCACGCGCTCGTCGCGCTGGCGGGCGCCGTCGCCACGGACCGGGGCGACCTCGCCCTCGTCGCAGGGCGGTACCGGACGGGCGGCCGTCCCGTTCACGTCCCGACCGGGCGCCAGATCGAGGCCGACCCCGACGCGCTCGCGGTCCACGTCGTCGGCGACGCCGACGCGCGCGGGCCGAACCTCCGGCTCCCGGTGGACCCCGACGCCCTCGCGCTTGGGCCGGTCGGGCTCCGCGACCGCCCACTCGACTGCGACCTCTGCGCGGCCGGCGAGCTCCGGCACGGGCCGTTCGCCGAGCTCGTCGCCGTCGTAGCGCTCGGCCGTCTCGACCTCCCGCTCGCGCTCGACGCGGAACTCGAAGCGGCGCCGACGGCCTGACGGGGGACACCTCTCGGGGCGCACCGAGGGGCATGTCAGCGCGTCAGTTTGCCGTACATGTGCCGTACTCGGTCCCGAGACGGGCGTATGGTACGCGACGGCCAGAATCGAAAAACCGGCCCTCCCGCTGTTGGGAAGGCCGGTTCTCGGGGTGTGGAGCCTAGCGGATTCGAACCGCTGACCTCCTCAATGCCATTGAGGCGCTCTACCAACTGAGCTAAGGCCCCGACAGGTCGCCGCAATCGCTGCGACGGGCGGCCAAGATAGGGGGGGCGTCTCCGGCCGGTCAATGGAGCGGACGCGAAGATGCCGGACGCCGCGTCGCCACCCGCTACCGAGGCCCCTAGCTTCAGACGTCTCCCCCCGAGCCCCGTGCCCGACCGCCCGATCCACGTCGCCAAGTTCGGCGGCACCTCCGTCGGGACGCCCGACCGCGTCCGGCGCGTCGTCGCGCTGGCGACCGGGGACGAGACGGCGGGCTCGCGCCGCGTCGTGGTCTCGTCCGCGTTCGGGGGCGTGACCGACCGGTTGCTGGCGGCCATCGAGGCGGCCGTCGGGCGGACCGGCGAGCACCGGGCGATCCTGGCCGAGGTGCGCGAGCGGCACGACGGGGCGGTCTCCGCGCTGGCGGACCCGGACGAGCGGGACGCGCTCCGGGCCCGGCTCGGCGCCCTCTTTTCCGAGGTCGGCGAGCTGCTCTACGGCGTCTACCTCCTGCGCCAGTGCGACGCCCGGTTCCGCGACGCCATCGTGTCGGCGGGCGAGCGGGCGTCGGTGCCGGTCGTGGCCGCCGCGTTCCGGGCCGCCGGCCACGACGCGGTGGCCCTCGACGCCGTGTCGTTCGTCCGCACCGACGACGCCTTCGGCGAGGCCGCCGTCGACCCAGAGGAGACGAGGCGGCTGACGCGGGCGGCCCTGGCCGAGGTCCCGCCCGACGCCGTCGCCGTCGTGACCGGGTTCGTGGCCTCGACCGCCGACGGCGTCACGACGACGCTGGGCCGCTCGGGGAGCGACTACACGGCGACGATCCTGGCCGGCGCGCTCGACGCCGCCGAGTGCGTGATCTGGACCGACGTCGACGGCGTGCTCTCGGCCGACCCGCGCGTGGTGCCCGAGGCGTTCTCGCTGCCGCGCCTGAGCTACCAGGAGGCCGCCGAGCTGGCCCACTTCGGGGCCAAGGTGCTCCACCCCCGGACCATGCGGCCGCTCGTCCGGGCCGGCATCCCGCTCCGGATCAAGAACACGCTGCGGCCCGAGGCGCCGGGGACGGAGATCGGGCCGCCCGAGCCCGGCGTGGCGCCGGCAATCCGGGCTGTGACCGCCATCCGCGACGCCGTGCTGATCCGGGTCGAGGGCGTGTCGGTGCTGGAGGTGCCGGAGCTGGCGCGGCGCCTGTTCGGGCCGCTCGCCGACGCCGGCGTGCCGGTCTCCCTCGTGGCCCAGGCCTCGGCCGAAGGCAGCATCGGGCTGGCCGTCCGCCAGGCCGACGCCGACGCGGCGGTCCGCCTGCTGGAGCGGGCCCTCGCGCGCGAGCTCGAGCGGGGCGACCTCCGCGCGATCCGGGCCGAGCCGGGCGGCGCCGTCGTGGCCGCCGTCGGCTCAGGAATGCACCAGGCGGCGGGGCTGGCCGGCCGCTTTTTCGCGACGCTCGCGCGCGCTCACGTCAACGTTCGCGCGGTCGCCCAGGGCGGGGGCGACCACACGATCTCGGCCGTCGTCGCCGACGCCGAGGCGGCGCTCGCGGTCGGCGCGCTCCACGAGGCGTTCGCGATGCGGCGCCTGCGGGCCCACGTCGTCGTGGTCGGGGCGGGGACGCTGGGGCGCCGGTTGCTCGCGCTCCTCGACGCCCAGCGGGCCGGGCTGCTCGACGCGGGGCTGAACCTGGTCCTCGTCGGCGTCGCCGACAGCCGCCGGCTCGTGTGGGGCCCGGCCGGCCTCGACCCGGTCACGGCCGCCGACCGGCTCGACGAGGGCGTGCCGACGGATCTCGACGCGCTCTCGGCCCGGATCGTCGGCGCCCGCCTGGAGCGGCTGGTCGTCGTCGACGCCACGCCGAGCGCGTCCGTCGCCGCCCGCCACGCCGGCTGGCTCCGGGCCGGCGTCGCCGTGGTCACGCCGAACAAGGAGGCGACGGGGCGGTCGGCCGCCGCGTGGACCGAGACGCATCGGGCGGCGCGCGCGGGCGAGGCGCCCTACCTCTACGAGTCGTCGGTCGGCGCCGGGCTCGGCATCGTCGGCCGGCTCCGCGACCTGGTGCGCACCGGCGACCGCGTGCGCGAGATCGAGGGCGTGCTCTCGGGGACGCTGTCGTTCGTGATGAACCGGATGCGCGCGGGGGCCGCGTTCTCCGACGCCGTCCGTGCCGCGCGCGACGCGGGCCTGACCGAGCCCGACGTCCGCGACGACCTGTCGGGCCGCGACGTGGCCCGCAAGCTGGCGCTGCTCGCCCGCGAGGTCGGCCCCGGAGGGGAGGGGCTGGCGGGCGAGGTCAGCGCGGCCACCGTGGCCGTCGAGAGCCTGGTCCCGCCGGCCTTGGAGGACGTCGGGCTCGACACGTTCTGGGAGCGGCTGCCCCAGGCGGACGCCGGCTGGCGCCAGCGCCTCGACGACGCCGCCGACCCGCTCCAGTACGTCGCCCGGCTCGGCGCCGACGGGACGATCCGGGCCGGCGTCGAGGCCGTCCGCGCGGAGCCCGGCGCGCTGCTGGCCGGCCTGCGAGGCTCCGAGATCGCCGTCGTCGTCCGGACCGAGCGGACCGGCGACCACCCCATCTTTTTCCAGGGCCCCGGCGCCAGCGCCGACGTCACGGCCGCCGTCGTTCTGGCCGACGTCGTCCGCGCGGCCGAGGCGATGCGGTAGCGGACCGGGCAGGGGGCCAGCGCCGCCTGGACCTACCGGCCCGACGGCCTGTGGCGGTAGGTCGCCCGCGCCGTCCGCGTCCGGTTGAAGCCGCCGGGCTCGCCGGGGACGACCCCCTCCGAGACCGGCTCGCCGTCGACGAACATCCGGGCCACCATGCCCGTCACGTCGCCGCCGACGGTGACCTCGGCCTCGAGCGAGTAGGTCCGGTCGACCGCCCTCGGCGCCCGGATGGAGATGGTCCACGGGAGCCCGACGTTCTGCAACGTCCCGACGTCGCCGTCGAGGCCGGTGTAGCGGATGACGTCGACCGCCGGCGCCCCGGCTTGGTCGGTCGGCTGGATGCGGTAGGTCAGGGTGAACAGGGTGTCGGCCGGGACGGTGCGGGGCGGGCGTTCCTCGGTGGCGTCGCACGCGCCGAGGGCGAGGGCCAGCAAGGCGAGGGGGAGGAGGCGGACCATCGCGAGGCGGGGAGACGGCCGGAAGGTGCGGCGACCGCGGCCCCACGTCCAGTCCTTTTCGGAAGCACCCGCGGGGGCACCGGGTTCGAGCCGGGACGGTAGCTTGGTCAGCCCCGGACCCGCCGGGACCGCTCCCCCTCGCACACATGCGCATCGCCTTGGTCGGCACCGGACGGATGGGGCAGGCCGTCGAGGCCGTCGCCGTCGAGCGCGGCCACACGATCTCCGCTCGCTTCGACGCCGAGACCCCGCTCTTGGACGCCCGCGACGCCTCCGCCCTCGGCGGGGCCGACGTCGTCGTCGACTTCTCGGTCCCCGACGTGGCCCTCGACCAGATCCACCGCTACGCCTTCTGGGGCGTCGACGCCGTGGTCGGGACGACGGGGTGGACCGACGACCTGCCCACGGTCCGCGAGTGGGTCGAGGAGGGGCAGAGCGGGCTGCTGTGGGCGCCCAACTTCTCGCTCGGGCTGGCGCTCGTCTCGCGCGCCGTCGCCGGGCTGCTCCCGCTGCTCGACCGGCTCGACGAGTACGACGTGGCCGTCCACGAGGCCCACCACACGGGCAAGGTCGACAGCCCCAGCGGGACGGCGCTCCGGCTGGCCGAGGAGCTGCTGGCGGGGCTCGGCCGCAAGACACGTATCGAGCCCGAGACCCAGCATGGCGCCATCGACCCGGCCGCGCTCCACGTCACGAGCCAGCGCGTCGGGGCCGTCCTCGGCGAGCACACCGTGACGCTCGACAGCGACGTCGACCAGATCCGGGTCGTCCACACGGCCAAGAGCCGGCGGGCGTTCGCGCTCGGCGCCGTCCGCGCGGCCGAGTGGGTCGCCGGGCGCCAAGGCCTGTTCACGTTGGACGACATGCTGGAGGAGGAGCTGGGGACCGGGGACTGAGGGACCGGGGACTGGAGGTGCGAGGAGGGGGGAGGCGGCGAGTGGGCGTGCGGATCTTCCGCCCCCGTCCCGAGTCCCCATAGCCCCCCGTTCCCCCGAGCCATGGGTCCCGTCCGCCAGCCCGTTTTTCGGGGCACCGCCCCGGCCCTCGTCACGCCGTTCACGCCCGACGACCGGCTCGACGAAGCCGCCGTCCGCGCCCTCGTCGACTTCCAGATCGGGGGGAGCCCGTTCGAGGGCGAGCCGTTCGACGGCGTCGAGGCGCTCGTCGTGCTCGGGACGACCGGCGAGAACCCGACCGTGACCGACGACGAGCGCCGACGGCTGGTCGACGTGGTGCTCGAGCACACGGCCGGCCGCGTGCCCGTCGTCGTCGGGACGGGGACCAACAGCACGGCCCACAGCGTGGCCTACTCGCGCCAGGCCGCCCACGCCGGGGCCGACGGGCTGCTCGTCGTCGGGCCGTACTACAACAAGCCGACGCCGGCCGGCGTGCGCGGCCACGTCGCCGCCATCGCCGACGCGACCGACTGCCCCATCGTCCTCTACAACGTGCCCGGGCGGACCGGCTCGAACCTGACGGCCGAGACCACGCTCGCGGTCATCGAGGCGGTCCCGAGCGTGGTCGGCGTCAAGGAGGCCTCGGGCGACTTGGGCCAGATCGCCGACGTGATCGACGGGGCGCCCGACGGCGTCGCGGTCTACTCGGGCGACGACGCCCTCGCGCTCCCGACGGTCGCCCTCGGCGCCGACGGGCTCGTGTCGGTGATCGCGAACGCCGCGCCCGGGCCCGTCGCCGAGATGATCCGCCGGGCGCTGGAGGACGACGTGGCCGGCGCGCGGAGGCTCCACTACGGCCTGCTCGACGCGATGCGGGCGAGCTTTTTCGAGTCCAACCCGGCCCCGCTCAAGGCCGTGCTCGCGGCCCAGGGCCGGATGTCGCCAGCGCTCCGCCTGCCCCTCGCCCCGCTCACGCCCGCCGTCGCCGACCGCGTCCTCGCGGCCTATGCGGACCTCATCGAGGCCGGCCGGGTGGAGGGGGGAGGGTGAAGGGCGAAGCGCGTCAGCGGTCGGCGCCGCAGCCGTTGGTGAAACGGGCGGCCTGAGCGACACGGTTCGCGCGAGCGCTGGCGGATCCGCTTTACCTCCGAGCTAAGGGGGGAGGCAAGACGGGGAGCCACGGCGGCGACGCACGAGACGGTACCACACCAAGCACGCCCGCCCGGATTGAGTACCGAGCGGGCGTGCTTTGTAGGTAGCCCTTCCACTCCGGCTTCGAACTACTCCTGCACCGGAGAACTAAAAGAGAGTAGCTAGACGGAAACGCCCGGTCTCCGGCGGCCGGGTTACCACCAACCCCATCTGTATCCGATCCGACGTACGCGGACCAGAGGAGAGAGAGAGGTGCTCCGCCTGCTCGAGGCCAGGGAGAGTGGGAGGAACTCTGCCAAGCTAACACATGAGTGGAGGCAGGCTCATGTTTTTTTCATGTGACCATCCCAGGCTGGAGTGAACCCGCTTCGGTGGACGGTTTAGGAGTATGAGGCGGCGAGCGCCCCGTGGTGTTTCTGCTCGTGTGCGATCGGAGAGTCGTAGCCGAGCGCGGAATGGCGGCGTCGTGGATTGTACCAGCCCTCAATGAACTGGAAAAGGGCCATCCGAGCCTCAGCCTTCGTCGCCCACCGGCGCCGGTCGATCAGTTCGCATTCGAGCGTCGCGAAGAAGCTCTCGCACATCGCGTTGTCGAAGCAGTCGCCGATGCTGCCGAGCGACGGACGGACGCCGGCCTCGCGGCACCGAGCGCCGAAGGCCAGAGACGTGTATTGGCACCCGTGATCCGAGTGGTGGACGACGCTGTCGGGCTTCCGCTGAGCCACGGCCATGTCGAGGGCCGCCAGCACGAGCTCCGTCCGGAGGTGCCCGGCCATCGCCCAGCCGACGATCCGGCGGCTGAAGACGTCGAGGACCACGGCCAGGTAGAGGAAGCCCGAGCCCGTCGGGACGTACGTGATGTCGGCGACCCAGAGCGCGTCGGGCCGGTCGGCCGTGAACTCGCGCTCGACGAGGTCCGGCCCCTTCGGCGTACCAGCCGTGCGCGTCGTGGTCGTGGGGCCTCGGCGCCGGGTGACGCCGACGATGCCGTGCTGGCGCATGAGCCGCGCGACGCGCTTCTTGCCGACGCGGAAGCCCGCCTCCTTGAGGTCCTCGTGGATGCGGAGCGCGCCGTACGAGCCATCGGAAGCCGCGTGGGAGGCCCGGATGGCCTCGGCGATCTCGACGTCGCGCTCGGCCCGTGCCGACGGTGGGCGGTCGCGCCATGCGTAGTAGCCGCTCCGGGAGACGCGGAGGACGTCGGCCATGACGGCGACGGGGAAGGTGGCTTGGTGCGCCCTCATGAACTCGAAGGCCTCGACGGCACCGAGTCGGTCTCCCGAGCGAACCAAGCCGCGGCTTTTGCGAGGATGTCGCGCTCCTGCTGGAGCCTGCGGTTCTCCTTGCGGAGCCGGTCCAACTCGTCGCGGTCGGCCTCAGCGGCTCGGGCGAGCGGAGACGGGTCGGCCTTCTTGATCCACGCTCGGATCGTGTGCTCGGTCGGCTCGAACTCGCGCGCGAGCTCGGCGACGGAGCGGCCTGCGTGGTGGAGCTCGACGATCTGCTCGCGGAACTCGAGCGGGTAGGCGGGGCGGGTGCGGGGCATAGAACCTCAGGTCTGGGGACAACTGGAAGATTGTCCACCGTACCGGGTTCACTCCAGGTCACCGGGATACGCCCGACAACCGGCAAAAACGAGACAAAGGACGAGGACTCTCACGATGGCCCCAAAGGGACGGGACTGATTACGGGTATCGGCGCAGACCTGGCGGCACGTTGCCACCGACTCGACGGAAGACGAGAAGGTCGCGCATCGGGGTGAAGAAAGCCACCGATACCCTCGCTGGTCGGGCGACCTTCCCGACCGCCCCGCTGGCGGACGGAGCCGGCGGCCCGGGGCCGGCTGGCGGACGGGGGATAGATGGCCACCCGGGTAGAGAACGGCCCCCAAACGGCCGATGCTCCCTCGGCCCCGCCCTCCACCCTCCGCTCTCTACCGCCCCGACATGGCGTTCCGCCCCGACCTCGACACCACGCTCGGCCGCTACGCCCAAGCGTGGAACACCGACGACCCCGACGCGCGCTGGTCGCTCGTCCACGCCTCCGCCGCGCCCGGCGTGGTCTACATCGACCCGCACTCCGAGAAGCCCGTCCAGGGACAAGCCGCGCTCGCGTCGTTCATGGCCCTGTTCCGGGAGCAGGTCGGGTGGGCGTTCTCGTTCGTCGGGGCACCGGACGGCCACCACGACCGGGTCCGGGTCCGGTGGCGGCTGACCGACGCGGGCGGGATCGAGACGGACGGGCTCATGGTGGCGACGCTCGACCGGGAGGCCCGCCTGGTCGAGATCATCGACTTCGTCGACGGGTGACGGAGACGACGGGGAGGCGCCAGCGGCGAGCTCGGCGTCGGCCGAGCGGACCGGGCGGATTCCGTGAACGCCTTGCGCCGGCCCGCGCCGTCGGCCACCTTCCGCCTCCCGCACCCCACCCGTCCATGCCCGACCTCGCCGCTCTCCAGTCCGACATCGACCGCTTCGTCGCCGCCGAGGCGCCCGGGGCCGACGCCCGTGCCGCGTTCGAGCGGCTGCTCGACGCGCTCGAAGCGGGCGACGTGAGGGCGGCCGAGCGCGGCGCCGACGGGACGTGGCGAGCGAACGCCTGGGTCAAGCGGGGCATCCTGCTCGGGTTCCGGTTGGGCGCCATCGTCGACCAGTCGAGCGGCGGGTTCGCGTTCTTCGACAAGGACACCTACCCCGTGCAGCGGTTCGGGACCGGGGCCGGCGTCCGGATCGTGCCCGGCGGCTCGACGGTCCGGCGCGGGTCGCACCTCGCGCCCGGCGTCGTGTGCATGCCGCCGATGTACGTCAACGTGGGCGCCTACGTGGGGGCCGGGACGATGGTCGACAGCCACGCGCTCGTGGGGAGCTGCGGGCAGATCGGCGAGCGCGTTCACCTGTCGGCGGCGGCCCAGGTCGGCGGCGTGCTCGAGCCGATCGGCGCGGCCCCGGTCGTGATCGAGGACGACGTGTTCGTCGGCGGCGGGTGCGGCGTCTACGAGGGGACCGTCGTGCGGGAGCGGGCCGTGCTGGCGGCCGGCGTGATCCTGACGCGGTCGACGCGGGTCTACGACCTGGCCAACGAGACCGTCCTGCGGTCGGGCGCCGACGCCCCGCTCGAGATCCCGGCCGGCGCCGTCGTCGTGCCCGGCGCCCGCGCCGTCGACTCCGAGTTCGGCCGGGCCCACGGGCTCTCGCTCTCGGCCCCGTGCGTCGTCAAGTACCGCGACGCCTCGACGGACGCCTCGACGACGCTCGAGGAGGCGCTCCGGTAGCGGGGGGACTCGTGATGGCTGTGGACCTGTGGACACGTGGCCACCCGTCCACGGGCTCACGTGTCCACTATCGGACCCGGAACAGCGCGCCGGCCAGGGCCACGACGGCCGTGTACAGCGCGCCGCCGAGCCACAGGCCGAAGACGAGGAACGGCGTCCGCGTGCTCTGGTCAAGCGCGAGCACGATCGTCATGAGCCCGTTGTGGACGACGGCGATCACCAAGGCGCCCAGGAACGCCTGGGCCGGCGACAGCCGGAGGTTGTCGCCCTGCTCGGACCGGAACAGGCCGATCACGAACCCCATCAGCGTCTTGAGCACCGTGTTGATCCCGAGCACGTCGGGCGTGACCAGGAGGTCCATCGCGAGCCCGGACCCGAACCCGGCCACGGCCCCAGCCACGCGCCCACGCCGGAGCGCGACGTACGCCACGTAGAGCAGGACGACGTCGGGCCAGACGTCCCACAAGCGGAGGTTGCTCAGGAGCCACTGGAGCAGCACCACGGCCAGGCCCACGGCGACCTGGCGGAGGACGTACGGCATTCGGAAAGGCGGGGGGGAGGGGACCGGAGAAGCTACGCCGGTCCGCGCCTACGCCCCGGCCGCGCGCTCGGTCCCGGCGGTGAGCGGTGGAGCTGCGCCTGTGGGAAAGGTCTGGGCCACCTCCGGCCTCCGAGCTTGCGGTGGACTCTGGCGACGGCCACCTCCCCGTTCCCCGTTCCCTATTCCTCCGCCGGGACCGGCCGGCCCGTCGCGAGCGCGCGGACGATGGCGTCCTGGGCCCGGGCGATCCGCCCGCCGCTCGTCGTGTAGTTGTTGGCCATCAGGACGAACACGTAGGGCGTCCCGCCCGGCCCGTCGACGTAGCCGGCGAGGCAGCGGACGGCCAGCAGCGAGCCGGTCTTGGCGCGGACCGGGACGCCGTCGAGCCGGTTCCGCAGCGTCGAGCCGGCGCCGCCGCCCTCGGGGAGCGACCGCCGGAAGGACGCGCCGGCCGGGTGCGTCCGCATCGTGCGCAAGACGGACGCGAGCGAGGCCGGCGTGACCATGTCCTTGCGCGAGAGGCCCGAGCCGTCGGCGAGGTAGAGGTCGTCGCCGTCGACGCCGGTCGAGGTGACGAAGGCCTGGACGCGGTCCTCGGCCGTGTCGGTGTCGCCGCCGCCGACCGTCCGGAAGACCTGCTCGGCGTAGAGGTTGTCGCTCTCCCTGTTGATCCGCTCGACGATGTCGTCGAGCGTCGGGGAGACGTACGCCTGGAGCGGCTCGGCGTCGTCATAGCGCGGCTTCCGCTCGGTGTCGTCGACGTCGACGCGCGCGGCGCGGGACACGTCGATGCCGGCCTCCTGGAGCCGGAGCGCGAAGGCGTGGACGGCGAACAGCGTCGGGTTGGCGACGGGCACGCGCAGCGTCCCGCGGTAGCCGCTCGGCACGCCGCCGCGCAGGACGAACGTGTCGGTGCCGAGCGTCCGCTCGACGTCGAGCCGGCCGCCGCCGGACCGCGTGGTGACGTCGCCGGTGACGGTCGCGAACCCGGGCGGGTCGGACTCGAACCGGGGCGCCTGGCCCGGGCTCGTCCCGGCGATCTGGATCGAGACCAGGTTGTCGCCCCAGACGAGCCCGCCCGCGGCCGGCGCGTAGCTCTCGGTCGCGATGTGGGTCACGTCCCAGCCCTCGCCGTAGCGGGCGTCCTCGAACACGTCGTCGTCGCCGACGATGCGCCCGTCGATCCGGCGGACGCCGGCGGCGGCGAGCGCTTGGGCCCAGTCCTCCAGCGGGTCGCCCTGGCCCTCGCTCCCGAACGTCGGGTCGCCCGAGCCCCGGATGACGAGGTCGCCGCGGAGCGTGCCGTCGGGCGAGACGTCGCCGAGGTGGTAGAGCCGCGTCGTGTAGCGGAACGTCGGGCCGAGCCGGTCGAGCGCGGCGGCGGTCGTGAACAGCTTGAGGTTCGAGGCCGGCAGCAGGTTCTTGTCGGCGTTCCGGCTCAGGACCACGCGCCCGTCGCGGGCGTCGTGGACGACGATCCCCCAGATGGCCGACGGGAGGTCGGGGTCGGCTAGAATGTCGTCGATGACGGCCAGCGTCTGGGCCTCGACGCCGTCGGCGTCGGCCTGAGATGGCGTCGCGAGCCACAGGACGGCGGCGACGGCCAGGACGGCGGAGAGGGCGAGCGGCCAGGCGCGGGTCATCGGGGGGGACGAGCGGGGGCAGGGACGAACGCGCCCAAGCTAGCGGTCGTGCTCGCTCCGCTCGCGGGG
The DNA here is from genome assembly GCF_965213695.1 of Rubrivirga sp. Taxonomy (GTDB): domain Bacteria; phylum Bacteroidota; class Rhodothermia; order Rhodothermales; family Rubricoccaceae; genus Rubrivirga. The sequence goes on along the minus strand of NZ_OZ243912.1, from coordinate 2,837,637 downwards.
AATGGGGCAACGGGCAGAGGGGAGTGGCGGGGGCACTTCGTGGGCAACTCTCCAGCCCATCGGCAACACGGCCGGCCGGCGACGGACATCTTGCCCGTCCCCCGTCCCCCGTCCCCCGTCCCCCGTCCCCCGTCCCCCGTCCCCCGTCCCCCGTCCCCCGTCCCCCGTCCCCCTACGCCGTCTCGGCCACGCGGACGTCAGTCAGGGCGCCGTGGACGTCGAGGCTCGCTTCGAGGCGGGCGCTGGCCTGGAGCACACGGCGGGCCAGCGCGTCGGGGTCGTCCTTGCCACCCGTGACGAGGTCGACGACCAGGGCCACCAGCGACAGCGGGACCAGGACGGCGGCGGCCAGACCGGCCAGCCACACGCGGACGTTGTACGTGACGACCTCGGAGACGAGGGAGCGAGAGGCGGGCATCGGCCGGCGGGGGGTGTGTCGCCCCGCTACGACCGGCCGGCGGAGTGGTTACGCCGCGCCGAACCCGCGCGCGGCCTGCTCGACCTCGTCGCGGAACAGGCGGAACCACGGCGTGTAGCGCTCGGGCCGCCCGCCGAGGTCGGCCCGGAGGACGTGGGCGTCGGCCCAGGCCCAGCTCGACACCTCGGCCGCCGCCGGAGCCGGCGTCCCCTCGAAGCGGCCGACGAACACGTGGTCGAGCTCGTGCTCGACGAGTCGCTCGGGGCCGACCAGCTCGGCCCGGTAGACCCGGGCGAACGCGGGCCGCAGGGCGCACCGGACGCCCATCTCCTCGTCCAGCCGGCGGTGGGCCGCGGCGTCGGGCGTCTCGCCCGGGCGGGGGTGCGTGCAGGCCGTGTTCGACCACAGCCCCGGCGAGTGGTACTTGCCGTCGGCCCGGCGCTGCAAGAGCCACCGGCCCCGGTCGTCGAACAGGAAGACCGAGACGGCCCGGTGGAGCCGGCCGTCGCGGTGGACCGCCAGCTTCTCGGCCGTCCCGATCTCGCGGTCGGCCGGGTCCACGAGGACGACGTGTTCAGGCTGCGTCATGGGCGGAAGGATCCGGACGGGCCGGCGGGCACCGCGTCAGGCAGACCCGGAGCCGAGGCGGACGCGCTCGACGTCGGCGGGTGTAAGGTCGAACGTGCCGTCGGGCGCGAGGTGCCGCTCGACATCGGCGGGGACGCGGACCAGGTCGACGGGCGCGCGCCGGGGCCGTCGGCCGAGCGCCCGGCGGATCGTGGTCGCGTGCGGGTCGAGCCGCTCGGCCCACCGCGCCCACGCGACGTGGGTGTCGGGGAACCGCCGGAGCAGCGACCGCCACTTCTGGACCGACACCTTGCCGGCCTCGCCCCAAAAGGTTGGCTCGGGATCGCCGTAGGCCAGCCCGCCGGGCGGCGGCGCCAGCGCGACGAGGTCGGGCTTGAACGGGTCGCCGATGGGCACCTCGACGCGGACGTCGGGGTAGTCGGGCCGGTACAAGACCCACAGCGCCGCCTTCATCAGGACGTGCTCGCGGGACTCGCCGCGCTTTTTGACCAGGACGAGCTTGGCCCCGTCGTCGGGCGAGCGGACGGTGAGCGTGCGGCGGAGGGCGAGGTCGGAGGGCACCGTCCGTGTTCGCGGCCGGTGTGGGCGGCGTTCCCACAGGACGCAGGAGACATTCGGCGCCGTGCCCTATGTTGCTGGCGGTGTGATTCAGGTGCGAATCCTCAGCCGGTCCCGCTCATGCGCGTTGTTTCCCTGCCCGCTCTTTTCGTCCTGCTCGCCTCGGTGGCCGTCTCGGCTCAGACGGGCGACCCCATTCCCGACCCGACGCCCGCGCACCTCTACTTCCCGCTGGCGGTCGGCGACGTCCGCGAGTACGAGGACTGCGTGGAGGTCTTCAATGGGTACTGTTTCAGGCACGAGCAACTACGTCGAGAGATCGACCGAGACTCGCTTATCGGAGAGGTCCAGTACTTCGTCGAGAAGACGTGGGACCTTGATGACGAGGGGTACTGGACAGACCTCAGAGAAACGCGACTGCTCCGGTTCGACACCACATCGGCTGTCGGTGTCGCACGCCTGGCCGACGGGACGGAGGAGCGCGTCACGTGTCAACTCGACGCACCGTTCAACTCGTCGTACAGCGAAGATGGGCTCTGCTCCGGCGCCGTCGAGGACCTACAGAACAATCAGAAGCACTTCGGGGTGTCGGATGGAGGCAGGGTCTACGAGGCCGGAGTCGGGCTCGTGCGTCGGTACGGTGGGGCCTTCGGGATCGAGCTCACTTACTGGCGCGTGGGCGCCGTCGAGGGCGGAACGCCCTACCCCGTATCGACTGACAGGGCGTCCGAGGCGAGGGGCCTCCGCGTGTCCGCACTTCCCAACCCCACCGCCGGCCCGCTGGCGCTCTCCGTCGACGTGCCCGCGCCGGCCACCGTCACGCTTGAGGCGTTCGACGCGCTCGGCCGCCGGGTGTGGCAGAGTGAGGTCGCCCTCGGGGCGGGCCGCCAGCAGGTCGAGGTCGACGTAGCCAGGTGGGCGCCGGGCCTCTACGTCGTCCGCGCGCGGACCGAGAGAGGGAGTGCGACGGCAACGGTGGTCCGGCGGTAACTCGCGCCGTACACTGTGTTCGATTCAGGTGCGAATCCAAGCTGGTCCTGCTCATGCGCGTTGTCTTCCTGCCCGCTCTTTTCGTCCTGCTCGCCTCGGTGGCCGTCTCGGCTCAGACGGGCGACCCCGTCCCCGACCCGACGCCGCCCGAGCAGTACTACCCGCTGGACGTCGGGAACGAGTGGGTCTACGTTGATCGGGACCGGGGCACCGCGTTCCGAGAAGAGGTCATCGGGGACACGACGGTCGGTGGCGAGCCGTTCGCGGTCGTCGAGCGGACCGTGATCGGGAGCCACGACGTGGACCTCCCCCGTGACACCGCCCGTTTTCTCCTCCGGGTCGATCCCGATGCCGCCGTGGTCGTCACCCTCGGCGAAAGTGGGGAGGCTGTCACGGATGGTTGCCCGCTCGACGCCGACTTCCCGGCGGAGGGGAGCGCGGACCGCCCCGTCGCGTGCGGCGAGACCGAAGCCGTCGTGTTCGGCGGACCCGAGACGTACGTCCCACCCGGGCTCTTCATCGGAGAGGGCTTCGAGGCGACGGCCAAGGGGTTCCTCTTCGCCGACGGCACGGAGGTCCAGTACGCGGCTGGCGTCGGAAGGGTCTATTCCTACCGCTCGGACATCGACGCCGGCGAGGAACGCCTCGTCTACGCGAGCACTCCAGAAGGGGAGTTCGGGATGGTGCCCGTGGCGGACCCGACGGACCCCGCCATGTACTACCCGCTCGACGTGGGGTATGTGGCGGAGTCGATCCGACGATTGGGCGGTGGTGACGCCTCCCGAACCCGGCGGACCATCGAGCGGGACACGCTGATCGGGGGTGTCCGCTACGTCGTGGAACGGACGTCCACAGTCCCCTCGACGCTCTCCGGCGAGATCGATGACTGGGGCGAGGGCGAGACCCGGTTGCTCCGGTTCGACACCACGTCTGCCCAGGTCATGCGGTGGGACGGAGACAGGGACAGCCCCGCCACGTGCCCGTTCGACACAGCGTTTAACCAGATCATCGGCTGCAAGGAGAGGCGCGGAGTCGACGGAGCCCTGATCAGCGTCCCGTCGATTGTCCTGGGTGCGGCCGGGGACGGGACGGTCTTCGTCGGCGATTGGTGGGATGGCGTCGAGAACGATCCGGCACCGATCACAGCGGCCAAGGGGTTCTACGGACTCCAGATTGGGTTCGCGGACGCGGGGAATCCGGGGGGGTACGGCGCGGGCGTCGGCCCTCTTCCACAGCGGGACTTCGCGTTCTGCACCCTTTGTAGAGAGGACATCACGTACCTCCGTCTTGTAGATCCGGCCGGGAGTGTCCGCGAGTACGGCGCGCGCTACGGTGTCGCCGCCGACGATGCCCCCAGAGCCAGCGCGCTCGCCGTCTCCGCCTTCCCGAACCCGGCCACCGGCCCGCTGGCGCTCGCGCTCGACGTGCCGACGGCAGCGACCGTGACTCTCGATGTGTTCGACGCGCTCGGCCGCCGGGTGTGGCAGAGTGAGGTCGTCCTCGGTACGGGTCGCCAGCGGGTCGAGGTCGACGCCGCCGGGTGGGCCCCAGGGCTGTACGTCGTCCGGGCGACGGGGCCAATGGGGCGTGCGACGGCGACGGTCGTCCGGCGGTAGTGCTCGTTCCGGTGTCCCCTCACCCTGTCCCTCTCCCCGGGGGAGAGGGGACGCCATAGGAGAGACGGTTCTTCGGGCTACAGCGTGGCCTCTTCGGGGGCCCCGCTGTGGACGAGGAGGACCGTCCCGGCCGCCGCCGCCAGCTCGTCCAGGCCCGTCCCGTAGGCCTCGGCCTCGCCGGCGTCCGGCCGCTGCATCCCCAAGACGGTGAGGTCGGCGTCGGCGCTGTGCTCGGCGACCAAGTCGGTGAACGGGCGGTCGCGGTCGGCGCGGACGATGACGACGACCTCGGCCTCGACGCGGACCTCGTCGAGCAGCCGCTCGGTCTCGGCCCGGACGCGGTCGACGGCCTCGGGCCGGCCGACCATCCGCATGACGCGGAGCGAGGCGCGGTCCCAGTCGCGGTGACGGCGGACGAGGTGGGCCAGGAGCAGCATCAAGTCGCCGTTGCCGCCGCGCCCGCCCCACCACACCTGGATCGTCCGGTGCCGGCCGAACCCCCGGGCGTCGTCGACGCGGAGGAAGAGGACGGCCTTGCCGAGGTCGGCGAGGTCGCGGAGCACGCGGAGGAGCAAGGCCCGCCCGCCGGGCGTCCCGCTCCACCCCATGAGGATGGCGTTCGACTCGAGCCGGCCGACGCCGTGCGCCTGGGCCACGGCGACGGCGCCCGCGGCGAAGTCCGGCACGATCTGGGCCTCGGCGAAGGCGGCCATTCGGTGCTCCCGGATGTAGGTCCGAATCCGCTCGCGCGCCGTCTGCCGGAGCGCCGGTTTGTTGGGGTCGTCGATGGCGCCGGTGATGAGCTGGCTGAACGTGACGACGCCTCGGCCTAGGCTGAGCCAGTTGGCGAGCGAGACCAGGCGCTCGCGGTTGTGGGGCTGGCCCGTGAACACCATCAGGTTGGGCCGCCAGTTGCGCGGGTCGGGCACCTTCCCTTCCAGCTTGAGCAGGGCGAACCGGGCCAGCGACGTCCACACGCCGCTCCGGACGTCGCCCCAGGTGTTGACCGTCTCGCGGCGCCGGAGCCCGAAGTAGATCCCGTACGTGACCACGATGGCGGCGACCGTCGCCGGCGCGTTGATCAGGAACATGGCCCCGTAGCAGCCCAGCGCACCGAGGGCTGGCACGAACCACCGGACGGCGAAGGTCGGCCGGAAGCTCGGGTTCCCGACGGCCTTCTCGATGGCGGCCACCAGGTTGACCATCCCGTAGGTGTTGAGGAAGAACATGGTGATGACCGGGGCCACGGCGTCGATGTCGCCGGCCCAGATCACGGCCACGGCCACGGCGCCCGTCAGCAGGACGGCGGCGCGAGGCTCGGTCGGGCTCCCCATCCGCCCGGCCATCCACTTTGGGACGACGCGGTCGGAGGCCACGGCCTCCAGCGTCCGCGGGGCGGCGAGCACGCTCCCGAGTGCGCTCGACAGGGTGCTCGCGGCGACGCCGGCCAGGATCAGGATCGGCACGGCCGCGAGCTCGGCCATCGCGCCCGTGTTCGTGATGAGCTCTTCCGCCGTGAAGTGGGTCGCGAACCACACGGCCGCGGCGATGTAGACGACCGACGTCACGACGATGGACGCGATCGTGCCCCGGGGGATGCTCCGCGACGGGTCCTTGAGGTCGCCCGACAGCGAGATGCCGACCTCGATGCCGGTCACGGCCGGGAAGAACACGGCGAACACGACCCAGAACGAGACGCCGTCGGTGTAGCTCGCCGCCGTCGTCGGGGACCCGATGTCGCCCCAGCCGCCGGCGAAGAACGAGACGAGCGCGGCGATGAGCACGGCCAGGATCCCGAACTGGATCTTGAGCGCGAAGTCGGCCCCGACGTAGGCGATCCCGACGAACGCGAGCGCGACGCCGGTGGCCAGGAGCTGGGGGTCGAGCGCGGCCATCGCCGGGACGCCCGACATGGCCTCGACGAACCCGATGATGTAGAAGGCCACCGAGATCGCCTGCGACAGGTACAGCGGGATCCCGATGGCGCCCCCGATCTCGAGCCCGAGCGACCGCGAGATGAGGTAGTAGTTGCCCCCGGCCCGGACGTCCATGCTCGTGGCGATCGACGAGAGCGAGAGGCCCGTCAGGAACGAGATCGCGTTCGCCAGCAGGATGATGACGAGCGCGCCCCACAGCCCGGCCTGGCCCACGACCCACCCGGTCCGCAGGAAGAGGATGATGCCCAGGATCGTGAGCACGTTCGGCGTGAACACGCCGGCGAACGTGCCGAACCGGGCGGTGGACGTCGCGGGAGCCTCGCGGTCGGCCATGGAGTCGACGGGGTCGGGGAGCGGGCGGCATGGTAGCGCCGTCCGGCCCCGGGCGTTCCTCCCGCTGGCGATTCGGACGGGGACGGGAGAGGGTCCTGCGCGAGCTCTCTGCGCGGCCGGCCCCCGCTTCCGCTCGCTCCGCTCGGCGCGCGGCGCGCGAGCGGGCCGGACGGGACGCAACGACGAGGACGGACCCCCCGTCCACCCGCCCATCGCTTCGCTCCGGGGCGGCCGGACTGTCCCCCTTGAAGGGGGACAGCTTCCCGAGCCGGGAGCGCCAGCGACCCGCCGGGAAGCAGGGGGTCCGGGAGGTCACGCGCGCTCGCCCCGTCACGGGCTCGGGTTGGCGAGTCCGGCCGCTCGCCCTATCCTCCATCGACCCTCCCGTCGTAGCCATGCGCGGACTCGCCCTCGTCGTCGCCCTCTCGCTCGCGTCCGCCGCCGGCGCCCAGCCCGAGGACGACCCGGTTCCGGATCCGACGCCGCCGCACCTGTACTACCCGCTGGCCGTCGGCAACGTGTGGGAGTACGCCAACCTCGGCACGCTGCCGACGGTGGCGGGGTGGCATACCCGGCGCGAGATCGTGCGCGACACCGTGGTCGATGGACAGCGCTACTTCGTCGAACTGCGGACCCGGATCGGCTTCGACTGGGAGGGCTGGAAAGAGCCGTCCCGACTGCTCGTCCGCTACGACTCGGCCTCGACACGTGTCATGCTGTTCGCTGGTGGGACCGTGTTGTCCGAATATCCGATCACGTGCCGGCTCGGGCTCGACTTCGGCGGACCCTCCGCTTGCGACGGCTTCTCTACAGACAGCGTCTACGTTGGTGGGGAGACCAACGCGGAGATCCCGTTTGGGTATGGCTCCGGTCCGTACGGGATAGGGTATCCGACGGGGACGCTTGAGGTCTCAGCCTCCAAGGTGTTCTACACGCTCGGGCTCGCCGACTACAACTCGTACCCCATCTACGCAGCGCCTGTCGGATACGCCGGCGAAGACTCCGGGTGCTGCGCCCGCAGCCTGACCTACGCCCGCGTCCTTCTCGACGATGGGACGATCTACGAGGTGGGCGCGCAGTACGACGTGGCCTCCGACGACGGCCCCGAGACAGGCAGACTCGCGCTCGCGGTCGGCCCGAACCCGACAGCGGGCCCGCTGGCGCTCGCGCTCGACGTGCCCGCGCCGGCCACGCTCGCGCTGGAGGCGTTCGACGCGCTCGGGCGGCGGGTCTGGCAGAGTGAGGTCGCCCTCGGCTCCGGCCGCCACCGCGTTGAGGTCGACGCCGGACGGTGGGCCCCGGGGCTCTACGTCGTCCGCGCGACGGGGCCGGTGGGGACCGCGACGGCGACGGTCGTCCGGCGGTGAACGAAAACGGGGCGACCCCGCGAAGGGGGCCGCCCCGTGAGCGGAAGGCCGAAGCGGCTAGGCTGCCCGCTGTGGCACCCTCCCCATTTGTCATCCTGAGCGCCAGCGAAGGATCTCAACTCGGACCACCAAGCCTCGAACGGACGATGTCGAGAGCATGGCGTTCGGCGCTGAGATCCTTCGCTCCGCTCAGGATGACAGATCTGGGGGCTCTCGCAAGAGACCTTAGGCGTCGTCCTTCGGGAGGTTCTGATAGGCCTCGATGACCTCGCGGACGTGGGCGCCCGAGCTCTGCATGTCGGCCTTCTCCTTCTCGTTGAGGTCGAGCTCGACGATCTCCTCGACGCCGTTCCGCCCGAGCCGGACGGGGACGCCGATGAACAGGTCCTCGAGGCCGTACTGGCCCGTGACCCAGGCCGCGGCCGGGAGCACGCGGTTCGAGTCCTTCACGATGGCCTCGACCATCTCGGCCGCGCCGGCGCCCGGGGCGTACCACGCGCTCGTGCCCATGAGCTTGACGATCTCGCCGCCGCCGCCCTTGGTCCGCTCGATGATCTCGTCCAGGCGCGCCTCGTCGATCATCTCCGTCACCGGGCGGCTGCCGACCGTCGTGAACCGGGGGAGCGGCGTCATCGAGTCGCCGTGGCCGCCCAACAGCATCGCGTTGATGTCGCGGACCGACACGCCGAGCTCCATCTTCAAGAACGCCCGGTAGCGCGCCGTGTCGAGCACGCCGGCCATCCCCATCACCCGTTGCGAGGGGAAGCCCGACTCCATGTAGGCCACGTAGGTCATCACGTCGAGCGGGTTCGAGACCACGATGAGGATCGTGTCCGGCGACTGCTCGACGACCTTCTGGGTGACCGAGCTCACGATGTCCGAGTTGACCTTGAGCAGGTCGTCGCGGCTCATCCCCGGCTTGCGGGGGAGCCCGGCCGTGATGACGGTCACGTCGGAGCCGGCCGTGATCGCGTAGTCGTCGCCGCCCTCGATGACGGTGTCGAACCCGTGGATCGGGGCGGCCTCCATGAGGTCGAGGGCCTTGCCCTGGGCCACGCCGGCGTTGATGTCGATGAGGGCGATGTTCTGGACGATGTCCATGCGCGCGACGCACTCGGCGACCGTCGCGCCGACGTTGCCCGCGCCTACCACGGTGAGCTTCATGTCTGAGGGGGGAGGGGGATGGGGGAAGAGGGAGGGGCGTACGCGCCCGCTCCGCCGACGTTCGGCGGGACGGCGTTCATCATAGCGGGCGCCCCCGGCCCAAGACCGCCGAGGGCGTCGGATTCGTCGCGAAGACGGCCGGCGTTACACGCGCGTTCAACCGGCCGGCCCGTCTCGACGGTAGCCTCTGGGTTAGAACCCTCCCCGGGCTTGTCATCCTGAGCGATAGCGAAGGGTCTCGACTCGGACATCGAGCCCTGAACACCGATGTCGAGAGCACGACGGTCGACGCTGAGATCCTTCGCTCCGCTCAGGATGACAGGTTGATGTCTCGGGACATCGATCAACTGATCGCTCCCACCACGCTCCTCCATGCTCCGCTTTCTCCTCCTCGCGCTGGCCCTGGTCGCTTGCGCCGCCGCGTCCGCCCAAGTCTCGCCGATCCCCGCCGAGCGGCCCGTCACGCTCGACGCGACGCCGCCCGCGCTCCCCGACCTCGGCACGGACGGCCCGCGCAACGTCGTCCTGATGATCGCCGACGGGTTCGGGCCGGCCTCGGCCACGCTCGGCGCTGGGGCCAAGGGCGCCCCGCTCGCGTTCGACAGCCTGCTCGTCGGGGCCGTCGAGACGTCGGCGACCGACAGCCGCGTGACCGACTCGGCGGCGAGCGCGACGGCCTACGCCTGCGGGATCAAGAGCTACAACGGGGCCATCGGCGTCGGGCCGGACGGGGCGCCGTGCCGGACGGTCCTGGAGGCGGCCGAGGCGGCCGGGCTCGCGACCGGGTTGGTGGCCACGAGTCGGATCACGCACGCGACGCCGGCCTCGTTCGCGGCCCACGTCGAGCAGCGCGCCCAAGAGGACGAGATCGCCCGCCAGCTCGCGGCGTCCGGCGTCGACGTCCTGTTCGGCGGGGGCCGCCGGTTCTTCCCCGCCGACCTGCTCGCCGAGATGGGCGGGCGGTGGGCCGTCGCCACGGACCGCGCGGGCTACGACGCGCTCGGCGCGACGCCGGCCGCCGCGCTCCTGGCCGACGACCACCTCGCCTACGAGATCGACCGGGACCAAACGGACCAGCCGTCGCTGGCCGAGTTGGCGACGCGCGCTCTCGACCTGCTCGCCGCGTCGCCCGACGGCCGCGAGCGCGGCTTCTTCCTCATGGTCGAGGGCAGCCGCATCGACCACGCCGGCCACGCCAACGACCCCGCCGCGCACCTCCGCGACATCCTGGCCTACGACGCCGCCGTCGCGGCCGTCTTGGACTGGGCCGCGCGCGACGGCCGGACGCTCGTCGTGTCCACGGCCGACCACGAGACGGGCGGGATGACGTTGGGGAGAGACGGGATCTACGCCTGGGACCCCGCCCCGCTGCTCGCGGCCACGGCCTCGGTCGAGGCGATGCGGGCCCGGATCGCCACCGGCGACGACGTAGCCGAGGTGGTCCGCCGGGGCCTCGGCCTGGACGCCCTGCCCGACGGGGCCGCCGAGGCCCTCCGTGGGGCCGTCGCCGCGCCGGTCGCCCTGGCGACGCTCGTCCGCGACCTGGCCTCCGAGCCCGCCGGCGTCGGCTGGACGACGGGCGGCCACACGGCCGTCGACGTCGGGCTCCACGCCTTCGGGCCCGGCGCCGAGTGGTTCCACGGGCGGATGCCGAACGACGCCGTCGGCCGGGCCCTCTTCGACGCGCTCGGCCTCGCCCGCTGACGCCGAGGTCGGAGTGTGGGAGGGGGGAGTGGACCCTCTCGGACGCCTACCCCTCCCAGCGCCTGGCCGGTCGGCGGAGCGCGCGGAACACGAGGACGTGGCCGAGCAGCGCGAGCTGGACCAGCCACGCCGGCAGCCACACGCCGGGCCACGTCGTCGGCAGCGTCATCCGCGGCTCGGTCTCGACCACGCCGAACGCCGACAGCGCCGCCGTCACCACGACGACGGCGAGGAGCACGAGGCCGAGCACGTTCCACGCCCACACGACCCACCGTGGCGGCGACCCGCGCCACAGCCACACGCCCAGCGCCGCCGCCGTCAGCCCGGTCACGATGTCGAAGTTGTGGCCGTGGACCGTGACCCCGGCCGGAACCGCGCCGGCGTCGTACGCCTCCGCGAGCCACACCTCGACCGCGATCCGGAACGCCTGAAACCCGACGAGCGCCGCCAGCGGCCACGTCAGCAGCCGGTCGCCGACGCGCGAGAGGCCGAGCGCGACCGTCGCCACGCCGAACGCCCCCAGCATCAGCCCGACCGCTGGCGGACGAGCGTCGACGTCTTCGAGGACGCCGGACGCGGCGAGGCCGCCCGAAACGCCCAGGTAGACGGCGGCCACGGCGAACCCGCCACATAGCCCGCGCCGACGGTCCGCCGGAGGTCCGGTCCGCCCCTGCGCCGCCAGGACGAACACGGCGGCCATCACGACGGTGAGTCCGAGAAGGGCGACGGCGAGGGGAGGGGAGAGGGGCATCGGGTCCGGGGAGGTCGTGGAGCACGCTACGGAGCCGAGCCGGTTCGGCCGACGTGTGCGGACCGTGTGACACGCCGTCCGTCATCGGGCCGCCCGATCCTGTCGCGATCTTCCCCCCGCATGGACATCGACCGCGCCGAGTTCGTCATCGTCGACACCGAGACCACCGGGTCCCGGGCGGGCGAGGACCGCTTGATCGAGATCGGGGCGGCGCGGCTGGTCGGCGGCGAGGTCGTCGAGACGTTCCAGCAGCTTATCGACCCGGGCCGGCACGTGCCCCACCGGATCACCCGGCTCACCGGCATCTCGACGGCGATGGTCTACGGCCAGCCGTCGGCGACCGAGGTGATGCCGCGGTTCGTCGAGTTCCTGGGCGACGCGGTCTTGGTGGCCCACAACCTCCCGTTCGACGCCCGTTTTTTGGACGTGGCGCTCGCCGAGGCCGAGCTGCCGCCGTTGCAGAACCCGTCGCTCGACACGCTGCGGCTGGCGCGGCGCCTGCTCTCGTCGCTCCCGTCGAAGGGGCTGTCGAAGCTCACGCAGCACTTCGGGATCGAGGTCAAGGGCCGCCACCGCGCGCTCGGCGACGCCGTCGCCACGGCCGAGCTGTTGGTGATCCTGATCGACCGTCTCAAGATCGAGTTCGGCATCGAGACCGTCGACGAGGTCCTCGGCTTCCAGCGCCGCCGCTACAAGGACACGCGCCGCGAGCCGACGCACCTCAAGAAGATCCGCGAGCAGGTCCTGCCGCTGGTGCCCGACCGGCCCGGCGTCTACTTCATGCGCGACACGCGCGGCACGGTCATCTACGTCGGCAAGGCGAAGTCGCTCCGGAACCGCGTGCGGAGCTACTTCTCGGCCGTCGACGCCCACGACCCGAAGACGCGGAAGCTGGTCCGCGACGTCCGCGACGTGACGTGGCGCGAGACCGGCACCGAGCTGGCGGCGCTCCTGGAGGAGTCGAAGCTGATCAAGAACTATCTCCCCGTCTACAACCGGGCCCAGCGGCGCTACCGGGACTACCCCTTTATCCGGCTCGACACGACGCACGACGTCCCGACGATCTCGTGGACGCCGCGCATCGCGCACGACGGGGCCGAGTACTACGGCCCGCTCGGGCGGCGCGGCCAGGCCGAGGAGCTGGTCGAGCTCATCGGCCGGCTGTTCCTCCTGCGCGAGTGCGACGACCCCGTGTTCTCGCTCGGCCGGCCGTGCCTCTACCACGAGATGGGCCGGTGCGGCGCGCCGTGCGCGGGCGGCGAGGGGGCCGAGCAGTACGGGCTCGAGGTCGACCGCGTCCGCGCGTTCCTGACGGGCCAGGACGCCGAGGCCGTCGACATGGTCGAGGAGGCCATGCGCCAGGCCGCGGCCACGCGCGAGTACGAGGCGGCCGGGTGGTACCGCGACCAGCTCCGCCGGCTCCAGCGGACGTTCGGGCGCCAGCGCCGGATCGCCTCGGCCGTCCACGAGCACGACGCGGTCCTGGTCGAGCCCCTCGCGCCGGGCTACGACGGGCTCGACGGGGGCGCCCAGCTCTTCCTCATCCGCCACGGCCGACTCGCCGCCCGCGTCGACCTCCCCGCCGACCCCGGCCCCGACGAGCTCGCCGACCTCGCCGCCGCGCTCGCCGAGGCCTTCGACCCCGCCGCCGAGCCGCCCACCACGCACGGCCGCCCCGACGTCGACGAGATGCGGATGCTGGCGAACTGGATGCGGCTCCACCCCGACGGCGCCCGCCAGGTCCGCTGGCGCCCCGACCTCGACGCGGACGTGTTCTTAGAGTCGGTCCTGGACGCGGCTCGGGAGGCCGTGCCGTCGGCCGAGGTCGAGGAAGCCGACGGGTGACCGCTCGGCCCGCCGTCCGCGACGGGGCGGGGGGCGCCCGATGCGGCGGTAGCTTGCGGGCTCCCCCCGCCGCCCATGTCCGATCTCTCTGCTCGCGTCGACACCCTCGGCCGCTACCTCGACGTCGCCGGCCGTCGCGAGCGGCTGGCGGTCTTGGAACAGAAGCGGCTCCAGCCCGGCTACTGGGACGACCCCGAGGCCGCCGCCGCGACCGAGCAGGAGATCGCGGCCGAGACCGACTGGGTCGAGGCCTTCGACGCCGTCGCGAGGCGCCGCGACGACGTCGAGACGCTCCGCGAGATGCAGGCCGAGGAGGACGACGCCGACCTCGGCGCCGAGATCGAGCGCGAGGAGGCCGCGCTCGCGACGGCCCTCGACGCCCTCGAACTGCGTGGGATGCTCGCCGGGCCCGACGACCACCGGACGGCCATCCTGACCATCAACAGCGGGGCGGGCGGGACCGACGCCCAGGACTGGGCCGACATGCTGCTCCGGATGTACACCCGCTACGCCGAGCGAAACGGCTACACGCCGACGCTCTTGGAATACCAGGAGGGCGAGGAGGCCGGCATCAAGAGCGCCTCGCTCCGCGTCGAGGGCCGCTGGGCCTACGGCTACCTCCGCGCCGAGAGCGGCGTCCACCGGCTCGTCCGGATCAGCCCGTTCGGGTCGGCCGACAAGCGGCAGACGTCGTTCGCGAGCGTGTTCGTCTACCCCGAGATCGACGACGCCATCGAGGTCGACCTCAACCCGGCCGACCTGGAGCTGCAGACGTTCCGGTCGGGCGGGAAGGGCGGCCAGAACGTGAACAAGGTCGAGACCGGGGCCCGCTACATCTGGACCGGCACGCTGTCGAACGGCCAGGAAGAGCGGGTGACGGCCGAGTCGACGGAGCAGCGGAGCCAACTCCAAAACCGCGACCGGGCCATGCAGATGCTGAAGTCCCGCGTCTACGCCCTGGAGCAGGCCATCCGCGAGGCGGCCAAGGACGCCGAGGAGGCCGGCAAGAAGAAGATCGAGTGGGGCAGCCAGATCCGGAGCTACGTGTTCCAGCCGTACACGCTCGTCAACGACCACCGGACCGAGGTCAAGGTCGGCGACGTGCAGGCGGTGATGGACGGGGACCTCGAGGCGTTCATCAAGGCGTACCTCTTGCAAGAGACCGGCCGCGAGGTCGGCGACGACTCATGAGCACCCGACTCCTCCTCCTCGGACTGATGGTGGCCGGCTGCGCCGCCCCGGCCGAGCCTCCCGCCGACGCGCCCCCGCCTGAGGGCTCGCCCATCGAGGCCCCCGTCGAGACCGACGGCCCGTTCGCCTCACGCGACGACTACCGCCAGCAGCGCGAGGCGGCCGTCGCCGCGCTCGACGCCGCCATCGGCGACCCGACGGCGGGTGCGGTCGCGGCCTGCCAGGTGCTCGCGGTCGGCGAGCGGGCGTGCGGCGGGCCGGCCTCGTTCGTGGTCGCCTCGACCGAGACCGCCAGCATGCCGGACCTCCTGGCACTCGTGGCCCGGATCGACGCGCTCGACCGGCGCGCGAATGCCCAGTTCCAGCTCGCGTCCACGTGCGAGGTGCGGATGGCCCCGCCGGCCGCCGTGCGCGATGGGCGGTGCGTCTCGGGCGAATAGCGCGCTCGGGTCCGGCCGGCGCGCGCGAATGCCCTTGCGCTGGGCCGCCGTCGGCGCCAGCTTGCGTCCCCACCACCCCCGTGCCCATGTCCCGCCTCCTGATCTGCCTCCTGTGCGTCGTCGCCTCGGGCTGTAGCCTCTTCAGCGAGGACGACACCGACCTCGGCACGTTCTCGGACTACGAGGCGTACCTGGAGGAGCGGGAGGACCTGCTGGCCGAGCTCGACCGCGAGATCGGTGAGGCCCGGGCGAGCGACATCGTGGCGTGCGCCGTGGTGGCCATCGGGGAGAAGGCGTGCGGCGGGCCGACCGGCTACCGCGTGTACTCGACCGAGGCCAGCGACGTGAGCGAGATCAACCGGCTGGCGGAGGCCATCGCGGCGATGGACCGCCAGGCCAACCGGCAGTTCGAGCTCGCCTCGACGTGCGACGTGCCCGTCGAGCCGACGGTGGCGCTCGTCGGAGGGCAGTGCCGCGTGGGCGACGGCGTGCCGAGCGCCGACTGACGGCGCGGCCCCAGGGCTACCGCAACCTCCCCGAACGTGTCATCCTGAGCTTGCGAAGGATCTCGACTCGGACTCCCAGGACTCCAGCGCCGGTACTGGAAGCCTGAAGGTTCGGCGTTGAGATCCTTCACGTGCGTTGGCTACGCCGTCGCTTTGCGTTCAGGATGACAAGGAGGGCGGACCGAGATGAGGATGGAGCCGAGTATGCGATAGCCCTGGGCGCGGCCCGCAGACGCCGGCCCGCCGGGGCGAACGGCGGTAACCTCCGGAAACCCCCTGGACGGCATGCGCACGCGCTACGACTTCCTCGTCATCGGGTCCGGCGTCGCCGGGCTCTCGTTCGCCTTGCGGGCCGCCGAGCACGGGACGGTCTGCGTGGTCACCAAGAAGGAGTCGGCTGAGAGCAACACGAACTACGCCCAGGGCGGCATCGCGGCCGTCATGGACCCCGAGGACTCCGTCGAGGAGCACATCGAGGACACGCTCGTGGCCGGGGCCGGGCTGTGCCACCCCGACGTCGTTCGGATGGTGGTGACCGAGGGGCCCGAGCGGATCCGCGACCTGATCGACCTCGGCGCCCAGTTCGACCGCGACCCCGACGGCGACCTCCACCTGGGGAGGGAGGGCGGCCACTCGGCCGACCGGATCGTCCACGCCGAGGACATGACCGGGCGCGAGGTCGAGCGGGCGCTGCTGGCGGCGGTCCGCCGGAGCCCGACCATCACCGTCCTCGAATACCACTACGCCGTCAACCTGTTGACCGAGCACCAGCTCGGCGAGTCCACCGAGGCCGGCGACGCCCTCTCGTGCTTCGGGGCCTACGTGCTCGACAGCCAGACGGGGACGGTCCACACGGTCCTGGCGCGGGCGACGCTGCTCGCGGCCGGCGGGGCGGGCCAGGTCTACCAGCACACGACGAACCCCCAGGTGGCGACGGGCGACGGCATCGCGATGGCCTACCGCGCCCGCGCCGTCGTGGCCAACATGGAGTTCGTCCAGTTCCACCCGACGAGCCTCTACCTCCCCGGCGCCGACTTCGACGGCCGGAGCTTCCTCATCACCGAGGCCGTCCGTGGCGACGGCGGGCTCTTGACGAACCTGGCCGGCGAGCGCTTCATGCCGGCCTACGACGAGCGCGAGGAGCTGGCGCCGCGCGACGTCGTGGCCCGGGCCATCGACGACCAGATGAAGAAGCGCGGCGACGACCACGTCTGGCTCGACATCTCGCACAAGCCGGCCGAGGCCGTCCTCGCCCACTTCCCCAACATCCAGGAAACGCTGCTCCGGTTCGGGATCGACATGACGCGGGACCCGATCCCGGTCGTCCCGGCGGCCCACTACACGTGCGGCGGCGTCGTCGTGGACCGGGCCGGGCGGACGTCGATCGCGGGGCTGTTCGCGTGCGGTGAGGTGACGTGCTCCGGCCTCCACGGGGCCAACCGTCTGGCGTCGAACTCGCTGCTGGAGGCCCTCGTCTACGCCCACAACGCCGTCGAGCCGGCGACGGCCTACGCCGCCGGCCACGACTGGCAGGACCGGATCCCGGACTGGGACGAGTCGAACGTCGAGAACCCGAGCGAGTGGATCCTGGTCTCCCACAACCGCGAGGAGTTGCGTCGGGTGATGCAGAGCTACGTCGGCATCGTGCGGAGCCAGCACCGGCTCGACCGGGCCGCCCGCCGCGTGGCCCTGATCCACCAGGAGACCGAGGAGTTCTACCAGCGGACGCGGATCTCGGCCGAGCTGTGCGAGCTCCGCAACCTGGCGGCCATCGCCCACTTGGTCGTGTCGTGCGCTCAGCGTCGCCACGAGAGCCGCGGCTTGCACTCCATGGCCGACTTCCCCGAGACCGACCCGGCCCAGCGGCACGACACGCTCGTCAACGCCCGGGCGGTGGCATGACGGCGCGAGAGGGGACTCTGGGAGAGGGGCGAGCAGCAGGTCCCTCCCGCAAGGCGTCGAATCGCCGGCGGACCCCCCGTCCCGTCGCCCTTCGCGGAGCCTGTCCTGAGCGTAGTCGAAGGGCTCAGCGGGCGACCGGACTGTGCCCCTCGAAGGGGGACAGCTTTTCGAGCGGGAAGCGGAGCGACCGGCCGAAAAGCAGGGGGTTCGGGCGGAGTGTATGGTCGCCCTTGGGAGTGGCCTTCGCGCTCGTCGCCCTTGCCGGCTGCGCGGCCGGGCCGGACGTGCCCGCCTTCGCCAACCTCGGGCCGGACGCGACCTATGTCGGCGCGGCTAGCTGCGCGACGTGCCACGGCGAGATCGCCGACGCCTACGCGACGCACGGGATGGCGAACTCGTCGTACCCGCTGACGGCCGAGACCCGCATCGAGCCGGTGTTGGGCGAGCCGCTCATCGACCCGCACACGGGCTTCGAGTACCGCGTGATCGAGACGGCCGACGGGCTCGCCCAGGAGGAGCGCCAGCTCGACGCCAACGGCCGCGAGGTGGCCCGGCTCGTCCGCCCGATGGAGGTCGTCGTCGGGAGCGGCGACGCGGCGCGGACGTACTTCGCCCGGCGCGGCGACCGGCTCGTCGAGCTCCCGCTCACGTGGTACACCCAGGGCGGCGGCCGGTGGGACTTCAGCCCGGGCTACGAGACCTCGAACCCCCGCTTCTCGCGGACGATGCCCGACGGGTGCATGTCGTGCCACAACGCGGTGCCCGAGCGCGTCGAGGGCGTCGAGGACGCCTTCGCCTCGATCCCCCAAGGCATCGGGTGCGAGCGGTGCCACGGGCCGGGCTCGGTCCACGTCGAGGCCCGCCTCGCCGCCGACGGGCCCGAGGCCGGGCCCGACCCGACCATCGTCAACCCGAAGTGGCTGGGGCTCGACCTCCGGCTCGACGTGTGCAGCCAGTGCCACTTGCACGCGACGGTCGACGTGCTCCGCCAGGGCGAGACGGCCTACTCGTACCGTCCGGGCCGGCCGCTCTCGGCCCACGAGGCCCTGTTCGCCGTGCCCGGCGTCGACGAGGGCGGGGGCGGCATCGCCGTCGTGTCGCACGCCGAGCGGATGCAGGCGAGCGCGTGCTTCGAGGGGAGCGTCCGCACGGACGCGCCGCTCGAGTGCGTGACGTGCCACGACCCGCACCGCGGCTTCGAGGCACGCCCGGCCGGCGCGCCCAGCGCCGCCTGCGTCACCTGCCACGACGGCGTCGCGGATGCCGTCCCGGCCGCGCTCCGCGCCGAGCACGTCGCGACCACAGGCTGTGTCTCGTGCCACATGCCCCGCGTCGAGGCCGACGACGCGCCGCACTCGTCGTTCACCGACCACTGGATCCGCGTGGTCGAGGGGCCCGTGCGGGGCGAGCGCCCCGAGGTCGGACGGAGCGGGGTGGTCGCCCCGCTGGCCGAAGCCGACCGGGAGGGGACGGTCGGGGGGTTGTACGAGGGGATGGCGGCCGTCACGCTGGGCGTCCGGTCGCAGCAGCCGGACGCGCTGGCGCGGGGCGCCCAGTTCGTCCAGATCGCCCTCGACCGGCTCGACGAGCCCCGGGCGTGGCACGACGCCCGATTCCTCCTCGGCGTCGCCCTCTTGCAGGCCGGCCGCGCGACCGACGCCGTCGCCCCGCTCCGCCGGGCCGCCCAGGCGGCTCCGCCCCGGGACCGCCCGCAGCGGCTCGAAACGCTCGCCCGCGCCCTGGCCGACGCCGGCCGCGACCGAGAGGCGGCCACCGCGTTCCGGCAGTCGCTCGCGGCCCAGCCGCGCCGGCCCGAGACGCACCGCGAACACGGCCGCTTCCTCATGGCGCACCGACGCCCGTCGGAGGCGGCCACCGCGCTCGCCGAGGCCGTCCGGCTTGACCCGTGGGACCCAGAGGCGCGTCTCCTGCTCGGACTCGCCGAGGCGGCGCGCGGCGGCGACCCTGGTCCGTCGTGGCGGGAGGCCGTCCGCCTCGACCCCGACCTGGCGGCGCCGCTGGCGCTCGGCGTCCGGGTGGGGGAGACCGCCGAGCCGTTGTGGACGGCGCCGATCGTGTTCGGGTGGCCGGCGCCGCCTCCCCTCGCGCCGTCGGCGCCGGTCGTCGTGTACTCGTCGTCGGGGACGGCCGTCGCGCGGGGGCCGTGGGGGCGGGCCGCGAGGGAGCTCGGGACCGGCGTCTGGGTGGTGTCGGCGGGCGGCGCGGTCCGGCGGGTGGCCGTCGTCCGGGCCGGGACATAACGCATTATGCACACAGAAAGGCGGATCTGAGGGGCCGGGGAGGGGTTGGACCGATTGCGACGCCGGACCCCCCGCCGTACCTTTCGGTTGCTCCTTCGCGGAGCGTGCGAAGGGAGGCAGCGGCCCTGCGTCCCGTTGTTTTTGGCGCCCCGCCCGGGTCTCACCCCCGTCCGGCCGCCCGAGCGACGCCCGTTCCGCCGAACGGGCGTTTTCCGTCTCCCCCCGTTTCGATCCTCGTGCCCGCCCCGCTCCCCGCCACCTCCGCCCTCGCCGACCGCATCGAAGCGCTCGCCGTCGAGGCCGCCGCCGACACCGACCTGTTCGTGGTCGGCGTCGAGGTCCGCGGGTTCCAGGGGAGCCGCGTCGTCGAGGTGTTCGCCGACGCCGAGGCCGGCGCGGGCGCCGACGACCTGGCCGCGCTGAGCCGGTCGCTGGGGTTCCTCCTCGACACCGAGGACGTGGTCAAGGGCCGGTACCGGCTCGACGTGTCCACGCCCGGCGCCGAGCGCCCGCTCGTCGACGTCCGCCAGTACGCCCAGCACGTCGGCCGGACGCTGGCGCTGTCGGTCGAGCGCGAGCAGGACCAGCTCGTGACCGTCCAGGGCGAGCTGCTGGCCGTCGAGGACGGCGCGCTCGTGCTCGACGGCGAGACGGCCCCCATCCCGTTCGACTCCATCCGTGAGGCTCGGGTGACGCTGCCCTGGTAGCCCACCCCGTCCCCCGATCTACGCCCGACCTATGCAAAGCACCGTCCTCGTCTCTTCGTTCGCCGAGATCGCGCGCGAGAAGGAGATCGACCGCGACACGCTCCAGGTCATCATCGAGGACGTGTTCCGCGCGATGATCAAGAAGCGCTACGGGGCCGACGACCCCGAGGCGTTCCAGATCGTGTTCAACCCCGACAACGGGGACTACCAGATCTTGCACGTCCGCGAGGTCGTCGAGGACTACGACCTGGAGGACCCCGTGACCCAGATCGAGTACACCGACGCGGTCGCCATCGACGAGGAGTACGACATCGAGGACCAGGTGGCCGTCCAGATCCACATCGAGGACTTCGGCCGGCGCGCGGTCCAGGCCGCGCTCCAGACGTTCCGCCAGCGGATCCGCGACATCGAGAAGGAGAACATCCACCGCGAGTACTCGGAGCTCATCGACGAGATCGTCGTCGGCGAGATCTACCAGACGCGGCGCCGCGAGGTCCTCGTGCTCCACAACAAGACGGAGCTGGTGCTGCCGCGGCCGGAGCAGATCCAGAAGGACCGCTACCGCAAGGGCGACATGCTCCGCGCCGTCGTCCTCGACGTCGACCGCGACGCGGGCGCCTCGCCCCAGGTCATCATCAGCCGCGTGGCCCCGGTCTTTATCGAGCGGCTGTTCGAGTTGGAGGTGCCCGAGATCTACGACGGCATCATCGAGATCAAGAAGATCGTCCGCCTGCCCGGCGAGCGGGCCAAGATGGCCGTCATCAGCCACGACGACCGGGTCGACCCCGTCGGCGCGTGCGTCGGCGTCAAGGGCTCGCGGATCCACGCGGTCGTCCGCGAGCTCGGCGGCGAGAACATCGACGTGGTCCCGTGGACCGACCACCCCATCGAGTTCATCAAGCGCTCGCTCGCCCCGGCCAAGCCGATCGCCGTCGAGCTCAACGACGACCTCGTCCCGCCCCGCGCCCGCGTCACCGTCCCGGCCGACGAGGTCTCGATGGCGATTGGCCGCGGCGGCCAGAACATCCGGCTGGCGTCGATGCTGACCGGCTACGAGCTCGACGTCTACCGCGACATCAAGTCGGACGAGGAGGACGTCGACATCGACGAGTTCTCGGACGCCATCCCGCCGGAGATCATCCAGAAGCTCAAGGACATCGGCTGCGACACGGCCAAGGCCGTCCTCGAGCTCCAGCCTTCGGAGCTCGCCCGCCGGACCGACTTGTCGGAGGAGCAGGCCCAGAAAATCACCTGGTTGATGGAGGCCGAGTTCGAGCGCGACCCCGAGGCGACGGTCGACGGCAAGCCGCTCGACGACGCCACGGTCTCCGCCGAGCTGGTCGAGTCGACCGACGAGGCCACCGACGACCCCGAGGTCCGCGCCGAGGGCGACGCCTCGGCGGACGCCGGCGACCCGGCCGAGGTCGACCCCGAGGCCGAGACCTTCACCGAGGCCGACGGCGCGCCCGCCGACGTGGCCGAGGCCGACACGGCCGAAGACGACACGGCCGAGGCCGACGAACTGACCGACGCGCCCTCCGCTTAGCCGGGCCCGACGCCCTAGATTTCCGACGGCCCCGCCGTCCCTCTCTACGCCCCACCGCATGCCCACCCCGCGCAAGCGACGCTCCGACCAGCCGAAGCGCGTCCAGCTCTTCAAGGCCTCCAACGAGCTCAACCTCGCGACCGACACCATCGTGTCGGCGCTGACCGAGCGTGGGTTCGAGCTCGACGACAAGCTGGCGGCCCGCGACCCCAACGCCCGCCTGTCGCCGGAGATGTACGACGCTCTGATCGAGGCGTACTCCGACGACGCCGACGCCAAGGCCCGCGTCCGCGAGCGCCGCCAGCAGCTGGCGGCGGCCGAGGCCGAGGAGGCCGCCGAGCCGGAGGCGGCGCCCGTCGCTCCCGCCGAGCCCGTCATCGAGACGCCCGAGCCGGAGGCCGAGCCCGTCGCCCCGGCCGAGCCCGTCATCGAGACGCCGACGCCCGAGCCGGTGCCGGAGCCCGTCGCCGAGCCGACGCCCGAGCCGGAGCCCGTCGTCGAGACGCCGGTGCCGGAGCCGGTCGCCGAGGCGCCCACTCCCGAGCCGGTCGCCGAGGCGCCCGCCGCCGAGCCGGTCGCCGAGACGCCCGTGGCCGAGGCCCCGGAGGCGACTGCCGACGCCGTCGCTGAGTCCGCCGAGCCCGTCGCGTCGGGCGACCTCGACGTCGACGAGCCCGCGCCGGCCGCCGACGACGAGGGCGTCGTCCGCGCCAACCGCTACGGCCTGACCGGGACCAAGGTGCTGGGCAAGATCGACATCTCGGGCCTGGAGACCGGCCGCCGCCGCAAGCGCAAGCGGAACAACGACGAGCCCGCCTCGGCCCCGCCCGCGCCCGGCGCCGCCGACGGCGGCAAGCCCTCGCGCTCGAAGAAGGCCAAGAAGGGCAAGCGGTCCGTCGACCAGGAGGAGGTCCAGAAGAACGTCCAGGAGACGTTGCAGAAGGCGTCCGGGACGGGCACCAAGCGGACGAGGCAGAAGCGCCGCCGCGCCCGCCGCGACGAGCGCGCCGCGATCCGCGAAGCGCGCGATCAGGAGATGATGGAGGCCGCCTCCGTCTTGCGCGTCATGGAGTTCATCTCGACCGGCGACCTGGCCGAGGCCATGAATGTGCCCGTGACCGAGGTCATCTCGAAGGGGTTCGGCCTGGGCATGATGGTCTCCATCAACCAGCGGCTCGACGCCGACGCGATCACACTCCTCGCCGACGAGTTCGACTTCGAGGTCGAGTTCATGGACGACATCGAGGAGGAGTTCGACCTCGTCACCGAGGACGCCGAGGAGGACCTCGTCGCCCGCCCGCCGATCGTGACCATCATGGGCCACGTCGACCACGGCAAGACGTCACTGCTCGACTACATCCGCCGGGCCAACGTGGTCGCCGGCGAGGCCGGCGGCATCACGCAGCACATCGGCGCCTACCAGATCACGACCGACGACGACCGCCAGATCACGTTCCTCGACACGCCGGGCCACGAGGCGTTCACGGCCATGCGCGCGCGTGGCGCCCAGGTCACCGACCTGGTCATCGTCGTCGTCGCGGCCGACGACGCGGTGATGCCGCAGACCATCGAGGCCATCAACCACAGCCGCGCCGCCGAGGTGCCGATGGTGGTGGCTATCAACAAGATCGACCGCGAGACGGCCAACCCGGACAAGATCATGGCCCAGCTCGCCGAGCAGGGTGTCCAGGTCGAGCAGTACGGCGGCAACGTCCAGTGCGAGCTGATCTCGGCCATGGACGGGACGAACGTCGACTCGCTCCTGGAGAAGGTCCAGCTCGAGGCCGACCTGCTCGAGCTCACGGCCAACCCGGACCGCTACGGCGTCGGGACGGTCGTCGAGGCCCGGCTGGACAAGGGCCGCGGCGTCGTGGCCACCGTCTTGGTCGAGAACGGGACGCTAGAGGAGGGCGACGCCTACGTCGTCGGGCTCACGTCGGGCCGCGTCCGGGCCATGTTCAACGAGCGCGACGAGCGGGTCAAGGTGGCCGGGCCGGCGACGCCGGTCCAGGTCCTCGGCCTGAGCGCCGCGCCCGAGGTCGGCGACCGGCTGATCGTGCTCGAAGACGAGCGCCAGGCCCGCGAGATCGCCTCGAAGCGCCAGCAGCTCATCCGCGAGCAGACGCTCCACCAGCGCCGCCACGTGACCCTCGCCGACCTCAGCCGCCGGATGGCGCTGGGCGAGATCACCAACCTCAACTTGGTCGTCAAGGGCGACGTGGGCGGCTCGGTCGAGGCGCTCAGCGACTCGCTCCTGAAGCTGTCGAACGACGAGGTCGCCGTCCAGATCGTCCACTCGGGCGTCGGCGCGATCACCGAGTCGGACGTGATGCTGGCCGTCGCGTCGGACGCGATCATCCTGGGCTTCCAGGTCCGCCCCGTCGCTGGCGTCCGGGCCATCGCCGAGCGTGAGGAGATCGACATCCAGCTCTACTCCGTCATCTACGACGCCATCGAGGACGTCCGCGACGCGCTCGAAGGGCTGCTGGAGCCCGAAGAGAAGGAGACCGTGACCTCGACCGTCGAGGTCCGGGAGACCTTCCGCGCCCCGCGCGTCGGGACCATCGCCGGGTCGTACGTGGTCGAGGGCAAGGTGTCGCGCGGCGACAAGCTCCGGATCGTCCGCGACGGCGTGGTCGTCTTCCAGGGCGAGATCGACACGCTGCGCCGGTTCAAGGAGGACGTCCGCGACGTGGCCGCCGGCTACGAGTGCGGCATCACGGTCAAGAACTACAACGACATCAAGGTCGGCGACCAGTTCGAGACCTACGTCGTCACCGAGGAGAAGCGGACGCTGGCCGTCTAGAAGGCAAGGGGCATGGGGGAAGGGGCATGAGGCTTCTTCGCCCCGCCCCGTGCCACATCCCCCTTGCCCCATGAGCATTCGCACCGACCGGGTCGGCCGCATGATCCAGCGCGAGATCGCGGACCTGCTGACCCAAGACTTCGGCGAGGCCACCCACTCGCTCGTCACCGTGACCGGCGTCCGCATGACGGACGACCTCGGGACGGCCTACGTCGACGTGTCCGTCCTGGGCGCCGACGACCTCCAGCGCAAGACGGCGCTGGCACGGCTCGACGCCCAGACGACCGAGATCCGCCACGCCCTCGCCCAGCGGATCCGTCACCAGCTCAAGCGGATGCCCGAGCTCCGGTTCTTCCTCGACGAGGGCGCCCAGCGGCGCGAGCGGATGGACGCCATCTTCGCCCAAATCGCCGCCGACCGCGACGACGACGCGGCGTCGGAAGCGAGTGACGAGACCCCGTCGCGCGGGGAGTACTAGGCGTGGCCGACGACCTCCGGATCGTCACGTCTCGGGACCCGGTCGCCCGGCCCATCAAGCCCGGCGCCCTGCTGGTCGACAAGCCGGGCGGGATCACGTCGTTCGGCGTCGTGAAGAAGGTCCGGTGGGCGCTCGGCGTCAAGAAGGTGGGCCACGCCGGCACGCTCGACCCGATGGCGACCGGCCTGCTCATCGTCCTCGTCGGGCGCGACGCGACGCGGCAGCAGGACCGGTTCATGGGCCTACCCAAAGTCTACACCGGAACCGTCCGCCTGGGCCAGACCACGACGACCTACGACGCCGAGGGCGATGTCGAGACCGAAGCCGATGCTTCGGGCGTCACCGACGCCGCCGTCGAGGCCGCGCTCGGCGCGTTCCGGGGCGAGATCGAGCAGCGCCCGCCCGTCTTCTCGGCCATCAAGAAGGGCGGGGAACGGCTCTACAAAAAGGCCCGCCGGGGCGAGGCCGTCGAGATCGAGCCCCGGCCGACGACGGTCTACTCGTTCGAGGTCACCGGCCGGCGCGGCGACGACGTCGACGTCCGCGTCGAGTGCTCGAAGGGGACCTACGTTCGGTCGCTGGCGCACGACCTGGGGCAGGCGCTCGGCGTGGGCGGCCACCTGGTCGCGCTGCGGCGGGAGGCCATCGGCCCGTTCGAGGTGTCGGAGGCGTTCGAGTTGGACGCGCTCGTCGAGGCCGCCCGGTTGCCGGCATGACGCGCGAGGTCGGGGAGACCATCCGGTCGGACGCCCGGTCCATCGTCACGACGGGGACGTTCGACGGGGTCCACCGGGGCCACCAGGCCATCGTCCGCTACCTCGTCGACCGCGCGCGCGAGGTCGGCGGCGTCCCGACGGTCGTCACGTTCGACCCGCACCCGCGCGAGGTCCTGACCGGCCTCCACATCCCGCTCCTGACGACGCTCGACGAGCGGGCCGACGCGCTCGAAGCGCTCGGCGTCGAGCGGTTCGTCGTCGTCCCATTCTCGCGCGACCTCTCGCTGTTGGAGCCCGAGGATTACGTGGCCGACGTGCTGCTGGGGACGGTCGGGATGCGCGAGATCGTCATCGGCTACGACCACCGGTTCGGGCGGAAGGCGCGGGGCGACCGGGCGCTGCTGGAACGGCTCGGCGACCGGCTTGGGTTCACCGTCGACGTGATCCCGGAGCAGATCGAGGGCGACGTGACGGTCTCGTCGACCGAGGTCCGACGGCTGCTGGCGGAGGCCGGCGACGCCGCGCGCGCGGCGGTCCTGCTCGGCCGGCCGTACCGGCTGGCGGGCACCGTGGTCCGGGGCGACGCCCGGGGCCGCACCATCGGCTACCCGACGGCCAACGTCCGCCCGGCCGACCCGCGCAAGCTGGTGCCGCGCGAGGGCGTCTACGCCGTCCGCGCGACGCTCGCCGACGGAGCCACGGCGGGCGGGATGATGAACGTCGGCCGGCGGCCGACCTTCGAGACCGACGGCGCCCGAACGGTCGAGGTCCACCTGTTCGACGTCGACGCCGACCTGTACGGGCAGACGCTGGCCGTTGACGTGGTGGCCCGGCTCCGCGACGAGCAGCGGTTCGACGGGGTCGAGGCCCTCGTCGCCCAGCTCGGACGCGACGCCCAAGCGGCCCGGCGCGCGTTGCGGTGAATGACTCTATGGGCCGGGTGAAGAGAGAGCGACAGCCGCTCTTCGCAAGCCCGATCAGGAGGACTCTCGACAGAGGAGCCGCAGAGCTCTGCGTCGGGTGCAGCCGCGAGTCATGCCGCCCTGTTGGTGACAAGCGGCTTCCGGAAAAACACCTCCCCGACGCCGCCTTCATTCAGCCCGGCGAGCATCCCGCACTCCTCGAACCCCATCCGGCGGTGCCACGCCTGCGGCTCCGGCTCGTCCGCCTGCGACGAGCTGTAGAGTGCGGCGTGCCCCCGGCTGGCGGTCTCGGCCCCAACGTGCGCGAGGAGCGCCTGTCCGACACCGGCGCGGCGGTGAGGCTCCAGCACTCGGATGAGTTCGATGTACGGGAGCTTCGACCACAGCCACTCCAGCCGGAGGTACCCGGCCCTCTCGTCGCCCCGGAGCGCGACGTACACATCGCCGTCGCTCACCTTCCGTCTCACGACGGGGTCCGGGAGATCGCCGTCCCTGGAGACGAAGCCGAGGTCGCTCTCGGTGGCGGCTCGGACGGTGATCTTCGGCTGAGTCACGAGAGGGTCCGAAGATGAGAGGGTGTCAGAGCAGTAGGCCGATCAGTCTCACAAGGCCGAAGGCGGGATGGGATGGCGGGCCGAAGCTATGAACGCCGGGCTGGCGGTTCGGCCCGGCGAGGCGAAAACGCTCGTGTCCCACGTCGGCCTGCAGTGGTGGGCTCTACAGCCCGGCGGAAAGAGCGCCCGTCACTCAACCCACTGGAACCAGATCGAAGTCGGGGATGCGAAGCCCGGCGCGGCTGCAATACTTGATGAGGAGGTCGGTCGAGAACTTCGAGAGTCGGCCGTTGACGATCTCGGAGATCCGCGGTTGGCTTACGCTGAGCGCGTCGGCGGCTTCGGCCTGGGTGTCAAACTCGGCGACGTAGCGTTCGAGCGCATGGAGGAGCCGGGCCTTGAAGGCCATGAGGGCAGCTTCATCAGGGTCATCGTAGAGCGCAGTAAACACGCTGCCGTGTGTGGTTCGAGTCGGACCGGGCATGGTGACAAGGAGGGTGAGGGGGTCGGAGGCAGAACCGTCAGCGTAGGCCCGACGCAGACCGCCACTCAGCGATCTCGCGGTAGAGTTGGGCCGCTTGGTCTTTCTGGCGCTTCGGGAGATCAGTCCCACTCGACGCCTTTTTGTGAACGACGTAGAAGCAGTAGACGGCCTCGGCAAAGCGGGCGACGTAGAACGTCCGATAGGTCTCGCGTTTGTAATCGGTGGTGATGGCGTAGGCCCCTTTTCCGACATACGTGGCAGGCTTGGCGCTCCCGGCTTTCTCCCCCGCCTGAGCGAGATGGAGGGCGTAGCCGATGTCGCGTTGGACCTCGTCCGGGAGAGACGTGAGGACGTCATAGGCGTCCCCCCACCATTCGAGATCCTTGAGTATGTGCGCCATATCAGAATACGTTCGCCTTATATACGCGATGACGTATAATAGGTTCCAACTGTCCTCCAAGAAGTCGCCTCCCGGAGCAGAGAGGTAGGCGCCGTAGGACAGATTGCGGCTCAGCCGCAACGGGCAGCGACCGCAGACGGTGGAAAAGGCAACGTAGACGCCGAAGCCCGGACGAAGCAAGAGCGCTGGAGCCCGTTGTCGGCCTGCAGCCGCGGGTTAACAGGCGTACATGTACGGACCGGGTACATGGGTAACACTTCTGACCGGCAACATGGGTAACAGATCCGTTCACCGGCATAGTCCATCACCAGCCCCGATGCGCTATGCCCTGGATAAAGACCTGCCCCATGACCGAACGCGCCCGCTTCGTCCTCGCCCATCAGCAGGGCCTCTACTCCATGACCGAGCTCTGCGCTCGCTTCAACGTCAGCCGCAAGACCGGCTACAAGTGGCTCGGCCGCTTCGAGGAGGGCGGCCTCGACGGCCTTGCTGATCAGAACCGCGCCCCGAAGACGTGCCCCCACCAGACCCCGCCGGAGGTGGAGGCTCTCCTCGTCGCCTGCCGGGAGGCGCACCCACGGTGGGGGCCACGCAAGCTCCTCGACTACCTCGCCCCGCGTCACCCCGCCCTCGTGCTGCCGATGCCCTCGACGGTCGGGACCATCCTCAAGCGCCATGGTCTGGTCGAGCCACGCCGACGGCGGCGCACGGCGCGGCATCCGGGGGCGGTGCCGCTGACTACCACCGCTCCGAACGAGGTCTGGAGCGCCGACTTCAAGGGCGAGTTCAAGACGCTCGACGGCCTCTACTGCTACCCCCTGACGGTGGCCGACGCGCACTCGCGCTACGTGCTCGGCTGCACGGGCCTGCCGTCGGTCAAGCAGGACGGGGCGAAGGCGCAGTTCGAGCGGCTCTTCCACACCTACGGCCTCCCATCTGCGATCCGCACCGATAACGGGGTCCCCTTCGCTACACAGGCGCTCTGCGGCCTCTCCCGGCTCTCGGTGTGGTGGATCAAACTGGGCATCACGCACCACCGCATCGAGCCGGGCCGCCCGCAGCAGAATGGTCGACACGAGCGGATGCACAGGGACCTCAAGGCAGAGACGACGCGCCCGCCCGAGCGGAATCGGGAGCAGCAACAGGATCGCTTCGACGGCTTCCGCGCGGAGTTCAACGAAGAGCGCCCCCACGAGGCACTCGGCGGCGACACCCCGGCTTCGCACTACCGCCGCTCCGAGCGGGCACTGCCCGAGACGCTATCGGAGCCGGAGTATCCGGCGCACTTCGAGGTACGGTGGGTCTCGAAGTGTGGCACCTACAAGTGGAAGCGGCAGCAGCTCTTCATCAGCCAAGCGCTCGGGCACGAGTGGATCGCCTTCGAGGAGGTAGACGACGGGGTGTGGTCGGTCTACTTCTACGACGTGCTGCTGGCGCGGCTCGACGAGCGCGACTTCAAGCTTCAGGCCGCCGTAGCTTGAGCCGAAAGTGTTACCGATGTGCCCGGTCTAAACTGTTACCTATCTCCCCGGCTCCTACAACAGCATTCGGCGTACATCTTCAACAGAGAACGGTGGCGTCTTGCTGTGAATCACCGCGTGGCAGTTTGGGCAAACGGGACGCAGATCGCGCACCGGGTCAACTTCGTAGTTGTCGCCCACCGCCGCCAGAGGCGTGAGATGGTGGACGTGGATCAACCCGGCTACGGCTGGTCCGTAAGCATCTCCAAACTCCAATTCGCACGCTTGGCAAACGGCACCGTAGTGTTCTAGACAAGCACGGCGGGCTCTCGGGTCTCGCTCGTACCGAGTCAGTTCAACTCGCTTTGGCGCTCCTTCATAGATCGGCCCTCTCTCCCTCGTGGTACTGGCTCGATCCTGTGGGCGGGCGTCCGCCTCGGACCCAACGCGGACATACCCGGGAATGGAACTGATGCCGTCTGGAGCGTGAACGTCCTGAACGATGTTCAGATGCGGACAACCCCGAAAGTCGTCCTCGGTCTCGAACAGCACGTAGCCATTCGGATCGAACAATGCCCCCGGGAATCGGCTGAGTTGGTGGTACCAAGTCCCGTCCTTGTGGTACAGCGCATGCTGGGCGTTTACTCCCCATCGTCTGTTCAGAGTCCGGCCGTTCATAGGCATGAGGTATCAGTAGCCAGCTAACCAAAAGTTCTATGGACGGGGCGCAGCGGCGGAAGCCGCTCGGAACATACCAAGCCCGGGCTCACCCCCCGTACACCGCCGCCGCCTGGCGGTACATCGTCGCGTGGAGGTCGGCCGTCGCCGCGGCCAGCGTCTCGGGCGCTTGGCCGGGCGCCCGCCGCGCGGCGTAGCCGCCCGACAGCAGCAGGCACAGCGGGACGCCCGCCGCCCGGACCGTCTCGCACACCATCCGGTCCCGCGCCGCCAGCCCGTCTCGCGAGAGCGACAGCCGGCCGAAGCGGTCCTCGGCCACCACGTCGACGCCGCCGAGGTAGACGACGAGGTCGGGGTCCGCGTCCGCTAGCACGTTCGGGAGTAGCGTCGCCAGCGTCCCGAGGTAGGCCTCGTCGCCGGTCCCATCGGCCAGGCCCACGTCGCGCGTCGAGGGCGGCTTGCGGAACGGGAAGTTGTTCGCCCCGTGGACCGAGACCGTGTAGACGCCGCCGGCTGGCCACGCCCGGTCGCCCCCGAAGACGGTCGCCGTCCCGTTCCCTTGGTGGACGTCCAGGTCGAGCACGAGCGCGCGCCGGATCCACCCGGACCGTTGGAGCACGCGGAGGCCGACGGCCACGTCGTTGAGCACGCAGAACCCCTCCGGTCCGTCCGGCATCGCGTGGTGCGTCCCGCCGGCCAGGTTGCCCGCGACGCCGTCGAGCAGCGCCATCGACATCGCGTTGATCGTGCCCTGGACCGCCAGCCGGCTCCGCCGGACGAGCGCCGCGCTCTGGGGCAGCCCCATCCGCCGCTCCTCGGTGGGCGCGAGCGCGACGGCCGCGAGCGCGTCGAGGTAGCGCGGCGTGTGGACGAGCAACAGGTCCGCCCAGTCCGCCTCGCGGGGCTCGACGATGTCGGCGGGCGCGATCACGCCCTCGGCGACCAGGAGGTCGCGCAGGGCCGAGAACTTGGCCATCGGGAACGGGTGCCGCTCGGGGAGCGGGACGACGTAGCCCGGGTGGTACGAGACCCGCAGAGGGCGTTGGGGGGTGGGGCCCGCAGGCGAGCGGGAGCGGCGGGGGACGTCGGCAAGGCGCCAGAGGAGATCGGGGCCCGAGCCCCGGCCGACCATGAGAACGCAGCGGACGGCCGCGGACGCCTCGCGCAGCCCGGTCCGCTGGCCCTCGGCGCCCTCTCGGCCTACTGGGCGCCGGCCGTTCCCTCCCGGGGCGGAGCGACGAGCGTGTCGATGGACTGCTCCAGGCTCAGGCCCGTCCGCCGGGCGACCACGAAGGCGTCGAACGGCGTCGTCTCGTACGCCTCCTCGTGGACGTACTGGAGCGCGTAGAGGAACGTCTCGGGGTCGGTGAAGCCCGGGAGCTTGGTGATGAGCGACCCGTCGGTGTCGACGAACACGTTCGTCGGCGTGCCCGAGATGCCCATGGCGCCGCCCAGCTCGCGGCCGGTCACGGCGGCGTCGAAAAACTGCAGCGTGTCGCGGCCCTCGATGTCCAGGCGGACCGGCGCGAAGTGCTCGCCGAGGTAGGCCTGGACGGCGTCGTCGGTGAAGACCTCGGCATCGAACCGGGCGCAGAACCCGCACCACGAGGCGTAGCCGTAGACCAGCACGATCCGGTCGTCGGTCTGGGCCGTCGAGATGGCCGTCTCCATCGAGAGCCAGTCGGGCGCGTCGTCCGGGACGATGGAGGCGTCGACCTGGGCGCCCGCGGCGAGCGGGAGGGCGAGCAGGAGCGCGAGCAGGGCCTTGGTCATTCGGAGAGGAGGCGGTCGATCAGGTCGCGGAACGTGCGTCGGCCGGCGTTCCATGTGT
This sequence comes from Rubrivirga sp., assembly GCF_965213695.1. Classification (GTDB taxonomy): domain Bacteria; phylum Bacteroidota; class Rhodothermia; order Rhodothermales; family Rubricoccaceae; genus Rubrivirga. The sequence continues at coordinate 2,805,483 of NZ_OZ243912.1, read as the reverse complement.
AGGGGGCGAGGGCGTCCGGCGCGGCGGAGGCCCAGCGCGCGCGGCGGTCGGGGTCGAGCGCCCGGCGGAGCGCGTCGGCCACCGACTCCGAATCGGAGGGGTCGGCCAGCACGCCCACGCCGCGGTCGACGACGGCCCGGATCTCGGGGAGCGGGCTCGCGAGGACGGGGACACCGGCCGCAAGGTACTCGAACAGCTTGTTGGGCAGGCTCAAGCGCAGGCTCTCCGTCAGCGGCTCGATCAGGCACGCGCCGAGGTCGGCGCCGGGCGTCAGCGTCGCCAGCCGGTCGGGCGGGACGAACGGGTGGACGACCAGGCGGTCGCCGAGCGTCTCTCGTGCCGCGTCGAGGTCGTCCGCCAGCGCGCCCTCGCCGATCAGGACCAGGCGGACGCCGTCGACCCGGCGCGTCGCCTCCACCAGGGCCGGCAGCCCGCGGCCGTGTCGGAACAGGCCCTGGTAGAGGACCACCACGCGGCCGTCGTCGGGCAGGCTCAGCTCTCGGCCGAGCGCGCCGCGGGCTCCGACGCGGCCCGCTCTCTCCGGCGCGTTGTAGAGGACGGTCGGCCTGGCGATGCCGGCCCGGTCCGCCAGCCGGTCCGCAATCGCGTCGCCGACGGTCAGGACCGCGTCGGCGCGGCGTGCGAACCGGCGCTCGACGGCGCCCCAGAACCGCCCGACCCAGGGGCGGCCGTGGGCCGAGTCGAGGGCGGCGTAGAGCTCGCGCGCGTCGTAGACGAGGGCGGCCCCGTGGCGGCGTGCGGCGGGCGCCAACGCCGGCAACGTGTAGAGGTCGCTCGCCAGGAGGAGCCCGGCCGGCCGCTCGCGCGCGGCGGCGCGGACGGCGCGGTGGGCCCGCCAGAACGCCATCGGGCCGGACCCGCCGGCGACCGGCAGCACGTCGAGGGCGACGCCGGCCGGGAGGGCGCCGGGGTCGCGGGGCGCCGCCGTCTGGACGACGGTCGTGACCACGCCCGCCTCGGCGAACACGCGGAGCTGGCGGAGCGCGCGCGACGAGCCCGTCACGTCGCCGACGAGCGCGAAGAGGGCGGAACGGGGGCGGGGCGCGGCGGTCAGCGGGTCGGTGAAGATGTGCGCGGCAACGGGCGCCAGGGACGAATCGTGACGGTCCAACGTATGTTCTCCACCCGACGAGATGGAGCGCGGATTCGTCCCGGCCTCCACGGTCGGTTTACCCCTCGCGACCGTGACGCTCCGCCGTTTCCTCTTCGCGCTGGCCGCGCTGTCGGTCGGCGTCCTCCTCGGGCTCCCCATCGCCCGGCTGCTCCAGCCGGAGCCCGCGCCGTCCGTGGAGGCGCCGGCGCTGGGCCCGGTCGCCTCGCCCGCCGACGTCGAGACGGTCCAGATCGGGGCCGAGGGGCCCCCGCCGGCCGCCGCCTCCGACGTCCCGGACCTCGTCGACGTCAGCCGCCAGACGGTCGCCGTCGCGCGCGAGGTCGAGCGCGCCGTGGTCTACGTCGAGGTCGAGCTCGGCGCCGGCTATGCGCGGGGCCAGACCGAGGCCGGCAGCGGCATCATCATCTCGCCGGCCGGCTACGTCCTCACCAACGCCCACGTCGTTGCCCGGGCGACGGACGCCATCGTCGTGCTCCCGTCCGACAAGCGCGAGTACCGGGCCGAGGTCGTCGGGACCGACCCGACGACGGACATCGCCGTGCTCCGCCTGTTCGAGGTCGGCGTCGACGACGACGAGCCGCTCCCGGTCGCCACGCTCGGCGACTCGGACGCGCTCGAGGTCGGCGAGTGGGTGCTCGCGGTCGGGAGCCCGTTCCGGTTGCGGAACACGTTCACCCAGGGGATCGTGTCGGCGCTGGGGCGCGGCGGGCTCAACGCGATCCCGAACGAGTTCGCCATCGAGGACTTTATCCAGACCGACGCCGCGATCAACCCGGGCAACTCGGGCGGGGCCCTCGTCAACTTGCGCGGCGAGGTCGTCGGCGTCGTCACGGCGAACGCCTCGGAGAACGGGTACGCGGCCGGCTACGGGTTCGCCGTCCCGATGAACCTGGCCCGCGTCGTGGCCGAGAGCCTGATCCGCTACGGCGAGGTCCGGCGGGGCTACCTCGGCGTCGAGGTGTTCCCGGTCGACCGGGCCGACGCCCGCGAGGCGGGGATGGACGACGTCCGCGGCGTGCTCGTGACCCGCGTCGTGTCGGGCGGGCCCGCCGCTCGGGCCGGCGTCCGCCCCGGCGACGTGCTCTTGGAGGTCGGCGGGAAGGCGGTCGACGAGACGAACCAGTTCCAGAGCCGGCTCGCCATGTTCAGCCCGGGCCAGGCCGTCGAGCTCGCCGTCTGGCGCGGGGGCGAGGCCCGCGCGCTCCGGGCGACGCTGACCGACCCCCGCGACCCGTCGCTCGAGGACTGGTTCGCCAGCACCTCCCCGGCGACGCCGCCGGCGGCGCTGCCCCAGGAGGAGGTCGCCCGGTCCGAGGCGCCCGACTGGGGCGTCCGGTTCCGCGACCTCACCCGGGCCGAGCGGCGCCGGTTCGAGAGCGGGGCCTACGTCGAGACCATCGAGCCGGGCAGCGCGGCCGAGCTCGACGGGCTCCCGCGCGGCACGGTCGTGCTCGAGGTCGAGAGCCAGCCCATCGCGACGGCCGAGGACGCCCGCGTCGCGCTGGCCCGGCTCGCCCGAATGGACCGCCCCGCGCTCCTGCGCGTCCGCCGCCCCGACGGCCGGACGGCGTTCTACGACCTGGCCTCGCCATTTGTCGATTAGGGAGAAGGTCAGATCGGGCGAGGTCAGATCGGGGGATCGGAACGCGAACGTGACAGAAGAACCAGTCGAGCGATGAGCAAGCAGCCAGGAGATCCAAGGGCCGAGGTGCTTCGGCGACGGACGAAGGCGTTCGCGCTCGCCGTCATCCGGTTCTGTCGGACGTTGCCGAACACGGAGGACGCCCGGGTCATCCGTCGCCATCTTCTCCGGTCGGCCACGTCGGTGGCGGCGAACTACCGCGCGGCCGGGCGGGCGCGGAGCCGGCGGGAGTTCGCCGCCAAGATCGGGGTCGTCCTCGAAGAAGCGGACGAGTCGGAGTTCTGGATCGAGCTGCTCATCGACGCCGGGCTCGCCGACGCCGAGCGCACGCGCGAACTCCTCCGCGAGGCCGGCGAACTCGTGGCGATCTTTGCAGCATCGCGGCGGACGGCCACGGGCGAGCGCTGATCTCCCCGTCAGCCTCCCCAATCACCCGATCTGACCTCACCCGATGATCCGATATCTAACTGCCGGCGAGTCCCACGGCGAAGCGCTCGTCGGCATCGTCGAGGGGCTGCCGGCCGGCGTCCCCGTCACGCCCGCCGACCTCGACGAGCACCTGGCGCGCCGGTGGCTCGGGTTCGGCCGGGGCGGACGCGCCAAGGTCGAGCGCGACCGAGTGACCGTGCTCGGCGGCGTCCGCTTCTCGCACACGATGGGGAGCCCCGTCGCGCTGCTCTTGCCCAACGCGGCGTACGAGGCCGACCGGACCGGGTGGCCCGAAAAGATGGCGGTCGACGGCGATGGTGAGGGGGTCGAGCGGATCACGCTGCCCCGGCCCGGCCACGCGGACCTGGTCGGCGCCCAGAAGTACGGGTTCGACCGGCCGCCCCACGGGCCCGACGTCCGCGCCGTCATCGACCGGTCGTCGGCGCGCGAGACGGCGATGCGGGTCGCGTGCTGCTCGGTCGCCCGCCAGATGCTGCGGGCCCTCGGGATCGAGGTCGGCAGCCACGTCGTCCGCCTCGGCGAGGTCGGCCAGGACGATCCGGCCGAGTGGGCGGAGGCGCGCGACGCGCTGCTGGTCGAGGGCGGCGCCCGGGCCGTCTACGAGGCGGCCGACCGGTCCGACGTCCGGATGCTCGACGCCGAGCTGTCGGACCGGGCCGTCGAGCACATCAAGGCCACCAAGAAGGCCGGCGACACCCTCGGCGGCGTCTACGAGGTCGTCGCGACGGGCGTGCCGGTCGGGCTCGGGAGCTACGCCCAGGGCGACCGCCGGCTCGACGGGCGGCTCGCCCAGGCGATCCTGTCGATCCAGGCCCAGAAGGCCGTCGAGGTCGGCGACGGGTGGCTGGCGGGCCGCCGGCCGGGCTCCGAGGTCCACGACCCCATCACGCGCGACGGCGACCGCTGGGGGCGGACGTCGAACCACGCCGGCGGCGTCGAGGGCGGCATCTCGAACGGCCAGCCGCTCGTCGTCCGGGGCACCATGAAGCCGATCCCGACCCTCATCAAGCCGCTCGGCACCGCCGACCTCGCGACGGGCCAAGCCCAGCCGACGCGCTACGAGCGCTCAGACGTCACCAGCGTCCCGGCCGCCAGCACCGTCGCCGAGGCGACGGTCGCCTGGGAAGTCGCCGTGGCCCTCGTCGAGCGCTACGGCGGTGACACGTTCGAGGCCCTCCAGGAACGGGTCGAGGCCGACCGCGCGCGGGGGCTGTAGCCAGCTCGGAACGGGACGGGCGCGGCCCGGCCTCCCCGGTCCCCTTACGGCGTCTCGACGGGTGGCGCCTCGTCCGAGGCCTCGCCGCCGTCCGCCCCGCCGCGGAGCGCCAGCCCGATCCGGGCCGGCTCCGGCGCGTCGCCGTCTTTGGGCACCGGCCACCCCTCGCGCTGGCGCGTCCGGTCGCCGTCGGTCGCCTCGGTCTGGTCGTGGAACAGGACCTGCTGGGTCGGGAACGGCAGGTCGATGCCGGCCGCGAGCAGGGCCCGGCTGACCCGCATCAGCACGGCGTCGCGGAGCTTGACCACGTTCGCCCGCGTCGGGTCGCTCCACCAGCGGACGCGGAGGTTGACCGACGAGCCGGCCAGGTCCCACGTGAGCACGTCCGGCGCCGGGTCCTCCATCACGCCCTCGATGCCCCGGACCGTCTCCAGCGCGATCCGCTTGGCCTCGCCGATGTCGTCGCCGTAGCCGATCCCGACGTCGTACTCGCTGCGGACCATGTGGTAGGCCGTGATGACCTGGACGGGGTCCGAGTAGATCTGCGAGTTCGGGATGATGACGCGGCGGCCGTCGTACGTCCGGATAAAGGTGGCCCGGGTCTCGATGGCCTCGACCGTCCCGGTGTACGCGCCCGACGTGATCTCGTCGCCCTCGCGGAACGGCTCGCGGAGCAGGATGAGGATGCCCGCCAACAGGTTCTGGAAGATGTCCTGGAACGCGAACCCCAGCGCCACGCCGCCCAGCCCCAGCGCCCCGAGCAGGCTCCCGATCGTGAACGTCGGGAAGATGATGACGAGCCCGATCAGGACGCCGAGCACGAGCAGCGCCGCGTAGACGAGCCGCCCGATCACGATCCCGATGCTCGAGTCCTTCGGCCCGGGCGTGACCCGGTGGATCACGCTCCGGATGCCCCGCGCGACAAGCACGAACAGCACGAACACGACGAGCGCGACGGCCACCTTGGGCAGCGCCGCGTAGAACCCGTCGACGAAGCCCTGGACCGTCTCGACGGCCTCCCCGGTCGAGGCCGCGAGGCCGGTCCCCGCCGTGTCCGCAGCGGCCGGCGCCTCGACCAGGTCGGCCCGGGTGATGGTGGTGTCGACGGGGACGGACCCGGAGAACAGCGTGTCGATCTGCATCGGCGGAGCGCGAGCGGGGGAGGGTCGGACGACCAGCCGCCGGCGGGGTTCGCCCCACGAGAGCGCCCCCGCCGGCCGAGACCGACAGGGGCGCGGAGGCCGGAGGCCGGGGTCAGGTGCCGGGCGTCGTGTCGGTCAGGTCCGGCCGCGTCTGCGGGCTCGCGCCGGGCTCGTCGGCCGACGGCTTGAGGACGCGGGGCGCGTCGGTGGCGTCGCGGAGCTTCTCGAGCTGCTCGCGCGCCACGTCGCGCCCGCCCCACCCGAAGGCGATGGCGGCGGCGAGCGCGATGGCGCCCAGGATCAGCCCGAACGCCAGGTTCACGATCGAGTCGGCCAGGCCCATCTGGCGGAGCGCCATGGCCCCGGCGAAGACCAGGATCGAGACGCGGGCGGCGACGGCCAGCAGGTCCGACTGCTCCGAGGCGTTCGACTTGACGGCCTGGTACGCCAGGTTCGACAGGTACAGCCCGACCGCGAAGATCAGGAGCCCCAGCAGCACCTGGCCGGCCAGGACCGTGAACTCGACGATGAGCAGCGCCAAGGCGTCCAGGCCCAGCGCCGCCGCGGCCTCGGTCGCCGCGAACAGCATCACGGCCACCAGGACCACCCAGCCGGCCAGCCCGGCCGGCGTCTTGGTGTCGAGCGCCGTGTCGCGCGCCGGGTCCCGCGTCGGGTCGGTCACGCTCGGCTCGGCCACCTCGCGCGCGGCCGAGCGGAAGCCGAGCCCCTCGAACAGCCGGTTGAACCCGACGCCCGCCAGCAGCGACGCCACGAGGGACGCGAGCAGCCGCCCGACGACGAAGGCGATCCCCAGGATCAGCGCGGCCACGAACACGCGCGGGATGGCCTCCAGGAACTGGCCCAGCATCGCGCTCGCCGGCGCCGTCACGGCCTCGACGTCGAGCGCCTGCAGCGCCGACACGATGACCGGGATCAGGACCAGGATGTAGACGACCAGCCCGAGCAGGTCCGACAGCCGCGTCCTGCCGGTCGCGCGCGACAGCCCGACCCGCTCGCTCAGCGTGTTGACGCCGGCGGCGGCGGCCAGGTTGGCGACGATCTTGCGGAGCACCCGGGCCACGAACGCGCCGACGACCACGATGATGGCGGCCAGCAGCAGGTTCGGCAGGAACGCCAGGATCTCGTTGACGAGCCCCTGGACCGGCGCCAGGATGCCGCCCAGCTCGAGCGTGTCCAGGATGGCCGGCAAGAACAGCAGGATCACGAAGTAGAACACGGCCGTGCCCAGCGTCTCCGCCAGCGACGCGCCGCCGGTGCGGCGGTCGGCCGGCCGGTCGCCGTGGAGCCGCGCGTGGGCCCGGTCGTGGGCCGCCGCCAGGTCGTCGGCGGCGTCCGGGCCGACCTCGCCGGCCGGTGTCGAGCCCCGGCCGCCCGTCGCGACGGGGTCGGTGGCCGGGACATCGGCCCGGCGGGCGGGTGCGCCGTCGCCGTAGTCGCCGGCGCTGGCGACGCGCTCGTCGAGGTTGGCGGCCTGGAGCGCCTTCGTCGTGAGCATCGACAGGACGCGGGCGACGGCGTAGGCCACGATGGCCAGGATCAGCGCGCCGATGAGGTTCGGGATGAACGCGATGATGGTCCCGACGAACTCGCCCAGCGGGCCGCCGACGTCGCCCAGGTCGACGGCGTTGAACGCGGCGATGAGCGCCAACACCATCACGACCCAGAACGCGATCCGCCCGCCGATCCGCTCGGACGAGATCCGGGGCTCGTCGGTGAGCGACGACAGGAACCGGTCGTCGAGCTGGGTCCGCTTGAGGGCGCTCCGCACGAGCCCCTCGACAATCTTGGCCACGACGTAGCCGACCAAGAGGATGAGGACGAACACGAGGACGGGCCACAGCGGGCCGAGCGTCCTCTCGATGTTGTAGAAGAAGTCTTGCACGGGAGCGGGTGTGTGTGAGGGATGGGGGCACCCCGGGGGTTTCATAAATGTTCCGTTTTGAGGAGCATGACACCTCGGCTCGAAAGCGACGAGTGCCCCGAATCCCGAGGGCGACCGCGCGCTACCGCCTGGCCCGTGGGGAGTGGGCAATGACCAGTGGCAACCGCTCGGCCTGACGTTCCATTGGCGACTGGCCGCGAGTACCTCGGCGGCGTCCGATGCGCGAGCGGCCACCCTGGCGAATCCCCCCGACCGCACGCTCGAACGAGGCCTCAGCACCGGCTGGCGGACCCCCCGCCTGATCGCCCATCGCTTCGCTCAAGGGCCGATCAGGCTGTCCCCCTTCAAGGGCAGGGCTGTTAAGTTCTTTTTCGACCACTCAAACAACACGAGTCATTCCCGCGCACGCGGGACCGCGAAGCGTCGGCGCAGCCAATCCATGCGGCGCTCCGCCCACGAGCAGGACCGTATGGGTCCCCGCCTGCGCGGGGATGACTATTGGTTTTACGGAGTCGATTGCGAGAGGCGAGCAGAACTTAACGACCCTGCCCTTCAAGGGGGACGGCTCCCCCGACCTGGGAGCCCTTCGGCTCCGCTCAGGACAGGTCCGCGACCGGAAGGGGAGCAGGGGGTCTGCGCCGGAGCGTGCGGCCACCCTGGCGAATCCCCACGGTCTGCCCGGAGCGGCTGGCCCGGCGGGGTAGCTTCCGCGCTCCCGACGCCCGACCGATCTCCTCGACACCCGACCGATGCCGAGCCGACCCCAGACCGCCCAGGCCACGAGAGCCGCCTTCCTCGACTTTTTCCGGGAGAAGGGCCACGAGATCGTCCCGAGCGCGCCCATCGTCCCCCAGGACGACCCGACGCTGCTGTTCATCAACGCCGGGATGAACCCGTTCAAGGACGTGTTCCTCGGCACCGGCTCGCGCCCCTACGTCCGCGTCGCCGACACCCAGAAGTGCCTCCGGGTCTCGGGCAAGCACAACGACCTCGACGAGGTGGGCCTCGACACGTACCACCACACGTTCTTCGAGATGCTCGGCAACTGGAGCTTCGGGGACTACTTCAAGCGCGAGGCGATCCGCTGGGCCTGGGAGCTCTTGGTCGACCGATGGGGCCTCGACGCCGACCGGCTCTACGTCACCGTCCACCAAGGCGACGACGCGCTCGGGCTCGGCCCGGACACCGAGGCCGCCGACTTGTGGACCGAGGAGACGTCCATCGACCCGGCCCACATCTTGTACCAGCCGTCGAAGGACAACTTCTGGATGATGGGCGAGACCGGGCCGTGCGGGCCGTGCTCCGAGATCCACATCGACTTGCGCGACGACCACGAGCGGGCCATCGTCCCGGGCCAGGACCTCGTCAACAAGGACGACCCGCGCGTGATGGAGATCTGGAACTTGGTGTTCATCCAGTTCGACGCGGTCCGGGCGAGCGACGGGACGCCCGCCCCACCGGACGCCGATGCCGACCCGGCCGCGCAGGTCCACACGCCCATCGTTCTGGAGCCGCTGGCGGCCCAGCACATCGACACGGGGATGGGGTTCGAGCGGATCTGCGCCGTGCTCCAGGGCAAGCGGTCGAACTACGACACCGACCTGTTCACGCCCATCCTCGCCGCCCTCGCCGACCGCGCCGGCCTCAAGCCCTACGACGACTACGACGAGACCGACGCCGACGACAAGCGAGTCCGCGTCGCCATGCGCGTGGTGGCCGACCACGTCCGCACCCTCGCCGTCGCGATTGCCGATGGGGCCTTGCCGGGCAACACGGGCCGGGGCTACGTGCTCCGCCGGATCCTGCGGCGGGCCGTCCGCTACGGGTACCAGGCGCTCGGGCTGCGGGAGCCGTTCCTGGCGTCGCTGCTGCCGGCGCTGGCGGACGAGATGGGCGAGGCGTTCCCGGAGCTGGTCGAGACGCAAGAGACGGCCGCCCGCATCATCACCGGCGAGGAGGAGGCATTTCTGAAGACGCTCGGTGCTGGGATCGATGGGTTCGAATCCGTGGCATCAGTGTTGGTTCAGTACGGCGAGCTTGCCCGTGGGCGGAGGAGCGAGCCGACGGAGGGAAACATGGCTCTGAAGGCGCGCTGGGATCAGGCGGAGGCAGACCTAGTCGATGCCTTCAAGTCAGCAGGAATCACGAACGCACTTTTAACGGTGTACGGTGACGACCTCACTCAGTACGATATCGCAAGCAAGATGCTGAGCGATGCAGCGGATTCGAAGCTGTCCGGAGAGTTTGTCTTCCTCCTCCACGACACCTACGGCTTCCCGTCCGACCTCACCGCGGTCATGGCTCGCGAGCGCGGGCTGTCCGTGGACGAGGCCCGGTTCGAGGAGCTGATGGGCGAGCAGCGCGACCGCGCCCGCGCCGCCGCCGGATTCTCCGCCAGCGACGAGCAGGTCGACCTGTGGGACGCGACGGCCGACACGCCGGCCGAGGTCGCCTTCGTCGGCTACGACCGGCTGGCGGTCGAGGGCGCGCGCATCCTGAAGACGCGGACGGTGGGGGAGGGGGACGACGCCCGCCACGAGCTCGTCTTGGACACGACCCCGTTCTACGCCGAGTCCGGCGGCCAGATCGGCGACACCGGCACGCTGCGCGTCGGCGACGAGACTGTCTCCGTGCTCGACACCGTCAAGGGCGCCGACGGCGCCGTCGTCCACGTCGCCGACCGGCTCCCTGCCGACCGCGACGCCGACGTGATGGCAACTGTCGACGCCGACCGGCGCCAGCGGATCATGCGCCACCACACGGCGACGCACTTGCTGCACGCCGCGCTCCGCGAGGTGCTCGGCACGCATGTCCAGCAGAAGGGCTCGCTCGTCGCGCCCGACCGGCTCCGGTTCGACTTCTCCCACTTCGAGAAGCTGACCGACGACGAGCGCCGGGCCGTCGAGGACCGCGTCAACGCGCTCGTGCTCCGCAACATCCCGAAGGACGAGGCCCGCGACGTCCCGCTCGATGAGGCCAAGGCGCGCGGGGCGATGGCCCTGTTCGGGGAGAAGTACGGCGAGCGCGTCCGCGTCATCACGTTCGACCCCGACGTCTCGGTCGAGCTGTGCGGCGGGACGCACCTCGGGGCGACGGGCGAGGTCGGCCTGTTCCGGATCACGGCCGAGGGGTCGGTCGCCTCGGGCGTCCGCCGGGTTGAGGCCGTCGCGGGCGAGGCCGCGCTCGACTGGCTCCGGGGCGAGCTGGCCGAGCTCGACGCCGCGCGCGCCCAGTTCAAGCAGCTCCCGGACGGGTTGGCGCTCGCCGTCGAGGGGATCCAGCACGACCTGAAGTCGCTCGAAGCAACGATCGCCGGGCTCCGCCGCGAGCAGGCCGCCGCCGGGCTCGACCGGTTCCTGTCCGAGGCCGAAGCCGTGGGCGAGGTGCGCGTGGCGACGGGCGAGGTCCCGGGCGCCGACATGGACACCTTGCGCGACCTGGCCGAGACGGCCCGCAACCGGATGACGGCGACGGGCGGCGGCGTCGCCGTGTTCGGCGCGGCCGACCCGGACGAGGGCAAGGCGTTCCTGGCCGCGTCCGTCACCGACGACCTGGTGGCCCAGGGCGTCCAGGCCGGCAAGCTGGTCGGCGCGCTGGCAAAAAAGGTCGGCGGCGGCGGCGGCGGGCGACCGACGCTCGCGACGGCCGGCGGCAAGAACCCCGACGGCCTGGCCGACGCGCTCGGCGCCGCCGCCGAGGAGGTCCGCCGACTGCTCGAATAGAGCGCGTTGCGCAGTGAGTCAGCCCGTCGGCGAGTCCGAAACAGCCTGGCGAGCGGAATCGGGTTCCCTCTCCACCTCTCGGGGGCAATGGAGCACGAGGGTCTCGTGACGCTTCCGACCCCTCACCCTGTCCCTCTCCCACGGGGAGAGGGGACCTCGCGAGCGACTCCGAGACGTCCCCGGCCGGTTCTCACAGACCCACCGACTCTGGACGGCCTCTTCACCGACCGCCGGGCGCTCCGGTCGGTCGGTGCCCGTTGGACCGGCTCTCTCGTATCCTCCCGCCCATGACTCGCCTGCTCGCGTTCGCCGCCCTCCTCGTTGCCCTGCCCGCTGGGGCCCAGGAGACGTTGCTGATCGAAGACGTCGCCACCCATTCCGCCGGGATGGGCCGGACCGACGGCCCGTTCACGCTCGTCTCGCTCCGCGACGGCGCCCTCGTCGTCGCGCCCGAGGCGACCGTCCGTGCCGACTCGGCCTCGGCGGCCTGGGACCTCGGAATCCGGGGGACGGAGGTGATCCTGAACGGCGGCGCCAGCGGCCCGGGCGGGCTCCGCGGCGCGCTCGTCGCCGAGCCGTTCGACGCCGTCACCGCCCTCCCCGACACGCTCATGGCTGACGGCGAGGGCGAGTGCCCGCGCGGCGCGGCGCGTGTCGTCTGCCACGGGTCCGGCAACGGCTGGTACACCTACGCCGGCAACGGCGTCGAGCCGGTCGCTGGCCGGACGCTCGTCGTGGTTCGGCCCGACGGCTCGGCGGCCAAGGTCCGGTTCGTCCGCTACGTGCTGGGCGAGGAGGTGGGCGGCGTCCGCCCGCGCTTCGTGACGCTCGAGGTGGTGCCGCTCGGGGCGGGGAGCTAGGTGACGCCCGGCGCCCGGTCCGGCCGCGACGCGCTCGCGTTCCACGCCGCGTTCGCCGTCGTGGCCGGGCTGACGCTCGCGCTGCCGGCGCCCGCGCTGGGCTGGCGGGTGCTGGCCCTCGTCGCTCTCTACAACGTCGCGCTGCCGGTCGTCGGCCGGGTGCGGCGGCATCACGGGTGGGTCGCACTGTGGGCGTTCCTAGCCCCGCTGAGCGCGTTCCAGGTGGTCCCCGACGCCGTCCTGGCCGACGTGCTCGGCTCGCTCGACTTCCCCGACACCGGCGGCCCGCGCCTGGGCCCGACGCCGCTCGCGATGGCCGGCATGTGGACGATCCCGCTGTGGGGCGCCCTGTTCGTCGCCGAGCGCCTGAGCCGGGGCTCGGCCGCTCGCGGGGCCGCGTGGGCGGCGGCGCTGACCGGCGTGTTGCTCGTCGGCGCCGAGGCGACGCTGTGGGCCGTCCCCATCTGGCGGGCCGTCGACGTCGCGACGGTCGGGCCGGTGGCGTGGTACGTGATCCTGCCTGAGGTACTGCTTGGGGCCGTCTCCTACCTCGCGTTCCAGCAGACGCGGCGGCGGTCGGTCGCCGTCCGCGTGGCGGCGGCGGCACTGGTGTCGCTGGTCTACCTCGGCGCGCTGGCGGCGTCGTACTGGATGATCGAGGTCGCCTGAGGCGCCCGGCCGTCGGCGTTCCGGGACTCTTCACCGTCCGGCGGCGGACGCCCGCGAGGCGCCGGCGTAGTTTGGCGACCCCCAGACGGAGAGGTGCCAGAGTGGTCGAATGGGGCGGTCTCGAAAACCGTTGTAGGCGCAAGTCTACCGAGGGTTCGAATCCCTCCCTCTCCGCCAGACGCCCCGATTCGCTCAGGATCGGGGCGTCTACTCGTTTATGCCGAGTCGTTCCACCGCTCCCTGTTCTGGATCTGGACGATCGTGTTGTGAGCGACACCGTACGTCGCCGCGAGCGTTCGGACCGCGACAGTACCTCGGGCATCGCGGATGTCCGAGACGTCCGACGCCGTCAACGACGATTTGTAGTGGCTCGCACCGCTCGGGTGGTTGCCTCTGCCGCGGCTCTCGCGGTCATGGGCGTTGTCTTTGTGAGTCCCAACTTCGAGGTGGTCGGGGTTGACACATAAGGTCTTGTCGCATCGATGCCGCACGACGAGACCGGGCGGGATAGGACCATGCACCTGCGCGAACGCAAATCGATGGGCGAGATGGTTCTTCCCACACCGCTTTAGTCTCCCATAGGCCTGGCCACTCCGGTTCCGGATCGTGTAGCCTTTCCAGATCCAACACCCGCCGGGATCAACCTCGACTCGTTCGAGGAACTGGCGCCGGAAGAGGGTTTCTTGCATATCGACAACGTACAGCGGTCCAAGTCCGCGAGCCGGTCACCCTCTCCGCCGAGCGGCCCCGACTCGCCCTGAGTCGGGGCCGCTCTTCGTTGACGTCACCAGGCCGGGCCCCGAGGCCGAGGATCGTCGCGGCGTGGGCGGTCCGGGGGGAGAACGTCGGGCGGCGGGGGGCCGTCGTCGAGGTGGGGTGGCCGGGCCGGAATCCGCTCCATCTCGCTCGCCGGTGGACGCGGTGAGTCGTCGCCCGGCGTCGGCTCGGCCGGTGGGGCGACGGCGCGGGCCGACTCGAACAGGGCCCGCTCGGCGGCCCGGCGACGGACCAGCCCTTCGAGTCGCCGTCCGCCGGCGAGCACCCAGCGGTCGAACTCGGCCGCGGCCTCGTCCCACCGCCCTTCGTTGAGCCGCGCCAGCAGCGTCGACGACGCGAGGTTCGACGCGCCCAGGTTGTACGTGAAGCTGACGAGCGCGTCGAACTGGGCCTGCGCCAGCGGGACCTCGACGTGCCGGACGACGGCCGCCCCGTACGCGCCGACGGTGTCGGCCAGGAGCCGCCGGCCCTGGGCCTCGGTGAGCGGCGGGGCCAGGTCGTCGGGGAGCGCGCCAGTCCACCCGTAGCCGATGGTCCGGACGCCGACGGCGTCGAGGTACCAGTCGGGCTCGAACCCCTCGAACTGCTGGATGAGCGTGAGGCCGGGGTCCGAGATCCGGAGGGCGGCGTTGTCGGGATGGGGCATGGAGGTGGGGGAGGGCGGACGACGGAACGTAGGACGGCGGCGCTGCGCGAGCGCTCGCGCGGTCGGGACCACCGCGCCCCCGAGACGGCTCTCCCCATCCCCCGGGTGGCCGAGGCGAGGGGCCTCGGGACAGGCTCGGACGACCCCTCACCCTGTCCCTCTCCCGCGGGGAGAGGGGACCTCGTAGGAGACGACGGGATCTCGTCACGCAGCCGCGGACCGATGGGCCGGCGTCGTCGCGACGGCCCTGGCCGCGCGCTCCAGGGGCCGGGCTAGCGGACCGGAGGCGCTACCTTTGAACCCGCCGTTCCGCCCTCCACACGCCATGCGTCGCCTCTCGCTCCTCGTCCTCCTGGCCCTCGCCGGGCCCGTCGTGGCCCAGCCCGTCGACCTCGCCGAGGTCCGCGCCCAGCCGCTCGACGGCGGCAAGATGTGGCTGTTCGAGGACCCGCCGACCGAGTACCTCCAGGAGACCTACGGCTTCGCGCCGGACGAGGCGTGGTACCGCCGGGCCCGGCTGGCGTCGCTCCGGATGCCCGGCTGCTCGGCCTCGTTCGTGTCCCCGAACGGGCTCGTGCTCACCAACCACCACTGCGCCCAGCGCCACGTCGTCGCCGTGGACCGGGGGGGCGAGGGGCTGCTCGACAACGGGTTCTCGGCGACGTCGCTGGACCAGGAGCGCCGCGTGGACGGCCTGTTCATGGACCAGCTCGTCGCCATCGACGACGTGACCGACGCGATGAGCGCGCCCGTCGACGCGGCCCAGACCGACGCCGAGCGCCGGGCGGCGTTCGAGGCCGCCGAGGCCGAGGTGACCGCCCGGCTCCTCGCGCCCTACGGCATCACCGCGCCCGACGCCGACGCCGACGACTACGTGGTCCAGGTGGTCGCGCTGTACAACGGCGGCCGGTACTCGGCGTACACGTTCCGGCGCTACCGCGACGTCCGTCTGGCGATGGCGCCCGAGCGGTCGCTCGGCTTTTTCGGCGGCGACCCCGACAACTTCACCTACCCCCGCTACGCCGCCGACTTCGCCTTTTTCCGGATCTATGGCGACGACGGGCGCCCGCTGGCGTCGCCCGAGTTTTTCCCGCTCTCGGACCAAGGCGTCGAGGCCGGGAGCCTGGTGTTCGTCATCGGCAACCCGGGGAGCACGTCGCGCGGGCTGACGGTCGCCGAGCTGGAGTTCCTGCGCGACGCCGGGCTCGTTGGCACGCTGGCCTACATCGAGTCCCGCGAGGCGGCGCTCCGGGCGTTCCTGGAGACGGGTGAGGACCCGAACCCGGACGAGCTCCGCAGCCGGATCTTCGGGCTCAGCAACGCGCGCAAGGCGTTCGGCGGCCGGCTCCGCGGGCTCAGCGACCCCGAGATCATCGCCCGCCGCGCCGACGCCGAGCGGTCGTTCCGCGCCGCCAGCCCGGAGGCCGCCGCGCTCATCGACCGGCAGGCGGCGGTCCAGGCCGAGAAGCGCGAGATGGCCGCGGCCTACCGCGCGTTCCCGACGCTCTTCAACTCGAATTATGGATCGGCGCTGCTCCTCCGCGCCCGCGCCCTCGCCCGGGGGGACGCCGAGGCCGTGACCGCCGTCGAGGAGCGGCCCGAGGTGTTGGAGCGGGCCTACCTCACGGCCGAGGTCGACGCGCTCCGCCGCTACTACCGCGACCAGGGCGAGGCGCTGCCCGACGCGCTGGAGGGCGAGACCGCCGAGGCCGCCGCCGACCGGCTCTTGGCGACATCGCTCGCGGCCAACCCCGCGCCCGACCCCGCCCAGGCCGAATACGACCCGGCGGTCGCGCTCGCGAGGGGCCTGCTCCCCCAGATCGAGGCGTTCGACTCGGCCCGCGCCGGGCTGGCGGCGCGCGAGGCCGACATCGCCCGGCGGCTCGGCCGCGCCCGGTTCGCGACCTACGGCAACGCCGTCCCGCCCGACGCCACGTTCTCGCTCCGGTTCACCGACGGCATCGTCTCGGGCTACCCCTACAACGGCACACTCGCGCCGCCCATGACAACGCTGTTCGGGTTGTTCGACCGCTACCACAGCTTCTGCACGTCGGGCGCGAGCGACCCCTGCGAGTGGGACCTGCCCGCGCGGTGGCTCGACGCAAAAGACGACCTCGACTTGTCGACGCCGGTCAACTTCACGTCGACCTCCGACACCATCGGCGGCAACTCGGGCTCGCCGACGGTGAACCGGGCCGGCGAGCTGGTCGGGCTCAACTTCGACCGGACCATCGAGGGGCTCGTCCGCGACTACCTCTACGCGCCCGAGCGTGGCCGCAACGTGATGGTCGACACGCGGCTGGTGGTCGAGGCCCTCGCGAACGTGTACGGGCTCGACGGGCTCGTCACGGAGATCCGCCAGGGGACGCTGCGTCGGTAGCCGCGAGGGTCAGCGGGAGCGTGCGGACGACGGTCGCGCCCGTGGCCTCGTCGGTCACGCGGACCTCGACCGTCACGCGGTCGTCGCGGTCGGTGAGCGCCGACAGGTCGATGGCGACGGCCTCGCGCGTCGTCGCGCCGTCGGCGGTCAGGGTGAGCGCGCTCGACGCCCGGCGCTGGCGGCGCCCGCCGAGCAGGCCCGCCAGGCCTCCGCGTCGGCCGTCGGCCGTGACGCCGTACTCGACCGTGTAGCGGGCGACCCCGTCGGCGTCGGTCGCCAGCCCGTAGACCTCGAACACGACCGCGAGCGGAGCGTCGCGCGCGACGGACCCGCCGGCGACGCCGAACGGGACGTAGTCGCCGAGCGTCAAGTCGTTCGGGTCGGCCGCGAGCTGGTCGGCCGGGAGGCGGACCGGGAGCAGGTCGCTCGCCTCGAACCCGGTCGGCGCGAGCGCCGGCACGCCCGCCGTTCGGACGATGGCGCGGCGCGCGACCGTCTCGCTCGCGAGCGCGGCCACCTGAAGCGTGACGTGGGCGACGGCGGGCGCGGGCCGGATCGAAACCGCTCGGGGAGGACGCTCCGTCTCGCTAGCCGACTCGGCCACCGCCAGCCGTTCCGACCACGCGGCGACCGGCTCGAAGGCGTCGTCGGCCGCCGTGACCACGACGTCGAGGCCCGTCACGCGCTCGGCGCCGGCCAGGCTCGACAGCGTCGCCCGCTCGATGGGGGAGAGGGCGAGGGCGTCCGGGCCCAGAGCCCACACCACGTCGATCCGCGTCGTCCCGTCGGGCTCGCGAAAGCGGACCGTGCGGACGTCGAGGGCGAGCGCGGGGGCGTGCCCGCCGGCCAGAGAGACGGACGCCGGGACCGTCTCCGCCCGGCGCTGGCGGAACTCGCGCTCGATCCGCTCCAATTCGGTGAGGTCGGCGAGGAAGGCGTCGGGCGGAAGGATGGAGCCTATCGAGCCGGGCGTAGCGAGCTCCTGGTGCTCCTGGTACCGGACCAGTCCGTCCCAAATGCGTCCGTACTCCGGGACGAACGCGAAGACAGGCCGGAGCAAGTCGACCAGCCCGGCCGCGACCAGGCCCGCGCGGGCCTCACCCCTCGGCCCATACGTAGAGCCGTACTGGAGTTCGAGGGGGAGGATCTCGCGGACTGTCCCCTCCTCGAACCCGCTGACGCCCGTGAACAGGAACACCGCGTCGGCGCCGACGGACGGGTAGCGCCAGATCTCGGGCCGGACGAACGTGTCCGTGTCGCGAGCCAGGGTGAGACTGAACGGCTTGCGGACCCACTCGGGCGGGCCGAGCCGGAGCAGGACGCGCCCGCGCCCGTCGAGACCGGACGGGTGCCGGGTGCTGGCGTACTCGGCCTCGGCCTGGATCACACGGGCGAGGTGCTCCGGCAGCCGCTCGTTGGCAGCGGTCGCCGGGACCGGGTCCCGAGACCGCCACCAGCGGAGCGCGTCGGCACCGGTCCCGGTCGGCCACGTCGCCAGCTCGCCGTCGAGGCCGAGGTCGGGCGCCAGCGGCGCCAGCTGCGCGAGGTGGCGACGGACGATAGCGGAGTCGGTCGGCGACAGCGCCCAGTCGGCGGCGGCCAAGAGGGTGAGGTACGCCGGGACCGCGACGGCAGGGTCGGACCCGGCCGTGCGCACGATGGCGTCGGCCTGGGCGAGCGGCTCGCGGGGCGGCTCCACCACCGCTGGCGGCGCGCACGCGGCCAGCGCGGCCAGCGCTCCGATCAGCCAGAATGCGCGGGCAGACGAGGGACGCATCGGAGCGGGGACAGACGAGACGGGGCGGACCGTCGGCGGGCGCGAGCTCGGACCGGGACCCGCATGGGGACAGCCGCCCGAATGGGCGTCCGGGTCACGACCTCGGCTCCACGATACGGCCGCCTACTCCTCGAACACCTGCGACGGGTACGCGCCGGCCTCGGGCCGGACGATCCGGACGAGCCCGTAGCCGGCCCGCTTGTGGCACGTGTTGCAGCCGTCGACCATCCGGGCGTAGGCCGCGTCGAACCGGGCCCGGTCGCCGCTGGCGGCGGCTTGGACGAGCGCGTCGGCGCGGGGGTCGGCGACCTCGGCCGCGATCGCGCTCACGTCGATCCCGTCGACCACGTAGCCGCCGTCGATGACGCGGCCCGCCCGCTCCGAGATCTTGTCGGCGTAGAACGCGGTCAGCGCGGCGTTGCCGGCGTCGGACGCGAGCGCGGCCTTCTCGACGTAGCGTTGCATCAGGACCATGTGGTCGAGCAGCGTCGCCTCGTCCGCCGCGGCCCGGCCGACGCGCTCGACCTCGCGGCCCTCGACGGTCGGGAACGGGGGGACGAAGACGGCGAACAGGGCCGTCACCAGCGACAGCAGGGCGACCAGGAGCGAGACGAGGGAGACGGCGAGCGCGCGGGTCACGGGCGGAGCGGGGAGGAGGGACGGGGACGCCCGGCGACCGGTGGGGATTCGCCCGGTCCGCACGGCGGCGGGGGAACGGGCGGAGGGGGGCGCCCGGTTCGAGCCGCCCCTTCCGCCTGGCTCCATGTCCGTTCGGCACGCCCTGCTCGCCGCCCTGCTCCTCTCCGCCTGCGGGCCCGACGCCCCGCCCGACCCGGACGGCGTCCCGCTCGACGCGCGCGCCGCGTCGGCCCCGGCCGACCCGGACGAGTCTCCCCGCCGGTCTGCCGACCGGTCTGCCGCCGCCGCGGGTGGGCTCGACCTCGTCCTGCCGTCGCCGAACCGCGCCCTCCTCGACGGGGCGCCGGAGCGGTTCTACCAGGGGCTCACCGTGACCGTCGACAGCCTGCGGCCGGAAAAGTGGGAGGGCGGGCAGTACGGGTTCGTCCGCGACCCCGTCCCGACCATCTTCGGCCGGCGGACCTTCCGGCGCGTCCACGAGGGCGTCGACATCGCGCCGGTCGAGCGGGACGCGGCCGGCGAGCCGGTCGACGCCGTCGTCGCCATCGACCGGGGCCGGGTGGCGTACGCGAACGCGAGCGCCGGGGCGTCGAGCTACGGCAAGTACGTCGTGGTCGAGCACGACTGGAGCGACAGCCCGGTTTACAGCCTGTACGCCCACCTGTCGGAGGTGGCCGTGGCCGAGGGGCAGGCGGTCGAGCGCGGCGGGCGGATCGGGACGATGGGCTACACGGGGAGGGGGCTGGGCCGCTCCCGAGCCCACGTCCACCTCGAGATCGCGCTGATGGTCAACCAGCACCAACCGCTGTGGTTTGCCGAGTACTTCGGGGGCGCCGACCTCCACGGTCTCTTTTTCGGGACGAACCTGGCCGGCGTCCCGCCCGCCGGGCTCTACCTCGCGCTCGAAGAGGACCCCGGCCTGACGTTCCCCGAGTACGTCCGCTCGCTCGACGAGGGCTACGTGGTGGACTTGCCGGGCGGCCAGCCGCTCGACCTGATCGAGCGGTACCCGTGGCTCGGGGCCGAGGCCGCCGCCGCCGACCCGGCGACGGTCCCGGCGTGGCGCGTCGCGTTCACCCAGGAGGGCGCGCCGATCCGCGTCGAGGTCGCCGACGAGCCGGTCGACCGGGCGACGGTCGAGGGCGTCGGCCTGGGGGTCTGGCTGACGGACGGGAGCACCAACCGGATGCTCCAACGGCGCGGGATCTCGTACGAGCCGGCCCGGCGGGGCTACAGCTACTTCGCGCTCTACAGCACGACGGCCGAGGGGGCGCCGCGGTGGTAGTGACCCCACGTCACGCTCGATCTCTCTGAGGCGCTGGAGACGGGGGACGGGGGACCGTCCGATCAGGTCGTCTCCGGTCCTCCGTCTTCGGTCTCGGGACGCCGAGGCCACCCCCTCGCAACTTGAGTGGGTCGAGCCATTGGCTTTCAGCACCGGGTGAAAGTTCGGGGCGGGGCATCCTGGCCGAGACTCGCCGGTAGACCTCGGACACCGCCCCAAGCCCGATGGCTGACACGACCTCCGAGAACGCCGACGCCCCGGACGGCCCCGACGCCGTCGCCGAGCTGTCGCGCGGCGTCGCCTCCGTGTTGCCGCTCTTGTACGTCGCCTGGGCCGACGGCCTCCTGACGCCGTCCGAGATCGAGGCCACGCGCGAGCGGCTGGCCGGCGAGCTCTGGATGACCGACGCCGACCGGGCCCAGGTCTCGGCCTGGCTCGACCCGGCCGATCCGCCCGACGCGACGACCTACTTCCGCTGGATCCGCACGATCCGCCAGGCCGCCCGCCACATCCCCGACGTCGCCCACAAGTCGCTGGCGGATTTGGGTGCCGACCTGGCGACGCTGTCCGGCAGCGGCGACGGCGCGAGCCTTCCCGCTGAAGCTCGGCTGGCCCTTCAGGAGGTCGAGGCGCTGCTGGGCGTCGTCGGCGAGGAGGCGGTCCGGGACCTGATCGAGGTCCGGCCCCCAGAGGAGACGGGCGTCCCGCGCCCGGCGTTCGACGTCGGCGCGATGCGGGCGCTGCTCGACGGGCCCCACGCCGAGACCAAGGACCGGGTGCGGCGGCTGCTGAGCGACCCGGCGTTCGCCTACCCCGAGCCGGACGTCTCGAACGCCGAGTACCGCGAGACCGTCTTGCGCTGGACCCGACTCCTGGCCGACCAGGGCATCGGCGCGCTCGCCTACCCCGCGTGGGCCGGCGGGAGCGGCGACATCGCCCGCTTTATCGCCGCCTTCGAGACCATCGCGACGCACGACCTGAGCCTGGTCGTCAAGTTCGGCGTCCAGTTCGGGCTGTGGGGCGGGAGCGTCAACGCGCTCGGGAGCGACGCGCAGCGGCGGGCGCTCCTGCCCGCCATCGGGACGCTCGATCTCCCGGGCGCCTTCGCCATGACCGAGCGGGGCCACGGCTCGAACGTCCGCGACCTGGAGACGACGGCGACGTTCGACCGGGCGACCGACGAGTGGGTGATCCGCACGCCGACGGACCATGACCACAAGGAGTGGATCGGGAACGCGGCCGTCCACGGCCAGCAGGCGACGGTCTTCGCCCAACTCGTGATCGACGGGGAGGGCTACGGCGTCCACGCCTTCGTCGTCCCCATCCGAACCGAGGCGGGCGAGCCCGTGCCCCACGTCCGCATCGCCGACAGCGGCCACAAGATGGGGCTCAACGGCGTCGACAACGGCCAGCTCTGGTTCGACGACGCCCGCGTCCCGCGCGAGGCGCTCCTAAGCCGCTACGCCCAGGTGGACGAGAGCGGGACGTACACGAGCCCGATCCCGAGCGCGGGCAAGCGGTTCTTCGTGATGCTCGGCACCCTCGTCGGCGGGCGGATCGCGGTCGGCGCGGCGGCCAACAGCGCGGCCAAGGCCGGGCTGACCGTGGCCGTCCGCTACGGGGCGCGGCGGCGCCAGTTCGGGCCGGCCGGCAGGGCCGAGGTCGCCATCCTGGACTACCTCAGCCACCAGCGGCGGTTGATCCCGCGCGTCGCCACGTCGTACGGGCTGACGTTCGCGCTGAACCGGCTGGCCGGCGACTTCGCCGCGCTCGAGCCGGGCGGCGACACGCGCGAGATCGAGGCCCGGGCGGCGGCGCTCAAGACGATGGCCTCGTGGCACGCGACGTCGACGTTGCAGGAGGCGCGCGAGGCGTGCGGCGGCGAGGGCTTCCGGTGGTCGGCCCGGCTCGCCCACCGCAAGGCGGACTCCGACATCTTCACGACGTTCGAGGGCGACAACACGGTCTTGCAGCTCCAGGTGGCCAAGGGGCTGCTGGCCGGCTACCGCCAGGAGTTCTCGGACATGAACGCCTGGGGCCTGGTCCGCTACGTCCGCGACCAGGCGGCCGTCCGCGTGGGCGAGATCAACCCGCTGGCGCGGCGGAACACGGACCGGGGCCACCTGCTCGACCCGGCGTGGCACCGCGACCTGTTCGAGCGCCGCGAGCGGACGCTCCTGGTCCAGGTGGCCGCCCGGCTCAAGCGCCGGATCGACGCCGGGATGGACTCGTTCGAGGCCTTCGTCGAGGTCCAGGACCACCTGCTCACGCTGGCCTCGGCGCACGCCGAGCGGCGGGTGCTGGAGGACTTCCAGGCCACCGTGGACGCCGTCGAGGACGACCAGCGCAAGACGCTGCTCGGGCTCGTCTGCGCGCTCTTCGCGCTGGAGCACCTCGAGCGCGACCGGGGCTGGTTCTTGGAGCAGAACCTGATCGACGCGCCGGTCGCCAAGGCCGTCCGCACCGAGGTCAACGCGCTGCTCCACCGGCTCCGCCCGGTCGCCGTCGAGCTGGTCGACGCCTTCGGCATCCCGGACGAGCTGCTCGGCTCGGAGATCGGCTCCAGCCGCCTCCCGCTCGACCCGTAGGACATGCGGATCACCGACCTCGAATCCGGGACGGCCTACGTCGTCCGCCAGTCGTTCCGCGACGACCAAGGAACGCTCGTCCTCCCCGGCGACCGGCTGACGTTCGAGCGGTACCGGGCCGTCCCCGTCACCGGCGCCTTCGAGATGACGTTCCGCGAGGAGACGCTCGTCCTCCACGAGGACCGCCAGTCCGACGTGTGCGAGCACGCCGAGTGGTTCTTGGACCGCGAGGAGTGATACCGTTTTGGAAGCCCGATGTCAGGATGGCGTACGGGCGGATGCGTGACTCTCCTCAGTGAGGGTCATGCGTCACGGATCACGCATCGCTCGCCTGGCACACCCTGACACTGAAGCGCCGAATCGGCATCACGCCTCCTCCAGCTCGATCGTCGCGACGATGGGGAGGTGGTCCGAGCCGCGGCGGGCGGCCTCGCTCGCGTGCGTCTCCATCGACTCGATGCGGGCGCCGCGGGCGTAGAGCCGGTCGAGCGCCAGCACCGGGCGGACCGACGGGTACGACGCCGGCCAGTCCGCGTTGTGGTGGCGCGTCTGGAAGTGGTCGTCGAGCGCGCGCGAGGCCTTCGTCGGCCGCCAGGCGTTCATGTCGCCCACGAGGACGGCCGGTCCGTCGGCGAGCTGGGGGTGGCCAAGGAGCGTCCGGACCTGCCGGGCTCGGGTCCGGTCGACGAGCGCGAGGTGGGTCGCGGCCACCTGCAAGCTCCGCTCGCCGCTGCTGACGCGGACCGCGAGCGCCGCCCGCCGCTCCAACCGCCCGAACGAGAGGTCGATGGCGTGGGCCCCGGCGAGGGGCCACCGCGACAGGACGGCGTTGCCGAGCTCGCCCCGGCGGTGGAGCCGGGTGACGACGAACGCGAGGTGGAACCCGAGCCGGCGGGCCAGCTCGCGGAGCGGGTCCGGCCCCTCCGTCGGCCGCAGGACCTCCTGGAGCGCGAGCACGTCGGCGCCGAGCTCGTCGACGACGGCGAACGCCCGCTCGGGCTCGTACTGGCGCCCGCCGCGGACGCCGGCCCAGCGGTGGACGTTGTACGAGGCGACCCGGAGCCGGCGGGCGAGCGGGGCGGGCTCCAGGACGGGGGGGGGCGACAGGAGCTCGGCGAGGTACGGCGAGACGCGGGTGGGACGGGCCACGGAGACGGGGACAATCGGGGGTGAAGACGAGCCCATCGGGTGCGGCGATCCCGCCCGATCCGTTATCCTCCGACAGATTCCCCCACACCCCATGGATCGCCTTCAGTGCAAGGCCTGCGGCTCCCACTCGATGCTCCCGATGGACCTCGAAGCCGACGAGTCCGACGAGCTCGACTTCATGACCGACGAGCACGAGGCCCGCTTCTTCACCTGCCACGTCTGTGGCGACAACTGGCTCTCCGTCCGCCGCGTCGAGGCCGGCGACTGCCGGATCACGTTCGTCCACCAGATGGGGCTCCAGCCGCTCCTCAAGCGGACGGCCACCATGACCACGTCGATCGTCCTCAACGAGGACACGGTCGACCGGTGGGACTACTTCCTCGGCGACGCCGAGGTCGGTGAGGGCCGCTGGCGGGACACGCTCGACGAGCGCCGCCGCGTGCTCCGCTCGATCTGCACCAACTAGGTCGGCCTCCGGGTCGGCGCTCGCGGGGCGCGCTGGCGACGGCGCGCCCCGCGTTTGTTTGCAAGATGGGCCGAGCCTCGGCCACGGCGCGGGCCGTACCGTCCGCGCCGACGGGACGCCGGACCGATGAGACGTGGTCTCACCTGCCGGACCACACGTAGGGGCACGCCGGTGGCGTGCCCGTGGCGACCGCGATGGGACGAGGGCACGACGCCGGCGGTCTGGCGTCACAAGCGGACGCGCAGCGCCAGCGACGGCGCCGGCCCGGGGACGACCCGCACGCCGAGGTCCTCGCTCACGTCGAAGTCGGCCAGCTCGGCGGCGACGTAGGCGTCGAGGGCCTGGAGCGCGTAGGCCACCAGCACCACGACGCCGCCCACGTCGCGCTGCCCCCGCGCCGTCGCGCGGACGCTCCGCAGTGTTTGGAACGACAGGTCGGTCGCCGTCTGAGCGTTGAGCCGGTCGTACTCGTCCTGATACGAAGCGAGGGCGTTCTCGCAGACCTCCGCGCCGTCGGGGACCGTGTCGGGGTTGCCGCCCAGCGCGGTCCGGCACCCGGCGTAGGCCGTCGCCCGGCGGTACAGCACGTACTGGGCCTGGCGGTCGACGAAGTAGACGACGGCGCCGACGACCAGGCCCGCCGCGACCGGCGCCTTCAGCGGCTGGCGGTTGTAGACCTGGCCGAGGCCGGGGACGAGCAGCGACCGGACGACGGCCCCCCGGGGCGTCCGCGCGGCGGAGGTGTCGACGGCCACCGTGTCGAGGGCGACCGGAGCGGCCAGCCGGGCGAGCGAGTCGGCGGGCTGGGCGTCGGCCGTCCCGAGCAGGGCCACCAGGGCGGCGGCGCAGAACGAGCGCACGGCGTCTACTCGCCCGTGAGCCGGGCCACGACGCGCTCGAGGTCGTCGACGGAGTAGTACGCGATCTCGACCGTGCCCCCGCCGTCGCTCGCGCGGTGCTTGATCTGGACGCGGCTCGCGACGTGCTCGCGGAGCCGGGCCTCCATGGCCTCGATCTGGAGCCGGTCCCGAGGGGGGAGGGCCGGGGCCGAGGGCGACGGGGCCGGTGCCTCGGGCTCTCCCTCGCGCAGGACGCGGGCCCGCCGCTCGACGTCGCGGACCGAGAGCCCGTCGTCCAGGATCTCGCGGTGGAGGTCCAGCAGCGCCTGGTCGTCCTCGACGCCGACGAGCGCGCGGGCGTGGCCCGACGAGAGCGCGCCCTCCCGCAGCGACGCCTGGACGCGCGGCGGCAGCCGCAGGAGCCGGAGCGCGTTGGCGATCGTCGGCCGGCTCTTGCCGACCTTCTCGGCCACCTCCTCCTGCGTCAGCCCGACCTCCTCCATCAGCCGCTGGTAGCCCAGGGCCACCTCGACCGGGTTGAGGTCCTCCCGCTGGACGTTCTCGACGATGGCCATCTCCAACATCGCCTCCGTGTCGGCCTCGCGGACGTAGGCCGGGACGCGCTTGAGGCCGGCCCGGCGGCTCGCCCGCAGGCGCCGTTCGCCCGAGATCAGCTCGTAGCGGCCGTCGCCGAGCGCGCGGACCGTCAGCGGCTGGATGATGCCGAGCTGCTGGATCGACGCGGCCAGCTCGTCGAGGGCGTCCTCGTCGAAGTCGGTCCGCGGCTGGTACGGGTTCGGGCGGATCGCGTCGAGGTCGAGCTCGGCCACGCGGCCGGCCAACCGGCGGCGCTCCTCGAAGTTGTAGAGCCGCGTTCGCGAGCCGGTCTCGTCGCCCGCGTCGTCGGGCTGGGAGGGGAGGAGGGCGCTGAGGCCCTTTCCGAGGGCCGCTTTCTTGGGGGAGGCCATGGCAGGGGTTAGGCGTCGGGGGCGTCCCCGCTCGGGCGGGGCAGGCTGTCGGCGGCAGGCGGCGTCGCGCGCGAGGCGATCACGACCCGGTCGGGCGGGGCCGAGGCGTCGCCGTCGCCCGCGGGGGGGCGGGGGGACGCCGACGACCGAGCCGGCGGGGGGGCGGTCGCCGTTGGCGCGGGCGGCGACACGACGCGAGGGGCCGCTGGCGGCACCCGGAGCGCGGGCGCGTCGTCGAGCGGCGTCCCGTCGGCGGCCTCGGGCGCGGCCTGGAGGTACCGCTGGTTGTTCCGGACGACCTCGCCGGCCACGGCGATGTAGTTCTTCGCGCCCGACGAGATCGCGTCGTAGAGCAGCACCGGCTTGCCGAAGCTCGGCGCCTCCGAGATCCGCACGTTCCGCTGGACGACGGCCTCGAACACGCGGTCGCCGAAGTAGCGCCGGACCTCGGCGGCCACCTGGTTGCTGAGGCGCAGCCGGCCGTCGAACATCGTCAGGAGCACGCCCTCGATCTCGAGGTCCGGGTTGAGGTGCTGGCGGACGATCTTGATCGTGTTGAGCAGCTGGCCCAGGCCCTCCAGCGCGAAGTACTCGGTCTGGACCGGGATGAGGACGGAGTCGGCCGCCGTCAGCGCGTTGAGCGTCAACAGGCCCAGGCTCGGCGGGCAGTCGATCACGACGAAGTGGTACCGCCGGCGGACCTGTTGGAGCGCCTTCTTCAGGACCCGCTCGCGCTCGAACAGGTCGATCATCTCGATCTCGGCCCCGACCAAGTTGATGTGGCTCGGGACGACGTCGAGGAACGGCATCTCGGTGTGGAGCGCGACGTCCTCGACGGCCGCGCTCCCCGTGAGCACGTCGTACACCGACGAGGCGACCGTCCGCGGCTCGATCCCGAGCGACGACGTCCCGTTCGCTTGGGGGTCCGTGTCGATCAGCAGCGTCGGGTGCTCCGAGGCGGCCAGCGAAGCGGCCAGGTTCACGGCCGTCGTGGTCTTCCCGACGCCGCCCTTCTGATTCGCGACCGCGATGACCTTGCCCATGACGGGGGGCGCTGGAAAGAGGAGACAGACGCCGACCGTCGAGCGGCCGGGGGGACGCCCCGAATATAGGCCTCCTGGGCGGCGGTGCGAGGCGCCGAGGCCGCCGCGCGTGTCCACGGACCGCCGTTGACCGCTGAAGGCGACGGGCGAGGTCGCCACCTCCATCCCCCTGTCTCCCAACGGAGAAGATGGCGCGTGGCCGGGGAGGCGGTCCGAAAGAAACCCCGACCGGCCCAAGGCCAGTCGGGGTTAAACGGGTGGGTCGGGCCGGTTGTCGTCCCCCCGGACAGATCGCCAGGCTCGACCTCACTCGGTCCTCGAACGATAGGGAACAGAACGTTCCGCGTCAAGGGCGCGTGCAGATTTGGGTGAGGTTCCGGGTGAAACCCCCCGTGTAGAGCGGCGATATTGCCACGCCTGGCCCTGCCCCGATGCACTTCCGGTCTCTCGAAAACCGGGCGTTCCTCGCCCTCGTCGTCCTGGTCACGCTGGCGTTCGCGTGGACGCTGGGCGGCTTCCTGCTGCCGGTGTTCTGGGCCGTCGTGCTGGCGGTCCTCTTCGCCCCGTTGTTCCAGTGGTTCGCGCGCCGCCTGGGCGGTCGAGCGACCCCGGCCGCGCTGCTCACGCTGCTGACGGTGCTGATCGCCGTCGTGGCCCCGCTGGTGCTGCTGGGGGTCCTGGTGACGCAGGAGGCCGTCGGCGTGTACCAGCGGGTCGCGAGCGGGGCCATCGACCTGACGGAGCCCGTCGCGGCCGTCGAGCGGCTGCTGCCCCAGCTGGTCCAGCGCGCCCAAGAGCTCGGCGTCGACTTCGACCAGATCCGCGAGAACGTGGCGTCGTCGGCGCTGGCGGTGAGCCAGGAGGTGGCGTCGCGGCTGCTCGGGTTCGGGCAGCAGGCGGTCACGTTCACGCTGCTGCTGGCGGTCACGCTCTACGTCCTGTTCTTCTTCGTCCGCGACGGCGAGGCGCTCCGGGCGACGATGATCCGGGCGCTCCCGCTCGGCGACCCCCGCGAGAAGCGGCTGTTCACCAAGTTCGCCGCCGTCACCCGGGCGACGGTCAAGGGGACGTTCGTGATCTCGGCCATCCAGGGCACCATCGGCGGCGTCGCGTTTTGGCTGCTGGGGATCGAGTCGCCCGTGCTGTGGGGCGTGCTCATGGCCATCTTCTCGCTGATCCCGGCCGTCGGCGGAGCCATCGTCTGGGTCCCGGCGGCCGTCATCCTGCTGGTGTCGGGGGCCTGGGTGGAGGCCCTCATCCTGACCGGCGTCGGGGCCGGGGTCATGGGGACGGTCGACAACGCGCTCCGGCCCGTCCTGGTCGGCCGCGACGCGGGGATGCCGGACTACATGATCCTGCTCTCGACGCTGGGGGGGCTGGCGACGTTCGGGTTCTCGGGACTGGTGATGGGCCCCATCGTGGCCGGCCTGTTCCTGACCGTCTGGGAGATGTTCACCGAGGAGTTCGGCCCGGCCGACGACGGCGCCGAGGTCCCGGGCCTCGACCCGCCCCAGGCCGCCGCCGTCGAGGACAACCCGGCCGACCTGTCGCCGGAGGCCGTGCCGGGCGAGGCGACGCCCGTCTAGATGCCGGCGGGTATGGGGTGCTCGGTACGTTCCCGTGGATCTCGGCGCGGGAGCCGTACCCGGTACCCCGTACTCGAACGGACTCACGCGAATACGACCGTCTTGTTCTCGTAGACGAGCACGCGCGCTTCGAGGTGCCACCGGACGGCTCGGGCCAGCACGTCCCGTTCGAGCGACTGCCCGAGGCGCTTGAGGTCGGCGACGGACTGGCGGTGGGAGACCCGGGCCACGCCCTGCTCGATGATCGGGCCCTCGTCGAGGTCGGCCGTGACGTAGTGGGCCGTCGCCCCGATCACCTTGACGCCGCGCTCGAACGCCTGCCGGTACGGGTCGGCGCCGACGAACGCGGGCAGGAACGAGTGGTGGATGTTGAGGATGCGGCCCGGGTACCGGTCGACGACGGCCGGCGACAGGATCTGCATGTAGCGCGCCAGCACGACGACGTCGACGGCGGCCTCCTCGAACAGCGCCAGCGTCCGGGCCTCGGCGTCGGCCTTGGTGTCCTTCGTCACCGGGACGTGGTGGTAGGCCACGCCGAACCGCTCGACCTCGGCTCGGAGGTCGTCGTGGTTGCTGACGACGAGCGGCACCTCGGCGTCGAGCTCGCCGCGCCGCCACAGCCACAGGAGCTCCAGCAGCACGTGGTCGTACTTCGACACCATCAGGGCCAGCCGCTTCGGCCGCGAGGCGTAGTCGATCCGCCAGTCCATCGCGAACGGCGCCGCGACGACGCGGGCGAAGGCGGCCTCGAGCGCCTCGGCAGCCAGGTCGAGGTCGGGCGTGGTGAACTCGGTCCGCAGGAAGAACGTCCCGCCGACGGGGTCGGTCGAGTGCTGGTCGAGCGCCGTGATGTTGGCCCCGTGGTTCCTCAAGAACGCGGTGACGGCGGCGACGATGCCGGGCTGGTCCGGGCAGGTGACGAGCAGGCGGGCGAGCGGGACGGTCATCGGGCACGGGGGGGACGCGGGCAAGATCGCGCCTCAGCGCGGCCCGGGCATCGGGCGCGTGGCATCGCGGTCTCGTAGGCGGTCAGCCGCCGAGACGGCCGCGACGCCTCGCGCGAGCGTCTCGATCTGGTCGAGCGTGCACAGCGCCGTGCGGCCGTCCTGGATCTGCGTGGCCTCCAGCACAACGAGCGTGGCACCTGCCGACCGAGTCTTCTCGGAGGGCGGCGCCCGGTGAGCCTCCGCAGCCGGACCTCGGTCACTCGAGGCGCTGTGCGGGCGAGGGAGCGCGACGCTCCAGGCCACCGGTCGTGCCTTTCGACCGGCCTTGGGGATCCCGACACTGTCGGCCTCATCCGACGCCTCCCATGCGACTCGCCTTCCTCTCGCTCGCCGTGCTCGCCGTCGCCGGCTGCGACTCTCGCGACGACGGCACGGCGTTCGACCTCGCCCTGTACGACGAGGCCGGGAGCCTCGTGACGACCGGCGAGATCTCGCTCGACGCCCCCATCGCTCCCGGCGCCCGCGTCAACGGGACCTACCGGCTGGCGGACTCCGGCGTGACGTTCAACCAAGCCGGCAGGCTCGCGGCCGACTGCACGCGCCGTCAGGACGAGGGCCCCGCGCACCTCACCGTCCGTTTCGACACCGATATCGTCGACGCCAACCTCCAGCTGACCGGTGACTGCCCGGACGTGACGAGCGGGGGGACGTGGGCCTTCCTCACCTTCGGCGGCGCGTCGGCGAGCGGGACGTACACGCTCGACTGACGCCCGCCCAAAAAAGCCCCGGCCGCTGTGGGCGACCGGGGCGTCGGGTTCTGGTCCGAGGGGCTCAGGCTACGCGGGGGGCGGCGTGCTCGTCGCCGCGTCGCCCTCGTCGACCACCTCGAAGTCGGCCTCCTCGGCGGCGGGCGCCGTCGCGCCGTTGGCCTGGGCGTCGGCCGCCGCGTCGGCGCCGCCGGCCTCGGCCTCGGCCTGCTGGGCCCGGTAGAGGTCCTCGGCCGCGCCGCTCCACGCCGTGTTGAGCTGCTCCATCGCCGAGTCGAGCTGGTCGAGGTCCTGGCCCTTGTGGACCTCCTGGAGCCGCTCCAGCCCGGCCTCGATCTGGGACCGCTTCTCGGCCGGGATCTTGTCGCCGTAGTCGGCCAAGTTCTTCTGGGTCGAGAAGATCAGGCTGTCGGCCTGGTTGAGCTTGTCGATCGACTCCTTGCGCTTGGCGTCCTCGTTCGCGTTCTCGCGCGCGGCGCGGCGCATGGCCTCGATCTCCTGCTCGCTCAGGCCCGACGACGCCTCGATCCGGATCGACTGCTCCTTGCCGGTCGCCTTGTCCTTGGCCGAGACCGACAGGATCCCGTCGGCGTCGATGTCGAACGTGACCTCGACCTGGGGCAGCCCGCGCGGGGCCGGCGGGATCCCGTCGAGGTGGAACCGGCCAATCGTTCGGTTGTCGACGGCCATCGAGCGGTCGCCCTGGAGCACGTGGATCTCGACCGACGGCTGGTTGTCGCTCGCCGTCGAGAACGTCTCCGACTTCCGCGTCGGGATCGTCGTGTTGGCCGGGATCAGCGCCGTCATGACGCCACCGAGGGTCTCGATGCCCAGGTTGAGCGGCGTGACGTCGAGCAGGAGCACGTCGGTGACGTCGCCCGAGAGCACGCCGCCCTGGATGGCCGCGCCGACGGCGACGACCTCGTCCGGGTTGACCGACTTGTTCGGCGCCTTGCCAAAGAAGTCCTTGACGACCTCCTGGATCTTGGGAATCCGCGACGAGCCGCCGACCAAGATGACCTCGTCGACCTGGTCCTTGGTGAGCCCGGCGTCCTTGAGCGCCTTCTCCATCGGCGGGATCGTCCGCTGGACCAAGTCGTCGACGAGCTGCTCGAACTTGGCCCGCGTCAGGTCGATCGTGAGGTGCTTCGGGCCCTCCTGGGTCGCCGTGATGAACGGGAGGTTGATCGTGGTCTGGGACGCGGCCGAGAGCTCGATCTTGGCCTTCTCGGCGGCCTCCTTGAGCCGCTGGAGCGCCATCGGGTCGGTCCGCAGGTCGATCCCGTCGGTCCGCTGGAACTCGTCGGCGATCCAGTCGATCAGGCGCTGGTCGAAGTCGTCGCCGCCCAGGTGCGTGTCGCCGTTCGTGCTCTTGACCTCGAAGACGCCGTCGCCGAGTTCCAGGATCGAGATGTCGTAGGTCCCGCCGCCCAGGTCGTAGACCGCGATGACCTCGTCCTCGTTCTTCTTGTCGAGGCCGTAGGCGAGGGCCGCGGCGGTCGGCTCGTTCAAGATTCGCTTGACGTCGAGCCCGGCGATCTGGCCGGCCTCCTTGGTCGCCTTGCGCTGGGCGTCGTTGAAGTAGGCCGGGACCGTGATGACGGCCTCGGTGACGCGCTCGCCGAGGTAGTCCTCGGCCGTCTGCTTGAGCTTGCCCAAGACCATCGCCGAGATCTCCTGCGGCGTGTAGAGCTTGGACTCGGTGCCGGCCTCGACCTCGATCCGGGCCACGCCGCCGTCGCCCTTGGTGACCGTGTACGGGACCGTCTTCATCTCCTCGGCGACCTCGTCGTGCTGGCGGCCCATGAACCGCTTGACCGAGAAGATGGTGTTGGACGGGTTGGTGATGGCCTGGCGCTTGGCCGGGGCCCCGACGAGCCGCTCGCCGTCCTTCTTGAACGCGACGACGGACGGGGTCGTCCGCCCGCCCTCGGCGTTGGGGACGACGACGGGCTCGTTGCCCTCCATGACGGCCACGACGGAGTTCGTCGTGCCGAGGTCGATGCCAATAATCTTGCCCATTGGGGGGAGGTGATGTCTGGTAAAAAAGAGGGGCGCCGACCCCGGGGTCTCGGTGGCTACGCGGTCCTCGGGGTGAGGATCCGCGCGGCCCGACCTGCCGTGGCGTCAGCGCGTGTGTTCGGGCGAGAGGCGGACAAGGGCCGTGCCACCCGGCGTCGATTGCCGTTATGGCATGGCCCTTCAACGGTTCCTCAAGTCCGCCCGCCCCGGGGTATCTTGCGGGCCCCTTCAGGCTCGCGCGCCGCCCGCGATGAAGCACGTCCCGAACGCCCTCACCGTCGGCCGCATCGTGGCCGCCCCGGTGTGCCTGTACCTGCTGTGGACGGGGACGGTGTGGGGGCAGGTGGCCGGGGCCGCTCTGTTCATCCTGGCGGCCATCACGGACTGGCTCGACGGGCGCCTGGCACGGGAGTACGGCGTCTCGTCACGGTTGGGCCAGTTTTTGGACCCGCTCGCCGACAAGGTGCTGGTGTTGGGGGCCTTCTTCCTGATCCCGTTCCTCGACCCCATCGGGCCCGGTCTGGCGGCACCGGCCGGCGAGTGGCTCCCGTGGCTCGCCATCGGGGCGATCGCCGCGCGGGACGTGGCCGTGACAGCACTGCGGACGGTGCGCGAGCGCCAGAACCGGCCGGTCATGACGTCGGCGGCGGCCAAGTGGAAGACGGCGTGGCAGCTCACGTTCTTGATCACGGCGTTCGTGTTCTTGGCGGGCTCCCACCTCCGGTCCGTCGGAGGGGGCGTCGGCGACCTCGGCCGGTTCCTGTACCAGGCGCTCGCGTCGCCGGCCGCGCTCGCGTTCTTGGTCGTCACCGCGGCCGTGACCGTCTACACAGGCGTCCTCTACTTCCGTCGGTCCACGCCCGCGTCGTAGATGGCGACGATCTGTTTCGTAACGTCGTCGCCAGCGAAGCTCTCTTCTGCTGGCAGGACCGTTGAGGCCTTTAGATCGCACCCGACGAGACGCTGTCATTGCCGCGCACGCGAGAATCCATGCGGCCCTTGTCAGCGACGAGCATTCCACTATGGATCCTCGAGTTCTCAAAGATAGAGTCTGGTTTGTTATGCGGTTCGATGTGAATTGAAAACGTGCCAACCTTACCCATGACTACGGCCGAGGCCATCGCCCGCGACCTTCTGGACGTTGAGGCCGTCGCGCTCCGGCCCGACGACCCGTTTACCTGGGCGTCCGGCCGGCTGTCGCCGGTCTACACCGACAACCGGCTGCTGCTGTCGGTCCCCGACGTCCGGAGCCGCGTGGCCCACGCCTTCTTCCAGGCGCTCACCGAGCTCGCGACGCCCGTCGACGCGGTCTCGGCCACGGCCACGGCCGGCATCCCCCACGGGGCGCTCTTGGCGAACCGGGCCGGGCTCCCGTTCAGCTACGTCCGCGGGGAGGCCAAGGGGCACGGGCGCCAGAACCGGGTCGAGGGCCGCGTCGAGCCGGGCCAGCGCGTCGTCTTGGTCGAGGACCTGGTCTCGACGGGCGGCTCGGTCCTGAGCGCGGCCGACGCGCTGGATGACACGGGCGCCGACGTAGTCGCGGTCCTGGCCGTGTTCTCGTACGGGTTCGCCGAGGCCGAGCGCGCGTTCGAGGCCGCCGGCGTCCCGCTCGTCACGCTGACCGACTTCGCCACACTCGCGCGCGCCGCGCAAGAGACGGGCGCCCTCGGGCCCGACGCCTGGGCCGTCCTCCGCGAGTGGCGCGACGACCCGGCGGGGTGGAGCGTCACGAGGGGAGGGGCCGCGTAACGGGTTGATCTCGCGCGGGCGTGGCCGATACCGGCCACCGCATGATCCGCCACATCGCCACCGACCGCGCCGACCACGTGACCGACGCCGTCGGCTGCACGCGCGTGTTCGGGAGCGTGTTCGTGGCTTCGGGCTCGTTCGCGCTCGCGGCTGCCGTGGTGGGGACGGGTGGGTTCGGCGACGCGACGCTCCTGGCCCGGCTCGGAGTCGGCGTGATCGGGGTGGCCCACCTCGGCGGCGGCCTGGCACTGTGGGGCGGCCGGTGGGCGGGGGCCGTCGTCCGGCGCCGGGGCGTGGAGTGGACCGAGCGCCGGCCGCTCCGCCCGTCTCGAACCCGGTCCCTCGCCCCGTCCGAGGTCGCGTGGGTCCGGGTCGAAGAAGGAAAGGACAGCGACGGCGACACGACGTACCGGGTCGTGCTCGAGCTCCAGACGGGCGAGCGGTTCCCGCTGACGCACCAGGCCTCGCCGGTCCGCACGGTCGCCGAGGACGCCGCGGCGGCCGTCGCCCGGCGGCTCCAGATTCCGGCCCGGCTGGCGTAGCCCGGTTCCGGAGAGACGGCGCGGCACCTCTCCGCTGCTGCTCGGTTGACGCCGGGGTCCGTTCCGGATCCCGCGCGCTCACCCGCCCACCGCCCCCATGCTCGGCCACCTCCTGACCGTCGGCGACGAGATCCTGCTCGGTCAGATCGTCAACACGAACGCGGCGTGGCTGGGCGAGCGGCTGGCCGAGGTCGGCGTCGACGTCCGGCGGAGCGAGACCGTCGGCGACGACATCGGCGTGATCGCGGGCGCCCTCGACCGGGCCTACCGCGACGGCGCCGCGCTCGTCGTCGTGACGGGCGGGCTCGGGCCGACCCACGACGACGTGACGAAAGCGGCCGTCGCGCGCGTGTTCGGTCGCGAGCTCGAGGTCCGCCCCGACGTGCTCGGCTGGATCGAGGCCCGCTACACGACGCGCGGGCGGACCATGCCGGCCGTCGGCCGGATCATGGCCGAGGTGCCGGCCGGCTTCGACGCGCTCCCCAATCCGAAGGGGACCGCGCCCGGCCTGTGGGGCGAGCGCGTGCTCGACGGCCGCCGCCAGCTCGTGGCCGTGATGCCCGGCGTGCCGCACGAGATGGAGGCGATCTCGGAGGGCTCCGTCCTGCCCCGGCTCGTCGCCCTGCAAGACGCCGTCGTCCTGTCGCGGACGCTGCGGACGGTGGGGACCGGCGAGAGCGACCTGGCGGCCATGATCGGCGAGATCGTCGGCGCGCTGCCCGACGACCTGACGCTGGCCTACCTCCCGAGCCTGGGCGAGGTCCGCGTGCGAGTGACGGCGCGGGGCGCCGACCGCGATGCCGCGCGCCGCGACCTCGACACGGCGACCGACGCCATCCGCGACGTGCTCGGCACGACGGTCTACGGCGAGGGGGCGACCACGCTCGAAGCCGTCGTCCACGGGATGCTGCGCGAGCGGGGGCTGCGGCTCGCGGTTGCCGAGAGCTGCACCGGCGGCGCGATCTCGGCGCGGCTAACGGCCGTGCCCGGCGCGAGCGCGTCGTTTTTGGGCGGCGTCACGGCGTACAGCAACGAGTCCAAAGTCGACCTGCTCGGCGTCCCGGCCGAGGTCATCGAAGCGGAGGGGGCCGTCAGCGAGCCCGTCGCGCTCGCGCTCGCCGCCAGCGCGAGGGCTCGGTTCGGCGCCGACGTCGGCGTGGCCACGACGGGCGTCGCGGGGCCGACGGGCGGGACGCCGGACAAGCCCGTCGGCACGGTCTGGGTCGCCTTCGACCGGGCGGAGACGAGCCGGGCGGTCCGGCTCCAGTTCACGACGGACCGGGCGGTCAACGTCGCGCTCTCGGCGACGGCCGCCCTCGACCTGGTCCGCCGCCAGCTGCTCCGGGGGAGAGCGGGTCCAGCGAGCTCCGCGGGTCCCGCGAGTTGAAGAGGGCGGACGCGCCTTCGGCGCCGGGCCGCGAGCGGACTCGCCCGACTCGCGGAACCGCCTCGAGACTCCGCGTCAACTTTTCCGACGCGCGCGGGTTACGTCGGTCCTTCACGGCGGTCTAGACGTCGCGAGGGCGTGACGCGGCGCTGTCACTCCCCGGTCGCTACCCTGTCGCGTTCCCACTGTGCCAGAGGGGCCATCCACTCGGCCCTCTACCCATTCAAAAAGCTGCTCCCCGGAGCCCTGCCCTCATGGCGAAGTCCCCCGCAACCATTCCCGCCGACGCCGCTGCCAAGTCGAAGGCCCTCGATCTCGCGATGAAGCAGATCGACAAGCAGTTCGGCAAGGGCGCCGTGATGAAGATGGGCGACGCGCCGCCCGTCGAGATGGACGCGATCTCGACCGGGTCGCTCACGCTCGACCACGCGCTCGGGATCGGCGGGGTCCCGCGCGGCCGGATCATCGAGATCTACGGGCCCGAGTCGTCGGGCAAGACGACGCTGGCGACCCAGATCGTGGCCGAGGCCCAGAAGCTCGGCGGCACCTGCGCCTTCATCGACGCCGAGCACGCCTTCGACCCGACCTACGCCGAGAAGCTCGGCGTGAACACGGACGAGCTCCTGATGTCGCAGCCCGACACCGGCGAGCAGGCCCTCGAGATCTGCGACATGCTGGTCCGCTCCGGCGCCATCGACGTGGTCGTGATCGACTCGGTCGCCGCGCTCGTGCCCAAGGCCGAGATCGAGGGCGAGATGGGCGCCAGCCACGTCGGCATCCAGGCGCGGCTGATGAGCCAGGCGCTCCGCAAGATCACCGGCACCATCAAGCGGACCAACACGATCCTCATTTTCATCAACCAGATCCGGATGAAGATCGGCGTCATGTTTGGGTCGCCGGAGACGACGGCCGGCGGGCGGGCGCTCAAGTTCTACGCCTCGGTCCGGATGGACATCCGCCGGATCGGCGCCATCAAGGACGGCCAGGAGGTGACCGGCAACCGGACGCGCGTCAAGGTGGTCAAGAACAAGGTGGCCCCGCCGTTCCGCCAGGCCGAGTTCGACATCATCTACGGCGAGGGCGTCTCGTCGCTCGGCGAGCTCATCGACTTGGGGCTCGAGCACGACATCATCCAGAAGTCGGGCTCGTGGTACAGCTACGGCGACGAGAAGATCGGCCAGGGCCGCGAGGCCACCAAGGAGTGGCTGAAGACGAACGAGGACCGGCGCGAGGCCGTCAAGCAAGCCGTCAAGGAGGCGCTCGGGATGGTCCCGGCCTCGGCCGCGAGCCGGGAGGACGCCGAAGACGTCGAGGACGTCGAGGAGGACGAGTTCGCCGACGCCTAGCCGCTCCATCGCGATGGCGTCCGGCGGACCCCCGGTCCGGGCGCCCATCGCTCCGCTCAACGGACGCCCGGACGGTCCCCCTTGAAGGGGGACAGCTCTCCGAGCCAGGACCTCTCCGGCTCTGTCCGGGACGGGCTCCGCAGCCTGCGGGGATCGGCCGGAGAGCAGGAGGGGCGGCGGGGTAGCTTGCGCCATGCGCCTGCTCGCCCTCTTCCTCGTCGCCGTCGCGGCTCAGGCCCAAGACGTCCCCGTCGACACGACGAACCTGCCGCCGAACACGGAGCCGTACGAGGTCGTCGTGCTCCGCGACATCTACGACGCCGACGGGCCCCTCGTGGCCGTCCCGATGCGCGTCGTCAACACGTCGGCGTACCCGGTGTACTTCGGGGCCGCGCCCGCGCTCTGGGCCGGGAGCCTCCTCGCCGACGAAGACCTCGACCCGGCGCTCCGGCTGACGGTCGCCCAGGCCGCCAACTTCGGACTGACGTTCGCGCTCAAGAACCTCGTCCGGCGCCCGCGGCCCTACGTCGCCGTGGCCGGCGTGACGGCGCGCGACCGGGGCCACCAGGGCGACGACGTGTTCGACCCCCACTCGTTCCCGTCGGGCCACACGTCGTCGGCGTTCGTGATCGCGACGTCGGTGAGCCTGAGCTACCCCGAGTGGTACGTCGTCGCGCCGGCCGCGGTCTGGGCGGGCCTGATGGGCGTCACGAGGGTGTGGCACGGGGTCCACTACCCGAGCGACGTGCTCGTGGGGGCGGCCATCGGGACGGTGTCGGGCGCGGCCGTCCACTTCCTCCTGCCGCGCGTGTTCGGCGAGGAGCGGGACGCCGCCCCAGCGATGCCGGTCCGCGTGGTGATCCCGCTGTGAGCCGCCGGTCCGCCACCAGCGGGGCCGAGTGGGAGGGCCGCTACGGGTACCGCCGGGCCGTCCGCATCGGCGACGTGATCGCCGTGTCGGGCACGACGGCGCCGGGGCCCGACGCCACCGCCCAGGCCACTGCCGCCTTCCGGATCGCGCTCGCGGCGCTCGCCGAGCTGGGCGGCACCCCGGCCGACGTGGTCCGCACGCGCATGTTCGTCACCGACATCGCGGACGCCGAGGCCGTCGGCCGGGCCCACGCCCAAGCGTTCGGCGACCACCCGCCGGCGGCGACGGTGGTCGAGGTGTCGGCGCTCGTCGCGCCCGAGCTCCGGGTCGAGGTCGAGCTCGACGCGGTCGTGACGGGGGAGGGGGCGGCGTAGCTTCCCGCGCCCCACCGCCCGGCCCATGCTGCCCCTCGTCCACACCGTCGCGATCGCCGTCCACGTCCTGTTCGGGGCGGCCTGGTTCGGGCTCGGGCTGGCGCTCCCGTCGCTCGCGCGCGGCGCGATGTCGCCCGGGGCCGCCGAGGGCGGGAAGGTGGTCGGCGCGATGAGCGGGTCGGTCGTCCTGTTCTACGCCGCGGCCGTGCTGAACTGGACGCTGGGGATGCAGCTCGGCTTCGAGGCCCAGTACAACACGTGGCCGTACCACACGGCGCTGACGCTCGGGCTGGTGCTGGTCGCCGTCCAGTTCGCGCTGATCCGGCCGGGGTGGGCCCGCCTGGTGAACGGCGCGGGGACGCCGGTCGGGGAGTCCGGCCGCAAGCGGATCGCGCTCGGCCTGGGCGTCGGCCACGCCGTCTGGATGATCGTCTTCGTGCTGATGTACATTGGGCGCGGGGTGGTCGGGGCGTAAAGGAGGGTCACTTCGCTCGCGGGAACGGGGAACTGGCGGAGGCCACCGGGTGGCGCTGGCGGCCGGAGACGGGCATCTTCCCAGTCCCCAGTCCCCAGTCCCCAGTCCCCAGTCCCCAGTCCACTCAGCCCTCGGCCGCGCGGCGGAGGCGGTCCATCACGGCGAGGCCGAGGCCGACCGGCGGCACGGCCTCGGCGTCGATCCGACTCAGCCCGGCGGCGTCGGCGCGGCGGAAGGTGTCGAACAGGCGGCGGGCGTAGTGGGCGACGTCGGGGCAGACGGCGACCAGGGCGTAGCCGGGCGGTGGCTCAGAGAGACCGATCCAGGCCGCGTCCGGGCCCGGCGCCCACTGCCGGACGTCGTCGACCACGCGGACGCGAGCGCGGGGCGCGTAGTGCCGGTGCTGCGTGCCTGGCGACCGGCGCCCCACCTCGTCGCCGTCGCC
The DNA here is from genome assembly GCF_965213695.1 of Rubrivirga sp. GTDB lineage: Bacteria > Bacteroidota > Rhodothermia > Rhodothermales > Rubricoccaceae > Rubrivirga. The sequence continues at coordinate 2,765,676 of NZ_OZ243912.1, read as the reverse complement.
GATGGCGCGGGCGTCGGGGAACAGCGCTCGGAGCGCGTCGAGTGTGACGGCGCCCGGCCGGAGCACGAGCGGGACCGGCCCCGTCGCGTCGACCACGGTCGACTCGATCCCGACCTCCGTCGGCGGCCCCCGCAGGACGGCGTCGACGCGGCCGTCAAGGTCGTCCCGTGCCGCCTGCCAGGTCGTCGGGCTGGGCCGCCCACTCCGATTCGCCGAGGGCGCCACGAGCGGTCCGGTCCCGCCCAACACGGCGAGCACGAGCGGCGCCGACGGCACGCGGATGGCGACCGTCCCGAGCCCCGCCGTGACGGCCGACGGCAGGCCGGGCCGGGCCGGCAGCACGACCGTCAGCGGGCCCGGCGCGAACGCCGCCAGCAGCCCGCGCCCGGTCTCGGTGACGTGGGCGACGGCGTCCGCCTGGGCCGCGTCGGCGAGGTGGACGATGAGCGGGTTGTCGCTGGGCCGCCCCTTCGCCCGGAACACGGCGGCCACGGCGTCCGGGTCGTCGGCACGCGCGGCCAGGCCGTAGACGGTCTCGGTCGGGACCACGCACAGGCCGCCCCGCCGCAGGACGGCCGCGGCTTCGTCGGGGTCTCGCAGGAGGCGCGTGCGCACGGGCGGTAGGTTCCGGGGCCCGCAAGATCACGCCGCCATGGCCCGCAAGCCGCCCGCCCCCGCCGACTACGACACGCACGACGTCGACGGCTACGAAGTCCTCGTCGGGAAGTCGGCGAAGGACAACGACCGGCTGACGTTCAAGGTGGCCCGGCCGGCCGACGTCTGGCTCCACGTCGGCGGGGGCACGCCCGGCAGCCACGTCGTCGTGCGGACGCCGGAGGGCGGGGAGGTCCCGCGCGCCGTCGTGAAGAAGGCGGCCGAGCTGGCCGTCCACCACTCAAAGGCCAAGAACGCCTCGGGCAAGGTCGACGTCCACGTGTGCCGGGCGTGCGACGTGACGAAGCCGCGCGGGGCGAAGCCGGGCTCGGTCCAACTCCGCCGCTACGACTCGGTCAAGGTGTACCCGCCGGGCTAGAGGTTGGCCTGGACCGACGCGCGAGAGGGTGGAGGGGCGCCTCTCGCCCCTCTCGACCCCCGCCGCTCTGGGGCTGTCTACTCTCGGTCGCCAGGAGCCGGAGCGCGTTGAACACGACGACGGGCCCCTCGGTCTCCACGCCGTCCCGCCGGTCGTGGGCAGTCGCGGGCGCCAGCTCGTCGAGCGCGGTGGCCCCGGCCGCGGCCACGATCATGAGGAAGTCGATCTCGAAGCGGCCGGCCCGGATCGAGCCGGGCGGCCTCCGTCACCGTGACCCATCCGCCGAAGGCGTACGCGCCGAGGAAGAGCGCGAGCGGGACCCTCGCGTCCAGGCGTATGCGGACACCACCGTCCGCAGACCTCCCCCGACCTCCACGCGCCCTCATCGAGGCCGGCACCGTCGTCGCCACGCCCGACGGGCCGGCCCTCCGCTACCGGCTCGCGGACGACGCCCACCCGCCCACGCCGCTCCCCCGCCTCTCCGACGGTCGACGGCGACCTCCACGCCTATCGCCGCCACGCCACCCAGGCGACCCGGTAGTCCATCTGGGCTCCCAGACCACGAGCTCCACGAGGCTCGGCCTCCAACGTCACGGCCCGACCCTCCCCACGCGAACGGGGCACTTGACATCGGCCCTAATGGTCGCGTAAAATAGCAACTGCACAAACGATTGCGCAATCTTATGGACACCCAGACGGCACCCCGCATCACCGACGACCACAAGCGACAGTACCGCGAGCGCGGCTACTTCATCCTGCCCGGCGTCATCCCCGAGGCCGACCTCGAGACCGTCCGCGCCGAGTGCGCCGACCTCATCGCCGAACAGGACGCCGAGATGGACCGGGAGGGGACCGACACCCTCAACCTCAGCCGCCGGAACAGCCGCTACTTCGTGTTCCTGGCCTCGAAGGACCGGCCCCAGCTCAACGACTTCATCTACAGCGACTTGATGGCCGAGGTCTGCCGGGCGACGATCGGCGACACCGCCTACCTCTTCTGGGAGCAGTTCGTCGTGAAGGGGACCGACAAGGCCGGGGCCGAGTTCACCTGGCACCAGGACTCCGGCTACGTCGACGGCGAGCACGAGCCCTACGTCAACGCCTGGATTCCGCTCGACGACGTCAGCGGCGACAACGGGACCATCTCGCTCTTGTCCTACGACCTCGCCGGGACGCGCGACAAGGTCGAACACAAGCCGGTCCCCGGGACCAAGGACCGCACCGGCTACTTCGGCGACGAGCCCGGCGAGCTCGCGACGTGCCCCGCCGGCTCCGTCGTCGTGTTCTCGAGCACTTGCTTCCACCGCTCGGGCGCCAACCACACCGACGCCATGCGGCGGGCCTACGCGCTCCAGTTCTCGCCCGAGCCCGTCCTCGAGCCTGACGGCTCGCTCAAAGGCCTGGCCGAGCCGTTCCTCGTCGACGGCCAGCGCGTCCGCTAGTGCTGACCCAGGCCCAGGTCGACGACGCCCGCCGCCGCGCCGCCGCGCTCCTCGAGAGCGCCGGCATTGTCCTCACCCCCCAGGAGCGGGCGGACATTGAGGTCGCCGACTTCGGCCTGGGCGACCTCGACGTGTCCGGCCTCGAACTGGTGGTCTACGAGAACAACGACCGCTACTGCGCCAAGGAACTCGTCCTCTTTCCAGGGCAGACCTGCCCCGAGCACCGACACCCCCCCATCGGCGGCGAGCCGGGCAAGCGGGAGACGTTCCGGTGCCGGCGGGGGCGGGTCTGGCTCTACGTCGAGGGCGACCCCACCGAGCCCGTCCAGGCCCGAGTCCCCGACCCCGACCACTACACCGTCTTTCACGAGGTCGACCTGGGGCCGGGCCAGCAGTACACCATCCCGCCCGACACCCGGCACTGGTTTCAGGCCGGCCCCGACGGCGCTGTCGTCTCGGAGTTCTCGAGCACGAGTCGCGACGAGCACGACGTGTTCACCGACCCCCGCATCCGCCGCGCCCCCGAGATAGAGGGCGAACCTTGAGGCGTCAGGAACGGAGCACGTGGGCGCTGCTCCGTAGGTTGCGCCCTGCTCCTCCCGTCCCATCATGGCCGTCACGCTGAACGACATCGCCGAGCGTGTGGGCGTGTCCGTCTCAACGGTCTCCCGCGTCCTCAACAAGAAGGCGACGTCGCACCGCATTAGCACGGACACCGAGTCCCTGGTGCTCCAGGCGGCCCGCGACCTCGACTACAAGGCCAACCACCTCGCCCGTGGCCTCCGCCTTAGCCAGACCAACACGATCGGCGTCGTCGCCCCGGACGTCTCGAACCCGTTCTTTGCCCGGGTCGTCAAGCGGATTCAGACGAGGGCTCACGCCCTCGGCTACAGCCTGATCGTCTGCGACTCCGACGAGAGCCTCGACCTCGAGGTCGAGCAGGTCAACCTGCTCTACCGCAAGCGGGTCGACGGGCTGATCGCGATGCCCGTGGGGCAGCACTTCGAGCACTTCGAAGAGTGGGCCGGCCGCGAGGTGCCCCTCGTCTTGGTCGACCGCGGCACGGATGCCCTCGAGGTCGACTCCGTGATCGTCGACAACTACCGCGGCGCGTTCGAGGCGACGGAGCACTTCTTGGACCACGGCCACCACCAGATCGCCGTCGTCCAAGGGCTCGGGGGGACCTCGACGAACACGGACCGGCTCGCGGGCTACCACGACGCCCTCGCCGCCCGCGGCGTCTCCGCCGACGACCGCCTCCTGGTTGGGGGCGACTTCGGGGAGGCCACCGGCTACGCCGCGACCGGCCACCTCCTCGACCTCGACCGGCCCCCGACGGCCATCTTTGCTACGGGCGACCTCATCACCTTGGGCGCCCTCCAAGCCATCGACGAGCGGGGGCTCTCGATCCCCGACGACGTCTCGCTCATCTCGTTCGACGACTTCGACTTCGCCCCTTTCCTCCGGTGCCCGCTCACGGCCGTCGAGCAGCCGAAGGGGCCGATGGGGGAGGCCGCCGTCGATCTGTTCGCGGACCAGATCGTCCGCCCCGGCCGCGCGCCGCGCCGGGTCACGCTCCGGCCCCGCTTGGTCGTGAGGGAGTCGGTACGCCCGCCCGACGGCGAGACGGGGTGAGACTCCCCGCGCCAGCCCCGACCCGCGGGCGTTCCAACCGCGAGGCCGTCCCTGCGGACGAGGCGGGGGCAAGACGAAAAGCCCCCTTGCGCCCGCTCACCCTTCACACTACCTTCGACGTGTGGAAGCGCTCCCGGCACGGCCAACCGGCCGATGGGAGCCCCGCCAGCCCCCGCGTATGGCCGATTCCAGATCCCGTCTTCGAGCGTGCGCAAACGATTGCGTCGTGACGTGTGCCGTCCTGGCGGTGGCCCTCGTCGGCCTGGCCGCGTGCGACACCACCGAGGGGCCACTCGCGCCGTTCGAGGGCGAGCGGCCCCTCGAGCTCCTGGCCGTCACCCAGAGCTTCACGCCGGAGGTCCAGTGGGTTGGCGGTCGCGTCGCCGCTGTCGGCGTCAACCGGGGGAGCGTCGCCGCCCTCGACGAGACGCTCGTCTGGCTCCAGACGGCCCCCGACAACACGATCGGCTCCTTCGTAACGGTCGGCCAGCAGACGGCCGCCGACGCCATCCGGTCTTACGGGGGGACCCCGCTCGACAGCCTGGTCGACGGGGAGGAGTACACCGTCTGGATCGCCGAGCGGTCCGCCCTCGACGTCGGCCTCGACACGACGCGCGTCCCGGCCGGCTCGTTCGCCGACACCACGCTTACGACCTCGCTCGTGCTCCGTGGCATCTCGAGCGGCGACCGCGACCTCGGCGTCGAGTGGCGGATCGTGCGCGACGAACGGTTGGTGGGGAGCCGGTTCGTCGTCACCTGGTCGCCGGCCGTCCCGTTCCGCCGGCTGGCTATCCGGCAGGCCTCGACGGGGGGCTTCACCGACCTGGTGTGGCACGTCCTGATCCCGGACGGCGAGGCCGGCGGCATCACGCCGCCCGTCGTCATTGGGGAGACGCCGCCCGGCGCCCAGGAGGCCGTCCCGTTCTCCGGCGCCTTCGAGCCCAGCGCCTACACCGTCTGGGGCGTGACCGAGGACTGGGAGGGCGGGTTCAGCACGTTCTCGACGGGCTACAGCTTTTTCCGCGTGTTCCCGAACAACTTCGACGACTAGCCCATGCGCGCCCGACTGCTCGTGTCCGCCCTCGCCCTCCTCGTGGCCCTCCCCGGGTGCGGTGGCGCCGAGGCCGACGACGGCCGGACGACGGTCGTGTTCTGGCACAGCCTGGTCAACTCGAGCATCCCAGCCTTCGAGGACTTGGTCGAGCGGTTCGAGGCCGAGCACCCCGACATCCGCATCGACGCCCAGTACATCCCCAGCGGCGACGCCCTCGTCCAGAAGCTGATCACGTCGGTCCGCAGCAACACGGCCCCCGACGTCTCCTGGATCCGCGCCGACTACCTCGAGGACCTGGTCCGCGCCGACGCCATCTACCCGATGGCCGACTTCATCAACGGCCCCGACGGGCTCCCCGACTCCACCCTGGAGGACGTGTACCCGTCGCTGTTGCAGCTCGCCTCGTGGCGCGGCGACTTGTACAGCCTGCCGATGGAGGCCACCAACCTGGGCCTGCTCTACAACAAGGACCTGTTCCGCGAGGTCGGCCTCGACCCTGAGCGCCCGCCGCAGACGTGGGACGAGCTCCTCGAGTACTCCCGCCGGCTCACGCTCGACGAGGACGGCGACGGCCGCAACGAGCGGATCGGGTTCCTCGCCCCGGTCTACCCCGCCGACAGCCCGCTCGGGCCGTGGATGGTCTGGCAGTGGACGCCGTTCCTGTGGCAGGCCGGGGGGAGCCTCATCACCGAGGACCAGACCCGCGTCCTGTTCGGCGACGAGGCGGGCGTCCAGGCGCTGACGTTGTGGAAGGAGCTCTACGAGGGGCAGAACCAGAAGACGTTCTCGAACGAGTTCATGACCACGTTCGCCTCCCAGCAGGCGGCCATGATGCTCGACGGGCCGTGGAGCCTGCCCAACTATCCGCGCCTCCTCGCCAACATGGACTGGGGCGTCGCACCGTTGCCGGCGGGGCCGGACGGGCGGGCTACGATTGGCGGCGGCGAGTACCTCGCCATCTTCAAGCAGTCCGAGCACCCGGACGCGGCGTGGACCTTCATCAAGTGGATGATGGAGCCCGAGGTCCAGGCCCAGTGGTCGCGGGAGTCGGGCTACCTCCCGATTCGCCGGAGCGTCCTCGACGTGCCCAGCTACCGCGCGTTCCTCGAAGAGAACGACGGGCTGAGGGCGTTCGTCGAGCAGATGAGCGTGTCCGGCAACGAACGGATCGACTACCAGCAGCTCGAGATCAGCCGGCTGATCGCCCAGGCCATCGAGCGGGCGACCGTCGGCGGGGAGGACCCCCGTGCCGCCCTCGAAGCCGCCGCCGCCGAGTCGAACCGGCTCTTGGACGCCGCCGAGCGCGTCCCAGACGAGCCCGTCGCCGCGCGCCGATGACCGAGGTCCTCACCCACCAGGAGCACCACGCCGCGGCCGACCTCGTCCGCGCGCGCGTGACGGAGACGGCGCCCCGGCCGACGCCCCCGCCCGTTCGCCCCGGCCGGCGTTGGGGGCAGGGGCCGCTCGCCCTCGCCTTCCTGTCGCCGACGTTGCTGGTCTTCGGCGTGTTCGTCCTGTTCCCGGTCCTGTTCTCGTTCTATCTCAGCTTTACCGAGTGGAACCTGTTCGGCGGGCAAGCTGGGTTCATCGGGGTCGACAACTACACCCGGCTCTTTGCCGACCCCGAGTTCTGGCAGGTGTTCGTCAACACGGCCGTCTACACCGTGGCCACCGTCCCGCTCAACATGGCGCTGGCGCTGGCGACGGCGTTCTTTCTGCACCAGAAGATCGTCGGGACGCCATTTTTGCGGGCCGCGTTCTTCTCGCCCGTCGTGATCTCGGCCGTCGCCGCGGCCGTCGTCTGGCGCTGGGTGTTCGACCCCAACCTGGGGCTCGCCAACGCCGCCCTCGAAGGGTTGGGGCTCCCGGCTGTCAACTGGATCAACGACCCGACGGCCGCGATGGGCGCGCTCATCCTGGTCGGCGTCTGGAAAAGCTTCGGGGTCAACATGGTCCTGTTCGCGGCCGGGCTCGCCTCCATCCCTACGCACTACTACGAGGCGGCCCGGATCGACGGGGCCAACGGCTGGGAGCGGTTCTTCCACATCACGTTGCCGCTCCTGGCCCCGACGACCCTGTTCGTGCTGGTGTTCTCGATGATCGGGTCGTTCCAGGTGTTCGACCTGGTGTTCGTCTTGACGAACGGCGGGCCGCTGGGGGCGACGAAGGTGCTCGTGGTCTACCTCTACGAGCACGCCTTCAAGTTTTTCGACATGGGCTACGCCTCGGCCGTCGCCTACGTCCTGTTCGCGGTCCTCTTCGCGCTCACGCTCGTCCAGATCCGGGCCTTCAAGGGACGGGGGTTCAACCCGGCATGAGCGTCAACGTCACCTTTGCCGGGCGGACCGCCAGCCGAGCCCTGGGCTACGCCGTCGTGTACACGGCCGCGCTGTTGACGCTGGCCCCGTTCGTCTGGATGGTCCTGACGTCGTTCAAGGAGATCGGCGAGATCTTCAGCTACCCGCCGACGTGGTGGCCGGAGACGTTCACGCTCGAGAACTACTCGGCGGCGTTCTCGGCGGCGCCGTTCGGCCGGTACTACGTCAACAGCCTGTTCGTAGCGACGGCCGTGACGCTGGGCCAACTCGTGACGTGCTCGATGGCGGCCTATGCGTTTGCGCGGATGGAGTTCTGGGGCCGCGACGCCCTGTTCTTCGTGTTCCTGGCGACGATGATGGTCCCGGTCCACGTGACGATGATCCCGAGCTTCATGATCCTGCACTCCCTGGGCCTCATCGACACCTACGGCGCGCTCATCATCCCCGGTCTGGCGTCGGCGTTCGGGACGTTCTTGCTGCGGCAGTTTTTCCTGACGATCCCGAAGGAGCTCGAGGAAGCGGCTTTTTTGGACGGGTGCGGGCGGTTCCGCGTGTTGTGGCAGATCATCGTCCCGCTGTCACGGCCGGCCCTGGCCACGCTCGCCATCTTCACGTTCATGGGCGTCTTCAACGACTTCCTGTGGGCGCTCGTCGTCGTCAACTCCCAGGAGTTGTACACCGTCCAACTGGGGCTCGCCGTGTTCCGCGACCGCTACATGACCGAGTGGGGCTCGCTGATGGCGGGCTCGGTCGTCGCGACGCTGCCCATCCTGCTGGTGTTCGCCGTCGCCCAGCGCCACTTTATCGAGGGCATCGCCCTCTCGGGCCTCAAGGACTAGGCCCACCCCGACTCCCCCCGGAGACCCCGTTCCACCAACCCCTCACAGGTACCCTGTTATGAGACTTCCTTGCTACTCCCCGCACAATCCTTTGCGCACCGGGCTACTTGCCTTGGCCGCGCTCGCCCTCGTGGTCCCCGCCTCCGCTCAGGACAGCTACGGCATCGGCGAGACCGTCACGGCCCCGGCCGTCGAGGACGGCGCGATCACGCTCGACGGCGCCGACGACGAAGCTGCCTGGGACGACGCGCTCACGCTCGACATGACCCAGTTCTGGAACGGCGGCTACTACGACTGCGACACGAGCGGCGGCGAGGTCGACGTCATCGCGACTGCCAAGGTCCTGTTCTCCGAGGGCGTCTTGTACGTCCACGCCGAGGTCCAGGACTACCAGGAGTTCTTCTTCGGCGAGCCCGGGAATCCGTGGCAGGGCGACGGCATCCTCGTCGGCGTCGACATGACGCACATGGGCGACGACCAGACCGACGACGGCTACGCGGGCTGGCCTGGCAATGGCCCCGATAACGGCCCGTTCACGTACAAGATCTCGGGCGCCACTGACGTCGGGATCACGCACAACTGGGGCTACGACGGCGTCTTCCCGCTCGACGAGGGCTGGGCCGACGGCCAGGTCTTCGTCGACGACGACAACTTCGTTTGGGGCGTCGAAATGGCGATCTACGACGACGCCGTCACGGCCGGCAACATGATCGGGTTCAACGTCGGCGGCTCGACGGCCTCCGAGGAGTGCTACCAGGAGAACGAAGAGGACGGCGGCGACGCCAACTACGCCTTCTTCTCGTGGCAGGCGCTCTCGGCCGGCTCGGCCGGCGGTGACGTCATGAACAACTCCGCCAGCTTCGCGACGCTCATGTTCGCTGGCGGCACGGCGGCCGGCGACGGCCCCGACGCCGGGGGCGCCGCGCTCGCGGCCGGGTCTCCCAACCCGTTCCACGCTGGGACCACGTTCGAGGTCACGCTCGACGCGCCCGGCCACGCCCGGCTGGCGGTCTACGACGTGCTCGGTCGTGAGGTCGCCGTCCTCGCGGACGGCCCGCGCGGCGCCGGCGCCGACCGCGTGACGTGGACGCCGACCGGGCTCCCCGCCGGTTTGTACCTCGCCCGGCTCCTGGTCGACGGCGCCCCCGCGGGCACCGCGACGGTCCAGCTCGCCCGCTAACCCAGAGCTCCGGCCAGGGCAGTACGCCGCTGCCCTGGCCGGCCCCTGAGACCATGAACGCCGCCATCCTCGAATGCCCCGGGCGCTTCACCCTCGAAGACCGGCCGGTCCCCGATGTAGGACCGGGCGAGGTCCGCGTCCGCGCCGCCGTGTGCGGCGTGTGCACCTCGGAGGTCGACATGTTCGAGGGCCGGAACCCGACGCTGGAGTACCCACGCTTTATTGGGCACGAGGTGTCGGGCGTCGTCGACGCCGTGGGCCCGCGCGTGTCGAACGTGAAGGAGGGGGACCGCGTGGCGGTCTACGCCGAGGGCGAGGGCTACGCCGAGTACGTCACCGTCCCGGCGTCGTGGGCCGTCCCGCTCGCCGACGGCGTCCCGTTCGAGCACGCGCTCGGCGAGCCCATCGCGTGCTCGGTCAACGGCGTCCGCAAGGCGGACCCCGAGATCGGCGACTCCGTGTGCTTGGTCGGCTGCGGGTTCATGGGGCTCATCATGCTCCAGGCGTTCCGCGCGCGTGGCGTCGGCGACATCGTCGTCGTGGACCCACGCACGAGTGCCCGCGAGCTCGCGCTGCGCCTGGGCGCCGACCACGCCGTCGAGCCCGACGACGCTCAAGCGTTCGTCATGGACGTGACCGACGGCGCCGGCGTCGATGTCGGCGTCGAGGCCGCCGGCATCCAGGCCACGCTCGACCTGACGTCCCAGCTTGTCCGCCAAGAGGGCGTCTTGGAGGTCTTCGGGTTCCACCAGGGCGCCCCCCGCCAGGTCGACTGGGGGTGGTGGAATTGGCGGGCCTTCCGGATCGTCAACGGCCACACCCGCAACCCCGACGTTTATGTCGAGGGCATCCGTCTCGGGCTGGGCATGATCGAACGGGGCGACCTCGACATGGGCCCGCTCGTGACCCACCGCTACGCCCTGGGCCAGATCAACGACGGCTTCCAAGCCGCCTCCGCGAAAGAGGAGGGGTTCATCAAGGGCGTCATCGCATTCGACCCATGAGCACGTTCCCCACGTCCCGCTGCCCGGCCCTCTGGGCCCTGGCCCTCTTGGTCGCCTTCGCACTCGCGCCGGACGCCGCCGCGCAGTCGCGCGGCAAGGTCGCCGGGACGGTCACCGACGCCGCGACCGGCCAGCCCCTGCCCGGCGTTAACGTCGTCGTCGACGGCACGACGATTGGCACGGCCACCGACGTCGACGGCACCTACTTCATCGCCAACCTGCCCGTCGGGACCGTCGACCTCCGGGTCACGTTCATCGGTTACCGGTCGGTCCTCATCACGGACATCGGGATCTCGACCGGCGCCACGACCACCATCGACGTCCGGATCGAGGCCTCGACGGTCGACCTGGGCGACGACATCGTCGTCACGGCTGAGCGGCCCCTGGTCGAGCGGGACAACACGACGTCGTCCGTGCGCATCGGCGCCGTCGAGCTCGAGACCCGACCGACGGCCGAGTTCACCGAGGTCTTGACCACCTTGCCCGGCGTCGACGTCGTCAACGGGGAGGTCCGTGTCCGGGGCGGCACGCTCGACGAGGTCGCCTTCGTGGTCGACGGCGCGCGCGCGCGCAACCCGCTCAACCACAACCCCTACACCCGGATCAACCTGTCGTCCATCGAGGAGGTCGAGGTCATCACGGGCTCGTTCAACGCCGAGTACGGCGAGGCCCAGTCGGGCGTCGTCAACGTGGTGACGAAGGACGGGACCGACCGGCTCGAGCTCTTCATCGACGGTCGCTACCAACCGCCCGGCCGGCGCCACTTCGGCACGTCGTTCTACGACCCGTCGTCGGACGACTACTGGGAGAACGCGAACGCCCGCCATTTGGAGTGGTGGGTCGAGAACCCCGACCAGTGGGTCGACCCGAACGGGACGCCCGGCGTGAGCCCCCGGAGCATCTGGACGCCCGAAGAGGCCTACGACAACTACATCGCGACGCACCAGCCGCTCACCGACTACACCGACACGCCGACCTACCAACTCGAAGTCGGCGCCGGCGGCCCGCTCGGAATCCCCAACTTGTACGGATTCGGCACGATCAAGTACCGGTCCGAGGCGCCCGTTTTTGGCAACTCGTTCCGTGACGAGGGCCTGTTCACCGACGGCACGGCCAAGCTCAGCTACCGGATGCCGAACGGGATGCGGCTGACGGCGTCCGGCTTCTACGGCCGCGAGGAGGCCGGCTGGGGCTTCGGCGGGACCGACTACTTCTGGGCGCTCAACTACGGCGTCGACGGGCGCTACGCCTACAACGACTTCGAGGGCTTCCCGTACTCCCAGACGAACGGCCAGACGCTCCAGTTCGCCCACGCGCTCGACAACTCGACGCTCTACGAGATCCGCGTCGGCCGCGTCCAGGCCCTCCGCCGCGTCGGCGTGTTCCCCGGCGACTCGCTCGGCTTCGCTGCCGCCGACGCCACACGCGACAACCTGCGCGCCGTCGACGCCGACGGGACGCCGGTCCCCGGCGGCTACGCCAACCGCGTCGGGTTCCACACGACGGGCTACTTCTTCCGGTACGACGACGACAACACGGAGTACAATGCCGAGGGCTACATCTCGAGCCAGATCAACACGTTCTGGCAAGCAAGGGCCGGGCTCGACCTGTCGTACTACGTCCTCGACCACTTCAACGAGTCGAAGTTTCCGACCCGGTTCGACGACCGGACCTACCGTCCCTTCCAGGGCGCGCTCTACGCCCAGAACAAGTTCGAGTTCGGCGGGCTGATCGTGAACGCGGGCTTGCGGTTCGACTTCTACAACCCCAACGACACGCTCTACGCCGACCTGTTCAGTCCGTTCGGGGACGAGGCGGCCCAAGAGGAGACCAAGCTGTACGCCCAGCTCAGCCCGCGCCTGGGCGTCTCGCATCCCATCGACTCCCAGACCAAGCTCCACTTTTCCTACGGCCACTTTTTCCAGCGGCCCTCCTTCAACGACTACGGCGAAGGCAACGACGAGGTGTTGGGTAGCCTCAACACGTTCATCGTCCAGGACACCGGCTTGCCGTGGGTGCTGGCGAACCGGAATCTGAGGCCGCGCAAGACCGTGGCCTACGAGGTCGGCATCGAGCGGAGCTTTTTCGACGCCGTCGTCCTCGACCTGACGGGCTACTACAAGGACATCCGCAACACGATCCGGACGATCACGATTGAGACGCCGGACGGCATCTACCGCACGAACGGGAACGGCGACTACGCCGACGTCCGCGGCATCGAGGCCTCGGTTCGGATGGTGCCCACGACGTACCGCTGGGGCACCCTGGCCGGCTACGTCAATGGGTCGCTCCAGCAAGGGATCTACGGGCGGAGCGGGGCGCCGGTCGTGATCTCGCCCGACGGCGTCCGCTTCGCGCCGAGCGGCGACTTTATCGACCACCGCAATCCCTATTTCAAGGCCGGCCTCTTTTACAAGACGCCGGACGGGGGCGGGCTCGCCGGGGCACTCCTCGGGGGCTGGGGCCTGTCGGTCGACTACCAGGCCGTGCCGCCGAACGAGCAGCTCCGGCAGGACTTCTTCCTGTTCGACGGCCAGAAGTACCTCCGCAGCGCCGATCAGAACACCGACCTCCGCGCCCGCAAGACGTTCACGGCCCAGGTCTCGGGCCGGCCTGCCCAGCTCAGCCCCTACGTCGAGGTCCGCAACGTGTTCAACGACCGCTGGCTGTTCCTGGGCGCCTTCGAGCGGGCCTCCCAAGCGGACCAGCGGGCGCTCGTCGAGAGCGGGTTCGAGACGTTGCCCGAGACCGACGCCGGCGGCGTCCCCATCCTCGACGTCGCCATGTTCCGCAACCTGCCGCGGACGGTCCTCTTCGGCATCACGTTCGACTTTTAGATGCACACTCACCAGCTCTCGAAAGCGGTCCCAACGACGTCCCCTCTCTCCCTGGGAGAGGGACAGGGTGAGGGTGGGTCGATCGCGGCGTCGACCCGGCCCCCCCTCGCCCTGGACCTCTCTCCCGGAGAGGGGAGACGTTCAGGTCTCGGTCGTCGCCCGCAATCCGACCGTTCCGTTCGTCAGCGGCTGGCGGCTCTCGCGCTGGCGGCGCTCGTCGTGGTGGCCGGGGCGGGGGAGGCGTGGGCGCAAGCCCAGAACCAGGTGGTCCACCGTCGAGGTCGGCTCTGGGAGGAGCTGTGGAACTTCGGCATGATCGGCGACCCTGGCGCCTTCGACTTCCTCACGTCGGCGCCGATGGGTCTCTTCCCCGGCTTCCGCGGGTTCACGCACCCCGTCGGCGGCGAGCAGAACGCGATCAACACGTTCGCCAACGCCAACATGCACAACTTCCGGGCCGGCGTCTGGATCGCCGCTCGGGACGTGACCGTGCCCGGCCCGCCCCCCGCGTATTCGCCTCAGCCGGCCGACTATGAGCTGTTCGTCTCCGGCGGCAGCGAGGACACCTACGGCACCACGGCCGTGCTCCCGCCCCTCGCGCTCCAGACCAACTACCTCGAGGACGAGGGGTTCGACCCGCGCTTGCCCGAGGAGTGGACCGAGACGACGTGGGAGACCAGCCTGGGCTTGACCACGACGCGGCGGAGCTCGGTGTGGGGCTTCCCCGGCTACGCCGACTTTATCGTCTACGACTACACGTTCGAGAACACGGGCCGCGTGGTCTCGACGCTGACCGGCGAAGTGGTCCCGGACCCCGCCGCGTTCCAGCAGACCTTGGAGGACGTCTACATCGGGTTCCACGGCGCCGTCTCGGTCTCGACCAAGAGCCAGATCAACTTCCACAGCGACCTGACCGCCGTCCAGGCCGGCGCGTTCGGATGGAAGCCGCCGTACCACGACTACTACCAGGTCTCGGACGACCGGACGCTGGCGTTCTCGTACAACTACAACGGCGGCGCCGAGCCGACCCCGTTCAACACGTACCCCGTCAAGGACGGCCAGGCGTGGCGGCAGAAGTTTGGGCCCGAGTTGATGAGCCCGGCCGCGTTCGGCTGGCTCGCGCTCTCGGCGCCGACGCTCGACGGGACGGGGCAGCGGGCGACGCCGTCCCCGGACGTCCTGCGCGTGGACGTGTTCAAGGGGGGACAGCTGCTGGGCTCGGACCTCGACCTCGAGTTCTTCACCACGAACGGCCGTCCCAAAAAGGCCTTCCACGACTTCCTGATGACGCCGACCCGGCAGGAGCAGCTGGGCAACGAGGGCAACCGCTCCAACTTCTACACCCACTCCTACGGGCCGTACAGCATCGAGCCCGGCGAGACCCTCCGGTTCGTGATCGCTGAGATCGCCGGCGTCATGGACTACCGCGAGGTCATCGCCGGCGACCCCGACGGCCACTTCCCCGACAGCACGATTGCGGCCATCCAGCGCAACGCCGACCTGGCCCGCCAGGCCGTCGCGTGGGGGATCGGCGCGAGTGTCGACGGCTTCGAGATCGCGGCTGACGTGCCCGAGCCGCCGCCGGCGCCCCAGACCGACGCCGTCAACGCCTCGACGGGCACCGACGAGGCGGCCATCGCCGTCACCTGGACCGACGTCGCCGAGACCACGACCGTCGCCGACGGCTCGGGCGGCGCGTTCTACGACGGGCGCGCCAGCTTGGACGGCTATCGGATCTACCGCTCGACCGACTTCCAGTTCACGTCCGACACCGAGGAGCCCGTGTTCCGAGGCGCCGCCTGGGACTTGGTCGCCGACGTCCCCATCGCGGAGGCCGGCCAGTACCTCGACGCCGAGCTGGGCCGCTACCGCTTCGTCGACGAGGCCGTCGAGTTCGGCCGCCGCTACGGCTACTACGTGGCCGCCTACGACAGCGACCCGGCGCCCTGGACCTCGGCCAACGGGACCGTCGTGACGGACCTGCCGGAGCTGGTCAGCGGGAGCTACAACCGCTCCCAGGCCACGGCCGCCCTTGCCGGCCCGGTCGCGTCGTTCGACGTCTACGCCGTCCCGAACCCGTTCGTGTTCGGCGACGCCCAACGGTCGTTCGGGCTCAACGACCCGTACCGGATCGAATTCCGCAACCTGCCCGAGCGGGCCACGATCCGGATCTACACCGTCGCCGGGGACCTTATTCGCACCATCGAGCACGGGCCGGACGCGCGCGGCAACCTGTTCGGGACGACCGGCTGGGACCAGAAGAGCGACTCCGGCCTGCTGGTGGCCCCCGGCCTCTACGTGTTCCACGTCCGCTCCCAGACCGACGGCTTGGAGGCCGACGCGACGGGCAAGATCGTCATCGTGCGCTAGCCCCCGTTGCCATGACCCGCATCACGACCTGCCTCGCCGTCCTCGCCCTCACTCTGGTCCCGCCCGCCAGCGCCCAGGACAACAGCGACCTCGAGCAAGGCGACTTCAACAAGGGGGGGCGGACGGCCTTCCAGTTCCTCAAGATCGGCGTCGGCGCGCGACAGGCGGCGCTCGGCGAGGCGAGCGTGGCGACGGTCCGCGACGTCAACGCGGCGTTCTGGAACCCGGCCGGGATCAGCGGGATGCAGGGGCCGGAGGCGTCGTTCTCGTACACGAAGTGGATCGCGGACACCCAGTACGTGGGGGCTGCCGTGGGCGGGCGGTTCGGGGCGGCCACGACGGTGGCCCTGTCGGTCGCGGCGCTCGACTACGGCGACATCCCCGAGGCCGTCGTCGGTCCGGCCGACGGGCGGACGGGCAGTTCGGTCTCGGGCGGCAACGTGATGGTCGGCCTCCATGCGGCCCGCACCTTCACCGACCGGCTCTCCATCGGCGTCGGCGCCAAGTACGTCCACGAGTCGCTGGCCGACTACGGCACGGGCACCTTCGCCCTAGACGTGGGCACGACGTACGACATCGGCGCGCGGGGGCTCCAGCTTGCCATGAGCGCCCAGAACTTCGCCGGCTCGGTCCGCTGGCTCGACGAGGACTCGGCCGACCGCCAGGAGGGATACGACGTCCCCCTCGTGTTCCGGATCGGCCTCGCCGGCACGCTCGCCGGCGCCGACGGGTTCGTCGGGGCGCCCGCGGGGCACAGCCTGACGGCCAGCGCCGAGGCCATCAACACGAACGACTTCAGCGAGCGGCTGCACCTCGGCCTCGAGTACACCATCGACGACTTCGTGGCGCTCCGGGGCGGGTACCGACTGGGCTACGACGAGGGGCAATGGTCACTAGGGGCCGGCATCAACCCCGAGGTCGGCGGCGTCCAGATGCGCATCGACTACGCCTACGTCGGGTACTCCTTCCTGTCGGCGCCGCAGCGGCTGTCGGTCTCGTTCGCCCTGTAGCCGTGACTGAAACGACCAGAGGACGACGGCCGGCAGACGGCTCCCCCCGTCCGCGCGCCCATCGCTCCGCTCAACGGGCGTGCGGACTGTCCCCCTCATGCGCGAGGGGGACAGCGTTCCAGCCTGGGAGCGTAGCGACTGGCGGGAACGCGGGGGGAGCGACCGGCCCCGCTGGCGCCCGCCGCCAGCGGCTCGCGGCTGGGCTGGCGCTGGCCCTGCTGGTAGTCGCCCCACTCGTGGCCCAGGACCGGCCCGTCGATCTCGCCGATCCCCTGGTCGGGACCGAGGACGGCGGCGGCGCCACGTTCCCCGGCGCCGCGCTCCCGTTCTCGCTCGTCCGCCTGGGACCGGACACCCCGCTCCCCCAGAACACGAGCGGCTACGTGCCGTGGCGGCCCATCGACGGGTTCAGCCACACGCACGTGAGCGGGACCGGCGGGCCGGGCAAGTACGGCAACGTGTTCGTCACCGTCCAGACCGGCCCGCTCGACCTCGAGAGCTACACCTCGGATAAGGCGGGCGAGACGGCCCGGCCCGGGTTTTACGGCGTCGACCTGACGCGCTGGGGCGCCCGCGCCGAGCTGGCAGCGGCCGGCCGAGCCGCGCTCCACCGCTACACCTTCGAGGCCGACACCGCGCGCGTCCTGTTTGACCTCGCCCGCGCCGTCGACGTCGTCGAGTTCGCGCCGACGCGGCTGGTCCAGGGAAACGTCCGCGTCGTCGGCGACCGCGAGGTTGAGGGCTACGGGACGTACCGGGGCGGGTGGGGGCCGCCGGTCCCGTACCGCGTCTACTTCGCCGCCCGCTTCCGCCAGCCGTTCGTCGAGCACGGGACGTGGACCGCCGGCCAGGCGGCCCGTGGGGCCGACGCGGCCATCGGCGACAGCACGGGCGTCGGCGCCTTCCTGACGTTCGACACGTCGGACGGCGAGCCGGTCGTGATGGAGATCGGGATCTCGCTCACCTCCGTCGACCGGGCACGCGCCAACCGCCAGCCGGTCGAGGGTGTGGCGATGGAGACCGTCCGCGAGAGGGGGGAGGCGGTGTGGGACGAGCACCTGGGGACGATCCGCGTCGAGGGCGGCTCGGAAGACCAGCGCCGGATGTTCTACTCGGCCCTCTACAACACGATGCTGATGCCGACCGACGTGACGGGCGAGAACCCGCGGTGGACCTCTAGCGAGCCCCACTACTGGGACTACTTCGCCCTCTGGGACACCTACCGCGCCGTCCACCCCCTCTTTACGCTCGTGCGGCCGGAGCGCCAGCGCGACATGGTGCGGAGCCTGGTGGACACGTACCGCCACACGGGCTGGCTCCCGGAGTGCTGGACGAGCGGGACGCACGGGTTCGTCCAGGGCGGCTCGAACGGCGTCGTGGTCCTCGCCGACGCCGCCGTCAAGGGCCTGGAGGGCATCGACTATGAGACGGCGTACCAGGCGGCGCAGAAGGACGCCGACCGGCCGTCGCCCCAGCCCGGCGAGTACGGCCGCGACTCCGACGAGTACCTGACGCTCGGCTACTCGTCCACCAACAAGTGGTGCGGGTCGTCGCGGACGCTGGAGTACGCCCTCAACGACTTCGCCGTCGCCCAACTGGCGGAGACGCTGGGGCACGACCAGGATGCGGCCCGCTACCGCGCCCGGTCGCTGAACAGCTACAACCTGTTCATGCCCGACACCAAGTTCTTCTGGGCCAGGACGCCCGAGGGCGAGTGGGAAGAGGGGTTCGCGCCCGACTTCCAGATCGAGCGGTGGTGGGAGGGGCCGTACTTCTACGAGGGCCAGCCGTGGCACTACAGCACGTTCGTGCCCCACGACGTCGGCGGGCTGATCCGGCGGCATGGCGGGCCGCAAGCGTTCACCGCCCACCTCGACCGGCTCTTCGACGAGGAGCACTACGCCCACCACAACGAGCCGGGCCTGCTCTCGCCCTACCTCTACGTCTACGCCGGGCGCCCCGACAAGACGGCCGAGCGCGTCCGCCACATCCTCGCCACCGAGTACGCGCCCGTGGACGACGGCCTGCCGGGCCAGGACGACGCGGGCGCCATGTCAGCGTGGTACGTGTTCTCGGCGCTCGGCTTCTACCCCAACGCCGGCCAGGACGTCTACCTCGTCGGCAGCCCGCTCTTCCCGCGCGCGACGCTCGACCTGGGCGACGGCCGCGAGCTGGTGGTGACGGCCGAGAACGTGTCGGAGGCCAACCGCTACGTCCAGTCGGCGACGCTCAACGGGCGGCCCCTCGTGCACGCCTGGTTCCGCCACGGCCAGATCGCCGACGGTGGAACGCTCGCCTTCGTGATGGGACCCGAGCCCTCCAGCTGGGGACGCGACGCGGACCCGCCCCCCTCGGTCTCCGACGATCCCGCCCTCCGGTAGAGTCAGTCTCTGGCCTCTTCCCCCGACCGCTCGCATGGCGCATCAAGACGCACTCGTCCACGGCCTCCCCCTCACGCGCGAGAGCTTCCAGGAGCCCCCGCTCGAGATGGGCATCGTCCCGTTCTGGTTCTGGAACGGCGAGATGGACCCCGCCGAGATGGAGTGGCAGTTGCGCGAGTACTACGACAAGGGCGTCCGCAGCCTGTTCATCCACGGCCGGATGGCGCTCGAGATCGGGTACCTCTCCGACGAGTGGTTCGAGTGCGTCAAGTTCGCCGTCGCCAAGGGGAAGGAGATCGGGCTCGACCTGTGGGTCTACGACGAGATGGACTGGCCCAGCGGGACGGCCGAGCGCCAGGTGATCGAGGCCTACCCGCACACGGCCCAGAAGTACCTCGACCTGGTGGCGCTCCACATCGAGGGGCCGCTGTTCACGTTTTTGGAGGCCCAGGACTCGCGCTACGTCAACACCGGCCCTGCAAAGGCCGTCGCGGCGTACGGCGTCCGCACGGAGCAGTTCGAGAGCACGATCGAGGAGGTCACGGACCTCAACAAGCACCTGTCGTTCGAGAACACGGTCCCCTGGGAGGCCCCGGCGGGGAAGTGGACGCTGATGTACTTCCTCGAAAAAGAGGCCCCGTGGTACATCGACACGCTCGATCCGGAGAGCACCGAGCGGTTTATCGAGCTGACGCACGAGAAGTACCGCGCCGCCGTGGGCGACGAGTTCGGCCGTGCCGTGCCCGGCTTCTACACGGACGAGCCGGCGATGTACTACTTCCAAGTCGGGCTCCAGAACCACGTCGTCCCGTGGAGCCGGCAGATGTTCAAGATCTTCCGCGAGCGCCGGGGCTACGACCTCAAACCGTTCCTGCCGGCCCTCTACACCCGGATGGGCGAGGTCACGGCCCAGGTCCGGTTCGACTTTTACCAGACGCTGACCGAGCAGTACGAGGAGACCTACTACAAGCGGATCGCCGACTGGTGCCACGAGCACGGCACCCTGTTCACGGGCCACCTGCTGTTCGAGGAGCTGCTGCGGCTCCAGGCCCGGTGCGAGGGCAACCTGTTCCGCTATCTCCGCCACATGGACGTGGTCGGCGTGGACCACCTGTACCCCAAGGTCGGGAGCAAGTCGGAGCCGGCGGAGCACGTCGCGCTCAAGATCGGGTCCTCGGCGGCCCACCACTTCGGCAGCGCCCGGCTCCTGTGTGAGTCGATGGGGGGGACCTACTGGGACTGCACGCTGGAGCGGATGAAGTGGATCGCCAACTGGGAGCTGGTCCTGGGCGTCAACCTGTTCAACAACCACGGCTACCACTACACCATCGAGGGCGAGCGGAAGCGGGACTGGCCCCCGTCGCAGTTCTACCACCACACGTGGTGGGGCCACTACCCCCAGTTCACCGACTACATGGCGCGCCTCGGCCACCTGCTCTCGGGCGGACGCCACGTCGCGAAGGTCGCCGTGCTGTACCCGATCACGAGCATCTGGGCGCACTTCGTCCCCCAACACCGCGACGCGGCGAGCGCCGTCATCGAGGACGACTTCACGCACCTGACGGACGCGCTGCTGCGGATGCACCTCGACTTCGACTACCTCGACGAGGAGGTCCTGGCCGACGCCACCGTCGAGGACGGGACCATCACGATCCGCGACGAGACGTTCGAGGTCCTGGTCCTGCCGGCGACGACGCACCTGCGACCCGAGACGGTCGCCCAGGTCGAGCGGCTCGTCGAGGGCGGCGGCCACGTAATCGCGACGACGTTGGTGCCGCAGCAGGTGCTCCGGCCCGGCACGGCGGCCCCGGTCCCTCCCAATGGGCACGCCCCCGACCTCGACGGCCTGTTCGGCGTGGACGGCGCCGCGCTCCGCCAGCGGTTCGAGGACGGCCAGGCCGACCTCGAGGTGCACACCCGCGACGTCGGCGCGGGCACCGTCTCGGTCATCGCCGGCCCCGGGCTCCGGGGCGACGACGGCGTGATCCGGGACCAGGCGTTCGACGCCGTCCGCAACACGCTGCTGGGATGCATCACCCCGGACGTCACGGTCTCGGACGAAGCCGTCTTCTACCTCCACCGCGTAAAAGACGGCCACCACGTCTACTTCCTAGCCAACACGACGCAGCAAGATCGTGGCCGCGTCGAGGTCTCGGTCGAGCACGTCGGGCGACCCGAGCTGTGGGACCCGAACACGGGCGAGACCCGGCCGCTCGACGTGTACGAGGTCCGCGACGGGCGGCTCGTGGTGGCCCTCGACTTCCCGCCGAGCGAGGCCCGCGTCGTGATCGTCCCGGAGGGGAGCGACGCCAGCGGGGCGCACGTGACGGACACGAACCTGGACGGCGTGGCGATGGAGGACGGCGCCGTCGTCGGCTTCCTCACGGAGGGCGCTCCGTTCGCCGTCGTCGGCGGCCAGCGGCGGACGGCCGACGCCAAGGCACCGGTGGCGCCGGTCGGTCTCCCGACGGAGTTCGACTTCCACACCGAGGAACCCAACGCGCTCCTGGTCGGCGACTGGCGGATGCACTGGGCCGAGGCCGACGCCGACCGCGTCCAAGGCTTCGAGCGGCCCGACCTCGACGACGCCGGTTGGCTCGCGGTCACGAACGGGTCGTGGGAGATGCAGCTTCCGCAGGAGCGCGACGAGGCCGTCTACCCCGTCACCGTCCAGTACCGGACGCGCTTCACGGTCCGCGACGTACCCGACGACGCGCGGCTCCTGATCGACGGGTTCCGGGGCGACGATGTGAGACTGTGGCTCAATGGGACGCCGGTCCCGACCCGGGGCGAGCGCTCGTGGCTCGACGCCCAGATCCCCGAGGTCGATGTCCAATCGCTGCTTGTCGAAGGCGAGAACGTCGTCGCCGTCGAGTTGGCGGCCCGCAAGCGGACCGACGGCGTGCTCGACCTGCTCAAGCTCGTCGGCGACTTCGGCCTCGAGGGCTCCGAGGCCGACGGCTGGGCCGTCGTCGCCCCGCGCCGCCGCGTCGAGGTCGGCGACTGGACCGAGCAGGGCTACCCGTTCTTTTCCGGCACGGGCGTCTACCGCTGCACGGTCGAGGTCCCGGCCGACGTGCTCGACGGCCGCGTGACGCTGGAGGCCGACTGCGGCGAGGACGTCCT
Source organism: Rubrivirga sp. (assembly GCF_965213695.1). Taxonomy (GTDB): domain Bacteria; phylum Bacteroidota; class Rhodothermia; order Rhodothermales; family Rubricoccaceae; genus Rubrivirga. The sequence continues at coordinate 2,743,447 of NZ_OZ243912.1, read as the reverse complement.
CGAGGTCCGCGTCAACGGCGGCCCCGCCCGCGTGGCGCCGTGGCATCCGTACCGGCTCGACGTCACCGACGACGTGGTGGCCGGGACGAACACCGTCGAGGTCCGGGTCACGAACACGTTGATCAACATCCTGGAGGGCAAGCCTCACGCCTCCGGCCTCATGTCGCCGCCGCGCCTGACGCACGCCCACCGCTACCGCCTCGACTGATGGCCGACCCCAACGGACGCCCGAACGGACACGCCCGCCGAGGGCGCGTGCTCGTCGTGGGCAGCGCGAACATGGACTTGGTGGTCGTCTGCGAGCGGTTCCCCGCGCCCGGCGAGACGGTCCTGACCGACGAGCTGACGGCGTTCTCCGGCGGCAAAGGCGCCAACCAGGCCGTCGCCTGCGCCCGGCTGGGCGGCGACGTCCGGTTCCTGGGCCGCGTCGGCGACGACGCCTTCGGGGGCCAACTCCTGGACGACCTCGACGCCGCCGGCGTCGACGTCGGCGCCGTCCAGGCCGACGACGGGTCGTCGGGCGTGGCCTTGATCACGGTCGATGGGCGGGGCGAGAACCAGATCATCGTGGCCTCGGGCGCCAACGGCCGCCTGGCGCCGGACGACGTCGAGGCCGCCCGGTCCCTGTTCGAGGCCGCCGACGTGGTCCTGCTCCAGCTCGAGGTGCCGGTCGAGACCGTCGAGCGCGCCGCGGCGCTGGCGACGGAGGTCGGCGCGCGCGTGGTGCTGAACCCGGCCCCGGCCCGGCCGCTCTCCGACGCGCTCCTGGCGTCGGTCGACGTCCTGACGCCGAACGAGTCCGAGGCCGCCGCGCTCTCGGGCGTCGCCGTGACCGACCGGGCCTCGGCGGGCCAGGCCGCCCGCGCCCTCGTCGCGCGCGGCGCCCGCCACGTCGTGGTCACGCTGGGGGCCGACGGCGCGCTCTCGGTCTCCGCCGAGCGCGAGCGACACGTGCCGGCGCCCGCCGTCCGGGCCGTCGACACGACGGGCGCCGGCGACGCCTTCAACGGGGCGCTCGCGTTCGCGCTCGCCCGGGGCCAGTCGGTCGACGACGCCCTCTTGCTCGCCAACGCCGTCGGCGCGGCGGCCGTCACCCAGCGCGGCGCCCAGGCCGCCATGCCGACGCTCGACCAGGTCGCCGTCTACGCCTCAGCCCACGAAGCCGACCACGAGTCATGAAAAAGATCGGCACGCTCAACACGCACCTGTCCCGCGTCATCGCCCGGATGGGCCACACCGACTGCCTCGTCGTGTGCGACTGCGGGCTCCCGATCCCCCACGGCTCCGAGGTCGTGGACCTGGCCGTCCGGCCCGGCCTGCCCGGCTTCCTCGACACGCTCGACGTGGTTCTGGAAGAGCTGGCCGTCGAGCGCGCCGTGATCGCCGACGAGCTGGTCGCGGGCGGCAACGGCGTCTACCACGGGCTCGTCGAGCGCCTCAACGGGACCGCCGTCGAGCACGTCTCGCACGAGCGGTTCAAGGCGATGGCTGCCAACGGTGGCAACACGTCCTACGTCCGCACGGGCGAGGCCTCACCCTACGCCAACGTCATGCTGTGCTCGGGGGTCACGTTCTAGCCATGCAGCACCGCACCTTCGGGCGTCTCGGCTGGCGCGTCTCGGCCATTGGCTTCGGCGGGTGGGCCATCGGCGGGGGCATGTGGGGCGAGCAGGACGACGACGAGTCGGTCCGGGCGCTCCACACGGCCCTCGACCGCGGCGTCAACTTTGTGGACACGGCCCAGGTCTACGGCGAGGGTCACAGCGAAGAGGTCATCGGCAAGGTCCTGGCCGAGCGGACGGAGGAGGTGTACGTCGCCACCAAGGTGCCCCAGCGCGAGGGCTTCGAGTGGCCGCCGCGCGCCGACGCCGACGCCCGAGACCTCTTCCCGGCCGACCACCTGATCTCGGCCTGCGAGGAGTCGCTGCGGCGGCTGGGCCGCGAGACCATCGACGTGTACCAGTTCCACGCCTGGGCGCCGGCGTTCAATGTCCAGGACGAGTGGAAAGAGGCGATGGCGACCCTCAAGCGCGACGGGAAGATCCGCGCCGTCGGCGTGTCGGTCCCCGACCACGCGCCCGGCGTCGTGGTCGGGTCGCTGCTGGACGGGACCGTCGACGCCGTCCAGACGGTGTACAACGTGTTCGACCGCTCGGCCGAATGGAACCTGTTCCCGGTCTGCCAACGGACCGAGACGGCCGTGATCGTCCGCGTCCCGTTCGACGAGGGCGCGCTGACGGGGAAGTTCGACGCCGACACCACGTTTCCCGAGGGCGACCACCGCCGGGACTACTTCGCCGACGGCGCGCTCGAAGAGACCGTCCGCCGCGTCGAGGCGCTCCGCGAGTTCAAGGACGAGCGTCACCCCGACCTCGACCTCGCCGAGTACGCGCTCCGCTTCGCCCGCAGCCACCCGGCCGTGAGCGTCGTGATCCCCGGGATGAGGACGCCCGAGCAGGCCGAGATGAACACGGCCGCCGGCGTCGGCGACCCGTTGGGCGCCGACGAGCGCGCCGACCTCGCAGCCCACGCCTGGCAACGCCATCTGTGGCTCGAGCGCCAAGACGACTGACTCCATGATCCCCGTCCTGCCTCTCACGCCCGAGCGCTTCGCGCCTTATGGCTCCGTCGCCCAGCCCCCCGGCTCCCCACCGACGGCCCAGGGCGACGCCTTCCGCTACTGGTCCGACGTCGCGCGCTACGCCGTCGAGGGCGAGACCGAGGTCGGGTACTGCATCGTCACCCGCCAGCCCACGCCGGCCGTGGACTGGGTCGAACGCCACGACCGGACGCCCGAGGTCCTCGTCCCCATCGACCGGGCCGTCGTGCTCCCCGTGCTGGGGGAGGGCGCCCTCGAAGCGTTCCGCGTCGAGCCCGGCGAGGTCGTCGTGATCGACGCCGGCGTCTGGCACAGCGCCTGCCATCCCGCCGACGGCGACGCGGCCACCTACCTCGTCCTGTTCCGGCGCGGCACGCCCGCCCAGGACGTCACGATGCGCGACCTCGACCCGACCCCGTTGTCTCTGTAGCTGGCGCCGCCCGCTTCCCCATCTCCACACTCCTCCGCAATGGACATCGGATTCCTGACCGGCAGCTTGGGCGGCGTCCCCCTCGAGCAACTCGTCCCGTGGGCCGCCCAGAACGGGTTCGCGTCGCTCGAGATCTCGACGTGGCCCAAGAGCGCAATGGGAGGCAAGCTCCCCCGCCACATCGACGCCGACGCCTTCACGGCCGACGACGCCGCGCGCGTCAACGACCTCCTCGACGAGCACGGCGTCCGCATCTCGGCCTTCGCCTACTTCGACAACATCTTGCACGGGCGCAAGGAGAAGACCGCCGAGCACCGGCGCTACCTCCGCAACGTGATCGACGCGGCGGCGCTCCTGGGCGTCGACCGCGTGGGGACGTTCGTGGGCGGGCGACCCGTCAACCCCGACCGCAACATGAAGGAGATCGGCGTCATCTTCCGCGAGGTCGTGGCCTACGCCGAAGACCAGGGCGTGCGCGTCATGATCGAGAACTGCCCCATGTTCAACTGGGTCCAGTTCGGCATCCCCGGCAACTACGCCTTCTCGCCCGAGCTGTGGGACGCCCTGTTTACCGAGGTCCCGAGCGACAGCTTCGGGCTCAACCTCGACCCGTCGCACCTCCTGTGGCTGGGGATCGACTACCTCCGGGCGACGCGCGAGTATGGGTCCAAGGTCTTCCACGCCCACGCCAAGGACGTCGAGATGCTGCCCGAGGGCCGCTACCGCTACGGCTCGACGTGGAAGCAGCTCGACGCCGACACCTGGCGGTCGGGCTGGTGGCGCTACAAGGTGCCCGGCGACGGCGAGGTCGATTGGGCCGCGTTCGTCGCCGCGCTCCGGGAGGTCGGCTACGACGACGTGCTCTCGATCGAGCACGAGGACGACGACTTCGAGGGCGAGGCCGGCGTCAAGGCGGGGCTCCTCAAAGCCCGCCAGCACCTCGAGAGCGCCGTTTGATGAGTGTGGGGGGAGGGGTATGGGAGGAGAGGGAGGAAAGCCCGCTCCCCCGCTCCCGACGTCCTCCCACACCCCCATCCTCCCACACACCCACACTCCCCGTTCCGCTCGTGCGCTCCCTCCTCGACGACGTCTACGTCCCCTACGGCTCTCAATACTACCGCGCGCCGTCGCCCCGGCCCGAGGACTGGGACCGCGACCACGCGCGCATGGCGGAGTTGGGGTTCACGATGGTCAAGTACTGGCTCCAGTGGCGCTGGAACCACCCCGCCGAGGACCGCTACGACTGGGACGACATCGACCGGCTGATGGACGTAGCCGACCGGCACGGGCTCCGCGTCATGCTCAACACCATCGTGGACGTGGCGCCGGCTTGGGTGTACCAAAAATATCCCGACGCCTCGATGGTCACGCTGGCAGGCGAGCGGATCGGGCCGCAGACGCAGCCGCACCGGCAGATCGGCGGGCTCGGGCTCTCACTGTGTCACGCCCCAGCTCAGGACCACATGTTCCGCTGGCTCCGGGCCGCCATCGAGCGGTATTCGGACCACCCGGCGCTGGCGATCTGGAACGTCGGCAGCGAGCCCGAGCTCACGCAGTCGATGGCCGAGATGCGGCTGTGGGCCGACGACGCCCAAAAGATCGGCGACATGCTCGACTACAACCCGCACGCCGTCGCCGCCTTCCGCCGGTGGCTCGCGGAGACCTACGGCGGCGAGATCGACGCGCTCAACACCGCCTGGAAACGGAACTACCAGTCGTTCGACGAGGCCGAGGTCCCGCGCACGCGGAACACCTTCAACGACCTGGTGGACTGGCGGACGTTCTTCGTGGACGTCCTGGGCCAGCACGTCCGCCGCCGCTTCGAGGTCGCGCGGGAGGCCGACGCCGGGCGGCACCCGCTGATGTGCCACCACGTCTTCCTGCAGGGCTTCCCGACCGTCTCGACGGCCAACGACCCCTGGAACGTCGGGCAGACGGGCGACCTCCACGGGATCACCCAGATGGACGACCCCATGATGTGCGACGTGCTCCGGTCGTGCGCCCGGGGCAAGCCCATCATCTCGGCCGAGATGCTGATGCTGATGGGCTACACGCTCGACCTGCCTCACGCGATCACCGCCGACGACATCAAGCGCCACGTGTTCACGGGGCTCGCGGCGAACCTCAAGGGGTTCCTCTTCTGGCAGTACCGCCCCGAGACCTTGGGCCGCGAGGCGCCGACGTGGGGGCTCTCGCACCTCGACGGAAGCTCGACGCCCTGGCTCGAGTCGTTCGCCGAGATCGGCCGCGTCCTGCAGGAGCACGCCGACTTTGTCCTCGACTGCGAGCCGCGCCCCTCCCAGGTGGCCGTCCTCTACAGCCCCGACAACCAGATCTTTACCTGGGCCGCGACGGGCAACGAGAAGAATGCCACGGACTCCATCTTGGGCGCCCACCGCGCGCTCTACGACCGGAACCACGTCGTGGACCTGGTCCACCCGGTCGATTTCGAGGGCGACACGCTCGATCAATACCGCGTCATCGTGGCGCCCTTCCCGTACTGGCTCTCGGCCGAGATCGCCGAGCGGCTGAAGGAGTGGGTCCAAGCCGGCGGCGTCCTCATTGCCGAGGCGTACGCGGGTGGGTGGGACGTCGAGGGCGGGCGGCACCACACGACGGTGCCTGGTTACGGGCTGGACGAGGTGTTCGGCGCCCGCCAGCGGAACGCCGAGCCGGCGTCGGAGCACGAGTACGCCCTGGTCCACGGCGCCACGCGCGCGTCGGAGGTGGCGGCGGTGCGCGGGGGCGTCGCCGGAGACGGGACGGTCGCGGCCCAGCCGTTCGACCCCTCGGGCGGGCTCGGCCGCGTCGAGGTCGTGGCGAGCGTGGATCTTCCCGGCTTCCCGGCCGGCTCGAAGGCGTACGGCGCGCTCGTCAAAGAAACGTTCTCGCTGGAGGGCGCCGACGTCCTGGCGACCTACGCCGACGGCCAGCCGGCCGTCACGAGCCACGCCTGGGGCGACGGCCGGGCCGTCCTGATCGGCTCCTACGTCACGCTCCCGCACCAGCGGACGGGCGAGCGGTCCAATGGCGCGCTCGTCGCCGCCCTCGTCGATCACGCGGTCGCCCTCGAGCGGCCCCAGGTCGTCGGCGACGGGGCGGTCCGCGTCGACGTCCTCGAGGACGGGGACGGCCAGATGCTCGTCGTCCGCAACCTCGAGGGCCGCCCTGTCCGGGCGTCGCTGTCGGTCCCCGGCCTCGAGGCCGGCCCGTTTGCGGAGGTGTTCGGCGGCGACGAGGTGGAGGCGACGGCGACCGCCGAGGGGGCGTCGCTGACCGTCGCCCTCGGCCCGGAGGAGGTCCGCGTCTACCGTGGCTGAGGCCGCCCCCAAGACGGTCCGCCGCAACGCCGCGCTCAACGTGGCCGACGGCGCGCTGTTCACGTTCGGGCTGAGCTTCGCCTCGGCCGCGACGGTCCTGCCGGTGTTCGTCGAGCGGTTGGGCGGCGGGGCGGTGGCCGTGGGAGCAATCCCCGTCGTGTGGGCGGTCGGGATGAACGTGCCCCAGGTTTTCGCGGCGCACCGCGCCCAGCACGCCGAGTCCCGCAAGCGGCTCGTCTTGGTGACGGCGCTCGCGCAGCGGCTCCCCTGGCTGCTGCTGGCCGTGGGCACGGCGTGGTGGCTCGGCAATGCGACGCCAGCGGCGGGGCTCACGTTCTTCTTCGCCGTCTACGGGCTCGCGGCGGTCGCCGGCGCGGTCGCCGTCCCCGCGTGGTTCGACCTGGTGACGGCGCTGACGCCGGTCGGCATCCGGGGGCGACTGTTCGCGGCCCGGGCCGTGACCGGGGCCGTCCTCAGCATCGTCGCGGGCGTCGTGTCCGTCGTCGTCCTCGAGGCGTTCGTCTACCCGACGAACTTCGCGGTGCTGTTCGGACTCGCGTTCGCGGGCGTGATGGGGTCGTACGCCATGCTTGCGCTTTTGCGCGACGACGTGCCGGTGCGGCGCGCGCGGCGCATCGAGCCCGCCCTGTTCCTCCGCCGCCTGCCGCGCCTGCTCCGCCGGCAGCCCGCCCTGCGCGGGCTGCTGGTGGCCGATGCGCTCGTCGTCGTGGGCGGGGTGGCCGGGGCCTTTTTCGCGGTCGATGCCATCGCCCGGTTCGGGCTCCCCATCAGCGCGGCCGGCCAGTTCACGGCGGTCATGGCGGCGGCGACCGTCGTAGCGAGCCCGCTCGCGGGCGTCGCCGCGGACCGCCGCGGGCACCGGGGCAACCTGGCGCTGGCGGGCTGGGCCACGGCCGCCGCCGCGCTCGTGGCCTGGCTCGCCCCGACGGCCGGCGTCTACCTCGTCGCCTTCGCGCTCTCGGCCGCCGCGCTCGCGCTCCGCACCGTCTCTCGGCTCCCGCTCATCGCCGAGCTGGCGCCCGAGGCCGACCGCCCCAGCTACGTCGCGCTCAGCAACGCGCTCACGGCCCCGTTCGCCGCGGTCGGCGTGGCCGCTGGCTGGGCCGTCGAGCGGTACGGCACCGACGCCGTGTTCGCCGGGGCGACCGCCGCCGGCGCCGCCTCGGCCTACTGGATGACGACTCGCGTTCGTGAGCCCCGCCACTCTGCCCCCGGCCTCCGATGACCGGCCGCCGCAAACGTGGGGCCTCCGCCCCGACCGCAACGAGATCCGCCCCCACTCCCCAGACTTCCATGAACGCCTCCCGACGCCGCTTCCTCAAGACCAGCGCCGCCGCTGGCGCCGGCGCCCTCGTGGGCGCACCCGCCTGGGCACGTCCGCTCCGGTCCTCGACGGATATCGTTCTTCGGCCGTACCCGAGCCCCGTGATGGGCGCCCTCGAGTGGGCCTACGCCTCGACGCCCGACGGCGACCCGTACATGTCGCCCATCTCGGTCACGTCCGAGGGCGTCTCGCTGCCGCAGTCGATGGCCAGCCGCCCGTTCGCGGTCAACGCGCAGTGGTACGTCGAGGGCTTCGGCAACGTCTGGCTCGAGGCCGACAACCAGGGCCGCTACTTCACGGCCGACGACTTCCGGGGGCCGCGCGTCCGCAACCTCAACGTCGAGTTCGCCCGGAGCACCGTCGCTCGCAACGCGGCTACCATCGGTCAGTATGTCGGGCAGGGGACCGCCTTCTCGGCCGAGGTGCGGGGGCTCCACGACCTGTCGCAGGAGCTCCTCGAGGACGCCAGTCGCCAGAGCGGTGAGACGGCGGGAGAGACCGCGAACCAGGCGCTGCTCTACGCGCTGTGGGCCGGCGAGAAGGCCGAGCTCGAGCACGCCCGGTCGGTCTTGGCGACGCCCCGGACGGGCGAGTTCCACTTCGGCTGCGAGACCCGGCAGTACATCTGGGCCAAGTCCGAAACGATGCAGGAGCGGTTCGTCGACGCCTTCAACTTCGCGACCGTGACGCACTACATCTGGGACACGTGGTACCCCGTGTTCGAGCCGCGCGAGGGCGTCTACCGCTGGGGTCTCAAGGACGACATCGTGGACTGGTTGGTGGACCACGACATCACCATCGAGGGCCGGCCGCTCGTGTGGTTCCACCCGGCCGTCACGCCCGACTGGCTCGCCCAGAAGGACTTCCCCGCGCTCAAGGGCTACGTCGAGAACCACGCGCGCGAGCTGGTCGGCCACTACGGCGACAAGGTGCTCCACTGGGAGGTGGTCAACGAGTACCACGACTGGGCCAACGTCCACGACCTGACGCCGGACCAGATCACCGAGGTCGTGCGCCTGGCCTGCGAGGTGACGCACGACACGAACCCGCGCGTCGACCGGCTCATCAACAACTGCTGCCCCTACGGCGAGTACGCCTCGTACGGCCACGCGGCCCACGGCGAGGCGGACCGCCCGCTCCGCACGCCGCGCCAGTTCGTGGCCGACCTGGTCGAGGCCGAGGTCCCGTTCGAGACCGTCGGCGTCCAGATGTACTTCCCGAACCGGTCGCTCGCCGACATCGTCCGCCACGTGGACCGCTTCGCGGCGTTCGGCAAGCCGGTCTACATCTCCGAGATCGGCGCGTCGTCGGGGCCGACCGAGGCCGCGCTCTTCGCCGACCGGATGGAGCTGACCGGCGCGCTCTACGACTGGCACCGCCCCTGGGACCCGGACCTCCAGGCCGACTGGCTCGAGCAGCTCTACACCGTGTTCTACGCCCGCCCCTACGTCCACGCCCTCAACTGGTACGACTTCGCCGACTTCCGCACGTTCATCCAGAACGGCGGGCTCGTCAACGAGGACGCCTCGCCGAAGCCGTCGTACGAGCGGCTCCGCGGCCTGCTGGCGGAGTGGAACCGGCTGCCGGAGTAAAGGGAGTGGTGGGGTATGGGAGTGTGGGCGACGGGCGAAAAAGGTGAAACTAGACCCCCTTCCAACCCCCATCCTCCCACACTCAGCCCCATGACCCTCCTCTATGCCAAGTCGATGTGGGAAGAGATGGGCGGCCCGCTCGAGCCGTTCCTCCGGCGCGCCCGAGACGACGGGTTCAGCGCGACCGAGATTTGGCTCCGGACGCTGCGCGAGCCGCCGGACGAGGTCGAGGCCATGCACCGCGAGTACGGGCTGGCCCTCGTCGCCCAGACGCTGACCGAGGGCGACACGCCCGACGACCACCTCCGCAGCCTCGAGGCCCAGACCGAGCGGGCCGCCGCGTGCCGGCCGGTCCTCCTCAACCACCACGCTGGCCGCGACCGGTTTTCGTTCGAGGGCAACCTGAGGGTCTACCGCCGGCTCCTCGAGGTGGGGGAGGAGACCGGCCTCGAGGTCGTCGCCGAGACGCACCGGGGGCGGCCGACGTACTCGCTCCCCGGGACGGTCCGCCTGCTCGACGCGCTCCCGGCGCTCCGGCTCACCCTCGACGTCTCGCACTGGATGGTCGTCCACGAGTCCGACCTCGGCGACCAGGCTGAGGCGCTGGCGACCGCCGTCGCGCGGACCCGCCACGTCCACGCCCGCGTGGGACACGAGGAAGGCTCCCAGGTGTCGGACCCGCGCGCGGCGGTGTGGGAGGGCCACGTCCGCCGGCACGTCGAGGTCTGGCAGGCGGTCGTGGACGCCAACGTCGCGGCGGACGCCGAGCGGCTCACGATCACGCCCGAGTTCGGCCCGCCGCCGTACCTCCCGACCGATCTCCGCACGGGCGAGCCGGCGGCCGACCCGTGGGCGCTCAACGTCTGGATGCGCGACCGCCTCGAGGGCGACCTCGACGTGCCGACAGCCTCAAGGTGAGGCGGAGCGACCTCGAGGCCTAGCCCGTATCGGACAGAGAAGGGCAGCGCGCAAAGGTTTGTGCAAAGCCTGGAACATCGGTAAGCTGTCCTGGAAGCGCTTGCGGGGGCCAGGCGCCGCGCCCGACGTCCCGCCCCCCTCGCTCGGCACCGTCGCCTTTCGACCCGCCATGACCCGACCCCTCGGCCTCCTCGTTTTCGCCCTGGCCGGGCTGGGCGCCCACGCCCAGTCCGTCGCCCTGCTCCCCCTCGACGCTGAGGTGTGGGGCCGGAGCCAGACCGTCCGCGGCACTGTGACCGGCGCGACGGCCGGGACGCTCCACGTCGGGGACCAAGCGGTGGCGTTCGAGGCCGCCGACGGGACGTTCGCGGTGCCCGTCACGGTAGGGGAGGGGACGACCGAGATCGTCGCCTGCGCTGGGAGCGTCTGCTCCGACACGCTCCGCTACACGCTCGGCTATCGCCTTCGGCCCGAGGTCGCGCTCGCGGCGACCGTCGAGGGCGAGACGGTGACGTTCGCGGCCCGCGTTCTCGACAACCCCGGCCGTGGCCCCCTCGCGTTCGCGTGGTCCGAGGACCCCGGCAACCCGGCCTCCCTTGGGCTCTCCGTCCTGACGGACACCACGGCGACCGCCTCGCTCGCCACCGACGCCCCGGCAGGGGAGTACTACGTCGACATCGTGGTGACCCAGGCCGACGGCGACGCCCGCCGCGCGCGGACACTCGTGACCGTCGAGGACGGCGCCGTCCGGGCGTTCGACATCGCCCGAGACCACGCGGCCTGGATCGACCGGGCCGTCCTGTACGAGATCACCCCGCGCTTCTTCGTCAACCAGTACAACGGGAAGCTCCGCCACATCACGGACAAGATCCCCGAGCTCGTCGACCTCGGCATCGACACGATCTGGCTCCAGCCCATCTTCCCGACAGCGAACGGGCAGCAGGCCTACGACGTGACCGACTACTTCGCCGTCTGGGACGATCTGGGGACGGAGGACGACCTCCACGAGCTTATCGACACGGCGCACGCGGCGGGGCTCCGCGTCATCTTGGACGTCGTCCCGAATCACACGTCGATCTCGCACCCCTACGCCGAGCAGGTGATCGCTCACGGCGACCGCTCGTACTACGCCGACTTCTACCAGCAGGAGACGGACGACGCGCCCTACTCCGAGAACTACACCTTCATCCGGGAGGGCGAGGCCACGTTCATCGGCTACTTCTGGGACGACCTCGTCAACCTCAACTACGACAACCCCGACGTCCAGCGGTTCATGGTCGAGGCCACGCGGTACTGGGTCGAGACCTTCGACGTCGATGGGTTCCGGTTCGACGCCGTGTGGGCTGTCGTGGCCCGCAATCCGGCGTTCGTGCAGGAGTGGCGCCGGGCGCTCAAGCGGGTCAAGCCCGAGCTCCTGCTTCTGGCCGAGACCAAGGCGACGGACCCGGCCTCGTTCGAGGGCTTCGACGTGGCCTACGACTGGCACGCCGACCGGACGTACATCTCGAAGTGGGCGTGGCAGCGGTCCTCGCCCGACGTCACCCTGTTCAACACCGGCCTCGACCAGTTCCGAGCTCGCGACCTCCGCAACGCGGTCACGAACCGGGGGAACGGGTACCCGCCCGGCGCGGCGGTCCTACGCTACCTCGAGAACAACGACACCCCGCGGTTCGTCGCCAACCACTCGGTCGAGCAGACGAAGATGGCAGCCACGCTCGTGTTCACGCTGCCGGGTGTCCCGATGCTGTACTACGGCCAGGAGGTCGGCATTCGGAACGAGTTCCCGTCGTTCCCGGTCTCCGTCCCGATCCGCGACTACGACCGCGAGGGCTTCTTCGCCTTCTACCAGCACCTCATCTGGCTCAAGCACACCTTGGACGCCCTTGAGGGCGACGGCTTCCAAGAGGTACAGGTGACCCCTGGCGACGCGGCGGGCCAGACCTACGCCTACCTCCGAACCGGCGACGACGCGGACGTGCTCGCCGTCGCCAACCTGGGGGAGGCTCCCGTTGCCGCGATCGTGTCCGTCCCCACGGTGCTCGAACCTAGCGAGGCGGTCGTGCTCACGGACCTCTTCACGGGGGAAATACGGGAGGTCTCGGCGGCCGACCTCGACGGGCTGGCCCTCGAGGTTCCGGGCCACACGACGCGGCTGCTCGCCGTCGCCGACCGGGCCATCGTCCTGCCTGTTGCGTCGGAGCCGGACGACGTGAGCTCCCGCGCCTCCCTGGAGCCTAGCTACCCGAACCCGACGACGGGCCGCTCGGCCGTCCCGTACACCCTCAGCCGTCCCGGCCACGTCCGGCTGTCCGTGTTCGACGTGCTCGGCCGCGAGGTCGCCGTCCTCGAGGACGGGTTCGCCCCGGCCGGCCGCCACGCGGCCCCGTTCGATGCGACGCCCCTCCCGAGCGGGACGTACGTCGTCCGGCTTGACGCCGAAAGCGTCGTCCTCAGTACCATGATCACCGTCATTCGCTAAGCGCGTACTGGATGGCCCGCGTCGAACTTGAACAGCTCCGGAAGGTCTACGACAACAGATACGAGGCGGCTGCCCGGACGCTCAGGCTCGAGTCCGTCTTGGACCGGAAGCGAAGGCGCTCTCGGGCGGCCAGCGCCAGCGGGTCGCGCTCGGCCGGTCCATCGTCCGGGACCCCGCCGTGTTCCTGTCCGACGAGCCTCTGAGCAACCTCGACGCCAAGCTCCGCGAGACCTCGGCGACGGGGGCCTTTTCGGCCCGGAGGTCTCAGAAACGAAGGACGCCGGCTCAACGAGTGAGCCGGCGTCTTGGCTCGCTGTCAAGGGCCTCCACCTATAGCACAGTCCGTTCTAGATTTGCTACGCTACCTCGGCAACAGCATCGATCTGCCCGTGACCCGGCTTGCCTTCGCTTCCATGCTCCTACTGGCCTGCTCTGGCTGCCGTTCGGCCGTTGCTCCCAGAGACACCCCGGTGTTCCTCGCCACGGCCGACCCCGCGATGCGGTCGCTTCCGTTCTCGGAGGCCGTCCGCGTCGGCGACGTGCTGTACCTCTCGGGACAGATCGGCGTGATGCCGGGGACGCTTGACCTGGCGCCGGGCGGGATCGGGCCGGAGTCGGAGCAGACGCTCGAGAACATCCGGGTCGTCCTCGATCGCCACGGGTCCGGCCTCGAGTCGGTGTTCAAGTGCACCGTGTTCTTAGTGGACATCGCTGAGTGGCCCGCGTTCAACGAGGTCTACAGCCGCGTCTTCTCGGTGCCGTACCCGGCGCGGAGCGCGCTCGCCGCGTCGGGGCTCGCGCTCGGCGCGCGCGTCGAGGTCGAGTGCCTAGCTCACGCGCCGGGCCGGCCGTAGCGATCGAGGGCGACGGACAGGATGCCGAACTGGTCGGTCAAGAGCCCCTCGTAGCCGCACGGGCGGCCGTCCCAGTAGCGCCAGTCAAGACCGCTCCGGGAGCCGCCGTAGACGGCCCCATCGGCGAGCCCGCGGCACAGGCGGCGCAGGAGCGCGTCGGCCTCGTCCGTCATCCCGACGCGGTACAGGGCACCCACAAAATGGCGCGACTGCGAGTGGGTGCGCCCGCCGTTCTGGTAGCAGCCGAGCGGGTACCCCTGCATGATGTCGGCCAGGTCGTGGTCGGGGATGGGCCGCAGGTTGCCGGGCAGGCCGAGGGTAGCGTCCGGCATTCCGACGCGCTCGGCCTCGGCCCACAGCCGCTCCACGACGTCGCGCGCGAGGCCGTCCTCGAGGACGCCGCCGCACACGGCGGCGCCGTTGGGGGCGAGGAAGGCGTGGTCGTGGAGCCGGTCGTCGCGGCAGCGCCAGCCGGCGAGCCAGCCGGTCTCGGGGTTCAGGAACGTCGGCGTGTAGCTCCGGCGCAGCCGCACGGCCCACTCCCCGAGTCCGTCGGCGAGGTCGGCGGCCTCGATGCCGGGGAGCACGCGGGCCAGGCGGACGAGCGCGGGGTAAAGGAGGGCGTTGGTAAAGGCGTCCTTCCAACCGTACGAGACGACGTCGAACCAGTTGGTGCTCCACTGGCCGGTCCCGCTGACGCCGGTGCGGTAGGGGCTCTCGACCAGGCCGTCGCCGTCGAGGTCGCGGGCCTTCATCTTGTCGAGCTGGACCCGGATCGGGCCGCGGTAGCGGGCGACCCAGCCGGGCGTGCCGGCGTGCTCGAGCAGGTCGGCCAGGCCCAGGAGGCAGGCGGCGCCGGTCATGAGGTACTCGTCCTCGGCGTCGTGGAACGCCCCGTCTTGGAGGAGGCGCCCGCTCGTGTAGCCCTGGCCGCCGTCGAGCCACCGCTCGAGCGAGTCGCGCACCAGGTCGAGGGCGTCCAGGCCGGGCAGGACCGGGCCGATCTGGACGGCCGACGCCGACCACATGTCCATGCAGATCGGGCAGTGCATCGACGCGCCGTTGTTGGTCAGCGTGGCGGTGTCGGCGCGGTAGCTCAGCGCGGTGAGGGCGCACCGCTCGACGGCCTGGCGGACCTCGGGGGGCGCGTCGTCGCTAAGCGGCACGTCGGGCCGGTCGAGCCGCCACTCGACGCGGGCGCGGGCGCGGCCGGCGGGCACGAGGACGTCGCCCTCGGGCTGGGGCTCCTCGCCGAGCCGGACCTCGAGGGTGGTCAGGTCGAGCGGGCGGACGGCGTCGGAGCGGACGAGCACGTTGTCGCCCTCGAGGCGCAGGCTCCCGAAGCCGGGCGCGTGCAGCCACGCCGGGAGGCGGACGAGCCCGGTCTCGCCCGTGCGGACCGTCCCGCCGACGACGTGGCACGGCGTGGCGGTGCTGTCGAGGCCGAGCGTCCACGCGCTCGACCGCCACGCGCGGAGCGGGCGCTCGCAGTGCCGCTCAGCGTCCAGGACCAGGCGGTCCGGCAGCACCTCCCACGCGAGCCGGTAGCTCACGCCCGTGTCGCCGAGGGCGAGGTCGTAGGTGACGCGGTTGCCCTCGACGCGGGTGGTCCCGTGCGCGCGGTTGCGGAGCGCCGGCATCGCGACGGGCGCTCCGCCGACCGGGTGGAGCTGGGGTCCCTGGAAGAACAAGCCGGGGCTGCGGCGGAGCAGGCTCGTCCCGAGGCCGCGCTCGGCGTCGTCGAGGGCGAGGAACGAGAACCCGGCGCGGCCCAGGCAGAACCCGACCTCGAGGCCGGCGGATCGGTAGCGGACCTCGCCCTGCCCGCGCTCGGCCTCGAGGCCATCGGGCAGGCCGTCGAGCGACACCCCGTCGAGGTCGAGCAGCGTCTCGCGCCGGGGCGCCAGCGGCCCCAGCGGCTCGCCCTCGAGGACGAGGGCGCCCGAGACCAGATTCCACGACGGCCACCACTCGTCGATGCCGCAGCGCCGGACCTCGACCACGGCGGTCGCCGTCTCGACGCCCTCGAGGTCGAACCACAGAACGGCGTCCTCGGCGTCGGGGCAGGGCACGTCGCGCTTGTCGCGGTGGACGGCCCAGGCGTCGCCGTCCCACACGAGCACGCGGAACGCCGTCACCCAGTCGCGGTCGACGGTACTCCCGCACTTGTGGTAGCCCTGGGCGCGGCGCAGGCCCAACCGGTCAAGGCGGGCCGGGACGTGGAGCTGGAGCACGCGGGCGTGGACGATCCGGTGCGCGGGGGCCTCGGCCTCGAGGTCGGTGGGCGTGGCCCAGAGGGCGCGGCAGAACGAGAGCGGCTGGTGTCCGGCCGTGTCGCCCATCGGCGGCTCGTGGTCCTGGATCGTGAGCAGATCCATGTTTGGGGGTGGTTCAGGGTTCGTCGTTGAGGATTCGCCGCTTCCGACCTCGAGGTCGCGAGCCGACATCGAGGTCGTGGGCGGAGTCACTGCCTCGAGGACGGGTGTTCGTCCTCGAGGCTGGAGCCCAGTGTAGGAGGTCCCGCCCGACCTCTTCTCGCCTCTGCGCTCCTCGAGGGCGCGTCACGCCGGGACGAACAGGCGGACGTCGCCGAAGGCGAGGTCGAGCGTGTGGGTGGTCCGGGCCGGGCCGCCGGCCTCGTCGCGGAGCGGGAACGGGAACGTCACGGTGAACGGGCCAGCCGCCGGGCGCTCCGTCGCGCCGGTGGGGGCGCCGAACGGCGTCGGCGGGTCGGTGCAGACGACCATCGCCCCCGCCCTCGAGCCGTTGACGATGGCCGTCCGGTCGGTCCAGGGCGCGGCGCCGGCGTCGGTCGCGAGCTGGCGGAGGACCTCGGCCGGGACCGGCGGCGCGCCCACGTAGACGCTCGTCCACCCGTCCACCTCGCGCCGGGCGAAGGCGGCCGACGACGACCGGCCCCACGTGCCCAGGACCTCGACGCCGTCGCCGTCCTCGACGACGAACCGGGGCGAAAAGTAGTCCGGGCTCTTGATCCCGAAGCTCC
The DNA here is from genome assembly GCF_965213695.1 of Rubrivirga sp. Taxonomy (GTDB): domain Bacteria; phylum Bacteroidota; class Rhodothermia; order Rhodothermales; family Rubricoccaceae; genus Rubrivirga. Next base: position 2,726,906 of record NZ_OZ243912.1, on the reverse strand, counting down.
GCGGGTGGTCGCCCGGCATCGTCGCGGTGATGAGGAGCGGGGCGGGGTCGTCGATCTGGGTAAAGCGGAAGCCCGTCAGCCGCTCCATCTGGCCCAGGTCCACGCCGCCGGAGACGCCCGTCTGCTCGGGCCGGAGCAGGCCCGGCGCGTACGTCCACAAGACCGTCGCTCCCGAGCCCCGCAGCCGCTCGTGCAGGCGGTCCACCTGGGCCGGCGTCATCAGGAACGAGTTCGGGACGAGGACCAGCTTGTACCGGCGGAAGTCCTCGGCCGTGAGGTCGTCGCGGTAGATCAGGTCCACGGGCTGGCCGCCGCGGTACATCGCCCTCGACTGGGCGTTGAAGAACCAGTGGTTGACGAGGTCGGTGTAGCGGATGCCCTGGCCCGGCCACGGGCGGTCGGCCATCCAGTGCCGCGAGGCGAAAAACCCCGCCGGGTCGCCGGCCACCGCGATCCGGGCCACCGACGAGACGTCGTGGTCCAGGCGCGTCCGCATCAGGCCGATCAGCCCCCCGACGGCCCCGATGATCTCGGGCGAGCCGTACCAGCCGCCCGGCGTCGTGGCGTCCTCGCCGTAGTCCGACCAGTTGTACGGGCCGAAGTCGTAGAGCCAGGCGCCCGACGACGCCGACAGGGCGTTCCCGAAGTCGCGCCGCAGGATGTTGACCGTCCCCTCGGCCGTCATCGAGCCCGAGCCGCCGATCTCTTTCCAGCTGGTGGCCCGGTGGAGGTACGAGCCGGGGTCGATCTCGGAGACGTACAGCTTCCCCCGCCGCCGGTACGACTCGACCATCGAGCGGTACGCGCCGTCGCCGCCGACGCCGCGCGCGCGACCGAGCCAGTTGTCGGCGCCGTCGTACAAGTCGCTCTCCCATCGCGCCTTGGCCGGGTCGTTGGTGGCGGTGTACGTGTACGGGCACGCGATGACGTCGAGGTCGGGGCTCTCGAGGACGGCCTGGGGCGCGAGGTGGCCGCTCTCCTGGATGCGGGGGTTCTCCATCAGGTAGCCGTAGAACGTCCCCGCGATGACCGGCCTCGAAGACGCCTCCTTGACGGCCCGCGCCAGGTGCGCGATGGTCTCGGCGCGGACCTCGTGGAACCGCCGGTAGAACCGGATCACGTGGCTCTCCTTGGCCGGATCGCGGAGGAGCCCGAAGCCCGCATCGAGCCGGTCGCGAGGCGGCGGCACCGGGCCGGCCTCGCGCTGCATCGGCGCCTCGTAACCGGGCCAGAAGTCGTCGCCCGGCTGGTTCCACTCTTCCGTCGGGCCGTGGACGAAGAAGTAGCCCATCATGCGGCTCGCGAGCGGGCTCTGATCGACGAACCGGACGAGCGCCTGGAGCATGTCGCCCGTGTCGCGCCGCCACACCTCCGAGGCGTACGACGCTTCCCAGGCCTCGCCGTAGAAGTTGGTGAAGTGGTGGAAGCCCTCCCGCATCGGGCTGTCCTGGGGCCGCGTCCGCCAGCCGTCCCAGTTGCGGGCGTTCACCGCCGCCCCGTACCGGACCGTCTCCTCGGGGTGCGCCTCCTTCCACCACGGCGGCGTGAGGAGCTGGACGCGGGGGAAGAAGAAGGCGTCGGGGGCGAGGGCCGACACCCTGGCGAGGTAGCCCTCGAGGGCGGTGAGGTCGTACTCGCCGGGTCCGGTCCACGCGCTCGCCATGCCCATCTGGGGCTGCAGAAGCTGCATCCCCATGCCCCTGAAGTTCTCGACGGTCTCCAGCAGCGAGATGCTGAGCCCCCAGACGGGCAGCGTCTCCTCCCCATTAACGAACAGGCGCGGGCCGCCCCGCTCCGACCGCACCTCGGCGCGGCACGGGGGCTCCCGCCGCAGGCGGTTGTACACGGCCTCGAGGTCGGCGTCGGAGACCTCGGCCAGCCGGGCGGTGCCGGGGAAGACGAGGTCGGCCGGCGCGAGCGCGAGCCCCGCGCTCGAGAGACCGGAAAGCTGAACAAAGCGGCGGCGGTCCATGGCGGTGGGGGCGTTGGCGGCACGGCCTCGAGGCCGATCCTCGAGGTCGGAATCGAAGAGACCTCTTCTCATTCTCTTCCAAACCTCTCCTCGCGTTCCCGAACCTCGAGGTCAGGCCTACCGCTCCGCGCGGTCGCGGACGCCGCGCGAGCCGGGCGCGTTGAGCGGACCCGTGAGCGGGCGGTCGGGGTCGGCGAAGCGGGGCTCGAAGTCGGGCCGGTTCGCGGCCAGCGTCAGGAACACGTCGAGCGGGACGACCTCGACCTCGGGGCCGAGCCGGTCCAGGATGCCCTTGACGTGCTCGATGGTGCTCCACTGGCGGACGTGGAGCAGCAGGAAGTAGGGCCGGTCGCTGTTGATCCGGGCCAGCTCCTGGAGGTCGGTGACGGCTTCTTCCGTGGGACGGTTCTCGCCGAGGTAGTAGTCGAACGAGATCAGAGGCCGGCCGTCGCGGAGGTCGTAGGTGTTGGCCGGGCCGTAGCCGTTGATAAAGCCGATGGCGTCCGGCATCCCGTCGTAATAGTCGTCCACCACGTCGCGCGTCAGGTCGAGGTTGCCCAGCGTCCGCGTGCCCTCGGAGTAGTCCATGATCTCGAAGACGCTCAGGTCCAGCGTCTCGGTAAGCTGGCGGGCCTCCTCGATCAGCGCCGGGCGGCGGTCGTCCGGGATCGCCTTGGGGTACATGTAGCCCGGCCCCGAGAGCATCCCGATAAACAGGTCGTTCGGCGTGGCCTGCTGGTAGAAGTACTGGAGCAGCGCCGGGCTCAGCCACGCCCAGTTCATCGTGACCTCCCAGGCGTAGGGGATCTGGCCACGTCCGGGCTTGAGCCACGCCCCCAGCCCCAGGCCGTCCGTCTGCACGGCCGAGACGTAGACCTTCTGCTCCGGGATCAGCGTCTCGCCCGGCCGGACGTTGTGGTTGTTCCTGAACACGTAGCCCGGCGTCGTCGGGATCTGGGTGTTGAAGCTCGTGTTCGGGAGCGTGTTCAGGCCCTCCATCCGCAGCGCGTTCTGGGACACCAACGTGACGTGCTGGCCCTCGGTGTCCTTCTTGTACGAGTGCCAGCCCATGACCAGGGCGTTCGGGTTCATGGTCCCCAGCATCTCGTCGGCGAGCCAGTACTCGTCCTGGTCCACGGGGTTGGCCGAGAGGTCCGTAAAGAAGGCCCGCTGGTAGACGCCGAAGTCGGCGACGCCGGGCTCCATTGTGTTCCCGTGCGCGCCGCCGAGCCAGATGATGAAGTCCTTGCTCGTGCGGTCGCCGTAGCGGTCCCAGGCGTCGCGGTAGATCTGGGCGTCGGTCTGGCCGGTGTAGCGTCCCCGGAGGTCGTCGAGCATCGTCAGCCCGTGCGCTTCGGCCATCGGGATCAGGTCCTCGTTGACGACGAGGGCGTCCTCGAGGCCGGCGACCGTGAACGCGACGATGAGCGACGTCCGGACGTCGTCGTCCCAGACCACGTAGCCCTCGGCGTGCTGGGCGAACCGCCCGAGAGCCTGCTCGGCCGTCTCGATCTCGTCGAACGTGATGTTGTGCGTCTCGACGTAGTAGTCGCGGACGGACTCGGTGAACGTGTACGTCCAGTCGGGCGGGTAGACGAAGTAGAGCCGGGGCTCGCCGCGGTTGGCCAGCCCCTGCAGGCTGATGAGCATCGACTGGACGGGCAGGTCGCCGTCCAGCTGCCAGTTGCTGCCCAAGCGCATCACGGTCGCGTCGCGCGGGGCGGGCTCGGCGGTCTGGGCCGTGGCGGTGGCCGCCAGTGACAGGGCGAGAGAGAGGGAGAGGAGGCGGAGCATGGCTTAGGCGTCGGCGCGGTGGAAGACGAAGTGGATCGGGCGCGGGCGCGTCGAGCGCATCTCGATCACGTCCAGGCGGTCGCCCTCGGGGGACAGGCGGTACTCGCTGTAGACGCGAATCCGACGCTCGCCCTGCTGGGCGCTCACCGTGAACTCGCTCTCGGTGACGAGCGTGCGCCCGTCGTCCTCCCACCGCGACGCGACGGCCTTGGTGCGGTCGCCGGTGATGTAGACGCCCAGGTGCCGCTCGTCGGGCCACTGGAGCATGGGGGCGCTCCGGACCGTCGTCCCAGGGACCAGGCGGACAGAGTCCAACGCAGTGCCGCCCTCGCGGGACCCCCGCCACATCCGCTTGAGGACGACCCCGTCACCGTCCGTGGCGATGTCGATGCTCAGGTTCCGCCACGGGTCGATGGCCCGGCTCAGCTCGGCGTCGTACGCCCATGCCCCGTCGAGCAGGGCGTCATTCGGCGGTCTCGGCTGCGGAGGGGCCTCGAAGGCCGGGGACGTCGCGCCGCAGGCCGCGAGCGCGACGGCCGCCAGCACGACGGCGAGGGAAGGAGAGAGAGCGGCGGTCATAGGGGCGTGATCGGGATTGTCTGACATATAAAACTACATTTCAATTGTGAATCACTAACAAGATATAGGTTTTCTTCGTCGAAAGTCAGGGGCGGCCTTGATTTTGCCGCCGAGGGGTTCGGTGCGGGGCCGTCGAAGACGGCGGACATCGAGCAGTCGCTGGGGATCGGCGCGCACGGGGCGCGGAGCCTGACGGTGCTGCTCCTCGAGGACCGGGCGTGACGGTGCGGCCCCGAGGGCGACCTCCCGGGCCCGGGCGCGATGTCGCTCATCGGAGCCAGTCGTCGAGGCGCTCGGCGACGAAGGCGTCGTCGGTCAGGTGCGGGACGTCGCGATAGACGCGGTCGATAGCGCTGCGCTGTCCGGGCGACAGCGTCTCGTCCGGGTCGAGCGTGCGCGGGCTCGCCATGAGCCCCTGCCGGTGCAGGACGTGGTGGATGCCGGCGATGCACCCGGCGAAGCCGTGCGACGGGTCGAACAACGCGGCGTTCGACTCGGTGATCTGGGCGGCCAGCGTCAGCATCGAGGTCGGGATCTCATCGTGCTGCCGATGGGACTTCGCGACCTCGAGGTGCTCGACGGCGCGCGTCGTCCAGCAGGCCCAGTGGCCCAGGAGCCCGCCGGCAAAGCGGAGCGCCTGCGTCCCGTCGTCGAGGGCGACCTCGTACCGCGTCAGCAGGTCCAAAAGGATGTGGTCGTCGTTGCCGGTGTAGAGCGCGACCTCGAGGGCGCGCCCGGACTCGGCGACGGCGCGGACCACGTCGAGCGTCCGGTAGCGGTCGAACGGCGCGACCTTGACGGCGACCACGTTCGGGATCTGGGCGAACCGCCGCCAGAACTCGACCGGCAGCGCCCGCCCGCCGACGGCCGGCTGGAGGTAGAAGCCGACGAGTGGGATCGCGGCCGCGACCTCGAGGCAGTGGGCCAAGAGCGCGTCGAGGTCGGCGTCGCCCAGCGCCGCGAGCGACAGGAGGCCGGCGTGGTAGCCGAGGTCCGAGGCCAGGCGGGCTTCCTCGACGGCCTGCGCGGTCGGCCCGCAGACGCCGGCAATCTGGACCGTCCGGCGGCCCGTGGCCTGGTCGCAGGCCGCGACCGTCTCGGCAGCCAGCGCCAGCACGGGCTCCAACAACCCGACGTCGCGGATCGCAAACTGCGTCGTGTGCACCCCGACGGCGAGACCGCCGGCCCCGGCGGTGTGGTAGTACCGCGTGAGCGCCCGCTGGTGGCGCTCGTCGAGGGCGCCGCCGGAGGTGAGCGCGAGCGGGTGGGCGGGGATCGCGAGCCCGTCGCGCAGGGCGTCGGACACCCAGGGCGGCGGCATCGGGAAGGACTGGGGCATCGGGTCAATAGTGGCCGTCGCGGACCTCGAAGCGGGTGGGCTTGCCCAACGTCGGCCCGCCGCCGGCGACCCAGGCGGCCGTCCAGTCGAGGACCGTGTCGAGCGGCGTCTCGGGCGCGCCCAGCGTCTCGACCATCCGGGACACGTTGCTCAGCAACGCCGTCGGCGCCTCTTGCCCGACGACCTCGAGGTCGCGCCCCATCCGCTCGGCCAGGGCCTCCGCGAGTCGGCGGACGGAGAGACGCTCGATGCCGGTCAGGTTGAGCGGGCGCATCGGCGTCTCGGCGACCTCGAGGGCGCGGACCACGGCGTCGTTGGCGTCGCGCTGCCAGATGCAGTTGAGGTACCCCATCGTGACGTCGATGGGCCGGCCGGCCGCGATCTGCTGGGCGAGGTCCACCAGGACCCCGTAGCGCAGGTCGGTGGCGTAGTTGAGGCGGACCAGGACGCCCGGCGTGCCGTGCGTTTGGGAGCCGTACTGGAACAGCCGCTCGCGCGCCACGCACGCATTGGGGTACTCGCCGAGCGGCGTCAGCGGGTCGTCCTCGAGAGAGCCGCCGGAGGCGACGGGCACGAACGGGTACACGTTGCCCGACGACAGCGCGACGACCCGGGCGCCGGCGTACCGCTCCGTCACGCGCGCCGGAACCAGGGTGTTGACGGCCCACGTCTGGGCCGGGGCCTGCTGCGTCCCGAACTTGAGCCCGACGAGGTAGAGCACGTTCTCGGCGTCGGGGAGCGCGCCGAGGTCGTCGGTCATCAGGTCGCACGCTTGGGTGCGGACGCCGCGCGCGTCCAGCCACCGCCGCACGTCGGGGTCGGAAAAGCGGCTGACGGCGACGACCTCGAGGTCGTGCCCGGCGGCGTCGGCGGCGCGGCGGGCCAGCGCGCACAGCGACGGCCCCATCTTGCCCCCGGCGCCGAGCACGACGAGGGGCCCGCGCAGCGTCGCGACGAACGACGTGAGGGCGTCGGACGGCCGGGACATCCAGTCGTCGAGGGCGGCTTCGTCGGGAATGGTAGCGGGGAGACTGGGCATCGGGGTCGGAATCAGAAGGGGCAGGGGAGGGGTTCAGCCGGGACACGCCGCACGGCCCCATGCCCCAGCTCCTGCTCAACACCATCGCCCTCGACCCGAACCGCTGGACGGCCGACAAGCAGCCGGACACCGAGCTGTCGGCCGTGCTGCCGGCGGTCGTGGCCGCCGGCTTCCGCGCCCTCGAGGTCTGGCAATACCACCTCTCGACCCTCGACGCCGCCGGCCTCGACGCGCTGGTGACGGCGGCCCGCGACCTCGGGGTCGAGGCCCCCATCGTCGGGGTCTATCCGGCGCTCCACCTCGAGGGCGAGGCGCGCGAGCGGCAGTGGAGTGAACTCGTGCTCACCGCCCAACGGGCGCAGCGTCTGGGGACGCGCGCGGTCAAGATGTTCGCAGGGCGCCTGGGGAGCGACGCCGCGAGCGACCTCGAGGTCGAGCGGTCCGTCGCCTTCGCGCGCGACCTCGAGGGCTGGCTCGCGGATCGGGGCATGGCGTTGATCGCCGAGGCCCACCCGGACACGCTGTGCGACAGCGTCCCCGCCACGCGCCGGTTCCTCGAGGCCGTCGGCGGCGACGTCGGCGTGTGCTACCAGCCGTACGACTTCGTGAGTACGGCCCGGACGCTCGCCGACTACCGCGCGCTCCGCGCCCGCGTCGTCCACGTCCACCTCCAGGGCCGACGCAACGACGCGATGTCTCTCTTGGAGGACGCCGACATCGACTACGCCGCCTTCCTGGGCGCGCTCGCGGCGGACGGCTTCGAGGGCGCGCTGTCCATCGAGTTCGTCGAGGGCTGCGTCGTCCCGGACCCGTCGGCGTTCCGTCTCGAGGTCGTGCTGGCCAACGCCCAGCGCGACCGGGCGTTTCTCGAGGCCGCCTGCGCCCAGGTCGGGCTGGCGCTGGACCTCTAGCGAGGGGGCGGGGCGGCCGGTCACGTCCACCGGACCTCGGGCGCGCCGCGGACGTGTGCGACCTCGAGGCGCTGGCCGTCGGCCGTCAGGGTCCAGCCGTCGGGCCGGGGCGTCAGGCGGGCCGGGGCCGGGCCTGCGACGCCGGCCGGCCGGGCCACGAGCACGGTCACGATCTCGTGGCGCAGCCCGGGCTCGGCGGCGACCCGGACGAACGGGAAGTGGCCCAGGTCGTCCGGGAGGTCGAGGCGGCCCGTCGCCAGCGAGAGCGCCGAGCGGCCGGCGGCGCGGCCGAAGAGGGCGGCCGTCGGGCGGGCGATCGCGAACGCCGCCCCGTCGGGGTCGAGCGCGGCGGCCGTGGGGTCGGCCTCGAGGACGGCCGCCCCGTCGCGGTTGTCGGGGTGGAACCGGACCTCGACGCGCGACGGCGTCCTCGATTTCCGCACCTCGTCGAGGACGACGACGACGTCCGGCTTCAGGAACGCGACGGTCCGGCGGACGAGCGCGACGTCGGGGTCGACCAGGCGGTAGGCGGGCGTGGCGTCGCTCGTGAACCAGACACGGTCCCCGTCGTCCTCGAACCGCGTCACGGTCGCGGCGGCGAGGCTCTCGTTTACGCCCTCCTCGCCGCCGTGGTACTGGTGGCCCCGCCCGTCGATGAGCACGGCGTTGTGGGCCTCGGTCTGGCGCAGCAGCCACCCCGGCAGCCGCGCGTCGTACGCGGCCCCGTGCGGGTCGGTCAGCAGCCGCTCGCCGTAGGCCTTGAACAGGAGGCCGTTCCGGTCGGCGTGCTCGTGGTTGGCCGGGCCGCCGCTGCGGAGGGCGAGGACGGCGTCGTCGGCCGCCCAGCCGGTCCGGCAGACGATCCAGTCGTTGTCCAGGCGGACGTCGCGGTAGGACTCGGGCGGGAAGGCGAGGGGCCGGTCGGGATCGACCCACAGGACGTCCTGGAACGCGCCGGGCCGCGAGACCCGCTCGACGGCGAACTGGGCCACGTTCGCGGTCGGCGTCCCCTCCGTCTGGCGGGCCACCCACGCGGGCACGCACAGCGCCGCCGAGTTGCGGGCGTCGCTGAAGTTGACGACGTCGGGCGAGCCGTCGGCGGTGCGGCCGGCCTGCATGGCGAGGATGAACCGGACGGTCCCCGTCAGGTTGACCCTGTCGGCCCAGCGCACCGACGGGTCCACGCGCTGGTGGGCGTCGAAAAAGGCGAACAGCGAGCGGAGCGTGTAGTCGGCGTAGCTGACGCCCTCGAAGTAGGTCCCGTCCGGGTCGAAAAATCCGAGGACGACCCGGGCGTTGCGCACGGCCTGGTCGAGCCAGCCCCCGGCGCGGGCGTCGAGGCCGTCGAGCGCCAGGGCGCCGAGGCCGAGGCCCGACAGCGGCGCGGCGCGGAGGTTGTTCGCGCCCAGGATCACGGGCCAGTTCGCCATGTCGTAGTCCACGTAGGCCGCGTGCTGGTCGTCCAGCCGCCACCCCTGCACCGAGGCCGGGTCCTCCATGCCGGAGAGCGTGAGTGCGCACGGCGCGCAGCCCTTGTCGGCGACGTCGGCCATCAAGCGCGCCTCGCGCTCGGCCCCGAGCGCGTCGCCCAGCACCTCGCGCAGGAACAGGAGCCGCTCCGTCGCCGCCGAGGCCCGCTGGATGCCGATGGGCGTGGTCCCGTCCACGAAAAAGTCCCAGTCCGGCAGGTCGAGGACGACGTCGATGCCGTCCAGCAGCAGCGCCTCGCGGCGCGGGTCGGGGTCCACCAGGTGGAGCACGCCCTGCTCGGTGACCCGCTCCAGCACGGCGTTGAGGTCGCGGATCTTCTCGCCCGTCCGGGCCAGGGTCTCGATGGCCCGGCGCGCGGGGGCCGGGCCGGCGACGGCCCAGGCGTCGAGCGTGGGGCTCAGGATCGGGCTCGCAGCCGTCGCCCGGATGCGCGGGACGTCCTCGAGGTCGAAAAACAGCCGCGCGGCCGAGCGCGGGCGCCCGCCGGCAAAGGCCGGGAGCGGGAGGAGGGCCAGCGCGGCGGCGCTCCCGCCGAGCCGGATGAGGTCGCGTCGGGTCATAGCCACCGGACGTCCGGCACGCGGCCCAGGACCCCCCCGTCCACCGACCCGATCCGCGCCGCCACGCTGCCGACGCGGACCGTCCACCCGTCGGCGTCGGGCTCGACCTCGACGGCGGGTGGCCCGCCACCGCCGGCCGGCCGGGACACCAGGACCGTCACGATCTCGTGCCGGTGGCCCGCCCCGGCGGCGACCTCGACGAACGGGTACACGCCCTCCGCGGCCTCGAGGTCGAGCCTGCCCTCGGCGACCTCGAGGTCGGCCCGGGCAAACGTCCGCCCGTGCAGCGTCGCGCGGGGGCGGCGGATCGTGAACGCCCCGCCGGCCACGTCGAGGGCGGCCAGGCCGTCGCGGTTGTCGGGGAAAAAGCGGACGGCGGCCGTCGAGGGCGCCCTGCCCTTGTCCACCTGGTCGAACAGGACCACCACGTCGGGCTTGGCAAACAGGACCGTGCGCCGCACCCGCTCCGTGTCCGGGTCCACCAGGCCATACGCCTGGGTCGCGTCGCTGCACCACCACACGCGGTCGGTGCGGAGCGGGTCTTGGGCGTCGCCGACCTCGAAGCGGATGAGGTCGGCCTGGGCCTGGCTCTCATTCGTGCCCTCGCTGCCGTCGTGGTACTGGTGCCCGTGCCCGTCAATGAGCACGGCGTTGTGGGCCTCGGTCTGGCGGAGGAGCCACTTCGGCTGGCGCCAGTCGTAGGCCGCCCCGTAGTGGTCGGTCAGCAGGCGCTCGCCGTGCACCTTGTAGAAGAAGCTGTTCCGGTCGGCGTGCTCGTGGTTGGCCGGCCGGCCGCCGCGGAAGGCGAGGACGGCGTCGTCGGGCTCCCAGCCGCTCCGGCAGACCACCCAGTCGAGGTCGAGGCGGGCGTTCTCGAGCGACGCCGGCGGGGGCGTCGCCGGCCGCTCCGGGTCGTACCACAGGAAGTCGAGGTAGTAGCCCGGCCGCGAGACGGTCTCGGCGGCGTACTGGGCGAGCCCGCTCCCGGTCTGCCGCGCGATCCACGACGGCAGGCACGGGCGGACGCTCGTGAATGCGTCGCTGAAGTTGACGATGTCGGCCGAGCCGTCGGCGTTGCGGCCGGCCTGCATCGCCATCACGTAGCGCGCGACGCCCTCGAAGTTGGCCTGGTCCGCCCAGTCGATGGTGCCCTCGACGCGCTCGTGGGCCTCCAAGAACGAGAACAGCGTGTCGAACGAGTAGCCGACGTAGCTCAGCCCCTCGAAGTAGCTCCCGTCGGCGGACAGGAAGTCGAGGAACTGCCGGGCGCTCGAGACCGCCGTGTCCAGCCACAGCCGGGCGCGGGGGTCCCGGTCGAGCAGCGCGAGCGCCCCGATCCCCAGCCCCATCGTCGGGACCGCCCGCAGGTTGATGGCCCCCAGGATCTCGGGCCACCGGCTCAGGTCGATGTCGTAGGTCTGGCTGTGGTTGTCGTCGAACCGCCAGCCGACGACGGTCTCCGGGTGGTCCATCCCCACGATCGTCCGGTAGCACGGGAGCGTCCCCTTCTCGGCGACGGCGTCCAAGAGCCGGTCCTCCGTCGAGGTCGGAAGGTCTGGCCCCAGCACCTCGCGGGCGAACAGCAGGCGGTCGTTGGCCAGCGACGACCGCATGATCCCGATCTCGGCGTCGCCGTCGTAGAAGTAGTCCCACTTGGGGAGGGCGACGGCGGCCTCGATGGCCTCGAGGACGGCGCGCTCGCGCGCGGCGCTCGGCTCGACCAGGTGGACCACGGCCTGCCGCGTCATCGCCTCCATCGCCGCGGCGAAGTCGGACAGCAGGTCGCCAGAGGCGACGGCCTTGTCTATGGCCGCCGACACGACGTCCGGGCTCTCCGCCCGCCACTCGGCAAAGACCGGCGCGAGCAACGGCGAGCGCGCCGCCGCCCGGATCTTGGGCAGCGCGTCGAGCGAGAAGTAGAGCCGGTCCGCCGGCGCCCGCGTGAACCCGAGCGGGAGCGGGGCGAAGGCGGCGAGGAGCGCGGCGCTGGCGCCGGACTTGAGGGCGGTGCGTCGGTTCATGGCGTCAGAGGTCGATGGGAACGGGCCGGACGGCGTGGCGGCGCTCGTACCGCCGCGTCCCGACCTCGATGGCGGCGCTCAAGAGGAGCGCGCCGAGGCCGGCGATGAGGTTGATCACGCCGCGCTCGGCAAACGTGAAGGCGGCGAACGCGATCAGGAGGACGCCGACGCCCATCCCCATCCGCGCCGCCAGGCGGTAGGCGCGCAGGCCCCGCAGGTCGAGGGCGGCGCCCGGAGCGGCCAGCGCGGGCGTGCTCAGGTCGTGCTCGAACGCCTCGATCCGCTCGCGGAACGCGCCCTCGCGCGTGTTGAACAGCGACGTGGCGAAGAACGCGACCGTGCTCACGACGGCGCCGACCAAGACGTTGAGCTCGAACCGCCCCATCTCCAAGCCGAACACCGTCAGGCGGACGTCGGCGAAGACGTTGAGCAGCGTGCTCGTCGGCTGGCCCTGGGCGATCCCGGCCCACATCCCGACCCCGATAATCCCGACGACGCCGGCCACGAACGCCGCAATCGCCGACCACCACGGCGTCTTGGTGTAGACCAGCCCCAGCAGGACCGGGATAAACATGGGGGCCTTGTAGAGCGAGTCGGCCCGGAGGTAGACGTCGAACGCGCCCCCGAACCGGCCCATGTTGAGCGCGATCCCGATGGCGAGGACGCCCATCGCGGCCACGCTCAGCTTGCCGAACAGCAGCTGCCGGCGGTCCGACGGCGTCCCGTGCCCCAGCCTCTCCTTGACCGGCACGTAGACGTCCTTCGTGAGAACCGCCGCGAGCCAGTTGAACGTCGTGTCGGCCGACGACATCGTGGCGGCGAAGATGGCCGCCACCATGAACCCCAGCAGGCCGTGGGGCAGGACCGACAGGGCCAGCGACACGAACGCGGCCTCGGATGGCTTGGCGAGCTCGGGCCACATCGCCGCGATGTCCGGGAACAGGATCGGCGTCACCAGGACGGGCGTGATCCACAGGAGCGGCATCGCCGCGCCCAGCCCCGCGCACCACAGCGCCATCTTCCTCGTGTCGCGCTCGTCGGGCACGCTGTAGTAGCGCTGCGCGATGTGCCACTGCACGTTGTAGCCCAGAACGACGGTCACGAAGTAGGCGAGCCAGAACAGCGTCGGCTGTCCGTCCAGCGTCACGCTGAAGTAGCCGTCCGGCGCCTCGCGGATCAACCTCGACACGCCGTCGGCGATGCTCCCGTCGCCGACGAAGTGGTAGGTCACGGGGACCATCACGAGCGTGAGCAGGAACAGGATCAGGAACTGGAGCGCGTCCGTCACCATCACCGCCCACAGCCCGCCGACCATCGTGTACACCACGAGCACCAGGCCCGTGACGATCAGGCTCAGCTGGAACCCGTTGAGGGTCACGACGCCCAGGTCGAACAGCAGCGTGTTGAACCCGAGCGCGGTCGAGGTCAGGATGCAGAGCGTGTAGATCATGATCCCGAGCACCAACACGTTCGGGATCACCGCCAGGAGCGTGTAGAAGTAGGTCGTCCCCGGCGAGTAGCGGCGGCCCAGGAACTGCATCGGCGTGTCGATCCGCGACCGCCGCCAGAGCCGACCGTAGACGAAGTAGCCGAACAGGTAGGCCGGCCCCGCGAGCGCGAACAGCACGAGCGCCCCGCCCCCGTTCCCGTACGCCACGCCGGCCGCGCCGACGAACATGAACGCGGAGAAGCCGGAGATGAACAGGGACACGCCGGCCAGGCCCCACGGCACGTGCCCGCCGCCCTTGAAGTAGTCCTCGGTCTTGCGGTTGAACCGCGAGAGGTACACCCCGATGCCCACGACGGCCAACATGTAGAGCCCCAGCACGACGTAGTCGAGCCCGTTGAGGAAGGTGAGCTCCGGGGCGGTGGGGGACATCTGCGGGGGCGGTCTGGAACCGCTTCCAGCCTCGAGGACGAGAACGCGGCGTGAAGGCGACGATACCGAATAGTCGCGCGACATTCCAAAATGAAAACCTCGTTTCAAATACGGGACACAGGCGTCGTCTAGGCTTTTCCTGTGGCTAGGCCTCGGCCTCGAGGTCGGCTCCGGCGACCAGGACCCGCCGTCCGGACTCGGCGCTCTCCGCCATCGCCTCCACGACGGCGAGCGCCGCCAGCCCTACCGAGCCATCGGTCTCGGGGGTCTGCCCGCTCCGAATCGCCTCCGCAAACGCCCGCCACTCGCGCTCGATGTCCTCGTTGGCGTGCGCGCTAAAGTCCAGGACCTCGGGGGCCTCGGTGCGGTTGCCCTGGGGCAGGACCGTGAGCCGGTGGGGAATCCAGTCGAGGACGATCAGGCCGGACGTCCCGGAGACGCGGACCTGAAACAGGTCCGGCGTGCAGTAGGTGCTGACGACGGTCCCCACGACGCCGCCCTCGAGGTCGAGCAGGCCAGCCACCGTATCGACGACGCCGGGCCGCGTCAGGACCGAGCGGGCGTGCGCGGTGACGCCCTCGACGCGGCCGACGAGGTAGTGCGCCAGGTCCACGGCGTGGATGCCGAGCTGCATCATGGGGAGCAGCGGGAACGCGCCCGGCTCGAACCTCCACCCGCCGTGCGTCCCTTTCTGGACGTTGTCCGCCGAGTAGTGGATCTCGACGCCCACCACCCTGCCGACGTCGCCCCGTGTGATCCGGGCCTTGGCCTCGCGCGCCGCGCGGCCCAGGCGGATGTTGTGGCCCACCATGAGCGTCCGCCCCGCCCGGCGGGCGGCCTCGATCATGGCCCGCCCGTCGGCGACGGTGTTGGCGATGGGCTTCTCGACGAGCACGTCGAGGCCGGCCGCGAACGCCGCCTCGGCCTGGGCGCGGTGGACGGCGTTGGGCGTCACGAGCACGACGGCATCGAGGTCGGACGCCAAGAGGGCGTCGTAGGACGGGGCCGCTGGGCATCCGAACCGATCCGCGGCGGCCTGGGCCTCGGCTTGGTTCGGGTCGTAGACGGCGGCGACGGTGACGAGGTCGGGGAGCGCCTGGGCCGCACGCTGGTGGGCGCGGCCGTGGCCGCCGAGCCCGGCGAGTCCGACGCGGAGGGGGGAGGACATGGGGTGGGATGGGGACGGGGGGAGCGTAGGCAGGGGCGAGGCGCTTGTCAACGGACGGGGTATGACGGTGGAGGTCTCGGCCCGACCTCGATGTCGGGTTCGCCCTCGAGGTCGCCCGAACGCGCTTGAGGCCTTGGCATCGAGGGCGCCGCGTCGGAGCTTGGCCGGTCCCTCGATCCGACTCCAGATGCCGTCCCCGCTCTACCTCGACTCGTGCGCCTCCATCGGGATGAACGGCCCGACCGACGCGCGCGTCTTGTGGAAGCCGTCGTCGCTGCTCGCCGACCTCGAGCACGCCGGCATCCACGGCGCGCTCGTGTGGCACTGGCTGGCCCGCGAGTACGACCCCGGCTACGGCAACCGCGTGCTCTTGGAGGAGGTGGCCGACCACGACCGGCTGCTCCCGTGCTGGGTCCTCGTCCCGCACCACATGGGCGAGATGGCGCCCGGCCCCGAGGTCGTCGCCGAGATGCGAGAGCGCGGCGTGCGGGCGGCCAAGATGTTCCCCCGCCGCCACGGCTACCGCTTCGACGACGACGTGTGCGGGCTGGTTTTCTCCGCCCTCGAGGACGCCCAGATCCCGCTCCTGATCGACGTCGGGCGCTACGGCGACGACCAGCAGGCCACGTTCGCCGAGGTCGCCCGGTTGTGCGAGCGGCACCCGGACTTGCCCGTCCTGCTCCAGAAGTCGCGGTGGGAGGACACCCGCGACGTCGCGGCGCTGCTCGACCGCCACGCCAGCACCTACGTCGAGTTCTCGTCGTTCCAGGTCCACTACGGCCTCGAGGCCTTTGCCGAGCGGGTCGGCGCGGACCGGCTGCTGCTCGGGACCGAGTGGCCGTTCAAGAGCCCCGGCGCCGCGCGGTCGTTTATCGACTACTGCGAGCTGGGCGACGACGACAAGGCCAAGGTGGCGGGCGGCAACCTGGCGCGTTTGCTCGGCCTCGAGGTCGCGCCTCCGGCGTACCCGGAGCGGGACCAGGGGCGCATCTTGAACGCAGCCAAGCGCGGCGAGCCGCTCGACCACATCCCCGTCATCGACCCGCACACCCACGTGCTCCACGACGGGCTGATGGGCGGCGGGTACGTCGCGATGCCGCACGGCGACGCCGAGCACATGGTCCGGCGGAACCGGCGGCTGGGCGTGGACCGGTTCTGCTGCTCGTCTTGGGTCGGCATCTGGATCGACTACCGGCGCGGCAACAGGCTGATCCACGACCTTACCCAGCGCTACCCCGACGACGTCCTGGGCTACGCCACCATCGACCCGAAAAAGAGCGACGACCTCGAGGCCGACATCGCGCTCTGCCACGACACCTACGGTTTCCGCGGGCTCAAGCCGTACAACCCCCGCGTCGGGCTCCCCTACAACTCGCCGCTCTACGACCCGTGGTACGAAAAAGGCAACGCCATCGGCGGCTACGTCAAGCTGCATCAGACGATCATCGGCGACACCTTTTTGAGTGAGATCGCCGACCTGACCGATCGGTACCCGAACCAGTCGTACTTGCTGGCGCACTCGGCGTGGACCTGGGACGTCGCTCGGGAGCGGGCCGCGTTTGCCCGCGACCGGCCCAACGTGTTCCTCGACCTGACGTTCACCAGCGTGCTCCACGGCGTCGTGGAGTTCTTCGTCGAGCAAGGGCTGGCCGACCGGGTCCTCTACTGCACCGACGCCCCGATGCGCGACCCGATCCCCCAGTTCGGCTGGGTCGCCTACAGCCAGATTTCCGAGGCCGACAAGGAGGCCGTCTTCGGCGGCAACATGCTCCGCGTGCTCGCCCACGCCGGCCTCCCGCTCGACGCGCTCCGGCGGCGCTACGGGGTCACCGGCTGATCGCCGCGTCCCCAGCGACGACCTCGAGGGCGGCGTCCACGGCCTCGAGGGTCTCGTCGATGTCGGCCGGCTGGTGGGCGTAGGTGAGCAGGAACGGGCGGGAGGCGAAGATGCCGCGCCGGTAGAGCTCACGCTGAAACACGGTCTGGGCCTGCGCCTCCGTCTCGGGGTCGCGGCTAAAGCGGACCTGGACGGCGGGGGGCAGGCCGATGCTCCGAGCCCCAAGACCGTGCCGTCGGGCGGCCCGGTCGAACCCGTCGCGTAGGCGCTCGCCCATGGCCCAGACGTGCTCGACCACGGGCTCGCGCTCGACGACGTCGAGGGTGGCGGCGGCGGCGGCGAGCGACAGCGTCTCGCCGGCGTAGGTCGTCGTGATCGTCAGGCGGTACAGCGTCTCCATCACGTCGCGGCGCCCGCCGTAGGCCGAGAGCGGGTAGCCGTTGGCGAGGGCCTTGGCGTAGGTCGAGAGGTCCGGCACGACGCCGAAGTAGTCCTGGGCGCCGCCGCGCGCGAGCCGGAAGCCGGTCAGCACCTGGTCGAAGATGAGCAGGCTCCCGTGCTGCTCCGTCAGCGCCCGCGCACGCTCGACGAACGCCGTGGCGACGGTCTCGCCCCAGTCGTACGGGACGGTGATGAACGCGGCGATCTCGTGCCCGCGCGCCTCGAACACGCGCTCGAGCGCCTCGAGGTCGCCGTACGCGACGCGCGTCACGAGCGCGTCGAGGGCGGCCGGAACGCCCGTGACGTCGGACGTGACGACGGAGGCCGGCGCCCCGGTCCCGCACGCGAACCAGTCGCCGTAGCCGTGGTAGCCGCACGTGACCAGGTGGTCGCGCCCGGTGAAGCCGCGCGCCAGCCGGACGGCCGACAGGTTGGCGTCGTTGCCCGTCTTCATGAACCGGACCTGCTCGAGCGACGGGACGGCGCGGACCAGCCGCTCGGCGACCTCGACCTCGACGGGCGACGCCATGCTGAACAGGACCCCGCGCTCGAGCTGCTCGCGCACGGCCGCGTCCACCTCGGGGTGTTTGTAGCCGAGCAGGATCGGCCCCAGGGCCGCCCGGTAGTCGATGAACCACCGGCCCTCGGGCGTGCGGAGCCGGCAGCCCTCGGCCCGGTCGAAGAACAGGGGCATGACGCCCTCGAAGGCCTCGACGGGGCGCTTGGCGTTGGTCTGAGTGCCCCAGGGCATCAGCTCACGCGCGCGTTGGTAGAGGGCGTCGGAGTCCATGCGGGGAGGCGGATGCGTGTGGGGGGATGGGGGTGGCGGTTAGGCACGGCCTCGAGGTCGCTCCCGCCGACCTCGATTGCTGCTCCTTCGAGCGTCGTCCTCGAGGTCGGGTCCCTCGAGGTCGGACAGGGCCTGACGGGCGACGGCGAGCGCGGCGTAGTCGCCGACCCGCTCGCCCAGGCCCGCCGGCACGACGGCGCACGCGGCCAGGGACGACTCCAGGGCCTCGCGGCGGAGCACGTCCATCACGACGGGCTCGAGGAGGCCGCGCTGCCGCCCGTAGATGCTCCCGATCACGATCCGCTCCGGGTTGAGGACGTCGACCAAGATCGCGAGCCCCTGGCCCAGGCGCTCGCCGACGGCGCGGTAGACCTCGAGGGCGAGCGGGTCCCCCGCCTGCGCCGCCCGTCCGACCGTCTCGGCGGTAACCGTCGGGAGCGCGCCGAGAGTGGGGCAGAACGACGGGGCGTCTCCGGCGTGGATCGCGCGCTCGGCCCGCGTCCGCGCCTGCTGCGCGATCCCACCGCCGCTGCAGAACCCCTCGAACGACCCGGCCTTGTGGGACCCGACCGGCCCGTCGTCGGCCAGGCGGACGTGGCCCACCTCGCCGGCGGCGTCCGTCGTGCCGCTGTAGAGGCGCCCGTCGAGGACGAGGCCGGCCCCCATGCCGGTCCCGAACGTCAGGAAGATCATGTTCTGGCAGCCCCGGCCGGCGCCCCACATCCACTCGGCGAGCGCGCCCGCGTTCGCGTCGTTCTGGACGAGGGCCGGGACGCCGAAGGCCCGCTCGAACGGCGTGACCACGTCGACGCGGTCCCAGCCGGGGAGGTTGGGCGGCGAGAGCACGAGCCCGCGACGGCTGTCGAGCGGCCCCCCACAGCTGATGCCGACGGTGCTCGGCTCCGCTCCGTGCTCACCGACCAAGCGCCCGAGCTCGACCCCGAGGCGGCTCAGCGTCTCGCCGGGGGAGGTCGGCGTCGCGAACGGGCGCCGGCCCTCGATGACAACGGCGTCCCCATCGAGGCTCGCGAGCGTCGCGGCGCACGTCGTCCCTCCGATGTCGAGGCCAGCGAGGGTGCGTCTCATGGGCCGAAGAACCGTGCCTCGAGGGCGAGGCAGAGGGCGTGGTACACGGCGACGTGCCGTTCTTGGACCGCCGCCGTGTCCACGTACGGCACCCGAACGACGACGTCGCAACACGCCGCCAGCGCGCCCCCGTCACGCCCGGTCAGGCCCAGCGTGCGGAGTCCGAGCGCCCGGCCGACCTCGAGGGCGTGGACCACGTTGGCCGAGTTGCCCGACGTGCTGATGCCCCAGACCACGTCGCCCGGCCGGCCGTAGCCGTAGACCTGCTGCGCGAACGCCATGTCGGGCGCGACGTCGTTCGAGAACGCCGTCGCGAGGCTGGTCTGGCTGACGAGCGAGACTGCGCGCAGGGCGCCCTGGAGGTGGTCCGCGAGGTAGCTGCCCGTCTCCGGTGATGAGAGGGCGAGCCGCTCGCGGACGGAGGCCGGGACCGCGCGGGGGAGCGCGAACCCCTTCATCAACTCGGCCACGATGTGCTCGCTGTCCGCCGCGCTCCCGCCGTTTCCACATACCAGCACCTGCCCGTCGTCAGCATACGCTAGTTCAAGTAGTTGGTATGCATCTTTGATCGACCCGTGACACTCCGACAGGTCGGGATAACGCTCGATGAGAGTGGTCAATCGTTGCATCAACCGTCGCGTTGTGCTGGTGGCGAATGGACTCGGACTTATCAGAGACCGGGTTGCGTGAGAGCCACGTCAGTGGCTCCGCCCTCTTGGCGGCTGGAAAGCGTCTTCGTGCTCGGCCGTGGGAAGGTAGCCGAGTAGTTCGGGCAGTCGTTCGTTGAACCACCGCGTTCAGTCGGTTCACACGGCGCCCCGGAGGATCCGGGGGCGGGCCCCGGCTATCGCTCGATGCGTCCGGAGCCGGAGCCCTGGGCCAGCTTCTCGACCTCGTCCGCACTCGTGAGGTGAGGTCGCCGGGGATCGTCTGCTTGAGCGCGCTCGCCGCGACGGCGAAGTCCAGCGCCGCCTCGGCGTCGTCACTGGCGCAGCCGGTTGACGGCGGCCTGGCCGACCTCGTGCTCGGGGAGCTTCGACACGAACCGGGCGCCGTGGCCGAAGTGGGCCAGCGAGACGGCGACGTTGGCCTCGCCGCCGCCGAACGAGGCGTCGAAGCTGGTGGCCTGGGCGAAGCGGGTGGGCCCCGGCGTCGAGAGCCGGAGCATGATCTCGCCAAAGGTGACGACGGTGGGCATGGGGCTGAATGGTGGACGAGTGGGTGGGGCGACCTCGAGGTCGGGTCAGGTCACGGCCTCGAGGTCACGCGTCCTCGAGGGTGGGCTAGGCGGCGTCGACGGAGGCCCGGAGCCGCCGGGCCTTGGCCGTCAGGCGGTCCTAGTCGCCGGCGGCCACGGCCTCGACGAGCGACGAGCCGGCGCCCACGGCGACGGCCCCGGCGCGGAGCCACTCGGTCGCGTTGTCGAGTGAGACGCCGCCCGTCGGCATGAGCCGGAGGTGGGGGAGCGGCGCCGAGAGGCCTGGGATGAACCCCGGCCCGAGCGCGCCGGCCGGGAACACCTTGACCACGTCGGCGCCGGCCTCCCAGGCGGTCAGGATCTCGGTCGGCGTGAAGCAGCCGGGCATGGCCGCCGCGACCTCGCGCTTGAACACGGGGCTCACGACGTAGCGGGCGCCGGCCTCGATGGCGGTGCGGGCCGCCGCGACGTCGGTCACGGACCCGGCGCCGACGAGGACGCTCCCGCGCATGGCCTCGGTCACGGCCCGGATGCCCTCAATGGCGTTGCGGTCATCGTGACCTCGAGGCAGACGACGCCGCCGGCCCCGAGGGCGGGGCGACCTCGACGAGCTTGTCCGACTCGTCGGTGCGGACGACGGCGACGGCCCGCTCGCGTGTGATCCACGAGACGACGTCGGCACGGGTGGCGGCGGTGGGCGTGTCCAAGGCGGGGAGGGGAGAGGGTCAGCGGGGGTGTCAGAGGCCGGACAGCACGTCGTACCGAGCGCACCGGCGTCGGTCACGGGAGGCGCCAGAGGATGTCGGCGTCGATGGCGGGCGCTCGGTCCCGATACCGCTCCGTCAGGTCGAGCTTGCGGCGGAGCAAGTCCCCGATGTTGTCGCCGTACACGAAGCTCGTCTCGCCGACGTCGGACACGAGGAAGGTCTCGGTGTCGCTCTGCTCCCACAGCGCGAGGAGCCGCCGCGTGTTCTCGACGTCGAGGTCGATCATCGCCTGGACGTCGCGCCGGTGGCGGTCGCGCTCGGCGTCGGTGCCGGCGTCGAGGTACCCGTAGACGCTCGCGACCCAGGCGCACGTGTTCCGTTGCGTCGTGGCCCAGCACTGCAGCGCCCGTGCCCGGTCGAGAAGGTCGGTGTAGACACCCCGCGCGCCCTCCCGCGTCGTACCGTCGAGCAGCCTCTGCAGAAGGCTCACGGCCGCCTCCGCTCGAGGGAGGGCGTTCTCGTCGAACTGGCGGGCCGTCCGCCGGGCCGTCGCCTCGGTGAGGAGGACGAACAGGACGTCCCGGCCCAGGTCGTTGATGTTTGGGTTGTTGGCCGTGCTCACCAGGAACCGCTCGTAGTACAGCCGGTCCTCGACGGGGATGGCCTCGATGTCCGGGACGAGCGGGCGGACCCACGTCCGGAGCCACACGAACCCGAAGTGGCTGTAGAGTGGGAGAATCGGGAGGTGGCCGACAGTGTCCTCGACGGCGTCCCAAGCCCCCACGAGGTCGCCCGCGTCGTCGGGGCCGACCCAGCGCGTAGCCGCCTGCTCGAGCACCCGGCCAATCGGGACGTCCGGCATGAACTGGGCCGCGCGGATGACGTCGGGGTGCGGCCAGTACGGCGTCTTCTCCAGGTGGAGCAGGCCCCCCCAGGCACTCGCCGCCTTGAACCCCGCCTCCCGCATCGACACGAGCTTCCGGTGCAACATCCGAGGGTAGGGGGTGCCCAGCAAGGGCTCGAGGTTGTAGCTCGACGTGACCGCGTAGGTCATCTTCGGCTCGATGCCACGGGCCTGGTACGCCGCCAGCAGCTCCCGCTCCTCGTCGGCCAGCTCGGTGTGGAAGAGGGTCCCGGCCGCGCTCGTCTGTTCGGGGTACTTGGGGTGCGCGTACGGCAACTCGTAGCCCCGCACGAGGAGGGAGGGGACCTCCATGCCTACCCCGTCCCCCATGCCCTCGGTCAGCGCGTCGTGCTCGACCTTGAACGGCTCGAGGCGAAGGAGGACCTCGAACTCCGGGTTGACTTCGGCCGCCGCGCTCCGCATCAGGCGGAGCCACCGGAGCATGCCGTGGGCCGCAGTCTCGGCGATCTGGTCGTGCTCACGCCACTCCCGGATCATGTACGGCCCCCCGTTCCGGCCGACGTAGAGCGACGACGTGTGCTCGAACCCGGCGCCGCTGTCGTTGCTCCACACCGAGAGGTACCCGAGGTCGGGGACCGCCTCCATCAGGTTGCGCATGAGCTCGGCGTAGTGCTCCCGCGCGACGGGGTGGTCCTGTGCGAGCGTGTACCGAGGAAGGTGCGAGCGGAACGGGTGGTCGATCCGCGCGCCCCGGAGCGTTGGGTAGCGCTGGAAAAAGTGCTCCGGCAAGCTGCGAGGCTCGAAGCAGAGGATCCCAGGCGTCAATCCGTAGCGTCTCCCGATGTCTGCTAGCTTTTGAAGGCGTCTAAGGTTGGCCTGCAGGTACTCTGCCGGGTACAGCCCTCGTGTGAGAGCGCTGTCTACGAAATGGCTGAGCCCTGCGCAGTACGTGTAGAACTGGTTGTAGTACTCGCTGGGCACGCCGGGCTCGAACGGGACGTGGGCCTGAAGCGCGTTCACCTCGACGTGCGTGAAGCCGGCACGCGCGAGACCCGCGACGTACGGCTCCGGATCAAACTCACGCACCGACCTCGACACCTGCGTGAGCACGTGGTCGTAGAGCGGCCGGTGGAACGGAAACGAGACGGGAAGTCGCAGGCCTTCGTGCAACTCCTCCACGCGGTCGTCCAACGCGCCGTCCGCCAAGAGACCGACGAGCGCCACCAGGAACGCGGGGTTCGAGGCCGAGAGCTCGCCCACGCCGTCTGGAGTCAGACGTGCCCAAAGCCACCCCCCCTCCTGATGCGGGACTGGAAGCGACCACGGTCCAGGCCCGGTGTCCATGTTTAAACCCCCGCCCGGCTCGGAAGACACGGCGGGCGGCCCCAACCCCAACTGGTCACAAAGCTCCCGCGCCGCCTCGAGCACCCCAGGACTAGCGGAGTTTGGAATGGCAACGGTCCGGACGGCCGAGAGGAGAGCGGAGGCCGTCATGGCGGGGGGGAGGAGACAGGCCTGGAGGATATGCCCTCCAGATTTGGGATGTTGTTTCAAATAACAAACTCAAAGCACGTCGACCGAGTCGCCCTGGAGGGCCACTTTGGCCCTTTAGACGTGAGGTGGAACGGGATGTCGGTCCGTTGTGACAAAAGTTTTCCTCCAGCACAGGAGCCAGAAGCGACCAAGGAGGGCCCACAGAGGCCTATACCGGACAACGGAGCCTCGCTCGGAGGAGCCCGACCCATCACGCAGTCTTGACATTAGGGCCAGCAACCCGTAAATCGTGTAGCAATGGAAACGTTATTCCAAAAGTGAAACAGACGAACCGCTACGTCATCCCCTCCCTCGAGCGCGCCGTCCTCGTGCTCGGCATCCTCTCCGACGAGCCCAGCGGGATGTCCCTCGCCGACCTCGCCCGCCGTACCGACATCCCGAAGAGCACGCTCTTCCGCATCTTGGTCACGCTCCAGAAGCACCACTGCGTCGCGGCGGACCCGACCGGGCGGACCTTCCGCCTCGGGTCGTACCTCTGGGAGTTGGGGAGCCGGTTCGCCGACCAGAGCGACCTGTTCCGGGTCTCGGCCAGCTACATGGCGGACCTCGCGGAGGAGACCGGCGAGACCGTCTTCCTCAGCAAGCTCGAAGACGGGGAGGTCGTCTACCTCCGCCGGGTCGAGAATCCGAAGTCGATCGCGGCCGTCCGCAAACTGGAGTCTCGCGCGCCGATCCACTGCACGGCCACGGGGCTCGCCCTGGTCGCCTGGCTCCCGCCGAGCGAGATCGACGCCATCCTCGACCAGCACGAGATGCAGACGTTCAACGACTCGACGGTCACCGACCAGCGCGTGATCCGCACCAGGATGGCCGAGGTCAGAGACCGGGAGTACGCCGTGGTCGACGGGGAGTACAACGACGAGTTGCTGTGCGTGGCCGCCCCCGTCCTCGACCACCAGCGGCGGCCGTGCGCGGCGCTGACGGCGACCATGCTCTCGGTCCAGGTGAACGACCCGGCCACCATCGAACGCGTCGGGCAGGCGGTCCGCCGTGCGGCCCGCTCGCTCTCGCGCGAGATGGGCGGCGGGGAGCCCGTCCGTCTCGACGTCTCCGAAGCTGTCTAGACAGTGCCCATCCCCACGTGTCCCGTCACCCCATGCGAATCGCCGTCGGCACGTGTCGGACCCGCTGCGCCTCTCCGCCCTCCCGACTCGGGACCCCCGAAACCATGAGCTCACACCCCAACAGACGATTCCCGGCCTGGATCCTCGTGCTGCTTCTGGGAGCGCTTCCGGCAGCCGTTTCGGCCCAGACTGGCAAGCTCTCGGGCACGATCACGGACGCCTCTAGCGGCGAGCCGCTCCCCGGCGCGACGGCGTTCTTGGACGGGACCCAGTTGGGGGCCTCCGCCGACGAGGACGGGCGGTACAACGTGATCGGCATCACGCCCGGGACGTACCAGGTCCGCGTGTCGTTCGTCGGGTACACGACCCAGGTCGTCGAGCTCCGGGTCGTGTCCGACGTCACGACGACGCTGGACGTCGAGCTCGCGTCGTCGACGGTCCAGAGCGGCGAGGTCCAGGTGACGGCCGAGAGGCCGGTGGTCGACGCCAACCAGACGACGTCGCGCTCGCTGGTGACGGGGGAGGAGATCGCTCAGTTGCCCGTCTCGAACCTCCAGGACGTGATCTCGCGGACCTCGAACTCCTACGACGGCTTCATCCGGGGGAGCCGGCGCTACGAGACCCGCACGGTCATCGACGGCGTCGACGTGAGCGACGCGCTCAACCAGGTGGCTCCGAACGGGACGGGCAACGCATACGCGGGCCTGACCTACAGCAACACGAACCGGTCCACCGAGACCAACGCGAGCCTCTTCAACCTCAACCCCGAGGGCGTCGAGGAGGTGTCGGTCAACACGGGCGCCACGGAGTCCCGCTACGGCTCGGCCTCGGGCGGGGTCGTGGCGATCACGCTCGCCGAGGGACGGGGGCCGCTCCGGGGCTCCGCGTCGTTCCGGATAGCGCCCGAGGGCGTCCGGCCCGGTCCCGACTCGCTGGCGTTCTACGTCGACGGGGACACGTACCTCGCCGAGCGCGACCAGCGCGTGGCCAACGGGGACGCCGCGGCGCCTCTTTACACCTGGACGCCCGACGAGTACAACACGGGGGAGCCCGAGATGGACGCCCGGCTCTCGTTCGGCGGCTCCGTCACCGACCGCCTCCGGTTCTTCAGCTCGGGCCAGTGGTTCCAGACGCACGGCTACCAGCCCAACGAGTTTCGCCGCCGCCTCAGCGGCCAGCTCAAGGCCTCCTACGACCTCGGCGCGAACACCCAGGTGAGCGTGGTCGGTCTGGTCGAGGACCGCGGGCTCTGGGGCGGGTGGAACAACCGGGCCTACAACGACTTCTGGCGGTTCTACCTGGAGGGTGTGGCCCAGAACGACGCCGGGAGCTACCTCGGCTCGGTCCGGGTCCGGCAGCTCCTCTCCGAGGCCTCCTTCGTCAACGTCCAGGCCTACCGGACGTACCAGCGGACCCGGTACGGCTACGTCGACGACGACGGGAACGGGTTCACGGACCCCGGTGAGGACGGCGACTTCTTGGACTTCACCGACCCGCAGGTCATCGCCCGGTACATCGGGACGGGGACCGACCGCTCCCGGATGTTCTACGAGAACATCTCGGACAGCTTCTCGGACAGCGGGCTCAACCTGCCCGGCGGCCAGCGCTACAAGCTGGGACGGCCCCAGCCGTACTCCGAAGACGCCGAGCAGGCCACGACCGGCCTCAAGGTGGACTACAGCAACCAGGTCACCCCGAACCACTACATCCAGACGGGGACGGAGCTGAAGCTCTACGACCTGGCCTACCAGCAGGTCTACGGCATCGACCAGACGGGGTCCAAGCTCAACGGGGCCCTCGAACCCTTCGCGCTGCAAGAGTGGGACCGGAACCCGTGGAACCTCGGCGTCTACCTCTCGGACCGGATGGAGTACGGCGGGCTGATCGTCAACGCCGGCGTCCGGGTCGAGTTTGCGAATCGGGATATGGAGACGATCAACGACTTCTTCTACCCCTTCCGCCGCGATACGGTGAGCGCCGGGGTCGTCTACACGGCGGACGCGGACGGGAACGTCACGCCGGCGCTCGACGAGGCCGGCAACCCGATCCCGCGCGAGCTGGCGCGCAACGTGTTCGACCGCGGCGAGGCGGTGCCGACGGACGTGTTCGTCAACCCTAGCCTGGGCGTCTCGCACCCGATCGGGACGAAGGCGTCGATGTACTTCTCGTTCTCGCGGAATCAGCAGCTCCAGCCGTTCACGACGCTCTACCAGTTCTACGACGGCAACAGCTCGAACAACCGGTTCTTCACCTATCAGGACCCGGAGCGGAAGCCGATCACGTCGAACAACTACGAGCTCGGTGTCCAGTGGGAGGTCCTCGACGGGTGGGGGCTCGACGTGAACGCCTACACCCGGAGCATCGACAACTACGACCAGACGACCTTGGAAGCCGTCAACCGGACGCCCGAGGGGGAGCCGGCCCTCGCCGGGCTCTCGGTCCACACCTTCGCCACCAGCGCCGGCTACGCCGACTCCCGGGGGATCGAGTTCGTCGTCCGCCGCCGGCCCCTCGCGCTGACCGACGACGTCCGGCTCGGGTTCACGGGGTCGTACACGTTCTCGACCGTCGAGGCCGCCTCCATCGCCGGCAACAACACCCGGACGTTCCGGGACACGGGTGCCGGGACCGACAGCAGCCTAACGCAGCTCCCGTTCGGCAACGCCCAGAACTTCAGCAACTTCCCGCAGCAGGTCCGAGGCGGCAGTTCCACCCTGACGTCGGGCTACGGCCGGACCCACCGCGGCGTCGTCCGGGCCGTGGCCACGCTCCCGTTCGAGATCTCGGTGGGGATGGCGGGGTCGCTCGAGAGTGGCTTCCTGTACCCGAGGACCGTCGGGGCCGACCCTCGGGACCGGGAGCTGCTGACGGGGCCGACCAACTACCAGATTGACCTCCGCTTCGAGAAGCGGTTCTCCTTCGCCAGGCGGTTCGGAGCCGACGTCTACGTCGACGCCACGAACATCACGAACCAACAGAACATCGTGGCCTACGAGAACTTCACGCCGGACGGGGCAGCGGTGTTCGAGCAGACCGGGCGGCCGGGCGAGCGGCTCATCCTGGCGGACGGTACGTCGATCTACGGGCCTCCTCGAAACGTCTTCTTCGGAGTGCGTGCCCGCTTCTAGCTCAGAACCGTAGCCACCTTCTCCCGATGGGTCTCCCTATGAACCTCCCCCTCGCAACTCGCTTGGCCGCGCTCTTCGTCGGGGTCGCCCTCGTGGTCCCGGCGTCCGCCCAGCGAGCCGACCGGCCCTCGTCGTCGCTGAACTACGTCAACGCTCGGACGACCGACACTGGCGACGGCTACCTCGTGGGCGGCGACCTATGGAACACGCTCAAGCCGTCGAACACCGTGGAGTCGTCCCGGCTCGGGAGCTCCTTCTCCGGCGTCGCGGGCGGGATGAACAACCGGGTCCTGTTCGGGTCCCGAGGGAACTGGCAGGAGCCGGGAGGGCAGTGGCCCTCGGGGTACCCATACACGAACACGTTCCGGAACTCCCACTTCATTGTGTTCCCGGCGTTCAAGAGCGCCGGGTGGCCGGGCTACGACGCAAACAACCCCGTCCGCGCGGCCGACGCGGGGACCGACATGGGCGGCGCGGGGGGCACCAGCCGGTTCATGTTCGCCACGTTCGGCGAGAACGTCGTGGGCGCCGGCGACCCGGCCCGCAACTACAAGCGGCCCGCGCGCTACACCGACCGAGCCCGGACACACCTCGTCTACGAGGCGGGCTGGCCCACGACAGCCGGCGTTGACGTCAAGGTGCGCGCGCACCAGTTCACGTCCAACACGCAGAACCTCAACGACTTCACGGTCCTCGAGCTCTCGATGACCAACACGGGCGTCGTCGACTCGAACGGCGACGGGACCCCGGAGGCGACGGGCAACGTGGTCGACGGGATTGGCATGATGCTCGACGCGACCGTCTCGCCCTCGATCTTCCTCGACGGCCGGGGCGACCGCGCGTGCAACTGCATCGCCGCCGGGCGCACGTTCGGGTACGTGGCGGCGCCGGACGAGACCGGGTCGCCCTACAACCTGTGGGCGTGGTACGCCAACGTGTCGCCGACGGCGACCGCGGGCCGGACGGTCCCCCCGGCCGGCGAGCGGTCATTCGGGATCAACAACCGGAACCGGCTCGACGGCTACACGGACGTCTGGAACGCCTGGAACTTTATGGGGGTCAAGCAAGGGGCCATCTCGGACTCGGACCTCGGCGCCGTCTCGGCTTCGTCGCCCGACAAGTCGACGGCATTCGGCACGCACCCGGTCGGGGAGGGAGCGCGGCGCGGGTGGTACACCTCGGTCCAGTGGCAGAGCTCGCTGTCGAGCCTGAGCGCGTCCGACATCGCCTTCCGGAACTCGATGGCGACGTGGTTCGCCGACTACGGCAAGCTCTCGAACGGGAGCGACGTCCAGCCCAACCTGGCGCCCAACCCGGCCTTCTTCGCCGGCGGCACCGCCGACGACATCACGACGTGGACGGTCGGCAACGCGAGCGCCCGGCCGAACGGCGACTTCAAGTACGCCCACCAGGACGTGGGGGTCGCCAACATCGAGCTGGTCCAGCCGGTCTGGGAGCCGGCGTGGAACGAGACGGCCGCCAGCGGCGACTTCTACAGCGGCATGAAGGGTTTCGCTCGCGAGTACACGTTCGGGCAGGCGCTGACCCAGGGGATCGGGCCGTTCGACCTGGAGGTCGGTGAGTCCATGACCATCGTGTGGGTGGCCGCGGCCGGGTTCCGATTCGAGGGGATCGCCGACGCGGTCGAGTCCGCACGGTGGGCCTGGGACCAGGGCTGGGACGTCGACGCGGCGCTGCCCACGCCGGCGGCGCCCGACCTGAGCGTCGAGAGCACGACCGAGGGCCGCGCCCGAGTCCGTTGGACGGACGTCTCAGGGATCCGGCCGCTCGACGGATACAAAATTTGGCGGGCCTCGCAGTACAAGCGGACGAGCTACCAGGACGTCGGGATGCGGCTCCAGGACCGCTACCAGGAGCAGAACCGACCGGGCGAGGACATCACGCCGCTTCTGGACCCGATCAACCCGGCCTTCGACGCCTTCGACATCTTCACCGGCGATACCCAGGGGTCGTACCAGCCGGCCGAGTGGGGGACCTACGACCTCATCGCCACCCTCCCCGCGGCCGAGCTCAGCACGGTCCAGGACCCGTCGGGCGGGTACCAGTTCTCGTTCGTGGACGAGAACTCGATCACCGGCTTCACCTATTGGTACTACGTCTCGGCCTACCGCGAGGGCTCGTTCACCGGGCCCCACGGCCCCGTGGGCGGCGGCCACATCGAGTCGTCGAACATGAACCGGAACGGGCGGAACGCCCCCGACGCCGCCGACGGCCAGATCGGACTCGGGACGCAGTGGGGGGGCACTTACCCCTACGCCGACCGCAACGCCGAGTACCCGGCGGCGGGCACCCAGGCCCGCCAGAACCTGGGCGTCCCGTTCACAGTCGTGCCCCCGGTCGCCTCTGCGGACCGAGTGGAGGAGCTTATCACGGTGTCGCCCAACCCGTACAAAATCACGGGCCTCAACGACGTCCGCAACGACGCGGCGAGCCACGCGATCAGCTTCCTTAACACGCCGTCGGACTTCACGCTGACCATCCTCGACGTGTCAGGCCAGATCGTCTACCAGGAGAACGTCGAGGACGCGATCGACGGGCGGCTGGTCTGGGACATGTTCTCGAAGGACGGGGTGGAGGTCGCGAGCGGCCTCTACCTCTACCACATCCAGTACGACGGCGACCGCGCCGCGACCGGGCACTTTGCCATCCTGCGCTAGCTCCACCCACCGGACACTGCCATGACCTCGGGAATCCGCCGGACGCTCCTCTTCATCGGCCTGCTCGCGCTGCCCTCTCTCCCCGCAGAGGCCCAGCGGAACGCCGGTCGCAACGGCGCGGCGTTCCTCAAGGTGGGCGTCGGCGCGCGCGAGGTGGGGATGGGCTCGGCCGTCAGCTCCATCCGGAACGACGCCAACCAGATCTTCTGGAACCCGGCCGGCACCGCGCTCCGGCCTGACCAGACGTTCAATGCGTCGCTCTCGTACGGGAGCTGGATCGGCGACATCGACTACTCCGCCGCCGCGATCGGCTACAACATGGGGGCGATGGGGACGGTCACGGTGGGGGTCCAGGCCTTCGGGGTCTCCGGGATCGCGGCGAACCGGGAGAACGGGTTCACGGACCCCGTCCTGAACGACTTGGTCACGGACACCAACACGTCGGACACGTACGACTACCTCGACCTAGCGGTCAGCGCGACGTACTCGCGCTACGTCATCGACCGGCTCTCGCTCGGGGCGACGGCGAAGGTGATCAACGAGTCGATCGACGGCGAGAGCGCGACGGCGTTCGGGTTCGACTTCGGCTCGGTGTACGACATCAACGAGTCGGGCTGGCGGATCGCCGCGCGGCTCACCAACCTGGGCACGGGGCTCACCTTCTACAACCAGGACAATCCGCTGCCGCTCACGTTCTCGATCGGGAGCTCGATCTACCCGGTCAACACGGAGGAGACCCGGGTCATGCTCTCGGTCGACGCTGTGAAGCCGCAAGACGCGCAACAGCTGCTCTACGGAGGCGCCGAGGTCTCGTTCTACGACCTCGTGTTCCTGCGGGGCGGTTACAAGTTCAACTACAGCGGGAGCTCCGACGGCGGCACGGACGCGCGGGAGGCGGTCGACACCACGATCGAGAACTTCTCGCTCGGGGGCGGCATCCAGTACGTCGTCGGGGAGAACCCCATCGGGATCGACTACGCCTTCACGAGCATGGACCTGCTCGACCCCGTCCACCGCGTGACGCTTCGCATCGGCCTGTAGCGGGACGGGGCGGGGGGACGTGATGACGCACCGCTCTGGCCCCTGCCGTCCGGCGTCCCACATCCCGCACCCCTCTCGTCCCCGTGCTCCGCGTCGAGACCCCGTCCGGCTTCTGGTCCGCTCTGTGCACCCGGGTCTCGGGCTTCCTTGAGGCCGACCTGATCGACCTCGAAGTCGATGGCGTTAGGGCGACGGGGTTCCGCAGCCCGGACTCGCCGGCCTTGTGGATCCGCGACCACTCGGACATCCTGCGGGGGGGCAGGTACCAGCACGCCGACGTCCAGAGCGCGGTGGACCTGTTCGCCGCGCACCAGTCGGCGAGCGGGCGCGTGTTCGACTACGTCACGACGACGGCGGGCACGGAGCCGGAGAATTGGGAAAAGTGGGTCCGCGTCCCCGTCGAGGCCGACGTCGAGTTCCGGTTCGTCAAGGCCGCGTTCCTGGCCTGGCAGGCCTCGGGCGACGACGACTGGATCAGGGCGCTGCTGCCCGCCCTCGAGGCCGCCCTCGAGTACACGTGTGGGCACCCGTGGCGCTGGGACGCGACGTTGGACCTGCCCAAGCGGGCGTACACCGTCGACACGTGGGACTTCGACTACACGGCGGGCCGCGAGCCGTGGCTGAACTTCACCGTCTCGAACCAGACGTTCTGGGGCGTGATGCACGGCGACGTCAGCGGGTTGTACGAGGCCATGACCCTGCTGGCCGATCTCAACGAACGGTTCGACGACCTCGACGCCGCCGCTCGGTGGCGCGATGCGGCAACCTCGATGCGCGACCGTGCGAATGAGTTGCTATTCAATGGCCGGTTCTACACCCACTTCCACAAGATCACGCCGGTCACCATCGACGGCCTCGACGAGGCCGAGCAGCTGAGCCTGAGCAACCCGATGGACGTCAACCGGGGCCTGGCCACGCACGAGATGGCAGTGTCGATCCTGAACGAGTACCGGCGACGTCGGGCGACGACGGGGGCGTTCGCCGAGTGGTTCAGCATCGACCCGCCGTTCCCGGACGGGGCGTTCGGCGACCCCAAGATCGTGGGCGGCGCCTACATCAACGGCGGCGTCATGCCGCTCGTAGGCGGCGAGCTGGCGCGGGCGGCGTTCGAGCACGGCCTCGAGGGCTACGGCGTCGATATCCTGCGCCAGTACGGCGACCTGATCGCGGAGACGGGGGAGACCTACCTGTGGTACTTCCCCGACGGCCGGCCCTCGGACGTCGAGTCGAGCACGAGCCCGGACGCGATGCCGACGGACGGCTGGGGGTCGTCGGCCATGCTCTACGCCTTGGTCGAGGGGCTGTGCGGCGTCGAGGATCTGGGGCACTCGTTCCGCCGCGTGCGGTGCGCGCCCCGGTGGGCCGCCGCCCTCGAGGACGAGGCCCGCGTCGAGGTCGGCTACGCAGCCTCCGGGGCGTCGTTCGGGTACGGCTACGCCCACGACGCGACCTCGAGGACGATTACCGTGCGCTTCGAGGGCGAGGCGGATGTCCGCCTGCACCTGCTGATGCCGCCGGGGGCTCGGCCTGAGTCCGTGCGCTGGGACGGGGCGCCGGCCGACCTCGAGGTCGCGACGGTCGAGGACAGCGTGTACGCGAACGCCCAGGGCGACGTGCGGCCGGGGACGACGGTCGAGGTGCGCTATGGCGACGCTTAGCCTCCCGCGGAGCCGGTGGACGCCGGAGGCGTGGACGGCCCTGGGGCTGCTCGCGCCGACGCTCCTGTTCTTCGCCGTCTTCCAGTACTACCCGATCCTGAAGAGCGTCGCGATCAGCTTCGCGGACTACGGGCTGCTGCGACGCGAGACGCCGTTCGTCGGTGTTGAGAACTACGTCCGCCAGTTCCAGGACCCACTGTTTTTGTCGGCCCTGTGGAATACGCTCGTGTTCGTGGGCGTCGTGGTCGTGGTGGGCGTCGCGCTGGCCCTCGCCATCGCGATGATGGTGGAACAGACGGGGCGCTGGGCGAAGGTGTACCGGACGTTGTACTTCATCCCGGTCGTGACGTCCTTGATGGCGACGGCCATGATCTGGCGGTGGCTCTACGCCTCGAACGGGCTGCTCAACTTTCTGGCCACGTTCGTGGGGCTCGAGCCGCAGACGTGGCTGCTCAGCGAGCACCTGGCGCTCCCGTCGCTGATGGTGCTGACGGTCTGGAAAAACCTGGGCTTCGACCTCATCCTGTTCTCGGCGGCCTTGCAGGGCATCCCCGGCGACATCTACGAGGCCTCGAGCATCGACGGGGCGACGCCGTTGCAGAACGCGTTCTACATCACGCTGCCCCAGCTCCGGCCTATCGTGGTGCTGGTGGGGATCACGGCGGTGATCCGCTCCTTCCAGGTCTTTACCATCGTGCTGGCGATGACGCAGGGCGGGCCGGTCAACGCGACGCGGACGATCGTGTACCACGTCTATGAGCAGGGCATCCAGTACGACGACATGGGCTACGCCTCGGCGGCGGCCGTCGTCCTGCTGATGCTGGTGGGGGCAGTGACGTTCGCCCAGCTCCGGCTCGACCGCGACACCTGAGCCATGCCCGGACGCCGCCAGTTTCTCCAACGCACGGCCGCAGGGCTCGGCCTGGCGGCCGTGCCGCTCGCGTGTGCGCCCCTCGGCGCGACCTCGAGGTCGCCGGCCTCGAGGGCGCTGCCCACGCCGTCGGACCCGGACTTTTGGGACCGCGTCCGGGACCTGTACCCGATGACGAGGGAGCGGGCGTACCTCAACACGGGCGGCCTGGGGCCGGCGCCGTACTCCGTCCTCGAGGCCGTGCACCGGGCGACGATAGAGCACCAGACGATTGTCGAGCACGGGCATGGCGAGATCGAGGCCGTCCGCGAGTCGGCCGCGGCGTTCTTCGGGGCGGCGCCGTCCGAGATCGCGTTCATGCGGAACGCGACCGAGGGCAACTCGACCATCGCCTCGGGGCTCGATCTGGGGCCGGGCGACGAGGTCATCTTCGAGTCCCACGCGCACCCCGGCGGGGCGGTCCCGTGGCTCAGCCGGCAGGCGCGCGACGGCATCCAGATCAAGCTTTTCGAGCCGGACCCCACCAGCGCCGCCGGCAACCTCGAGCGGATCGCGGCGCTGATCACGCCGCGCACGCGGGTCGTCCAGGTCAGCCACATCACGGCGCCGACCGGCATCCGGATGCCCGTCCCCGCGATCGCGGCGCTGGCGGCCGAGCGTGGGCTCTGGTTCCACATCGACGGGGCGCAGTCGGCGGGGCTCATCCCGGTGGACCTCCACGGGATTGGGTGCGACTCGTACGCGACGAGCGGGCACAAGTGGCTCGGGGCGCCGCACGGGACGGGGCTCCTCTACGTCCGCCGGGACCGGCAGGACGCGGTGTGGCCGGCGGAGTCCGGCTCGTACAGCGTGGCTGAGATGGACTTGGCCGGCCCCGAGCGGTTCGGCTACGTCGAGGACGCCCGCCGCTACGAGCCGGGCACGCGCGACGTGGCCTCGATCATCGGGTTCGGCGAGGCGATGGCGTTCCTCACCGAGATCGGGATGGCGCGCGTGGCGAACCGGGCCTCGGCGCTGGCGCAGTACCTCCAGGGCGGCCTCCGCGAGATCCCCGGCGTCGAGGTCTTGACCCCGGCCGACCCCGCGCTCAGCGCCGGCATGACGACTCTGAAGTCGGCCCGCGTGCCCTACGACCGGCTCTACGCGCGTTACTCGGAGGCGGACATGCGCTGCCGGATCGTGACCGAGCGCGGCTTGGACGCCGTGCGCGTCTCGACGCACGTTTTCAACAGCGAGGCCGAGTGCGACCGCGTGGTCGCCGTCACCCGCGACGCCTTGGCCCGCGCCTAGATGCCCGAGTCCACCGCCATCCTGTCCGAGGCCGAGGCCGCCCGCCAGATCTCCGGCGGCGTGACGGCGGCGCCCTCGAGGTCGCGGCGGGCGCTCCCGGTGGGGCGGTGGGCGATGCACGCCGTGCTGATCCTGGGCGTGGTGGTGATGGTGGGGCCGTTGGTCTGGATGGTGCTGACGTCGTTCAAGACGGCGGCCAACGCCGAGGCCTTTTTCGACACGCCGCGCGAGATCGGCGCGGTGCTCCGGGGGCTGTGGCCGGACCCGGTCACGTTCGACAACTACCGCGCGGTGTTCACCGAGCGGCCGATGCTGATGTACTTCGCCAACAGCGCGATCTACACCGTCTGCCGGCTGCTCCCGACTCTCTTGCTGTGCTCGCTGGCGGGCTTCGTGTTCGCCAAGATGGCGTTCCCCGGCCGCGACTGGATCTTCGGCGCCATCATCGTCACGATGATGGTCCCGTTCCAGATCAAGATGCTCACGCTCTACGAGATGATGGTCCAGGCGGGGTGGGTGGACACCTACTGGGGCGTCATCGTGGTGGGGCTGATGGAGCCGCTGGGCATCTTCCTGTTCCGCCAGACGATCCGGGGCATCCCGGACTCGCTCCTGGACGCCGCCCGGATCGACGGGGCCGGCACGCTCCGGATCTACGCCAGCGTCGTCCTCCCGCTCATCGGGCCGACCCTCGCAGCCTACAGCATCTTCGTGTTCATGTGGTCCTGGAGCGACTTCCTGTGGCCGCTCATCGTGCTCAACCGGGAGGCGCTGAAGCCCATCGAGGTCGGCATCCTGAGCTTTTCGGACATCAACAACCCGGACTACGTCAAGATGATGGCGGCGGCGACGGTGGCCGTGGCGCCGGTGGTCGTGTTCTTCCTGTTCATGCAGCGCCAGTTTATCAAGGGCGTCACGATGACGGGGGTGAAGGGATGAGCGAGTGGCACGAGTATGGGGGTGTGGGGGGAGGCCCGTCCTCGAGGTCGGGTGCGCCCTCGAGGCTGGACGAGCACCCTCGTTCAGCGGCTCGTTGCTGCTGCGACCTCGAGGTCGGGTCCGCCTCGAGGTCGGTCTCGTCCTCGAGGTCGCCTAAGACGTCCCCTCTCCCTGGGGGAGAGGGACAGGGTGAGGGGGCGCGGCGGTCGTCCGACCTCGAGGTCGCAGGTCGAAGCGCTGCTCATGACTTCGAGGGGAGACCTGACCCCGAGGTCACGAGCGACGCCGTATGGGTTGGCTGCGCGGGGAGGACTCGTGGGGGGGACGTGCCGGAGTCGGCCTCGAGGTCGGACGCGTCCTCGAGGCTGGACCGGACGGCGCTTCGCGCTCGACGTGGGGTCCCCTCACCCCAGCCCTCTCCCCAGGGGAGAGGGGGCCTGAGCGCTCGGAGCGCACCCTCGAGGTCGGAGCCTTCGAGGCC
Organism: Rubrivirga sp.; assembly: GCF_965213695.1. Taxonomy (GTDB): domain Bacteria; phylum Bacteroidota; class Rhodothermia; order Rhodothermales; family Rubricoccaceae; genus Rubrivirga. Next base: position 2,690,525 of record NZ_OZ243912.1, on the reverse strand, counting down.
GAGGGACCGCCTCATCCCCCCCGTCCTCCCATACTCCCTCCTCCTTCTCGCCCTCGTCCTCGGCGGGTGCCAGGACCCCCAGCCGGACGTCATGCCTGACGGGCGGACCCCCGTCCGCGTGTTCCTGCTCCTCATCAGCACCGGGCAGGTCGAGTTCTACGACTGGGCCGAGCGGGCCTTCGAGGCCGAGAACCCCGACCTCGACGTGATCGTGGAGCAGTTCCCCGGCAGCTCGCTCAAGGACTTCGAGATCAAGCTCCGGCTCCGGTTCAGCAGCGGCCAGGCCCCCGACCTCTTCCACGTCAACACGAACGTGGCCGCCGAGCTGGCGTCGCTGGGCCTGCTCGCGCCCGCGCCGCCGTCGGTCGTGGACCGGGTCCGGCGCAACAGCTTGAACGGGTTCGTCGAGGGCGCCGGCCGATTCGACGGGACCGACTACGGCATCGTCAGCGACGGCGTGTGGACGGCGCTCTACTACAACAAGGCCATGTTCCGCGAGGCCGGCCTCGACCCCGAGCGCCCGCCCCGGACCTGGGACGAGCTGATCGAGATGGCCGACCGGCTCACCGTCCGCGACGCCAGCGGGGCGCCGACGCGGGCCGGGCTCTCGCTCCGCAAGTCGGGGTTCAAGGCGGGGACCGCCGAAAAGTGGATGACCTTCCTGTTCTCGGCCGGCGGCACCGCCTTCAGCGACGACGGCTCGCGCGCCACGTTCGACTCCCCAGCCGGCCGCGCCGCGCTCGGCCTCTACCACACGGTCCTGTTCGACCGCCGGATCGACTCCGTCGAGCTCGAGGGCGACCAGCAGGGGTTCGGCCAGGAGCGCGTGGCCATGTTCATCCGCGAGCCCCACGTCATGGGCTGGCTCCGCGACAACTACCCCGACCTCGAGGTCGGCGTCGCCCCGATCCCGCGCCGCGACACGTCCCTCAGCGCCGCCGGGACCTACATGTTCGCCGTCAGCGGCGACTCGCCGCACCCCGACCCCGCGTGGCGCTTTGCCGAGTTCCTGACCAGCGACTCGAGCTACGCCCGTTACGCGAGCGCGGGCGGCGTGCTGCCCATGACCGCGTCCGTGGCGTCGCTGCCCGCCTACCAGGGCGACCCCGGGATGCAGGTGTTTCTCCGACAGGCCGCGCGGAGCACGGGCGGCTTCCCCCGCGCCAACCGCGCCGCCGACATCCTGGGCGCCTACATCGAGCGGTTCTGCTACGGTCACCTGACCGCCGACCAAGTCCTCGAGCGCGCCACGCGCGACATCGACGCCGTGCTCGCACCGAACCGCCGCTCGGCCGCGGCCCTTGCCCCCGGCGCCCCGTGACCCGATCCCCGCTCTCCATCGGCGTCGTCACCGACGAGGTCTCGAGGTCGCTCCCCGAAGCGCTCGAGATCGCCCAGTCGTGGGGGCTCGGGCGCTTCGAGCTTCGGGAGGGCGAGGCGGGCCGGTTCCCCGCGTTCACCCGCGACGAGGTCGCCGCCCTCGAGGACGCCCGCCGCCAGGGCGGCCGGATCACGGCCGTCTCGCCCGGCATCTTCAAGGGCTCCGTCGAGGACGAGGCCGCGACCCGCGCCGCCCTCGAAGACACCCTGCCGCGCACGATCGAGCTGGCCCACCGTTTGGGGTGCCCGCTGGTGATCATTTTCGGGTTCGAGCGCCACGAGGGCGAGCCCGATGCTAGCCGCACGTGGGCGATGCGCGCCTTCGAGGCCGCCGCCGACCAGGCTCACGGGGCCGGGATGCGGGTCGCCATCGAGAACGAGCCCGACTTCTGGATCGACCGGCCCGAGCCCTCGGCGGGGATGCTGGACGAGATCGGGCACCCGGCGCTGGCGCTCAACTGGGACCCCGCCAACCTGCACTGGGGCGGCCACCGCCCGACGGTCGCCGACCTCGAGGTCGTGCTCCCGCACCTCGCGAATCTGCACGTCAAGGACTACGCGCCGGGCCGACCCCAGGCCCCGTGGTTCCCGGTGGGGGAGGGGCAGACCCCGTGGGCCGACTTGCTCCCGACGGTCCAGTCGTCGTCCGACCTCGAGCACGTGACGCTGGAGACGCACTGCGAGCCGTTGGTCGAGTCGTCGCGCCGCAGCTTGGATGCTCTCCGCACCCTTTTGGACGAGGCCACCGTGACCCCGTGACGTTGCCCCTCGATCCTGTCCGCATCGCCCTCGTCGGCCTGGGCGGCCACGGCCGCACCATCCAGGGCGCCGCCGACGCCGCACCCGGCCTCGAGGTCGTCGGCGTGTACGACCCCGACCCGGCCGAGGCGGCGCTGTCCGCCGAGCGGTTCGGGTGCGACGCCGCGCCGTCCTACCAATCACTCCTCGACCTCGACGGCCTCGAGGCCGTGTCGCTGTGCTCGCCCAATGCGGCGCACCGGCCCCAGGCCGAGGCCGCCTTCGAGGCCGGCTTGGACGTGTTCGTCGAGAAGCCCATCGCCAACACCGTCGCCGACGGGCTCGCCATGATCGAGGCCGCCGAACTGTCGGGCCGCTTGCTGATGGTCGGCCACAACATGCGCTTCGGCGACGCGATGCGGTGGGGCAAAAGCGTCCTCGAGGGCGGGCGGCTGGGCCGGGCCGTCAGCGTCGAGGTCCACTTCTCGACCGACACCGCGCTCCGCCTCGAAGCCTCGTCGTGGCGGCTCCGCCCGGACCAGTGCCCGCTCTTGCCGATGATGCAGCTGGGCGTCCACGGCGTCGATCTGGTCCACTACCTCCTCGGCCCCGTCCGGTCCGTCTTCGCCCGCGCCCGCGCCGTCACCACGACGGGCGGCGTGGTGGACAGCGTCGCGGCGACGTTCAGCCTCGAGGGCGGCGCCCTCGGCACGATGGTCTCGAACTACTGCTCGCCCGTCGATTTCCGCCTGGTCATCGCCGGCACCGAGGGCACCCTCGCCGGCACGCCGGCCGTGCTCACGTTCGCGCCCCGCGCGGGCGGCGAGCCCGAAACCTTGGACGCCTCCGCCGACGGGTTCGCCTCGTACGCCGCCCAGATGCAGGCCTTCGCCGACGCCGTCCGCGGCCGGACGGAGCCCGAGACGCACGGCTGGGCCGGCACCCAGGCCCTCGCCGTCGTCGAGGCCATGACCGAGAGCATCGACCGGGACGCGCCCGTCGAGGTCGCCGTCCTCCGCCCCCTGACCCATGCGTCCTGACCCCCGCTTCCTGCTATTCGGCCTCGCGGTGCTGCTCGCGGTGCCCGCGTCGGCGCAGCCCGCCTGCCTGCCGGGGCTCGACCTCGAGGTCGGACGGCTCCACCACGCCTTCGAGGCGCGGCGCGACTCGCTTATCGACTTCTACCGGGACCGCGTCGCCCCCGACCTCTCGCAGGGCGGCTACTTCGACGTCGCCGCCAACCTGTACCGGGGGACCCACCTCGAGTGGGCCGTCGCCCGGATGGACACGCTGATGCAGAACCCGCGCGGCGACATGTTCTGGATGTACCCGTTTACGACGGTCATGTACACGGGCCAGGACGTGCTCCCGGAGACCACCCGGCGGGCCATGCGCGACCTGTGGCGCACGTACCAGCCGTACCGCGGCGACACCGAGAACCACTGGGCGCTCTACTACGCCTCCATGTACCTGGCCGCCCAGATGTACCCCGACGAACCGGCCGAGACGTGGTTCACGGGCAAGAGCTCGCAGGAGAATTTCGACGAGGCCGAGGAGTACCTGATCTCGTGGATCGACCTGACCACGACGATGGGCCAGGGCGAGTACGACTCGCCGCACTATCTCAAGGTGTACTACGCCCCGATGGCGCTCTTGTACGCCTACGCCCAGGACCCGGCCATGCGTCAGCGCGCGGGGATGATGCTGGACTACCTCACGGCCGACTACGCGGCGGAGCTGTTGGCAGGCCACTACGGCGGCGCCCACTCGCGCGTCTACGAGCGGGAGGCCCTGGCCCCCGGCTATGCCGCGGCGACTCGGTTTGCGGGGCTCTTGTTCGACCAGGCCCCGATGTTGCCGAGCGGGGAGACCTTCATCCTGGCGATCAGCGGGTACGAGCCCGCGCCCATCCTGCACGCCATCGCGTCGGACCGGTCCCGGCCGTACGTGCACCGCGAGTTGAAGCGGACGCGCCACCGCTTCCGGTTCAGCGACGTCAAAAACGCGCCGGTCTACAAGTACACGTTCGTGCGGCCGGAGTACGTCCTGGGGTCGTCCCAGGGCGGTCTGCTCCAGCCCATCCAGCAGCAGACGTGGGGCCTGCAGTGGGCGGCCGACGACCGCGTCGAGGCACGGAACACGCTGACGTCGCTGCACCCGTACTCGTCCGACGTCGAGCTGGGGATGTATTTCGCCGAGCTGCGCGAGTTCATCACCGAGATCGTGGTCCGGTCCAAGACCGAGTACGACTCGCCCGACAAGCTCACCGGCGGCTCGCCCTACGAGCAGGTGGTCCAGGACGAGGACGTCCTGATCGCGCTCTACGACATCCCGCCCGACGACCGCTTTCCCCACGTCAACGCCCACTTCTCGGCCGACCTCGAGGGCGTCCTCGAGGACGACTCCGGCTGGATCTTCGCCCGCGGCGGCGACGCGCTCATCGCGTACTACCCGCTCGCGCCCTACTCGTGGGAGGACAAGGCGGACTACCTCGATGCGTCCATCGTCCACCAGCGGCTGGTGAGCCCGCACACCAAGAACGGCGCGGTCTTGCAGGTGGCCCCGGCCTCGGCCTTCCCGACGTTCCAAGCCTTCCAGGCGGCCGTCCGCGCGCTCCCGCTCGAGACGGCGACCGAGCCCGTCCCCTCCGTTCGCTTTACCTCCCTCGATGGGCGCCGCCTCTCCGTCCGCTACGGCGGGCCGCTCGTCGTGGACGGGGACCCGGTGAGCTACGACGACTGGCCCCTCTACGCCGGACCGTTCACCCACGCCGAGCCGGGCAGCCGCCGGCTGGAGCTCACCTACGGCCCGATGCGCCGCCTGCTCGACTTCAACACGCTCTCGGTCCGCGACTGGATCGAGGTCGCCGACAGCCCCGACCAGCCATGACGGGACGCTTCCTTTTCCTGGCGCTGTTGGTTGCCGCGACCACGTCCGCGTGCGCGCAGACGGGCGCGTCGCGCGGCGGAACGGCGGAGCCGGCCCAGCTGTGGGCGGGCGTGATCCAGTCGAAGGGGTATTTCGTGGGCGCTACGCTCACCCAGAGCGGCCTGGTCCGCTTCGAGGGCGACTCGACGTGGACGCACCACGGCTGGAACACGCCCCGGATCGTCGGGATCACCTACGACCCGGCCCGGCCGGAGACCGTCTTTCTCGCCTCGGGCAACGGCGTCCTGCGCACGCGCGACGGCGGGGACTCGTGGCGGCTCACGACCGACTGGCGGATCACCGAGGTCCAGGACGTCTCGCTCGACCCGAACGCGCCGGACCACGTGTACCTCGCCTCGGCCTACGGCGTCTGGCGCACCGAGGACGGCGGCGACACCTGGGCCGAGTCCAACAGTGGCCTGCTGCCGCCGGGCACCCACTACACCCAGACCATCGAGGTCGACCACTCCCAGGCCGGCCGCGTGCTCGTCGGCACCGAGGGCGGCGTCTACGAGACCACCGACGGGGCGCGGTCGTGGCGCTACGTGGGCGGCGGCCTCGAGGTCGAGGTCCTCGACCTCCAGCAGAGCCGGACGGACCCCGACGTCTGGATCGCGGCGACCTACCGGGACGGCCTCCGGCTCTCGGCCGACAACGGCCGGACGTGGGCCGACGGCCCCGCCGCCCTCGAGGACGCGAGCGTCCACGGCGTCGCCATCGACCCGACCGACGCCCGCCGCATGGTGGCCGTCGGGTGGGGGACCGGCGTCCACGTCACCGAGGACGGCGGGAGGACCTGGACCCGGCGCGGCGCCGCGCTCCCGACGGACAACTTCTACGAGGCCGTCTTCGACGCCAACGTCCCCGGCCGCATCTGGGTGGCGACGCTCGAGGAGGGCGTCTACCACTCCGACGACCTGGGCCGGACGTGGACCTCGGCGGGCCTCTACGGCACGCTCGTCTTCGACATGACGTACGTCTACCCAGCCACCCCCTGACCCCCACTCCGATGGACACCCCACTCTTTACCGGGACCTACCCCGTCTCCGACGACAAGGTCGCCTTCTTCCGCGAGAACGGCTACGTGCGGTTCGACAACGTCCTCGACGCCGACGAGGTCGAGGCGATGCGGGCCGCCCTCGAGGTCGGCATGGAGGCGAAAAAGGAGTCGGCGCGGGACCTGGCCGGCGGCGGCGACAAGATCGTCCAGATGGTCAACCTCTGGGAGGCGGACGACGTGTGCAAGGCGTACTCCACGAGCCCCCGCCTGGCCGAGATGGCCCGGCGGCTGACGGGGAGCGACGAGGTCCGCCTGTTCCACGACCAGGCCCTGGTCAAGAAGCCGGGGCCGAGCGCGGCGTCGCCGTGGCACCAGGACCAGCCGTACTGGCCGTCGAAGGAGCCGGGGATGCTCTCGTGCTGGATGGCCCTCGACGACGTGACCATCGACCGGGGCTGCATGCAGTTCATCCCGGGCACGCACCAGTGGGGCGAGTTCGCGCCCATCTCGTTCGCGGGCGACGGCCCCGAGCTCCGCGACTTGGTGTCGCCGGAGCAGGACGCCCAGTGGAGCCCGGTCCCGGTCGAGCTCAAGGCCGGCGACTGCACGTGGCACCACGGGCTCACGTTCCACTACACCCGGCCCAACACGACCGAACACGTCCGCCGCGCCTTCGTCACCATCTACATCCCCAACGGCGTCACCTTCGCGGCCGACGAGAAGATGGACGGCCCGCTCAGCGACTCGATCACGAGCCGCAAGGGCGAGCCGCTTCGGGGCACCAAGTTCCTCGAGCTCGCCTGACCCCGGCCTCCTGACAGGAGCGCGGGGGCGTTCGACCTCGAGGTCGGCCCTCCGCGTCCGCTCTGGATTTTTCCGACCCCCCGACCCCACGTGATCGACCTCGCCCACTCCCTCACCCCGTCCGACCTCGCGCCCAAGCTGGAGCGGTTCTGGGGCGCGTCCGGCTCCAAGATCCGCGCCGTCGAGGACGCCTACGATCCTAGCCAGGGCGCGCCGGTGTTTACCGTCGAGGGCCGCTACACGTCGCGCGGGTGGACGGAGTGGACGCAGGGGTTCCAATTCGGCTCGGCGCTCCTCCAGTTCGACGCCACCGACGACGAGTCCTTCCTCGACCTCGGGCGCCGGCGGACGGTCGAGCGGATGGCCCCGCACGTGTCGCACATGGGCGTCCACGACCACGGGTTCAACAACGTGAGCACGTACGGGGCGCTCCGGCGGCTGATGAACGAGGGCCGCGTCCTCGAGGACGAGGGCCAGCGCCACTTCTACGAGATGGCCCTCAAGGTGTCCGGCGCCGTCCAGGCCAGCCGGTGGACGGACCTGGGCGACGGCGAGGGCTACGTGTACTCGTTCAACGGGCCGCACTCGCTGTTCTCCGACACGATCCGCTCGATGCGGGCGCTGGCCCTGGCGCACTCCCTGGGCCACACGTTGGGCGGCGAGAACGACGTCCACCACTCGCTGTTGGGCCGCTTGCTGGCCCACGCCCGCGCGACGGCCCGCTACAACGTGTACTACGGCGAGGGCCGCGACGGCTACGACGTTCGAGGGCGCGTGGTCCACGAGAGCATCTTCAACCTCAACGACGGCAACTACCGGTGCCCCAGCACCCAGCAGGGCTACTCGCCATTCACGACCTGGACGCGCGGCCTGGCCTGGGTGATCTGCGGCTACCCCGAGGAGCTCGAGTTTCTCGCCACGCTCCCCGACGACGACCTCGAGCCGTTCGGCGGTCGCGACGAGATCGAGGCGATGATGCTGCGCACCGCTCGCGCCGCGTGCGACTTCTACATCGAGCACACCCCCACCGACGGCGTCCCCTACTGGGACACCGGCGCGCCCAACCTGCACGAGCTGGGCGACTACCTGGACCGTCCGGCCGACCCGTTCAACGACTGGGAGCCGGTGGACAGCTCGGCGGCGGCCATCGCGGCCCAGGGTCTGCTGCGGTTCGGTCGCGTCCTCGAGGCCCGCGGTGACGATGGGTCGCGGTACGCGCAGGCCGGGCTCCGGGTGATGGACACCCTCCTCGGCGAGCCGTACCTGAGCACGGACCCCGACCACCAGGGGCTCGTCTTGCACTCGGTCTACCACTGGCCGAACCGCTGGGACCACGTCCCCGACGGGCAAAAAGTCGCGTGCGGTGAGGCGACGATGTGGGGCGACTACCACGCCCGAGAGGCCGCACTCTACGTGCAGCGTCTCGCCGAAGGAAACGACTACACCTTCTTTTAGGCCGGCGGCATCCGCGCACGTTCTCCTGGTCTAGTCTTTCCTCAGCCCCCTCCGCCGCAGACCCGCCAGCGTGTGCCCCCCTCCATGAGCGCGACCCCCTTCAGCGACCTCGCCCGGCTCTGCGTCCACACCGTCACGACGCGGCCGTGGGGGATCGAGGACGCCGTCGCGAACTACGCCGCGGCTGGCATGGGCGGGATCACGGTGTGGCGCGAGTGCTTCGACGGGCACACGCCGGCCCAGGTCGGGCAGCGAGCCCGGGCCGAGGGCCTCGAGGTCGTGTCGCTCGTGCGCGGGGGCTTCTTCGCGGCGACCGACGCGGCGGGGCGGCAAAAGGCGATCGACGAGAACAAGCGGGTCGTGGACGAGGCCGCCGAGCTGGGCGCGCCCCTCGTGGTGCTGGTCAGCGGGGCGACCCCGGAGCAGGGCTTGGAGGTCTCGTGCGCGCAGGTCCGGGACGGCCTCGAGGCCGTGCTCCCCCACGCCGAGGCCGCCGGGGTCCGGCTCGGCGTCGAGCCCCTGCACCCGATGTACGCGGACAGCCGGTCGTCGATCAACACGCTGTCCCACGCCAACGACGTCGCCGAGGCCTTCGACTCGCCGTTCCTGGGCGTCGTCGTGGACGTGTACCACCTGTGGTGGGACCCCGCCCTCGAGCGCGAGATCGCGCGGTGCGGGGAGAACGGCCACCTGTTCGCGTTCCACGTCTGCGACTGGAAATCGCCCACCGAGCACATGCTGCTCGACCGCGGCCTGATGGGGGAGGGGTGCATCCCGCTCCGCCAGATCCGGGGCTGGGTCGAGGACGCCGGGTTCGACGGCTACGTCGAGGTCGAGATCTTTTCCGAGCACTACTGGGGCCAGGACCAGCACGCCTTCCTGGAGCAGATCACGGGCGCCTACCTCGCCCACTCCTAACTCCGTGCGCACACGCACCACCATGACCCAGACCGACACCCAGACCCGTACCGATTCCTCGAGCGGCGAGGCCACCGTCCACCGCGTCGGCATCGTCATGAACGGCGTGACGGGGCGGATGGGGACCAACCAGCACCTGCTCCGCTCCGTCAAGGCGATCATCGACCAGGGCGGCGTCAAGCTGAGCCCGACCGAGGTCATCCTGCCCGTCCCCACGCTCGTCGGGCGCAACGCCGTCAAGCTCGCGGCGCTCGCCGAGCGCGCTGGCGTCGAGCGCTGGACGACGGACGTCGAGGCCGCCCTCGAGGACGACGACAACGTGGTCTACTTCGACGCGCAGACGACGGACCGGCGCGTCGAGGCCGTGAAGCGGGCCATCGCGCTCGGCAAGCACGTCTACTGCGAGAAGCCGACGGCCCTCACGACCGAGGACGCCCTCGAGCTGTACCGCCTGGCCGAGGCCGCCGGCGTCAAGCACGGGGTGGTCCAGGACAAGCTGTGGCTGCCGGGCCTGCTCAAGCTCCAGGCCCTCCGCGACACCGGGTTCTTCGGCGACGTCCTGTCCGTCCGGGGCGAGTTCGGGTACTGGGTGTTCGAGGGCGACGTGGTGCCGGCGCAGCGGCCGTCGTGGAACTACCGCGAGCAGGACGGCGGCGGGATCATCCTGGACATGCTGTGCCACTGGCGCTACGTCCTCGACAACGTGTTCGCGCCGGTCGAGTCGCTGACGTGCCTCGGGGCGACGCACGTCCCCACGCGCTGGGACGAGAACGGGGAGCCCTACGACGTGACGGCCGACGACAGCGCCTACGCGACGTTCGAGCTCGAGGGCGGCATCGTGGCCCACTTTAACTCGTCGTGGACCACGCGCGTCCGCCGCGACGACCTGCTGACGATCCAGGTGGACGGCACCAAGGGCTCGGCGATCGCGGGGCTCCGCGAGTGCTGGACGCAGAGCTACGGCAACACGCCGAAGCCGGTCTGGAACCCGGACGTCCCGCAGCCCATCGACTTCTACGCCGGCTGGCTCAAGGTCCCCGAGCAGCGCCCCTACGACAACGCGTTCAAGACGCAGTGGGAGATGTTCCTGCGCCACGTGGTCACGGACGAGCCGTACCGCTTCGGCCTCCTCGAGGGCGCCAAGGGCGTGCAGCTCGCCGAGCTCGGCCTCGAGTCGTGGAAGACCCGCTGCTGGGTGGACGTCCCGGCCCTGACGTAAGAGTGTGTGGGTTGGGGTGTGTGGGGGCGTGGGAGTGGCCATCCCCGCGCCGCAGGCTCATCCCGACCCTCCATTCTCATACCTGAACAATGAGCTCTCGCGCCGCTGTCCGCTCCACCTCGACGTCCCTGACGATGTCCCCTCTCCCCGTGGGAGAGGGACAGGGTGAGGGGGGCCGGCGCTCGAGTTGGGCACCACCTGGAAGCCGGTACTCTGAGACGAGTGGTGTCCTCCAAATCCGTTCTCGAGGACGCCCGACCCCGAGCCACTTTGTGGAAGCCCCCTCGAGGGCAGAACCCCACTCTTCGATAGCCCCTCGCACCCACACTCTCCTATGACCTCCTCCAGAGTCGCCCTCGTCACCGGCGGGGCCAGCGGCATCGGCTACGGCATCTCGCGGGCGCTCGCCCTCGAGGGCGTGTCCCTGGCGCTGTGCGGCCGGCGCGACGAGAGCCGAGTCCAGGACGCCCTCGAGGCCCTGCGCGCCCTCGAGGTCGAGGTCCTCTACGTCTCCGCCGACGTCGCCGACGCGGCCGACCGCGCGGCCGTCCTCGAGGCCGTCCGCCGGCGGTTCGGGCGGCTCGACGTGCTGGTCAACAACGCCGGGGTGGGGCCTCGCGAGCGGAACGACATTCTGGACGCGACTGAGGAGAGCTACGACTGGGTCATGGGGATCAACCTCAAGGGACCGTACTTCCTGACGCAGGCCGTGGCGCGCTGGATGATCGAGCAGCGGCAAGACGCGCCGGACCGGTCCCAGGCCGTCGTCAACGTCGGGTCGATCTCGGCGACGGTCGCGTCCACGAACCGGGGCGAGTACTGCCTCTCGAAGGCCGGCATGGGGATGGCGACGCAGCTGTGGGCGGCGCGGCTGGGGGAGGTCGGGATCCCGGTCTACGAGGTCCGGCCGGGGGTCACCCGGAGCGACATGACGTCGGGCGTGACCGACAAGTACGACCGGCTCATCGAGGACGGGCTGTTGGTCCAGTCGCGCTGGGGCGAGCCCGAAGACGTGGGCAAGGCGGTCGCGATGCTGGCCCGCGGCGACCTGCCGTACTCGACGGGGCAGGTGGTGATGGTGGACGGCGGTTTGACCCTCGCCCGCCTCTAGCCCTCCGTACCGCGTCCCACCAGACTCCCGCGCCATGCGACGCCTCCTGCTCGGCACCGCCCTCTGCGTCGCGGCCCTCTCGGCGCGCGCGCAGCAGCCCTACCTGCCGGTCGGGCCTCCCGGCCACGCCGACGCGGCGAGCGACGCCATCGTCGGGGACGCGCTGAGGACGGAGGGGGCCTACCGGTCGTTGGTCGAGATCTCGGACCGCTTCGGGCCGCGCATGGCGGGGACGCCGGGACACGCGGCAGCGATGGGCTGGCTGGAGCGCGAGCTCCGGGCGATGGGCCTCGCGCCGCGCCGCGAGCGGTTCGCCTACCAAGGCTGGCGCCGGGGGGCGGACCGCGTCGAGGTCGTCGCCCCGTTCTCGCGCGTCCTCCGCGCCGAGGCGCTGGGCTACAGCGCGCCGACCGGACCCCTCGAGGCCGAGCTCGCCCTCTACCGGCCCGGCCAAGCGGAGGCCGCCGCGCACGCCGACTACGAGGGGCGTGTGCTGCTGCTGCCGGCCGGCGCGCGCCTGGGCAGCCGGGACCAGGACTCGCTCGTGGAGCGCCACGGGGTCCGCGGCTTTCTGGCGACCAACCGCGTGGACGGGGGCCGGCTGCTCGCCCGCACGGCCCGGTTCGAGGGCGGCGTCGCACCCGTCCCGCTGTTCGCGGTCACGCACGAAGAAGGTGAGTGGCTCCGCCGGCTGGTCGAGGGCGGCGAGGTCGTACGCGTGCGCGTCTCCACCACGTCGGCGCCCGAGCCCATGACCGGCGAGAACCTCGTCGCGACCCTCCCCGGCACGCGCCCCGAGGGCCAGAGGCAGCGCGTGGTTGTCGGGGCTCACTTCGACTCGTGGGACCTGGGCCAGGGCGCGCTCGACAACGGCCTGGGCGTCGTTCAACTGCTGGAGACGGCGCGGCTGCTGGTGCGCCACGTCGGCGCGCTGCCGCACACGGTGGAGCTGGTGTGGTTCGACGCCGAGGAGCTGGGGCTGTGGGGGTCGCGGGCCTACGCCGAGCGCCACGCGGCGCCGGGGACCGACAGCGACCTCCGGCTGATGGTCAACCTGGACATGGTGGGCGAGCCGCAGGGCCTCAACGCGATGGGCTTCGACGCGCTCGTGCCCGTGCTGGAGGAGGCGAGCCAGTCCCTGGGCGCGTGGAGTCTTGGGCGGCCCGTGGCGAACCGGACGTGGCTCGGGTCCGACCACCACCCGTTCGTGGCGCGCGGCGTGCCCAGCGTCACCTTCCACGCCCCCATCGACCCCGACGCCGTGTCGTTCTACCACGACTTCGGCGACACCGTGGACAAGGTGGGCCGCTACCACCTGGCGCGGGCCTCCGCCATCGTCGCGCTCCTGGTCCGCGACCTGGCCTCGGGCGACGTGCCGGGGCTGCGCCGGCTTACCGCTCTCGAAGCGGAGCACCTGCTCTCCGAGGCCGGCGCGGAGCCGGCCCTTCGTGAGATGGGCTGGTGGCCGCTCTCGCCCCCCGTGGAGTCCGTCGGCGACGGACCGGGGCCGTGATCGACGCCTCTAACACGACCGCCATGACTCCTACCGGTGCCCAGGTCGCGCAGTACGAGCCCGGCGGGCACCGCGTCCGTAGCCGCCGCGCCTTGGGACCCCCTCCGTCTCCGACGGCAGCCGGGTCGAGCGCGCCGACGCGCACGAGTTGACCCCAGCCGCCTGATCTACCCATGGACATCACAGAAGACACGCCCTTCCGGGTGCTCCGAAAAACGTGGCAGCCGGTGGCCCTCTCCCGCGACCTCGAGGCCGGCGGGGTCGTCGGGTACACGCTACTCGATGAGGCGCTTGCCGTGGCCCGCTTCGAGGACGGGACCTTGCTCGCCACGCGCGACGCGTGCCCCCATAAGGGGATGGCGCTGAGCTGCGGGCACGTCGCGTCGGGCCGGCTCACGTGCTCGTACCACGGCTGGCAGTGGGCCGCCGACGGCGCGTGCGTCGGAGTGCCGTCGCTGGCGGAGCCGCCCCAGCGGCTGCTCGACAAGGCCACCCTGGAGACGTTCGCCGTCCAGGAGCGCTACGGGATGGTGTGGGTCCGGCTCGACCCTGAGGAGGCGGCCCCGATCCCCGACGTCCCCGAGTTCGAGGGGGCCGGCGGGTGGCGCGTCCTCGAAGCCGAGCCGATGGCGTTCGCGTGCGGGTTCCGCCGCGAGATCGAGAACTACCTCGACATGACGCACTTCGCGTTCGCCCACGGGACCACGCTCGGGGCCGCCGCCGACGTCGTGCTGCCGCCGATGGAGATCGACCGCCTCGAGGACGGCTTCGAGATGCGGGCGCCGTTCCCGTCGGTCAAGGCGCCGGGGACGACGCCGACCAAGCTCCAGAGCGCGCACCAGCGCCACCAGCGGTGCTACCTCCCCAACGTCACGACCATCCGCCAGACCTTCGAGGACGGTGACCAACGGATGCTGGTCCACGTCCCGAGCCCCAACACGAACGACTCGTGCACGGTCTTCTGGCTCCTCGCCCAGCCGGCCGACTTCGACGGGCCGGCGCTCGAAGATCAGGTCGCGTTCTCGACCGCCGTCCTCGAGGAGGACCGCTTCATGTGCGAGCGCCAGCGCCCCCGCGAGGTCCCGATCATCCCGGGCCGCGGCGGGTGGGGCGTCCTGGTCTCGCCCGGCGACACGCTCGCCAACACGTTTCAGAAGTCGTTCCGCGGGTTCTTGCAGGACCACCTCGATGCCGCCGCCTGACCGACCTCGAGGTCGAGGCCCGCCCTCGATGTCGCCCGAGCCATTCCCGACGCTGCACTTCTTCCCGACCTCGAGGTCGCGCCCGACACCGGCTTCTTCAACGACGAACCGCACGTCCCCGACCTCGAGGTCCGTCCTCAAACCCCCATCCTCCCACACCCCCACACTCACCCATGGCCCTCGCCGCTCAGCACACGCGCTCGCTCCCCGACCAGTCGCTCCCGACCTCGCCCGAGATCCTGACCACGACGGTCGGGTCGTACTCGCCCATCGACTGGCTCGCGGCGCTGCCCAGCGAGCAGGCCGTCGTGGACGCCACGACGGTCGTGTTCGACACCCAGCGCCGCGCCGGCATCGACCTGCCGACGGACGGGGAGCTGTACCGGTTCGACCCGAGTCACCCCGACACGAACGGGATGATCGAGTACTTTATCCGCCGCATCGGGGGGATCTCGACCGAGGTCGGCATCTCGGACGGGCGGGCGTTCCGGGAGAAGCAGGAGATGGGGTTCCGCCGCAAGCCGGCCGGCGTCGTCGTGGACGCGCTCGGCGAGGGGAGCCTGGACCTGTACGAGGCGTGCGCGCGGTCGGCGTCGGTCGCCGGCGGGGCGTTCAAGTTCACCCTCACGAGCCCCTACATGCTGGCGCGGACGCTCCTGGACCGCCACTACAACGATTTCGAGGCGCTCACGCTCGCCATCGCCGACGTGCTGGCGGAGCAGGTGGGCACGCTGCCGTGCGCCGTCGTCCAGGTGGACGAGGCGAACATCCCCGGCAGCCCCGAGCACGCGCCGTTGGCGGCCGAGGCCATCAACCGGATCCTGGACCGCGTCGAGGGCGAGTCGGCCGTCCACTTCTGCTTCGGCAACTACGGCGGGCAGACGATCCAGGCCGGCTCGTGGAAGGCGCTCACGGACTTCCTTAACAGCCTCCGCTGCGACCACCTGGTCCTCGAGCTGGCGCACCGGCCCGAGAGCGACCTCGAGGCCCTCAAGGACATCGACGACCGGATCGCGCTCGGCGTTGGCGTGGTGGACATCAAGGTCAACCACGTCGAGTCGGCAGACGAGATCGCGGGGCGGATTGAGCGGGCCGTCGGCGCCGTCGGCGACGGGCGCGTCCGGTGGGTCCACCCCGACTGCGGGTTCTGGATGCTCAAGCGGTCCGTCGCCGACCGCAAGATCGAGGCCCTGACGGCGGGGCGCGACCGGTTCCTCGGGCGGCCGTGACGCCGCTGTCGGACGAGAGTGAGAGCGCGGGCGGTCATCGCCGGGCAGGCGGGCGACGGCGCTTGGCAGACAACAGTCTGCCCCGGACGGAGTGCCGGGCGAGCCTGGACGCGGGTCACGCTGCGTTGCTCTGTTGAGAACCTCGGCGGTGAGTCGTTAGCGCGCTCTACCGAATCCCGGGGATGGCCGCCTCGGCGACCCCACCGAGGCGGAGGCAGCCAAACCACGTGAGCTTCTCAACAGGGCAACGTTGCGTCACCCAGCGTCGTCACCTCGCTCGCGATCCGCGCGCCTGCGCGAGCACGAGCTCGAATCCGACGAGCTCGAGCGGGTCCAGGACCGGCTCTCGCCCCGGTCCGACCGACCGAAGCGCCAGGGCACGCGCGGCGGCGTCCGGCCCGAGTTCCCGCTCCGGGGCCACCTGGCCTGCCCGGAGTGCTCGGGCCCGTCCGGGCCGACCGTCGTCACGGCCAGCCTGAGCCGGGGCCGGCGGGGGACCCGCTACGCGTACTACGACTGCCACAAGTGCGGGGCCTTCCGGACGAGGGCCGAGAATGTCCACGGGGCCATGCCCGAGTTCCTTCGGGCCCTCCGGCTCCCGGCCGGGTCGGCCGAGCTCTACAGGGCCGTGGCGGCCGACCTCGCGGCCGGCGAGATCGCCGAGCGCCGCCGGGCCGCCGACGAGGCCAAGGTCGAGCGGGACCGCGTCGAGGCCCGGCTCCTCCGGGCCGACGAGATGTTCCTCGACGGCCAGATCGAGGACGACTCGTACCGGCGGCTCAAGGCCAAGCTCGTCGGGGAGAGGGAGCGAGCGGCACGCCTGTTCGAAACGCTCACGGTCGGCGAGGCTGGTGCCCTCCCGGTCGCTCTCGACGACGTAACCGCCGCCTGCGACCTCGCAGAGGCCCTCCCAAGAGTCTGGGCCAACGCGGAGGCTGAGCACGACGCCCAGGCGCTCCACGACCTCGTGGGTTCGATTGCGCCCGGGAAACTGACCTTTGAGGGCGGGTCCGTTCGAACCCTCGGCGACGGGGGGCTTCTCGGCTCGGAGGCCCCAAAAACGAAGGACGCCGGCTCAACGAGTGAGCCGGCGTCTTGGTAGCGGGGGGGGGATTCGAACCCCCGATCTTCGGGTTATGAGCCCGACGAGATACCACTTCTCCACCCCGCGGTGTGGACTCCCATGGTACGGCGGCGCCCGGGCGGCCGCAAGCCGGAGCGATGGAGCCGCGGTGAACTCCGGCTGGGCCGTCGGGTACAACGGCCGGCGATTCGGGCCCCGTACGGCTCCTCTTCGGCCCCCGTTCGTCTATCTTCGCAAGACCTCCGCAGCCCCACGCCTCGCTTCATGGCCTCTGTCCGTCCGTTCCGGGCGCTCCGACCCGCGCCCGAACTCGCCGAGCACGTCGCCTCCGTCCCCTACGACGTCGTTTCGGTCGAGGAGGCCCGCGAGCTGGCCGCCGGCAACGAGCACTCGTTCCTCCACGTCGTCCGCCCCGAGATCGACCTCCCCGCGGGGACCGACGAGCACGCCGACGAGGTCTACGCCCGCGGCGCCCAGGCCCTGCGCGAGCTGGCGGGCTCCGACGCCTTCGTCCGCGACGACGACGCCCGGCTCTACGTCTATCGGTTGGTGATGAACGGCCGGGCCCAGACCGGCATCGTCGGGCTGGTCTCGGTCGCCGAGTACGACGCCGACGTCATCTTGAAGCACGAGAACACGCGGCCCGACAAGGAGGACGACCGGACGCGCCACGTCCTGGAGCAGCGGGCCCACGCCGAGCCCGTCATGCTCACCTACCGCGGCGACGACGCCATCGACGCGGCCGTCGTCCAGGCCATGGAGCGCGAGCCGCTCTACGACTTCCGCGCCAAGGACTACGTCGAGCACACCGTCTGGGCCCTCGACGAGACGGCGCCCGTCGTCCAAGCGTTCGCCGACGTCGACGTGCTCTACGTGGCCGACGGCCACCACCGGAGCGCTGCGGCGGCGCGGGCCGCCGCCGAGCTCCCCGACGTGGACGAGGCCGGCCACTTCTTGGCCGTGCTCTTCCCCTACGACGACATGGAGATCCTGCCCTACCACCGGGTCATCCGCGACCTCCCGGTGGGGAAGGGCAAGTTCCTCGACCAGCTCCGGCGCCGGTTCGACATCGAGGAGGCCCTGTTCCCCGACCCCGAGGACTACGGGACCGTCGCGTTCTACCTCGGCATGGACTACGGGTGGCACTCGCTCGTGCTGCCCGAGACCGAGCGCGACGGGGTCGCCGACACGCTCGACGTGGCCCGGCTCGCCGAGTTCGTCCTGGAGCCCATGTTGGGGATCACCGACCCGCGGACGGACGAGAACGTCGGCTTCGTCGGCGGCATCCGGGGCACCGAGGAGCTCGAGCGGCTGGTCGACAGCGGCGAGGCCGACCTCGCCTTCTCCATGTTCCCGACCTCGCCCGACGAGCTCCTCGACGTCTCCGACGCCGGCGAGCTGATGCCGCCGAAGTCGACTTGGTTCGAGCCCAAGCTCCGCAGCGGGCTCCTGGTTCACACGTTCTGGGAGTGATGGGTACGTCTCTGAGTTTGGCCCCACTCCCTCGCCCGGGTCATTCCCGCGCAGGCGGGGGTCCAGAGCGTGAGGGGCGCCCAGCCCGCCCGTCCTGGACCCCCGCCTGCGCGGGGACGACTAAAAACAGAGAGAGTGGGCGTGAGTTCGGGGTTCAGGGTCCAGGGGGATGTAGCTCGGAAGCTGACCTCGCGAACTCCGCTCTCTGAACTCCCAACTCTAAACCCGTCCCCCATGACCGTCCTCGTCGCCGACTCGTTCTCCGCCGACGCCCAGGCCCGGCTCGTCGACGCCGGCCTGACCGTGATCGACCGGCCCGGGCTCTCGGGCGACGGGCTCCTCGACGCGCTGGTGGAGCACGACCCGGCCGTCCTGGTCGTCCGGTCGAGCGCGGTGACGGCCGAGATGCTGGACGCGGCGAGGGGCCTTGAGCTGATCGTCCGGGCCGGGGCCGGCGTTGACACGATCGACGTGGCGGCGGCGTCGGAGCGGGGGATCTTCGTGGCCAACTGCCCCGGCAAGAATGCGTCGGCCGTGGCCGAGCTCGCGTTCGGGCTTCTGCTGGCCGTCGACCGGCGGATCCCCGACAACGTGATCGCGGCGCGGGCGGGGCGGTGGGACAAGAAGGCGTTCGCGTCGGCGCGTGGGCTCCGAGGCCAGACGCTGGGCGTGCTCGGGCTGGGCGCCATCGGGCGCGAGGTGGCCGGCCGGGCGCGCGCGTTCGGGATGCCCGTCGTGGCCTGGAGCCGGTCGCTCACGCCCCAGGCCGCCGCCGACCTCGGCGTCGCGTATGCCGAGACGCCGCTCGACCTCGCGCGCCGAGCCGACGCCGTGACGGTCCACGTCGCGTCGACGCCCGAGACGGAGCACCTGGTCGACGCGGACTTCGTGGCCGCGATGCGCGACGGGGCGACGCTCGTCAACACGTCGCGCGCCGAGGTCGTCGACGAGGACGCCGTGGCCCAGGCCGTCGCCGCCGGCCGGCTCCGCTACGCGACCGACGTGCCGGCCGGCGAGCCCCAGGCCAAGACCGGCGACTTCGCGCACCCGCTCGCCGAGACGGCCTACATCACCCACCACGTCGGCGCGTCGACGGACCAGGCGACCGAGGCCATCGGGCAGGAGGCGGCCCGCGTCATCCTGACCTACGCCGAGACGGGCCGCGTCGAGAACAACGTGAACCTGGCGGCCCAGACGCCGGCGACCCACCTCCTGACGGTCCGCCACCTCGACCGGGTCGGCGTGCTGGCCGGCGTGCTCGGCGAGATCCGCGAGGCCGGCTGGAACGTGCAGGAGATGGAGAACCTGGTGTTCGAGGGGGCCGAGGCCGCCTGCGCACGGCTCCGCTTCGACGGGACGCCGGACGACGCGACGCTGGCCCGGATCCGCGCCGTCGACCACGTGCTCAACGCGACCGTCATCGCGCTCTAGAACACGCGCGGGGGAGCTCCGAAGGGCGGGCCGTGCGCAGCGTCGGACGCGCACGGCGTGGCGGACTGGGCTCGGACGGCGTCGAAGGCCCCCTCCACCCGGAACGCCGTCGGCTCGCCCGAGGCCAGGGCAAGGTCGGCCTCGAAGGTGCCCGTCGCCTGGCCCGGCCCGACGCGCGCCAAACGGACCTCCCCGACGCTGGCGGCGAGCGCCGCCTGTCCGCCGGCCGCATAGCCGAGGCGGACACCGGGGCCTACCGACGCCGCGCCCTCGGCCGGGACCTCGACCGTGATCGACACCACGCGCTCGGGCCGGGCGCGGTCACGGAGGGCGACGACGAGGGCCGAGCACCCGGCCGACCGTGCGAAGGTGGCCTCCCCGTCGAGCGCGTACCGAACGCCGCTGCCGCTCACGGTCGCCTCGAAGCTCCCGGACGGGGGCGAGGCCGTGTCGCAGGCGGCGAACGCGGCGAAGGCCACCAGGGTCAGGGCGAGGGCGAGCGCCTCCAGCCACCCGTGGGGTACGTCGGGGCAGAGACCTCTGCTCGTCATCGGTCCAGGAGGGCGGCCAGCCCGGTGTCGCCCCGCGCCCGGGCCACGTCGGCGGCCGTCAGGCGACCGAGGCCGCGGACCGCGCGGTCGGCCCCGGCGGCGAGCAGCCGCTCGGCCATCGCCCGAGAGCCGGACGCGGCGGCCCACGCCAGCGCCGTCCGGCCGTAGCGGTCGCGCGCGTCGACCTCCGCGCCGGCCGCGAGCAGCAGGTCGACGGCCTCCCCGTGCCCCCCGGCGACGGCCTGCATCAGCGGCGTCGCGTGGTAGCGGTCGACCGAGCGGCGGTCGGGGTCGGCGCCGGCGGCGAGCAACCGGCCCACGGCGTCGGCGTGGCCGAAGCGGGCGGCGAGCGCGAGCGGCGTCGCGCCGGGCGTCGAGGGCGCGTCGGGGTCGCCGAGCGCCAGGCCGCCGAGACGGCCGCGGAGCGCGGCCTGGGCGAGCCGGTCGGCCGCCGGGTCCGGAGCGTGGCGCGCGGCCCAGGCCAGGAGCGTGTCGGCCACGACGGGCCGCCCCCGCTCGACGGCGAAGTCGAACGCCGTGTACTCGCCGATCTCCGGGATCGCGTCGACGGACCGCACGGCGGGGTCGGTGCCCACCGCCAGCAGGGCCGCCGCGACCGCCGGCCGGTCGTAGAGCGCCGCCAGGTGGAGCGGCGTGAAGCCACGCGCGTTGAGTTTGTTGGGGTCGGCGCCGGCGTCGAGGAGCAGTCGCGCCGGCCCGAGGCTGCCGCCGCGCGCGGCCTGGTGGAGCGGCGAGGCCTCGTCGAGCTCGACGCGCCCGCTGTTCGGGTCGGCCCCGGCATCGAGCAACCGGCGGACGACGTGGGCCCGGTCGAGGCGCGCCGCCAGCGTCAGCGGCGGGTAGCGGACGGCGTTCGAGGCGTTGGGGTCGGCGCCGGCGGCCAGCCGCCGGGCCAGCGCGTCCGCGTCGTCGGCGAAGACGGCCAGCACCAGGGCGTAGGAGTCGGCCTCCGCTCCGGCGGACTCGGAGCGGAGGTGGCCCACGAGCCAACTCATCGCCTCGACGTCGCCGCGCTCGAGGGCCCAGTCGAAGGCGGCGAACCCGATCCGGCTGCGGCGGAGCGGAGCGGGTCGGCCCCGGCGTCGAGGAGCACGGCGGCCGTCTCGGTGTGGGCTTGGTAGATGGCCGCGTGGAGCGGGGTCGTCTCGCCCCTCGCGACGCTGGGCGTGTCGGGGTCGGCGCCGGCGCCGAGGAGGCGGCGGACGATGGCGGTCCGGCCCTGGCGGGCGGCCCGGTAGATCGGCGGGTCGCCGGGCATCTCCGGAGCGACGCCCCAGGCGAGCAGGACCTCGACGGCGCCCGCGTCGTCGGCGGCGACGGCGCGGCCCCAGCGCGCGGCGAGCGAGTCGGGCGGCGGCGCCTGGGCCGCGGCGGTCGCGGCCAGCAGGCACGCGAGGGCGAGGGGTCGGGTCATCGGGCGACGGAGGTGCGGGTGGGGACGGGCCCTCTCGGGTCGGCGGCCGCCGGCAGGATGGGGCTCGCGCATCAGTACGGGGCCGCCCGGTACGTCTCGCCCTCGCGGAGCACCGTCGCGAGCGGGCTGGCGTTCGAGAAGGTGACCGGCACCGGGGCGTAGGGGTACCGCCAGCCCCCCGTGGTTACGACAAAGTGGAGGTGGGGGGTGCCCGCCAGCCCCGTGTTGCCGCTCCGGCCGATGGCGTCGCCCCGGCGGACCTCGGCGCCCGCCTCGACGTCGGCGCCCCCCCGCGTCAGGTGCATGTACTGGGCGAACGTGCCGTCGTCGTGCTCGACCACGACGAGGTTGTTGGGGAACCCGCCGTCCCGGCCGGACTCCTCGACGTGGACGACCGTGCCCTCGTGCGCGGCCGTGATCGGCGTCCCGATGGGCATCCCGAAGTCGTAGGCGTAGCGGTCCGGCCCGTCGGCGCTGTGGAACGACGAGGAGCAGTTGCCGAGGTTCATCCGGTACGACGTGCCGACGGGGTACGGCAGCACGTAGGCCGAGCTCTGCGGGGGGGCGTAGACCTGCCCATCGCACCCGGCGGCGTCCGACGTGCCGGACGGGTCGCCGTCGCACGACGGGGCGGTCGCCAGGAGGACGAGGAGGCAGAGGGCGCGCATGGACGGGGGATCGGGCGGGTCCCCCAACGTCCGCTCGTTTCGCGGCCGAGGCGTCTCAGGACGGGAAGTGACACGCCCAATCCGTCGTCGCGGGCGGACGCCTCGGCGTCATCGCGGGCCCGGTCGTGCGCAGCAGGGCGAGGAGGGAGGGGGTGTGGCGCATGGCATGGGTCGGCGAGGGAGCGGACGGGGAGCACAGGGCGCGCGAGACGCGCGAGACGCGCTACTCGACGGAGTAGTCGCCGCTCTCGACCGTCTCCATAAAGTCGGGGGCGGGCCGGTCGGCGCAGGTCACGGCGTCGTCGCGGAACGGCGTGATGGCGTGGAGGTCGTCGCCGCCGGGGTCGCCGTCGCGGACGTAGAGGAACGCGCGGCGGCCGAGGAACTCGGGGTCGTTGGCCTCGAACACAACGCCCTCGACCCAGGCCTCCTTCGTGGTGGCGTCCACCTCCAGGCAGTCGACGGAGTAGAGCGCCTCGAAGTCGAAGACGGTCCCGCCCCCGTAGTCGATGAAGACGTCCGCGCGCCACGTCCCCGCGGTCTGGCCGTCGGAGTCGACCGTGGCGTCGACGAAGTAGAGGTTGTCGCCCGCGCCGCCCTGGCCGTCGTCGTCGAAGTCGGCGTAGCCGCTCCCGATCACGCTGTGCGCGTCGACGAGCGGGGCGGTGGTGTCGCAGGCCATCATGGCGAGCGTGCCGAGCACGAGCAGGGAGGTGCAGAGCTTGGAGGTCATCGGTCTGGTCGTGGGGGCGGGCGGAGGCCGAGCCGGCCCATGTGTCGATCAGGCCGGCTCGTCCGTGGATCCCCTCCGCGACCGCCCTCGTGCCGGGCCCTGACGAACAAGGCGTCGAGGTAGAAGATGAGGTAGAGCCGGTCGAGCGGTCGGTTCTGCCACGCCGTGACCTCGTCGAGGACCGAGGCGGTGACGTCCGAGATGGGCGTGGGCGAGACGTCGGTGACGATGGCGGGCTCGAAGTGGCCGTTGCGGGAGTTGCCGGAGCCCTTGCCGCCGCCGTGTTTCTCGTAGCCGAGGTGGTCGGTCATCTCGCCCTCCAGGGCGCGCTCGACGAGGCACCCGGTGAGCTGGCGGAGGAATCCGCCCTGGGCGAGCAGGTCCTGTGGGTCGTCGCAGCGTTGGAGGAGTTGGTCGAGGAGCTCTTTTCCCAACTCACGCTCACGCGACCTCGGCTACTGAACGACGTAGTTGCCACGCTCCACCTCCTCCATGAAGTCGGGCGCTGGCCGATCGGTGCACCGTACGTCCGGGTCGTCGAGCGGCGTGAGGGCATGGAGGTCTTGGCCGCCGGGGCCGCCGTCCTTGAGGTAGAGGAAGGCGCGCCGGCCGAGAAACTCCGGGTCGTTGGCCCGGAACACAGTGCCCTCAACCCACGCCTCCCGGGTGTCGGGGTCCACCTCCAGGCAGTCGACGGTGTAGGTCGCCTCGAAGTCGAAAACGAAGCTCCCAAAGTCGATGTAGACGTCGGCGCGCCACGTGCCCCGGAGTCGGCCGTTGGGGTCGCGGTGGGCGCTCGTCCAGTAGCGGTTCTCCCCCTCCGCTCCGCCGTCCAAGACGAAGTCGGCGTAGCCGCTGCCGACCGCCTTGTGGCGCTCGGAGCCTCCCGCGTTGGCCGAGGCGTCCTGGGCCACCGCCAGGCCCGAGGTGGACCCGTCTGCCGGAGCCGTGGCATCGCAGGCGGCCAGGGAAAAGACGAGGGTGCCACCCACGAGGAGGAGCACGCTGAGTCGAGGGGTCATGGGTCTTGGGGGCAGAAGGGGGGCACCGCACCGACGCCAGTCGGCTCGGTCGTGATGCGTACGAGCCTAGACCCAAGGGCCACACACGGAAAGGGCCTTTCGACTGTCCGGCCCGTCGCTGCGGCAAAGCGGCTCGCTGGGCTGGTGAACCGGAGCGCCGCCGCCCAGGTCCGTCACGCGAGTCGCAGGACGGTGCGGGATTCCCCCGCGCCGCGCCGCGTCCTCTTCCTCGTTCGGGACGACAGCCCTGCGCTCGCCGGACGTTTCGCAGGCCTCCCCAGGGGTCCTTGTACCCGCTCTCTGGACGTGTGCGTCACCCCACGTTGGCCGGTCGCCCGACTGCGCGCGGATTCGCGCGCATCTCCCTCTCCCGTCGGGAGAGGGGACGGCGTAGGACGGCACGTTGCCAGACGCAGAGCGTGTCGGAAGAGCTCAGCGATCTGGCATCAATCGCTCTCGATCCGACTCCCGTGACGGACGTCAGAGCGTCGCCCCGAGAGCGTCTTGCACGTCCCGGCGGTAGCTGCGGCTGAGCTTGAGGCGCGCGCCGCTCGTCAGGTGGACCTCGTACTCGCCGTGGTCGAGCGTGCGGAGCTCGCGCACGCGGTCGACGCGGACCATCGCCGAGCGGTGGACGCGGACGAACGTCGGGCCCAGACGCCGCTCCATCTGCGCCATCGTGCCGCGGAGCAGGTGCGCCCGCTCCCCAGCGTGGAGCGTCACGTAGTCTCCCGACGCCTCGATCCAGTCCACGTCCTCGATCGGCACCAGCACGATGCCGCCGCGGGACTTGACGGCGAAGCGCTCACCGGGAGCCGGGCCGAGCTGTTTCAGGGCCGCCAGGGCCACGCGCAGCCGGTCGTCGAGGTGGCCCAAGGTCCGCTGCTGGATCTGGTCGCGCGCTCGGTCGAGCGCCACGTCGAGCCGGTCGGGGTCGACGGGCTTGAGGAGGTAGTCGAGCGCGTGGCACTCGAAGGCCCGGAGGGCGTGGACGTCGTAGGCCGTCACGAAGACGACGTAGGGCACCTGCTCGGGCGCCAGCTCCGCCAGCACGTCGAACCCGTCGAGGCCGGGCATCTGGACGTCGAGGAAGACGAGGTCCGGGGCGTGCTCGCCGATGGCGACGACGGCCTCGCGCCCGCTCGCGCACGTGCCGACGACCTCGACGTCCGGCACGTCGGCGAGGCGGAGGCGGAGCCCCTCGCGCGCCAGAGGCTCGTCGTCGACGATGAGGGCCTCGATCATGGGACAGAGGCGGCGCCCGGCGCCGGGTGGAGGCTGCCGTCGCCGCTGATCGGGCGGGTGCGGTAGGGGAGCTCGACGGTGACGCGGAGGCCGCCGAGCGGCGAGCCGTCGAGCGCGAAGCGGTGCGCAGCGCCGTAGCGCTGCTCCAGCCGCGCCTGCGTGTTGGCGAGGCCGATGCCCCCGCCCGGCTCACGGTCCGAGGGCAGGCCGGGGCCGTCGTCCTCCACGCGCACGCAGAGCCGGTCGCCGCGCCGGTGAGCCGCGAGCACCAGGCGGCCCGCCCCCTCGTGCGGCGCGATCCCGTGCCGGACGGCGTTCTCGACGAGCGGCTGGAGCAGCAGGCTCGGCACGAGCGCCAGCCGTGCGGCGGGATCGACCTCGACGCGCACGCTCAGCCGCTCCTGCAGGCGGCACTGCTCGATGGCGAGGTACTGCTCGGTGAACGCGAGCTCCTCGCCGAGCGGCACCTCCTGCTCGCCGCGCTGCTCCAGCGTCATCCGCAGGAAGTCGGCCAGCCGGTTGATCATCCGCCCGGCCTGGGCGGTCTCCCGCTTCAGCACGAGCGTCGAGATGGCGTTGAGCGTGTTGAACAGGAAGTGCGGGTGGAGCTGCATCTGGAGCGCGTGGAGCTGCGCCTCCGAGAGCTGCGCCTCCAGCCGGCTCGCCCTCAGGGCGCGGTCGCGGAGCTTCCGGGAGTAGTCGTAGGCGTAGTACGCGCCGACGGTGCCCCAGTAGGCCAGCACGGCGAAGTGGAGCCACGCCCCCGCGATAAGGTCGAGGATCTGCGCGGTCCACGTCACCCCGGAGACGTCGAAGGGCGCGGTGATGCCGGTCCAGAAGGCGAAGAACCCGAGGCTCGCCAGCGAGAGCGCGACGCAGGCCGCGAGGTGGACGAGCAGGCTCCGGCCCCGAGGCGGCCCGTCCAGCCGGACGCGGTGGGCCAGCCAGAGGACCAGCAGCGTCACAGGCACGCGCACCAGCCAGGGCGGCACGACGTACCACCAGATGCCCGCCCACGAGAACGCGGGGCCGCCCTCGAAAAAGCGGAGGGAGTAGACCTGGAGCACGCACACGACGGCCGGGATCATCCACACCAGGGTGACGACGCCGGCGAGCAGGCCGTAGCGGACCCAGCGTCGCCGAGATCGGCTGTCGAGCGTGTGCGGTGGAATCGTGCCGGGACCGAGAGGAACCATCGGCACAGACTACGCGCGTGCGCGCGGCGAGCGGCCCCTGCTACGCCGAACCGGCCGCGACGCCCGACGAGCCGGCGCCTCGACGCGACGAAGCGGGATCGGGCTGGCCGCCATAACCTGCGAGCGGTTGCGTGCTGACGCGGCGCGACCCGCCCTCCGGCCGGCGGCGTAGCCGCAGCGTGGCGGCCGTCCGGCCCAGAGCGGCGACGTCCCAATTCCGGTTCTGGGTCGTCTCGCCGACGGCGGCGCGGGACGTTCTCCGCCCGCTCGGCCTATGATGCACGGGCGCTGATGCACGGGCGCCTCGCCCTGATGGCTCCCGGCTCGTCGCTCGCGCCGTCCGGTTCGTCGACGCAGACGACCGTTGTGTCGAAAAGCAGCGCCCAAAGTCCCTGTTAGGATGGACTCTGGAAAAACAGCCGCGTACGCTCGGGGGCCGACCAGGCGACCGCGGCTGCTGTGAACCAGACCCGGCGTCCTCATCCCAATCACCCCCTCAATGAAGACCCTCAGCCTCTTCCTCACCGGCGCGCTCGCGCTCGCCGCCTGCCAAGCCGACGTCGAACCCCAGGAGGTCGACCCCGACGTCGAGGCCAGCGACGTCAGCTCGGCCGTCGAGGACTCCGACAGCTTCTCCGGCGGCTCGCTCCCGTCTGACCTCACCGGGCTCTCGATTCAGGAGAACCACGACAACGGGTCCCAGATCATCATCTCCGCAGTCCGGTTCGACGACACGCAGACGACCGTCGACGCGACGGTCGTCAACGGGCACGACGACGCGATCAAGCTCAACACGAGCGACGACATGAAGCTCGTCGACAACCTGGGCAACGAGTACCTCCTGGTCCCGCCGGGCGGCAACGACGAGGTCGAGGTGGCCGCCGGCGAGCAGCTCCAGGGCTCGTTCAACTTCGCCGGCCGGATGAACCCGGAGGCCACGTCGGTCACGCTGCTCACGAACCCGGACTTCGGCTCGGGCGCCGAGTACACGGAGCGGCCTGAGTACCGGATCGAGATCCCGCTCAGCGGGGCGTCCGAGTGACCGGCCGGCTCTTGGCCCTCGCGCTCGCCGCGTGCGTCGCCGCCGGGTGCGGCGGCGCGGAGGCCCCCGAGCCCGAAGCCGGGCCGTCGCCCGAGGGCACCGGCGCGCTCGGCCCCTCGACCGTCACGTCGAGCTCGCTCGACGAGTCCGAGGGGGAACGGATCGCGCAGGTGATCTCGGACCTCGGCGCCACACGGACCGATGACGGCCAGATCCGGATCACGCTGCCCGAGAGCGTCCTCTTCGACTTCGACGAAGCCGACATCCGGCCCGACGCGCGCGCGACGCTCGAAGACGTCGCGACCGTCCTCGACCACCACGCCGACGCCCCCGTCACGATTGAGGGTCACACCGACAACAAGGGGACGCCGGCCTACAACCGCGACCTCTCCGAGCGCCGCGCCTCGGCCGTCGCCGACGAGCTAGCGAGCGCGTTCGGCGTGGACCGTGGGCGGATGACGACGCGCGGCCTGGGCGAGAGCCAGCCGGTCGCGGAGAATGAATCCGCCGACGGCTCGGACAACCCGGAGGGCCGCCAGCAGAACCGCCGCGTCGAGGTGATCGTCGACGCCCGCGAGGTGACCGACTCCGAGGCCGCGCCCGACGTCGTCGACCCGTCGGGCGGGTGACGGGAACGTCCTGACCACGTCCCCCGCCTCGGTTTCCCATGTCTGCTCTCTCCCTCGGCCGCGTACTCGGAGCCGTCGTGTTCGTGGCGCTCGTCGTCCTCGTGATCGCCGGCGTCCGGTGGGCCGTCACCCGAGACCGCGC
Source organism: Rubrivirga sp. (assembly GCF_965213695.1). GTDB lineage: Bacteria > Bacteroidota > Rhodothermia > Rhodothermales > Rubricoccaceae > Rubrivirga. Next base: position 2,662,377 of record NZ_OZ243912.1, on the reverse strand, counting down.
CAAGGCGCGCGCGACGTTCCGCGCGTGGTGGGCGTGGGGGCTCGGGGTGCTCCTGTACCTCCTGAGCTGGGTGGGGCGAGTCGCGGGCGGTCTCCAACCGTGACGCCCCAGACGGATCGGAGGCCAACCCGGACGGAGTCGACCTGGCTGGGGGTGAGCCGCACAGCCCCAAACCCGATGCCTGAGCCCTTCCCCGTCCACCTCCTCCGACCGCGCGAGGGCACCCTTTCGGGAGCCCAAGGCGAGTTCTCGATCACCGTCCCGTTCGCTCCGTTCGAGCTGGCGACTCCCGCCTTCAAGGAGGACCGTCACGAGCTCCGGACGAAGGTGGTCATCGACACCATCCAGGCGCAAGCCGACGAGCCCGCCGCGCTGGCAAACCAGACGCTCACGCTCCCGACGAACCCGGAGCCCGGCTACGCCGACGGGTCCGTCTACATCGTTCATGCCCACGTCCCGTTCGACACGACTCGGATCGCGTTTGGAGCCCTCGCCAGAGACGTGATCGAGGCGGAGATCTCGGGGCGGCTGCTCCCGGAGTACGTGAGGCTCGGGTACGGCGACGTGGACGTAGTGCTCCGAGCGCGTCTGCGGGTGGTGCCGTGAGACGACGCCCGGTACACGCTCGCAACGGAGCCACGCTGTACCCCCCGAGGGGTCCCCACCTTTTCGCGTCAGCACACCCAACCACCCTTGAAAGCCCGCGCTGTCCCGCTGCTCATCTGGACGGGCCGCGGGTACGTCGTCCCGCTGGTGACGTTCGCGTGCCTGCTCGCCTCCGAGGTCGCGACCGAGCACGCCGTCGGCGACGACACGTACTTCCAGGAGCACGGGTGGCCAGTCGCGCTCGCCTTCGTGGTGGCCGGGCTGGCGGTCGCCGTGCTCGCGCGCCGGTACGACCGCCGACTGCCGCGCGTGCGGGCGGACCCAGCCGCGGGCGAGCGTGTGTCGGTGGAGAGCCGGAGCGACACGTTCTTTTTCGCCCCCCTGCGCGTCTGGCCGCACGTGCTGTTCGCCGCCGCCGTGTTCGCCGCGTTCACCATCGGCTGAGGCATCCGCCGGAGCCAACCTCCCCCATCCCCTCATTATGCGACGCCTTCTCTTCCTGACCGCCGCCCTCGCGCTCGCCGCCTGCGGCGCCTCTGACTCCCCCTCGGCCGAGAGCACCGCCAGCCCGCCGACCGACACGTCCCCGCCCGCTGACTTCTCGGACGCGACCGAGGCGACGGACACGAGCGGGCGCGTCGAGGTCGGCGCGTGCACGACGTACGATGTCGACGTCCTGGTCGAGTCCGAGTTCGTCGTCGTCGCCTGCGACGCGGCCCAGGCCCGGAGCCGGGTCACGCGCGTCGTCCAGGAGGGCTCCGAGTGCGGAGACCAGCCGTGGACCAACCCGTTCGGCGACGGGGACGTGTACTGCGTCGAGGCGTTGTAGGCCCGGTCGGTCGCGTGTCCGGCCCCGGCTCGCTCGCATCGGGAGGCCAGGGCGAGCGCATTCTACATCGACGTGTCCTCCTGAGCGCCAGCGAAGGATCTCAACGCGGACTCGTCAGCCCATCGGTGCCGGTGCCGACGACTCGGGACGTCGGCGTTGAGATTCTTTCCGCATACCTTTCATCCACCGTATCGCCCCCCGCGTGACCTCCATATGCGAGCGCTGACCGCTACCGCCCTCGTGCTCGTCGGGTGCAACACCTCGCTCAAGCCTCAGGCCGAGGCCCCACGACTGTTGGACCGCCGCGCGTTCGAGCGCGCGTTCGAGGCCGTCGCCGACGAGCACCCGGCGCTGCGGGGCTCGGAATGGTCTCTCGTCACGCACAAGCTGTACGACGGCGACGTCGTCGAGCTTCGCCTGCTCAACCGGCCGTTTGCAGAGCTCCCAGACCGCGCGCAGGGCGGGTCGCCCACCGGGGCTCCGTCGGCACTCGCCCCTCTCGCGCTCGCGCAGCTTCTCGCCGGGAGTCTGGAGAACGCGGCGGCGTTCGGGCGGACGAGCGTGACGTACTACGCCGAGGCGAACGCCCTCTTTCGGGGCGGACCTGCGCCTCGCGCCCTGTTCCACGCGGGCTACCCGACGGACTCGCTCCGAGCGCTCCCGTGAGTGCACTTCTCGTGGCCGCGCTGGCGGACGACGGCGTCGAGGTCGGCACGATGGTGCCCGCCTACGTGGGCGTCGCGTTCGGGCTCGCGCTGGTGGCGGCTGGGCTGTGGCTGCGGAGGCGCGACATGCGGCTGCTCCGTATCGGAGAGCGGGCGCGGGGGCGCTACGTCGGAGCCGCGACCGAGCCGTCGGCGCTGGGGGCTCATGCGTCCTCGCGGTACGGCGTCGTCGAGTTCACGACGCGCGACGGCCAGACGATCCGCGTCCGGGGCCGGCTGGGTGTGCCGTGGGCGGGGCGGTGGGTCGGCCGCGAGGTCGGCGTGATCTACGACCCGGAGGCTCCCCACCGCGCGCTCCTCGACACGTTCGTCGAGACGTACGGTGCCGCCCTCATCTTCCTGCTCACGGGGGCGCTCATGACCGTGGCCTGCCTCGTCGCCATCGTCGTGCTGTGACGTCGCGCTCACCGGAACACCTCTCGTGAGATGCAGAGCCCGATGACGACTCTCCATTCGTCGGAGCCTGCGCCTACGGCGTCCGCGGTCCCAGGCCCACCGCCCCGCCACGATCCCCCAGGCCGCCTGGTGGCAGCCTCGGACACCGCCCTCGGCCCCGACGTCTTCGACGCAGCCACCTGTCAGAACTGCGGCGCGGCCTTGGGCGGCCCGTTCTGCGCCGCGTGCGGGCAGAAGCGCGCCGAGCGATTCTCGTTCGACGACGTGTTCCAGCGGTTCTGGTGGGTTCACCAGTGGCTGGACCCGACCGTCGCCCGGTCGGCGGCGCGAATGGCGCTCCGGCCCGGTTTGGTGGCGCGCGAGTACGTGCTGGGCGTCCGCAAGCCCCACGTCCACCCGTTCAAGCTGGTCCTGTTCGCGGTCGGGCTCCTGATTTGGGTTTTGGGCCGGACGGAGTACCTGACGGCCGGGCAGGGGGAGCTCACCGAGCAGATGCGCGTCGTGGAGGCGTGGGGCCGGGGGTCCTTCACGCTGGGCTTCTTCGCCGTGCTGGGCGCCTCGCTCTTGGTCTACCGCCAGCGGCTGGGCTACAACGCGCTCGAGCACGTGGTGCTGGCGGCCTACGCCCAGTTCCTGATCCTGGCGGCCAACGTCGTCAACCTCCTGCCGCTGCTGGTCCTCGACGCGAGTTGGGTCGTGCGGCACCGGGCGGCCTCCGGCCTCTACATGGATGTTGTGGAGGTCGCCATCGTCACGGTCGCGTTCGTCCAGTTCTTCCGGGTCCGCGTCCGCGATCGCGACGGCGTGCGGGTTTGGGAGGTCGGCCGGCTCGCCCTCGCGGTCGGCGCGTTCTACGTCGCCAAGTCCATTCTCCAATACGGGTATGCCCGTCTCATCGTCCACTTCGCCCTCTAGCCTCATGCGGCACCTCACCGGACTCACCCTCGCCATTCTCTTGGTCACCGGCTGCGGCGACGGCGGGGACTCCGGCGGCGATGCCATCGCAGCGGCCCAGATCGCCGGCACGCTGCGCGCGTGCTCGTACGACGGCGAGGGCGTCGCGTTCGAGGAGGGCGGCGAGGCCCCGCAGGCGTGCCGTGACATGGTCGCCGAGATCATGACGTTCGTGGGCCTGCCCCAGAACTTCGAGGTGATGGAGGCCGACGTGCCCAACGCGGCGGCCGTGATCGCGGTCGACGAGAGCCAGCAGCCGCGCCGGCTCATCGGATTCAACCCCGACTTTATCCGGCTCGTCCGCGACGAGACCGGCGGCAACGACTGGGGGCCGGTGAGCGTGATGGCCCACGAGATCGGGCACCACCTCGCCGGGCACACCATCCAGCGCGGCGGGAGCCAGCCGCCGATGGAGCTCGAGTCCGACAAGTTCAGCGGGTTCGTGCTCTACCAGATGGGCGCTGGGCTCAGCGACGCGCAGGCGGCCATGCAGGCGCTCGCGCCCGAGGGCAGGAGCCCCACGCACCCCGACCGCGCCGACCGGCTGGCGGCCATCGCCGAGGGCTGGAACCAGGCGTGCGCCCAGGCCGGCGGCGACTGCGCCTCGGGCCAGCCCGCCTCGGGCGCGACCTCCCGCTCGGCGCCCCGGACCGCGTCACGCCCGGACGCGCCCGCTCCACGCCCGTCGGCCGGCGCCTCGCCCAACGCGGCGTCCCGCGACACCGCGAGCCGTCCCGCGACCTCTCGCCCGTCGCCCTCGGCGTCGCGCCCGTCCGCGCCGCCCGCCTCGCAGCCGTCGCCTCGCACGACGCCGAACGCGCCCGCTCGACCAGCGGGCCGCGCCGACATGCTCCCGGCCTCCGGCTCCATCCCGTCGAAGGGCTTGCAGTTCGTCTACGACGAGTACGGGCTGCTCGACCCCGCCATCCGCCAGTCGCACGAGGCGGCCATGCGCCAGCACGCCCAGGCGACGGGCGTAGAGATCGTGACCGTCGTCACGCGCGACTTGCAGGGGATGTCGGCCGAGGACTTCGGGTGGGCCATGCTCCGCCAGCTCCGCGTCGGCCAGCTCGACGTCGGCAGCGGCGCCGTGCTCGTGGTGGCGCCCGAGGCCGGGCAGGCCGCGGCCGTGCTGGGGCCGGGCGTCGCGCTCGAGGTCGACGCCGAGCAGAAGACGGAGCAGCTCGAGCGCTGGATCTCGGTCGGGTGGCCGAACTGCCAGCGTGGCTCGGGGTGCGGGACCTGGACCGACAACCTGTTCGGGGCCGCCGACCACGTCCGCCGCGACACCGACGACTGGGGGTGGGAGATCCGCTACCAGAGCTTCCAGGGGCTGTTCGACGCTGCCGCCTCGGCCCGGGAGGCCCGCCTCGGCGGTGGCCCGGACAACCCGACGTGGCGCGCGCTCGCCAACGTCTCGGGCCGTGTCGTCGCGCTCGACCCGGCGCCGGGCGGGCGCGACCCGTTCGTCAACGACGTCAAGCTGGAGGGCCGCCGGGCCGTCCACGTCGAGACCGAGGGCGGGTTCGAGACGGTGATGTACTTCGATCCCGAGGTCGAGGCGATCATGCCCGGCGGGCCGCTTCAGGCGGGCAAGGCGTACACGTTCGTCGTCCGCGAGGGCGGGCTCTCGGCCAACCGCGACGACACCCAGCACCTCGACCTGATCAGCTACACCCTCGCGGAGTAGCCCACGTGAACGGAGGACCGATGCCCGTGCCGACGTCGAAGCCCCACGCTCCTCGAACCGATGACCGGCTCTGGCTCTACCTCCTCCTGTGTGCTCTCGCGTGGTGCGCTCTCGCCGGGTGCCAGGCCCCGTACAGCGGGCCGACCGTCCAGGTGCGCGTCGAGAACCGGACCGGCGCCGACCTCGCCAAGCTGTGGCTCGGCGTCGGCGGGCGCGAGCACCGCACGGTGCTCTATGAGGATGTCGCAGCGGGGGCCACGACCGGCTATCAGGCCATCCCGGCCGCGTACCACGGCTGGGGGATGGTCAACGCGACGACGACGGCGAGGGAGCGGCTCCCGCGCGTGACGATCCTCGGCCCGGACCAGGGCGGCCCCGTCCTGACGCCGGAGGCGTCGTACACGCTCGTCCTCGAAATGGGCCGAGCGCGCTACCAGCAGGACCCGTGAGCCGTCCTTGACGAGTCCGCCTCCCCACGTACAGATCGCTTCTCGCTCTGGCTATGGCACCTCCTGACCGCCCGCGTCACCCATTCATCCGAGCGCTTCTGGATCACTTTCCAGAGCTACGAGACGACCTGGACCAATCGGACGGCTTCGGACTGCTCCACGTCGAAATGACAAGGTTTGCGAAACGCTCCCTGGAAGCCTTCCGCGCCGGCGATCTCGACACCGTCCGCCGGCACTTCGCGTTCGTCGAAGGAGGGTTCGACGACGCCGGGGACCTCGCTCTGATCAACGCGCTCCACGTGTCGTACGTCGAGGAGTTCGCGTGGGGCTTCGAAGAGGACCGGGCCGCGCGGGCTCTGATGCCTCCACGCCTCACCGATGCGTTCGACCAGATGGTCATCGCGTGGCGCAATCTGTAGACCCTTCCGGTGTAGCGCCCCTCAACCCCATCCCACGGTGGAAGTCGAACCCGCCGCTCTCGACGAGATGTTCAGCCAGCTCGGCTCCATCGCAGCGGTCCTCGGCGCGTTCGCGTTCGCGTCAGCCGGTGCCCTGCTGGCGGCTTCGGAGGAGCAGGCTGGCACGGCCGCATCAGTAGCCGCCGGTGCTGCCGTTCTAGTGCTGCCGTTCTATCGGCTGCCTGCTTCATTCTCAGCGCCCTCTTGGATGCTCTCCACCGTCTGGATCGCAGGGGATTTTTCGATAGGCAGTGCGGCCCCAGACGTTCCACTTTTGCTCCACGCCATCATGTCGTTTGTGTTCCAGCTTGGCATCCTCGCCCTCTTCGTGAGCCTCGGAGCTAGCGGGTGGGTTCGCTCGCGTCGGCTCGGGTGGTTCACCAGCATCGTCGCTTTCGTGGCTACCGTAGCCGCTATGAGAGTGGTTTTCCAGTTTGTAGAGTGAGGCAGACTCCAACGGGGACACACCACGACATGCGCGCCGCGCGCCGCGTCTCGATCTGGCTTGGAGACTTCTCCGACGAGGCCGCCCTCGACGACTACCTGGGCGACGGGTTCGCCCGCGATTTCGGGTTCGAGATCGACCCGCCCGCCGGACCCGAGTACGACGCCGGAGACGAGCGGGACGTGCGCACGCTCCTGACGGGGTTCTCCGGCTGGCGCGGATTCGTGGACGCCGCCACCGAGGCTGCGCGGGCCGTCGGCGTCCGGCGTGCGAGCGCGGCGCTCGTCTTCTATGGCTTCGAGTACGACCCGTCGCTGATCCGGAACGAGCGCGCGCCGCTCCGCTTCGTCGGTGTCGTTCCGTCCGCTCGACTCGCTCCGAGCCACGACCCAGCGATGATCGACGTGGACGGACTCATCCGCGAGCGAGCCCGCCAGCGGTTCCCGTCGTGGGAGGGTCACGTGCCCTCGACGGCGCTCGCGGCCACGCGCGCCGTCTTCGACCGGCTGATCGGTGGCCTCGTCGCGCTCGGCCCGGAGGCTCTGCCAGCGCGCGCGCTCGGTCTGTTCCGGGCCGCCGTCGCCGACCTCAACCGCCTCGACGCCGCCGGGCCGTTCATCTTCACCATCGAGCGCGACGACCTCTGCGACGACCTCTGCCGCCTCGCGGACCTCGCGGGGTGCGGCCCTCTGGACGATCATCTGGACGACTGGCGGACGTGGTGAGGCGCCCAGACCTCCTGAGCTTGGCGACCTGGCTCTCCTTCAACGCGATCCGGGCTGGCGAGCCGGGGCGCAAACGGGTAGAGCGCCGGGCGCGAGCCCTCCGGCTCGGACCGCTCGTGTGGGCCCGCCCGCCGACCGCGGACAGCGCCGCGGGTCACCCGCCGTGCTCCGGCCCCGCTACCGACCCATTCCACGGCAGGAAGAGGTAGCCCCCGGTCAGATCTTGGAGCGCGACCTGAACCTCCATCAGCGTGTTGATCTCGTCGAGGGCCTCGTCGAGGTCGGCGAACTCGACGTCGAACCGGGCGTCGCACGCGCGGATCTGCTCCGCGAGCGCGGCGTCTGTCGCGGCGTCTGCCGCCTCGGATGCGGGACGGCCGAGGGCGAGGCGTATGCGGAAGACGGGCGCCCCCGCTCGGGTCGCCTGTACCCCGGTGTCCTCCCGGACGACTCGGAGGCCAGCGTCGAGCAGAGCCTGCGCGGCGGAATCGAGGTCGGCGCTCCCGCGCTGGAAGTAGACGTGGCACGTTGGCATGGTCAGGGCGGGGTGAGAGAGCCCCACGCGAACGTCCGGCGCTGGGTGGCCGCTCCACCCTCGCCGGAGTCCACCCGCCGGACGGTGTTGAGGTCGCCGGGCGAGCCGTTGAGGCGGGGTACATCGGGTTCGGCCGATGGCGTCGCTCGGTGCCGACCTAGTGCCGCGTCACAGCAGTTCTGACGGGTTGGTGCCCGTGTTGCGTATTGCATGTCCTGAGGATCGGATACGCAACACGAAACACGCAACAGATCGAAGCGAATCCGTCAAAGACTCTGTGACGCGGAGCTAGTACTCGTCTTTGGGGATGAGCACGACGTAGCCCGGTTCGGGCACGAAGACGCACTGGTCCGACAGCACCTTCCCCACGTACGCCGAGACGTAGGCGGCGAAGCTCTCGGCCTCTACGCCCTTTCGCCCCGAGTCGGACGACCATTCGATGAGCGGGCCGTCCTGCTCCCTCGACGCGACCGACTCCACGTACCCGTAGTTCTCGCCGCATTCCAGGACCGGGATCATCAGGTCCGGGTCGTAGTCACCGAGCCCGTACCAGACCCTGTAATTGCCTCCGAACTTGCGCTCGACCTCGAGCATCGAGTGCCGGTGCTTCGCGATCTCCCCGAGCGGTACCCAGCGGTACGGCCCGAAGATCAGCTTCCCGTCGTCGCGCTCCCCGTCGTGGAGCCGGTACGCCTCGCGCACCGACGCGGGGAACGTACCGACGCGGGGAACGTGACGCCGAGCTCCGCCTCGGCTGCCTCGATGTCGGCGTCCGACGCGGGCGGGTTCAGGTTCTCGAGCAGCACTGGCGCGTGCTCGGCCAGCCACGTCTCGAGGTGCTCGAACGAGTCTTGGAGGGCCATGGTCAGGCTGAAAGCGTGCCGGGTGGATGCACCGACGGTCTTCGCTCACGTAGGGTCGGCACGGTCTCCGAGCGCTACGGGGCCGCGCAGGCGCTCTCGATGGCCTGCTGCTGGTCTACGCAGCCGGGTCCGTCGCACTCGACCGTCTGGCCGTCGGGGAACTGGGCGTAGGTGTCCGCGCCCGCGCCGCAGAGGGCGTACGCGACGCCGGTCTGGGGGCAGACGCCGCTCCCGACCTGGTCGTCGTCGGGGCACTCGGGGACGTCGTCGGCCCCCGGGACTGGCGGTGCGGCCGCAGGGCTCTCGACGAGGCCGTCCGGGCTCTGGACGTCGGTGGGTGGGGCCTCGGAGCCGCCGCAGGCGGCGAGCGCCAGCGCGGCGAGGAGGAACAGCGTACGCATGGGGATGGTGGGCCTACGAGCGGGAGGCGTCAGGGTAAGGACGCATCGTGGGCCACGGCGGACGCAACGGAGAGAGGTTGCATCGACTTCCTCGGCACCTTCTCTCCGTCGGCCCGATCGGTCCGCGAGCGTACCGAGGCGGATGGGTCTATGACAGCGTCTCCCACAGGCCGAGCTTGACCTGGAAGACGCCCGCGATCTGCTCGGCGCGCTCCACCATCCGCGTCGCCCGCTCCCCGGCGTAGCGCGCCTCGACGGTTTTGCGGAACCGCTCGGTGCCACCGCGCGGAGCGCTTGCGCCCGAGCCCCGGCATCCGGGCGTGCGGCGCGAACGGCCGCCCCCGGTACGCGCCCGTCTGGAACACGACCGACGACCAGAACGAGACCATCGTCGGGAGGTGCGCGTCCCACCCCGCCGCGATCCGGTTGAGGTCGACCCGGCCCCGGAGCAAGCCCTCCGCTCGAAGTCGTTCGTGAGACCGCCCGCGGCCTGGTAGATCCGGGGGTCGCCGAGGTCCTGGAGCCGGGGCGAGAACCGCATCCCGAGAGGGTCGAAGAGCCCGAACACGAGGTCGGTGTAGCCCGCGTGGTCCGTCGTGTGCTCCAAGACCGTGAGGTCGGTCTCGTTGTCGAGGATCTCGTCGAGCACGTACGTCGCGTCGCGGACCGTCGGCTGGAGGGCTTGGTTGGTGTACCGACGGTCGAGACGGGCGAGCATCTTGAGCCGGTTGGCCGGGAGCGCCGAGAGGTCCCATCGGTCCACGCCCCGCTCGCGGAGCCGGGCGAGCTTCGCGGCCACATCGAGGACTCGGGGGTGTTGGCCCTGGCCGGACCGCTCCTGTGGACGACGACGCAGGCCGGGCGGAGGCGGGCACCCAACTCCGTTCGAGTGGGGGGCGCCGGCCCCTGTGCGCGAGGTCCCGGACGCCTCCGAGCCTTCCGCCTCCGGGGCCCGACCCGCAGGACGAGGGGCCACGCCGGCCCTGTCCGCTACCGCTCGACGGGCGCGCCAGCCGCGGCCAGGTCGTCGAACCCGCCCGCGTTGACGACCCGCTCGAAGCCCATCCCCTCCAGCACGGCCGCCGCCCGGCCGCTCCGGGCCCCGGAGGCGCAGTACAGGTAGACCGGCTCGCTCCGGTCGAGGCGGTCCACTCGTTGCTCGAAGTCGCCGTCGAACACGTTGGCGTGGAGCGCACCGGCCACGTGGCCGCCCGCGAACTCGCCGGGCGTCCGGACGTCGACGACACTCGCGCCGCGCTCGATGGCGGCCACGACGTCGGACGTCGGCTCGGTCGCGCCGCCGGTCAGCATCCGGTAGGCGACGACCAGGGCGATGGCGGCGACGGCGACGACGAAGAGGGTGGTCCGGGTCATGTCCAGGTGGTGCGGGCGAGGGCGAGGAGGCGGCCGTCCGAAGCTCGCAAAAGCCGGTGCGCGCGCGAGCCGTTCTCCAGCGGTCCCACGTCGCTTACGACGTCGTCCCCGACGACGGCCTCGGACCGGTACAGCACGTCGACCTCGCGCAGGCCGGCGTCCTCGGGCAGCGCCTCGATGGCCCACTCGACAAACCGCGCGTTGTTGGCGTGGCCGACCCGGTCGAGGTCCGACCGGCGGACGGCGAACGTCCGAGCGTGCTCGACTGTGGCCGGCGGTTCGGGCGGGTCGCCCAGCGTCAGGGCCCGGGGCTTGTCGGTCGCCTCGAACCCGTCCATCGCCGGGGGCAGGCGGACCGGCCGTCGCCGGGCGACGTCGATGAGGAACCACAGGCTGGTGGCCACGGCCAGCGCCTCGCTATCGGCGCCGGTCACGCGGAAGTCGCGCGTGGCGCGGAGCCCGTCGAGCGCCGACGGCCACGTCTCGACGGCGACCCGCTCGCGCATCGCGGGCCGGCGGCCGACGCGGAGCCGGAGCCGCGACATCACCCAGGTCGCCCAGCCGCCGCCGGCGAGCGGGAACCCCTCGCGGCCGCTGGCCCGGGCGTGCTCGCCGGCCGCCTCCTGGAGCAGGTCGCAGATCGTCAGGGCCGAGGCCGTCTCGTCGGGGCCCACCTCGGTGGCCCGGATCGCGAACGGCTCGGTCCAGACGAGCGGGACGTCGCTCACGAGGCGAGCGTGGCGTCGAGCGTGATCTCGGCGGCCTCCAAGACCTTCGAGAGCGGGCAGGTCTCGGACGCCTCCTTGGCGATCCGCTGGAACTCGCGCTCGTCGATGCCCGGCACGTCGGCGTCGAGGGCGAGGTCGATTTTCGGGATCTCGAAGCCGCCCTCGACCTGCTCGAGGTGGACGGTGGCGGTCGTCTCGGCGCGCGTCGGCGGGTGGCCGGCCTCGGCCAGCATGTGGGAAAGCTGCATTGTGTAACACGCGGCGTGGGCGGCGCCGAGCAGCTCCTCGGGGTTGGTGCCGGCGCCCTCGCCTTTGAAGCGGGAGTTGAACGAGTATGGGGTCTCGGACAGCGTGCCGGTCTCGGTGGAGATGGCGCCGGAGCCGTCGGCGAGGGCGCCGGACCAGTGGGCGGAGGCGGTGCGGATGGGCATGGGCAGAAGGGGAGAGGGCGCGTTGAATGCGGAGGGAGGGGCGGGGTTCGTGCCGAGACCGCTCGGGGCAGCGGGGAAGGCTCCATGTCGCGTGGATCTGGAACACACGCGGCCCCCGGCGCTTATCACCCCTTGCAGGGACTCCGTCTCCCGACGGGGTCATTCCTCCTGCGATCCCCTCTGAACCCATCTCCCCATCCCTATGGACAACGACAGACCTATCGTCACCGGAACCTTCCGGGACCAAGACTCCTTCGACCGCGCCGTCTCCGACTTCCGCAAGCGCGGCTACACCGACGAAGACTTCCACGTCGTCATGTCGGACGACACCCGGAAGCGGTACTACGCCGACGGCGACGCCGAGATCGAGGAAGGCTCGAAGGCGATGGAAGGCGCCGGCGCGGGTGCCGCGACCGGCGGCTCGCTCGGCGGCATCATCGGGGCGATCGCCGGGATCGGCGGCGCCGTCATCGTGCCGGGCATCGGCGCCGTGGCCGGCCCGCTCGCGGGCGCGCTCGCTGGCGCTGGCGCCGGCGGCGCGGCGGGCAGCTTGGTCGGCGCGCTCATCGGCGCGGGCATCCCCGAGGACCACGCCAAGACCTACGAGCGCGACGTCAAGAACGGCGGCATGATGCTCGGCGTCCACCCGCGCGACGACGACCGCGACTACGTCCGCGACCGGTACAACCAGTACGGCGCCAACAACGTCTACTCGAGCTAGTCCGCTCGCGACGGACCGCCTGTCGAGGGGCGGGGGCTTCGGCCTCCGCCCCTCGTCCGTTCTGGTGGCTACCGCGCGATGGTCACCCGCTGCGACCGGACCGCGACGCCGCTCGCGGACTCGGACCGGACGACGGCGAGGTACGTCCCGGCGGCCAGCGCGCCGGTCCACTCCAGCCGGTGCGCCCCCGCGCCGACCGCGCGCGGGGCGAGCGACGCCACGCGACGGCCGAGCGCGTCCACGAGGTCCATCGAGACGACGGCCGCCGCCGCCGTGCGGACCGAGACGGTCAGGCGGTCCCGGAGCGGGTTAGGGAACGCGGCCGTGATCGCGAGGCCGTAGCCGGGGCCGGCCTCGGCGTCGGTCCCCATCCGGTTCTCCGCGCTCGGGGTCGGCGTCTGGAAAAAGACGAACTCGTCGGCGCCGTCCATCGCGCGGCCGTACGACACGTCGGTCTCCTGGGCGCCGAACGTGACGCCGTCGATGAGGGTGAACCCGCCGGCCCCGTCGGCGACGTACAGGGCGGCGTCCTCGCCGTCGGCGCTCAGCTTGAACGAGGCGTGGAGCGGGCCCTGGTCCTCGTCGTCGTCGGCCCAGATCAGGAGGTAGCCGCCGGCCGCGATCGTGGTGTCGGGCAGGGCGAACTTGTCGGGCTCGGTGAGGTCGTCGGTGAAGAAGACGCCGGCGAGGGAGACGGCCTCCGACGAGCCGTTGTAGACCTCGACCCAGTCGTCGAACTCGCCGGCCTCGTCGGCGACGGTCGTGTCGTTCGAGGCCAGGATCTCGTTGACGACGAGGACGGTCGGGTCGGGCGCCGGGGGAGGGGGCGTGGCCGCGCCCGAGAAGAGGGCGAGGGAGAGGAGCGTAGCGAGGGGCATGAGGCGAAGGGTGGTGGGCCCAAAACCTAGCCATGTTTCGCCCCTGGCTCTTGGGTAGAAACCCCTACCGTCAGGGCGAGCGCGTTCTCCAGTCCGCGAGCCAGAACCAGAGTGTGGCCCGGGGTGTGGGGGGACGTCCACTCCCACACGCCCACACCCCCATCCTCCGAACTCGCCTCCGAGCCGAGAATGCGCTCGTCCTGCCCCTACCGCGCTCGACGGATCGCCTCGACGGCCGCCTCGTCTTCGAGCGCGGTCACGTTTCCGAGGTCTCCGCCCAGGTGAGCGGCCCGGATCACCCGGCGCATGACCTTCGCGTTGCGTGTCTTCGGCAAGGCGCCGGTGAACAGGACGGCCTTCGGTCGGAGCGCCTTGCCGAGCGCCTCCGTCACCCGACTGACGAGGGCGTCTCGGAGCGCCTCGGACTCCTCGACGCCCGCCGCCAGAACCGCGAACGCGACAACGGCCTGGCCCTTGACGTCGTCGGGCACGCCGATGGCGGCGCTCTCGAGCACCTCGGGCGCGGCGTTGAGCGCGGCCTCGACCTCGGCCGGGCCGAGCCGCTTGCCGGCCACCTTGATCGTGTCGTCGCTGCGGCCGAGCAGGAACCACTGGCCGTCGGCGTCGACCGCCGCGAAGTCGCCGTGGACCCACAGGCCGGGGAATCGGTCCCAGTAGGTGGCGTGGTAGCGGGCGTCGCCGTCGTCGCCCCAGAACCCGCGCGTCATCCCGATCCACGGCTGGCGGATGGCGAGCTCGCCGACGGCCCCGCGCACCGGCCGGCCGCCCTCGTCCACCACGTCCGCGTCCATCCCGACGACGGGCCCGGAGAACCCGGTCGGCTTGAGCGGCTGGACGTGATTGCCGCACACGATGCCGCCCGAGATCTCGGTCCCGCCCGAGTAGTTGAGGATCGGCTTCTCGCCACCGAGGACGGTCTCGAACAGCCACCGCCAGCTCTCCGGGTCCCACGGGCTCCCCGTCGAGCCGACGGCACGCAAGGCACTCAGGTCGTGGGCGTGGACGGGCGTGGCTCCGTGCGGCATCAGTGCGCGGACGAGCGTCGGGCTCAGGCCCAACAGCGTGACGCCGTGCCGCTCGCAGATCGCCCACGTCCGGTCCGGCGCGGGGTAGTCCGGGGCCCCGTCAAAGAGCACCATCGTGGCCCCGTTGAGGAGCGTGCCGAACACGAGCCACGGGCCCATCATCCAGCCCATGTCGCTCATCCACCACACCACGTCGCCCTGGCCGACGTCCATCGGGTGGTGGAGGTCCTGGGCCGCCTTGATGGGGAAGCCGCAGTGCGTGTGGACGGCGCCCTTGGGCGTGCCCGTCGTGCCGGAGGTGTAGATGAGCAGGACCGGGTCCTCGGCGGCCGTGTCGGCGCAGGCGCCCGAGACCCCCGCGTCCTGGCCGGCGGCCATCAGCCGGTCCCACGGGACGTCGCGGGGGCCCGGGTCGGCCCCGATCAACTCGTCGCCCACGCGGGCGACGACGAACACGTGCGTCACCGACGGCACGTCCGCCAGCGCGGCGTCGGCGGTCGCCTTCATGGGGACGGCGCGGCCCCGGCGCGGGGCCCCGTCGGCGACGACGAGGGCGCGGGCGCCGCCGTCGGCCAGCCGGGTCGCGACGGCCTCGGCGCCGTAGCCGGAGAACAGCGGCAGCACGACCCCGCCGATCCGGGCGACGGCCAGGAAGGCGACGACGATCTCGGGCGTCATCGGGAGGTAGAGCCCGACGGCGTCGCCTGCGCCGATCCCGTGGGCGCGGAGCCCGGCCGCGCACGCCTCGACCTGGGCGTGGAGCTCGGCGTAGGTCAGCGTCTGGGTGTCGCCCTCCTCGCTCTCGTAGCGGATGGCGTCGCGGGCCCACGTCGCCGTCCCGGCCCACCGGTCCAGGCCGTTGTGGACGATGTTCATCCGCCCACCGACGCACCACCGCGGGCGCTCGATGCCCGCGGCGTCGTCCAAGATCTGGGTGTACGGCTCGGCGAACTCGATCCCCAGGTCCTCCATCACGGCGTCCCAAAACCGGCCGACGTCGTCGAGCGCCCACCGCTCGAGCGCGGCGTAGCCGTCGAGGCCGAGGTGGGTCCAGAACCGCGCGAGGTGGGTCTCGGCGGCGTGCTCGGGCGTGGGGGTCCAGGCGGCGGATTGGCCGAAGGGGAACGGGTCAGACATCACGAAAGCGAAACGTGCCGGAAGGTAGCCCGGGGGACCGGCGGCCTCGGCCGGACGTAGGGGGCGGATGCGCGCGCTTCTCCTCCTGGTGGCCCTGGCGGGCTGCCGCCCCGTCCCCGTCGGCCCGCCCGAGGTCGTCCCGTTCCTCGACCCGGCCCCGCTGGGGACCGTCGACGGCGTCGCGTTCGTCGAGGGCGGTGTGTCGGGGCTCGACGTCGACCCGGCCGGCGGGCTCGTCGCCGTGACCGACCGGGGCCCCAACGCCGACGCGGTCAACGCGGCCGGGCGACCGGCCAAGCGGTTCCCGCTGCCCGGCTACCGCCCCGCGCTCCTGCGGCTGGCGGTCACGGCGGAGGGCGTCCGCTTGGCCGAGCGCGTGGGGTTCGTCACGCCATCGGGGGGCGCGGCCAGCGGCCTGCCGGTGCCCGACCAGAGCGGCGCCGTCGTCGAGTCGGCGTTCGGGCCGGACGGGACGGAGGTCGGCCCGACCCGTGGGGCATCGACGCCGAGGGCGTCGCGGCGGTCGGCGACGGCTATTGGGTGGCCGACGAGTACCGGCCGTCGCTGTGGCGCATCGATGCGGACGGGGGCGTCCAAGCGCGCTACACGCCCCGGCCGACCGGCGCGGCGGACCGTCCGCTGCCGGCGGTCGTGCTCGAGCGCGAAGCGAACCGGGGGTTTGAGGGCGTCGACGTGTGGCCGTCGGGGCGGGTGGTGGCCGCGCTCCAGAGTCCGTTGCTCATCGGCGACGGCGGCACCCGGGTGGCCCGGCTCGTCGTGCTCGACCCGGCCTCGGGCGAGGCCTGGACCGTCGCCTACGAGCTCGACGGCCCGCTCCGCAAGGTCGGCGACGTGGCGACGCTGGACGAGGGGCGCCTGCTCGTCATCGAGCACGGGCCGCTGGCGCTGGGCGGCCCGTGGTCCGGCCAGGTCTACCTCTTGGACACGCGCGACGCCGACCGCGTGCCGGACGACGCGACGCCCGAGGCCGACCTCGCCGGCACGCGGCTGGCGACCAAGGCGCTCGTCCTCGACCTCGCCGCGGCCGGGTGGCCCGGTGGCTTGGAGAAGCCCGAGGGGCTGGCCGTCCTCGACGCCCGGACACTCGCCGTCGTCAACGACAACGACTACGGGCTCGCGTCGCCGCTCGGCGACGGCGTGTTCGAGGCGACGGGTCAGCGGACGGTGCTCGTCCGGTTCCGGCTGGCGGAGCCGCTGCCCGGCGTCGGGCGGTAGGGGGATCCCCTACGGCGGGTTGGGGGGTTGTTCCCGGAACGCGCCGGGACGGCGACCGGTGGAATGGGCCCTTCTCTCCAACCTCCTCCAATGGATTCCCCCTCCCCCTCGGGACCGGCAGGCGCGCCGTCTACCGAGTCCACCACTGACCAGGCCGCACGCGAGGCGTCCAAGACGGCCGACGAGGCCAAGAACGCCGCGAAGGACGTGGCCGGCTCCGCGAAGGACGCCGCGAAAGACGTGGCCGACACGGCCGTCGACAAGGCCAAGTCGCTCGCCGACCAGGCCACGGACAAGGCCGAGGAGGTCGCCTCCTCGAACAAGGAGAAGGCGGCCGGCGCGCTCTCCGACGTCGCCGACGTCCTCCACGACACGGGCGACTCGCTCCGCGAGCACGACCACGACGCCTTCGCCCGCTACGCCGACCAGGCCGCCGACCAGATCGAGCAGTTCACGTCCACCATCCGCGACCGGAGCGTGGGCGAGATCCTGGACGAGGCCGAGCGGTTCGCCCGCCGCGAGCCCGGCCTGTTCATCGGGGGCGCGTTCCTCCTCGGCATCTTCGGCGCCCGGTTCCTCAAGGCCGACCGCGACTCAACTGGGACGAACGGCTCGGACGGCTCGGGCTCGTCCCGCTCGTCGCTCGGCGAGAGCCGGCGGTACGGGACGGGCGGCTACGGGACGGCCACCTCGCCGATGACCCGCACCGCGTTCGGCCAGACCGGGGCCGGCCGTTCCGGCAGCACCGGTCCGATGACGGGCAGTACGTCGTCGACGAGTCCGTCGACGGGCACGTCCTCCACGGGGACGTCTTCCGATACCGACCCCTCGACCCGCTAGCCCGATGGCCGACTCCCGCACCCCCCCCAAACCCACGGTCGAGCCCGGAACGGTCGCCATCGTCGAGGGCGGCGCGGCCCGCCCGCCCGCGGCCGACGACCGGTCCCTCGGCGACCTCCTGTCCGAGCTCTCGACCGAGACCACGACGCTGGTCAAGCAGGAGGTCCGGCTGGCCAAGGCCGAGGCCCGCCAGGAGATCCACGAGGCCGGAAAGGGCATCGGCGCGGCCGTCGCCGGCGGCGCCGTGGCATACACCGGGCTGATCGCGCTCGTGATCGGCCTGGGCTGGGGCCTGGGCGAGCTCCTCGACGGCGCCGAATGGCTCGGCATCACGATCGCCGGCGTCGTCGTGGCCCTCATCGGCTACGTCCTTCTCAAGAAGGGCCTCGACCAACTCAAGGCCCTCTCCCCCCCGCTCGACACGACCGTACAAACCCTACAAGAGGACAAACAATGGATCAAGGCAGAGACCCGGTGACCGGCCGCCCGGCCACCCCCCCCATCGACACGACGCAGACGTCGGACGACCCCCAGGCTATTGCCGACGACATCCGCGAGACGCGGGCCGAGCTGGACGAGACGATCAGCGCGATCGGCTCGAAGCTCGACCCGTCGCACCTGGTGGACGAGGCCAAGGAGATGTTCACGTCGACGGCCCGCGACGCCGGCGCGTCGATGCTCGACCAGGTCAAGAGCAGCTCCGTGCTCGACACCATCAAGGACAACCCGATCCCGGCGATGGCCGTCGGCCTGTCGGTCGCGTGGTTCCTGTCGAAGGTCGGCGAGACCGAGAGCGACCGGTACCGGCACGAGCGGTACCGCGAGACCGGCGACCCGTACTACGCCCCGCGGGCCCGCTATGGCCGGGGCTACGACTACGGCGACTCGTACGCCGGCCGCTCGGCCCCCGTGCGGACGTACGGGTCTGGCGACGACGAGTCGATCCTGGACAAGGCCAAGGACGCGGCCTCCGACGCCGTCGACGCGGTCAAGGACACGGCGTCCGACCTCGGCGACAAGGCGTCGAACGTGGCCGACCGCGCGACCGACGCCCTCGGCGGCGCGACGGGCGCGGCCGGCGACCACGCCCGCGGGGCCGGCCACCAGCTCCAACGGTTCGAGCGCCGGGCCGAGTCGTGGCTCGACCGCCAGATGCAGCAGAACCCGCTGGCCGTCGGCGCGGTGGCGCTCGCGGCTGGGGCGCTCGTCGGCCTGTCGGTCCCCGAGACGGACGCCGAGGACCGGCTGATGGGCGAGCAGGCCCAGGCCGCGCGCCAGCGCCTGTCGTCGGCCGCGAGCACCGCGACCGAACGCGTGACGAGCGCGGCCCAGGACGTCGCCGACCAGGCCGCGGACAAGGCCAAGTCGGTCGGCAAGGAGGCCGAGGCCAAGGCGAAGGAGGTCGGAGACAAGGCCGAGGACCGCGTCGACACCGTCGCCGACTCGGCCAAGGACGACCTCAAAAAGGCTACGCCCGGGACGGGCTCGTCGTCCGGCGGCTCGACGGCGGCCGGCGCGTCCCCGACGAGCTTCGACACGGGGACGTCCGTCGACCTCTCGACGACGCCCGACCGGCCGGGCGCCGGCACGACGGCTCCGCCTGCAGGCCCGCTCGGCACCCCGACGACGACCGTCGACCTGACCGACGACCCCGCCTCCGGCGTGTAGACGACGGCTCTGACGAACACGGCGCGGGCCGGCTCTCCGGAGTCGGCCCGCGTTCATGAAGGCCACTTGCTAGAACGCGAGCTGGAAGTTGAGGAGCGCCTGCAACGGCTCGTCGAAGCTGTTGCCGGCGTCAGAGAGCGGGACGACGACGTTGGCCTGGACGCTGGCCGCGCGCGTCAGCGTCCGGTTGTAGCCGAGCAGGAGTTCCGTCGAGGCCTCCGCGCCCTTGACGGCGATCACGTCGAGGCGGGCGAGCAGGCGGTCGTCTGGCGTCACGTCGACGCCGAGCGTGGCGTAGCCGCCGTCCAGCCCGGACGGTTCGAGGGCCGTAAATGGCGGCTCGTCAAGACGCGAGCGGAGCACCTCGCCCGCCAGCAGGACCCGGCCCACCCGCACCCGCACGTCGACGCCCAGGTCGAGCCGGCCGGGCGACTCGATCTCGTCCGACGTGTCCTCCGTGTTGTAGGCCACGTTCGCGCCCACGACGGCCGTCCCGTCGCCGACGGCGATCTCGCCCTGGACGCGGCCCGCCAGGAGCGCCCCGCCGCGCTGGCGCTGGGAGAACGCGCCGCTTCGGTTGCCGCTGCTGCCGGTAGTCTGGGTCGCGTTGAACACGCCGGCCCGGACCGAGAGCGGCCCGCCGCCGGGCGCCGCCCGGAGCTGGGCGCCGACGGCCCGCCCCGGCGCCACCTCGCGCACGATCCGGGCCCGGTTGACGAAGTCGATGTTGGCCGCGCCGATGAGGAACTCGGCCGAGAACGGCACCTTCTGGCGCCCCACGACGCCGCGCACGTCGTCCGAGCCGTAACTGACGTACGCTTCGAGCAGCGACGGCGACCGCGCAAAGTCGCCGCGCAAGAAGTAGCCGATGCCGCCGTCGAGGCGCCCGCCGATCCCGAGCCACGCCGCGGCCACGTCGAAGCCGGGCTGGTTGCCCTCGACGTCCTCGAACGCCACGGTGGGGACGACCTGGAGGAGCGCCGTGAACCGGAGGTAGTCGTTCTGGAAACGCTGGACGAGCGCGTCGTAGCGGCGCTCCTCGTCGGTCACGCTGATCCCGCCCGCCTCCTCGGTCTCCTCGACGGGCCGCTCTTGCGCGAGCGCCGGAGCGCTGAGGACGAGGACGGCGAGAGCCGAGACGAGCGCGCGCATGGTCGGGAAGCGGGAGGGAGGTGCGGACCCCTCTCGGCCCCTCCCGGATCCCGGCGCCCCAGCCCTCGGCGTCCGCCGCCAGTCGCCTCGGTTCCGCGCCGGCGGCCCGCCCACCGCGCGGACGCCCCCTGCGCTAGCCGACCGGCTTCAGCGGAGTCCCCGCGTCCGAGCTCCCGGCGTCGTCCGAGGAAGAGCCGTCATCGTCGTCCTCGGAGGACTCGTCGGCGTCGATCCGGGCCGGGTCGTCGATGGGGGGGAGGTAGTCCGGCAGGCCGTTCACGTTGCTCAGCAGCGGGGCCGCGGCCGTCCCGAGCCCGTCGTCGGGGGTGGGGAGGACGCTGAGCGTGCCGTCGGCCTCCAGGACCACGGCCGAGACCTCGCTGAGCGAGCGGTGCCCGGCATCGCGGGCGGCGTGGAGCACCTCGCTCTCGGTCACGCGCTCCCGCTTCATGGCGTCCTTCAGCGGGACCCCCTCGTAGTACAGCAGGCGCGGCCCCGCCTGGACGGCGTGCCGGAACCACGACCACTGGACCGTCGCCCGCGTGACCGCGTACTGGAGCGCCAGCAGCGTGAAAACGGCCAACAGGCCCTCCACCAGCGTGATGCTCTCCGAGAGGATCGTCGAGCCCGTGATGGCGCCCATCGCGACGGTCACGATCCAGTCGAAGTTGTTCATCTGCGAGGCCGCCCGCTTCCCGACGACCCGGTGGCTGGCGATGACGAAGGCGTAGACCACCACCGAGATGAACACGACCCTCACGAGCTCGGTCCACGACGAGGGGACAAGGGGCCCCGTGAAGTCGTTGAGCGTGATGAGGAGCGTCATCCGCGCGCTGCGTCGATGGGCGGGCCGGCGCCGACCTGGCCGTCGCCCCCCAGGTCCACGCCCGGAGGAATGGGCGCGGCGTCCGGCAGGGGGTGCCCGTGCTTCTCGGGCTGCCACGACAGGACGTAGTCCGGCGACTCGATCTCGAGCGCCTGCTTGGTCAGCTTGAGCGGGGCGAACGTGTCGACCATCACCGCCAGCTCGTGCGTCTCCTTCGCCCCGATGCTCGCCTCGGTCGTGCCCGGGTGCGGCCCGTGGGGGATGCCACCGGGGTGGAGCGTGAACGAGCCCCGCCCGATCCCCTTCCGCGACATGAAGTCGCCCTCGACGTAGTACAGGACCTCGTCCGAGTCGATGTTCGAGTGGTTGTACGGGGCCGGGATCGAGTCCGGGTGGTAGTCGAACAGGCGCGGGACGAACGAGCACACCACGAACCCGCGCGCCTCGAACGTCTGGTGGACCGGCGGCGGCTGGTGGATCCGGCCCGTGATGGGCTCGAAGTCGTGGATCGAGAACGCCGTCGGGTACATGTACCCGTCCCACCCGACGACGTCGAACGGGTGGTACCGGTACACGAACGGGAACAGCTTCCCGTGCTTCTTGATCTTGACCGTGAACCGCCCCTCCTGGTCGATGGCCGGCGGGTCGCCGGGCGGGCGGAAGTCGCGCTCGCAGTACGGGCTGTGCTCCAACAGTTGGCCCACGTCGTTCCGGTACCGCTTGGGCGGGCGGAACTCGGTCGGCGACTCCAGTACCAGCAGCCGCGGCTGGCCCGCCCCGGAGGGGCCGTCCGGCCCGGTGCCCTCGAAGCTCCACCGATGGATCAGCGTCCGCGGGACGTGCACGTAGTCGCCCTGCCGAAACTCGACGTCGCCGAGGACGGTGTGCAACGTGCCCTCGCCGTCGTGGACGAAGATGAGCTCGTCGTGGGTCGCGTTCTTGTAGAACGTGTCGTCGGGCATCGCGTCGGTCGGGACGCACATCGACATCACGATGTCGTTGTTGCCCATGATCGGGACGCGGCCGGTCAGCCAGTCGCCGCCGGGCTCGACCTTGGGCCCGAGAAAGTGGCGGTGCGCCAGGAACGCCTCCTCGGCGTACTCGACGGCCACGTCTTCGGGCTCGCCGACGGCCTCGACGAGCGTCGGTGGGTGGATGTGGTACGCGATGCTCCCGATCCCGTGGAAACCCTCCTCGCCCAGCACCTCCTCGGTGTACAGGGCGCCGTCGGGGCGCTGGAACTGGGTGTGGCGCTTGGGCGGGATCTGGCCGCGCTGGACGTAGAAGGACATGGCAAGTGTGATCGGATGATGTCAGATCGGGCGATTGGATGGTCGGAGGCGGGCGCGATCAATCGGGCGAGCGACGAGGTGGACGGCTTCGCCAATCACCCGATCACACCTCGCCCGATCAGAGATTCCCTCTCCGCTCCTGCTCGCGCTCGATGGCCTCGAAGAGGGCCTTGAAGTTGCCCTCGCCGAACGTCCGGGCCCCCTTGCGCTGGATGATCTCGTAGAACACGGTCGGGCGGTCCTCGACGGGCTTGGTAAAGATCTGCAACAGGTACCCGTCCGGGTCGCGGTCGACCAGGATGCCGAGCTCCGCGAGTTGGTCGACCGGCTCGTCGATCTGGCCGACGCGGGCCTGGAGCTCCTCGTAGTACGTCGTCGGGACCGTCAGGAACTCGACGCCGCGGGCGCGGAGTTGGGACACCGTGTCGAGGATGTCGTCGGTCGCCAGGGCGATGTGCTGGACGCCGGCGCCGTCGTAGAAGTCGAGGTACTCGTCGATCTGGCTCCGGCGCTTGCCCTGGGCCGGCTCGTTGATGGGGAATTTGATCCGCTCGTTCCCGTTCGACATCACCTTCGACATCAGCGACGAGTACTCGGTCTGGATGTCCTTGTCGGAGAACGAGAGCAGGTTTCGGAAGCCCATCGTCCGGCTGTAGTACTCGACGTACTTGTTCATGTCGCCCAGGTGCACGTTCCCGACGCAGTGGTCGACGTACTTCAGGCCGACCGGCTCGGGCTGCCAGTGTGGGTTCTCGACCGGCTCGAAGCCGGGCAAGAACACGCCGTCGTAGCCCTTCCGCTCGACGAACGTGTGGATCGTGTCGCCGTAGGTGCCCATCGCGGCGACGACCACGCGGCCGTCCTCGTCCTCCAGCACCTCGGGCTCGCGGGCGATCACGGCGTCCCGCTCCTTCACGGCCTGGAACGCAGCGCGGGCGTCGTCGACCCACAGCGCGATGTCCTTGACGCCGTCGCCGTGCTGGGCCACGTGCCGGGCGACGGGGGAGTCGGACCGGATGGCGGTCGTGAACACGAACCGGATCTTGTCCTGGGTCAGGAGGTAGCTCGCGGCGTCGCGGTGGCCCGTCTCGGGCCCGCGGTAGGCCGTGATGCGGAAGCCGAACGCGGCCGAGTAGAAGTAGGCCGCCTGCTTGGCGTTGCCGACGTAGAACTCGACGTAGTCGGTCCCGTTGATCGGGAGGAAGTCGTCCTCGACGTGGTCGGGCGCGCCCTTGAGGCTGAGGCCGGCGGCTTGGGCGGTCGTGGCGTCGGTCTGCTGGGCGGCGGGCTCGGTCGCGACGGCCTGAACGGCCTCGGTGCCATCGGGGGCGCCGTCGCCGGCGGTGAGGTCAGTGCGGGGATCGGTCTGGGCGGACATGGGGCTGGTGTCGAATCGTACCGTCTACGGGGCGCCGGGTCGCTGGTCGACGCCTCATTCCGGGCTGCCTCTAGATACGATGGGCCCTCGGAAGCGTTTCCGGCTCCGGGCCCCGTTCGGGCGGCGATACTTTGGCCCATGCCCCAGTTCGAGGTCCAGCCCCACGACCAGCCGTCCGTCTTCGTCCGCGCCCGCACGGACCTCGACGCCGTCCGCCGGCACCTCACGTCTGGCGCCGCCGAGGTCGCCCTGGCCGAGGCCGAGGCCGGCTCGGGCTGGCGCGCCGTGGCCGTCGACGGGGACGAGTGGGGCCGCGTCCGCCCGCGCGACCGGATGCGGTTCCGGCGGGACTGACGGCCACTCGGACCCTATCGGCGCTGCCCTGAGCCGTCGGTAGTCTTCGCGCACTAGCGAAATGACGAGCGGAGGCCAGGGGCGAAATGCCACGTTGCCCTACCCTTGTGCAACGGCTCACGCCGTTGCTGGGAGTCCTGCTCCGGAGAGCATCCGATTCCAGACGAGCCCACCCCGATCCGTGTCCGGGGTGGGCTCGTCGCTGTTTTACAGCGTGGCCAGGGTCACGTTCGAGACCTGACCGCGGAGATGACGGCGGGCGTCCACCTTGCGGGCGACGGCCTCGACCACGTCCGGCGAGAAGTCGACGCCCGACGTCCGCTCGATGCTGCCGAGCCCGCCGGGGCTGAACACGTTGACCTCCAGGAGCACGCCGCCCGCGATGTCGAGCCCGACCAGGAACAGCCCGTCCTGGACCAGCTGAGGACGGACCTTCTCGGCGATCGCCAGTTCGGCCTCGCCGATCTCGGCCGCCGTCGCCGAGCCGCCCGCGCTCATGTTGCTCCGGATGTCGCCCTCGGCCCCCTCGCGCCGGAACGCGGCGTAGACGCCGTCGCGCTCCAACGGGCGCCCGTTGACCAGGAACATCCGGGTGTCGGCGCCGGCGGCGGCCTCCAGAAACTCTTGGACCACCATGTAGCCGTTCGAGCAGACGGCGTCGATGATCTGGTTGAGGTTGGCGTGGTCGCCCTCGCGCACCACGAACACGCCCTCGCCGCCCGAGCCCTGGAACGGTTTGACGACCGCGTCGCCGCCGTGCTCGTCGATGAACCGGCGGACGTCGTCGGCGTGGCGCGTGACGAGGGTTTTGGGGCGGACGTCCGGCGGGAAGCGCTGGAAGTACACCTTGTTGACGGCCTTTGCCAGTCCCTCGGGGTCGTTCAGCACGATGACGCCGCGCCGCGCCGCCATCTGCCCGAACACGATCCCGGCCGACTGGGCCCACGGCCGGTCCGTCGCGTCGTCGGCCGGGTCGTTGCGGAGCAGGAGCGCGTCGATGTCCTCGACCGGGATCCGCTCCTCGACGCCGTCCTCGGAGACGCCGGCCCAGAACGTCCGCGTGGTCTTGTACGTCCCGCCGGGACGGCGGACCCGGACGGTGAGGGACTCGTCGGGCTCGCAGACGAAGTCTTCGACCGAGAGGTAGAGCACGTCGTGGCCGGCCTTGTGGGCCGCCAGCGCCAAGCGCGTGGTGGTGTAGACGTCCCGCTCGGTCTCGAACGAGTTGATAAGGAAGGCGATGCGCATGGGGAAAGGGATGGAGGCAGGGGGGATGGGGGGATGGGAGGGGGACGAATCCCGCATCCCTCATCCCGCATCCCTCACCAAGTCGGTGACGGAGAGCCCGTCGCGGGCGCGGTCGAGCCGGGCCCGCACGTCGGGGTCGTCGGCGTGGAGGGGGCGGAGGGGAGGGGCGACGAGCACGCCGCGCTCGCGGAGGTCGGTGATCGCCGGGAGGTGGCGGAGCGCCATCTTGCCGACGAAGAGGGGCCAGAACGGGCCGCCGTCGGCGAGGTGCCGCAGGAGGTCGCGGAGGCCGCGGAGGTAGACCATGTCCTTGGTCAGCCCGCCGCCGCGGTACAGGCGGACGGCGACGCGGAACGCGCGGCGGTCGCTCAGGCCGGCGTCGGCGCGCAGGAGGCGGAACGTCTCGACGAAGTCGGCACCGTCGGCGAGGGCGCGGGCGCCCAAGACGCGGGCGGCGAGGGTGCGGAACCGGCCCCGGGTGAGCCCGCCGACGAGCCACTCGGCGAAGACGGCCAGCCCCTCCTGCAAGTCCTGGTAGCCGGCCAGCCCGTGGTGGAGCTGCTCGAGCGGCTGGGCCCGTCCGTTCGCGTACGTCAGCACGTGCGTGCCGACCTCGTGGGCCAGCAGCGCCTCGACCCGCCGGGCGGCCACCTGGTACCGCGAGCCGATCAGCAACTGCCCACGCGAGACCATCAGCGTGCCCGGCAGGTCGTCGCGGACGTCGACCTCGACCGGGACGTGCTCGGACTGGGCGCGGTACGCTTCGAGCTGGGCCCGCGCCCGCGCCGCGAACGCCGTCGCCCCGACGACCTCGGCCCCGGACGCGGCCGCCGCCTTCGTGTCGAGCGCGGCCACGATCTGGCGGGCGAGGCCGACGAGCGCGTCGTCGGGGGCGCCGTAGACGCGCAGGCTCTCCGGCAGAAACTGGGGCGTCTCGACGTCGAGCACCATCCGGATGTGGGACTCGATCTCGTCGCGGCACTCGCGCAAGAGGCCCTCGACCACGGGGTCCTCGACGTCTTCGAGGGGGAGCGCGAACAGGGCCCGGCGCGCGCGGTCGGGGTCGAACGTCAGCGGGCGGTACAGCAGCTCCGGCGCCCGCTCGCAGTCGCCGCCTCGGAACTCGTCCCACGCCGCGTCGCCGTTGACGGGCGTGACCTGGAGCAAGAACCCGAACGACTGGGCCACGGCCGCGAGCCCCCGGTCGACGTCGCGAGCGGCCGGTTCCAGCGTCGTCCGCGCGAGGGTTGGGGCGGGGGCGCCGGTCGCGTCGGCGGCGGCCTGGCGGAGCGCCGGCGCCATCGTCCGGCGCAGCCGGGCCAGCACGCGCGGGTAGAACTCGTCGTCGCGGGCGTTGTGGAACACGGCGTCGACGGCGAGCCCGACGGTCCCGGGCAGCCCGAGCGGGGGGAGCCCGGGCGGCGCCACCGTCGGCGTGACGACGTGCTCGACGCCGGCGCCCTGGCCCGCCACCTCGATCCCCGAGAGCGCGTCGCACAGCGCGTCGACGGCGTCGTCGGAGGGACCGTCTGGGGCCGTGAAGATCGTGAAGCCCGGCGCGCGGTCGAACGGATCGGCCGTGTCGTCGGGGCCCTCGTCGAGCGGCGACCACACCTCGACCACGACGAGCGCGCCGCAGGCCTCGGCGAGCACGTCGGCGACGGCGCGGACGGAAGCCCGGGCCGCCTCCGGGTCGGGGTCCGAGGCGACGACGTAGGCCGGCTGCGTCGTGACGAGCTGGTGGGCCTGGTCGCACGCGGCGCGGGCGTCGAGCGCCGGGTCGCCCGTGGCCCCGCCGGGGCACCGGTGGACGGCCAGGACCGGCACGGCGTGGTCCACGAAGACCGTCCCGCCGTCGAGGTCGAGCCGCGTCGGCGTGCCCGCGTCGAGCCCGTCGCGGACCGTCCGGCCGAGGGCCTCCGCGGTCACAGCGCCGCCCGGGCGTCGAGCACGCCGGGGACCGTGTGGGCCAAGGCCTCGCGGAGCTGGCCGAGGTGGGCCTCGTCGACCTGCCCGCTCCACTCGTCCATGAACGTCTTCTTGAACTCGACGGCGATCACGCACGCCGCATTCCCGAACGTCTCGTGGACCCACTGCGAAAAGTGTCCGCCTTGGAATTTGACGTTCTCGCGCACGTCGAGGTCGTCGAGCCCGGCCTGGGCCGCGCCCTCGCGCAGGTCGGCCATGAACCCGTCGACGAGCCCGCCCCACCGCCGTCGGTCCAGCGTCCCCGTGCCGACGTTGACCTCGGGGTTGGCCTCGGGGTCCGCTATCGGTCCGTCCGGCCCCTCGCGGCGGTGGTTGTACGAGTGGAGGTCGTAGACGACGACGGACCCGTACTCCCGGATCTTGAGCAACATCAGCTTGCGGACGGCCTCGTAGAAGGCGTCGTAGACGTCGAGGGAGCGGGCGGCGACGTCGTCGGGGAGGTCGCCGTCCCACACCGTCAGGCCCCAGGCGTCGTCGGGCGTCCGGTAGACGGCCCGGTCGCGGGGCCGGTTGAGGTCGACCTCGAACCGGGACCGCCGCCCGACGACGCGCGTCGGGGCGACGTCGGTGAGCCGGCCCGTGAACGGGTCCTCCTCGCGCAGGCGCTCGGCGTCCGGGAGGGCGACGTGCGGGAGCGTCTCGGGGTGGACGGCGTGGCCGTCGTGGACGGCGGCGGCGACGAGCGGGCCGGGGCCGACGGTGATCGCGAACGGGGACGACATGGCACGAGAGAGGGGCCGGGGGGGTACGCCGTCGTCCCCGCCGGGTTCGTCCGGTCCGTGCGGGCGGCGCGCCGGGCTACCTTGGGTCCCCTTATCGCTCGCACATGGCCCCGGACGCGCTCCCCCTCCGCCCCGGCAGGGCTGGACAGTCCTTCGCCGGTTTCAGAAACAAGAGGAGTCATCCCCGCGCAGGCGAGGACCCATGCGGCATTCGGTCAGCGAGCGAGACCGTATGGATTCCCTCTTTCGCGGGAATGACGGCTGGAGGGGGAGAGGGTCTCCCCAAGCAAGCGGTTGCTGGGGAGCCCGGTAGAGACTGGGGCTCGACAGCCCGGCCCCGTCTAGCGTGACGCCGGCTGCCCTCCCGCCCGGGCTCGGGATCGTCGCCGTGGGGGTCGTGCTCGGCCTGGCGCTCGTGGCGCTCCGCCGGCTCCGGGCCGCCCGCCGGTTGACGCCGGAGACCACGCGCCAGGCCCTCCACGCGACGATGAGCGCCGTCGCCCTGTCGCTGCCCTGGCTGTTCGACACTGACTGGCCCGTCGTCGTGCTGGCCGTCGCCGGGGTCGCGGCGATGGGGGCCGTCCGCGCCGTGCCGGCCCTGCGCGAGACGGTGGGCGACGTGATCCACGTGCCCGACCGGCCGTCCGTTGGCGACGTCGCGTTCCCCGTCGCCGTGTGCGGGCTGTACCTGTTGGCGTCCGAGTCGCCGGTCCTGTACACGGTCCCGCTGCTCCTGCTCGGGATCGCCGGGCCGACGGCGGCGCTCGTCGGCGCGAGCCACGGGCGGAAGGCGTTCGCAACGGACGAGGGGCCGAAAAGCCGCGAGGCGTCGGTCGCGTTCGCGTTCGTGGCCTTCCTCTGCGTCCACGTCCCGCTGCTCATGTTCACGCCGGTCGGCCGGGCCGAGGCGCTGTGGATCGCGGCGATCGTGGCCGTGCTGGCGACCATCGTCGAGGCCGTCTCGTGGCGGGGGCTCGACAACGTGTTCGTCCCGCTCGGGACCTACGCCGTGTTGCTGCGCTTGCTCACGTTCCCCGCGACGCTGCTGGCGGGCCACGCCGTCGTGCTCGGGCTGCTGGTGGGCCTGGCCGCCGCGCTCCGCCGCGAGACGACGGTCGGCGGGGCCGGCGTGTTCGGGGCCGTCCTGGTGGGCTACCTCGTGTGGGCGTTGGGGGGGACGGCGTGGCTTCTGCCGCCGGTCCTGGTGTACGCGCTTTACGCCCGCGTCTGGCCCGCCGCGCGCGAGGCCGACGGGCTGCCGCACGACCCGCGTCGCCGGCCGCACACGGCCCAGAACGTGTTCAGCGTGTCGTCGGTGGGTGTCACGTGGCTGCTGGTGGCAAGCGCGTTCGACCTCGACCTGCTCTTCCCGTACGCGCTGGCGTGGGCGGCCACGTTCGCGTTCCTCGGCGTCGACCGGATGCGGACGGCCCGGCCCGGGTGGACGGTGGCCCAGCTCGCCTGGCGGGCGGCGTGGCGGGCGACGCTCGTCGGCGTGGGGCCGGTGCTCCTGGTGGTGTGGCTCCGGGTCGGGGCCGAGCGCGTGGCCGGGGCCGTCTCGGGCGGGGCGTCGGCGCCGGCGGCGCCGGTCCTGTTCACGGCCGCGTCGGTGGGCGTGGCGCTGGTGGTGACGGCGGCGGCGGCGGCGATCCTGGCCCGGTGGAAGCGGCCGATCGACCTGGAGTCGACCGAGTTCGAGGGGCGTGTCTACCGGGCCGGCATCGTCGGTCCGTTGTCGGCGCTGGGGCTCCTGGCGCTGCTCGTCCCCTGAGGTCGGGAGGCCGCGCTCTGGGCCCGGCTACTGCGCCCGGAACCCATTCCACTCCAGCCGCACCCCGTCCCCGTTCGCAGAGCGGACCTGGAGCGTGGTGCCGGAGACCTCGAACCGGGTGGCCTGCTGGAGCTCGCCGAGGAGCACCCCCGTCAGCTCCGAGTCCCGGTCGGACACGCCCACGCGAGTCAGGGACTCGATCTCGGCCCGGAACGATCCGTCGGTGGCCGCATGGTATCGACCGCCGAAGCTGTTTGCGGAGACTCGACCTCCGACCAACCCGTCTGGCCCGAACCCGACGTAGAACTGGACGCCCTCCGGAAACCGGTACGCGCCCCCGTCGGAGACGGCAGAGACGGCCGCCCACCCATAGTCGGAGACGAGGGCGGCCGGGTCCGTCTGGACGTCGGACAGGTCGACGAGCGCGTCGGAGGGGGATAACGAGTCGCAGCCCGACAGCGCGGCGACGGCGAGGGCCAGAACGGTGACGCGGAGACGCATGGCAGCGGGGAGGAAACGCGGGCGAAGGTCCCGATGGGAAGCGCCCGGAGCAATCCCCGGTGGAGTGCCCTGGCCAAGCCAGCGCGGCGAAAACACCGGGCACGAGCACCCGGCTCGGGGCGTAGACTGACCTCCCCGGCCGACACGCCCATGCTCCGACGCCTCCGCCTCCGCCGCCGCGCGCGCCGCCTGGCCGCGCTCACGCCCGACGCCGCCCGGTCCCGCGCCGCGCGAGGCGCCGACCTCCTCGACGACCGCGACCCCGGCTGGGCCGCCCGTGTCGACCCCGGCACGCTGTCGTTGGCGGATGGTCAGGCATGCGTGCTCGGCCAGCTCTGGGGCGACTACCGCCACGGGCTCGGGCGGGCCCGCGTGATCGACCTGTCGAGCGCGCCCACCCGGTTCGTCTCGCCCGTCGACCTCGGCTTCCAGGCCGTCGGCGACCTCGGCGACGCGGCCGAAGCCCTCGACTACGCCCTGCTCACGCGCGCCTGGCGCGACGAGGTCGAGCGCCGCCGGCCGGTCGGGGACGCCCCGATCCTGGCCTCGCCCCGGAACGCGGCCCCACCCCTCCGGTAGCCGGCGCTCCCCACGCCCGCACCGACGATGGACTGGACCGACGACCGACAGGAGACCTATGACGAGTTCCGCGACGCCGTCAACATGGCGCCGCAAGAACTGGAGGACTGGCTCGAGACCGACGACTCAAAGCGCGTCGGCGCGAAGGACGGCGGCGGCGAGTCGACCGGCCACAAGTCAGGCCGGCGGATCGTCGAGATCAAGCGGAAACACAAGGACGAGCTCACCGAGGCCGACCTCGACCACATGGCGGAGGTCGTCGGCTACGTCCACCGGCACCGCGCGCAGGGCCCGGACGGGAGCGCGAAGGAGACCGACTGGCGCTACTCGCTGAAGAACTGGGGCCACGACCCCTGCAAGGACGACGACGTCGACTGCGGCTAGCGGACCCCCAACGGGGTCACGGCGCCCCGTTCGCGGTCGTGGCGGTCCCGACCGGGTCGCTCACCGGCCGGGCCTTGACCACGACCGAGCCGCCGCACCGCTTGCAGAAGCTCGCGTCGGCGTCGTGCCCGCCGAGCCCGCACCGGGGGCACTGGTCGAGCTGGACCATGGCCGGGTCTCCCAAGGTGCCCTTCGCGGTCCCGGCGCGGGCCGCCTCACGCTCCCGGCCCAGCTCGACCGTCACGATCCCCGTCGGCACCGCGATGATCCCGTACCCCATGATGATGATGACCGTCGCGAGGGCCTTGCCCAGCGGGGTCACCGGGTAGATGTCGCCGAACCCGACCGTCGACAACGTCACGACGGCCCAGTAGACGCTCTGGGGGATCGACGTGAACCCGTTCTCGCCGCCCTCGATGAGGTACATCATCGAGCCCATCACCGTCACGATCGTCAGGACGACGAAGATGAACACCAGGATCTTGCGGCGGCTGGCGGCCAAGGCCCGCCGGAGCTGGTCGGCCTCGTCGAGGTAGTTGGCCAGCTTGAGCACCCGGAACACCCGGAGCGCCCGCAGGATGCGGACGGTCAGGAGCACCTGGGCCCCGGGGATCATCAGGCTGAGGTAGGTCGGCAGGATGGCCAGCAGGTCGACGACGCCGAAAAAGCTCCGGGCGTAGCGGCCCGGCGTCTGGACGACCCACAGCCGGAGCGCGTACTCGACCGTGAACAGGGCCGTGAAGAACCACTCGACCGCGAGCAGCTCGTCGGCGTACTCGTCCTGGACCGAGGCCACGCTCTCGACCATCACCACGACGACGCTCGCCAGGATGGCCACGATCAGGACCACGTCGAACGCCTTGCCCGCCGGGTCGTCGGCGTGGAACACGACCCCGAACAGGCGCCGGCGGAGCCCGGTCCCGGCCGGGCGGAACCCCTCGGGCGTCGGGCGGTCGGGGTTGAGGGCGGGCGTCGCGTCGGGCATCGGCACGGGGGGACGCCGCAAGCTAGCCGACGCGGGCGACGGCGTCCGTCACGACGGCCTCGACGCGCTCGGCGACGGCGTCGAGGTCGAACGCGCGCTCGGCGTAGGCCCGGCCGGCGGCCCCCATCCGCTCGCGGCGCGCGTCGTCTCGGAGGAGCGCTACGACGGCGTCGGCGAGCGCGTCGGCGTCGCCGGGCGGGACGACCACGCCGGCCCCGGCCCGCTCGACGATCCGGGCCGCGAGGTTGTCGGCCGGGACCGACAGGACGGCCGGCCGGCCGGCGCACAGGTAGGCCAGCACCTTCGACGGGACCGAGACCGCGCTCGCGTCGGGCTCGAGCACGGCCACCACGACGTCGGCCGCGCCGAGCACGTCGGGGAACGCCTCGAACGGCTGGAACGGCAGCAGCACGAGGTTGGACAGCGCCTCGGCGCGGGCGGCCAGCCAGTCGGCCCCCTGCCCGGACGACACGACGACGAGCCGCGCGTCGGGCACTCGCTCGGCCAGGACACGCGCGACGTGGGCGAGCGCGGCCGGGTCGTGCTTCATCCCCAGCGTCCCCGAGTACAGCACGACCGGGTGACCGGCCAGCCCATGCGCCCGAGCCCAGGCGGTGTCGCGCGGACGCTGCGGGAGGTCGGCAATCGGCGCCCAGTTCTCGATCACGGCCACGCGCGCCGGCTCGACGCGCCAGCGGGCCAGGAGCGGGCGGAAGGCGTCGGTGATGGCGATCACGGCGTCGGCGCTCCGCAAGAGCCGCCCCTCGCGCGCCTCGAACGCCCGGCCGAGCAGGCTCCCCATCGTCCCGAACCGCCGCGCCAGCACGGCCCGCGTGCCGACCGAGTGGACGTCCTGGAGCCAGTTGACGAACGCGGCGTCGTGGGCCCGCGCCGCGCCCATCAGCGCCGCGACGGTGTCGAGCCCGCCGTTGGCCGCGACCACCACGTCGGCGGGCCACCGGCGGACGTTGGCGGCGGCCTGGCGCCCGAACCGGGCCTCGGCCTGGCGCCGACGGACGAGGCCCATCAGCGACCGCGCCCGCTTGTCGACCGGTGCCGTGACGACCGGGTCGAGCGAGAACGACGCCGGGTCGTCGGGCCGAGGTGCGAGGTCGCCCTGGGGCGCCTCGTTCGTCGCCGAGAACCCGTAGCGGACGGTGTGCCCGCGCCGGGCGAGGTGGCGGGCGAGCCCGACCAGGAAGGCGTGGCCGCCGTAGTCGTGGAGGTAGATCCGCATGGCGAGCCGAAACGACACGCGCCCGGCGGAGAGGCCGGGCGCGCGGGGCCGGGGGGCGTCGGTGGCGTGGGAGAGACTTGAACTCTCGACCTCACGATTATGAGTCGTGCGCTCTAACCAGCTGAGCTACCACGCCGAGACGGCCAGGATACGCCGGGCGCCGGCCGGGCGACAATCCAAGGTTGTGGGAAAGGGGCTCGCGTCGCTCGCCGGAAATGGGGAACGGGGAAATGGGAACGGGCAGAGTCGAGGTCGTCAGCAGCCCGCTCCGCCCTTTACGCTCCACTCTCCAGCGCGAACCGCCACGCGGCCTCGACCATCGCCGGCGGCACGTCGTCCGCCAGCCGGGGCTCGCCGACGGTGTCGAGCACGACGAACCGGAGCCCCTGGGCCGTCCGCTTCTTGTCCGTCGCCATCGCCTCGGTGAGCCGGTCGGGGTCGAGGGCCGGCGGGGCCGGGGCGACGCGCGCGACGAGCCGGTCGGCCGCTTGGAACGGGCCGAGACCGTCGGCGACGGCGCCCTGGCGGAGCGACGCCGAGAGGTGGAGGGCCGCCCGCATCCCGAACGCGACGGCCTCGCCGTGCGTCAGCGTCCCGTAGCCGGCCTCGCGTTCGAGCGCGTGCCCGAACGTGTGGCCGAAGTTGAGGACCGCCCGCTCGCCGGCTTCGAGTTCGTCGGCCTCGACGACGGCCGCCTTGACCGCCGCCGCGTCGCGCACGACAGAGGCCACCACGTCTGGGTCGCGGCCGACGAGCGCGTCCCACTCGCGGTCGAGCCGGTCGGCCAAGGCAGGGTCCGAGATCAGCGCGTGCTTGACGGCCTCGGCGAGCCCGCTCTGGAACGCCCGGTCAGGGAGGGTGCCGAGCGTGGCCGGGTCGGCCAGGACCAAGAGCGGCTGGTGGAACGCGCCGAC
The DNA here is from genome assembly GCF_965213695.1 of Rubrivirga sp. GTDB lineage: Bacteria > Bacteroidota > Rhodothermia > Rhodothermales > Rubricoccaceae > Rubrivirga. The sequence continues at coordinate 2,627,910 of NZ_OZ243912.1, read as the reverse complement.
CAGGTTCTTGCCCGTCGCGTGGTTGATCCCCGTCTTCCCGCCGATGGCGCTGTCGACCTGGGCGATCGTCGTCGTAGGGAGGTGGACGAGCGGGAGCCCGCGGAGCAGGGTCGCCGCGGCGAACCCGGCGAGGTCGCCCACGACGCCGCCGCCGAGCGCCAGGACGGGCGTCGCCCGGTCGATGCCGAGCGCGAGCGCCCAGTCGTGGAGCGCGCCGAGCTGGCCGAGCGACTTCGACCCCTCGCCGGCCGGCACCGCCGTCGCCTCGACCTGCCAGCCATCGGCGCGGAGGGCGTCGGCGAGCGCGTCGAGCCAGAGCGGGCCGACGGTCTCGTCGGTCACGACGAGCGCGCGCGGGCCCGTGACGCCGGCCTCGCGCAAGTGCATCGGCGCCGTCGCGAGCGGCTCGAAGTGGACGGCGTAGCTCCGGCCCTCCGAGAGGGCAACGTGGACGGCGGGCGGGGACACGGGCGGGGGGAGGGAGGCCCGGCAAGATCGCCACGCCCGGCCCGTCAGCCCGCTGCCCCCGCGACCGGGCCAGGGCGAGCGCACGCTACTGATCTCGGCCCGAACCCCCCGTCCGAGCGCCCCTCGCTCCGCTCAGCGCGCGCGCGGACGGTCCCCCTTCAAGCGAGGGGTCCGGGGCGAGCATGCGGTCGCCCTGGCGACCGGCCCAACGGAACAGCGGGGCGGCCCCTGGCGTGGCACCCGGCGTCGACTCGACGCCCCTCTCACCAACCCGACTCTGACCATGGGACTCCTCGATTTTCTGAAAGACGCCGGCAAAGACCTCTTCGGCGGCAAGTCCGGCAATGAGGCCGAGACGATCAAGAGCGAGATCGAGCGCGCGCTCGGCTCGAACGTGTCGAACCTCGGCATCCGCTACGACAACGGCCGCGTGACGCTCCAGGGCACGGCCAAGAGCCAGGCGGCCAAGGAGAAGGCCGCGCTCATCGCCGGCAACGTCAAGGGCGTCGCCCACGTCGACGACGACGGCTTGCGCGTCGACGGGGCCCAGACGGCGGGCACCACGACGACAACGACGTCCACCCGGAGCCGCTACTACACGATCAAGAGCGGCGACACGCTGTCCAAGATCGCGAAGGAGCACTACGGCGACGCCAACGACTACAACAAGATCTTCGAGGCCAACCGCGAGGTCATCGGCGACCCGGACAAGATCTACCCGGGCCAGCAGATCCGGATTCCGGCCTAGTGCAACGGCACAGCAATTCTGACGGGTCGGGCGCGCGGGATACGTGATGCGTGATCCGTGATCCTCCGCGTGAGAGTTACGCATCACGGATCACGGATCTGAGCGGGCTGGGATCTACCCGACAAAGACCGCGTGACGCTGCACTAGTCCGATCCGTCCCTGCCCATCGGCGCGCCCCGTCGGCCTCGGCTGGCGGGGCGCACTCGTGTGGGTGGCCGAGGCCGTCAGGCCGCCAGGCGGCTCGTCATCCACAGGACGAGCCCGCCGCGCGCCGTCCACGCCAGCGTCCGAACCCAGTTGGTCGCCACCAACCGGCCGTGGGCGTCGGCGTCGAACGCGCCACCGAGGGCCGTGTGGAGGGGGACCTGGACGAACGCCGTCGACGTCCAGACGACGCCGACGAGGATGGCCCCGGCGACGACGGCCCCTACCGGCAGCGCCGCCGGCCGGTCGAGCACGAGCCACACGGCCGTCACCAGCTCGGCCACCATCAGCGGGCCCACGACGAATGTGATGCGGGACTGGTGCGCCGCTTCGTACGCCGACCACCCCTCCGCGCCGACACCGGCGAACAGCGGGTAGTGGACGACCTGGACGACCCAGATCACGCCGACCATCAGCAGCGTCGCGCCGAGGTGGACGAGGAAGACGAGGGGCATGGGGGAGCTCGCGCTGGAGCCGATGGAGGACTGCCGCGTTCCTTGCCGATCCACTCCGACCCTTCTGCCCGTGACGCTCAACCACCTCAACCTCACCGTCACAGACGTAGCCGAAGCGAAGGGGTGTCTCGAGACCTACTTCGGTCTGCGCAGCCCGGAGGGCGTCGAGCCCGACGACTCGTTCGCCGTGCTGATCGACGACGCCGGGCTGGTGCTCACGCTGATGACGGTCGGCCGCGCCACGGAGGTCGTGTACCCACCCAGCTTCCACATCGGGTTCATCGTGGAGAACGAGGGGCGCGTGAATGAGCTCAACGAGCAGCTGAAGTCCGCAGGGTTCGACGTGAAACCGCCGCGTCGCTTCCACGGGGCGTGGACGTTCTACTTCAAAGCGCCGGGCGGCTTTACGGTGGAGGTGCAGAGCTAACGGGACGGTGGCGACGGGCTCGCCTACCGACCCTCCTGGTAAAACACCGGCTCGTCCTCTCCGGGTGGATGCACGCGGATCGCGAGGGGCGTCGGGCCGAGCGTGCCGGGCTCGGGGTCGAACGACCCGGACGCGAGCTGGAGGCGGATCGTCTCGACATCGACGCAGGCCGTTCCGAACCCGCGCTCGACGCGGTACCGCCCGGCCACGTCGTACGGCAACCGCTCGCCGCCGTCGTCGGGGTCGGCCCGGCGCGTGATCTCGTAGGCGCCTTTGTACAGCCCGTCGGCATCGCGCGTGACGACGACGCGGACGACGCGGTCCTGGCGGACGTACGGGTCCTGCGGCAGCGGCGTGTAGTCGAGGACCAGCCGGTCGCCGTCGCCGCCGACAAGCAGATCGGAAAGCGGGAACGAGCGGAGGTCGGTCCGCCCGGCTTGGGCGCTGCCGAGCAGGCCAAACGGGGTCCGCGGGAACGCACCGTCGGCGTCGTGGAGGAGCGCGGCCGTGGCGACCATCGCCGTGACGGCGCGCACGTCGTCGCGGAACTGGTCGGCGGTGCCGGCGAGGGCCGGGTCGGACTGGGCGAGGGCGGGGGCCGCGACGAGCGCGGCGAGCAGGAGGAGGCGGGTCATGGCAACGTGTGGGTGTCGAGGCGTCCGAGCAGGTGGGCGAGGGCGGTGCGGAGGTCGGGCGTGGCGAACCGGAAGCCGCGGTCGAGCAAGGCGCGGGGGCGCATCCGCACGCTGGCGAGGGCGACGCGGCGCGCCAGCTCGCCGCCGGCCAGCTTGACCAGCGCCGTGGGCACGCGCACGACCGCCGGACGGTTCTGCACCTCGGCCAACGTCTTGACAAAGTCCTTCGTGTGGACCGGCTCTGGCGCCGACAGGTTCACGGGGCCGGTTAGGCCGTCGTCCAGGATCGCATGGTGGACCGCGTAGACGACATCGTCCAGGGCGATCCAGGGCCACCACGCCGCGCCGTCGCCGGGCCAGCCGCCCAGGCCGAGCGCGGCGACGGGCGCCAGCGGCTGGAGCAGCCCGCCGGTCGGCGTCGTGACGAGCCCGATCCGTGCGTGGACCGTTCGGATGCCGGCGGCCTCGGCCTCCGCCGTCGAGGCCTCCCACGCCCGGCAGACGTCGGCCAAAAACCCCTCACCGAGGGCCGACGTCTCGGTGACCACCTCGTCGGCGCGGTCGCCGTAGATGCCGCTGGCGGAGGCCGAGACCAGCACACGCGGCGGCGTCGGAAGGGCGGCGAGCGCGCGGCTGAGAAGCTGGGTCCCGCGCGTCCGGCTCTCCCAGATCCGGCGCCGGGCCGCCGTGCTCCCGTTGAGCGACGTGATCGGCTCGCCCGCCAGGTGGACCACGGCGTCGGGCGCCCACCGGCCGAGGGCGTCGGCGTCGATCTCGCCGGCCTCGACGTTCCAAAAAACTGCTTGGTCCTGTGGCCCCCGGCTCACGGCCTCCTCTCGCCGGCGGACCAGCCGGACGACCGTGTGGCCGCCGCCCTGCAAGAACGCCGCGAGCGCCCGGCCGATCAGCCCCGACGCGCCCGTGACGGCCACCGTCATCGGCGGTGCTCCGGCCTCGGCGTGGCGGCGGAGGTCCTCGTGCGTCACCCGGTGTCGGTAGGCAAACATCCGCTCGATCTGGGTCTCCCCGAACCCCGCGGCCACGCGCGACAGGGGCGCGAGGGGAAGTCGGTAACTCACGTCGTCCTCCAGAATCGAGCCCTCCCCGGCCGGCAGCATGGTGTGCGTGTGACGCCACGCCGCGAACGGGCCCGAGAGCTGGACGTCCTCGAACTGACACGCGCCCTCGGGGTCGTCGAGGCAGGCGTCGTCGTAGCCGCGGTGCTCGGCCACCCAGTCGAGGCCGGCCACGCGCGTGCCCAGGCGGATCACGGCGAGGTCGCCGTCGCGGATCCCCTCGTGCTGGCGGAGCGCGACGGGCTGCCACGGCGGCGTCAGCCGCTCGAACGCGCCGGGCCGCTCGTGCCAGCGGAACAGCTCGGCGGCCGGCACCGGGACGGCGAGGCGGGACGTGTAGCGCATGAGCGGTGAGGCGTGAGGCGTGAGGCGTGAGGCGTGAGGCGTGAGGCGTGAGGCGTGAGGCGTGAGGCGTGAGGCGTGAGGCGTGAGGCGTGAGGCGTAGCGGCCGTGGAAAAGTTCCGGGCAACTCGCGGCTCCGTCGCTTGCGGTGCGTCCCGGCGACGGCCACCTTCCCCGTCCCCCGTCCCCCGTCCCCCGTCCCCCGTCCCCCGTCCCCCGTCCCCCGTCCCCCGTCCCCCGTCCCCCGTCCCCCGCTACCCCAGATACCGCTCGCGGACGATGCCGAGGTGATGCCGCTCGTGGCCGGCGACGATCCACCCCGCCGCCCGTGCGCTCAACGGGTGGCCGCTGGCGACGCCGACGCGGAGGAGGGCGTCGGCCGGGAGCGACGCGAACAGGTCGACGGTCGAGGCCCGGAGCCGGTCGAGCTCGTCGGCGAGGGCCGCGAGCGGGCGGTCCGGGGCCGCCTCGGCGTACGGCTCCTGGTCGAAGCCGGGCAGCGGCGTCCGGTCGCCGCGGGCGATGCGGAGGGCGCGCGTCGCGAAGACCCACTCGGTGTCGATCACGTGCTGGACGACGCCCGCCAGCGTCCACTTGTCCGGCGCGTAGCGCGTGCCGGCGAGCGACGGGTCGAGCCCGCGCACGAGGGCCGCCAGGCCGGGACGGCGGAGCGCGTCGGCGAGGTCGGTCTCGGTCGTGGCGGCGACGTAGCCCGCGTAGAAGTCGGCGTACTCGTCGGGCCCGGGGCGGCCGGTCACGACACGCGGACGCGCGAGAGCCAGTCGGGCGCGACCGTCTCCTCGACGACGGCCGTCAGGCCGCCCGAGCGGTACGTCTCGAGCAGCGCCCGGACCTCGGCCCGCGTTTCGTCCAGCATGTTCTGGACCAGCTCCGCCGAGAACCCGCGCTCGCCCATCTCGATCGTCATCTCCATGGTCACGATCCGGCTGATGGCCTTGCCCAGGTCGACCAACTTGCGCTGGGGCATCGACCAGTCGACATCGAACGCGAGCGACTCGCCGAACATCGTCGCCGCCCGCGCCGTGAGCGGCTCCGTCCGGAGGTAGGCGCCGAGGTCGACTTGCTTGAGCCGGCGCATCGCCTTGACGACGGACTCGGTGACCTGCTGGTACAGGATGTCGTTGGAGCCCTCGAAGATCTGGTACGGGCGGCTGTCGACGAGCGCGCGGCCGGCGCGGTGGTCCTCGCGGTAGCCCTGGGCGCCCGAGAGCTGGAGGAACGACTGGGCCGCCTCCTGCATCCAGTCCGTCACGACCGTCTTGAAGGCGTTTGCCTTGAGCCCGTCGCCGAACAGGTCCCGGTCGACGCCGGCCGTGCCGGCCGTCTCCATGCACATGGCGGCCGTCCCGGTCACGAACGACTGCAACCGTGCCAGCCGGGCCCGGACCTGGTCGTAGTCGAGGAGCGCCTGGCCCCCCACGAACCGCTCGCGCGCGTGCGTCAGGGCGTCGTCGAAGACGCGCCGGAGGTAGCCCATGCCCATCCCGGGGATCTGGAGCCGGCTCCGGTGCAGCGTGTCGAGCATCATCTTGACGCCGGTCGAGGTCGGCTCCAGGCGGGACGAGCAGGGCACCTCGACATCGACCCGGTTCCGGCCGTAGGGGATCATCTTGAGCCCGAGGTTCGGGTACAGCTCCTCGACGTCGACGTGCTGGCCGGGCGCGTTCGCGTCGGCGATAAAGAAGTCGACGTCGCGGCGCAGGCCGCCCGACGACGTGAGCGGGCGGGCCGTCAGGAGCCAGTAGTCGGCCCAGCCGGTCAGGCCGGCCCAGTGCTTGGTCCCCTCGATCCGGATCGTGCCGGTGTCGGTCTCGCGCCAGCCGGTCTCCATCGAGAGGGCTTCCGAGCCGTAGTCGGGCTCGGTGATCATGAGCCCGGCCAACTTCCGGTCGCGGATGTACGACGGGAGCACGCGCTGCTTGGCCTCCTCGGTCGCGTACTTCGCCACGGGCTGCAAGAAGAGGCCCCCGTTGATCCCGACGATCAGGCTCAGCGGGAGCGAGTGGTAGCTCGTCTCCTCCAGCATCGTCAGGCCGTGGCCGATGGGCCCGCCGCGCCCGCCGTAGGCCTCGGGCACGAAGACCGAGAGCGGGTCGACGTCGCGGAACCGCTGGATCACGAACGGCGGCACCCCGCGCTCGGGGCCCGCCGCGTCGACGTCGTGGCGCGTGCCGAACAGGTGGCCGAGCCGGTCCCGGTACGCGGCAACGAAATCGGCGAACGACTCCTTGGCCCGTTGGACGGCGACCGGAGGCGAGGGCGTGGGCAGAGTGGGCACGGCGAAGGCGCTCATGGAGCCGGGTTCAAGGGAGGGAATAACTTACGAACCGTATGGGGAGGTCCCCGGGGGGAGATCCCTTCTTGTCACAGCGTCGCCCTCGTCCTCCGTGCCCCCGCCCATGACGGACCTCGACGCGCGCCGGTGGGGCCTCGGGCCGACCGTCGCCGCCCGCCTCCTCCACGCCTCGGACGCCGACGGCCCCGTGCTCACGCCCGACGAGCGCGACCGGATGGCCGGCTTCGGCCACGCCGACCGCCGGCGCCAGTTCGCGCTCGGGCGGACGGCGGCCCGCACGCTCGTCGGCGCGCGGCTCGGGGTGGCCCCCGACGCCGTCCCCCTCGCCGTCGCTGCGGACGGGGCCCCGGACGTCCCCGGCCTCCGCGTGTCCATCGCCCACACGGGCCACGGCCCCGACGTCGCCGCGCTGGCGGCCGTCGCCAGTGGCCCCGTCGGCGCCGACCTCGAACGGGTCGCGCCGCGCCGGCCCGATCTGTGGACACGCATCGTGCGCCCCGACGAGCGCCCGCTCTTGGACGCGCTCGGTGGCCCGACCGACGACGCCCAGACGTTGCTGTGGACGCTCAAGGAGGCCGTCCTCAAAGGCCAGCGGACCGGCTTCCGCGCCGGCGGCCGGTCCGTTCGCCTCCGACTCGACGCCGACGGGGCCCCGCCCGACCGCGGCTTGGCGACGGTGACGGCCGACACGTCCGGCGCGTGGACGGTCGCCTACGGCCGGGCCGGCGACCTGTGGCTGGCCGTCGCGTGGGCCAATCCATCGGACGATTGATACCACGTCCGGTTGTCTGTCGCTGATCGGGACTGGAGGGAGTGGGGAGCCCGTGTGGGCGTGGAACGCGGTCTTCTCCCACACCCCCAACCCCATACACTCCACCCGGACTTGGTATGAGGAATCGACTCATCGGGCGATTGACGACCGGACCGTCGCCTGATCGTCCGTCACCCCATCGACGATCGCCCAGTCCTAAAAGCAGACGCGGTAGTCGCCCGAGCGGTACCCGCTCAGGAAGGCGTCGACGCGCTGGCGGCTCGACCCGTGCGTGAACGACTCGGGCCGGACGGCCTGGCCGGCGCCCCGCTGGATCGCGTCGTCGCCGACGGCGGCGGCGGCCGAGATGCCCGACTCGATGTCGGCCTCGTTCAGGACGATCCGGCCGTCCTCGCCCTGGGCGTGGTGGGCCCAGATGCCGGCCAGGCAGTCGGCCTGGAGCTCGGTCCGGACCGACATCGCGTTCGACCGCGACCGCGACAGCAGGTCCTCGAGGTTTTGGACGTGGTGGGCCACCTCGTGCGCGATCACGTAGGCGACGGCGAACTCGCCGCGGGCCCCCATCCGCTGGAGCTGGTTGAAGAACGAGAGGTCGAGGTAGACCGTCTGGTCGTTGGGGCAGTAGAACGGGCCCATCGCGGCCTGGCCGGTCCCGCACGACGTCTGGGTCATGCCCGTGTACAGGACGAGGTTGGGCTCGCGGTACGCCTCGCCGGTCTCGCGGTAGAGCTCGCCCCAGACCTCCTCGGTCTCGACCAGCACGGCGTCGACGAGCCGGGCGCCCTCGTCTTGGGGGTCCACGGGCTGCTCGTTCGCCGGCGGCGCCGACGACACGCCACCGCCGCCGCCCAGGAGCGGGCGCAGGTCGAGCCCGAAGAACGCGCCGACCAGCAGCAGCACCAGCCCGCCGAGCCCCAGCCCGACCTTGCCGCCGCCCCGGCTGCCGCGGCGGTCGATGAGGTTGCCGGACGAACGGCCAGGGCGGATCAGCATGGAGACGGGGGAGAGGGGACCCGGCCAACGCGGCGGCGCCTCAGCCGGATCCGGCGACCGCCCGGGCCCGCTCTACCAGCCCGTACGCCGCGACCCCGAAGGCGACCGACACGTTGAGCGACGCCTTCACCCCGTACTGTGGCAGGCCGATCACGAGGTCGGCCGCCGCGAGCACGTCGGGCGGGACGCCGTGGACCTCGTTGCCGAGGACGAGCGCGAGCGGGAACGCGCCGGCCGGCACGTCACTCGGGGCGATGGCGTCGGGCGTCCGTTCGAGCGCGGCGACGGTGTAGCCCTCGGCCCGCAGCTCCGCCAGAGCCGTCCAGACGTCCTCGACGTGGCGCCAGGGCACGGCGTCCTGGGCCCCGAGCGCCGTCTTGGCCACGCCCCGGTGCTCGGGCGTCGCCGTGAACCCGGCCAGGACGACGCCCGCCAGCCCCGCCGAGTCGGCCGTGCGGAAGATCGAGCCGACGTTGTACGCCGAGCGGAGGTCGTGGGCGACGACGACAAGCGGATGGGGCGGCACGTGACCGAGGCGAGGGCGGAGGCGGCTGACGGGCGCGGGACCCGGTGCCGGGTCGCGCGTACACCCAATCTCGCCACGCCTCCCGCCATGCCCCGTCTCGCGCCCCTGTCCGTCGTCGTCCTCGGCGCCCTGCTCGCCGTCCCCGGCTGCACCACGCTCCAGCAGATCGCCGCCCTCCAAGAGGTCGACTTCGAGCTCGACCGCCTGTCGAATGGGTTGGTGGCCGGCGTCGACCTGGACCGGCTGCGCGACGGGGGCTCGCTCGGCGCAGCCGACCTGGCGCGCTTGGGTACGGCGGCGGCGCGCGGCGAGGTGCCGCTCAGCTTCGTCCTGCACGTCGGTGCGGAGAACCCGGCGGACAACCCGGTCGCGGCCCAGCTCGTCTCGCTCGACTGGACCCTGTTCCTCGACGACACCGAGACCATCTCGGGCGTCTACAACGACGAGCGCCAGATCCCGCCCGGCGGCGCCGTCGACCTGCCCATCGCGATGGAGCTGGACCTCGCCCGCTTTTTCGGCAGCAACGTCCGCGACCTCGCCACGCTCGTCGGCAACCTGGCCGGCGTGAGCAGCCAGCGCCAGACGATCCGGCTCGACGCGCGGCCGTCGATCAACACGCAGTTCGGGCCGATCCAGTACCCCGGGACCATTTCGATCGAGTTCCCCGTCGGCGGCTGAGGCCGTCCCCTGACTCCTGGAGACCATGCGCGTGGTTCTCGTCCTGTCTCTGGCGGCCCTCGTCGCGGCGTGCGAGATGGACTCGTCGCCCGATCCCACGGGCGATCCGGCGGAGGCGCGGACTGCCGAGGCGCCCGTCGCCGAGGTCCCGCCGATGGACCCCGGACCCCCCGTGGCGCCCGACCGCGCGCCGGCCGGCCTGGTGGTCCCCGTGACCTACCGAGGCGTGTGGGACGCGAGCGCCGAGGCCTGCGCCGCCTCCACCAGCCCGACCCGCTGGACGATCCGCGACCTCCAGGTCAGCGGGCTCCCCGGCGTCGCCGAGGTGATGACGGTGGCCGAGACCGGCCGCCGGGTGACGCTCGAAACCCTGTTCTTCGCCGAGGGCTCGGTCGATGGGGAGCCCGCGCCCGAGCCGATCACGCTCGCCTTGGGGCCCGGCGGGGACGCGCTCTCCGTCACCGTCTTCGGGCAGACCGACGCCAAGGTCCGCTGCTCCGACGTCCCCTGAGGCACGGCGGCCCGCCAGCACGCGCGGACGGGCCGTCCTTGCGCCGAGACACCGCCTCCGTCGCCGTGCGAGCGGGCGTCCGCGTTACGCGGCCTTCGCCGCGCCGACGGCCTCGATGATGGCGTCGTTGAAGGCCGGCAGGTCGTCCGGGTTGCGGCTCGTGATGAGCGTGAACGGGCCGGCGTCGTCGACCACGACCGACTCGTCGACGACGTCGGCGCCGGCGTTTTTGAGGTCGGTCCGGATCGACTTGTAGGAGGTCAGGCGGCGGCCCTCGGCCAGGCCGGTCTCGGCCAGGAGCCACGGGGCGTGGCAGACGGCGGCGATGGGCGTGCCGGCGGCGGCGAACGCCTTGACGAACGCGAGCGCGTCGCCGTCGATGCGGAGCTTGTCCGGGTTGATCTGGCCCCCGGGCAGCACCAGCGCGTCGTAGGCCGAGGCGTCGGCGTCGGCGAGCGTCTTGTCGACGGCCACCGAGTCGCCCCAGTCGTCCTGGTCCCAGCCCTTGATCTCGCCCGACTCCGGCGAGACGACGTGGACCGTCGCGCCGGCCTCTTCGAGGGCGGACTTGGGCTTCACCAGCTCGGACTGCTCGAAGCCGTCGGTGGCGAGGATGGCGATGGAGACGCCGGACAAAGAGGTGGCCATGGGATCGGGGGATGTGGAGGGGCGTCTCACCGACGACGGGCCCCGCGGTTCGGCGGTCGCCCGGAGTTCAGGGGCCGCCGGAGGCCGCGGTCACCGGCCGACGCGCCGGATCTGCTCGGACAACCGAGCGACGGGGACGCCGAGCCAGCGGACGGTCGCCAGGTTGAGCGCGAGGTCGCCACCGGGCTGGAGGGTCAGCTCCTGGCGCATCGACAGGCCCCCGCCCATCCCGTAGCGGATCGAGAGGCGGTCGCCGTCGGCCCACGCCTCGACGGGCCCGTCGGCGTCGGTCAGCGTCCCGGCGTAGCGGCCGGGCCCGTCCGGCGCCAACTCCCACGTCCGCTCGGTCGTCGGGCCGCCGCCCCGCCGGATCGTCTGGCGGAGGCTGAGCCCGCCGTCCGGCCGCCGCGTCCCGACGCTCTCGACGCGGACGAGCACGGGCGACCGGGCCCGAACCGAGAGCGTGCCCAGGCCTTCCGTCGGGCCCTCGAAGAACGCGATCGGGTCGAACGTCGGCGTCGGGCGGGACTCCACGCGGGGGAGCGCTGGCAAGCATCCGCCGACCATCACGGCGAGGGCGGCCACGGCGCCGGCCGTGCGAGCGAGGCTAGAGCGGGAGGACGCCAGCGGCGAGGGCAGCGAGGGCGAGGATGGCAACGAGTCGGATGGGGCGGAAGTGGGTCGACATGGCTGCGTACGGCGTGGTGGACTGGGGGGACGCAGGGATGTGAGCTCCATGTACGTCGCTCGACATCGTAGGGCTCCCGGGCGTGCCCTGAGGCGGGTAGTTTGGGGGAGTCCCCCAACGGCCCCATGCCCCTCGACCTCCTGCTCTCCGGCGGCACCGTCCTCGACGCCCGGACCGGCACCTCCGGCCGCGCCGACGTCCTGATCCGCGACGGCGAGATCGCCGGGGTCGGCGACGGTCTCGACGTGCCCGATGGCGTCCGCGTCTACGACGCGAGTGGGAAGACGATCTCGCAGGGCTGGATGGACATGCACGTCCACTTCCGCGAGCCCGGCCAGGAGCACAAGGAGACCATCGAGACGGGCGCCCGCGCGGCGGCGTTCGGCGGGTTCACGGCCGTCGCGTGCATGCCCAACACCGACCCGCCGCTGGCGACGCGCGACGTGGTCGAGTTCGTTCGGAAGCGGGCCGAGGGGCTGGCCGTCGACGTCCACCCCATCGGGACGGTCTCCAAGCGCCGCGAGGGCGAGGAGCTGGCCGAGATGGCCGACATGGTCGCCGGTGGCGCCGTCGCGTTCTCCGACGACGGCTCGCCGGTCCAGCACGGCGGCCTGATGCGCCGGGCGCTGGAGTACGCCCGGACGCTCGACAAGCCGATCCTGGGCCACGAGGAGGACCTCACGCTCAACCCGCACGGCCACATGAACGAGGGCGCCGTCGCGACGCGGTTGGGGCTCCCCGGCATCCCCGGGCTGGCGGAGGAGGCCATGATCGCCCGCGACGTGCTGCTGGCCGGCTACACCGGCGGCCGGTTCCACGTCTGCCACATCTCGACGGCGGAGGCCGTCGACATCGTCCGCCGGGCCAAGGCGCGGGGCGTGCCCGTCACCGCCGAGGCGTGCCCCCACCACTGGGCGCTCACCGACGCGGCCGTCGAGACGTCCGGCTACGACACGCACACCAAGATGCACCCGCCGCTCCGCACGGCCGCCGACGTCCAGGCCATCAAGGACGGGCTGGCGGACGGGACCATCGACGCCATCGCGACCGACCACGCGCCGCACGCGGGCTACGAGAAGGAGGTCGAGTTTATCGAGGCCCCGTTCGGCATCCTCGGCCTCGAAACCTGCTGGGGCTTGACCGTCCGCGACCTCGTCCGCACGGGCGTGCTGACGCTGGCGGACGCCGTCCGCAAGCTGGCCGTCGCCCCGCGCGAGATCCTCGGCCTCGACGTCCCGACGTTTGACCCAGGCGCGCCCGCCAACCTGACCGTCTTCGACGACTCGACCGAGTGGACGTTCGAGGAACGTCACATCCGGTCGAAGTCCCACAACACGCCGTTCGTCGGGGCCCCGATGGTGGGGCGGGCGTGGGCCATCGTCAACAACGGGCAGGTTGTGGAGGCCGAGGCGTGAGCGCGGACGGTCTCCCACGTGAGGAGGTGGCCCGTCGGCTCGACGCTGTTGAGGCCGAGGAGGATGTCCGCGTCGTGTACGCGGTGGAGTCCGGCAGTCGAGCCTGGGGGTTCGCCTCGACCGACAGCGACTTCGACGTCCGGTTTTTGTACCTCCACCGCCCCGCGTGGTACCTCGCCATCGACCGCCGTCGCGACGTGATCGAGCGCCCGATCCTGGACGAGATCGACCTCGCGGGGTGGGACCTGCCGAAAGCGCTCGGGCTCTTCCTCAAGTCGAACCCGCCGCTCTACGAGTGGCTCCGCTCACCCCTCGTGTACCGCGAGGTCACACCCATCGCGGCCGGCCTGCGCACGATGGCGCCGGACTTCTACGATCCCCGGGCTGGGTTTCACCACTACCTCCACATGGCCGAGGGCAACTTCCGAGCGGAGCTGGTACGCGAGCGGATCCGGCACAAGAAGTACTTCTACGTGCTCCGGCCGATCCTCTCCTGTCGCTGGATCGACGCCGACGCAACGACCCCGCCGATGGAGCTAGAGCCGCTCGTCCAGCGATTCCTGCCCGATGGACCGGTACGCGCCGAGGTCGACCGCCTGCTCGCGCAGAAACGCGAGGGGACGGAGGCCGACGCGGGCCCGCCTCTGCCCGCGCTGCACACTTACCTCCGGGCCCAACTGGACGACCTGGCGACTCGGGCCGAGCAGCAGCCCAAGCCCAGGCGCTCCGTCGAGCCGCTCAACGCCTTCCTTGTGCAGGCGTTGCGAGAGGTCTGGCCCGAAGACCCGCTTTGGCAAGTGCCCTGACAGCTACGGGGCCACATCGACGAGTCGGAGGTCGAACGTGAGCACCTGCCCAGCGACGTCAGCGGCTACGCTCCCAGCGTCTCGGACCTCCGCTTTTTCGAGGGCAAGCTCCTGGACCTCTACGCCGAGGCGCTGGCGACGCTTGCGGACGCTGGGTTTGCCGTGCCCGACAGCCTGCTCGCCGAGTGACGCGCGTTACCGGGCGACGTCAACGAGCCGGAGGTCGAACGTGAGCGCCTGGCCCGCGAGCGGGTGGTTCGCGTCGAGCGTGACGGCGTCGTCGGACACGTCGACCACGACCGCCTCAGCGGAGCCGCCGCCGTCGAGACCGAGGCGGACGCCCTGGCCGACGTCGGGCGCCGTGTCACCGGGGAAGGCGTCGAGCGGGACGCTCAGCACCAGGTCGTCGCGGCGCTCGCCGTAGGCGGCTTGGGCGTCGAGCCGGACCGTCTTCTCTTGGCCGACGGCCATCCCCGTCACGGCGTCGTCGAACCCGGCGACGACCTCGCCGGCGCCGAGGCGGAACGAGAGCGGGTCGCGCCCTTCGGACGAGTCGAACGGGGTGCCGTCGTCGAGACGGCCGGCGTAGTGGACGGAGACGACGTCGCCAGGCTTCGCGGTCATGGACCGGGGGGAAAGATGAGGTGTCGGTGCAAGGCGAGCGCGTCCTCCCCGGCGTGTCGTCCTGAGCCTGCGGAGGCACGCCCTGAGCGAAGCCGAAGGGATCTCAGCGCGATCCACGAGCCTCCCCTGCCGTCTCCTACGACTCGGCCACCGCGTCGAGATCCTTCACATCCGTTGGCTGCGCCGTCGCTGCGCGGTCAGGATGACGAGGCGGAGTCTGCGGAGCGATGGGCTCGGTAGCACGCGCTCGTCCAGGGGATGGACGAGCGCGGCCGTTGGTTCCAGCTTCGACGAGAGTGCGCGGGCACGAACCTTGCCCCGTGGCACGTAGCTTCGACTCCTCCACCCGTCTCGCCGCGTGCGCCTCGCGCTGGTCCTGCTCGCCGTCCTCGTGGCGGCCCCCGCCTCGGCCCAAGCCGTGGTCCTCGACGGCCGGCGCTGCGCGACGCCGGAGCCGACCGTCGCCCAAGCGCTGGCGACGGCGCGGCTGGTCCGGTCGTACGCCGTCGGACCACTCGACGCCCGCCTCGCCGAGCCGGTGACGGTGCCCGTCGCGGTCCACGTGATCCGGTCCGGCCCGGGGGTGGCCGAGGGCAACATCCCCGACGCCTGGGTCGAGGCCCAGATCGACACGCTCAACGCGGCGTTCGGCCCGCTCGGGCTCCGGTTCGCTCTGTCGCTCATCGACCGGGTGGACAACGCGAGCTGGTACGACGACTTGGCGCTGGGCACGCCGCAGGAGCGCGAGATGAAGGCGGCGCTCGCGCTCGACCCGTCGCGCGTGCTCAACCTGTACACGGCGTCGCTGGGGCTCGACTACCTCGGCTGGGCCACGTTGCCCGAGGAGACCGGCGAGGCCGACACGTACCAGGGCGTCGTGCTGCTGGACCAGGCGTTGCCGGGCGGGAACGCCGTGCCGTACCACCTCGGCCACACCGCGACACACGAGGTGGGCCACTGGGCCGGGCTGTACCACACGTTCTCGGGCGGATGCTCGGCCCCGAACGACGGCGTCGAGGACACGCCCCAGCAGCGGCGGAGCACCTCGCGCTGCCCGTCGCCGGCGCCCGACTCGTGCCCGGCCGACCCCGGCCTCGACCCGGTCCACAACTACATGGACTACTCGGACGACGCCTGCATGACCGAGTTCACGGTCGGCCAGGCGGCGCGGGCTCAGGCCATGCTGGGCACGTTCCGGCCGACGATTCTGGCCGGCGGCTACGCGCTCGCGACGACGCCGCGCGGAGGGCTCGACGAGCTGTTCGTCGGCGTCGAGGCGACGGTCCCGGTCTGGGTGACCAACGCGACCGGCGGCCCGCTGACGGTCGAGCGGCTGACGGCGTCCGGAGCCGAGGTGCGCCTCGCCGCGCCGGCCACGGTGGCGCCCGGCGAGGTCGCCCGGCTGGCGGTGGCCGTCCGCCCGACGCGGGCCGGGGCTGTGACGCTCCGCGTGGCGACCGACACCGGCGTCTCGCCGGACCTGCTCGCGCTCCAAGGGACGGCCGTCGTCCCGCCGACGGCCGCGCTGGGCCCGGCGGCGCTGGCGGCGCGCGTGATCGAGGGCGGCACGGCCGAGCGGACCGTCACGCTCGCCAACACGGGCGGGGGCACCCTCGCGTTCGACCTCACGTCGCGGCCGAGCTGGATCGAGGCGGTCTCGCCCGCCAGCGGCACGGTCCCGGCCGGCGGGTCGGTGACGATCACCGTCACGTTCGCGTCGGGCACGTTGCCGCCCGGTGAGGTGGCCGGGCCCCTCGTGATCGCGACGAACGATCCGCTCCGCGGCGACGTGTCGGTCGGCCTCGACCTCGACGTCCTGCTCCGGCCGACGGCGCTCGGCGTCGGCGCGATCTACCCGAACCCGGGCCGGCGCGCCGTCACGGTCCCGCTCCGCCTCCCCGACGACCTCGACGTGTGGGCCGACGTGGTCGACCTCCGGGGCCGCGTCGTCGCCGTCCTGGCCGACGCGACGCCGCTGCCGGTCGGCTACCCCGAGCTCCGGTGGGACGCCTCAGCGGCGGCGCCCGGCGTCTACCTCGTCCGCGTGCGGACGGCGGCGGAGGCCGCGCTCGGCCGGGTCGTCATCGTGCGCTGAGCGGGAGGCGAGGCGCTCGGGTCCGTCTTCAGCACTGCCGCCGTTCTCTAACCGAAGTTGTGCCTCCGGTCCTCGCGTTCGTCGGGACCGAGGACGGGGAACGGGAGACCGCCTGAGGCTCGTCAGGGAAGCCGGTCCCCGGTCCTCCGTCTCCGGTCCCACCGCCTCTTCCGGTTCAGACACAACTCGGGTTCTCTACCCCTGGCCGACGTCGCGTGGGAGCATCGCGAGCCGTCGCGAGAGGAGGGCGATCTGGACGACGAGCGCCGCCAGCAGGGAGAAGAACGTGACCACGATTCTGCCCAAGTCGCTGTAGCGGAGCATCGAGAGGGCGTCCTCGGCCAGCAGCCCCCCGGCGAGCGCGGTCGGGACCAGCAGGGCGAGCGCGACGACGGTCCGCGTCCGGGTGGCCCGAGCGATCAGGAACCCCACCGCCACGACGTTGGCGACGGCGAGGCCGGGGATCCCGATCCAGGCGGCGATCGCGCCGGAAAAGTCCGACGCCCGGGCGGGACCGGCGGCCAGCACGCCGAGGGCGACCAGGAGCGGGAGGCGCGCGCGTGCCATCACTCCACCGGATCGCGGACCGGTCATCATGCCGAGATGGGGGCGCCTTGCGCGCGGAGCGACCGCACGAGGAACGCGATGGCGCCGAACGCCAGCGCCAGCGTGACGACGCCCTTCAGCGTCTCGCCCAGCACCGTCCACCCGACGCCGAACAGGGCCGCGTAGACGGCCGCACAGCCCAGCAGCCACTGGAGCACGAGCCGGCCCATCCCCGCGTCGACCACCACGTCCGGGTTGTCGGCCGCGACGGGGCGCCAGCCGGGGCCGCCGGGGCGGATCTTTCGGAAGAAGGCGTCCAAGACCGGCCCGGGCGTCGGCCGGGTGACGAACGTCGCGATCAGCCAGCAGGCCGTCGTGATCCCGGCGATGCCGAACAGGTTGGTCGGGAACGCCGACGTCAGGAACGGGACGTCGACGCCGACGAGCTGGAGGGCGACCAGGAGCAGCGGGACGACCGTCGCCACCAGCTCGCTCCAGGCGTTGACGCGCCACCAGTACCACCGGAGGATGAGGACCAGCCCGATCCCGGCCGACGCGCTCAGCAAGAGCCCCCACGCGCCCGAGACCGAATCGAGCCGGGTGGCTACCAGGAACCCGCCGATGGCGAGCGCGAACGTCAGCACGCGCGAGACGAGGACGTAGTGACGCTCGTCGCGGTCCGTGACGGCGAACCGCCGGTAGAGGTCGTTGACGAGGTAGCTCGTGCCCCAGTTGAGCTGGGTCGAGATCGTCGACATGAACGCGGCCAGGAACGCGGCGAACAGCAGCCCGAGCAGGCCCGACGGGAGCGCGTCGCGCATGACCATCACGTAGCCCTCGCCGGGGTTCTCCAAGCCGGGGTACAGGACGAGCGCCGCCAGCCCGACCAGGATCCACGGCCACGGCCGCAGGCAGTAGTGGGCGATGGCGAACCACAACACCGACAGCACGGAGTCGGTCTCGGACCGGGTCGCCAGCATCCGCTGGGCCACGTAGCCGCCGCCGCCGGGCTCGGCGCCGGGGTACCAGCTGGCCCACCACTGGACGCCGAGGTAGGCCGCGAACGAGACGCCGCTGAGCGCCAGCGTCGCCGCGCCCTCGACCGGGTTGCCCAGGACCGGCGTAAAGCGGAAGGCGTCGGCGGGGAGCGCCGCGCGGAGCCCGGCGACGCCGCCCACCTCGGGGAGGTCGAGCGCGAACCACGCCAGCGCGACCGACCCGCCCATGGCCAGTACGAACTGAAAGGCGTCGGTCACCGCGATCCCGATCAGCCCGGAGAGCAGCGAGTACACGCCGACCAGCAGCATCAGCCCGCCGACGGCCAGCGTGGGCGCGTCGAGCCCGGCGACCTCGGCCTGGCCGAACACGGTCATCCCGGGAAACAGCACGCGGAAGACGGTCGACATCGCCAAGACCACCCAGCCGATCACGATGGCATTCGCGAACAGGCCGAAGTAGACCGCCTTAACGCCTCGCAGCCAGGCGGCCGGCGGCCCGGCGTAGCGCATCTCGACGAACTCGACGTCGGTCAAAACGCCGCTCCGCTGCCACAGCCGGGCGAAGAAGAACACGGTCAGCATCCCCCCGAGCGCGGCATACCACCACAACCAGTTGCCGGCCACGCCCGACTGGGCCACCAGCTCGGCCACGGCGAGCGGCGTGTCGGCGGCGAACGTCGTCGCCACCATGCTCGTCCCGGCCAGCCACCACGGCATCGACCGGCCGCCGGCGAAGAACTCGTCGGTGGACCGGGAGGCGCGGCGGGCGAACCGGGCCGCCAGCCCCAGCGTCACGCCCAGGACGACGACGACGATGACCCAGTCGAGCGGGCTCATAGCGAGGTGGGGGAACGCCCGAAGCTAGCACCCGAGGGGTTCAGGGTTCGATGTTGGCTGCGCCTTCGCTACGCGGTCAGGGTTCGGCTCAGGGTGACCGCACGCGAGCCCCAGACCCCCCGCTTTCCGGCCGGTCGCTGGGCGGGCATCCGCCCGCCTGCTCCCAGGCTCGGAAAGCTGTCCCCCTGATCCAGGGGGACAGTCTGGCTGATCCAGGGGGACAGTCTGGGCGCCCGTTGAGCGAAGCGATGGGCGCTCGGACGGGGGGTTCGGCTCCGGGTGAGTCCGAGGCGGCATCGAATGCGAAGGGGTCTCGTGGCCCCGTGGCTCTCGGCCGTCAAGGCCGACGCGGGGTCGTCCCGGCCGAACCCCGAACCCCTCAGTCCCGCCAGACGAAGTCGAACAGGAGGAACGACGCCGAGGTGAGCAGGCCGGCGTACGACGCCATCAGCACCAGGTCGTCGCGGGCGGCGGCCCACGCGCCGGCCGACGTGCCCGACGCCAGCTCGGTCAGCGCGACGGCCGGGATCAGGATCGGGACGAGCACGGGGAACGCCAGGACGGGCAACAGAGGCCCCGCGGCTCGCGCTCGCGCCACGAGGGCCGACAGCAGCGTCGTCGCCGCGGCGATGCCGACGGCGCCCAGCCCGAGCGCGGCGAGCCACACGCCGGGCGCCCCGAGCGGGACCGGCACCAGGACCCGGAACCCGAGCGCCGCCAGCGCCACGACCGCCGTCATCAGCGCTGCGTTGAACACCAGCTTGCCGGCGAACACCTGGCTCGGGCGGAGGTGGAGCTGGAGCAGCAGCGACGTCCCCCGCTCCTCCTCGGCCACGAACGCCCGCCCCAGCCCGACCGCCGCCGCGAACACGACGACGATCCACAAGAGCGCCGCCGCGATCGGCACCGTCGGCACGCCCTTGCCGAGCGCGATGCGGACGAGCACCAGCGAGGCGGCCACGAACAGGCCGAGCCCGCTCAGGGCCACGCGCGTGCGGAGTTCGAGGCGGGCGTCGTTGGCGACGACGGCCCAGGCGCCGGTCAGCCAGGTCATGTGTGACGGGAGGTCGGTGGACCGGTAGGTCCGCGCGTCGGGAGGTCGGTGGGTCCGGGCAGACGGGGCTGCACGCTACCGATGGACCCACCGGCTCGCCGAGCGACCGAGACGCTTGGTGCGAGGTAGGCAAAGCGTCTCCGACCAGCGCATCCTTCAAAACAGCCGTCATTCCCGCGCACGCGGGAATCCATACGGTCCCGCGGTCGATTGCCGCGTGGCATGGATTCCCGCGTGCGCGGGAATGACGACATGGATGAGGGAACGTTGACGTTGAGCGTCCTGGGGCGCGTTCGACCACCCACGCCAAGCGTTGAGCTACAGGTCATGGGGAACGGGAGGGAGGCCGTCAGGATAGCACGGCCCACGCCTCCCCTTTGCCCGTGCCTGCCCCCTTCCGCGACCGCCTCGTGGCCACCATCCTCGGTTCCGCCGTCGGCGACGCTTTGGGGATGCCCGTCGAGGGGCTCAGCCACCAAAACGTGCGGACCTACTACAAGGGCGTCAAGGAGATGCGGGCCGACGAGAAGCGCGGCGACCTCGACGCCGGCCAGTGGACGGCCGACACCCAGCGCGCCCGAGCCCTCGCGCGAGCCCTGGCGACCGGCGCGCCCGACAGCCCCGAGGAAGTCCGCGCCGCGTTCGTCGCCGAGATGGACGGCGTCGCTTTGCGCCGGGGCGACGTGGCCTCGCCGTCGAGCGCGGGCGCCGCGAGTGCCGCGCCGCTCGGGGTCCAGGCCCGGCTGCGGGGGCTCAAGGACCTAGCGAGCGCGCGGTGGGCCGGCCTGCTGCTCCAGTCCGTCGACCCCCACCCCGTCGCGCATGTGGCCGCCGCCGCCCAGGTGGCCGCGCTGCGGACGTGCTTGGGCAAGGACCCCGACGCGCTCGCGGGCCCCGAGATCGTCGCCGCTGCGCGGTCGGCCGCGCTCGACGGCGAGAAGCTGCTCGGCACCGACGGCCGCGTCTCGTCGCGGCTCGGCCGCGTCGTTGGCCGCCTGGACGACTATCCGCTCGACCTCCAGGACCTCTGTGCCGGCACCGGCTCCGCCGCCGACGAGGCGTTCCCGTTCGCCGTCGCGATGGTGGCCCGGTCGCCGGCCTTGGTCGAGTCGACGCTGCTGGCGGCCGTCAACGTGGGCGGTGACGCCTCGGCCGTGGGCGCGTGCGTGGGCGCGATGCTCGGCGCGCTCCACGGGCTCGGCGCGTTCCCCGACGCCTGGCTCGACGCGCTCGACGACGCCGACGCGATCCGCGCCGAGGCCGGGGCCCTGGTCGACGCGCTCGGCGGGTAGGACGCCCAAGGTGGGCCCCGTCTCCGGTCCTCCGTCCCCGGTCTCGTCTCGCGCTACCGACGCTCGGCGTCGCGGTGGGCCTCCGGGTGGCCGCCCGGCGGGACGCCCCCCTCGAAGCCGTCAGCGTCCTCCCAGCCGGACGGCGGCAGGTCGCCCAGGTCGCCGAAGTCGCCGACCATCCCGATCTCGGTGCTCAGCCGGTACCCCTGCTCGCGCTCGACGGTCTCCTGGACGTAGCCGATCAGGTGGCGGACGTCCCGAGCCGTCGCGCTCCGGCCCTCGCCGTCGCCCACGTTGATTAGGATGTTGGCGTGGCGCTCGGTCACCATCGCCCCGCCGATCCGGGCGCCCTTGAGGCCGCACCAGTCCGCCAGCCGGCCGGCGCCGACGCCGTCGATCTTCTTGAAGATGGACCCGGCCGAGGGCTGGGTGTCGAGCGGCGGGTGCCGCGCGCCGCGCCACTCCAGGTTGGCCTCGACGATCTCGCGCAGCCGGGCGGGGTCGGCCGGGTCGAGTTGGAACGTGGCGCTCAGGACCAGGTCGTCGGTGACGTGCAGCGTCGAGTAGTCGTAGCCGAAGTCGAACCAGTCGTGGTCCACCGTTCGGCGCCGGCCGTCGGCGCCCAGCAGCTCGGCCGACTCGACGACCTCCTCGATGAACATCGTCCGCTCGCGGTCGGGCGGGGGCGAGAGGAAGTGCAGGTTCTGCCACAGCGCCCCGCCGACGGTCGACGGGATGCCGGCATAGTGCTCGAGCCCGCTGAGCCCGGCGTCGAGCGTGGCCTCGATCAGGTCGGGCCAGACGACGGCCCCGCTCTCGGCCGTGACGCGGCCCGTCTCGGTGTCGATGGTGACGTGAGCCGCCCGGTTGCGGATCACGACGCCCCGGAACCCGCCGTCGCCGACCAGGATGTTGGCGCCGAGCCCGAGCACGAAAAACGGGACCTCGGCCCCGCGTGCGGCTTCGACGGCCGCCGCCAGCTCGTCGGCCGAGTGGGCCTCGAAGAAGACGTCGGCCGGGCCGCCGATGCGGAACGTGGTGAACGGGCCGAGGGCGACGCCGGTGCGGACCCGGTCGCCGTCGAGGCCGCGCAGGCGGTCGGCGAGGGCGTCGGCGAAGGCCGTCTCGCGGCGGGCGCGCTCGGGCGCGGCGAGGGGGCCGTCGGGGGCAGGCGAGACGATCGGCACGGGCGGAGCGGGGGGAGACGTCAGAGGATACCGAGGCGCGAGCGCGAGGCTCCGGCCGGTCCGGCGTACTCTCCGGCGGTTCACGCCGCCGCCATGCCCGCCGAGCCCACGTTCTACGAGCGCGTCTACGCCGTCGTCGCCCGGATCCCGCCGGGCCGTGTGACGACGTACGGGGCGATTGCGCGAGCACTGGGCGCGCCGCGCGCGTCGCGCGGGGTCGGGTGGGCGCTCAAGGCGGCCGTCGGCGCCGACCCGCTCGCGCTCCCGTGCCACCGGGTCGTCGACCGGGAGGGCCGGCTCTCGGGCCGCCGCCACTTCGCCACGCCGACGGCGATGGCCGAGCGGCTCCGGGCCGAGGGCGTCGCGTTCGCCGAGGCCGACCGCGTGGACCTTTCGGCCCACCTCTGGGACCCTTCGGGGGCCGGGGGGACCGTTCAGGCGGGCCCATAAACCGTCCAGTCCGTCCTAGTGGGCGCTGACCGAGACGTCCCGTCTCTCGCCTGGAATCGGGCGTAACATGGGGCTCACGGTCGCTGGGTCTCCGCCGCGGAGCCCTCCGGGCCCTCGCCAGAGGGCTCGTCGCCGGCCGGCCCGTCACTCCGCTCGTCTCCGGTCCCGTCTGTCCATGGCCCTTGCGCCGTCCCGCAGGTCGTTCCTCGCCCCGTTCCTCGCGCTCGCCCTGCCCGCTGCGGGATGCGCGTCGATGAGCGGCGGTGAGTCCGGCGTGTTCCGGGCGGAGCTGGGCCGCGCGCCAACGGCCCAGACGCTGGGAGGGATCTCGATCGAGGTCCTCCGGCTGTACGGCTACGAGATCGAGCTGGCCGACGCCGACCTGGTCCAGACCGGCTGGCGGTACCTTCCGTACGGCGTCCGCGACCGGATCGCCGTCACGATCCGCCCCCGGGGGAACGACATCTACAACGGGTCGCTCCGGGTCGTGGTCGAGGAGCAGGACGACGGCGGGACCTGGCGCGCCGCCGACCCCTCGGCCGAGCTGACCGACCAGTACGCCGATCTCCGCCGCGAGACGCGCCGGCGCCTCCAGCGGTTCATGACGCAGAACTAGACGGGAGGCGCCCTGCCTCCTGCCTCCGCCGCCGTCGGCGGCACCTGTTAGACACACACACACCACCATGAGAAGGCTCTCTCCTTCGCGTCCGATCCTGGGCGCCCTCCTCACGCTGCTCCTGTCGGGAGCCGCCTTTGCCCAGACGGCGACCGTGCGAGGCACGATCACCGACCAGAACGGCGACCCGCTCCCGGGCGCCTCCGTCCGGATCGTCGACAACGCGACGGTCGGGGCCTCGACGGACGTCGACGGCGTCTACGAGATCACGGCGGTCCCGCTCGGACAGCAGACGCTGGTGGCGACGTTCGTCGGGTTCGTCGAGGAACAGCGGGAGGTGACCCTCTCGGCGGGCCAGACGCTCACGGTCGACTTCGAGCTCCGGTCCGGCATCGAGATCGAGGGCATCACGGTCGACGCGCTCGGGTTCGCCCAGAACCAGGACCAGCTCGGGACCTCCCAGTCGAGCGTGGCCGGCGACGCGCTCCAGCGCTCGGGCGAGACGTCGGTGCTCCGCGCGCTCTCGGCCAAGGCGCCCGGCCTCAACGTGACGGCCTCGGGCGGTGACCCGGGCTCGGCCACGCGGATCGTGATCCGGGGCCAGAACTCGATCCAGAACGACAACCAGCCGCTCATCGTGGTCGACGGCGTCCCCGTCTTCAACTCGACGACGGGCGGCGGCGGCGTCGAGGGCGTCCAGGCGTCGAGCCGGCTCAACGACCTCAACCCCGAGGACATCCAGTCGGTCGAGGTGCTCCGGAGCGCGTCGGCGGCGGCGCTGTGGGGCTCGCGCGCCCAGGCCGGCGTCATCGTGATTACGACGAAGAAGGGCCAGGCGGCCCGGCCCAACCGCCCGTCGGTCTCGTACTCGAGCCGTCTCTCGATCGACGAGCTCAACCGGGCCCCCGACCTCCAGACGGCGTTCGGCCAAGGCAACAACGGCGTCTACATCTTCAACGACAGACCTGGGGGTCCCAGGCATTTCGGGCGTTCGTGGGGCGACCGGATCGCCGACCGGCCCGGCGGCGCGGACGAGTTCGACACGTCTGGCGCGTTCGCCCGGGGCCAGATCACGGGACAGCGGTACTTCCCGATCGCGAGTGGCACGCTGGACAACCCGAACGGCGGTCGCAACTCCCAGGAGATCTTTAGCGTCTACGACGACCTGTTCCAGAACGGGGTCTACACGGACAACAACCTGACGGTCTCGGGCAGCGACGCCAACGGCCAGTACTTCCTCAGTGGGGGATACCTGAGCCAGGACGGGATCATCCGGGAGAACTCGAACCTGGAGCGGGCCTCGCTCCGTCTCAACGCCGAGCGCAACCTGTCGTCGAAGCTCAACGTGGCCGGCCAGGCCGCTTACATCCGCTCGACGAGCGACCGGATCCAGCAGGGCTCGAACTTGTCGGGGATCTTCCTCGGTGGGCTCCGCCAGTCGGTCGACTTCGACGCGACGGACTACCTCGTCGACTACTTCCCGAACGGGGAGGACGGCGTGGCGCTCCTGGGCCGCCAGCGCGGCTACCGCGACCCGCTCGGCGCGAGCGCGTCGGGCCCTACCTATGACAACCCGCTGTTCTCGATCAACCGGAACATCAACAAGTCGCAGATCAACCGCTTCCAGGGCCAGGTCTCGTCGAACTACGACGTCCTCGACTGGGTCACGCTGACGGCCCGGCTCGGCTCGGACTACTTCACCGACCGCCGGTTCATCTTCTACCCCCAGTTCTCTGGCGAGCAGTCCGGCGGCCAGCAGCAGGAGCAGGAGGTGGTCCAGTTCCAGGTCAGCGGTGACCTCCTGGCGCGGGCCAACCGGGACCTCACCGACGACATCTCGACGTCGCTCCTGCTGGGGCTCAACCTGAACCACCGCGAGAGCGACTTCATCTCGGCGACGCTCACCGGGTTCACGCTCCCGATCTTCCCGCTCGGCGTCGACGCGCCGTACCGGAACCTCGGCAACGGGGCCAACGAGAACGTGACCGCCGGGACCAGCCAGTCGGTCCGCCGGACGGTCGGGTACTTCGGCGAGGCTGGGTTCGACCTCTACGACCAGGTGTTCCTCAACCTGACCGGCCGGTTCGACCAGGCCTCGACGTTCGGGCCCGAGTCGGACGACCTCTTCTTCTACCCGTCGGCCTCGCTGGCGTGGCAGTTCACGGAGACGCTCGGTGGCAACGCCGGCCCGCTCTCGTTCGGCAAGATCCGCGCGAGCTACGGCGAGGTCGGCTCGGAGCCCGACCCGTACCTCTCGGAGACGTACTTCGTCCCGGCCAGCACGGGCGACGGGTTCACCTCGTTCGGGCTCGACGCCGCGCTCTACGGCGGCGGGTTCGCGCGGAGCGCCCGCCAGGGCTCGGCGGTCCTCGACCCGGAGCGGAAGACGGAGTTCGAGGTCGGGACCGACCTCCGGTTCTTCGGCGACCGGCTCTCGGCCAGCGCCGTGTACTACAACAACTCGACGCAGAACGCGCTCCTGAACGTGGACGTCGCGCCGAGCCTGGGCTTCACGGTCCGGACGTCGAACGCGGCCACGATCGAGAACGAGGGCATCGAGTTGAGCCTGGACGCGGCCTGGCCGCGCGTCGGCGACTTTAGCTGGAACACCTACGCCTCGTGGTGGACCAACGACAACATCGTCACCGACTTGGCCGGGGCCGAGGAGGTCAGCCTGGCCGGGTTCGTCGATCCGTCGTCGAGCCTGGTCGTGAACCAGCCGTTCGCGTCGCTGTTCGGGACGCGGTGGCGCCGCGCGGCGGCCGGCTGCACCGAGGACTCGTTCCTCGAGAACTGCGAGCCGCTGACCGACGACGAGGTGGCCGACGGGTTCTCCATCGCCTCGGGCGACAACCGCGTGCTCGACGAGAACGGGTTCCCGATCCCGGCGCAGTCCCAGGGCCTGATCGGTGACCCGAACCCGGACTGGCGCGCCTCGATCGGCAACACGCTCCAGTTCAAGGACCTCTCGCTCAACGTGCTCTTCGACGCCTCCATCGGCGGCCAGGTGTACAACGGGACGCGCGCCGCCTTGTCGTTCTTCGGCCGGGCCGGCTACCAGGACTGGTACTCGACGATCTCGGCCGCCGAGGCCACCTCGCTCGTGGACTACCGCGGGTGCACGGTCGCCGACGCCGCCAGCCGGGCGCCTGGGTGCGGCGAGGGGACGGCCGTCCAGAACGCGGACGGCACCTACTCCTTCCGCGGGACGATCGACGACTTCGGCTCCGGCCCGGTCATCGTGAACGAGTACTACTACCGGGTCGGCCCGGGCTCGAACTTCACGGGCCCGAGCGAGCCCTGGGTCGAGGACGGCTCGTTCGTCCGGCTCCGCGAGGTCACGCTGAGCTACAACCTCCGCAACGCGGCCATCCAGCGGCTCGGGCTCAGCTCGATCAACCTCGCCGCGACCGGCCGCAACCTCTGGATCGGGACCGACTACCAGGGGATCGACCCGGAGACGAACCTGACCGGCCCGGGCAACGGGCAGGGCCTCGACTACTTCAACAACCCGTCGTCGCGGTCCTACCAGTTCTCGATCCGCTTCACCTACTAGGCGGGACCCGCCGGGGGCGGCCGCGCTGCCCCCGGCGGACCCGGTAGGTTCCCCATACCGACACACACCCATGACACGATTCACACGCGCCGCCGTCTGCGCGGCCCTCGCCTTCGGGGCGACCGGGCTGGCGGGCTGCGACTTTACCGACGGCAACGACGTCAACCCGAACGGGGCGACGACGGCCACGGCGGACCTCCTGCTCAACGCGGCCGAGGTCGGCCAAATCCAGGTCCAGGAAGGCAACTTCGCCCGGACGGCCGGCATCTTCGCCGGCTACTTTACCGGCTCCGACCGCCAGTACGCGGCGCTCGAAGAGGGCCGGCAGAACAGCGACGACTACTCGAACGACTGGGGCACGGCCTACGCCGCCGCCCTCGACGACGCCAACCTCGCCGTCCAGGCCTACGACGAGGGCAACAACCGCATCGGCTCCGGCGTGGCCAAGATCCACCGCGAGTTGACCTTCGGGACGCTCGCCGACCTCTTCGGCGACATCCCGTACTCGCAGGCGCTCAACTCCGAGGAGTTCGAGGACCCGCAGTTCGACGCCCAGGCCGACGTCTACAACGGCGTCATCGGCACCCTCAACGCGGCCATCGCCGACATCAACTCGGGCGTCGGCGTGATCGGGACCGACGCCGACCTGTTCTTCGGAACGACAAACGGCTCGGAGTACGTCCCGGTAGCCAACACGCTCATCGCGCGGTACCACCTGGCGTTGGGCAACTACGGCGAGGCGGCGGCGGCGGCCCGCAACGGGATCAGCGACCCCAGCGGCGACCTCGTTGCTCCGCACGGGTCGTCGGCCGGTAACCTCAACCAGTACTGGGAGTTCGGCGTGTTCGACCGGGGCGGCTACCTCACGGCCAACGGGGCCAGCGCCGTCCAGCTCTTGGTCGACCGCGACAGCGCGAGCACGGACGGCCGGACCGACGAGTCCGGGCGCCTGAGCTACTTCTACAACGCGCCCTCGGTGGCCGGTGCCGACCTCAACTTCGGCGGGTCCGGCGCGTTCGGGATCAGCCAGTCGTTCCCGATCGTGACCTACGTCGAGAACCAGCTGATCCTGGCCGAGGCGCTCCTCCTCACCGGCGACGAGGACGGCGCCCTCGAAGCGCTCAACGAGGTCCGCGAGTACAACGAGGACCGATACGGCGACGGCGACGACAACCTGGAGTACGAGACGTTCGAGTCCGACGACTTCGCCGACGGCAACGCGCTGCTCCGCGAGATCCTGACCGAGAAGTACCTCTCGACCATCGGCCAGATCGTCGGGTTCACCGACCTCCGCCGGACGGACAACTTTATCGGGATCCAGGGCAAGGACAACGGGCGCGTGCCCCAGCGCTTCATCTACGCCCGGGTCGAGCTCAACTCGAACGAGAACGCGCCGAGCCCGATTCCCGGCCCGCTCGACGAGCTCCCGGTGTTCGCGTCGTACAGCTACAACGGCGTCTAGACCTCGGCCTCGCCCGTGAGGCACGTAAGGGGGACCCGGTTTCGGCCGGGTCCCCCTCGTCGTATTCTTCCCCCACCTGAGCGATGGGTCCGATGGGCGAGCACGCAGTCCGCAGGAAGAGCTGGAGAGCGGTCGGGGTGTGCCTGCTCGCAGTGGCGGCGGTGGGCGGATGCCGGTCGGCCGGGCCGCCGGCGGTGGTGGGCCCCGGCGCCGCGTGGACGAGCGAGAGGCCGGACAGCGCCGACGTCCAGGCGGCGTTCGTGGACTGCCGCGAGCCCGTCGAGCCGGAGGCCGCGGCGGCGTTCGTGTACCTCGCGTTCTCGCTCGACGACGCCGAGGTCCAGCGCGCCGGGACCCGGTGCGCCGAGGCCCTCGTGTCCGGGCGGACGGCGGCGCGCGGGGCGTCGCGCGCCGAGCGCCAGGTCCGCCGGGCGGTCGCCGTGCTCGTCGACGGCGCCGACGGCCCGCCCGAGTCGGGCCGGGCCGTGCTCGACGCGGTCGGTCGGCTGGACCCGGCCCCGGCGACGCCCGAGAACGAGCGGCTGACGGAGCACCTGACGCGGCTGGCGGTCGCCCACCGCCTCTACGCCCTCGACGACGCGCCGCTCGGGCTCGACCCGAGGGGCGAGGTCTACCTCCGGCTGGGGCCGCCCGACGGGCACCGGACGATCGACTTCTACTCGGCCAAGCTGCTGGCGCGGCTCCGCGACCTCCAGGCCTCGGTGTACAACGGGTTCACGGTCTCCCCGAGCGAGTTCGCCGACAACGAGCTGTGGTACTACGCGGCCGACGAGCCGTTCTCGTTCCTGTTCGTCGACGACGGCTCCGGCTACCGGATCGGCCAGGTGATCGACCTGATTCCCGGACGGTTTCGGACCGGGATCGACGGGGCCACGGGGCGCGGCGGTGCCAAGGCCGACGTCCTGCTCGAGGTCCTGCGCACGGTGTTCCGGCAGATCGGCCCGTTCGCTCCGGAGTACGGCGAGCAGTTCACGACCGTCGACGCCTTCCTGAGCGAGATGGAGGGGCTCCGCATCCGGGCCAGCGTCCAGGCCTCGGCCGAGCCGGGCCGGCGGCAGCCGTCGACGCGGTCGGACTTCACGGCGCTCCACGCGGCGAACGCGGACCAGAGCATGGGCGCGGTCCAGAGCCCGGCCGCCGTCGCGCGGCTGGCGATGATGGAGGCGGTCCGGATCGAGCAGGTCCTCACGCTCCGCCGCGACCGGGCCGCTCCGACGACGCGCTCCCAGGCGTTCCGGCCCCCGCTCCCGCTCGACGCCCGAGTCGCACGGTTCCTCGGGCCGCTGGGGCAGACGCAGGTGCTGGCTTACTGGCCGGAGCCGGCCGGCCGCGAGCCCGAGCGGGCCCGGACCGTCGTCATGGGCCCGGACCGCGCGGTCGTCGCCGACGTGTTCCTGGGCGAGGGCGCGCGCCGGCTCGCGTGGGAGGGCGGCAGCGGAGGGCTCGGCCTGGCCGTCCAGGTCGAGCGCGGCGGCGGCACGCACGTCGGCTACCTCGACCCGGTCACGCCGCTCCTCTACGGCGTCGACCTCGAGATGAGCGACCTGGTCCCGTTCCTCGTCGACGACGTGATGGACGCCGGGGCGAGCCTGCGCGAGGGGCTCGGCCGCGACCGCGTGGACCCGTTCCCGGGCGGCTCGCTCGACGGCCTCCGCGGGGTCGGCCTGTACGCCGAGGTCTACCTCCCGGTGGGCGGGGCCGAGGTGTTCGTGACCTACTCGGTCCGGACGCGCCGCGCGGGCGGCCTCTTCCGCCGGTCGGACGTGAGCGAGTCGACGCAGCAGTTTTACCGGGAGAGCGCGAGCCGCGTGCTCCCGGTCGCGTTCCTCATCGACCAGGCCGCGTGGGACGGCGCCGACGACGTCCGGCTGGGGATCGAGGTGGAGCTGCTCGAGACCGGGGAGACCATCGAGCGGACCCTCGACTTCCGCGTCGAGTGACCGGGGCCTGGCGCTCTCGACCTGCTACCCGGCCTCGACGGAGCCGGCGGCGACGCTCTCCAGGGCGTCCCAGAAGCCGGGGAACGAGACGGCGGCGGCCTCGGCGCCGTGGATCGTCGTCGGCCCGTCGGCGACCAAGGCCGCGACGGCGGCGGACATGGCGATTCGGTGGTCGTCGCGGGCGTCGACCTCGGCCCCTTTCAGCCCACGCCCGCCCTCGATGACGAGCCCGTCTGGGCGCTCTTGGACGTCGGCGCCCATCGCGCGGAGGACGTCGGCGATGGCCTCGATCCGGTCGGTCTCTTTCACCCGCAGCTCTTCGGCGTCGCGGATGACGGTCCGCCCCTGGGCGCACGCCGCGGCGACGGCGAGCACGGGGATCTCGTCGATCAGGTTGGGGACGATGGCCCCGCCGATCTCGACGCCCACCAGTCCGCCGGGTGCCTCGACCCGGAGGTCTCCGAGCGGCTCGCCGCCGCGCTCGCGCTCGTTCGACACCCGGACGTCGGCGCCCATCGCGCGGAGCACGTCGAGCACGCCGCTCCGGGTCGGGTTGAGGCCGACGCCCGAGAGCTGGATCGTGGCCGCCTCCGCGATGCTGCCGGCCACCAGGAAGAACGCCGCCGCCGACACGTCGCGCGGGACCACCCACTGCCGTGCGCGGACCGTCGTCCCGCCGTCGACGGAGACGTGCCGCTCGCCGCCGCGCACGAGCACGTCGAGCCCGAGCATCCGCTCGGTGTGGTCCCGGGTCGCGACGGGCTCGACGACGGTCGTGGTCCCGCTCGCGCTGAGCCCGGCCAGCAGCACGGCGCTCTTGACCTGGGCCGAGGCGACGGGCAGCCGGTACGTGATGGAGCTCAGCGGCGCGCCCTCGACGACGAGCGGCGCGTGGCCGTCGGTCATCCCGATCCGGGCGCCCATCTGGCCGAGCGGACGCGCGATCCGGCCCATCGGCCGGCCCGAGAGCGAGGCGTCGCCGACGAGCGTGGTCGTGAACGGGCGCCCAGCGAGGAGCCCGGCGAGCAGCCGCATCGTGGTGCCCGAGTTGCCGCAGTCGAGCGGGCCATCGGGCGCGCTCAGCCCGTCGAGGCCGCGGCCCCGGACGAACAGGCTCGGCGTTCCGTCCGCCCCGAGCACGTCCGGCCGCTCCTCGAACGCGACGCCGAGCGCGCGGAGGCAGGCCACGGTCGACTGGGGGTCGGCGGCGTCGGAGAACCCGACGATCTCGCTCTCGCCGTCGGCGATGGCCGCGAACAGGGCGGCCCGGTGGGCGACCGACTTGTCGGCGGGGAGCGCCGGCCGGCCGGCGAGCGCGGCGGCGGGGTGGACGGTGACGGTCATTCGTCGGGGTAGACGACGGGCCAGTCCTCGGGCGCGAGCGGCTCGTCGCAGTCGTCGTGGGCGCGGATCTGCTCGACGGCGGCCCCGCCCCCGGCCAAGAGCCGGTAGTGGGTGTCGGTGCCGCAGCCGCCGTGGCCGGCGCTCGTGGTGAGCACGTCGAACCGGCTCGGCGCCGTCGCCGGGTCGTGGGACACGACGCCGAAGAAGCTGGCGGTCGTGTCGGCCGAGAGCGTCCCGTCCTCCAACACGCCGAGCGCGCGGATCAGTCGCGGTGGCCGGCCGGCGCGGGCGTCGACGAGCGCGAACGTGGACTGACGGTCGAACCGCTGGCACGTGATCTCGGCGAGCGACTCGGTGGGGGAGAGGTGCAAGAGCCGGACCACGCCGCGGCCCTCGGCCGTCGGGTCGTCCTCGCCGCAGGCCGTCCGCCAGTCGACGGCGTCCAAGAGCTGGGCCGAGAGGACGACGCGGTCGGGGTCGTTGGTGGCCGCCTCGACGGCCTCCATCCAGGCTTCCGCGTTGAAGCCGGGCTCCGAGATGGGCTCGGCGTCGGGCGTGTCGGCGACGCCGGGCTCGGCGGTCGCGGCCGGGTCGGGGGCGGCGCAGGCGCCGAGGACGAGGGCGAGCAGCAGGACGCGCATGGGTCAGTTGGGGAGGGCGACGAGCGGGGCCACCTCGGCGAGCAGCGCCTGCTTCTCGCGGTGGGGGAGGAAGGCGTGGCGGAACCCGTTGAGCACGATCTGGCGGAGCGCCTCGGCCGGGATCCCGCAGCGCGTGTGGGCCAACCACAGCTCGTCCGTCGTCGTGGTGTGGCTAAAGAGCGTGTTGTCCGTGTTGATGGTGACGGGCACGCCGGCCCGGCAGTACTCGGCGACGGGGTGGGCCTCGTAGCTGGCCACGACGTGGGTCTGGACGTTCGACGTGGGGCAGACCTCGAGCGGGATCTGGCGGTCGACGACGTAGCGGAGCAGCTCGGGGTCCTGACCCAGCGTTACGCCGTGGCCGATCCGGTGGGCCCCGCACTTGAACAGGGCCTGGCGGATCGAGGCCGGCCCGAAGCTCTCGCCCGCGTGGACGGTGATGTTGAGCAACTCCTTCCGGGCGAGGTAGAACGCCGAGCCGTGCAAGTCGGCCGGGTTGCCGCGCTCGCCGCCGGCCAGGTCGAACCCGACGACGCCGCGCCCGCGGTAGCTCGCGGCCAGCTCGGCCTGGGCCAGCGACGCGCTCTCGAACCGGTCCCGCAGCCCGCACACGATCACGCCGGACGTGATCCCGTGGTCACGCTCGGCGTCCGCGAGCCCCGCCAGCACGGCGTCGTTGACCTGCCACATCGTCAACCCCTCCTCGGTGTGGAGGATGGGCCCGTAGCGGACCTCGAGGTAGCGGACGTTGTCGTTCGCCATGTCCTCGGCCAGCTCATACGCGATCCGGTGGAGCGCGTCGCGCGTCTGCATGACGGGGATCGAGTAGCCGAACCACCGGAGGTACTCCTCGAGCGTCGGCGAGCTGTCGATCTTGCGGAGCTCGTCGGCCAAGCCGGCCTCGTCGCTGGCGGGCAAGAGGTCGGGTTTGCCCTGGGCCTCGGCCAGTTCGAGCAGCGTTCCCAGGCGGAGCGACCCGTCGAGGTGGCAGTGGAGCTCGGCCTTGGGCCAAGCGTGGACGGTGTCGCGGTCGAGGGTCGGCATCGGTGAGGGAGTCGTCCGAGAAGCTACGGGCGGCGGCGGGAGACAGCGACAGCCCCGGTCTCTCCGGGCCGGGCTAACGCGACCTCCGCTGACCTCCCGGTTTTGTCATCCTGAGCCTGCGAAGGATCTCAGCACGATCCCCGAGCCCCGCCTACCGTCCCCTACGACTCCGCCACCGCGTCGAGATCCTTCACGTCCGTTGGCTGCGCCGTCGCTTCGCGGTCAGGATGACAAGGGGAAGCTGCGGAGCGGTGGGCTCGGGAGGATGCGCCCACCTGTCCCTCTGCGGTCTCGGCGAAGACCACGCCGGCCGGGCACTCCGTTTGGGCCGGCACGTATGTTCCGCCCACCCCTCCCACGCACTCCCATGGGCAGCCTCGGACCGTTCGAGATCCTCGCCATCCTCCTCGTCGTGCTCTTGCTGTTCGGCGCCAAGCGGATCCCCGAGATCGCGCGCGGGCTCGGCAAGGGCATCCGCGAGTTCAAGGACGCGACCAACGAGATCAAGCAGGAGCTGACCGTCGAGCCCCCGCGACGGCCCCAGATCCCAGCGTCGCCGCCGGCCTCGACGCAGCCGTCGCAGCCGGTGGCGGGGGTCGTCGAGCCGCCGTCGCCGGCGCCGGAGCCCCCGCACGACACGCAGGCCTGATCGGGTACGGGGTACTCGGTACGGGGTACCCACCGCTTTTCCTCTGTCCTGTACCACGTACCTGGTACTGCGTACCCGCACGTCTCCCGCATGAGCATCCTCATCGACTCCGACACCCGCCTCGTCGTCCAGGGCATCACCGGCAAAGAAGGCTCGTTCCACGCCGAGCAGATGATCGAATACGGCACGACCGTCGTCGCGGGCGTGACGCCCGGCAAGGGCGGCACGACCCACCTCGACCGGCCCGTCTACAACACGGTCCGCGAGGCGGTCGAGCAGGAGGGGGCGAACGTGTCGGTCATCTTCGTCCCGCCCCCGTTCGCGGCCGACGCGATCCTGGAGGCCGCCGACGCCGGCGTCGAGACGGTCGTCTGCATCACGGAGGGGATCCCGGTCCAGGACATGGTCCCGGTCAAGCCGTACGTGGACAAGAAGGGGGTCCGGTTGGTCGGCCCGAACTGCCCGGGGCTCCTGACGCCCGGCGCCAGCGTCAAGGTCGGCATCATGCCGACGATGATCTTTTCCCCCGGGAACGTGGGCGTCGTCTCGCGGAGCGGGACGCTGACCTACGAGGCCGTCGACCAGCTCACGCGCGCCGGGCTCGGCCAGACGACGGCCATCGGGATCGGCGGCGACCCGATCATCGGGACCCAGTTCATCGACGCGATCCGGCTGTTCAACGACGACCCCGAGACGGAGGCCATCGTGATGATCGGCGAGATCGGAGGGTCGGCCGAGGAGGAGGCCGCCGAGTTCGTCCGCCAGAACGTCAAGAAGCCCGTCTTCGGCTTCATCGCGGGCCGCACGGCGCCTCCGGGCCGCCGGATGGGCCACGCCGGCGCCATCGTCTCGGGCGGCAAGGGCACGGCCGAGGCCAAGCTCGACGCCATGCGCCAAGCGGGCATCACGACCGTCGAGAGCCCGGCCGCCATCGGCGAGACCGTC
This sequence comes from Rubrivirga sp., assembly GCF_965213695.1. GTDB lineage: Bacteria > Bacteroidota > Rhodothermia > Rhodothermales > Rubricoccaceae > Rubrivirga. Next base: position 2,592,900 of record NZ_OZ243912.1, on the reverse strand, counting down.
GCGGACCACTTCGCGAGCGTCGCCTAGCGGCGACGGGCAGGGGTGACGGGGCATGGGGCAAGAGGCAGAGAGCCTTTCCGCCCCACGCCCCTTGCCTCGTGCCCCCTGCCCTCATGAGAGTCAAGCACGCCGCGTTCGTCCTCTCCGCCCCGTCGTGGGGCGCGCTGCCGGCGCCGACGGCGCCCGAGGTCGCGTTCGCGGGGCGCTCGAACGTGGGCAAGAGCTCGCTGCTCAACGCGCTGCTCGGTCGCAAGCAGCTCGCCAAGACGTCGGGCACGCCGGGCAAGACGCAGGCGCTCAACTACTACGCGGTCAACCCGAACCCGCAGGGCCACCCCGACGTGTTCCTGGTGGACCTGCCGGGCTACGGGTTCGCCAAGGTGTCGAAGTCCCAGCGGGCCCGGTGGCAACAGTTGGTCGGCCGCTACGTGACGGAGCGGGCCGAGCAAGGGACGCTGCGCGCCGTCGTCCAGCTCATCGACGCCCGCCACCCGCCGACGGCGCTGGACGAGGAGCTGCTGGCGATCATGCTGGAGAGCCCGGCCCCCCACCTGATCGCGCTGACGAAGGCGGACAAGCTCTCGTCGAACCAGCGCCAGCAGGCCGTCGCCGGCCTGCGCAAGCACTTCGAGCCCTACGGCCTCGAGCTCCCGACCGTCCTCACCTCGGCCGAGAAAAAGCAGGGGTTGGGCGAGCTGTGGACCTGGATCGACACGGTAGTGTAGCTCGCTGGCGCTCGGGGGGCTCGCTGGTACTCGCGGAAAGGGGAACGGGCAGAATGGTTCTCGTGGCCCCGACCATCTCGGCTCACCGCTCACGCCTCACAGCCGGACCCAGGCCGTGCGCTGGCCGCTGGCGGGGTTCTCGAGCCGGAGCGTGTCGCCGTCGAGCTCGATGCGGAAGCGGCCGTCGCCGGCCTCGTCGCTCAGCGTGAGGACCGAGTCGCCGACGACTTGGTAGCGCGCCTCGTAGACCTGCGGCGCCACGCCGGCCCGCTCGACGATCCGGGCCGTCCCGTCGGCGAAGAACTGGTAGCGCATGTCGAGCGAGTCGGGCCCGGCCGCGCGCCAGGTGCCGACATAGGGCGCGCGGGCGTCGCCCTGGCAGGCCGACAGCCACACCGCCGCGAGGGCCAGAAGGAGCGAACGGGTCACCACGCGGAGCACGGGAGGGTGTCGCGGGTAAGGTAGCCGTCTCCCCGCTGCCCCCGTGCCCCAAGACCTCCTCGCGCTCCCGCCCGTCACGCTGTTCTTCCTGGTGTTGAACGTCGTCATCGGCGCGTACACGCTGCTCGTGAACCCGTCGCTGATCGACCGGTGGGCGTTCAAGCCGTACCGCGTGGTCCGCGAGAAGGAGTGGGCCCGGTGGGTGACGGCCGGGTTCGTCCACGTCGGGTTCATGCACCTGCTGTTCAACATGATCACGCTGTACTACTTCGGCCCGTACGTCGAGGCGGCGGTGGGCTCGGGGCGGTTCCTGGTGATCTACCTCGGCTCGGAGCTGATCGCGAACGCGCTGACGTACTGGAAGTATCGCGACCGGCCGGACTACTCGGCGGTCGGCGCGTCCGGAGCCATCTCGGGCGTGCTGTTCTCGTTCTGCCTGTTCGAGCCGTTCGCGATGCTCGGCATCATGTTCGTCATCCCGATGCCGGCCATCCTGTTCGCCGTGCTCTACGTGGTCCTGTCGATCTACGCCTCGAAACGGGAGGTCGGGCGCGTGGCGCACGAGGCGCACCTGGGCGGCGCGCTCGGCGGGCTCGCGCTGACGCTGCTGCTGTACCCGGCCGCCCTCGGCATCTTCCTCGGCCAGATCGGGCTGGGGTGACGGACCGGGCGGACACCGTGCACGGTGTCCCTACCCTGGCGTGCCGAGACCGAGCCGGGCCAGCAGCTCGTCCCAGTCGGAGAAACAGAAGACGCCGTCGGGCGCCCGCTCCGGGTCGCCGTGGAGCCAGGCGACGGGCCACCCCGCGCCGGTCCCGCCGAGCACGTCCGAGTGGTACGAGTCGCCGACGTAGAGGAGGTCGCTCGCGCCGACGGGCTCGCCCAACACGTCGCCCGCGAGCCGGCGGACGTGGTCGAACAGCGCCGGGTCCGGCTTCATCACGCCGACCTCCTCGGAGATGACGACGAACGCGGCGCGGTCCGCGATCTCGGGCAGTTTGTCCAGCTTGCCCCGCTGCTGCGCCGAGAACCCGTTCGTCAGCACGCCCACGGGGAACACGTCGGCGACGGCGTGGAAGGCGGCGCGGGCACCGTCGGCCCAGCGCCAGTGGGCGGCGTAGCGGGCGAGGTAGTCGCGGCTGAACGCCTCCGGCGCGAGCGTGTCGCACGCGAGCTCGGCCAGGAGCCGCTCGCTGCGCAGCCGCTTGAGGTCGGCCGACGTGATCCGCCCGGCGCCGAAGTCGCGCCACAGCGGGACGTTGCAGGCGTGGTACGTCGCCTGGAGGTGGGCGAGGTCGTGGTGGCCGAGGTGCTCGGCGTGGAGGCCGTGGACGTCGGCCAGCGCCGCGCGCTCGGCCGCCTTGTGGTCGAGCAAGGTGTCGTCGAGGTCGAAGACGACCAGGCGGGGGAGGGACATGGGGAGTGGAAGGGGCCAGGGCAACGGCGACTTTGCCTACGAGGTCCCCTCTCCCCGTGGGAGAGGGACAGGGTGAGGGGGGCACAAAAAAACGCCCCCGCAGCCGGAGCGGCGGGGGCGTCAGGTCGGGCGAGAGCGGAGGGCTACGCCTCGGCCGCGTCGACGTGGACCGTCTTGCGGCCACCACGCGCCGTCTGGAAACGGACGCGGCCGGTCGCGGTCGCGAACAGCGTGTCGTCGTTGCCGCGGCCGACGTTGACGCCGGGGTGGAACTTGGTCCCGCGCTGGCGGACGATGATCGTGCCGGCGTTGATGGTCGCCCCACCGGGGGACTTCACGCCGAGCATGTTGGGGTTCGAGTCGCGGCCGTTCTTCGACGAGCCGACGCCTTTTTTGTGTGCCATGTCTCTGGGGGTTCGGGGTTCAGGGGTCGCCGGGCGCGACCTCGGTGTCGCGCGCCGGACGAGGCGGGGCGTCGGCTAGTTGACCGACAGGGTGCCGATCTTGATCTGCGTGTACGGCTGGCGGTGGCCGTTCTTGACGCGGTAGCCCTTGCGGCGCTTCTTCTTGAACACGATGACCTTGTCGCCCTTGACGTGGCCGAGGACCTCGGCCGTGACCGAGGCGCCGCCGACCGTCGGGGCCCCGACGGAGACGCCGCTGTCGCCGGACGTGAGGAGGACGCGGTCGAACGTGACCGAGTCGCCGACCTCGGCCTGGAGGCGGGGGACGTAGAGGCGGTCGCCCTCGGCGGCCTTGAACTGCTTGCCGCCGATCTCGACGATTGCGTACATGGGGGTGCGGGCTTGGCCCTCCGCCTGCGGTCCCGGCCGGGTGCCGGGCAGGCCCGCGGAGGGGCGCGGGACAGAGCCAACGAAAGTAGGGATCGGGGGATCGGGGGATCGGGTGATTTGGCGAAGATTGACGGTTTCTCGCGGCTTTCGAGGGGCAGGCTCAGGGAATGGGAACTGGCGGAGGCCACGGGGTGGCGCGAGCGGCTGGCGCCGGACATCTTCCCGCATCCCGCATCCCGCATCCCGCATCCCGCGCCCCGCATGCCTCTCGCCTTGTTCGGCGGTTCGTTCAACCCCCCGCACGTCGGCCACCTCGCGGTCGCCGAGGCGTGCGCGGAGGCGGCCGGGCTCGACCGCGTCCTCTGGATGCCGGCCGCGACGCCGCCCCACAAGCGGGCCGACCCCGCGCTCGCGTCAGCCCCGACGCGGCTCCGCATGGTCGAGGCCGCCATCGCCGGCAACGAGCGGTTCCAAGCGTCCGACCTCGAAATCGTCCGGGGCGACGTGAGCTACACCGTCGACACGCTGCGGGCGCTGGCGGCCCAGGGGCACCGCGACTTGGCGCTGATCGTCGGCGGCGACAGCCTGGCGGGCTTCCCGCGCTGGCGTGAGCCCGAGGCCATCGTCGAGCTGGCGCGGCCGGTGGTGTACCGTCGGCCCGGCGACGGCGTCGACCTCGGGGCGTTGCCCCGGTGGCTGGCGTCGGCCGTCGTTTCCGTGGGCGGGCCGTTATTGCAACTGTCGAGCACCGACATCCGCCGCCGCATCGCCGACGGGCAGACGGTCCGCTACCTCGTGCCCGACGCGGTCCGCGAGATCGCCGACGCGGAGGGGCTGTATCGGCGAGTCCGTCGTCGGTAGATCAGTGCGTCAGTGGGGCAGTCGTCAAGGGGGGAGGGCTCGGATTGTACAGGCCGGGTCGGGACATCCCACTGACGCACTGACCCACTGAACACTCGCCCCCGGCGGTCGTTGGAGCGGACCCCTCGACCCCGCGCTTCCGTGCCTCTTTCCCTCGAAGACAAAGCTGCTGGCCTCCTCGTCGTCCGCTTGGGCAACAACCTGCCGCCGGCCGTCACCGCGACCGAGCAGGAGGCCGAGGTGGCGGCGCTCCTCGACCGGCTCCCCATCGGCGGCCTCATCCTGTTCAACGGGCGCTGGCCCGACACGCGCGACACGCTGGCGCGGCTCCAGCAGAAATCCGAGCGCGGGCTGCTCGTGACCACCGACATGGAGCGCGGGTTCGGCCAGCAGGTGGTCGGGGGGACCGTCTACCCCCACGCCGCCGCGTTCGGGGAGGCGGCCGATGCCGAGGCCGTCCGGGCGTTCGCGCGGCAGGCGAGCCGGGAGGCGCTGGCGTGCGGCGTCCACGTGACGTACTCGCCCGTCGCCGACGTCGACCGGAACCCGGACAACCCGATCATCGGCGCGCGCGCGTTCGCCGCCGACCCCGGCCGCGCGGCCGACCTGGTGGCCGCGTTCGTCGAGGGCGTCCACGACGCCGGCCAGCTCGCGACGGCCAAGCACTTCCCCGGCCACGGCGGGACGTCGGGCGACTCGCACGCCGAGATGCCCGTGCTCGACGACGACCGGGCGACGCTCGACGCGACCGACTTGGTCCCGTTCCGCGCCGCCATCGACGCGGGCGTCGACCTGGTGATGACGGCCCACGTGGTCTACCCCGCGCTCGACCCGGACCAGCCGGCGACCCGGTCACGGGCGATCCTGCGCGGGCTGCTCCGCGACGAGCTCGGCTTCCAGGGCGTCGTCGTGACGGACAGCTTGCAGATGGCCGGCGCCAAGGTCGAGGGCCGGACCGAGGCCGACCTCGCGGCCGACCTGCTGGAGGCCGGCGTCGACCTGTTCGTCGACGCCGTCGACCCCGAGGCGCTGGTGGCCGGGCTGGCGGCGGCCGTCCGCCAAGGGCGGCTCGACGAGGGGCTCATCGACGCGGCGCTGGCCCGGGTCGAGGCCCTGCGCCAGCGGCTCCGCGACCGGTTCGGCGCCGACGTGTTCCGCGCGCCGCCCCTCCCGGCCGAGACCGTCGCCGCGGCCGAGCACCAGGCGCTCGCCGAGCGCGTGGCCCGCGACGCCATCGAGGTGGCCCGCGGCCCGCTCCCCGACCTGGGCGACGGGACCGGGACGCTCGTCGTGCTCGTCAAGCCCGCGCCGCGCCCCAACGAGCCCGAGACGATGCCGATGGGGGAGGCCGTCGCCCAGTTCTTGCCCGGCGCCGTCTACCGCGAGCTCGAGCCGACGCACGAGGACCAGGACGAGCCGTTCGACGAGATCCGCCTGCTCGCCAAGGACGCCGAGCGGGTCGTGATCGCGACGATTGCCCGGCCGGCCGCGTGGAGCACGTTCGGGCTCGACGCTCGGGAGCGCCGGTTCGCCATCCGGATGATGGAGGCGCACCCGACCACGCTCGTCGTCCTGGGCGACGCGCGCGGCCTGCGCGGCTACGACGCCTGCGACTCGGCCCTCGTCACGTATTCGGACGTGGCCGTGTCCCAGGTCGCCGCCGTCGAGCGGCTGGCGCGGGGAGGGACGGGGGACGCGGGATGAGGGATGCGGAGGGTGCCTGCTGAGGTCGCCGACGCCTCCCTTCTGCCCGTTCCCCTTTCCTCGTTTCCATTTCCCGCGAGCGGAGCGAGCCTCCCCATGAACCTTCCCACGGAACGGCTCGTTCTGGCGTTCGGGTGCGGGATCGCGGCCGTCGCCTACCTGTACTGGACCGTCGAGGCGGTCCAACTGGGCCTCGGGTGGAGCTCCATCGCGTCCGTCCGGGCCGGCGTCGTCCTCGTCGGCACCGTCTTGCTGGCCCTCGTCCTGCGGGCCGCCGCCCGCGCCAACCCACCCCCAGACCCATGACCGCCGGAACCAACTACCGCTGGGTGACCGCCCTCGTCGCCGCCCTCGCCGTCGGCGTGGTGGCCGGCATCGTCGTGCCCCGCTTCCTCGACTCCACCGCCGGGTGGATCGTCACGGTCGTGCTGGCCGTGGTGGCTGGCGTCGCCGTGGCCCTGGCCACGCGCGAGCGGGTCGACGACGGGGCCCACGTCCGCGACGACGCCCTCGACCGCTGAGCCCGCCCGGACGTCTCGTAGCTTTCGGAAGCCCTTCCATTTCCCCTTGATCCCGTGACCGACCCGACCCCCGACGCCCCCGTCTCCGCCTACGAGAAGCCGCCCGCCGACGGGCAGGAGGTGGACCCCCGCTGCGTCCCCCAGACCTTGGGCGGCCCGCCGCCGGTCGGCGACGAGATCGTCCCGCCGGTGTACGACCAAGAGAGCCAGGAGAACTGGCGGTTCCTGTTCCAGCGCCAGATGGCCATGCTCCCCGGCCGGGCCGGCGAGGCCTACCTCGATGGCGTCGAGACGCTGGGGATGGGCCCGCGCGAGATCCCGCACCTCAAGGACCTCTCGGCCCGCATGGAGGCCGCCGCGGGCTGGCGGATCGCCCGGATCCCGGGGCTGCTCCACGAGCGCGACTTTTTCGGCCTGCTCTCCGACCGCGTCTTCCCCTCGACCGACTACATCCGCCGCAAGGACGAGCTCGACTACACGCCGGCGCCGGACTGCTTCCACGACATGTTCGGTCACATGCCGATGCTGACCGAGCCGGCCTTCGCCGACTTCTACCACCTGTTCGGCCAGTCGGCCCTGAACGCCGAGGGCGCCGACCGCCAGAGCCTGGAGCGGCTCCACTGGTTCACGGTCGAGTTCGGGCTGATCGAGCAGGACGAGGGCGAGCGGATCTTCGGGGCCGGCATCCTGTCGTCGAAGGACGAGGTCCAGCACGCGCTCTCGGACAAGGTCGAGAAGGTCCCGTTCTCGGTTGAGGCTGTGATCGCGCAGGACTATGACGTGTGGCACTTGCAGCCCAAGCTGTTCGTGCTCGAGTCGTTCGACCAGCTCGAGACCGAGTTCCGCGGCTGGGCTGCCTCGCGCGGGCTGCTCCCGGCCGGCGCCTGAACTCGGTGGCCTCCCGTGTCCACCAGAACAAAGAGATCCGGGCGGCCATCGAGGACGCGCTGTCCTTGGGGTGGCGTTACGAGCCGTCTGGGGGACGTGGACACGCGGCGGGTCGGCTGTACTGTCCCGAAGCGACGCGCGATGGCTGCGTCATGAGCGTTTGGAGCACGCCGAGGAACCCTTCCACGTTCGCAAAGCGACTCCGGGCGTTCGTCTCCGGATGCCCACACACCTGACCGTCATGGCTGCTTACCACTTCTGGATCCGCCTCACGTTCGGTACGGACAACCTCGGCGCCTCGGCGATCGGAGCGGACGAGTTCCTCGACGCTATCGAGACACCGCTGTTCGAGGCCTTTCAGGGAGACGTGAGCCCGTCCTTCCGCGACGGTCATGGGATGCTGGAGTGCGACCTCGAGGCGCCGGACTTCGACTCGGCGCTGAGGTCCGTCGTCGAGGTGGTGATGGACGCCAAGGTGGAGACCCACGCTCTCCCGCTGCGAGAACTGGTTTTCGAGGACGCATAGTGGGAGACAACGGAGCACAGCGCATGAGCGCGGTCGTGTCCGGCCGGGTCCAGGGCGTCGGGTTCCGGCGGTACGTGCTCCGCTGGGCGCGGACGCTCGGCCTGACCGGGTGGGTCCGCAACGAGCCCGACGGGACGGTCCGGGTGGTGGCCGAGGGCGACGGGCCTGCGCTCGACCGGCTGGCGCGGCTGCTCTGGGGCGGCCCGCCGGCGGCCGACGTCGCCGAGGTCGAGTCGGCGCGCGGCCCGGCCGAGGGGGCGTTCGAGGGGTTCGACGTCCGCCGGTAGCCGCGTCTCGGGACAGAGTGTGGGGGTGTGGGAGGAAAGCGTGGTCCAACAGGCGGCGTTCTGCCGGGTCCGCCGGTGACGGAGAGAATGGGAAGGGGGAGAGGGCCGTCCCTTCCGCCCGTCCCACCCGTTCCGTCCCCTCCGACCCTGCTCAACCCGCCTTGCGCATGAGCGCGTCGGTCACGCGGAGCGTCAGGCCCGTCGGGACGAACCGGGTGGCGACGGTCTGGACCTTGTTCGAGAGACCGGGCACGACGCGGCGCGCGTTGCGGGCGAGCCCGTCGAGGCCGGCGCGGGCCACGGCCTCGGACGGGAGCGAGCCGGCGAAGAAGGCGTCGTCCATGCCGGCCCGGTCGGCGAACCCGGTGCGGACGGTGCCCGGGCACAGGCACGTCACGTGGACGCCGGTCCCGCGCAGCTCGGCCGAGAGCGCGTCGGTGAACGAGAGCACGTAGGCCTTGGTCGCCGCGTAGACGGCGAACCGCGGGGCCGGCACGAAGGCCGCCACGCTGGCCACGTTGAGCACGCCGCCGTGCCCGCGCGCCACCATCGCCGGGACCAACCGCCGCGTGAGCGACGTGAGCGCGGCCACGTTGAGCCCGACCATGCCCTCGGCGTCTTCGACGCTGGCCTCCAGAAAAGAGCCCTGGATCCCGAACCCGGCGTTGTTCACCAGCACGTCGATCTCGAGGCCGTCGGCGGCCAGGCGGGCGGCGAGCGCGGCGGGCGCGTCGCGCGGCTCGAGGTCGGCGGCGACCACGGTCGCCGTGCCGCCCCGCCGGCGGACGGTGTCGGCGACGGCGGCGAGTGCGGGCTCGGTCCGGGCGACCAGGACGACGTGGGCGCCGGCGGCGCCGAGCTGGCGGGCCAGGTCGGCCCCGATGCCGGACGAGGCGCCGGTGACGAGGGCCGTCCGGCCGCGAGCGAACGAATCGATGTGGGGCAAAGCGTTAGGGGCGGGCGGGGTATTCTACGCGATGCCCGCTCGCGCACCCATGACCCGCCGCGCCCTGCTCGACGACGCCGTGGCCCGGCTCCAGGCGTCCGGCGTCGAGGACGCGCGCCGGACGGCCGAGTGGATCGTCCTGGAGGCGACCGGCGCGACGCGGGCCGCTATCTACGCCCGGCCCGACGTCGTGGTGGACCCGGCCGAGTGCGCGCTCGCCCACCGCTACGTGGTCCGCCGCGCGACCGGCGAGCCGATCCAGTACGTGCTCGGCCACACCGACTTCTACGGGCTCCGCATGACGGTCACCCCGGACGTGCTCATCCCGCGGCCCGAGACCGAGGAGGTGGTCGAGGAGGCGCTCCGCCGGATCCGGCCGCGCGCGGCCCCGTGGGTCTTGGACGTGGGGACCGGCAGCGGGGCCATCGCGCTCGCCGTGGCGACGGAGCGGCCCGACGCCGAGGTCTTCGCTGTCGACGTGTCGCCGGGTGCGCTCGTGGTCGCCCGCGCCAACGGCGACCGGCTCGGGGCGGCCGTCAAGTTCCTCGAAGCCGACGTGCTCTTGCCGTCGTTCGCCGCCGAGGTCCCGCCGGCGTTCGACCTCATCGTGTCGAACCCGCCCTACGTGCCCCAGGCCGAGCGCGCCGGGCTCCAGCGCGAGGTGCGCGACCACGAGCCGGCGACGGCCCTGTTCGTCCCCGACGGCGACCCGCTCGTGTTCTACCGGGCCCTCGCCGGCCACGCCGAGCACCTCTTGCGGCCCGGCGGCTGGCTCGTCGCCGAGACCCACGCCGACCTCGGCCGCGACGTCGTGGCGCTGTGGCGGCGGTCCGGGCTCGACGCCGTCGAGGTGTTGCCCGACCTCGCCCACCGCGACCGGATCGCTGTCGGCCGGCGGCGGGGCGAGCGCTCCGATTGAGACGCGCCGGTGGGCGCGGGTCTCGGCCCATGGAACAACGGGCGGCGTACCCTCGGGCCCTGCCGACGGCATCCGACGCCGCTCCGGGATACGAGCGGCCTCGCGGCTTGACCCTCGACGCCGTCGGCGTTCTGGCCCTTCGCCTCGGCGGCGCTCGGAACAACGGGCCTGGCGTGGCTTCTCACCGGCATGAACTGGCGCGAGCACATCACCGTCGACCCCCACGTTTGCCATGGGAAGGCGTGCGTTCGGGGCACCCGCGTCTTGGTCTCCGTCGTCCTCGACAACCTCGCCGCGGGCCTCTCCGCCGAGGAGGTCACCCAGAGCTACCCGTCCGTCTCCGCGGAGGCCGTCCGGGCCGCGCTCGCGTACGCGGCCGACCTGGCGGGGGAGCGCGTGGTGGCCGTCCCGGCGTGAGGTTCAAGCTCGACGAGAACCTCCCGGCCGAAGCGGCGGACGTGCTCCGCGAGGGGGGCCACGACGCGGCGACGGTCCTGGAGCAGGAGATGGGCGGAGAGCCGGATCCGACCGTGGCCGTGGCGTGCCAACGAGAAGGTCGGGCGCTCGTCACCCTCGACACCGACTTCGCGGACATCCGGACGTACCCGCCGGCCGAGCACCCGGGCCTCCTCGTCCTCCGGCTCCGCCAGCAGGACAAGCCGCACGTGCTCGCCGTGCTCCGGAGGGTGCTGCCGCTCTTCGACGTCGAGCCGCTGACCGGGCGGCTGTGGATCGTGGGAGAGGAACGAGTGCGCGTCCGGTAGCCACGTGGTGCCCACCGCTCCGGCTCGCGCCTCGGCGTAGACTGGCGCTCCGCCCCCGACCGCCCGACTGTGGCCCGCCGCTTCGTCCTCCAGCCCCGCGAGCCCGACGCCGCGCGGCCCGACCTCCAGCTCGACTACGCGGGCGACCTCGACCCCCAGCAGCACGCCGCGGCCACGGCCGGCGGCGGGGCCACGCTCGTCGTCGCCGGGGCCGGGACGGGCAAGACGCGGACGCTCGTCTACCGCGTGGCCTACCTCGTCGAGACCGGCGTCCCGCCCGACCAGATCGTCCTGTTGACGTTCACCCGGCGCGCGGCGCGCGAGATGCTGGAGCGCGCGGCCGGCCTGCTCGACGGCCGGTGCGAGCGGGTCCGCGGCGGCACGTTCCACGCCTTCTGCCTGGAGATCCTCCGCCGCCACGCCGAGCGCGTCGGCTACCCGGCCCGGTTCGGCGTGCTCGACCAGGCCGACGCCGCCGACGTGGTGGACCTGGCGCGGACGCGGCTCGGCCTCGACCGCCTGCCCACGCGGTTCCCCAAAAAGCGGACGCTGCTCGCCATGTTCTCGGCGGCCACCAACCGCGGGCTCGAAATGGACGAAGTGCTGGCGGAGGGCTACCCCCAGTACGCCGAGCACCTCGACACCATCGAGCGCCTGCGCCGGGCCTACGCTGACGCCAAGCGACGGACCGGCGTGATGGACTACGACGACCTGCTGGCGCTCACGCTCGGCCTCCTGCGCGAGAACCCCGACGTCCGCCGCGCGGTCGCCGGCCGGGCCCGCCACGTGCTCGTCGACGAGTACCAGGACGTCAACCTGTTGCAGGCAGATCTGGTGGAGCAGTTCCAGTCCGTGCACGGCAACGTGCTGATGGTCGGCGACGACGCCCAGTCGATCTACCGCTTCCGGGGCGCCGACGTGGGCCACATCCTCGACGTGCCCAAGCGCTACAACGGGGCGCGGGTCTTGAAGCTGGAGCACAACTACCGCTCGGCCCAGCCCATCCTGGACCTCGCCAACCACGTGCTGGAAGGGGCGGTCGAGAAGTACGACAAGCGGCTCTTTACCGACCGCGAGGGCGGCGACCTCCCGGCGCTCGTCGCTGCGCCCGACGACGACATGGAGGCCCGGTTCGTGGCCCAGGTGGTCCTGGACAAGCGCGAGGCGGGGACGCCGCTGAATCGGATGGCCGTCCTGTTCCGCTCGGGCTGGTGCTCGTACGCGCTCGAAGCCGAGCTGGGCCGGCGCAAGGTCCCGTTCGTCAAGTACGGCGGGCTCAAGTTGGCCGAGGCCGCCCACGTCAAGGATGTCGTCGCGCACCTGCGAGTGGCCGAGAACCCGGCCGACGCGGTCGCCTGGAACCGGGCGCTCCGGCTGGTCGAGGGGGTCGGCCCGACGACGGCGTCTCGGCTGCTCGACTGGATCGCGGTGGCGGCCGAGGGCGGGACCGGCGGCGCCGTCCACGCGCTGCGGACGTCGGTCGACGAAGTCGTTCCGTCGCCGGCCGTCGCCCAGGCCGTCGGGCGGCTGGTGGCCGCGCTGTCGCCGTTGCGTGACGACGCGCTGGCGCCCGAGGCCCAGGTCGAGCACCTCCTCGGCTACTACCGGCCCGTCTTCGAGCGGGCCTACGCCGACGACTTCCCCACGCGCGAGGCCGACCTCGACGCCGTCGTCGCGCTCGCCGCCCGCCACCGCTCGCGGACGGCGCTCCTGGAGTCGCTCGCGCTCGACCCCCTCGACTGGACCCAAGAGCCGGCCGACGCCGCGCTCAAGGACGAGCCGCCCCTCGTGCTCTCGACCGTCCACTCGGCCAAGGGGCTCGAGTTCGACACGGTCTTCCTGATCCACGCGCTCGACGGCGTGTTGCCCTCGGCCTACGCGCTGGCGTCGAGCGACGAAGAGGACGAGGAGCGGCGGCTGCTCTACGTGGCCCTCACCCGGGCCGAGACGTCGCTGTTCTGCTCGTACCCGCTCGTCCAGTACCGGCGGGGGACCGGCCAGTTTTTGACCGAGCCCAGCCGGTTCCTCTCCGGCCTGCCCGAGTCGCTCATCGAGCCGTGGTCGCTCGTGGAGGAGGCGCCGCCCGCGCCCGTCCCGTCGCTTCCGGCGGGGCGTCCGGCCCTACCCGGGCCGACCGACGGCCCTTGACCGGCAACGCTGGCGTCCCTACCGTGCCGGAGCCATGCAGATCGACGACGCCCCGCCCCGGACCGCGCGCGGCCCCGAGGGGCTGCACATCGAGCGCGTCGCGCTGGAGCGGTTCGCCGAGGTCCGCCGGCTCAACCACGCCATCTTCGGCGACGACCGGGTGATCTACCGGCTCGACCGCGACGACCTCACCCTCCTCCTGGCGACCGTCGCCGGCGAGACGGTCGGCTACAAGGTCGGCTACGGCGAGAGCCCGACGACGTTCTACAGCGCCAAGGGCGGCGTCGTGGAGCGGTGGCGGCGGCAGGGCGTCGCCCGGGCGCTGCTGGTGCGGATGGAGGCCGAGGCGCGGGCGCTCGGGTACCGCCGCTTCGCGTTCGACACGTTCCCCAACCGGCACCCGGGGATGACCGTGCTGGGGCTCGCGGAGCGGTTCACGGTCACGGCCGCCGGCTACAACGCGGCCTACCGCGACTACCGCATCCGCTTCGAGCGTGAGTTGTGAGGGGGGGATGGGGCACGAGGCATAGGTCCGTACGACGACGCCTCGTGCCCTCCGACCCGCGCCCCTTGCCCTCAGAACAGCGCGTAGACGAACGGCGCCAGCGGGCTCCCGCTGACCGACACGATCAGGACGCCGAGGAGCACGAGGACCAGCACGATCGGCGCCAGCCAGTACTTCTTGCGGATCCGGAGGAACTGCCAGAGCTGGCTGAGGACGCGGAGCTTGGACATAGGCGGGAGGCGGGGCGATCACACACTCTCAGAAGTGTCATCCTGAGCAGAGCGCAGGATCTCAACGCCGACGTTCCGAGCTATCGGAACCGGCGGAGGAAGGCTCGGAGGTCGAGTCGAGATCCTTCGCTGGCGCTCAGGATGACACGTTCTGGGAGGACGCAGTAGCCCGAGGGGGGAGCAAGGCGAGCGTATGCTAAATCCAGACCCCCCGCCTTCCGGCCGGTCGCTGGGCGGGCATCCGCCCGCCTGCTCCCAGGCTCGGAAAGCTGTCCCCCTTGAAGGGGGACAGTCCGCGCGCCCGCTGAGCAAAGCGATGGGCGCTCGGACGGGGGGTCCGGGCCGGAGGTCAGTAGCATGCGCTCGCCCTGAGGGGGGGAGGCGTGCGGCCCAAGGTAGCGCGGGGCCGGGCGTAGACTCCGCAACCCCGCCCGCCGGGCGCCGTAGCCGCCCCGTCCCTCCCCGCCGCCCGTGCCCGCCGTCCAGACCGAGATCGCCGAGGGCGTCCGCATCGCCGGGCGGGCGCTGTGGGAGCAGAAGGCCCGGGCGCTGCTCACGACGCTCGGCATCGTCATCGGCATCGTGTCGGTGACGTCCATGTTCACCGTCATCAACGGGATCGAGGGCGAGTTCGACCGGTCGATGGCGATGATCGGCGACGACGCCCTGTTCGTCCAGAGCACGCCGTGGATCATCATGGGCGACTGGTGGAAGTACCGGAACCGGCCGCCGGTCACCGAGGACCTGGCCCCGTTCCTCCGCGAGCGGTCCGAGACGGCCCAGGCCGTCGCGCCGATCACCGGGACGGGGGCGACGGTCACGCGGGGCCGCGACGAGGCCACCGGCGTCGGCGTCGAGGCCTCGACGGCCGACTACGTCGAGACGGGCGGGGTCGAGATCGAGCTCGGCCGGTTCTACTCGGACGGCGAGGACCGCGCCGCGAGCGCCGTCGTCGTGATCGGGGCCGACGTCGTGGAGGCCCTGTTCCCGGCCGAGGACCCCATCGGCAAAGAAGTCCGCGTCGGCGGCCACCGGCTCGAAGTGATCGGGACACTCGCGAAGCGGGGCAAATTCCTCGGCATGGCGTCGGCCGACAACCGGGCCATCGTGCCCATCGACACCTACAAGCGCCTGTTCGGCAGCGCCGACGACCTGGCGATCAAGGTCCGCCTCAAGCCCGATGTCGACCAGGCCGACGCCATCGACGAGCTGACGGGGCTCACGCGGATCTGGCGGGGCCTCGACGCGCTCGAGGACGACGACTTCTCGGTCAACAGCCAGGACCAGTTCCGCGACCTGGTCCAGACGATGCGCGTCGCGACCTACGGCGTCGGCCTGTTCCTGACGGCGCTGGCGCTGCTCGTCGGCGGGATCGGCGTGATGAACATCATGTTCGTGAGCGTCAAGGAGCGGACGCGCGAGATCGGCGTCCGCAAGGCGCTCGGGGCCACGCGGCGGGCGATCCTGTTCCAGTTCCTGGTCGAGGCCGTCGCGATCTGCCTGGTCGGCGGCGTGATCGGCGTGGCGCTGGCGGCAGTCGTGGCGTTCGGGGTGAACCAGGTGTTCACGGCCGAGCTCTCGGGCGGGACCGTCGCGCTCGCGTTCGCCATCTGCGCCGTCGTCGGCGTCGCGTTCGGGCTCGTCCCGGCGTGGCAGGCCGCGCGCGCCCGGCCCATCGAGGCGCTCCGCTACGAGTGAGTGGACGTGTGGGCGCGTGGACCTGTGGACTCGTGAGAGGCCCGGTCCGACGAACGGAGCCGCCCCGACTTCACGGGTCCACGAGTCCACCTGTCCACGAGTCCACAATGACCGAGACCATCCGCCAGGCGCTCCAGGCCCTCCGCTCGAACCGGCTCCGCTCGGCGCTCACGCTGGTCGGGATGGCCATCGGCGTGTTCTCCGTGATCGCGTCGGTGACCGCCGTCAAGGTGCTCGACCAGACGCTGATGGGCCAGCTCGCGGCGATGGGGACCCAGACGATCACGTTCGACCGGATGCCCGACGACCGGCCGCCGACGGAGGAGGAGATGCGGCGGCCCCAGCTCACGTTCGAGCACGCGCTGGCGCTCCGGGACCGGGCCCCGCTGGCGGCCTCGGTCAGCGCTCGCGTGTGGGCCGGGAGCCGCGAGGTCCGCACGACGGAGGCCTCGACGGACCCCGACGTGAGCACGATGGGCGTCGACCAAGACTACGCCCAGAACAACGGGTGGGAGGTCACGGCCGGCCGGTTCATCGGCGAGGCCGACGTCCGCTCGGCGTCGTCGGTGGCCGTGCTCGGGTCGACCGTGGCCGACGAGGTGTTCGGGGAGCAAGACCCGTTGGGGCGCGAGGTCCGCGTCGACGGCGTCCGGTTCACGGTCGTCGGCGTGCTGGCCGAGAAGAGCGGGGGCTTCGGCATCGGCGACACGAACAACCGGGTCGTCGTCCCGATCACCCGGGCGATCCCGGCGTTCGGCGCCCAGGACCGCGACGTGTCCATCGACGTCCGGGCGCCGAGCGCCGAAATGCTGGCGGCGACCCAGGACCAGGCCGTCGGCGGGCTCCGGGCCATCCGGCGGTTGCCGCCCGAGGCGGAGGACGACTTCGAGACGTTCTCGAGCGCTGAGGCGGCCGACGGGCTCAAGACGTTCACGGACGCGCTCGCGACCGGCGGTGCCGGGATCGGCCTGATCGCGCTGCTGGCGGCCGGCGTCGGGGTCATGAACATCATGCTGGTCAGCGTGACCGAGCGGACGCGCGAGATCGGCGTCCGCAAGTCGCTGGGCGCCACGCGGCGCGACATCCTGCTCCAGTTCCTGGTCGAGGCCGTCGTCCTGTGCCAGCTCGGCGGGCTCGCGGGCATCGTGATGGGCGCGCTCGGCGGCAACGTCGTGGCCGCGCTCATGACGACGGCCCCGGCGTTCCCGTGGGGCTGGGCGACGGTCGCCGTCGTCGGCGTGACGGTCGTCGCGCTCGTGTTCGGCGTGTACCCGGCGACGAAGGCGGCCCGGCTCCACCCCATCGAGGCGCTCCGCTACGAGTAGGGGAGAGGTGGACTCGTGGAGCTGTGGAGGCGTGGACACGTGATCGGCCCCGTCGCCGCCGGGTAGCTTGCGACCTCGCACCCGTCCACTGGTCCACTCGTCCACATGTCCACCTCTGATGATGCCAAACGGGCCGTCGGCCTCGCCGCCGCGGCCCTCGTCGAGGACGGGATGACGCTGGGGCTCGGGACCGGCTCCACGACGGCGTTCGTGTTGGAGGCCCTCGGCCGGCGCGTCCAGGACGACGGGCTCCGGGTCGCCGGCGTCCCCACGTCGGTCGCCGCCGAGCGGTTGGCGCGCCGGCACGGGATCCCGGTCCTCTCGCTCGCCGACCTCGGCCTGGACACGCTCCCGACGTCGCAGGCCCCTCTCGACCTCGCCCTCGACGGCGCCGACGAGGTGGGCCCGGGCGGCGCTCTGATTAAGGGGCGCGGGGCCGCGCACGTCCGCGAGAAGGTGGTGGCCGCGCTCGCGGCCCGGTTCGTCGTCCTGGTCGACGCCTCGAAGGAGGTCGACCGGCTCGGCACGGCGATGCCGGTTCCGGTCGAGGTCCTGCCCTTCGCCGAGCCGGCCGTGGCCCGGGCGCTCCGGGGGCTCGGCGCCGAGCCCGAGCTGCGGATGGGCGAGCGGAAGGACGGGCCCGTCGTGACCGACCAGGGGCTGTGGGTGCTCGACGCCCGATTCCCGGGCATCGACGACCCGGCGGCGCTGGCGTCGGCGCTCGACGCGATCCCCGGCGTCCTGGGCCACGGCCTGTTCCTCGGCCTGGCGACGGACGTGCTGGTGGGCGAGGCCGACGGCCACGTCCGGCACCGC
This sequence comes from Rubrivirga sp., assembly GCF_965213695.1. Classification (GTDB taxonomy): domain Bacteria; phylum Bacteroidota; class Rhodothermia; order Rhodothermales; family Rubricoccaceae; genus Rubrivirga. The sequence continues at coordinate 2,575,385 of NZ_OZ243912.1, read as the reverse complement.
GTCGTGTGAGGTGAGTCCCGAGTCGCGCGGGTTTTTTGGGCCGCGCACGTTTCGCAGGTTTCCCCGTCCGGGCCACCGAGGCTCGACCCACACGAAAACCGCCCCGCCGGCCGAGGCCAACGGGGCGGTCGAGTCTCAACCCGTCCGGTCTAGCGGAGCCGGAAGGTGACGGGGACGGCGAACCGGACCTTGACCGGGCGGCCCCGCTGCTGGCCCGGCGTGAACCGGCTCTCCCGGACCGCCTTCAGCGCCGCCTCGCTCAAGAGCTCGTTCGGGCTCCGCAAGACGACGGGGTCGACGACGTTCCCCCGCTCGTCGACGACGAACTGGACGACGACCTGGCCCTCGATCCCGGCCCGGCGCGCGAACTCGGGGTACTCGACCCGGCTCTGGAGACCGGGGAGACCCCCGATCAGCTCCGGCTGGACCTCGGCCACCTCGAAGATCTCGGGCTCGGTCGGCTCGGGCTCCGGCGGCGGCGGGGGCGGCGGGGGCGGCGCGTTCGGCGTCGGCGGCGGCGGGGCCGGCGGGGCCGGGGGCGCGGGCGGCGGCGGCGGGACGTCGGCGAGGTCGAGCTCGATGTCCTCGAGCACCTCCTCCTCGATCTCGACGTCGTCCGGGACCTCCTGGGGCGGCGGCGGGGCCGGCGGCGGCGGCGGCGGCGGCTGGATCTGCTGGGTCTGCTCGATGTCCTCGAGCTCGATGATCTCCTGGGCGTCGTCCATCATCACCACGTCGTCGCCGCCGGAGAGCGGGACGGTGAAGGCGGCGACCATCAGGGCGAGCGAGAGCAGGAGGCCGATCTGGAGGTAGATCGGGTACTTCCGCTTCAGGTCGGCTTTGGGCGTCTTGTAGAGGGCCATGTCGGAAGGGTGAGGGGGCGGCCGGGTCGGGCCTCGCGGGAAGGTAGGGCCGTCGGGGGCGTCGGCGCGAGTCCGCGGTGGAAAAGGCGGGGCGGCGTGGGATAGACCCGGGGGCCGCCGAGAAGTTGCTCGCGAGTGTCGGTCGGCGAGGCGGGTCCGGCGGGGTCCGCAGGGCTATCGCGCACTCGCTTATCGTGTCATCCTGAGAGACCGTTGAGGTTCAGGGAGTCGGGCTGCGCGAGGCGCCCGGGACCGTCCGCGGCGTTGCCGTCGTCGCCCGGGGCTGCGGCCCCGCGCTCCTCCGGCGCCTCGCGAGCGCCCCCATCCGCTCTCGCTCGCCGTCGGCCCCCAAACCTCAACGGTCTCTGAGCCTGCGGAGGCATGTCCTGAGCGGAGCCGAAGGGATCTCGACCGGGCTCCGGGACCTGCCGCGCCGGCTCCGATGGCCTCCACAGTCGGCGTTGAGATCCTTCACTCCGTTCAGGATGACGAGGCGGGGGGAGGTTGCCCGACCCGCGCGGCTCGCCACACGCGCCGAACCTGGGCCCTACCTCAGCCGGAAGGTGACGGGGACGGCGAACCGGACCTTGACCGGGCGGCCCCGCTGCTGGCCCGGCGTGAACCGGCTCTCCCGGACCGCCTTCAGCGCCGCCTCGCTCAAGAGCTCGTTCGGGCTCCGCAAGACGACGGGGTCGACGACGTTCCCCCGCTCGTCGACGACGAACTGGACGACGACCTGGCCCTCGATCCCGGCCCGGCGCGCGAACTCGGGGTACTCGACCCGGCTCTGGAGACCGGGGAGACCCCCGATCAGCTCCGGCTGGACCTCGGCCACCTCGAACACGGCGTCCGTGTCGGGCACGTCCTCGACGACGGGCGGCGGCGGAGGCGTCGGGGGCGTCGGACCGGGGTCGAACACGGACGGCGGCGGGGCCGGCGGCGCGGGTGGGGCGGCGACCTCGTCGTCCAGGCGGAGGTCGAGGTGGTCGATGAGGTCCTCGACCGGGACCTCGTCGGGGACGGCGACGGGCGGGGGCGGCGCGGGCGGTGGGGGAGGCGGCGGCGGCTCGGCCGTCGGCGGCACGTCGACCATCTCGAACGGGACGTCCGGGTCGGCGGCGACGGCGACCGGCTCGGGCGGGGGCGTCGGGACGGTAAAGGCGGCGATGACGAGGACGAGCGCGACGATCATCCCGATCTCGGCGTAGAGCGGGTGGCGTCGGCGGAGGTCGGCCTCGGGCGTTTTGCGGACGGGCATGGGAGGGGAGGCGGTGTCCGGTCAAGACACGCCACCCCGCTACTCGTTGCTCGCGGCCCGCCGCCGGAGGCCGACCGCCAGCCCGATCCCGAGCCCCAGGCCGACGACATCGGCGACGGCGTCGAGCGCTTCGGGGAACCGGTCGATGGGCAACCACCCCTGCCAGACCTCGATCCCGAGCCCGAACGCGATGCCCGCCACTACGATCTCCCAGATCCGGTCGGGCCGCGCCCGCGTCCACAGCGCCCCGAACCCGACGAACATCCCGACGTGGACCCACTTGTCGAACGCGAACGGCAAGAGGTCCGGCGGCTGGACCTGGTCGCCGGGGATCGAGCACGCGACCCAGATGGCGACGGTCCAGGCGACCGCCCAGCGGGTCGGGGTCATGAGCGGAGGGCGTGGGCGGCGGCCGGGAGCCGAGCGATGAGGTCGGACGCGACGAGCCCGCCGGCCCCGTGCTCGGCCGCCCACAGCTGGGCCGCCGTGGACCCGAGGTGGAGCGCGCACAGGGCGGCGTCGCCGGGCGCGAGGCCCTGGGCCAGCAGCCCGACGACGGAGCCCGCCAGCGTGTCGCCGGTCCCGGCCGTCGCCAGCGCCGGCTCGCCCGGCGGCCCGACGAGCACGCGCCCGTCCGGCAGGCCGACGACCGTCGGCATCCCCTTGAACACGAGCACGGCGTCCCACCGCACGGCGAGCTCGCGGGCGGCCTCGATCCGGTCCTCCGGGTCGAAAGCACGGTCGCCGAGCAGGCGGCGGAGCTCGCCGAGGTGCGGCGTCAGGACGAGCGGCCCGCGCCGCCGGGCCAGCGCGTCGGCGCCGTCGGCGAGGGCCGAGAGGCCGTCGGCGTCCACGACGAGCGGGGCCTCGACCGACGCGGCCAACTCGCGGACGAGCGCCAGCGTCTCGGGCTCGCGGCCGAGCCCGCACCCCACGAGCACGGCGTCGGCGGACGCCGCCCGGTCGAGGATCGCGGCCGTCGACGCGCTGGCGAGCGTGCCGGCGTCGGTCTCGGGCTGGGCGTCGACCATCACCTCGGGCGCGCGGGCGTCCACCACGTCGGCCGCGGACTCGGGGACGGCCGCGACGACGGCCCCGGCGCCGGCCCGGTACGCGGCCGTCGCCGACAAGACGGCGGCGCCCGTGAACGCCCGGCTCCCGACGACGGCCAGCACGCGCCCGGCCGAGTACTTGTGCGCGTCGGCCGCCCGCGTCGGGAGCGCCCGCCCGACGTCGCCCGGGGCGGCCCGCCAGGCGGTCGCGTGGCTGTCGAGCTCGGCGTCGGGGATCCCGATCTCGGCCACGACGACGTCGCCCGCGAGCGTCGGCCCGTCGCCCAGCAGCAGGCCCGACTTGACGGCGCCGAACGCGACCGTGAGGGCGGCGCGGACCGCGTCGTCGGCGGCCCGGCCCGTGGTGGCGTCCAGGCCGGAGGGCACGTCGAGCGCGACGACGGGCGCGTCCACCCGGTTCGTCCAGGCGCACAGCGACCGGGCCGGCTCGCGCAGCGCGCCGGTGATCCCGATGCCCAGGAGCGCGTCGACCACGACGTCGGCCGGCGCGTTCGCGACCTGGCGGACGTCCTCGAACCCGACGACGTCGAGGCCGGCCGCGACCTCCGCGAGCTGCCGGAGCAGGTCGAGGTTCGCCGTCCGGTCGGGCGTGCCGTCGCCGGGGAGCACGAGCGTCCGGACGCGGGCCCCCCGGGCGGCCAGCACCCGGGCCACCACCAGCCCGTCGCCGCCGTTGTTGCCGGTCCCCACGAGGACCGTCACGTCGCGGTCGCGGACGGGGAACCGGGCCTCGATCTCGCGCGCCGCCGCCCGCCCGGCCGTCTCCATCAGGACGCGCCCGGGGACGCCCCAGTCGTCGATGGTCGCGCGGTCGGCCGCGCGCATGGCGTCGGCGCTGAGGACGGGCTCGGTCATTTGGTTTGCGGAGGGAGTCGGCGAGTCAACGGACGTGTCGACCGGCGCCGACGTGCCCCGATCTACGGACGCACCGACTCACTGATCCACCGGCTCCAGCGTGACGGGGTCGATCTCGGCCTCCCAGCGGGCGCGGACCTGGACGGGCTCGGCCAGGAGCACGAGCGGCTCGGGGGCGACGTAGGGCGCGAGCCGGCCGCCGCTCCACCGGCCGTCGCCGTCGCGGTCGTCCCACACGCGGAGCGTGTACGGGCCCGGCAACAGCCCGTCGGCCACGAACGCGCCGTCGGCGTCGGCGCGGACCACCACGGGGGCGCCGGACGCCGGGCGGACTTCGACGAGCACGGGGCCCTCGCCCTCAACCCGTCCCAGGATCGCGCCGACCTCGCGGTCGCTGGCGACGGCGAACCGCTGCGCGCGCGTCGTGTCGCCAGCCGGAACGGTGAGGGCGAAGGTCGAGGGCAAGGCCACGGTCGAGTCGGCGACGAACGTGACGCCGTCGGCCGTGACAAAGGAGAGGGGGACGGGCTCGCCGCTGGTTCGGAGACGAACGGCATCGAGACGAGGACCGGGCGGCGTCGTGAACCGGACGCCGGGGCGCTGGCCGGGGCGGAGCGTCACGACCGAATCCGGGGCCGACGGGACGAACGCCTCGAACCGGGCGACGACGGTGTCGGCCCGGGCCGGCGGCGCGACCGACAGCCGGAACGGCCCGGGCCCGAGCCCGGCCGAGTCGGCGACGGCGGCCCGGCCGGCGGGCGTCGCGGTGACGAGCGTGGCGGCCGGGAGCGGGCGGGCCGCCTCCGCCCAAACCTCGAAGGCCGACCCCGCCGGCTGGTACCACGCGACGGGCACGGCCGCCCCCGAGGCCGAGTCGGCGACGGCGACCGACGCGGCCCACGCCGCGGCGTCGCGGAGCAGGACGGGCTCGGAAAAGCGGACGGCCAACCGGCGGTCCGAGACCGGGCGGAGCCGCTGGGCGACGGGCGGGATCGTGTCGAGCGCCGTCGTCCAGAACGTCGCCGGGGCGGACGTGGCCGAGTCGGCGGTCGCGCGCAAGACGGGGCGGGGCGCGACCGCGAACCGCTCGCCGGGGTCGGCCCGGCTGTTCCGGTTCCGGTCCTGGACGACGGCGACGGCGTACGGGCCGGGGCGGAGGTACTCGAGCCGGAACGCGCCGTCGGCGCCCGTCTCCGTCCGGTAGTCCGGGGCGACGGCCCGGGCGTCCGGCCGCGCCGTCGTGTCGGGCAGGGCGTAGGCCCAGACCGCGAGCCCGCCGACGCCCGCGCCGGTGTCGGGCTCGCGCACGACGCCCGCGATCCGCCCCCGGTCGATCACGTCGCCCGTCGCGAAGGCGACCGTGATCGGCGCCCGGAGCGCCACGCTCCGCTGGTCCGCCAGCGCCGTCCCGACCGTGACCACGTACGTTGTCGAGTCGCGGAGCGCGGGCAGCGTGACCTCGATCTCGCGGCCCCGGACGCGGACCTCGGGCGGCACGTCGCCGGCCGGCGTGACGGTGACGGCGGCGCCGGCCGCGCTCGCGAGCCGCTCTGAGAACGTCAGCCGGAGCGTTCGCTCGGTCACGTTCGTGGCGCCGTCGGCGGGCGAGGTCTCGACCAGGACGGGCGGCGTCGTGTCGGCCGGCCCGCCGGTCGGGGCGACGGGCGTGGCGCAGGCGCCGAGGGCGAGCAGGAGCGGAACGAGGAGCGGGCGCACGCCGGCCTGGATCGACCGCGAGCGGGTCCGGTTCCCCCAGACCAAGTCCGGGAAGAGTGTGGGGGTATGGGGGGAGGGGGGCTCCTTCCACACTCCCATCCACTCCGCCGACGTCCAAACGGGGATGGAGCAACCGGGCTCGGGGCCACGGGATCAGTCGTCGGCCACGAACGAGCGCACGCGCCAGCCGTCGCCGTCGTCCCAGAAGGTGGCGCGGTGGCCGACGGGGCTCTGGACCTCGGCCGCCGCGACGACCGCGCTCCGGCCGTCGGGCAGCGTCACCGGCTGCCAGCCGCCGCTGGCCGGGCCGGCGGTCGGCAGCACGATCTCGGTCAGCCGGGCCACGACGTCGCCGCCGGGCGCGTCGAACGCGGCCACGTCGCGGCCCGGCACGGCGACGTGGGAGGCCGGGGCGAGCGCGTCGGGCCACAGCGCGGCGACGGCCGGGGCGACGACGGCGCCGTCCTGCTCGACGGTGCCCCCGTCGAGGATGCGGCCCAGGACGGCCCACACGGGCTCGGCCGGCTCGGCGTCGAACCACACCGCGCGGACCCCGTCCGGCCCGCCCGGCGCGTCGCCGAACGACACCAAGGCGTCGGGGGCGACGAGCGCGAGCAGGGCCGCCGTGTCACGCCGGGCGGCCACGGCGCGGAGCGAGTCGCGGAACGCGCCGAAGCCGGCCACCTCCGCGCCGTCGTCCGCTGCCGGGAGGTCGCCCGTGAACACTGGGGCGTCGCCGGGCGCGCCGCCGGCGTCGGGCTGGCAGGCGGCGAGGGCGATCAGAGCAAAGAGAGCGAGGCGCACGGGCGGGGCGAAGGCGAGACGGAAGCGTACGGCCCGGCATCGGCGCGCCGTGACTTTACGCCGTTTTCCTCCCTCGCCGCCCGGCCCGGCGCCAGCTTCCCCCCTCCGCTCCCACCCAACCTCATGGACCTCCAGCCTCTCCTCGACGCCGCCACCTTCAACGACGACGGCCTGGTCGCCGCCATCGCCCAGGACGACGCCACGGGCGACGTGCTCATGCTGGCCTACATGAACCGCGAGACGCTGGCGCAGACGCTCGAAACGGGCGTGATGACGTACTGGAGCCGGTCGCGCCAGAAGGTCTGGGTCAAGGGCGAGACGAGCGGGAACGTCCAGCGCGTCAAGTCGGCGTTTGTCGACTGCGACGGCGACGCGCTGCTGTTCCGGGTCGAGCAGGTCGGCGGGGCCGCCTGCCACACGGGCCACCGGAGCTGCTTCTACCGCCGCGTCGAGGACGGCGCGCTTGAGACCGTCGGCACGCCCGTCTTCGACGCGGACGCGGTGTACAAGTAGGCTCCGTCGTCATACGAACCGAGCGGTGGGCTGAGACGTTGGCCGGGCAGACCCGATCCCCGCTTGGCATGAGCGTCCAAGAAATCGAAGCCGCTATCTCGGAGCTCCCGCCCGACCAACTCGCTGCCCTCGCCGAGTGGTTCGACGAGTACCGGGCCGATGAGTGGGACCGCCAGATCGAGGCCGACGCGAAGGCCGGGCGGCTCGACGCGCTCGTCCGTGACGCTCGGGCCGACATCGCCGCCGGTCGCACCCGCCCGCTCCCGTGAGGCATCGGGCGACGGCCGGCTTCTGGAGGCGGTTCGACGCACAGCCCGAGCGGGTGCAGACGCTGGCACGGAAAAACTACCGGCTGCTCGAAGACAACCCGCGCCATCCGTCACTCCACTTCAAGGCGCTCGCGGACCGCGACCCGCCGCTGTGGTCGGTGCGGGTCGGTCGGGGCTACCGGGCGCTGGCGGTCGAGGAGAGCGGCGCGTTGTACTGGTTCTGGATCGGGTCGCACGCGGAGTACGACCGGATCGTCGGGTAGTACCGTTCCGAGGGAGCCGAACGTGCCCCTGCAGGCTGACCGGAGCGGCGTCAGCCCCGAATCAGGTCGAGCGGCTGGCCGGACCACCCGGGGAACAGCGTGGCGCCCGTCGGGACGCCGAGGTGGCCGCCGGCCACGCCCGCGAAGAGGGACCGGAAGTCGGTCGTGACCGGCAGGTCGCGGCCGTCCTCCAGCGCGTCCGGGTCCAAGACCAGCGGCACCCCGTGGACCTCGCCGCCGCGGACGTCGTTGCCGAGCACGAACATGGCCGAGGCGCGGCCGTGGTCGGTCCCGCCCGTCCCGTTCTCGGCGACCGTCCGCCCGAACTCGGTCATCGTCAGGACGACCACGTCGTCGTGGTGGCGTTCGAGGTCGGTCCAGAACGCGGCGACGCTCTGGGCGAGGTCGTCGGCGCGGCGGGCGAACGAGCCGGCGTCGCCGCCCTGGCGGGCGTGCGTGTCCCACCCTCCGGTCTCGGCGAAGGCCACTTCGAGCCCGACGTCGGCCTTGACGAGTTGGGCGATCTGGCGCAAGCTCTCGCCGAGCTCGGAGCGGGGGTACACGGCCCCGTTCTCGGGGGTGTACTGGTCGAGCCGGGCGTCGTCCAAGAGCCGGGCCGCGTCGAGCCCCTCGCGGCCGGCGTCGCTCAGCAGGTCGCCGGCCGTCTGAGCGTAGAGCGCCTCCAGCGTCTCGCCGGCCGCGCTCCGGCCGGTCATGCCCGGCCCGGCCACGCCGAAGTCCTCCAGCCGTGCGACGGCCAGCGCGGGCGCGTCGCCCCGGAGCGAGAGCGGCAGGGCCGGCGTCAGGGCGACGGCCTGGAACGGCGTCGGCTCGTGGCCGAGCAGGCCTGTCGCCCGGTTGAGCCAGCCCGTGTCGGCCCGCTTGTCGCCGGGCTGGCCGGTCTCCATAAAGTCCTGGGCGTCGAAGTGCGACCGCGTGGGGACGGGGGATCCGGCCCCGTGGACGATCCCGAGCCGGCCCTCGGTGAAGTAGCGCGCGAGCGGGCCCAGCGACGGGTGGAGCCCGTACTGGACGTCGAGGTCCACGAGCTGGCGGGCGCCGAGCGCCAGCGTCGGCCGGAGCCGGGCCAGCATCGGGTCCGCGAGCGGCTGGACGGCCGCGAGCCCGTCCATGGCCCCGCGCTGGAAGATGGTGACGAGCACCTTCTTGCGGCCCAGCCCGGCGGGCGCGGCTTGGGCTGCCCGGGCCAGGAACGACGGGACGCCGCCGACGCCCGCGGCGACGAGGGCGAGCCCGCTGGAGGTGACGAACGCGCGACGGGTCATCATGGCCGTGCCCAGGGCTACTGGCGCTGGAAGGAGGGCGAGCCGAGCACGACGCCGACCACGAACGCGGCGGTGTCGTCGGGGTCGAACGGGGCGGGCGCGGCGTCGTCGAAGGCGCCGTCGTCGTCGAGCGTCGTGGCGGTCGCGGCCTCGGCCTGGCCGGCGGCCTCGGCCACGCGCCGCGCAAACGCCGGCTCGCGGACGATGGGCTGAAGAAGCTGGACGGTCGGCGCCGTCGGCCGGCCCGGCAGGAGCGCCGCGACGTAGGTCGCGAGCGCCGCGTCGACGGACTCGGGCTGCTGACCTCCGGTGAGCGCGTCGAGGTCCGGCTCGACGTCGCGGAGCCGGCCGGCGGCGAGTTGCAAGCCCAGCTTCATCCGGGTCAGGAGCAGGCCGGCGTTGACCCAGGCCGCTGCGTGGTCGGGGAAGCCCGTCGGCGGCTCGGCGTGGAACACCGGCTCGCCCATGTCACGGAGCGCCCGGCCGACCTGGCGGACCCCGCCGGCCGGCGTCGCCGTCGCCCGGAACGCGCTCGCGACGAACTCGAACGGCGTCTTGACCTTCGACGGCGACCCGTCCGGGCCGGACGTCGCGGCGTCCCAGAACGCCCGGTCCTCCACGAGCGCCGTCATCACGGCACGGAGGTCGCCGTCGGTCCGGCGGAACACGTCGGCGAGGCGGCCGACGAGGGCCGGGTCGGGATCGTCGTCGACGAACCGGACGGCGACCGTGTGGGCGATGTGGCGGGCCGTCGCGTCGTGGGCCGAGAGCAGGTCGAGCACGTCCTCGCCGTCTTCGATCCCTCGGCCACCGGGCAGCGTCTGGCCCAAGACCGTCTTGGGCTCGGCGTCGTGCCAGTTGGGCCGGAACAGGAACAGCCCGTCGCGGACCAGCCCGACACCGCGCCGGTCGAGCCGGTCGATCAACTCGCGCTGGCGCGCGATGGCGTCCGGGCGCCCCCGCGTCGGGGTTTCGGTCCAGCCGGTGAACGCCCGGGCCACGGCGACCACGTCGTCCTGGGAGTACCCGCCGTCGACGCCGAGGGTATGGAGCTCCAGGAGCTCGCGGCCGTAGTTCTCGTTGAGCCCGCCCTCGCGCGGTGCGCGTCCGTGGGCGACGGGCGTCCCCGCCGAGGCCCGCGACCTCACGTTGTCGAGGTAGCCGAGCATCGCCGGGTGCCGGGCCGTCGCCCCGAGCAGGTCGCGGAACCGGCCCAACACGTGGGGGCGGATCGCGTCGCGCTCGTACGAGGCCACGTAGGCGATGGCCTGCCCGCGCCCGTCGACGTTGAAGTGGTTGAACCACAGGTCGGCCAGGACCTCGCGGAGCTGGGCGCGGCTGTGGACGGCCCGGGTCAGCTTGGCCTCGACGACGTCGAGCCGGAGCTGGCGGAGCGGGCGCATGCCCTGTTGCTCCATCCAGGCGTCGAGGCGGTCGCGGATCTCGGCGTCGCGCGGCGTGAACCCGTCCGGCAGGTCGCCTCGGGCGACGGCCAGCCGGAGCGCGTAGTTCGGCGGCGGGTACGTCGTCACGACGTCCTCGGCCGAGCGGCCGAGAAAGTCGACCGCGGCCAGCCGCCGGTCGAGGTCGGGGTCCGGCGCGGGCGGCCCGAGCTGCTCGGCGACCCAGGCCTCGACGCCGCGCGCGGCGACCTCGGCGGCTTGGCCCGGGCGGGGGCCGTAGCCGAGCCGGTCGAGGGCGTGCGCGGCGGCGCCCTCGTCGGAGAGCCCGGCCTCGGCGTAGGGGAGGGACAGGCGCATCGTCAGCGGAGCGTGTGGCCGGAGTACGTCCCAACGGCCGTCAGGGTCACGAAGTACTCGCGCAGGCGACGTCGCTGGCGGGCGGTGAACGTGGTCTGGGCCCGGGCGGGCAGGTCGAGGCCGGCGACGCGGACGTAGCGGACCTCGCGCTCGATCCGGCCCCCGCGCGGTCGCCGGCCGACCAGCCGCATCGCGAGCAGGCGGGGCGTCTCGGAGCGCGTGAACCACGCCTCGGCCCGGTCGGCGCGCGTGTCGAGGTCGACGCGCCAGGCGGGCTCGCCTCCGAGCCGGTCGGCGGCGATGCCGAGCCCGCGGGCGTTGCGGAGGACGTCGCCGGGCAGGCGGGGCGGCGCGTGGACCTCGCGCCCGGCCGGTCCGAACGCGCGCTGCCACCGGCGGCCCTGGCCACGTCCGCGCTCCGGGTCCGCGTCCTGTCCGTCGACGCGGACCCGGTCGACCTCGCGCTCGGGCGGCCCGCTGCCGAGCCGGACGCGGCCCCACGCCTCGACCAGCGACCGCCCGCGCGGCCCATCGACGGTCCACTCGGTCTCCTCCCGCATCTCGACCGCGTCGACGCCGGCCGACGCGCGTCGCCAGCCGTCGCGCCACGCATCGAGCACGGCGCCCGGCGCGGGCTGGGCGACGGCCGGGGCCACCGCGAGGACGAGCAGGACGACGGCGATCCGCACGCGAGCGGGGGGAGGGGACGGGCCAAGAACGCACCGGACCCGCCCTCCATGTCACGGAACCGTGGCGACTCCGTCCCGCTTGTGCGCCCCGAGCCGGGCGGCCGGCTGGCGCGCCTAGCTTGCCGCCGTCCCCCGATCCGCCATGGCCCCCGCCTCCCTCCTCGTCGTCGAGGACGACGACGACCTCCGCCAGACGCTGGCCCGCCGCCTCGAAGAGTCCGGCTACGACGTCGCCACGGCCGCGACGGGGCCCGACGCGCTCGACGCCGTCGCCGAGCGCGTCCCGGACCTCGTCGTGCTCGACGTGATGCTGCCCGGGCTCGACGGCGTCGAGGTCTGCCGCCGGCTCCGCAGTGACCACCCGCTCCTAACCATCCTGATGCTCACCGCCCGGGCCGACGAGCTCGACCGCGTCGTCGGGCTCGAGGTCGGCGCCGACGACTACGTCACGAAGCCGTTCAGCCTGCAAGAGGTCGTCGCCCGGATCCGGTCGGCCCTGCGCCGGGTGCGGGCGGTCCGCGAGCAGCTCGCGTCCGGTCCGGCCGACGACGGCGAGGCGCCGATCACGGCGGGCGCGCTCGCCGTCGACCCCGTCCGCCGTGAGGTCACGGTCGGCGGGGAGCCGGTCCACCTGACGGTCCGCGAGTTCGACCTGCTGCTGTTCCTGGCGCGGCACCCGGACCGGCCGTTCACGCGGGGCCAGCTGCTCCAGCAGATCTGGGACATCACCTACGAGGGCTACGACCGGACCATCGACAGCCACGTTCAACGCCTGCGCGCCAAGATCGAGGCGGACCCCGGCAACCCGGCGTTCGTGCGGACGGTGTGGGGCGTCGGGTACAAGTTCGCCGCCGAGTGACGTGGACTCGTGAGCCCGGGGTCCGATGACAGGGCCATCGCAACCTCGTCTACCATGTCATCCTGAGCGAATGCGAAGGATCTCACCTCGGACTCCGAGACCTGCCGCGCCGGCTCCGATGGTCTCCACCGTCGGCGTCGAGATCCTTCACTGCGTTCAGGATGACAAGACGGGGCGAGGTTGCGATAGCCCGGGGTCCAATGAGTGAGCGTCCACACGGCCACGGGCCCACGTCGGCGTTTTGGAAGGTGGCCGGCGTGCTGGTCGGCGCCCAGGTGGCGACGGCGCTGCTGGCGGTCGTGCTGAGCGGCGTGTTCGCCCAGGACCGGAGCGCCGAACTGCTCGCGGGCACGCTGCGGCTCCGGCTCGACGCCGTGGCCGAGGAGGTCGAGGCCCGGGCCGAGATCGGCCCGTTCGGCGATGTCGAGATCGGCGACCGCCTCCGGGCCGACTTGGGGACGCGGTTCCCCGACCCGCTCGCGCTCTTGGATGAGGCCGGGGCGCCCGTCGAGACGTTCGGCGACGAGCCGGCACCCGAGGTGCCTCCGGCCGCGCTCGACGCGCTCGACGCCGGCCGCGTCGCCGTCGACCTCGACGCGCCGGGCGGCGGCTGGGGCTTGGCCCCGATCCTGGCGCCCGACGGGCTGCCCGCCGGCGCGCTCCTGGTTCGGCCGCTGCGCGAGACGGTCGCGGAGGAGCGGAGCGGGACCGTCCGGGCGTTCTGGCGGGCCACGGCCGTCACGGTCGCCGTCGCCGTCGCGCTGGCGCTGCTGCTGGGCGCCCTGTTCTCGGCCCGGTTGCTCCGGCCCGTCCGCGAGGTCACCCGGCGCGTCGAGCGGCTGGGCGAGGGCGACTACGCCGACCGCCTCCCCGATGCCGGCCCCGACGAGTTGGGCCGGTTGGCCCGCGCCGTCAACGAGATGGCGGCCCGGGTCGAGGCCTCGATCCAGTCGCTCCGCGACACCGACCGCCTGCGCCGCGAGCTGGTCGCCAACGTCGGCCACGACTTGAGGACGCCGCTGGCCGCGCTCCGCGTCACGCTCGACGAGGCCGAGCGGTTCGCCAGCGAGGGCCGGACCGACGACGTGGAAGAGGCCGTCGCTGCCGCTCGTCGCCAGGCCGAGGGCGCCGCCGCGCTCGTCGCCGACCTGTTCGAGCTGTCCGTCCTGGACCGGCCCGACCAGTCGCTCCGCCTGGAGCCGGTCCCCCTCGGCGAGCTCGTCGCCGACGTGGGCCGCCAGCACGCACGCGCGTTCGCCGCCGACGGCGTCGCGCTCGACGTCGACGTCCCGCCCGGCCTGCCCGTCGTCCAAGCCGACGGCGCCCGGCTCGCGCGGGCGCTGGCGAACCTGCTCGACAACGCCCGCCGCCACACGCCGGCCGGGGGGACGGTCCGCCTGACGGCGTCGGCCACCGGGTCGGAGGCGACCCTCGAGGTGGCCGACACGGGCGAGGGCATGCCGCCCGACGTGCTCGCCCACGTGTTCGAGCGCTACTACCGCGGCGACGGGCCGCGGACGCGGGGGGCCGGGACGGGGCTCGGCCTCGCCATCGCCCGGGCCGTCGCCGAGGCCCACGGCGGGGCGCTCGCGGCCGAGAGCGCGGCGGGCGAGGGGGCCACGTTCCGGCTGACGCTGCCTACAAGCGGTCGTAACCCAGAAGCCTGATCGCGTACGGCGGCCCACCGTCGGCGTCGAAGGCTTCGACGGAGAACCGATACCGACCACCTTCGCGGAACTGGCGGGCGTCCTCGACGAAGAGCGTGAAGGCAGGCGCGACCGGGTCCTCGTAGACGGCGTCGGCGACGAGGATCGAGTCGGGGATCTCGCAGATCGCGTCCGGTGGGCACACGGAGACCTGGACGACGACCGCTTCCACGTTGTACCGGCCGGGCGCGACCTCGAACAGATCAACGACCGCCACCGCTGGGAAGGACTCCGCCGAGGGGTAGGTCTTCTCGGTCGGGCCGCCGGTGTCGCACCCGGCCACGGCGAGGGCGAGGAGAAAGGTGAGGAGGAGCGGTCGCATGGGAGGCTCGCGAGGGAGACGGCAACCTGGGCTCGTACGACCTTTGCCTGAAAGGCGATTCGCAGCCCCCACGAGGTCGGCGGGCGCCGGGCTCCAGCGCTCGGCCGGCCGCGTACTTTAGCGCGTTCCGCCCCCGTTCGGCCCGTCCCACCGCACCGCTCCCCATGCGCCACCGCTTCTCGCCGCTCGTCCTCCTCGCCGTCCTGGCGCCGCTCGTCGCCGTCGCCCAGCCGGCCGACGGGCCGAAGCGGCTCACGTTGGAGACCCTGTTCGCCAGCCCCGAGTTCTCTGGCGAGGGCTTCCAGGGCGGGCGCTGGGCCGAGACCGGCGCCCGGCTCTTGTACGTCGACACGGACCGCGAGTCGGGCGCGTCGCGCCTGGTCGAGCTCGACCTGACGACCGACGGCCGCCGGACGCTCATCGACGGGGCCACGCTCCGCCTGCCCGACGGCGACGGGCTCATCGAGATCGAGGACTACGAGTACTCCGCCGACGGCTCGCGGGCGCTCCTCTACACCGACTCCGAGCAGGTCTGGCGGCTCAACACCAAGGGCTACTACTACGTCTACGACTTCGGCGACGGCTCGCTGGCGCCGGTCGCCAGCCGGGCCGCGGGCTTCCAGATGTTTGCCAAGTTCGACCCGGCCGCCGAGCACGTCGCGTTCGTCCGCGACCGGAACCTGTTCGTGGTCGACCTGGAGACGGGCGTCGAGCGGCCGCTGACGACGAACGGGACCGAGGGCGGCGTCATCAACGGGACGTTCGACTGGGTCTACGAGGAGGAGTTCGGGCTCCGCGACGGGTTCCGGTGGAGCCCCGACGGCCGCCACATCGCCTTTTTCCAGCTCGACGAGACGGGCACCCGGGACTTCCAGATGACCGATTTCCGGACGCTCTACCCCGAGACGACGCAGTTCCGCTACCCCAAGGCCGGCGAGACGAACGCCGAGATCCGCGTCGGCGTGGTCGAGGTGGCGACCGGCGAGACGACGTGGTTCGACACCGACACCTGGTTCGAGGGCGGCGACGAGACCGAGTACATCGCCGGGATGGGCTGGACGCCGGCCCTAGAGGACGGCACCGCCGACGTCTGGATGCTCCGGCTCAACCGGGACCAGAACCACGTCGACCTCCTCTACGGCGACCCGGCGACCGGCGACGTGGACCAGATCCTGGAGGAGGAGAACGACTCGTACATCGAGGTCGAGACCGGGTTTTCGGACGTCGCCACGGGCACCATCACCTACCTCGCCGACGGCGACCACTTCGTCTGGCGGAGCGACCGCGACGGGTTCGGCCACCTCTACCTCTACGAGACCGACGGCGACTTCGTCCGCCAGGTGACGAGGGGCCCGTGGGACGTCACCGACTTCCACGGCGTCGACGAGGCCGAGGGGGTGGCCTACGTGACGACGACGGCCGCGAGCCCGCTCGAACGGCACCTGTACCGCGTCCCGCTCGACGGCGGCACGCCGACCAAGCTCACGACCGGCGCCGGCTGGCACTCGGTCGACCTCAGCCGCGACTTCGACTACTTCGTCGACACCTACTCGACGAGCACCACGCCGGCCACGACGGCGCTCTACCGGACGACCGGCGACCGGCTGGCCGTCTTGGTCGACAACGCCGCGCTCATCGACCGGCTCGCGGCATATGACCTGCCGGCCGTCGAGTTCATGGAGGTCCCCGGCGCCGACGGGACGACGCTCAACGCCTACCTCATCAAGCCCCGCGACTTCGACCCGTCGCGCGAGTATCCGCTCCTGATCCACACCTACGGCGGGCCGGGCAGCCAGGAGGTGTACAACCGCTGGGGCGGGACCGAGCGGCTGTGGCACCACTACCTCGCCGAGACCTACGGCGTGCTCGTGGCCGGCGTCGACAACCGCGGGACGGGCGGGCGCGGCAAGGCGTTCAAGACGCTGACCCAGAACCGGCTCGGGATTTTGGAGGCCGAAGACCAGATCGCCGCCGCCCAGCACCTCGGCGCGATGCCGTTCGTCGACGCCGACCGGATGGGGATCTGGGGCTGGAGCTACGGCGGCTACCTCTCGCTGCTGGCGATGACGTACGGCGAGGGGCCGGAGACCTTCCACCTCGGGATGGCCGTCGCGCCCGTGACGAGCTGGCGCCAGTACGACACGATCTACACCGAGCGCTACCTCTCGACGCCCCAGAAGAACCCCCAGGGCTACGACCTCGGCTCGCCGACGACCTACGCCGCCAACCTCGCCGACGGCCAGGAGCTCTTGATCGTCCACGGCGACGCCGACGACAACGTCCACGTCCAGAACACGATGGCGATGGTCGACGCGCTCCAGGCCGAGAACAAGCAGTTCGACCTGATGATCTACCCCGGCCGGAACCACGGGATCTACGGCGGCGCGACGCGGCGCCACCTGTTCACGCTGCTCACGGAGTACGTGGCCGAGAACCTGGCCGGGATGGACCTGATGGCGGTCCGATGAGACGGCTCGCGCTCCTCCTGATCCTGCTGGCCGTCCCCGCGGTCGCCCAGTCGGACGCGGCCGTCAGCGCCGAGCTCGAGGCGCTCGCCGAGGCCGACCAGGCCGACCGCCGGGCGCTCTCGGCCAGCGACCTCGACTGGCCGGCCGTCGCGGCGGGCGACTCGGTCCGCCAGGTGCGCGTCGAGGAGCTCGCCGGTCGCCTCCGCCTCCGGACGGGCGCCGACCACTACCACGCGGCGCTCGTGCTCCAGCACCGCGGGCGGCCCTACGACTACTACCGGGCCTACCTCTGGTCGCGCAAGGCGGTCGAGGAGCACGGCCACGAGCCGGCCCGGTGGCTCGTCCCCCGCGCCTACGACCGCTGGCAGCAGTCGATCGGCCGGCCCCAGGTCTACGGCACCCAGCGGATCGGCACGTCGGAGGGCGACCCCGACGGGGCACACGGCCACGGTGAGGAGACGATGGTGTGGTCGCTCGGCAACGCCGACCTCGACGCCGTCACGGACGAGGAGCGGGCGCGGTGGGGCGTCCGGCCGGCCGCCGCGACGCTCGCGTTCATCGACTGCCTCAACGAGACGGGCGACCACGAGGCGTGCGCTCGGGAGGCCGAGGGCGACGACGGGTGACGGTCGCCGCCCTCACCGCTTCCTCACACCGGCCGCATCGAAACCGGCCCGCGCGGGCCCTATACTCGTGGGCTCCCCTGAGCATGCACTGTGATCGTCGCGATTGACGGGCCCGCCGGGTCCGGGAAAAGCACGACGGCCCGGCGCGTGGCCGACCGGCTCGGGTGGCTCTACCTCGACACCGGTGCCATGTACCGGGCCGTCGGGCTCGCCTTCCGCGAGCGGGGCCTCCCGGTCACCGACCAGGCCGCCGTCGACCTCGTCCCGGCCCTCGACGTCCGCCTCGACCCCGGCCCGGCCGGCACGCGCGTCGCCCTCGACGGCGCCGACGTGACCGACCGGATCCGGACGGCCGAGGCCGCGGCCGACGCCTCGCGCGTGAGCGCGCTGGCGCCCGTCCGCGCGGCGATGGTCGCCTTGCAGCGCCGCGTCGCGAGTGGCTACCAGGCGGCCCACGCCGACGGCGGCGTGGTCGTCGAGGGCCGCGACATCGGCACCGTCGTGTTCCCCGACGCCGACGTCAAGTTCTTTCTCGTGGCCGACCTCGACGCCCGGGCCCGCCGTCGGCTCGCCGACGGACCCGACGCCGCCCCGGCGGCGTTGGAGACGGTCCGGGCCGACCTCGCCGCGCGCGACCTGCGCGACGAGAGCCGGGCCATCGCCCCGCTGAGGGCGGCGGCGGACGCCGTCACGCTCGACACGACGGCCCTCACCATCGACCAGCAGGTCGAGCACGTCTTGGACGCGGTCCGCCGCGCCCGGGCGTCCTCGGCCTAGCCCGCGTCCTCGGACGCCCGCGTCGTCTGACGCACCCCTCGCTCTGCGCGCCCCGGCCAAGGCCGGACAGAGGCACCGCGCCGAGCGCTTTTCTCCCGTTTGATCCCCGCGGCGCCGGCCACGCCTCTTGCCCGTCAGGGCGGCCGGCCGCCGACACCCTCCTATGGCAGACAACACCAACGACTTGACGCCCGCCGAGGGCGCCCCCTCGGCCCCGTCGCTCGCGACGACCGACGCTGCGGCCCAGGCCGCGGTCCCCGCCGAGCCCCAGGGCTCCCCCGACGGCACGGCCGTCGAGAACGCCGACCCCGCCCCCACCGGCGGCCCGCTCCCGGGTCCCGACGCCTCCGACGTCGACAACGGCGCCGCCGCGACCCTCGACGGCGTCGACGCCCCCGCGTCCGCAGACGCCGACGCGACCCTGGAGGACTCGTCCCCGGAGCCCGACGGCGAGGGCGTCCTCGACAAGATTCGGCACGCGGCCTCCGACGCCGCCGACGCCGTCCAGCACGCGGCCTCCGACGCCGTCGAGGCCGTCGAGCACGTGGCCTCCGACGTCGCCCACGCCGCGAGCGACGCGGCCAAGAAGGTGGCCGACACGGTCTCCCACGCCGCCGCCGACGCCGTCAGCGCCGTGGCCGACCGCGTCAACCCCGCCCCGTCGGGCGACCCGTCGGGCGACGGCGCCAGCACGGCGGCCACGCTCGGCTACACCGGCAAGGACCTCGGCCGGACCATCTCCATCGACGAGCTCAACGAGGTCGACGCCCGCAACGCCGGCGTCTCCGGCATCGGCGCGTCGTCGCAGGTGATGGACCAGGGCCAGGCCCCCGACGAGATGGAGGACCTCTACAGCGGGTCCCTTTCGGCCGTCGAGGCCGACCAGATCGTGACCGGCACCGTCGTCGGGCTCACCGACAAGGAGGTCGTCGTCGACATCGGGTTCAAGTCCGACGGCGTCGTCGCCAAGAACGAGTTCGGCGAGGTGCCGGAGCTCGGCGAGCAGATCGACGTCTACGTCGAGCGCCTGGAGGACCGCCGGGGCCAGCTCACGCTGAGCTACACGATGGCCACCCACAAGCTCCGGTGGAACATCTTCGAGGGCGCGCTCGAGTCGGGCGCCGTCATCGAGGGCGAGATCGTCAAGCGGATCAAGGGCGGCATGATCGTCAACCTGTTGGGCTCGGAGGCCTTCCTCCCGGGCTCCCAGGTCGACGTCCGGCCCGTCCGCGACTTCGACGTCTACATCGGCAAGACGATGGAGTTCAAGGTGGTCAAGACGAACCCGGGCAACGGGAACGTCGTGATCAGCCACAAGGCGCTGATCGAGAAGGACCTCCAGGAGCAGCGGAAGCACATCCTGGACTCGCTCGAGGTCGGCCAGGTGTTGGAGGGCCAGGTCAAGAACATCGTCAACTTCGGCGCCTTCGTCGACCTGGGCGGCGTCGACGGCCTGCTCCACATCACCGACATCTCGTGGGGCCGGGTCGGCCACCCGAGCGAGGTGCTGGAGCTCGACATGAAGCTGAACGTCGTCGTCCTCGACTACGACAAGGAGCGCCAGCGGATCTCGCTGGGCTACAAGCAGCTCCAGGAGCACCCGTGGGAGAACCTCGCCGAGCGGATCGTCGAGGGGATGCAGATCGAGGGCCGCGTGGTCTCGATCACGGACTACGGCGCGTTCGTCGAGATCGAGCCCGGCATCGAGGGGCTCGTCCACATCTCGGAGATGTCGTGGACCGAGCACGTGAAGCACCCGACCCAGAAGGTCCAGCTCGGCCAGACGGTCCAGGTCAAGGTCTTGAAGGTGGACGAGGACACCAAGAAGATCAGCCTGGGCATGAAGCAGCTCGAGCCCGACCCGTGGGAGGGCCTGCTCGACCGGTTCCCGGTCGGGACGGTCACGCGCGGGAAGGTCCGCAACATCACGACGTTCGGCGCCTTCGTCGAGATCGAGCAGGGGATCGACGGGCTCGTCCACGTCTCCGACCTGTCCTGGACGCGGCGCGTGAAGCACCCGTCGGAGGTGGTCAAGAAGGGGATGGAGCTCGACGTGATCGTCCTCGACATCGACATCGCCCAGCGGCGGATCTCGCTCGGCCACAAGCAGGTCTCGACCGACCCGTGGCAGAAGGTGGCCGAGGTCTACACCGAGGGGTCCGAGGCGACCGGCGCCGTCGCCGAGATCAACGACGGCGGCCTGGTGGTCGACCTCCCGATGGACGTCGAGGCGTTCGTGCCGGCGTCGCACCTGTTGCGCTCGGGCCGCCCGGCCGACGCCTACCAGATCGGCGACGAGCTCGAGCTCCAGGTGATCCGGATGGACCGCGACGACCGCGAGCTGGTCATGTCGGAGACGGCCAAGGCCCGGGCCGAGGAGCGCGCCGAGCGCGACGCCGAGTTCCGCGAGAAGCGGAACCAGGAGCGCGAGGAGCGGAAGCAGGTCGAGTCCTACGGCTCGAACCAGTCCGGCCCCGCGACCCTGGGCGAGCTCTCCGGGCTCGCCGCGCTCCGCCAGCAGATGGCGGCGGCCGAGGCCAACCAGGCCAAGGCCGTCGGCGCCGAGCCGTCGGAGGCCCAGTCCAAGCCCGTCGAGGCCGCCCAGCCCGAGGAGCAGGACCCGATCGAGACGGTCTCCGGGGCCGACTCGGACATGAAGGGGGCCGTCGGGACCGACAACCGGGCCAACTTCGGGACCGACCCCGACATGGACGTGAACCCCGACGGCGACACGCGGTCGGGCCAGAACCCCCCCCAGGACCGCTCGCAGCGGCCCGAGGAGGGCGGCAACTTCCCGCCGTCGGAGAAGAACCAGGCCGCGATCAAGTCCGGCGGGCTCCAGACCGAGGGCGCCGCGGGTGCCGCCGAGGCGGCCCTCGAGGACGAGACGCCGAACACGACCGAGGCCGTCCTGGAGCCCCAATACACGGGGCCGGTGGACGACCCGTCCGAGGTCGAGGTCCCGGAGGTCCTGTCGAAGCCGGCCGGCGAGGTCGTCGACGAGGCCTACGGGTCCGAGTCCGACGGGCCCTCGGCCGAGACGGAGCTCGGCAAGGCCGCGGCCGACGTCGACGAGGATCTCGACACGGACGAGACGGCCTAGTCGCCGTCGACGTCCAGCAACCGGGCGGCGGTCTCTTCGGAGGCCGCCGCCTTTTTTTGTGCGGCCGAAGTGGGAGCCCCGGGCCCCCGCTTCCGTTTGAGGCCACCCCTCGTACCAAGTCCGACGGACGTGATCCAGGGGAGCCGTAGGGACACGACGTGTCGTGTCTGCCTCCCGGGCTACCTCGCGGACACGATGAGTCGTGTCCCTAGCGGAGAGGAACGTCCCTAGCCGGATTTGGCATCACTCCCCCACCTCGCACATGCTCGACGCCGCCACCCTCCGTGTCCTCGCCGACCTCTCCGGCCCCGAGCGTGCCTTCCTCACCGTCTACCTCGACGCGACCGACGAGCCGTCGGTGCTGGAGCCCCGGTTCGAGCGGATCCGCGCGCTCCTGGCCGACCAGCCGGCCGAGCTCGAGCACTTCGAGGAGAGCCTGACGATGGCCCGGGAGCTCGTCGCCGAGCACAAGGCGACGCCGGACGGCGCGCTCGCCGTCTACACGTCGTGGGCCGCCGACGTGCGCCAGGCGTACGCGCTCCCCGAGCCCGTCGGGACGAAGGTGTGGATGGGCGACGCGCCCTACCTCCGCCCGGCGGCCGAGCTCTTGGACGAGCACGAGACCTACGCCGCCGTCGTCCTCGACAACGAGAAGGCCCGGATCTACCTCGTCTCGGCCGACGAGGTCGACGAGGAGGGCCGCGTCCGGGGCGACGTCAAGAACCGGGTCAAGAAGGGCGGGTGGAGCCAGAAGCGCTACGCCCGCCGCCGCGACAAGCAGATCGAGGGCTACGCGACCGAGGTCGCCGCCGGCCTGGCCGCCCTCGCCGACGAGCGCCCGTTCGCCCGGCTCGTCCTGATCGGCTCCGACGAGCCGGTCCACGCCGTCCGCGACGCGCTGCGGACCGACCTCCGCGAGAAGCTCGTCGGCTCAACGTCGGTCGACGGCAACGCGACGGACGCCGAAGCGCTGGAGGCGGCGGCCGAGATCGCGGAGGCCGGCGAGCGCGAGGCCGAGCAGAGCCTGTGGCACGCGATCCGCGAGCAGGGGATGGGCCCCGGCCTGGCCGCCTTCGGCGCGACGTCGGTCTTGAAGGCGCTCGCCGAAGCCCGCGCCGACGCGGTCCTGGTCGACCGCGAGGCCGAGATCGCTGGGACCAAGTGCCGGGCGTGCGAGCACGTCGCGCACGGGACGCCGGCCACGTGCGGCGTCTGCGGCTCGTCCGACGTCTTCCGCGTCGACCTGGTCGAGGCGCTCACCGAGCAGGCCACCCGCACCGGCGCCGATGTCGACTTCGCGGACCCGTTCGACGCGCTCACGGAGGTCGGCGGCGTGGCGGCGCTGCTCCGGTACTCGCTGGCCGAGAACGACGCGGAGCAAGAGGAGCGCGAGCGCCGCGCGCGAGCCGAGCAGGAGCGGGACCAGCGCGAGCCCGACGAGGCCGAGGGGTCCGCTCCCAAGACCCCGGTCGTCACCGAGCCGCCGGTCGCCGAGCCGGTTTCCGAGCCGCCGGTCGCCGAGCCGGCCACGGAGCCAACTGCCGAGCCGGTCGTGGAGCCGGTCGCCGAGCCGTCGGTCGCCGAGCCGCCAGTCGCCGAGCCGCCAGTCGCCGAGCCGGCCGTGGAGCCGGTGTCCGTCACGGACAAAACGCGCGCATCGGACCGCCCTCCGTCCACCGTGGCAACTGAGCCCGACACGGCACGCGGGTCCACCTCGAAGGTCGTCGTGTGGGGGGGGCTCGTCCTCGTGCTGCTCCTCATCGTCGCCCTCTTCGCCATCGGGTCCTGACCGTGGGACCTCCCGCGACGGAGCGGCTCAGGAGCTCCGGCCGTCGAGCGGCCGACCGACGCACCGTTTCTCCCAACGACCCGCCGCTACCCATGACCGACAACGAAGCCCCCGCCGACTGGCGCGAGCGCCTCACGCCCGAGCAGTACCGCGTCTTGCGCGAGGGCGGGACCGAGCGCGCGTTCACCGGCGCCTACCACGACGAGAAGGCCGACGGCGTCTACCGCTGCGCCGGCTGCGGCGCCGCGCTGTTCCGGAGCGACGACAAGTTCGACAGCCGGAGCGGGTGGCCCAGCTTCGTCGACGCCGTGGGCGACGCGGTTTATCTCCGCGACGACCGGTCGCACGGGATGGTCCGCATCGAGGCCGTCTGCGCGTCGTGCGACGGCCACCTCGGCCACCTTTTCGACGACGGGCCGCGCGACCGGGGCGGGCTCCGTTATTGCATCAACTCGGCCGCGCTCGACCTGGACCGGGCCTGAGCCGGCCCGGCCGCCGAGCTACCGGAGCCACCCGGTCGGGTCGACGGCCGTCCCGCCCTGGTAGAGCGCGAAGAACAGTTGCGAGCCCCGGCGCTGGGCCGCCGTCCCCGCCCGGCCGATGGTCTCGCCGGCCCGGACCCGCTGGCCTTGGCGGACGGCCACCTGCGACAGGTTGCCGTAGAGCGTGACGTACTCGCCGTGCGAGACCATCACGTAGGTCCCGTACGTCGGGATCGTGCCGACGCGCTGGACGACGCCCTCGAACACGGCCCGTGCCGGCGCGCCGGGCGCCGTCGAGATGTCGATGCCGGGCGAGCTGGTGGTCGTGTTGGTCACGGGGTCGCGGCGCGAGCCGAACCGGCCGGTCACGGCCCCGTCGGCGGGGCGGGGGAGGCGGCCTCGGTTCTGGCGGAACGAGCCCGTCAGGTCAACCGACCGGCTCTCGGCGACCGGCGGCGCGGCCCGGGGCGTCGGCGCGGGCCGCGCCGCGGGCGTAGGACGGGGGGCGGGGGCCGGGCGGACCTTCGGGGCCGCGGGCCTCGGCTCGGCCACAGCGACGGGCGGAGACGCGGATGGGGGCGACGCCGGGGACGAGGCCGGAGGGGACGCCGTCGGCGGGGCTGGCGTCGCGGCCGGCGGCGGCGCGGCCGAGCGGGGCTCCGGGCGGCGGCGGAGGTCCTCGACCTCGCGGGCCCGCCGCTCGGCGTCGCGGGCCCGCCGCTGGACCTCGGCGATCCGCTCGGCCTCGGCCGCCGCGGCTTGGCGCTGGCGCTCGGCCTCGGCGGCCTCCTGGCGTCGGCGCTCCTCGGCGGCCCGGGCTCGCTCCTCGGCGACGAGATTCTGGACGAGCCCCGCGAGCTGCTGGGCGTCGGTCCGCCGCTGGTCGAGCTCGCGTTCGAGGCGGCCCCGCTGCGAGCGGAGGTCGGTGACGAGGGCGGCCCGCTCGCGGCGGCTCTCGGCGATCCGCGCCTGCTCGGCCTGGCTCTGCTGGAGCAGCCGCTGCGTCTCCTCGAGCGACGTCCGGACGGCCTGCTCGCGCGTCCGCATCTCGCCCGTCTTCTGGGCGATCCGCTCGACCTGGCTCCGGCGTCGGCCCGCGAACTGCTGGAGGTAGCGGGCGCGGACGATCATCTGGTTGACCGAGCCGGCCGCCAGGATCAGCGCGAGCGCGTTCCGCCGGCCGTGCATGTAGGCGTGCCGCGCGCGCTCGCGGTACGACTGCTTGGCGTCCTGGATCTCGGTCTCCAACCGCTCGATCGACCGGCGCAGCGTCTCGGTCTCCGTCCGGATCGTCCCGATCTGGCCGCGGTAGCCGGAGACCAGCTCTTGGCGGAGCTGGACCTCGGCGTCGAGCCCTTCGAGCGCCCGCAGCTCCGACATCTCCTTCCCCCGCGTCTGGCGGACCTGCCGCTCGACGCCTTCGATCTGGCTCCGCAGGGTCGTCAGCCGCCGCTCGGTCGCCTGCCGGTCCTGGGCGAGGGCCGACCCGGCCACGAGGCACGAGAGCAAGAGGGCGCGGAGCATGGCGGAGGTGTCGGCCGGGAGGGGCCAAGGTAAAGAGCGCGCGTCGGTCGCCGCCTCACGCGCTAGCACGGCTGGTGCTATGAGTGGACCTCCCGTGGGGCCGGTTCGGCGTCGGCGACGCCGTCGGTCCTCCCCCTTCCATGCCGTCATCCTCGCGCACGCGGGGGTCCATACGGTCCCGCGGTCGAGTGCGGCCTCGCATGGGTTCCCGCGTGCGCGGGAATGACGGCTTGGGGTTGAGGAGGCAGATTCCTTCATAGCACCAGCCGTGCTAGCGGATCTCGATGACTTGGTAGCCCTCGGGCCGCGAGAACCGGAGCCGGAGGTCGGGCGGGTTCACCGCCAGCCGGCGGTGCTCCAACTCGACGACGGTCCCGGCCCCTTCGAGCCGGATCCGGCGCGGCAGCACGGCGCCGTCGACGGTGTCGAACGCCTCGGCCGTCTGGACCCCGACCTGCCGCCCGTCCGGCCCGAACTCGACGACGCGAACGACGCGCCAGACCGACGGGTCGACGGTGTAGGCCCGGCTGCTGGCGTCGCTGAGGCGGCCCGTGAGCTGGTACGTCCCGTCCTGGGCCGTGAGCGACCACGCGACGTCGGCCTCGGGGACGAGCAGGCCGAGCGCGGCGCGGACCACGCGGCCGTCGCGGCTCGCGCCCGGCACGATGGCGTCGGCGGCCGAGAGCGGGCCGATCACCAGCTCGTCCTGGAGCGCGTTGGCCAAGAACACCGAGTCGGCCGTGACGAGCCCGCGACCAGCCGTGATGCCGAGCGGGCCGCGGACGACGACCGTCGTGCTGTCGCCGAGCCGCGTCCGCAGGCTGAACGTGGCGCTCTGGTCGCTCCCGTCCTGATCGATCCGCACGTCGCCGTCGGCGGCCACGCTCAGGATCGGGGCGACCGAGGCGGCCACCGACTCGACGATCGTCCCGACCGAGTGGTTGGGATACCCGGCGGCCGGCCCCTCGGGCGCGTCGCGGACGAGCGGGCCGGTCGGTCCGCACCCGGCAATCAGAAGGAGGCCGAGGGCGGCGAGGGCGGGTCGGAGCATCAGCGGGAGAGGACGGCGTCGAGCCGGACCCGGAGCGCGTCGGTGTCGGGCAAGCGGTCGCCGAGGAGGTCGAGGGCGTCGAGGCCGCGCTGGGCGACGGCGCGGGCGTCGTCGGTGCGGCCGGCGGCGCCGTAGGCCTCGGCGGCGCCGGCGAGCACGGCGGGGGCGGTCGGGAACAGCAGGAGGGCGTCGTCGGCCGTCGCGCCGGCTCTCGGGTCAGCGGTCTGGGCGAGGGCCTGGAGCGCGAGCGCCCACGACTCGACTCGGCGCGGGTCGGCATCGACCTCGGCCAAGAGCGCGTCGGCAGCCTCGGCGAACCGGCCGGCGGCGAAGAGGCCGGCACCGTCGGCCCCGTTCGTGGGGCGGGCTGCGGGGGCGGTGGCCACCGGGCCGCGCTGGAGGTCCGCGAGGCGGCGCATCACGGCGGGCTCGGCGGGCGCCAGCCGAGCGGCGGCCTGAGCGTGCGCCAGCGCTTGGTCGGCGTCGCCGGCCTGCTCGGCGAGCGCCGACAGCCGGAGCCGCGCCGCGACGGTGTCGCCGACGCGAACGAGGGCGCCCAGCGCTCGGCGTTCGGCGTCGGCGTCGCCGCGCTCGGCGGCGAGGTCGGCGGCGGCCGTGAGCGCGTCGGGGTCGGTGGGCGCGAGTGCCAGGGCCCGGTCGAGCGCGTCGGCGGCTTGGGCTGGCTGGCTCGCGGCGCGCAAGGCCGAGGCGAGCGCGAGCCAGGCGCGGGCGTCGTCGGGCGCGGCGTCGGTGGCCCGGCGGGCGTAGTACACGGCGTCGGCCGGGGCCTCCATCAGGCCGGCGACCTCGGCGCGGAG
This sequence comes from Rubrivirga sp., assembly GCF_965213695.1. Taxonomy (GTDB): domain Bacteria; phylum Bacteroidota; class Rhodothermia; order Rhodothermales; family Rubricoccaceae; genus Rubrivirga. Next base: position 2,548,511 of record NZ_OZ243912.1, on the reverse strand, counting down.
CGCCAGCACGGTCGGGTCGTCGGGCGCTTGGGCGAGCACCTCGTCGAGCGACCGGGCCGCCCGCTCGTAGTCCTCCAGCGCGAGCGACGTCAAGGCGCGGACAAACCGGCCCTGGCTCCGCGCCGCGCCAGCGCCAGTCTGAGCGGCCACGCCGCCAGCGGAGAGCAGGACCAAGAGGACAGCGGTGCGCATGGCGGAAGATCGCACGGGAGAGCGGCGGCCGAACGCTAGCTTCGGGCCGGTTCGTACCCCGCTCCATGGCCGATCTCCCCACCGCCTCCCGCTTCCGCGCGCCCGACACGACGCTCATCCTGGCCGGGATCATCGTGCTCGCGGCGGCGATGACCTGGGTCGTCCCGCCGGGCGAGTACGCCCGGGCCGAGATCGAGGTCGAGGGCGTCGGGACGCGCGAGGTGGTCGTCCCGGGGTCGTACCAGCGCGTCGAGCGCGACGAGCAGGGCGTCGGCGACCGGCTGTTGCACTCGGTCGCCATCGTCCTCCAGGCGCCGATTCTGGGGTTTACCGATGAGGACGCCGCGCCGATCATCGCGTTCGTGCTCCTCGTCGGCGGCGCGTTCGCGGTGCTGACCGAGACCGGCGCCGTCGACGCCGGGCTGCGGCGCGTGGTGGCCGCCGCGGAGGGGTCGCCGCTGCTGGACGTCCTGCTGATCCCGCTCTTCATGGGCCTGTTCTCGCTCGGCGGGGCCGTTTTTGGGATGTCCGAGGAGACGATCCCGTTCGTGCTCATCTTCGTCCCGCTCGCCATCGCCCTCGGCTACGACTCGCTGACGGGCGCGGCGATTCCGTTCCTGGGCTCGGCGGCCGGCTTCGCGGCGGCCTTTTTCAACCCGTTTACGGTCGGCGTGGCCCAGGGGATCGCCGGCGTGGCCCTGTTCAGCGGGGCCGGCTTCCGGATCGCGCTGTGGGTGATCGTGACGGCCGTCGTGACGGGCTTCGTGCTGTGGCACGCGCGGCGCGTCCGGCGCGACCCGTCGCGGAGCCCGGTGCACGCGCTCGACGCCGACCGCGAGGGGAGCGTGCTGGCCGAGGCGGGCGACACGTTCACGCGCCGGCACGGGGCGGTCCTGCTGGCGTTCGCAGCCGGCGTGGTGGTCCTGGTGGCCGGCGTGCTCGCGGCGGGGTGGTACATCGTCGAGATCGCCGCGCTGTTCGTGGCCCTCGGCATTGCGATGGGGGCGATTGGAGGGTTGGGGGGGAACGGGACGGCGCGGGCGTTCATGGCCGGCGTCCGCGACCTCGCGCCGACGGCGGTCATCATCGGGCTGGCGCGGGGGATCCTGGTCGTCCTGGAAGACGGTCAGGTGGTGGACACGATCCTCGACGGTCTGGCGTCGGGCCTGGGCGGGGCCGGCGCGGCGCTGGCGGCGTGCGCGATGTTCGGCGTCCAGACGGCGATCAACTTTTTCGTCCCGTCCGGCAGCGGCCAGGCCGCCCTGACGATGCCGCTGATGGCGCCGCTGGCCGACCTGGTGGGCGTGAGCCGGCAGACGGCCGTGCTCGCGTTCCAGCTCGGCGACGGGTTCACCAACATGATCGTCCCCACCAGCGCGGTCCTGATGGGCGTTTTGTCGCTCGCCCGCGTGCCCTGGCCGACGTGGGCGCGGTGGGTGCTCCCGCTCCAGCTCGTGCTCGTCGGAGTGGGGCTGACGGCGCTCGTGGTGGCCGTGGCCGTCGGCTACGCTTGAACGAGGCTCCGTTAACGGTGTACACTGGGGGCACGGAAGCGCTCTCGCCCGGCGTTCTCCGGTCCGCGCCGCGCCCGTGTTGGCACGTCGCTTGATTCCCCTCGGCTCCCACTGGCTCTCACCACCTCCCGCACCATGCCCCGTTTCCTCCTGCGCGCGTTCGGCGCCCTCGCCGTCCTCCTGCTCGCCGCCCCCGCGTTCGCCCAGTCCGTCGACGGCTGCTGGGCGACGATCGACGACGAGGACGGGACGGTCAAGTCCTACGTCAAGATCTACAGCGAGAACGGGACCAAGGTCGGCGACATCGTCCGGCTGACGGTCAACGGCGGCCGGTGCGTCGATTGCGCCGACCGCTACAACGGGCGCGTCCTGCGCAACGAGCGGATCATGAGCGGCTTCCGCGCCGACGGCAACCGCTACGAGGACGGCCGGATCATCGACCCGAAGAGCGGCCGGACGTACAACGGCATCATGAACCTGGTCGATGGCAACAGCGACCGGCTCTACCTCCGCGGCTACGTCGGCATCCGGGCGCTCGGGCGCTCGCAGACGTGGCGCCGCGCGGCGGCCTCGAACTGCGCGTCGTAGCTCGGCGTTAGGGAAGATTTAAGGCCCCCCGGCTGCGCTGGCAGCCGGGGGGCTTCGTCGTATCATCGCGGTGCCGTCGGCGCCGGAGCCGGCCGCGTTCCGCCCAACCGCCTTCCCAACGTCGTCCCCCCACGGCTCGCCGCCGCCGACCGCCCGCCGGGCGGTCCCGTCGTGAACGTCCTCGGCGGCCACGTCCTGGTGCTCAACCAGGACTACCAGGCGCTCTCGGTGTGCACCGTCGAGCGGGCCGTCGGGCTCGTGTTCCTGCACAAGGCCGAGATGGTGGCCGCCCGGTCCGACCGGGCGCTCCGCTCGACGCGGGCCTCGTACCCGTGGCCGACCGTCGTCCGGCTCAAGCGCTACGTCCGCGTGCCGTACCGGAAGGTGCTGCTGACGCGCCGCAACGTGCTCCGCCGCGACGGCCACCGCTGCGTCTACTGCGGGGCCGCCGAGCGGCTGACCATCGACCACGTGGTGCCGAAGTCGCGCGGCGGGCCGGACTCGTGGGAGAACCTGGTCGCCGCCTGCACGCCGTGCAACAACCGCAAGGGCAACCGGACGCCCGAGGAGGCCGGCATGGCGATGCGCTCGCGGCCGTTCCGCCCGAGCCACGTCATGTACATGCGCGACCTCATCGGGACCGGCGAGGAGTCGTGGAAGCCGTTCCTGTTCGCCGCCTAGGCTCGCTGGCGCTCGCGGGAACTGGGAACGGGGAAATGGGAAATGGCAGAGACGGAGGTGGCGGCCTCTGCTGGCGACGGGCATCTTGCCAGTCCCCAGTCCCCAGTCCCCAGTCCCCAGTCCCCAGTCCCCAGTCCCCAGTCCCCAGTCCTCAGTCCTCAGTCCTCAGTCCCCCATGACCCTTTCCCTCCCCGACGGCCGCGAGGTGCGGCCCGGCAAGGTCTTGTGCATCGGCCGGAACTACGTCGCCCACGTGATCGAGATGGGCGGGCGCGAGGGCGACGAGCCCGTCGTCTTCCTCAAGCCGTCGACCGCGCTCGTCGCCGACGGCGGCGAGGTCGTGATCCCGCGCCAGTCGGCCGATGTCCACCACGAGGTCGAGCTGGTGGCCGTCGTCGGGACCGCCGGCAAGGACATCGACCCGGCCGACGCGCTCGGCCACGTGGCCGCCTACGCCGTCGGGCTCGACATGACGGCGCGCGACCTCCAGGCCGAGGCCAAGAAAGGGGGCAAGCCGTGGAGCGTCGCCAAGGGGTTCGACACGTTCGCTCCGCTCGGCCCGCTCGTCGACGCGGTCAGTGTGCCGGACCCGCAGGCGCTCGACGTGACGCTCACCGTCGACGGCGAGGTCCGCCAGCACGGGTCGACGTCGTTGATGGCGTTCTCGGTCGCCCGCATCGTGGCGTTCCTCTCGTCGGTGTTCACGCTGGAAGAGGGTGACCTGATTTACACCGGGACGCCCGAGGGCGTCGGGCCGGTTCACCCCGGCGAGACGCTGGTGGCGACGATCACCGGCTTTCCGGCGCTGACGGTTACCGTGCGGTCCCAGGCCGCGTCTGGCTGACGTCCCCCTCCGACTCCGATGCGCCTGGCTCCGCTCGCCCTCGTCCTGCTCGCCCTGGGCGCCCACGCCCAAACGACGGTCCGAGGGCGTGTGACCGACGCGACGACCGGCGACGGCCTGCCCGCGGCGACGGTCCAGGTGCCGGGCACGAGCCGGGGCACGATCACGAACGCCGAGGGCACGTTCGAGCTCACGGTCCCCGTCGGCGCCGACTCGCTCGTCGTCCGGTTCGTGGGCTACGAAACGGCCCGGCGAGCGGTGCCGAGCAGCGGACGGCTCGACCTGGCGCTGGCGCCGGCCGTGGCGACGCTCGGCGAGGCCGTGGTGACGGCGGGCAACCCGGCCGAGACCCTGATGCGCCGCGTGATCGAGCGGAAGGCGCGGTGGCGGGCCGCCCTCGACACGTGGCGGGCCGAGGTGTACACGCGCCAGACGATCCGGGCGGCCGGCGAGGTCGTCGGCGTGATCGAGGCGCAGACGCTGGCGTTCTGGGACCGCGAGCGCGGCACGCGCGAGGTCGTCCAGGGCGTCAACCGGACCGGCAACTTCGACGCCGTCCCGCTCGACCTGTTCACCGCCGCCGACCAGACGCTCAACCTCTACGACGACGAGGTGGCGTTCGGCGGCTTCGACCTGATGGGCCCGACGAGCACCGACGCGCTGGGCTTCTACCGGTTCGAGATCGTCGGGACGCGGGCGCTCGGGACCGACCTCGTCGTCGACCTGTCGTTCGAGCCGCGGAGCGCGCTCCAGCCCGGCTTCCGGGGCACGCTCGCCGTCCTGGTCGAGGCCGACGCGATGATCGCCGTCTCGGCCGGGCTCAGCGACGCCGTCCAGTTCCCCGTCGTCCGCCAGTTCGAGGTCCGGTTCGACCAGCAGTTCTCGTCGTTCGGCCTCGACGTCGGCGGCGAGCCGGTCTGGCTCCCGGCCGACTTCCGGATGGACGCGAGCGGCCGAGCCGGCACGGCGCTGATCCGGATCCCCGACATCGGGTTCGCCGTCGCGAGCCGGTTCACCGACTACGCCGCCAACGTGGCCGTGCCGGACTCGCTGTTCGAGCGCGAGGGCGCCGTGGTCGACTCGGCGAGCGTGGCCCGGGCGCTGCCCGTCGCCGGTGTCGTCCCGTTGTCGGCCGAGGAGGAGCGGGCCCTCGTCGACGTCGACTCGACCCTGTCGCTTACCGAGGCGTTCCGCCCGACCGGGCCGCTCGCGCGGTTCTTCCCGGTCTCGATCTCGGTCGCCGGCGCGTCGAGCGGCGAGCCGCCCCGCGGGCTCCGGTTCAGCCGGTCGTTCGGAGCCCGGTACAACCGCGTCGAGGGCGCCGTCGTCAACGCCTTCGGAACGGCCCGGCTCGCCGGCCACAGCGCCACGCTCGGAGTCGGGTACGAGACCGGGCTCGAGGACGTGATCGCGTCGCTCGGTGTCGTCTCACGGCTGTCGACCGAGGCGTTCGTCGGCGCCGAGGTCCACCGCGACGTGGCCACGCTAGGGCGGACGACCTGGGTCGACCGGCGGACCAACTCGCTGTCGGCGCTGGCGTTTGGGGAGGACTACTTCGACTACGTCGGCCGGTTGGGCGGGTGGGCGTGGGCCGGGTGGTGGGGACAGGAGGCCCCGTTCCCCCACGCCCAGGTCTGGGCGGCCCTCGACGAGTACGACGCGCTCCCGGTCACGACCGAGTTCTCGCTCACCGGCGACCTGTCGCCCGCGACGGTCGCGACAGTGCCGAACGGGGTAGCGAGGGCGGGCGTGCAGCTCCGGATCGGGTCGTGGGCCGAGGGCCCGCCGTTGGGGCTCACCGGCCAGCGCGCCGCCTCGCTCTGGGTCGAGGGCGGGCGCCGGTGGGACGGCCTCGCGCCGGTCGAGGCGCGCGAGTACGGCCGGGTCGAGGGCGAGGTCCGCTGGTCCCAGCCAACCGTCCTGCGCCGCCGGCTCCTCCCGCCGACGCTCCACCTCCGGCTGGCGGCCGGCGCGGCGACCGGCCCACTGCCCATCACGCGCGCGTTCGGGATCGACGGGTCGCTGGCGGGGCTGTCGACGTTCGGGTCGCTGCGGGCGCGGTCCGGGCTGGCCCTCGTGCGCGAGTACGCGCTGGTGGCGTGGGAGCACGACTTCCGGAGCGTCCCGTTCGAGCTCGTCGGCTGGCGCGGCGCGGCCCCGCTCGGGCTGTCGCTCCAGGTCCACGGCGCCCACGCCTGGGGGAGCGGCTTCGACAGCGCCCCGCGGACCGAGGCCCGGCTCGTCCACCACGAGGTCGGCGCGTCGCTGGGGCTCGGGTTCAACGTCCCGCTCCGCCTGGACGTGACCTACCGGCTGACAGACGGTCCCGGCGTTGTGGTCGGCGCCGGCATCGCGCGGCTGTTTTAGGGCTTGCGCAAACCCGGGTCCCTGCGAAGGCGGGGATCTCAGCACGGACCCCCTGCTTCCCCCCAGTCGCTGCGCTCCCAGGTCGGAAAGCTGTCTCCCTTCGACGGCAGGGTCGCTGACTTCTAGCCGTTCTCCAAATCGACAGCCAAACTCTACTAGTCATCCCCGCGCAGGCGGGGACCCATGCGGCGCCGAGCCAACGAGCAGGACCGTATGGATCCCCGCCTGCGCGGGGATGACTCATTGTATTGGAGTAGCCGAAGAAAGAACGTAGCGGCCCTGCCCTTTGAAGGGGGACCGTTCGCGCGCCCGCTGAGCGGAGCGATGGGCGCTCGGACAGGGGGGCCGGCTCACGGGCGAGGCGTTCTGGCAACGAGGCGCGAGGCGCAAGGCACCACGGATCTGAGTCGACCGTTGAGGCGCCCTCCCGTCCTCGCGTCCGTTGCGGCTCTCCGTCCTCCCCCGCCTAGCGCCGCTGGCGCTCGTGCTCGTCGTGGCCGCGCAGGCCCAGCCCGTCCGCCGGGGTGTGGCCGTGCCGGACCAGTCGAGGCCCCAGCCCGTCGAGACGGTGGCCGTGTTCGAGGGGCGCGTCGTCGACGCCGAGACGGGGCAGCCGCTGGCGGGCGCGACGGCCCAGGTCCAGGGGTGGGAGGGGGGCGCCTCCGCCGACGCCCAAGGCCGCCTCGCGCTCGACCTCCCCGAGCTGCCGGCGACGGTCGTCGTCCGGTTCGTCGGCTACGCGCCCGGGCTGGTGCCGCTCACCGACGCGGACGTGCAGAACGGCGTGGTCCGCCGGACCGTCCGCCTGTCGCCCATGTCGACGGCCCTGGGCGAGGTCGTCGTCACCGACGAGCCGCCGGGCGAGACGCTGTGGCGGCGGCTGCTGGCGCGGCGCCAGCGGCTGGCGGTCCGGTTGGGGGCCTACGCCGCCGAGGGCTACGCGCGGCTGCTCCTCACGCGCGACGGCGTGACGGACGTCCGCCCGGTCGCCATCTCGCTCACCGAGGCCGTCTCGAACCTGTCGTGGACGCGCGGCGCCGGGCTCCAGGAGGAGGTCGTCGCCCGGCGGCGGCTGCCCGACGGCGGCCCGTTCCGCTGGGCGGGCCTGGAGCCGCTGCCCGACCTCTACTTCGAGGACCAGCTCTGGCTCGACGGCCGCACGATCCCGTCGCCCACCCGGGCCGACGCGCTCGACCACTACGCCTTCCGCCTGGGCGAAACCGTCGAAATGGACGGCCTGCGCTACCTCGACCTCGCCGTGATCCCGCGCCGCGGCGGCCTGGTCGCCGGCCGCATCCGCGTCGTCGACTCCCTGTTCGTCATCGCCGAGGCCGACCTCCGGTCCGACTTCTCGCCCGGCGGCTCCGTCGACCTGTTCGACGCGACGTACCGCTGGACGTACGAACCCGTCTGGACCAGCCGCGCCCTCGCCGACTCGGTGTGGCTCCCGCGCCGGTTCGACCGCGAGGGGACCGTCGTCGTCAACATCCCCGGCAACCGGGTGCCCCAGGTCCGCTTCCGCCAGACGACGCTGCTCGACGTGGTGCTGCCGGGCGTCCGCGGCGAGGCGTGGCGGCTGGGGCGGCGGTACCGGAACCCACGCGGGGCCTACGCCGGGACCGAGATCTTCCGCGCCGGCCGGGCCGCGCTCCCGTTCGACAGCCTGGAGGTGGCCGCCAACGAGTCGGACTGGATCCGCCGCGCCGAGCTGGCCGACCTTCTCAAGCCCCAAGAGGGCATCGGGTTCTCGATCTTCGGCCTCCGCCCCGGCGCCGACGTCGAGGGCCAAGACGACGACTGAGCGGAGGACTCAGACAACATGAATCGGCCACGCGCGACCTCTGATTCCTGACCCCTGATTCCCGATTCCTCCTAGCTCGGGTCCTGGCCCTGCTCGCGGAGGCCGCCGTGGTAGCGCTGGAGGTGGCCCTCGATAAACCACGTGCCGCGCTCGGCGATGTGCGTGATCTGGTCGTAGAGGTCCGTCGTGCCCGGGTCGCCGATCTCGTCGCTCTGGGTGTTGGACTCGCGGATGTGGTCGGCGTACTGGGGGTCGGCGAGCGTGGTGAGGAACGACGGGTCGTTCATCGGGTCCTCGTCGCCCTCGGCGTCGGTGCCGGGAAACGGGGCGATGATGCTGTTCTGGGTTGCCATCCGGACGCTCCCGTAGGCGTAGCCGCCCAGGAGCACGATCCGCTCGGCGACCAGGTCGAGGGGCTCCTCGATCCGCTCGGCCAGCTCGTCGTACAGGAGGTGGAGCTGGTAGTGTCGGCCCTACGAATAACAGCCGTCATTGGCTGGCGCCGTCGCTTCGCGGTCCCGCGCACGCGGGGATCCATAGGGGGGCGCCCGTCGAGACGGAGCACCGGATGGATTCCCGCGTGCGCGGGGATGACTGTCATTCTGTTTAGCACTCTGACTCGCCTCGCAGAACGTAGCAGCCCTGCCCTTGAAGGGGGACAGTCCGGGCGCCCTTGAGCGGAGCGATGGGTGCTCGGACGGGGGGTCCGCGAGGCGAGGTCGGGTCCCTGTCCACGGATACGCTCGCCGCGACAGCCGCCGGGGCTTTTTACTCCGGGCCTCCGAGCGTCGGCGCTAGGTTCCGACACCTGACTCCGACGCATCGATGAAGACGTTCGCCCTCCGCCCCCCGCTCGACGCCGCCTCGACCGACGGCACGCCCGGCGACCCGACGGCCACCGACACCGCCGAGGCCGAGGAGCTCCTCGGCGGGCTCAACCCGGTCCAGGCCCAAGCCGCCCGGACGACGGAGGGCCCCGTCATGATCATCGCCGGGCCCGGCTCGGGCAAGACGCGGACGCTGACGCACCGGATCGCCTACCTCCTCGCCTCCAAAAAGGCGTGGCCGAGCCAGATCCTGGCGCTCACGTTCACCAACAAGGCGGCCCGCGAGATGCGGAACCGCGTGATGGAGCTGGTCGGCGACGAGGCCAAGGGGATGTGGATCGGGACGTTCCACAGCGTGTTCGCCCGCGTCCTGCGCCGCGAGGCCGAGCACATCGGGTTCTCGCGCGACTTCACGATCTACGACTCCGACGACTCGGAGCGGCTTATCAAGGAGATGATGTCGCGCTACAACGTCGACCCGAAGCGGGTCACGCCGCGGTCGGTCCGCAACGCGATCTCGGGCGCCAAGAACGCGATGGTCGGGCCCGACGAGTACGCCCGGCTCGCCGGCGACCCGTTCACCGAGGCCGCCGCGAAGCTGTACACGCCGTACCAGCGCGCGCTCCGCCAGGCGAATGCGATGGACTTCGACGACCTGCTCGGGATGCCCATCCGCCTGTTCGAGCAGCACCCCGACACGCTCAAGGCCTACCAGCGCCGCTGGCGGTACCTCCACATCGACGAGTACCAGGATACCAACCGGACCCAGTACGTCCTGGCCAAGCTGCTCGCGGCCGAGCACCACAACTTGTGCGTCGTCGGCGACGACGCCCAGTCGATCTACGCCTTCCGCGGGGCCGACATCCAGAACATCCTGTCGTTCCAGAAGGACTACCCGGCCGCCCAGGAGCTCCGGCTGGAGCAGAACTACCGCTCGACCCAGAAGATCGTCCGGCTCGCCGACGCCGTGATCAAGGGGAACGCGAAGCAGCTCGACAAGACGCTGTGGACCGACAACGACGAGGGCGACCCGGTCGTCCTGATGGAGGCGCTGTCGGAGCGCGACGAGGCCCAGAAGGTCGAGCGGACGATCCGCGACGTCCGCAGCCGCGTCGGGCTGAGCTGGAGCGACGTGGCCGTGCTGTACCGGACGAACGCCCAGAGCCGCTCCATCGAGGAGGCCTTGCGGCGCGGCGGGATCCCGTACCGGATGGTCGGCGGGACCAGCTTCTACCAGCGCAAGGAGATCAAGGACGCGCTCGCCTACCTCCGTCTCGTCGTCAACCCGAGCGACGACGCCTCCATCCTGCGCGTGATCAACGTGCCGACGCGGGGGATCGGGGCCAAGACCATCGACCAACTCCGCGAGTACGCGACCGAGCACCGGGTCGCGCTGTGGCAAGCCGTCCAGGACCCGCAGGGCGCCGGGCTCTCGTCGCGTGCGGCGAAGGCCGTCGAGGAGTTCGGCTTCTTGATCTCGCGGTTCGCCTCGAAGGCGACCACGGCCCCGGCCGACGAGCTGGCGCGCGAGCTGATCCAGGAGACCGGTCTCTTGCAGAACCTGAGGGACCAGAACACGCCCGAGGCGCTCGTCCGGCTGGAGAACGTCCACGAACTGCTCAACGCCGTCGCCGAGTTCGCGGGCGGCGACCCGACCGGCGAGCCGCGCACGCTCTCCGAGTTCCTGCAAGAGGTCTCGCTCGTGGCCGACGTCGACCGGCTCTCCGACGACGAGAACCGCGTGACGCTGATGACGCTCCACGCCTCGAAGGGGTTGGAGTTCAAGGTCGTGTTCGTGACCGGGCTCGAAGAGGGGCTGTTCCCGCTCGCCAAGGCCGCCCAGGACCCGACCGAGCTCGAAGAAGAGCGGCGGCTCTTGTACGTCGGCGTGACGCGGGCCGAGGAGATGCTGTACCTGACCTACGCCCGGAGCCGGTACCGCTACGGCGACCAGCAGTCGAGCGTCCGCAGCCGGTTCTTGGACGAGCTCGACGGCGACGACCTGTTGCGGACCGAGTCGGGCGGCCGGTTCGAGTCGCGGTCGGGCCGGTTCCAGGCCACCGAGGGCGGCGCGGGCCGCTACGGCGAGATGGACCCGAACTACTGGAAGGCCTCGCTCCGGCCCGAGGCCGAGGCGGCCAAGCGGCGGCGCACCAAGACCGTCCCGGCGGCCGAGCGCGAGGTGGTCTACGACGAGGGCGAGGCCCAAATCGTGCCCGGCGTCCGGGTCCACCACAAGTCGTTCGGCAACGGCAAGGTGATCGCGGTCGAGGGCGCGGGCGAGCGGGCCGCGGCGACGGTCCACTTCACGTCGGTCGGGATGAAGAAGCTGAAGCTGGCGTTCGCCCGGTTGCAGGTGGTCGGGTGAGCCGGTGGGCCGGTGGCCGTGGCCGGTCGACGGGGACGCCGCGGGGCGAACTTGGCTCGGTCGGCGGTGTCCCTCCGACGCTCCCCTTGACCTCACCCGATCTCACATCGCCCGATGGCCCACGCCACCTCCCTCGACAAAGACAAGATCAAGGTCCTCCTGCTGGAGGGCATCCACGAGAACGCCGTCGAGGCGTTCGAGGCCGCCGGCTACCGGACCGTCGAGCGCCACGCGGGGACCGTCGAGGCGGCCGACCTGCCCGACCTCGTCCGTGACGTCCACTTTCTCGGGATCCGCTCGCGGACCCAGCTCACGGCCGAGACTATCGAGGCGGCCGAGCGGCTGGTCGCCGTCGGCGCGTTCTGCATCGGGACGAACCAGATCGACCTGGAGGCGGCCAGCCGCTACGGCGTCGCCGTGTTCAACGCGCCGTTCTCGAACACGCGGTCGGTCGCTGAGCTGGTGCTCGCCGAGGCCATCCTGCTCCTGCGCGGCGTGCCCGAGAAGAACGCGAAGGCCCACCGCGGCGAGTGGGCCAAGAGCGTCGGGACGAGTCGAGAGATCCGGGGCAAGACGTTGGGGATCGTCGGCTACGGCAACATCGGGAAGCAGCTGTCGGTCCTGGCCGAGGGGCTCGGCATGCGCGTCCTGTTCCACGACACGGCCGACGTGCTCCCGCTCGGCAACGCCCAGCCGGTCCCCGAGCTCGGCGACATCCTGAAGCGGTCCGACGTCGTCACGCTCCACGTCCCGGACACGCCCCAGACCCAGGGGCTCTTCGGCGAGTCCCAGATCGCGCTGATGAAGGGGGACGCCGTGCTCATCAACGCCTCGCGCGGGTCGGTCGTGGACCTGACGGCGCTCGCGGCGGCGCTCGACGGCGGGCTGCTGGCCGGGGCCGCCGTCGACGTGTACCCCGTCGAGCCGCGGGCGAACGACGAGCGGTTCGAGACGCCGCTCCAAGGCGTCGACCGGGCCCTCCTGACGCCGCACATCGGCGGGTCGACGGTCGAGGCCCAGCAGAACATCGGGGCCGAGGTGGCCGGCAAGCTCGTCCGCTACAGCGACAACGGGAGCACGATGACGTCGGTCAACTTCCCCGAGGTCGCGTTGCCGCCGCACCCGACGTGCCACCGGATCTTGCACGTCCACCGGAACGTGCCCGGCGTGATGGCCGCCGTCAACCGGGTGTTCTCGGACATCGGCGTCAACGTCGACGCCCAGTTTCTCCAGACGCGCGGCGGGCTGGGCTACGTCGTGACCGACGTCGACTCCGAGGCATCCGACGAGGCGCTGTCGGCGCTCCGCCAGGTCGAGGGCACCATCCGCACGCGGGTGCTGTACTGACCTGCCCCACGTTGGCGGTGCGACCGCCAGCTACGTTCGGCGACTCGCGCAGCGACCCTCCCCACCTTTGTCATCCTTCGACTCCGACCCGGGAGCGGGCCTCCGCTCAGGATGACAAGGAGGGGGACTTGCGCCAAGGCCACCCCCGTTGTCTTCCGACCGGCCACCGACCCTCGCCCATGCATCGCTTCGCGTTCCTCGTGCTCCTTGCTGCCCTCGCCCTCCCGGTGGCCGTCGCCCAACCCACGGCCGCCGACCGGCTCGCCGGCTACGCCCTCGCCGACGACGACGCGACGTTCGTCTTCGACCCGGTCGCGTACGGGATCGACCCGCCGGCCCAGGTCTCCGTCACCGGCCCGTTCCGCGGCTGGAGCACCGACGACGCCGACCCCGACTGGGCGCTGGTCCAGCACGGCGACGTGTGGACGCTCACTCTGGCGGACCCCAGCGACGTCGGGCTCGGCCCGGCCGTCCCCTTCAAGTTCCGGGCCGACGGCCGCTGGCTCGACCCGCCGGCCGACGCGCCGAACCAAGCCGGCGGCAACTTGGTCTACCGGTTCGGCGAGGTCGCCGCGCGGCTGGTGGCCGAGGTGAGGAGCGACCGGGCCCTCTGGGTCCGCGTTGAGGGCGCGGCCCGTCCGCTCCGGGCTGAGGCGTACCGCGTGACGCGGTGGGACGGCGAGCCGGCGACGGTCACGCTCGTCACGCCGCACGAGGCTCAGACGGCGCTCGTCACGACGTTGCCGCTCGACCCGGCCCAGGTCCACCACGTCGAGGTCGACACCGAGGCAGGCACGCTCCGGGCGCGGGCGCGCTTCGACGGGCTGTGGCGCGACCTCGCCAGCGACAAGCCGCTCGGGGCGGCCGTCCGTGCCGGCGAGACCACGTTCCGCCTGTTCGCCCCCCGCGCCGACTCGGTCCGCCTCGTCCTCTACGCCGACCGGACGGGGGAGGCCACCGGTTATCGGTCCCTCACCCGTGATGCCGACGGTGTGTGGGAGCACTACGAGCCGGCCGACCTCGACCGGACGTGGTACGACTACCAAGTCTACGGGCCGGACGGACCGGGCTCGGCGTTCTTCAACCAGACCGGCGAGACCGTCTCCGACCCGTACGCGCTCGTCTCGGACGACTCGTGGGGCCGCGCCCGTGTCTGGCGCGACCGGCTCATCGTCGAGCGCGAGGTGGCCGGCGGGCGTCCCGCGATGGAGGACGTCGTGGCCTACGAGGTCCACCTCCAGGACTTTACCGACGAGCTGCCGCTGGCCGAGGGCGTCGGGCCGCTCGAAGGGTTCGCGACGCCGGGGCTGACGAACGCGCGCGGCGAGCCCATCGGGCTGGACTACCTCGAACAGCTCGGCGTCAACACGGTCCACCTGATGCCGGTCCAGGAGTTCTTGCACTACCCGGACGCCGAGTGGCGGGCCGCCTTCGCCGCCGACCCGTTCATGCAAGCGCAGGGCGTCGCCGACGAGAACTACCAGTGGGGCTACCGGACGACGCACGCCTTCGCCATCGAGTCCCGGTTCCGCTCGGCCGGCGACGAGCCGGGCCAGGAGCGCCAGCGGTTGGCCGAACTCGTCACGGCGCTCCACCGGCGCGGACTCGCCGTCGTGGTCGACGTCGTGTTCAACCACACCGGCGAGAACATGGAGGGCGACGAGCGGCTGTTCACGTTCAACGGCATCGACAAGTGGTACTACTACCGCCTGGACGACGACGGGAACCACATCGGCGCGTTCGGCAACGAGGTCAAGTCGGAGAACCGGCCCTTCGTTCAGCGCTGGCTGTTGGACCAGCTTCGCCACCTCGTCGACGTGTTCGGCATCGACGGCTTCCGGATCGACCTGGCGGGCCAGACCGACGAGCAGACGCTGCGCTGGCTCCAGGCCGAGCTGGGCGACGACGTGCTGATCTACGGCGAGCCCTGGATCGCGTCGAACGACCCGGACTACGAGGCCAACCCGTCGTGGGACTGGTACAAGGCCGACAGCCCGATCACCTTTTTCCAGGACGAGGCCCGGAACGCCTTCAAGGGCTCGCCCCTGGACGACCCGACGCCGGCGCCGTCGAGCCGCGGCTTCGCGGGCGGCGACCCCGACATGCGCGACGCCGCGCTCCAGGGCGTCGCCAACCGGTACCTCGAGGAGCCGACGCCGACCGCCGGCATCAACTACCTCGACATCCACGACAACTGGGCGCTGGCGGACCGTTTTTCGATGTGCCAGACCGGCGACTGCGCGTGGGACGGCCGCCAAGGCGTGAGGGCGGCTGAGATGCGGATCGCAGCGACGTTGCTGCTCACCTCGCTCGGCCCGGTCGTGATGCACGGCGGGACCGAGATCGCCCGGTCGAAGGGGCTCGCGCCGTTGCCCGACGCCATCGGCGGCGAGCTCCGGTTGGACGCGATGCCGCTGGCGCCGATCTACATCAAGGGCCGGGGCGACACCTACAACTTGCGCGCGGCCAACGCCTTCCGCTGGGAGACGGTCGGCAATACGGACGGACCTGTCGACCACGCGGCGATGCTGGCCTGGTGGCGGGGCCTGCTCGCGCTCCGCGCCAGCGACGCAGGCGACGTGTTCCGCGTGGGGGAGGCGGTGCCCGAGGGCTGGGTCCGCGAGGTGGCGTCGGACTCGGACACGGCGCTCGGCTACGTCGTCGGCGACCGGGTGCTGGTGCTGCTCAACCCGGGCGACGGCCCGGCCCGCTTCCGCCCGGACGTACCCCCCGCCGACTGGCGGCTCGTCGCGGTCGCCGACGAGGACGGGGGGCTGGCGGACCCCGCCGGGGACTCGGTTCAGGCCCGCCACCCCGCCGCGATGGCCGAGCCCGTTCCGCCCAAGGGCGTCCGCATCTGGATCCGGCGGTAGCGCCTCGACACTGAGCCCTCGGCGGGTCGCTCTCCTTTGGTTCCGATGCGTGACTCCGTGACCCTCACGCGCGGAGTCACGCATCACGAATCACGCATCGAACACGCCCAACTCGCCAGACGTGCTGCGCAAGCGAGGTCGGCGGTCTGTCGTCCACGGTCCGCCGTCGTTCCCTGGAAGAAACCGCGCGCGGGGGTAGCCCGTCCCGGAAGCCCTTCCGATCTTCTCGCCTCCCATCCCGGCTCCCCATGTCCAACGTCCCCAAGGTCTCGGCCTACGAGATCGCCTCCCGCAACTTCGAGCGCGCCGCCGACCTCATCGACCTGACCCCCGAGTGGCGGACGCTCGTCCGGACGCCGTTCCGCGAGATGAAGGTCGAGGTCCCGCTCTACCGCGACGACGGCTCGTTCACGACGTTCAGCGGCTACCGCATCCAGCACAACGGGGCTCGGGGCCCGTTCAAGGGCGGCATCCGGTTCTCGTCCCTCGTCGACGAGCAGGAGGTCAAGGCGCTGGCCGAGACGATGACCTACAAGACGGCGCTCGTCGACATCCCGTTCGGGGGTGGCAAGGGCGGCGTCAACGTGAACCCGCCGGACCTGACCGACCGCGAGCTCGAGCACGTGACCCGGCGCTACATCAGCCGGATCCACCTGATCCTCGGGCCGAACCGCGACGTCCCGGCGCCCGACATGGGCACGAACGCCCAGACGATGGCCTGGATCGTGGACCAGTACGGCCGCCAGCACGGCTACAACCCGGCCGTCGTGACCGGCAAGCCGCTCGAGCTCGGCGGGAGCCCCGGCCGCGAGCAGGCGACCGGGCGCGGCGTGATGCTCATCACGCTCGCGGCGGCCAAGGACCACCTCGGCAAGGCCCCGGCCGACTTGCGCATCGCCGTCCAGGGCTTCGGCAACGTCGGGATGAACGCGGCGCTGCTCTTGGCCGAGCGCGGGGCGACCGTCGTCGCCATCAGCGACCACACCGGCGGGTACCACCGGGCCGAGGGCATCGATTTGGAGGGGGCCGTCGCCCACGTCCGCCGCGAGGGCGGCGACCGGACGCTCCGCGGCTACGACGGCGCCGACGCCGTCTCGGCCGACGACTTTATGGGCGTCGACTGCGACGTGCTGGTCCCGGCCGCCATCGAGGCCGCCATCCACTCGGACAACGTGGACTCGGTCCAGGCCCGCTTGGTCGTCGAGGGCGCCAACCTCCCCGTGACGCCCCGGGCCGACGCCGCGCTCAACGACCGCGGCGTGATCGTCGTGCCCGACATCCTGGCGAACGCGGGCGGCGTCATCGTGAGCTACTTCGAGTGGAGCCAGAACTTCCAGCAGTACCGCTGGAGCGAGGCCGACGTCAACGACCGGCTCGAGCGGATCCTCCTCAAGGCCTACCGCGACGTGGCCGAGAAGCAGGAGGCGCTGGGCTCGACGATGCGCGAGGCCGCGTTCGCGCTCGCCATCGGCCGTGTGGTCACCGCCGAGAAGCTCCGCGGCGCGCTGTAGCGCCGCAGCCGGGGGCGGAGGGGGGCTCGCGGATCTTTCCTCTCTTCCCCGTCCAACCTCCCAGGGCAACCGCGGGCAACCGCACGCTAGACTGCGACCTCGGTGTCGCCTGAAAGGCCCCCTGCTCCGCTCCCAGGTCGGGAAGCTGTCCCCCTCCGAGGGTAGGGCTGCTACGTTCTCATACGGGATCGCGGAGAAAGCCATGCACTTCTCCTACGAGGTCCCCTCTCCCCGAGGGAGAGGGACAGGGTGAGGGGGAATCGGGAGGGGCACCCATGCACAGCGAACTCTCCGACTCCGTATCAGGCGCGAGTCGTATTCCTACACAAAACGGCAGTCATCCCCGCGAAGGCGGGGACCTGTACGGTGCCGCCCGACGGTGCCGCCCGCCGGACACGAGGGGCGCATGGATTCCCGCGTGCTCGGGAATGACGACTGTCCGTTGGTTGCTATCGACAGGACGTAGCAGCCTTGCCCTTCAAGGGGGACCGTCTGAGCGCCCGCTGAGCCGAGCGATGGGCGCCCGGACGGGGGGCCGCGGAGGGGTGTGCGCTCGCCCCGGCTCCACCCCGAACCCCAGTCGCCTACTCCGGGGCGACCGTGGCCTCGACGAAGTAGTGGTCCGAGAGCTCGCGGCCGTTGTCCGTCCCCATCACGTCGCCGATGGTGGCGTCGATGGTCCGGAAGGCGAGGACGCGGGCGGGGGAGAGGACGAACACGTAGTCGATCCGCCGGTCGTCGGTCGCCTGGCCGAACCCGTTCCACGTCCGCGCGGGGCCCTCCGCGGGCGTGGCCGACGCGAGCCGGGCGTCGTCGAGCCCGAGCCCGTCGACGAGGGTCGTGACCGGCTCCGAGTCGGGCGTCGCGTTGAGGTCGCCCGTGACGACGGCCGCGCCGCCGTCGGCCAGGCCCGGGAGTCGGGCGGCGATGAGCCGGGCCGCCTGGCGCCGGGCTTCCTCGCCGACGTGGTCGAAGTGGGTGTTGAGGTGGACGAGCTCGGCGCCGGTCGCGCGGTCGCGGAACCGTCCCCACGTCGCGATCCGGGGCAGCGCGGCGTCCCACGACTGGCTCCCCGGCACGTCGGGCGTCTCGGACAGCCAGAACGTCCCGTCGTCGGCGAGCACGAGCCGGTCGGTCCGGTAGTAGATCGCGCTGGCCTCGCCGCCGCCGTCGGCGTCGCGGCCGACCCCGATCCGGGCGAAGCCGGGGAGCCGGGCGTCGAGGTCGGCCAGGATGGTCGGCGTCGCCTCCTGGACGCCCACCAGGTCGGCGTCGGCGAGGACGCGGGCCACGGCGTCGCGGCGGAGCGGCCAGGCGTCGTCGCCGTCGGAGGCGACGTCGAGGCGGACGTTCGCGCTCACCACGCGCAAGGTGGCCGGGGCGTCCTCGGGCGCGACTCGGGACGACTGGCACCCGGCGAGGAAGACGATCAGCAGGACCAGGCGGGGCATTGTCGGTAGGGAGGGAGAGCCGGCGTGGGCGTCGACATTCCAAGCGCAGGCGGGCTCCGTCGCCGGCGGCTGCCGAGTGGATCCGAGCGCAGGATACGCCGCCGGTCAGGCAACGCGAGACCGCTCCGCCCTCCGGTCCGGCTGCCACCGCTTCGCTCCGCAGGAGCTGTCCCCCTCCAAGGGCAGGGCTGCTAAGTTCTGTCGATAGCAACCAAATCACAGTCGTCATTCCCGCGCACGCGGGAATCCATGCGGCCATTGTGTTCGGCGAGCGGCCCCGTATGGATCCCCGCCTTCGCGGGGATGACTATTGTTTTATGTAGGAATATGACTCGCGCCCGAGAACTTAGCGACCCTGCCCTCCAAGGGGGACAGGTCGTCCGCCCGCTGAGCGGAGCGAGGGGCGGACGACCAGGGGGCCCGCTCTCGACCAACGTGTCACGGCACTAGGCTCGGAGGGCACGCCGTCGCAAGCGGGACCCCCGCCGTCGCCGACGGGTTCGCCGCGCTACGCCGCGTGCTCGGGGAACAGCTCGCGGAACCGGGCCACCATCCGCCGGGCCTCGTCGGCCACCCGCTCGCGGTCGCCGGCGGGGTGGCCCCGGGCGAAGGCGTCGGGGTCGCCGCCGGCGCGGGCGAGGTCCCAGTAGTCGTCGGCGAGGGCGAGGGCGGCCTCGAAGGCGTCGGGGTCCGTCATCACCTCGGGCGACTCCAGGAGCGGCTGGGCGAACCGGGCACGGGCCTCGGTCTCCGACAGGGCGTCGGGCCCGAACCCGGCGTGCGAGGCGTCCTCCTCCTCGGGCCCGACGCGGAACGCCGGGTGGTGGAGGAGGTCGTCGAAGGCCAGGACCGGGTGGCCGGTGTCCTGGGCCATCTCGATCTCCTCGGGGAGCATGGCCTGCCAGTGGATCTCGACCGTCTCCAAGAGCCCGTCGAGCCCCATCCAGTCCTCCTCGCTCGGGTCCTCGCCGACGAGCTGGGCCGCGAGCGCCGAGCGGCGGTGGGCCCGGTCCGAGGGCGGGAGCGAGAAGAAGGCCCACAGGACGCGGGCCGTTTCGAGCAGCGCGACCGTGTCGTCGGCGACGGCGTCGGGCTCGGACCGCAGGCGGAAGGCGTCGGCGGCGTCGAGCTCGTAGAGCGAGAACAGGGGCTCGGCGAAGAGTGCCAGCGGCTCGTACTGGACGCCCGTCTCGCCTTCGACGAGGACGCGGGCCAGCCGCGCCTTCCGGGTCGCGAACGCCTCGGCGGCGGCGCCGTCGAGGGCGGCGACCACCTCGGGGTCGAGGTCGGCGGGGGAGTCGTCGAAGGCGTCGTCGTCGAACACGGACAGGGGGGAGGGGAGGCGGCGGCTAGACACCGGACCCGGGCCGTCGGGTTCCAGACGGCGTGCGATCTCCTGGCGGAACCGGCCCGAGCACGTCCCCGGCGATCCGGTCGAGCGCGGCCTCGGGGTCGTCGGTGACGCCGGTGCGGACGGGCGACGGCTGCAACGCCGTCGAGCGAGTCGCGGTCAAAAAGTGGAACCGTTCCGAGGCCGGCAGACGCCCGACGGGCCCCGCCTCCGGCCCCCCGGCGACGACCCGGCGGACGGCCTCGAGCGCCCGCGCGAGCAGGTCGGCGTCGACACCGAGCCGTCGGGCGGCGTCGGCGCCGTCGGTGAGGCGGGCGTCGAGGAACCGGGCCTGCCGGCACTGCACGACCACGCCGACCGTCACGGCGTCGCCGGTCGGCACCCAGACGGCGCGCACCAGGGCGTAGTCGAAGGCGGGCACGCGGGGAGGGGGGAGGAAGGGACGGGCCGGTCAGCGCCGGTAGGCGAGGGGCGAGGCGTCGGGCCGCTCGGCCTGGGCGCGGGCGGCGTCCTCGGCCCACCGCCGAGGCCCGCCGAGGCGCTGGCGGAAAAAGTCGGCGTACGCCTCGCGAGTCGCGTCGGCGGAGTCGAACGGCGGTTGGCGGCCGTCGGGCGCGTCCATCAGCAGCGCGTCCGGGACGTCGGCGAGGACGGCGGCGACGGCCGCGTCGTCCAGGCGCGGGGCGAGCCGGGCGTCGGCGGCCTCGACGGGCCCGGCGACCGGCAGCAGCACGTGGTCGCGGATCGGCGCGAACGGGGCCCGGGCGCGGTCGGCGTCGACGGCGGCCCAGTTGTGGTGGAAGTAGAGGGCCGCGCCGTGGTCGATAAGCCACAACCGGGGCCCTTTCCCTGTGTCCGACTCGGACCGGGCGACCAACAGGTTCGGGTTCCGGGCCGTCCGGTCGATGTTGGTCGTGAGCGCGTCGAGCCAGACGACGTCGGCGGCGAGGTCGGGGTCGACCAGGTCGGCGTGGGCGCTGGGCTCGTAGGCGAACGCGCCCGGCACGAACCCCAGGCCCACGTTCGGCCCGGCGCTCCCGCGCAGGATGTCCTGGATCTCGGGGTCCGGCTCGGCCCGTCCGAAGTCGGGCGAGAGGTCCACGACGGCGACCTCGGGCAGCGGCAAACCCAGCCGCCGGGCCAGCCCGCCGACGATCAGCTCGGCGACGAGCGCGCGGGCGCCCTGCCCGGCCCCCCGGAACTTGACGACGAACAGCCCTCCGTCGGTCTCGACGAGCGCGGGCAGCGACCCGCCCTCGCGGAGCGGCGTGACGTAGCGGAGCGCGGCGTGCGTGGCGAGCGGCATGGCCCGGGGACCCCGGTGGCCACGGGGGGTTCCGAAGGTGGTTCAGGGTTCTCGGTTCAGGGTTCGGCCGCGAGCGAGGTCGAGGTGGCGTCGGTCACGGAGAGGACTTGTGGCCCCGTGGCTCTCGGCCGCCGGAGCTCTCGCGGAGCCGTCCTGGCCGAACCCCGAACCCCGAACCCCGAACCCCGAACCCCGAACCCCGCTACGCCAGCCCCGAGCCGAACCGCCGGAGCAGCGCCAGGAAAAACGGGACCCCGCAGATCGCCGTCAGCACGCCGACCGGGACCTCCTGGCCGGGCAGCACCGTCCGCGCGGCGAGGTCGGCCAGCAAGAGGAACAGCGCGCCGCCGACGAACGCCAACGGCACCAGCCGTCGGTGCGTCGCCCCCGCCACCAGGCGGACCGCGTGGGGCACGATCAGCCCGACGAACCCGATCACCCCGGCCGACGCCACCAGCACGCCGGTCGCCACGGCCGCCAGCGCGACGAGCGCCCGCTTCAGCGCCTCGACCGGCACGCCCAGCGCCGCCGCCGGCTCCTCGCCCGTCGACAACAAATCGAGCGGGCGGGCCAGCGCCCACAGCGCGGCGAGGGACGCCAGCGACACGGCCAGCGGCAGCAGCGCCGTCTCCCACCGGGCCCGCGACAGCGACCCGAGCAGCCAAAACAGGACCGCCCGCAGCTTGTCGGGCTCCGGGCTGGCGTAGGTCACGAACGCTGTCAACGACCCGAGCAGGGCCGACATCGCGACGCCGGCCAGCAGCAGCCGCGTCGTCGACAGCGTCGGGCCGCGCCTCGCGGCGGCGAACACGGCGGCGACGGCGAGCCAGGCGCCGGCCGTGGCCGCGACCGGCATCGAGACCGTGCGGGAGACCACGGCCGGCAGGAAGCCGAGGTAGAACAGGGCCGCCCCGGCGCTCGCGCCCGACGACGCGCCCAGGAGGTACGGCTCGGCGAGGGGGTTCCGCACCAGCGCCTGCATCGCCACGCCCACGACCGCCAGCCCCCCGCCGACGGCCAGCGCCAGCACGACGCGCGGCACGCGCAGCGACCACACGATGGTCTGGTCCGTCGCCGAGCCTTCTCCGAGCAAGGCAGCCCAGACGCGGGCCGGCCCGAGGTCGGCGCTGCCCCAGGCCAGGCTCGCGGCGACGGCGAGCCCGGTCGCCAGCGCCAGCCCGAGCGCGAGCAGAGCGGGCCGTCCCACCCGTGAGGGACGTGCAGACGGCGTCGTCGAGCCGAGTCGTCTTCCCGGCCCCTCACCCTGACCCTCTCCCGGGGGGAGAGGGGACGTCGTTGGCTCCATCGGCGATGGCCCCGACAACTAGGCCGCGCCCGCGGCGAACGCCTCGGGGTGGAGGAGCCGCGCCAGCCGCTCCAGCCCCTCGACCAGCCGGGGGCCGGGGCGGCTCACCAGGTCGGGGTCGAGCCCGTAGACGCGGCCGTTCTGGACGGCCGGGAGCGAGAAGAACGTCGGGTGCCGCTCGAGCAGCCGGGCCGGGTCGTAGTCGGGCCCGGCCAGGACGACGATGACCTCGGGCGCCATCTCGAGCACGACCTCGTCGCTGGGCTGGGCCGCCGCGCCATCGTACACGTCCGTCAGGTTGTCTCCGCCGGCCAGCCGGACCAGCTCGCTGGCGTACGAGTCGCGGCCGAAGGCGTACAACGTCTCGTCGCCCACGAGGAGCAACACACGGGGCGGCGAGAACGGCTGGACGGCCGACTGGACGGCGGCCACGCGGCGCTCGAAGTCGGCCGCGGCGCGTGCGCCGCCGGTCGAGGCCAGCAGCGTGTCGAGCGTGCGGAGCGCGCGCGGGACGTCGGCGACCTCGTCGAAGCGGAACAGGTAGGTCGGGACGCCGAGCGCGCCCAGGGCGTCGGCGGCGTCGGCCGTGTTGACGTCGTCGGAGCCAAAGGCGAGGTCGGGGTCGAGCGCGACGACGGCCTCGGTGTCGAGCGGCAGCATCTGGACGCGCGGCAACCCATCGATGCCGGGTGGGAAGTCGTCGCTCACACCGACGCCGGCCAGCCGGTCCGTGCCCGCCGCGGTCGCCACCAGCTCCGTCAGGTTCGGCGCGAGCCCCAGGACCGTCGCCGTGCCGTCGAGCGCGACCGCCCGCCCCAGGTCGTCGCGGACCGGCGACGGCGCGTCGGCCGCGCACCCGGCCCACGCGAGGGCGCCGACGAGCAGGACGAGACAGCGGGGCATGGCGGTCGGGAGGCGGCGGGTAAGTTACCCGGGCATGACGGCTCACGTCCTCCTCAACCCCGCCGCGCGCGGGGGCCGCAACGCTCGGCTCCGCAGCGTGCTCGCGTCCCATCTCGCCGAGGCCGGCGTCGAGGCCGAGGTCGTCGAGACGACGGGCCCCGGCGACGCCGAGCGACTCGCGCGGTGCTACGGGGAGGCTGGCGGACTCGTCGTGGTGGCCGGCGGCGACGGGACCGTCCACGAAGCCGTCAACGGGCTGTGCGGGACGGACGGGACGCTGGCCGTGCTCCCGCTCGGGACCGGCAACGACTACGTCGGCGCCCTCGGCATGTCGCCCGACCTCGCCACGGCCTGCCGCCAGCTCACCGGCGCGCGGCACCGGGCCGACGTCGGGCACGTCTGTTGGACCGACACGGCGGGGGGAACGCACGAGCGGCGGTTCGCCAACGCCCTGGGGATCGGGTTCGACGCCCACGCGGCGGCGCTGGCGTCCGAGACCAAGTGGATCGGGGGCCGGGCGGCCTACCTCGTCGCCGTCGTCCGGACGCTGTGGGCGTGGCGCCGGCCGTCGCTCCGCGTCCGCGTCACGACCTCGGGCGGGTCCGGGTTGGCGCACGACGGCTCGCTGTTCCTGTGCGAGGTTGGCAACGGCCCGTCGATTGGTGGCGGGTTTCGGATGACGCCGGACGCCGTCTTGGACGACGGCGTGCTCGACGTGTGCCTCGTCCGCCACGTCCGGCCGGGCCGGGCGCTCCGGCTGCTCCCCCGGACGTTCGACGGGGGCCACGTGACCGAGCCCGAGGTGACGATGGGCCGGGCCACGACGTTGGTGCTCGCCGTCCAGGCCGGCGGCGGCGTCGGGCTCCAGGCCGACGGGGAGGTGCTGGCGTACGACGCGGCCGAGGTCCGGGTCGAGGTCCGGCCCGCCGCGCTCCGGGTGGTGGCCCCGGGCCTGGCGACCCCGGCTTGATCCGAAGAGAGGCCGGCGGCTCGGCGCTCCCTGCTCCCCCCGTCCGGGCGCCCATCGCTCCGCTCAGCGGGCGCTCGGACGGTCCCCTCGTGAGAGGTGGGGCTGCTACGTTCTGCGGAACAAGTCAGACTCCTAAACAAAACGACAGTCCGTGCGAGGGAGACAGCGTGTCGGCCTGGAAGCTCGCGACCGGCCAACAAACGGGGGAGCGCCTACGCGGACGCTCGCCCCGCGCGGAGGCGCGGATTGGGAGGCGCGCACCCGTTACGTTTCGTACCATGGACGCCCCTCACCTGGCCTCCTCGCTTTCTCCCGGACATGAGCCAGCAGCGCATTTACGTCGTCGACGACGACCCCAAGATCGGCGAGCTGTTCGCCAAGGTCCTCTCCCGCGACGGCTACGCCTCGACCGGGTTCACCTCGGCCGAGCCGCTCCTGGAGGCCATCGACGACGGGCAGGCCCCGGACCTGGTCCTGACCGACTTGATGATGCCCGACATCTCGGGGATGGAGCTCATCGAGGCCTTGCGCGAGCGCGGCCTGACGATCCCCGTCATCGTCATGACGGCCCACTCGTCGGTCCAGACGGCCGTCGAGGCCATGCGGCTGGGCGCGTTCCACTACCTCCAGAAGCCGGTCAACCTGGAGGAGATGCGGGCGCTGCTCGCCAAGGCGCTCGACCTGTACGGCGACAAGAAGGAGCTCCAGGAGATCAAGCAGACGCGGAAAAAGCAGCACTCGGTCGGGCGCATCATCGGGACGAGCGCCGAGGTCCAGGAGGTCCGCGACACGATCGAGACGCTCAAGGACATCCCCAACACGACCGTGCTCGTCCGCGGCGAGACCGGGACGGGCAAGAACCTGGTCGCCCAGACGCTCCACTACGCCTCGAAATGGGCGGCCGGCCGGTTCATGGAGATCAACTGCGCCGCGCTGCCGGACAACCTCTTGGAGTCCGAGCTGTTCGGCTACGAGAAGGGCGCGTTCACCGACGCCCGCGCGGCCAAGCCCGGCCTGCTCGAAGTGGCCGACGGTGGGACGCTGTTTTTGGACGAGATCGACTCGATGTCGCTCGGGCTCCAGTCGAAGCTCCTGTCGTTTTTGGAGAGCCGCCACTTCCGGCGACTCGGCGGGACCGACGAGATCAAGGTGACCACGCGGATCGTCTGCGCGACGAACGCGAACCTGCAAGAGAAGGTGGCCGAGAAGGAGTTCCGCAAGGACCTGCTGTTCCGGATCAACGTGGTCTCACTCGAGCTCCCGCCGCTCCGCCGGATGGGGACCGACGCGCTCGCCATCGCCGAGAAGGTGGCCGCCGGGTTCGCCGACGAGTTCGGGAAGCCGTTCGACGGGTTCACCGAGGCCGCTCGGGAGAAGCTCGTCGGCCACTCGTGGCCCGGCAACGTCCGCGAGCTCCGCAACGTCCTGGAGCGGGCCCTGATCTTCGCCAAGACGCCGACGCTCGACGCGAGCGACCTGGTCCTGCTCCAGACCGACCTGTTCGACGGCGCGGCGTCCGACGCCGACACGTTCCGGTTCCGCGCCAGCGCCTCGCTCGAAGAGCTCGAATACGAGTACATCAAGCACACCCTCGCCAACAACCGGAACTCGTCCTACGCCGACGTGGCCAAGCTCTTGGGCATTTCGAAAAAGACGCTGTGGGAAAAGCGCAAGCGCTACAACCTGGACGAGGAAGTCGAGGAGATGACGGCCTGATCTCGCTGCGCGAGGGTACGGGGTACGTGGTACAGGGTACCGGCCTCCCGTACCTCGTACCCTGTACCACGTACCGCGAAGCCATGACCGACCAGCAGAAGGCCGCGCTCGCCGAGCGCCTGACCTCGCGCCCGTCCGGCGACGGCGCCGACCGCCCGGCCGACCTCTCGACGGCGCTCGAACGGATGATCGGGGCCGGCGCCGCCCGGTTCGGCTTGCGCGCCGACGCGACCGGCCCGGCCGACGCCTGCGCGCTTGCGCCCCCGCTGGCCCGGCTCATCGACCACACCGTCCTGAAGCCGGACACGACCGAGGCCCAGATCCGCGAGCTGTGCGCCGAAGCGCGGGAGTTTTGCTTCGCGTCGGTCTGCGTCAGCCCCGTCTGGGTGCCGACCGCCGCGACCGAGCTGGCCGGGGCCACGTCGCTGGTCTGCACCGTCGTCGGCTTCCCGCACGGGGCGAATCGGACGGCCGTCAAGGCGTTCGAGACCGAGCAGGCCGTCGCCGACGGGGCCGACGAGATCGACATGGTCTTGGCCATCGCGCTGTTGAAGAGCGAGCGCTACGCCGACGTCGAGGCCGACATCCGGGCCGTCGTCCAAGCGGCGCAGGGGCGGACGGTCAAGGTGATCCTGGAGACGGCGCTGCTGACGGACGAGGAGAAGGTGATCGCCTGCGTGCTCGCCCAGAACGCCCGGGCCGACTTCGTCAAGACCTCGACCGGGTTCGCGTCGTCGGGCGCGAGCCCCCAAGACGTAGCCCTCATGCGGCGCGTAGTGGGCGAGTCGATGGGCGTCAAGGCGTCGGGCGGGGTCCGCTCGGCGGAGGACGCCTACGCGATGGTCGAGGCCGGGGCCACCCGCCTTGGCGCGAGCGCGGGCGTCGCTATTTTGAAGGGGCTCACCTCCGACGCCTCCTACTAGCGCCATGCGGTTCTCGTCCCTCGTCGCGGTCGTCGCGGCCCTCTCGCTCTCGGCGTGCTCCGGCCTGGGCCCGGCCGCGCCCGACCCCGGCCCCGACGTTCCCGAGACGCCCGAGGCCACCTATCCGGCCTACGAGACGTTCGACCCCTCGGGCCTGGACGCCGAGCCGCCCGCCTCGACGACCATCGTCCACGACGTGCCGGCGGACGTGATGGCCGGCCGCGTCCGGGTGCCGGACCAGGGCGGGGCGCCCGCGCCGCCGCCGCAGGAGCCCGTCGCTCAGCAGGTCGAGGGGTTCCGGGTCCAGATCTTCTCGAGCGCCAGCCGCGACGCCGCCGAGCGCGTCCGCGGGGAGGCGGCCCGGTGGTGGCAGCGGTCCGGCGGGTCGGGGTCGATGGAGGCGATGGTGGTCTACCTCCAGCCCTACTACCGCGTCCGGATGGGGGGCTTCGCGACGCGCGAGGAGGCCGAGGCCGCGCTGGCGCTCGTCCGCCGCGAGTACCCCGAGGCGTTCCTGGTGCCGGACGTGGTCACGGTGATGCGGTAAGTCCGCGCCGACTGGTGGAGCGAATTCGCATAACAGTAAGACGCTCAGCCGCACGGGGCAGACGGCAGGATGTGTCCACGAAGCTACGGAAGCGCCAGCGCCCGGACGAGCCGGAAACGCTGGCGCCCCGTGTCGGCCTGCAGCGGCGGGTTACACCGCCGTTTGCCGAGCGTCCCGTCTCTGCCGCGACAGGCGCTCCAACTCCGCTTGCGCTTTGCCGCCTTCCTCGTGGTAGAACGCCAGCCGCTCCTCCAACGTCTTCCCCGCCAGTCGCTCGGCGTGGCCGTCCCGGATGCGCCGGACAAGCTCAACGGCCTTGATCGGCGGTTGCTCAGGAGTCTTCATCGGTCTCTGGGTCGGTCGTCACTTCGCGCGGCGAGTGGATGCTGATCGGTTTGTAGCCTGCTTCGAGGTTCACCGCGTTGAACAGGCGGATCTTGTCGAAGTGGACGATGTGGCGAAAGTTCCAGCTCACCAGTACGTCCACCCCGGCTACGGTCGCCAGCGCGATGTGGAGGCCGTCGGTGGCGTACTTCGGCGTCAGGATACCGCGCGCTTGGTAACGGGCAGCCAACTCGATCGCTTCCGGTGAGGTCGTGAGCACCTCGGGCCGGTACGCCAGGAGTTCGGCGTACTTCTCCCGCCCCTGCTCCGGCGCTCCGACCACTTCGAGCGCTACTACGTCGGAGAGCACGAGGCGGAGCCGTTCGAACTGGTAGTCACGGACGAGCGCGTTCGACCACTTGGCGAACTCGGCGTCGAAGCAGCCGCCGATGACGGAGGTGTCGGTGTAGACGCGCTGGAGCTTCATGCCGAGAATCTACGGCGGCCCGATGCGGCACAGCGCGAGGCGGTGTAACAGTGAACCGCTCAGCCGCGAGGGGCTGAGGCGCTGATGGTGGGCCGAAGCTACGGGGACGCTGAGGCCTCGGCGAACCCGAAAACGCTGGCGCCCTTCGTCCATTAGACTTTCAGGGTACCCCGAGCCCCGGCGTCGACCAAGCCTACGCCCTTTGTCGGAGCCGCTCTCCCGAGCGAGCCCAGAGGCCGATCCAGGCCCGGCGCCGGCCCGAGCAAGACCAGATAGCGATGCGCAGCTCACGCTCGACGTGACGCCTGCCGTAATGGACGCGGTCACTCTCGGACCCGGGCTCGGACGGCCCCCAGAGAGATGGACACCCCTCAGTTCTACGTCGGCATCGACGTCGCCTCCGAGACGCTCGCCGTCGCCCTCACCCGCGGACCCGGCCAGACGGCCGCCAAGCCGCTCGCCGTTGCCAACGACCCCGACGGGTTCGCCGCCCTCGCGGCGTGGCTCGCTGAGCACGCCGTGGCGCCCGATCAGGCGCGGGTGTGCTTGGAGTCGACCGGCGTCTACGGCGAGGCGCTGTGCTACTGGCTCCACGACCGCGGCTTCCGCGTCGTCGTGGAGGACGCGGCGAGGGTCCGCCGGGCCATGCCCGTCGCCGGGGCCAAGACCGACGCGCTCGACGCGGCCCGGATCGCCGACTACGCCGCCCGGTTCCTCGACGAGCTCCGGCCGTGGGCGCCCGCCGACGCCGTCGTCGAGCAGGTCCAGACGCTCCTGACCACGCGCGAGCAACTCACGCGGGAGCGGACGGCGAAGCTCAATGCGCGGCGGATGCTGGCGCGGAAGGCGGTCCAGACACCGCTGGCTATCCGGATCGCCGACGACGCGGTCGACTACCTCAAGGCGCGGATCATCGAGATCGACCGGGAGGTCAAGCGGCTCGTGTCCTCGCACCCGACGATCGGCCCGGCCGTGGCGCTCTTGGTGAGCGTGCCGGGCGTGGGCCACCTGCTCGCGTCCCACCTCTGCGTGGCGACGGGCGGGTTCTCGCGACCGCTCCGCCCGGAGCAGGCGTCGGCGTGGCTCGGGATCTGCCCGCTCGACTTCGAGAGCGGGTCGAGCGTGCGGCGGAAGCCGCGGAGCCGGGGGGACGGGCCGTCGGCGATCCGGAAGCCGCTCTACTTGGCCTCGATGCGGCCCGTGTCCATCGACGGGTCGCCGCACCCGGCGTACTCCCGGCGGAAGACGGCCGAGGGGAAGAGCGGTCGGCTCGTGCTCAACAACGTGTCGAACAAGCTGCTGCGCGTCGCGGCGGCGGTGCTCCGGGACGGGGAGCCGTACGAGGGCGGGCACGTGAGCACGCGGCCTACGATTTAGCAGCCCCGAGGCTTGACATCGTCATAGCGATCGGCCTGCAGCGGCGGGTTCTACCGCGCCCCACCCGCGAGCACGATAGATCGGAGTGCGACTGATCAGTCAGGAACGCCGCGCTGGCGGCCGACTCCAACAGCGGCCGTAGGCTATGCCGCTCGCGGCTGCGGCCCGAGTCGCCCGTGCCGGAACCAGCCGAGCACGATCCACGCGGCGAAGCAGTCGAGGACGATACTCCCGGCGCCGACGACGAAGGGCAGGTTGGCCGCGTAGCCCTCGATGATGTCTAGCACCGCCAGCCCCAGCGCCAAGGTTAGTGACACGAGGAAGATGATCCCCGCGACGCGGCTGCGCAGCCTCGACACCAGGAGGACGATCACTAGCGACAGCACCGGAGAGACGAAGAGCTTCGTCAGCGCGATGGCCGCCCCATTGACTTCGAGTGACGGCGCGAGTTGGAGCGCGCCTTGGGCTGTCGCGAGCAGAAAGCTCGCGACGACCAGCACTTCGTAGCGCCTGCGGAAGGGCAACTCGGTGGAGTGGGGCAGCGCTTCCGTCACCTCAGGTGCGAAGGGTTGTGGCAGTTCGGGTAGCCTCGACCGTGAGCGAGTTCGAGTCGAGCACCGCGCGGTAGAACAGATGGACGCTCAGCCGCCGAGGGCTGAGGGCGGGGCGGTGGATCAGAGCGCAAGATGCGCCGCCGTCCCACCCAACGCAAGAACGCTGACGCCCTTCGTCGGCCTGCAGCGGTGGGTTCTACTGTCCCGGCGCTGCGCTCACCCGATCAGGCGGTCGTACTGGGCGTGCGGTCCGATCCAGAACCAGACCAGCCCTTCGCTTCGGTCACGCGCGACCGCACGGTGGTTCCTGCCGACGCGAGCCGACCAGAACGCGCCGACCTTCTTCAACCTCAGCGACGGGTGGCGAGGGTTGTTCTTCAAGAGGTCGAAGTTCTTATCGGCAACGCTCTGGACCTCGCCCGGTAGCGCGCGGTAGGCCGACCAGAAAGACGGCGTGGCGAAGTGGTTCAAAGGGCCGTCGCCCGCCCCGCCTCGAAGTCCTCGTCGGCCCGCCGGCCGAGTGCATCGAGACGGCCAGCGGCGACGTCGGCCTCGAACTGGCGGTCCCACTCGTCGGCCTGGTAGTCCTCGAACCACTTCGCGAACCGAGCGAGTTCGCTCGGCTCCAATTGCGTGACGGCGGCTTCGAGTTCTTGGACGCTCATGGCTGGCTCTGGACTGCGGGACGAAGGAAAGCAACGTACCGAACGGCCGCTGTGTTCTCAGGGCAGTAGAACAGATGGACGCTCAGCCGCGTGAAGCTAAAGGCACGGCGTCTGATCGAAGCGACGGAGACGCCGAAGCTACGGACGGCCGAGAACGCTGGCGCTTCACGTCGGCCTGGAGCGGCGAGTTAGCGCGCGCTGGCTACGGCGTCACGGATCACGCCCTCAAAACGCCGCGGCTCTGCCAGGAAAGAGTAGTGGGCCGAGTGCTCGAACGGTACGAGGTGCTTACCTGCCGGAGCGTCCAGCGCGCCGACGTACTTCTCGACGAGGGAGTTCGGGGTGATCTGGTCGTGGACCCCAGCGATGAACCACGCCGGAACGGAGAGGCTCGGAGCGAGCGCCATGAGGTCCACCGTCAGCTTGTCGGGCATGAGCGCGCGGAGCGAGAACGCGGGGTCCCGGGCCTGTCGCCAGAGGTCCCGAGCCGTGTACTCCGGCGTCGTGAGGTAGTCGCGGAGGCCGGAGGCGACGAGCGCACGGTGCCCGTATCCGTGCCGGATGCCGCCGAAGCGCGCGAGCACGGCCCGCTGGCGGAGCATCCCGACCGCCGTGTGGGGAGGGGGACCGAGCCGGTCCAGCACTCGGAGCGCGGCCCGGTTACCGCGTCGCGTGGCTTAGTCCCGAGCCCACGCCGTTGACATCGCCTCTTGGTCCCGGACGTTCACGACTTGTGCCGCGCCGACGTAGGCGGCGGCGAGGTCGGGCCGGTCCCGAGCGAGGAGCACGCCGACGACGGTCCCCCACGAGTGGCCGACGATGAGCGGCGCGCGTCCGAACCGCTCAGCGAGGTGCTCGGCGACTGCGACGGCGTCGGAGAGCACGGTGTCAAGCGAGAGGTCGCTCTCGTTGAGTTCGCCCCGCGAACGGCCGGTCCCCCGCTGCTCCCAATAGGCCAGGGCGAAGTCGGCTTCGAGTTGCGTCCCCCGCGCGATCTGGCGGGCGGAGGGGAGAAGCGAGGCGCCCGGGCCACCGTGGATGAGCAAGACCGGCATCGCGCCGCGTCCCCGGAGCGAGACGAACTGCCGAGCGCCGTTGGTCTCGATCCAAATGGCCTCGTTCATAGGTTGTGTTGGAGCGCGAGCTAACAGCGGGCCGGTCAACCGCGAAGGGCTGAGGCCCGAAACCTACACCGAAAGCGACGGATGCGACGACTTCTCGAACGACTGAAAACGCTGGCGCCCTTCGTCGGCTTGCAGCGGCGGGTTACACGGCCCCGAGCACCGCAGCCCGAGCCGTATGTGAAATGGGACGCGCGCGGCGTGCCCTACGTGGACGCCGACGACCTCCGCCGCCAGCCCGAGGTGGCGACACAGATCGAAGCCGCCCGCCGGGTCCTGAGCAACCGGCAACCGACGCGGAGAGACCTGGGCGCGGCCCTCGCCTCGCTCCACTGGCGTTTGCAGCAGGAACCAATGGACGACCTCGCCCGGCTTTGCATGGTGGACGAGATTGAGGACCTGATTCCCGACCTCCGGCCACTCAGCGAGGACTACCGACAGATGCTCGCGGACAACGGCGGCGTTTGAGGCCGTGTAACCAGTACTTATACCGCGCGGCGGATTTATGAGGAATCGAATGTCCTCCTGATAGCTGCGGACTTCCATGCCAAGAGTCGAACGACGCTGTCCGGACGAATCTCCTTCTGCTTGAATCCAGAAATGTCATGCTGGCACTTCGGGCAGAACTGGTCCTCCATAGCGTTAACCGCCCCGCACTCGCATTCCCACTTCTGCTTTGTCTTGGAGGAGAACACTTGGTCTACCTCAACTATCTTCCCTCGATCATCAAACGATGTCTCAACTTGCTCACGAATCCGGTCGAAGCGCTCAGCGTCGTCAGGCGAGTACAAACTCTTGTGTAACCGCAACAGCGGGAGCGAGTGTTTCCGAACCTCGAAGTCGTCGGACACCAGCATTTCCTCCGCTGCGTCTAGATCAAGCAGGTTCAACTCCGAGAGAATGCTAACGGCAAACTTTCGCATCTCATCCGTACCGTCTCGGACGACCGGGTGCAGAAGTTGCTTCACTTCAGCATCCGGTAGGCTCATGAAGTAGGCAGTAGCCCGCTCCTGAAAGTCGCCGCCGAAGGCATAAGGCTCGCGGTGCGACCTTTCCACCGCGGTCAGAACGGTGGGTGCTACTTCCGAAACTTGGTTAGAGATTATGAACTCCCAAGTCGATTCATCAAGGCGGAACTTGCCCTTTTGCACCGACTGAACAATGACGTCTCGACGTGAGAGAACGTCCAACTCGTCTGCCGAGAGGGCGGCGGTAGTCTGTGAGACGCTGGCCTGCGGATCGCTCGACCGTTCGGTCACAGCGGCGGTTCCAGTCGCCGTGACCATGAACATACTCTTACCACCCCCAGCAATCTCGTCGTGGTCCAGCCGGAGGCCAAGAACGCAGTTCGCGCCGAGGGCGACTGCCTTCGATTTCAGCAACTCGATCGCCTCGTCGTTGATCGCCGCCAGTTGCTTCTGGTACGAACGGGAGCGCCCGCCGAAGATGTCTGAGAACAAAGCAAACACGTCGCTGAACAGTCCAGTCCCGGCTACGACGTGGGCAGAGACCACGCCGAGGTACGCCTTCGTCTCGTACCCTTCGAGCGTGGCAGTGGTGGTGGCTACGACGTTTCGGTTTCGGATCATTGAGCGAAAGGGTAGCGCGCTATGACAGTTGGCGGCTCACCCGCGAAGGGCAAAGACCGCTGATGATGGTTCGGAGCGCAGGGTACGCCGACGGTCGGACAGCGCGGGAACGCTAGAGCCCTTCGTCGGCGTGCAGCCGCGGGTTATACAGATGCGGGGCTATTGTTTACAGCATGAACCATGAATACCTAGAGCGGGGGCAGGTGATCTGCACGTGGAAACACTCCTTTGATTCGATCCTGCAGATAGTTGCCTCTAATCAACGGTAGGGTATTGTTTGGGGCACCTCGCCAGAACACTACCATAGATCCGACGCCGCCGTAGCCAAGTGGATTTCTTTCCCCTGACATCTTTGATAGTTCCAAAAGCTCCTTTCTGTCTTCTTCGTCAAGGACATCTGACTCCGGGCGGAGAGGACGCTCGTCACGGGTATGCACAAGACTTGTAACGACCTTCACACCTGATCCCTCTATCTTGTTTCTAGCCTCTTCGCAAAGACATGGCGCAAGAAAGAATTCTGAAAAGTTGCCGGTTATATACTCGGATACGTTTTTTCTGTTTTTCATAAACTGATCTCCAGTCGCCGAAAAGTCGTCAACGTACACAATCGCACCCTCTCTTAAACTGCTTGTCGACTCGACAATGCCTTCTAGGTCTCGGCTGTCCTTGAAAAGAGCTCCCAAGCGCTCTAGATTGCAAACGTTTTTCAGCATACTAAGCATCACTGGACTACTACTGCCCGCATCGTCAATCTGTATATAAATTATATTAGGTATGCCTACGCCGTCTCTCCCCAGGCTGGTTACGATACGGTTATTAAGCTGCCGCAATGAATCGGTTGCATCCTCTTCAGATACGTATATGATGTGGTCCAAAAGACCGAGCACCCTACTCCTTGCTGGCTTTGGAAATTGGATCGCCCAATCAAGAATGACCTTGCTATCCACATAGCGCGGCCGATAGCCAGGAAACTTCCTGGCGTACACCTTGGACATGAGCCATCCCTTTGGTCACATAAACGCTTGAGCAGCCAAGTTAAGAGTCGTCTTCAGACTCGGAAGGATCAGTTCCCTTTAGCTGATCAATTACAGACACCGCGTATCTAATCACTGCCTCCATCTTTGCTATAACCTCGTCTCGACCATCGATCTCATAACTCAATTTTGCCTTCGATATCGAGTCGATGAACGAATCGCAGGCATCAACTGCTTTTTGAACTTTTCGGTTGTCGATTATAAATCCATCGAACGCTCGTCGCGTTTCCAACTCCGGGTCAAGTACAAACTCTCTAAGCCTGTCAGATACCACATCGACATCGCCGTTAGACAACGAGACCTCGTAAGCCTCTCTAACACGCCGAAAATGTATCACGCTTTTGATTTTTCCGTTGCGGTACTTCTCGACGAGTCTGTTTATGATGCCATCCGTACCAATCTGCTCCTGCAAAGGTTGGTTGTGCTCCTCGACTAGCTGAAGCACAGGGTGCAGCTCTACCCAGAAGTTGGACGGGATCCGCTTCTTAGAGTCTGGATCCATAGACATCATCTGATATTTCTTATCATAAGATAGTATAATTTTACACCTCTCGACCTGCGGCGTACTCAGTCCAGTGATCTCGCTGAGTTCACCCGTGTCTGTCACCCCGAGGCTGTCCATCACCTCTCGAAGACCTAGGGCGGTTGGCATCAATTCCCACTGCTCGCGAAAGCTGTGGATATTGAACATATAAATCAGAGAGGCAGTTTTGCTAGGTGCCTCGACAACATTTGCTGGCACCAGAACAGAATGACCTTCCTTCTCAAGGTCCTCGCAGCAGCGGAATCTCCTCTCTCCGTCTACGATAGCGTACTTGTCCTGCCCTGGTAGTTTGTAGACAGTCAGAGGTACAAGCACCCCGTGGAGCTTGATGCTCTCCCGAAGCTGCTTCAGCGGCTCCGCATCAAACAGCCTTCGAGGGTTATTTCGACTCGGGTTTATCTGGCTGACCTTGAGTTCTAGCAAACTCCCTCTCGGGACCACTGGGCTCTCAACCTGGAGCTCCCTGGGCTCATTGCTTTGACTCTTGGAGGAAAACAAACTCATAGCGTCTTATCTGTTTAGTTGTAAATCATTATCTCGTTTACAATCTTTCGGTTTTTGGCAAATCCCGAGATATTCCTGCGGACAGACACTACGTCATAGGAAAACCCCTCTGCCAACGAGGAGGCCTCGTCGCATTCAGCATAACTAACTACGAAACTGATGCCATTATCATCTAGCTTGAGCATCCAATTTCTGAGATCGCTTAGATCAGATTCGCTGAATACTGAAGCATCGTATTCATTGAACACTCTCCTAGCGCGCACGCTGAAGGGTGGATCCATGTAAACAAAATCGCCGCTTCTAACTTTATGCAAAATGTCTCTAAAGTCACAATTCTCTATCTCTGTATTCGAAAGAAAGGCACTATACCGACTAAGCTCCTTCAGCGTGGGCAAACTTCCGGATTTCTCGCCCCCATAAGGAACGTTGAAAATTCCCTTTCTGTTTGTTCTGTACAGTCCGTTGAAGCAGTATCGGTTCAGGTATATGAATCTAGCCGCCACATCGATGTCGCACATCGACTCCTTCTCGCTGGACCTGACAGTATAATAACCGTCTTTTCCAGTTGGCAAGCGATTGAGCGCCTCGAATACCGCCTCGTAGTCACTCTTTATGCTCTTGTAGGCCAAGACCAACTCTGTGTTTATGTCTGACAGCAGAGCTCTTTCCGGGTTCAGGTGGAAGTACAGGCACGCTGAACCAGCAAAGGGCTCAACGTATCTGTCGGCCGAGCCGTCCCAATACCGCTCAAGCTTAGGGATAAGCTTTCTTTTGCTGCCAGCCCAGCGCAAAAATGGTTTGAGGCTCAAAGCAGGGAGGCTTGGTTCAGAGGTGAACTGAGTGGAAGATACGCGTCGGCTTCATTTAGATCCGGCGAGCCCGCTCTGCCGGTCCGCATCGTCTGATCGTTGTTCGCCTCGCGGTGGGAGCATCTGTATAACAGGGGGCCGCTCACCCGCGCAGGGCAAACAGCACCACGGTTGGACGAGGCACAGAATACGCCGAAGCCCGGACGAGCCGATAACGCTGACGCCCTGCGTCGGCGTGCAGCGGCGGGTTACACCGCCGACCTGTTGGCACCGAGCTTTCCGGCTTTGACTAGCGACTCGTTCAACTCGGCTGCGCGTCGGCGAAAGAACGCAACCCTAGCCTCCCACGGTTGGCCTTCGAGCTGTTCGTGCTGGGCGTCGCGGATGCGGCGAACCTCCGCTACGGCGTCGATCCTGAGATCAGTCTTCTTTTCCATAGCTCGTTACCTCCCGAGGCGAATAGATCTGGACGGGCTTGTAGCCCTGCTCGATGTTGACGGCGTTGAACAGCCGGATCTTATCGAAGCGTACGATGTGACGGAAGTTCCAGCTTACGAGAACGTCTACCCCGGTCACCGTCGCCAGCGCGATGTGGAGCGCGTCGTTCGAGTACTTCGGTGGCAGGATGCGACGCGAATTGTACGCAGCGGCGAGGTCCCGGACGTCGTCATTCAGTTCGAGCACCTCGGCTCCAAGCTGGACCAGTTCTGCATACTGATCTCGGACAGGCTCTGGGGCTGGTTCGATCTCAGCGGCGACGACCACCGAGAGGACGGGGACGAGGAGGCCGAGGCGGAAGTCCTGCATCAGCCCGTTTGACCAAGCTGCAAACTCGGCGTCGAAGCATCCGCCGATGACGGAGGTGTCGGTGTAGATGCGCTGCTGCTTCATGCCGCCAAAATACGGAGGCTCGGTTTGGCAGAGCGCAAGGCGGTGTAACAGATGGACGCTCAGCCGCCGAGGGCTGAGGGCGGGATGGTCGATCGGAGAGCAAGATGCGCCGCCGCCCCGCCCAGCGCAAGAACGCTGACGCCCTCGGTCGGCCTGCAGCGGCGGGTTATGCCGACCCTGTGTACGGACCGGGTACATGGGTAACACTTCTGACCGGCAACATGGGTAACAGATCCGTTCACCGGCATAGTCCATCACCAGCCCCGATGCGCTATGCCCTGGATAAAGACCTGCCCCATGACCGAACGCGCCCGCTTCGTCCTCGCCCATCAGCAGGGCCTCTACTCCATGACCGAGCTCTGCGCTCGCTTCAACGTCAGCCGCAAGACCGGCTACAAGTGGCTCGGCCGCTTCGAGGAGGGCGGCCTCGACGGCCTTGCTGATCAGAACCGCGCCCCGAAGTGGAGTGAACCCGGTACGGTGGACAATCTTCCAGTTGTCCCCAGACCTGAGGTTCTATGCCCCGCACCCGCCCCGCCTACCCGCTCGAGTTCCGCGAGCAGATCGTCGAGCTCCACCACGCAGGCCGCTCCGTCGCCGAGCTCGCGCGCGAGTTCGAGCCGACCGAGCACACGATCCGAGCGTGGATCAAGAAGGCCGACCCGTCTCCGCTCGCCCGAGCCGCTGAGGCCGACCGCGACGAGTTGGACCGGCTCCGCAAGGAGAACCGCAGGCTCCAGCAGGAGCGCGACATCCTCGCAAAAGCCGCGGCTTGGTTCGCTCGGGAGACCGACTCGGTGCCGTCGAGGCCTTCGAGTTCATGAGGGCGCACCAAGCCACCTTCCCCGTCGCCGTCATGGCCGACGTCCTCCGCGTCTCCCGGAGCGGCTACTACGCATGGCGCGACCGCCCACCGTCGGCACGGGCCGAGCGCGACGTCGAGATCGCCGAGGCCATCCGGGCCTCCCACGCGGCTTCCGATGGCTCGTACGGCGCGCTCCGCATCCACGAGGACCTCAAGGAGGCGGGCTTCCGCGTCGGCAAGAAGCGCGTCGCGCGGCTCATGCGCCAGCACGGCATCGTCGGCGTCACCCGGCGCCGAGGCCCCACGACCACGACGCGCACGGCTGGTACGCCGAAGGGGCCGGACCTCGTCGAGCGCGAGTTCACGGCCGACCGGCCCGACGCGCTCTGGGTCGCCGACATCACGTACGTCCCGACGGGCTCGGGCTTCCTCTACCTGGCCGTGGTCCTCGACGTCTTCAGCCGCCGGATCGTCGGCTGGGCGATGGCCGGGCACCTCCGGACGGAGCTCGTGCTGGCGGCCCTCGACATGGCCGTGGCTCAGCGGAAGCCCGACAGCGTCGTCCACCACTCGGATCACGGGTGCCAATACACGTCTCTGGCCTTCGGCGCTCGGTGCCGCGAGGCCGGCGTCCGTCCGTCGCTCGGCAGCATCGGCGACTGCTTCGACAACGCGATGTGCGAGAGCTTCTTCGCGACGCTCGAATGCGAACTGATCGACCGGCGCCGGTGGGCGACGAAGGCTGAGGCTCGGATGGCCCTTTTCCAGTTCATTGAGGGCTGGTACAATCCACGACGCCGCCATTCCGCGCTCGGCTACGACTCTCCGATCGCACACGAGCAGAAACACCACGGGGCGCTCGCCGCCTCATACTCCTAAACCGTCCACCGAAGCGGGTTCACTCCAAAGACGTGCCCCCACCAGACCCCGCCGGAGGTGGAGGCTCTCCTCGTCGCCTGCCGGGAGGCGCACCCACGGTGGGGGCCACGCAAGCTCCTCGACTACCTCGCCCCGCGTCACCCCGCCCTCGTGCTGCCGATGCCCTCGACGGTCGGGACCATCCTCAAGCGCCATGGTCTGGTCGAGCCACGCCGACGGCGGCGCACGGCGCGGCATCCGGGGGCGGTGCCGCTGACTACCACCGCTCCGAACGAGGTCTGGAGCGCCGACTTCAAGGGCGAGTTCAAGACGCTCGACGGCCTCTACTGCTACCCCCTGACGGTGGCCGACGCGCACTCGCGCTACGTGCTCGGCTGCACGGGCCTGCCGTCGGTCAAGCAGGACGGGGCGAAGGCGCAGTTCGAGCGGCTCTTCCACACCTACGGCCTCCCATCTGCGATCCGCACCGATAACGGGGTCCCCTTCGCTACACAGGCGCTCTGCGGCCTCTCCCGGCTCTCGGTGTGGTGGATCAAACTGGGCATCACGCACCACCGCATCGAGCCGGGCCGCCCGCAGCAGAATGGTCGACACGAGCGGATGCACAGGGACCTCAAGGCAGAGACGACGCGCCCGCCCGAGCGGAATCGGGAGCAGCAACAGGATCGCTTCGACGGCTTCCGCGCGGAGTTCAACGAAGAGCGCCCCCACGAGGCACTCGGCGGCGACACCCCGGCTTCGCACTACCGCCGCTCCGAGCGGGCACTGCCCGAGACGCTATCGGAGCCGGAGTATCCGGCGCACTTCGAGGTACGGTGGGTCTCGAAGTGTGGCACCTACAAGTGGAAGCGGCAGCAGCTCTTCATCAGCCAAGCGCTCGGGCACGAGTGGATCGCCTTCGAGGAGGTAGACGACGGGGTGTGGTCGGTCTACTTCTACGACGTGCTGCTGGCGCGGCTCGACGAGCGCGACTTCAAGCTTCAGGCCGCCGTAGCTTGAGCCGAAAGTGTTACCGATGTGCCCGGTCTAAACTGTTACCTATCTCCCCGGCTCCTACATTGCGAAAGCGCCCGGTCATGGTTCATCTCGCGTTGCCTCCACAGTCACGTCGAACAGCCCCGTGCCTTCGCTTAGCGTCAGCACAGCCTCGTCGCCGTTGAACCGAATGGCGATGTCGTAGAGGTGGTTGTTGGCGAACTCGTCGTAGTCGAACCGGAAGGTCTGTTCGTCCTCCCAATACCCGCGCGCCGCGACAGGGAGGTCAAACCGGCTCGACGGCGTGATCCGGTAGCGGCCGTCGAGGCCGACCGTCGTAACGCGGTCTCCGAACTCCTGCGACCGGGGGCTGTCGAGCGTGAGCGTGAACGTCGCCTCGTCGCCACCGTCGAAGTCGAACCGGAAGGCTGCAAGGCCAACCTCATTCGGAGAGAACGTGTAGCGGTGTCCCGAGACCGAGCGGGCCGCTGCGGGAAGCGGAGCGGTCGGGCCGGGAGGAGGGGGCGATGCCGCAAGTGCAATCTGCTCGCGGAGCCGGGCGTCTGCCTCGGGGTCCGCAGGGAGCGGGCCTTCGGACGTGAGCGCCTCAACGATGAACCCGCCAAGCTCGCCTGGATCGAACCCACTCCCGATCATGACGACGACCAGCTCTTGCTGCGGCCAGACGACCAGCCGCTGGCCGCCCCGCCCGCGTCCTTCGTAGAGGCCGGGCAGCGAGTTCGGGACCCACCACCGGAAACCGTACCCCTCTTCCCCGTCGGCTACTTGCTGCATCGTAGCCTCGTCCACCCACGCTTCCGAGACCAGACGCTCCCCTTCCCACTCGCCCCGTTGAAGGAAGAGTTGCCCGATCTTGGCGAGATCGGTTGGGCGGATGAAGAGGTCGCCCCACCCGGTGTTGTTGCCCTGCGGGTCCGTCGGCCAAATGACCTCCTCGATCCCAAGCGGGCCGAACAGGCGGGACTCGGCGTAGGCTTCGGCGTTCACCCCTGTTGCCTCCGTGACGACGGCGGAGAGCAGTTGCGAGGCCCCGGAGCAGTAGGCGAAGTGCTCGCCCGGCTCGTGGAGGAGCGGCTGGTTCAGCATGAACCGCACGGCATCATCAGACTGGCGCATGGCGTCGAGTTGCGCCTCGCCACCGGCGAAGTCCGAGCAGAACCCGGAGGTCATCGTGAGGAGGTGCCGGAGCGTGAGCCGGTCCAGCCTCTCGCTCGGGCTGTCGAGGTCAACGTCCGGGAAGAACGAGAGCACGGGTACGTCCACACTCTCGATCAAACCCTCGTCAACCGCGATGCCGACGAGGGTAGAGGTGATGCTTTTCGTGACCGAAGCCACGTCGTGGGGCACGTCCCCCAAGTACGGGTAGAAGTCCACGTCGAGAACGGCGTCGCCACCGCGCAGCACGGTCACATTGTGGACGTTGATGTCGTTGTCCCGGATGTGGGCGATCATTTCGGCGAGCGGAGCCGAACGTACTCCGGCCTGCTCAGGCGATCCCACGCCCGCCTGATGGCTGGTCGTCTCGCTGTTTGGCGCGAGCGGAGGCCGCTGCTGCCCGCACGCGCTCAGTCCAACAGTAAGGACTACGAAGGCTACCGAGGCTCGGATGGTGTATAGCATCTTGGTTGCCGAGAGAAAGCCGTGGGGGGCGGTATAACAGTGGACCGCTCAGCCGCCCTAGGCTGAGGGCGCAGCGGTAGCCCGAAGCTACGGAAGCGGCGACGGCCCGGCGAACCCGAGAACGCTGGCGCCTAGGGTCGGCCTGCAGCGGTGGGTTCTACCGCGCCCCGCCTATGAACGCCGCCAGTCATCCGGCTCGTACTGCTTGATCTCCCGCATCGTAGTCGTGAGATCACTGAGCCGAACCATCCAGAGCGCAGCGAACCGCGGGTCGATCTCGATTCGGATGCTGGCACCGCCGTCGGGGCGCTGCTCCACCCGATACGACTCGACGCACTCGTCCACCATCCCGATTGGCTGAGTCTCAGATTCCATGTCGTTTCGGGGATGGCTGAGCGCGGTAGAACAGGGGGCCGCTCACCCGCCCCAAGCAACTGAGACCATGATCGAAGCGACGAAAACGCCGACGCCCGAACGTGCCGCACCGCTGGCGCTTGGGGTCGGCCGTGCAGCGGCGGGTTACACGGCCCGAGCACGGCGCTTGCCTGTACACGTCGTACAGGATCTCGGCCTTGCCAATGAGCGGTCCTCCATTGCCAGCCTCCGAGACCTCCCCGCCGTGGGGGAGGAATACGTCTCGGGCATTCTGTTTCACGAGCGCCGCTACCGTCATGTGGACACCGTGGAGCGGGTGATCGTGGACCGGGGCCGCAGGGGGCCGCACGTTCGGTACAAAGGCTCACTCCACTACGTCCATGAGTACACGCGAACGGGCCGCTGGCCCGCCACCGATGCGCTCCTCATCCTGCGCACGGCTGAGACGCCGGAGGCCGTGTAACAGATGGACGCTCAGCCGCATAGAGGGCGGCGCAGCGGTAGAACGAAGCTACGGAAACGCAGAAGCCTGGACGAGCCCAAGCGGGCGTGCCCTCTATGTCGGCCTGCAGCGGCGGGTTCTACGGCGCCCCCGCACCCGTGCCCGAGCATTCTCCCCTTCCGCCCGGCCGGAGCACCGAACGCCACCCCAAGCACAGTGGGCGCGGGCCGCCGCTCGGGGCGGCCGGCGCGGGACGGGCGCCCGGAGGGGCTGCGAGCGAGCACGAGGACCGGGCGCGGAGGCGACGGTCGGCCGGTCCCCTGGACGGGGCTGGGCGGGCGACGGTGGAGCACGCGGGCCGGAACCCCCGACGCGCTGGCGGCCTCAGCCGGCACGACCCGGCCGGAGCGCTCCGCCAGCCGGCCAGGCACAGCGTCGCGGGCGGAGCAGGACCGGACAGCGTGGTGCGCTCGCAGCCGAGCACGTGCGCCGTAGAACAGATAGACGCTCAGCCGCAAAGGGCACCGAGCGGGGCGGCGGGGCGGAGCGCAAGATACGCCGGACCCCAGACAGCGCGAGAACGCTGGCGCCCTTTGTCGGCCTGCAGCGGCGGGTTCTACGGCCCTAGCTGTGAAGTGTCAGACGCAGCAAGCACCTCTTTGGGGTCGGTAGGTGAACTAGTATCCTCGAAAACCTGCTGAGCGCGAATGAGAGGATATACCGGGGCTTCGCGAATACCCTTCCGACGCCTCTGATCGTCGATTTTCCAGAATTCGACGATATCGATACCGCGCCGTCGTGGCTCCATAAAAAAAGAGAAATCAAGCGTGTAGGCTGCGTACCTGCCCTGGCGACCAGAGGCTGCGGACGTATCTGGT
This sequence comes from Rubrivirga sp., assembly GCF_965213695.1. Classification (GTDB taxonomy): domain Bacteria; phylum Bacteroidota; class Rhodothermia; order Rhodothermales; family Rubricoccaceae; genus Rubrivirga. The sequence continues at coordinate 2,505,231 of NZ_OZ243912.1, read as the reverse complement.
TCCACAACGTGTATCAGCTTAAAGTCCATTAGCTGCTGAATCCTCTCAAATATCTCAGCATTTGACTGAGCTTCATTTTGACTTACTAGAAACGCTGTTTTTTTATGATCGTTCAAACAGAAATCCAACAGGTCAGTCAGCAATCTCTCTAAGCCGTCGGCGTCTCCGCTCACATCCTCTCTCATTAGGCTGAGTTTTGTCTGCCATGCGAGACGACTGGCACCTTTGTAAACACTAGTAGGTGTTAGCCACCGCTTGTTACTTGACGCTAGCGCTGATTCAACAGCAAAGCTAAATGTCGTAAGGAAATCACGCGGCACTCCGCCTGAGGCGAGCGTGAGCGCCTCAAAAGCCTCAGGGTTGAAAGCCTCTTCTGAGACATTGTTGATTCCGACTTGCCGCCCCAGAGAGTCAAGCATTTCTGACAAGAACTTCCGCGTGGAGTCAAAATCTTCAAAGGTTCTATCTAGATCGATCGACTCAGCATCCTGAGACAGTTCCAGGCCAACAGTCTGAGGATAATTCCTAGAAAGCCTAGTCCGATGCCGTACGGTAGCAAGCTTCAAATACATGCTTGAATCCCTGACCAATCGATGTATGTAATCTATTATGTCCGGCTGTACATCTGGATTGGCTAGATAGAAATCGTCAATCGCTAAGTATGAATGATGGTGATGATCGCTCTGATATTTCAAGATCGAGTCTTTAAAATCTCGGATGTGGCGTTCTAGATAGTCTAGCTTTTTCTCTCGGAATGAGGCCGTCCGATCAGTAGCGTGCCGAGAGCTAGTGTGTGCCTCACCAGTAGCCCCAAATCTGGAAGCCGAGCCCTTCAAGGAATCTGAGCTTTCACGACTGTCTTTCTGGACAACGTCCGACTCATCAGCACTGTCTAAGAGGCTGCGCAATTTAGATATTTGCTTGTCGGGCCTTGCGGGCGCACGGAAAAATCGTCTGGTACGGCGAAAGGGGACAGGCAGTCCATCTAAAATATCTATGACAAGCCGAATTAAGACATCGGGGTACTTCAACCTCTTGTGCTCATCCATCAAAATGTATACTGACTTACTTTGGCCTTCTGACTCAATAGTGTCCAAAAAATGGACCATGAGGCATGACTTACCTGATCCCCGCCTTCCAAATATTACTTGATGCTGTTTTGATCTTATCCGTTCCAGATTAGAGCCTATATCCACATAGACAGGACTATGATTGCGTCTAATCCGAAAGCTCTCACTGATAAGATTGCGGAGTAGCCCTATTCTGTGATCTTCTAGCCCTGACATTTCGGGTTCCAACTCTGATTGTGCGCTGGTGCTCATAAGACTAGTTTGAGTTGAGTCTGGACTCGCTGGATTCGTCACTTAGGCCGTAGAACAGTGGACCGCTCAGCCGCCCTAGGCTGAGGGCGCAGCGGTAGCCCGAAGCTACGGAAGCGGCGACGGCCCGGCGAACCCGAGAACGCTGGCGCCTAGGGTCGGCCTGCAGCGGTGGGTTCTACCGCGCCCCGCCTATGAACGCCGCCAGTCATCCGGCTCGTACTGCTTGATCTCCCGCATCGTAGTCGTGAGATCACTGAGCCGAACCATCCAGAGCGCAGCGAACCGCGGGTCGATCTCGATTCGGATGCTGGCACCGCCGTCGGGGCGCTGCTCCACCCGATACGACTCGACGCACTCGTCCACCATCCCGATTGGCTGAGTCTCAGATTCCATGTCGTTTCGGGGATGGCTGAGCGCGGTAGAACCAGTACTTCTGCGGAGAGCCCCCTGCGGCGAGTCCGCATAAGGGGCGGGCTGGGGAAGTATACACCCCGCCCCTTACGCATAAGAGGCGCCGTTCGTACTTATGGCCGACGCCTACCCCACCTGGAGACCGCCCCATGTCCGCCCTCCTCGACCGCGCCCGCCGGGCCGCCCGCGTCCGCCACCTCAGCTACCGGACCGAGCAGACGTACCTCCGCTGGATCGAGCGTTACACCCGGCACGCCGCCGCGCGGGCCGGCCGGTGGGTCCACCCCGCCCGGCTCGCCGAGGCCGACGTGACCGCGTTCCTCAGCCACCTCGCCAACGACCACGACGTCGCCGCGAGCACCCAGACGCAGGCCCTCTCGGCCCTCCTGTTCCTCTACGACGCCGTCCTGGACCGTCCGCTCGGCGCGTTGTCCGGGCTCGTCCGCGTGCGGAAGCCGCCGCGCCTGCCGGCCGTCCTCTCCCGGCCCGAGGTGGCCGCCTTGCTCGGTCACACCGGCGGGGCGTCCGGGCTCGTCGCTCGGCTGCTCTACGGCGCCGGCCTTCGTGTGAGCGGGGCGCTCCGTCTCCGCGTGAAGGACGTCGACCTGGAGCACCGCCAGCTCACAGTCCGCCGGGGGAAGGGGGACAAGGACCGCCCGACCGTTCTCCCCGACGTCCTCGTCGAGCCGCTCCGGCGGCAGGTCCAGGCCGTCCGCGCCCTCCACCGGAGCGACCTCGACGAGGGGCACGGCGAGGCCCGTCTCCCCGAGGCGTACGGGCGCAAGAGCCCCGGCGCCGCCCGCCGTCTCGGGTGGCAGTTCGTGTTCCCCAGCCCCCGGCTCAGCACCGACCCCCGGACCGGGCGGACGCACCGGCACCACCTCTCGGCCTCCACCGTCCAGAAGGCCGTCGCGAGGGCGGCCCGCGAGGCCGGCATCGACAAGCGGGCGACGTGCCACACGCTCCGCCACTCGTTCGCCACGCACCTCCTCCAGGACGGCGCCGACATCCGCACCGTGCAGGAGCTCCTCGGCCACGCCAAGCTGGCCACCACCCAGGTGTACACGCACGTCGCCGGCCTCAACGGGCTCGGCGTGCGGAGCCCGCTCGACCGCCTCGCCGCTCCGCCCGCCGGGGCCCCGACCGCCGGGGCCGGCCGTCCCGGGTGACGGGCGGGGAGAGAGGGCGCTGGCCCCGCCCGCTCTACGACCGCTTGAGCGCGAACCCGGCCGCGAGCGCGAACAGCGGCGCCCACAAGAACCACGGCCCGCCCGTCGAGACGGCCAGCGTCCCGGCGACCAGGCTCGCGCCCGAGAGCAGCGCCATCCGCAGGCCGGCCAGCGGCGACGCCTGCGGGTTGCGGACGCGCGTCTCCAAAAAGCGGATGCCCTCGGCCAGCAGCGTCGGGCTCTTGACGATGAGGTCGACCAGCTCGGGCGCCCCGCGGAAGCTCTCCTTCAAGAGCGCGACCGGGTTGAACTGGCTCATGAACAGCTTATTGACGTGGGTCCGGCTCACCTCGGCCACGTCGAACCCGGGCAGCAACGTCTGGCCGACGCCCTCGAACGTCACCAGGGCCTTCGTCATGAGGACCAGCTCGACCGGGAAGTACATCCGGTACTGGCCCGCCAGCCCGACCGACTCCATGATGAGCTGGCCCACGTTGACCTCGCCGTGCCGCTGGGCCCGGTAGAACCGCCGGCACAGCTCGGCGACGGCCCGCTGGAACCCGCGCGGGTCCGCCTTCTTGCCGGCCTCCGAGACCGACGCGAGGTAGCGCGCCGCGTTCTCGGCGTCGCCCGTGACGAGGGAGAAGTAGTAGTAGAGCAGCGTCCGCCGGAGGTCGCCGTCGAAGTAGCCGACCATGCCGAGGTCGATGAACCCGACCTTGGGGCGGACCTCGCCCTCGGCGTCGGGCTCGGTGTCGAGCACGAACATGTTGCCGGGGTGGAGGTCGGCGTGGAAGAAGCCGTCCTGGTACAGCATCCGGATGATCGAGAGCGCGCCCAGGTCCACCAGCCGCTCCCGAGCCTCCAGCGGCAGCGCCGTGCTCTCGGGCGTGTCCGGGCGGATGCCTCGGAACCGCTCCATGGTCAGGACCAGGCGGCTCGAGTACTCGCGGTAGATCCTGGGGAACCGGATGTCCGGCTGGTCGGCGAAGTTGATCGCCATCTGCTCCGCGTTGTCCGCCTCGCGACGGAGGTCGACCTCCTTGAGCGTGTACTCGGCGAACTCGTCGAGCACCTTTTTGGGCTGGTACCGCGAGAAGAACACCTGGAGGAACGACCCGAAAAAGCCCAGCAGCCGCGCGTCCCGTTTTAAGACCACGTAGATGTGCGGCTTGACCACCTTCAAGATCACGTCGTCGCCGCCGACCGTCGTCGCCGCGTGGATCTGGCCGATCGACGCGCTCCCCAGCGGCTTCGGGTCGATGTGAGCGAACATCTCGTCGACGGGGCGGCCGAGCCCTTTCGCGACGCGGTCGAGGTACTCGGGGAACGGCATCACCGGGAGCCGGTCCAGCAAGTTTTTCAGCTCCTCCGTGATGAACGGCGGCAGCAGGTCCTCGCGGAGCGCCAGCACCTGGCCGAGCTTGATGTAGGTCGGGCCGAGCAGCTCGAGCCGCCGCCGGAGTTGCTTCTCGATGGGCAGGTCGCGGAGGCTCCGCATGACGAGCGGGCGGACGAAGAAGGCCGCCAGCCGGATCAGGAAGAGCGGGAACCCCTTGACGAACGCGAACTGCTCGCGGTCGCGCGCTACGGCGACGGCGCTCCCGTAGACCAGGCCCGTCGCGTGGCGGAGCGTCGTGAAGTAGCGCCGCACCAGCGTCGGCGGCTCGCCGACGTCCATGACCTCGAACCCGGCCTGGCGGGCGACCTCCGTCCCGTCGTCGAGCGCGGGCACGTCGGTCGTCCCCGCCCGCTGGCGGAGCCGGGCGAGCCGGCGGAGGTCCGCGGCCACGGCCCGCTCGGTCTCGGCGGGGGGCGTCGGCGCGAGCGGGTCCGTGGGGTCGGCGCGGACCGGGCCGGGGCCGGCCTCGCCGTGGACCGTCGCCGTCGCGTTGTCGCCGCCGGGGCCGGGCGGGCGGGCGTCGCCGTCGCGGTCCGCTTGGCGCTCGGCTGCTGTGACCGACGGCTCGTCGCGGACCGTGTCGGCCGCCCCGTCGCCCTCGGGGGCTCCGGCCGGCCCTGCCGCGTCCGGGGCGTGGGACTCGGGCGTGATCTCCGAGACCGGCACGGGCTCTGGGTCGCGGGGAAGGCGGTCGGGAGGGGGCATGGGGAGAGGTTACGCGAGTCGCGCGGGTTCCGCAGGTCCGGCGGGTCCGCACAGCGCGAGGGAGTGATTCGTCCCGCGAACTCGCGTAACTCGCGAGACCCGCTGAACCCGCTCGACCTCTACCGATTCCGGCCGAACTTCTCGTGGCTCGACACCCAGTCGTTCGACGAGATCGCCGACGCGAGCGAGACCTCGCCCGCCAGCACGACGCCGGCCACGATCTCGGCCAGCTTCATCACGCCGTCCTTGCCGTAGCACCCCAACATCTCCAAGCACTCGCGCTGGGTCGCCAGGCTCGTGCCCCCGCCGTAGGTGGCCACGATGAGCGACGGGATCGTGATCGAGAGGTAGAGGTCGTCGTCGTCGGTGTGCTCGGCGTAGAGGATGGCCGCCGACGACTCGGACACGTTCGCCACGTCCTGGCCCGTCGCGATGAACATGGCCGTGATCCCGTTCGGGCTGTGGAGCCCGTTGTTGTTGGCGCCCGAGAGCACGCTCCCGATCCCGGCCGCGACGCCCCAGTGGTACGCCAGCCCCTTCGGCTCGACCCGCATCACCTCGCGCAACACGTCGCCCGAGATCTTGCACTCGGCCGTGACCCGCTTGCCGCGCGTCTTCATGATGTTGACCATCGACGCCTTCTTGTCGGTCGCGAAGTTGGACTCGAGATAAAACCGCCGGATCGTGTCGTTCGTCTCCAGGATCCACGAGCACGCCGCGAAGGTGGCCCGCCCGACCATGTTCTGGCCCGCCGCGTCGCCCGTCGAGAAGTTGAAGCGGCTGAACGCGAAGTGGTTCGACAAGTAGGTGTCGATGTTCTTCAGCTTGCCGACCGAGGTCGTGGCTTCGGCTTGGGCCGCGATCTCGTCGAAGTTCTCGTCCAGCCAGTCCTTGAAGTCGCGGGCGCCCCGGGCGTCCTCGAAGATGAAGACGGGCGCCCGCTGCATCGCGTCGTCCGAGATCGTGCACTTCACGCCTCCGGACAGGTTGAGCACCTTCATCCCCCGGTTGTAGCTCGCGACGAGCGTCCCCTCGGCCGTCGCGAGCGGGATGAGGAACTCGCCTTGGGCGTGCTCGCCGTTGACCTGGAGCGGGCCGGCCACGCCGATCGGCACCTGGGCCACGCCGATGAACGACTCGACGTTGCCGGCGGCGATGTGGGGGTCGAACGAGTACTGGGTCACGTGCTCCATCGGGGTCCCGGTGTACTCCTGGACGAACCGCTGGCGCTCCCGGATGGCGCCCTCGGCGTAGTCGTCCTGGCGGTCCCTGGGGACCGTCACGCGGTCGGGCCGCTCGGCGGCGACGGAGTCCTTGACCTTGAACGACAGGTCGCCCATCCCCTCGATGGCGAACTGGAGCTGGAGCTTGTGGACGCCCTCGCCGGCCTCGACCCCGGGCACGTGGACGGTCACCACGCGCCGGAGCGGGAAGTCGACCGGGTTCGACGACGAGACCTCGGAGGCGCGGACCGTCCCGCCCCCGTCGAGCGTCAGCGTGAGGTCGTCGGCCGAGACCTCGGTGCCGTCGACCGTGACGCTCTTGAGCGCCGTCAGGCGGGCGTCGGTCAGCCGGTTCTTGAGCGAGAACGAGACGCCGTCGCCGGTCGGGGTCAGGCTCCCGTTCGTGTACAGCTGGCGGAGGACGAGCGAGGGGATCTTCATCGGGGCGGGGGAGGGAGGACCGTGAAGCTAGCGCGAACCGCTTCCGGCCGCGCGAGCGCCGGGGTGGCTGGCGCCGCCGAAAGCATGGAGAGACCCGCTTCGCGGGGAGAGCGCTGCTGACGCCGCCGAGCGCGCGGAGAGACCCGCTCCCCGGGGAGAGCGACGAGAGCGGGGCCCCGTTTAGGCTTGCCGTCCGTCGCGACCGCCGCCACCTTCCGTGCTCTCCGTGCTCTCCGTGCTCTCCGTGCTCTCCGTGCTCTCCGTGCTCTCCGTGCTCTCCGTGCTCTCCGCCCCCCCCCTACACCTCCCGCCACATCACGTAGTGCGGCCCGATGCCCGGGATGTCGAACTCCGGCCCGACGGCCGTCATCCCCAGCCGCTCGTAGAACGGGACGGCCACCAAGCGAGCGTTGCACCACAGGAACCGGCCGCCCCCGTCGCGGACGACGGCGAACGACTCCTCCAGCACCGACCGGCCGAGCCCGGTCCCGCGCGCCGCGTCCGACGTCGCCATCCCCCGCAGGCGCCAGCTCGCGCCGTCGCCATAGGCCGCCGCGGGGATCTCGTCCCGGTTCGCGTGCGGCGGCGGCTCGGCGTAGACCGTCGCCACGCCCTCGGGCACCTCGCGCCCCTCGCGGAAGGCGGCGACGTGGACGGCGACGGTCTCGTCCTGGTCGTAGGTCGCCAGCCGGTCGGTCCAGCCCGGGCGCAGGATCTCGGTCCGCAGCGGGCGGACGACGGCGGCGGGGACGCGGCGGACGGTGGGCATCGAGAGGCGGGCATCGGGCGGGGCCCCAAAAGCTAGCCGACGACAAACCGCGCCGGGCCGCGCTCGTCCGACCCCGATGGACCTGTTCGACCCGCCCCGAGACCCCGCCGCCGAGACGGACGCGCTCCGCGCCAAGGCGCTCGCCATCCACGACCGGCTGTGCCACGCCTACGGCTGCCCCGTCCCGTTCTTCTCCGACAAGGACCCGCTGAGCGAGCTCGTCTCGGCGCTCTTGTCGCACCGCACGAAAAACGCCGACAGCGCCCGCGCCTACCACCGGCTCCGCGAGCGCTTCCCGACATGGGAAGAGGTGAGGGACGCGCCGACGGCCGAGGTCGAGGACGCGCTCGCGCCGTGCACCTGGCCCGAGCAGAAGGCGCCGCGCGTCCAGGCCGTCCTGCGCGCGATCACCGACGCGCCCGAGACCGACGGGCTGGGGCTCGACGCCCTCGCCGACTGGCCCGCCGACCGCGCCCGCCGGTGGCTCCAGGCGTTCAAGGGCGTCGGGCCGAAGACGAGCGCGGCCGTGCTCCTGTTCAGCCGGCTCCGGATCCCCGCGCTGCCCGTCGACAGCCACCACCACCGCGTGGCCCAGCGGTTGGGGCTGATCCCCAAGAGCCTGGCCGTCGGCCCGTCGCACGACGCGCTCGCGGCGCTGATCCCGGCCGATTGGGACGCCCAGCAGGTCTACGACCACCACGAGGCGCTGATGCTCCACGGCCAGAAGTGCTGCTTCTGGCGCCGGCCCGACTGCCCCCGCTGCCCGGTCGTCGACCTGTGCGTGTGGCCGGGGAAGGAGGACCGGCTCCGGGGTGGGACCCGTTCAGGCGACTGACGCCCGCTCCAGGACCACCGTCGGAGGTTGTCCCCATCCCCGAGGTCGTCCGTGGGGGCGACTCGGCGAGTCGCCCCTGATGGCACTCAGTACGGCGGGTTGAGCGTCTCCGGGTCGGCCGGGGCGTTCTGGAGCTCCCAGTCCTCGAACCGAGCCAAGTCGTCGCGGATCGCCTTCATCACGTAGGCCACCACGACGGCGTCGTCCAAGAACCCGGTGCCCAGGATGAAGTCCGGGATCAGGTCGGCCGGCATCACGAAGTACAAGAGGCCGGCGACGACCAGCACCACGCTCTTCCACGGCAGGTGCCGGTACTCGCCGCGGGCGATGGCGCTCGCGAGCCGGGTCAGTCGCGGCATGTCGGCGCGGAGCGAGCCGATGCGGCTGCGGTCCTCGCGGAGCTGGGTCTGGGCCCGGCGGATGACGGCGCGGAGCCGGCTCGGGTTGGCGGCGAGGTCCTCGGCGTCGTCGTGGACGAGGCGGAGCCCGCGGCGGGCGGTAGAGCGGTCGGGCTTGGACACGGCGGTCGGGGGGAGAGAGTGGGCAACGTACGGTCCACCCTCAACGGGGGTTCGGCCGTCTCCGTGCCCGCGCGAGCCAGCTACCTTTGGGCCGTCCTTCGACCGACCGATGCCCCGCCTCTCGCTCCTCGCCCTCGTCTGCTGCGCCCTCGCCGTCCCGGTCGGGGCGCAGAACGTCGACCCCGTCGTCCCGCTCCCCGCCAACGCCGTCGCCCCGACGCCCGCGGCTGCGCGCCTCGACGCGGGCCAGCGCCAGCGGCTCGCCGACCGCTCGCCCGTCGCCGAGGTGGGGTTCCGGTCGGTCGGCCCGACGGTGATGAGCGGGCGCGTGACGGCCGTCGTCGGGAAGCCCGGCGACCCGTCCACGTTCGTCGTGGCCTACGCCTCGGGCGGCCTGTGGACGACCTCGAACGGCGGCGCCAGCTTTACCCCCGTCTTCGACCACCAACCGACGATCACCATCGGCGACGTGGCCGTCGACTGGCGCGACCCCGAGGGCGACGGGCCGACGCTGTGGGTCGGGACCGGCGAGTCGAACTCGTCGCGGTCGTCGTACGCCGGCACGGGCGTCTACCGGAGCACCGACGGCGGGGCGACCTGGGCCCACCTCGGGCTGGCGGAGACGCACCACATCGGGAGCGTCGTCCTCGACCCGGCCGACCCCGACGTGGCCGTGCTCGCCGCCGTCGGCCACCTGTACTCGCCGAACCCCGAGCGCGGCGTCTACCGGACGACCGACGGCGGGGCCACGTGGACGCGCGTCCTCTTCGTCGACGACGACACCGGCGCCATCGACCTGGTCCGCGACCCGTCCTCGGGCCGGCTCTACGCGAGCACCTGGACGCGGGGCCGCCGCGCGTGGGACTTCCGCGAGGGCGGCCCGGGCTCGGCCGTCTGGGCGAGCGACGACGGCGGCGCGACCTGGACGCGGCTCACCGTCGAGGGCTCCGGCTTCCCGACCGGCGCCGATGTCGGGCGGATCGGCGTCGACGTCCACCCGAGCGGCGTCGTGTTCGCCGTCGTCGACAACCAGGCGCGGCGGCCCGAGGAGGACGACCCGGACGCGCCGGCCGTCACGCGCGACGTCCTGCGGACGATCTCGCGCGAGGCGTTCCTCGAGCTGGCCGAGGACGACCTCAACGCGTTCCTCGACGCCAACAACGTCCCCTACAGCTACACCGCCGAGTCGATCCTGGAAGACGTCCGCGACGGCCGGACCTCGCCGGCCGACCTGGTGGCCTTCCTCGAAGACGCCAACGCCCAGCTTTTCGACACGCCCGTCGTCGGGGCCGAGGTCTACCGCTCCGACGACCGCGGCCGGACCTGGACGCGGACGCACGACGGCCCGCTCGACGACCTGTTCTACTCGTACGGCTACTACTTCGGCGTCGTCCGCGTGGACCCCCACGACGCCGACCGGCTGTTCGTGCTCGGCGTCCCCCTCGTCGGCTCCGTCGACGGCGGAGCCACGTGGCAGCGCGCCGACGCCCCGCACGTCCACGTGGACCACCACGACCTGTGGCACGACCCCGAGCGGCGCGGGTTCATGGTCTCGGGCAACGACGGCGGCCTCAACCTGACGTACGACGGCGGCGCGACGTGGACCAAGCTCAACCGGCCGGCCGTCGGCCAGTTCTACACCGTCCAGGTCGACGACGCCACGCCGTACAACGTCTACGGCGGGTTGCAGGACAACGGCGTCTGGGTCGGCCCGAGCGACTACGACCCGTCGCCCGGGTGGCGGGCCGAGGGCGACTACCCGTACCGCCGGCTCCTGGGCGGCGACGGGATGCAGGTCCAAGTCGACGACCGCGACGGGACGGTCTACACCGGCTTCCAGTTCGGCAACTACTTCCGCACGCACCGGAGCGGCGACGCCGACGCCGACCGGATCGTGCCGCAGCACGAGCTCGGCGAGCGGCCGTTCCGCTTTAACTGGCAGACGCCGATCTGGCTCAGCCGCCACCTCCCGGACGTCTTGTACCTCGGCTCGAACAAGGTCCACCGTTCGTTCGACCGAGGCGAGACGTGGGAGGCCCTCTCGGACGACCTCACCGACGGCGGCACGCCGGGCGACGTCCCCTTCGGCACCCTCACCTCGCTCCACGAGTCGCCGCTTGAGTTCGGCCTGCTCGCCGCCGGCACCGACGACGGCCACGTCTGGGTGACCGAGGACGGCGGGCGGACGTGGCAAAACCGCTCGGCCGGCCTGCCCGTCGACCTCTGGGTCTCGCGCGTCGAGCTCTCGGGCCACGAGCGCGGGCGCTTGCTCGTCGCGCTCAACGGCTACCGCTGGGACCACTTCGCCAGCTACGTCTTCCGGTCGGACGACCTCGGGCGAACGTGGACCCGGATCGGGCTCGACTTGCCGGCCGAGCCGGTCAACGTGGCCCGGGAAGACCCGCACCACGCCGACCTCGTCTACGTCGGGACCGACGGCGGGCTCTACGTCTCGCTCGACGGGGGCGCGACGTTCTCGGCGTTCCACGGCCAGCGTGCCGCGCCGCCCGAGCCCGGCGGCCCCTTCGACGGCGCCGACGACGGGGCGTCGAGCCGCGTCCTGCCCAACGTCCCCGTCCACGACCTCGTCGTTCAGGCGCGCGAGCGCGACCTCGTCGTCGGCACGCACGGCCGGTCGCTGTGGATCGCCGACATCGACCTCGTCAGCCGACTCACGCCGGAGGTGACGGGCCGGGCCCTCTGGGTCTTCCCGCCCGACACCACGACGCACCGCGAGGGCTGGGGCACGCGCGGCTACACCTGGGCCGACCCGCCCGAGCCGTCGCTCGAGATCGGCTACTGGACGACGGCGACGGGCACGGCCCGCGTCCGCGTGCTCGACGCCGACGGCGAGCCCGTCCGCACGTGGGACGACGCGGCCGAGCCCGGCCTCAACCTGCTCACCTACGACCTCCGCGCCGACCGCGCGCTGGCCGACGGCGACGAGGCGGGCGAGGACACGGGCGCGTTCTACCTCGTCCCCGGCGCGTACACCGTCGAGGTCCGCGTCGGCGGGCAGACGGCGACGGCGCCCTTGGTGGTCGAGGCCGGGCCGGAGCCGCGGAGCCGGGCCCGCAAGAAGATGCCGTAGCCGAGACAAACGGGCCGTAGGCCGTCCGGGCCTCTAGCGTGATGCCAAATTGCTCGTGGGCCGACCCCCCGCTCCCCTCCCGGTCGCTGAGCCTGTCCTGAGCGGAGCCGAAGGGCTCCCAGGTCGAGGAGCTGTCCCCCTTGAAGGGCAGGGCTGCTACGTTCTTTCTTCGGCTCCTCAAATACAACGAGTCATCCCCGCGCAGGCGGGGATCCATACGGTCCTGCTCGTTGGCTGGGCCCCGCATGGGTCCCCGCCTTCGCGGGGATGACTCTTGTTGTTACGTGCTCGATCTGTGGGCCCGATTAGAACGTAGCGACCCTGCCCTTGACGGGGGACCGTCCGCGCGTCCATCGAGCGGAGCGAGGGGCGGACGGACGGGGGGTCGGGCCCGCGACCAAACGGTCACGACACTATTGCCAGGTCGGAACGGCGCGGAGCGTCGGGCGCCGCGGCCGGAGGTCGAGCGGGGACGAGCGAGGCGCCTGCGGCGATGGCTCGGCGGGCGTAGGAGGCGTCCGACAAGGGCGGTCGTGCGAGGCCGACGCGGGTCTGGGAGGACGGCCGGTGTCGGGGAGACGGGGGATGATGGAGGTTGTGTGCAGGCCCAAGGCCACTCCCATCTCCACCCCCGTCTCCCATGTCTCATTGCTTCCCCACCGCCCAGCCCGGCCACCGGCTCCGCGGTCTCGTCGTCGTTCTCTCCCTCTTCTTCGCGCTCCCGGCCTTTGGCCAGGGCGGAGCCCTGTTGGGCCCGTCGCTCCAAGACGTCCTCGCCGTCGCCAGCCCGCTGACGCCCGTCGAGGTGGTCGTGACGTTTGACCAGGAGGGCCCGCTCACGGTCGCCCAGCGGACGGCCCTCACGGCGGTCGGCGTCCGGGGCCTGTTCTTCGAGAGCCTGCCCATCGCCGGCGCGCTCGCCACGCCGGCCCAGGTGGCCCAGATCGCGGCGCTCCCCGGCGTCGCGTCGGTCTGGCTCAACGAGGAGCTCGAGTACTCGAACGACGACGCGCGCCAGCTCACCGGCGTCGACCGGCTCCGCGTCGACCCGACGCTCCGGACGAGCGCCGGGCTCCCGTTCTCGGGCCAGGGCGTCGCCGTCGTCGTCAACGACTCCGGCATCGACGCGACGCACGCCGACCTCCCGTACGGGACGAAGGTGTTGGAGAACGTCCAGGCCGTGACCAACCTGAACGCCTTCAGCACGCTGCTCCCGATCACCTACCTCGAAGGCACGCCCAACACGGACACGAACTCGGGCCACGGGACGCACTGCGCCGGGACCGTCGCCGGGCTCGGCGTCCGGAGCGCCGGGCTCTACGAGGGCGTCGCGCCGGGCGCGAGCCTGATCGGCTACGGATCGGGCGGCGGCCTGTTCATCCTGGACGGGCTCGGCGGGTTCGACTACGCCATCACCCACCAGTTCTCGTTCGAGGACCCGATCCGCGTCATCACCAACTCGTGGGGGTCCGACGGCGAGTTCGCGCCCGAGAGCCCGATCGTGCAGGCGTCGTACCGGGCGTTCCAGCGCGGGATCGTCGTCCTGTTCGCGGCCTCGAACAGCGGCCCGGGCGAGGACACCCACAACATCTACGCGCAGGCCCCCTGGGTCCTGTCGGTCGGCGCCGGCGACCGGCTCGGCGCGCTCGCCGACTTCTCGAGCCGCGGCCGGAAGGGCGAGACCTACGACTTCCAGACGTACGACGGCCAGACCTGGACCTACACGAACGACGTGACGATTGTGGCCCCGGGCGTCGACATCGTCTCGACGCGGTCGATCTCGAACGGGACGGCGAACGGCGGCGAGGCCGACGCCGAGCGGATCGCGCCGGCCCACCTCCCGTTCTACACCATGATCTCGGGCACGTCGATGGCGACGCCCCACGTGGCCGGCATCGTCGCGCTCCTGCTGGAGGCCGACCCGACGCTCGACCCGATCGAGGTCAAGGCGCTCCTCCAGCGGACGGCGACGAACATGCCGGGCCGGGAGGCCTGGGAGGTCGGCACGGGCTACGTCAACGCGCACGGGGCCGTCGCGGCGGCGCTCGGCCAGCCGGTCGGCGCGCGCGCGCTCGTCAACGAGTACGCCACGTTCAACTCCCGCGCGCTCCTGTCGGAGGGCGCCTCGTTCCCGGTCTCCGTCTTCTTCTCGCCCGTCGGCGAGCCCGAGACGGTGACGTTCGAGGTCGGCCCGGACGTGACGCTCGTGAAGGCCCGCGCGACGGTCCCCGAGAACACGGTCGCCATCGTCTTGACCGACCCCGCCGGCAACCGCTACGGCTCGGGCATCACGCTGCCCGTCCTGGGCGAGATCGCCGCCGTCTCGGCGCCCGGCATGGCCGGCACGTGGACGTTCTCGGTGAGCGGGATCGGCAGCATCTCGGGCGTCCCGACCGACCCGCTCGGCGTGACGAACGGGACGGCGCTGCCGGGCCAGATCGACGCGACCGTCTCGCTCGTCGAGACCGCCGGGTTCCTCGGCTTGGACGACGTGGGCGACCACCCGGCCCGGGGCTTTATCGAGACGGCCGTCGTCGAGCGGCTGGCCGACGGCGTGAACCGGCGGTGGTTCCGGCCCGACGTCCGCCTGCGGCGCGGCGACCTCGCCCGCTACCTCGTGATGGGGACGGGCGTCCGCCAGGCCGCGCCGGTCGACGTCCCGGCGTTCCCGGCCGTCGGCGGCGCGCTCCAGCCGTTCGTCGAGGCCGTCACGGCCGAGGGCGCCGCGCTCAAGGACCGCGAGGGGTTCGCGCCGGGCCTGATGGCGCTCGTGAACGGCGAGGCCGCGACGGACCGCGGCGTCCAGCACCAGGAGCTGGCGTACTCGCTCGTCGGCGCGCTCGGCCTCCACGACATCGCCAGCGGGTACGACGGCGACGTCTACGCCACGTTCATGGGCCAGCGCGTGCTCGTGGAGGACACCGACGCCATCGACCCGGCGTACCGGGGCTACGTCCAGCTCGCGCTCGACGCCGGCCTGGTGCAGGCCCAGTTCGCCGTCGCCAACACGCCGGCCGGGCCGGTCGTCACGGCGACGTTCGGGCCCCAGGAGTGGGTCTCGCGCGGCGAGTACACGGCCGCCGCCGTCCGCCTGTTCGCGGTCTACGACGCCGTGGACCCGTCGGCCGTCTCGGTCGGCGGCGGCACGTCGGCCGCGTTCGCGTCCGTCCCGGCCGCCTCGGCCACGGCCGACGAGTGGTCGCTGGAGGCCAACGCGCCGAACCCGTTCGGCGGGCAGACGCGGATCGCGTTCTCGCTTGCGGAGGCCGGCCCGGCCCGGCTCGCCGTCTACGACGTGCTCGGCCGCGAGGTCGCCGTGCTCGCCGAGGGCCCGATGCCGGAGGGCCGCCACGAGGTCTCGGTCGAGGCCGCATCGCTGGCGGCGGGGACCTACGTCTATCGGCTCGCCGCCGGTGGCCAGTCGTTCACTCGGCAGATGACCGTCGCGCGCTGACGCCCGCCCGACGATCTCCCCGCGCGGGGCGTGGCCTTCGGGTCGCGCCCCGCGCGGCGTTCGGGGCACCCCGTCGGGGCCGCTCCGCTACCGCCCGGTCGCCTTGTCGAACGCCTCGGCCAGCCGCCGGCCGGCGTCCTCGTCGAACTGCTCGAGCATCGGCCGGTCGCCGCTCTTGGCCGTGTCGAACAGCGACGGCCCGCCGTCGGCCATCTCGATCACGACGCGGCCGTCTTCGTAGCGCACGTCGCGGACGTCGGCGAGCGGGACCGACACGGCCACCGCCAGGCCCTCGGCGACGGCGCCCGTCACGGCCCGGGCGATGGTCCCGCCGAGCCCGGTCTCGCCCTTCGTCTCGTCGGCCATCTCGCCCTCGATCTCGGCGCGCAGGCTCTCCGACAGGCGCGAGAACACAACCTCGTCGGTCACGCCCAGCTCGACGTGCCCGTCCCGCGTGGCGACCACCTGGACGACGTCGCCAGCGACTTCAGACGACACGGCCAGGTCGCCCAGGTCAAGGTCGATGTCGCCGGCCTCGCGAGTGGCTTCGCGCGTGGCGTCCTCGGCCACGTCGGCGGGGGCCACCTCGTCGGGGTCGGGCGAGCCGCAGGCGGCGAGGGTGAGGGCGAGGCCGGCAAAGAGAAGAGGGCGCATGGCCGGAAGGGGTCGAGGTTTGGGGTTCACGTGCTGGGGCCCGGAGCGCTGGGGCTCGCCTTCGCACGCGGCGGGCGGAGACTCGTACGGGTTGGAGCCGGCGGGTTGCAGCGCCAAACTCGCGGGCGACGAACCCTGACCGCGCAGCGACGGCGCGGCCAATCCACGAACCCTGGACCCTACTCCGCCTGCGACTGGCGGCGCGTCTCCGCGAACGCCTCCGACGGGCGCCACTGGGGCCGGAGGTCGCTCGCGGCGAGCGCGTAGCCGAGCCGGAACGCCACGCGCGTCTGTTGGAGGATCCCGCCGAACGAGAGGTCGTCGGTGAGCTCGTCGCCGGGCTGGTGGTAGCGGTCGGCCCGGTAGGCGTCGCGGACGGCCTGGCCGTAGCCGGCCTCGCGGCCCCGATACCGGTCGCCCGTGTTGATGAACACGGCCGGGACGCCGCCGCGCGCGAACGCGAGCTGGTCGGACCGGAAGAACAGGCCCTGGTTCGGCGCCGCGTCGGCCGAGACCGTCATCCCCTCGGCCGCCGCCGCCGTCTCCAACAGCCCGCGCAGGTCGCTCCGCTCGGACCCGATCCCGACGATGTCGTCGGTCTCGCCGAACAGGTTGCCGCTGTCCACGTTGACGTTGGCGACGATCTGGCCGAGCGGGACCGGCGGGTGGGCCGCGAAGTAGGCCGAGCCCAGGAGCCCCGCCTCCTCGGCCGTGAACGTGACGAAGTAGACCGTCCGCTCGAGGTCGCCGGCTTGGGCGAAGGCGTCGGCGATCTCGATCATCATGGCGACGCCGGAGGCGTTGTCGATGGCCCCGTTGTAGATCCCGTCCTGGCCCGCGGCCACCAACTCGTCGTTCGTGCCGAGGTGGTCGTGGTGGGCCCCGAAGACGACGGCCTCGGCCGAGCGGCCCGGCCGCTTGGCCACCACGTTCTGCCCAACCAGGTCCGCCGACTGCTCGACCTGCATCGACACGTCGGCGACGACGGGCAGCTCGACGGGGCGGAACCCGCGCCGGCCGGCCATCTCGATCCACGCATCGAGCGACGACCCCGACATCTCGGCCAGCGCCTCGCCCGCGCGCCGGCTGATCCACCCGCGGACCGCGAGCGCGCCGTCGGGCGGCTCGGCCCCACTCGGATGCGCCCCGAAGGCGTCGTCGGCCACGACGCCGAACGGGTAGCCGGCCATCTCGTCGGTGTGGACGAGCAGGACGCCGCGCGCGCCGCGCCGCCGGGCCTCCTCGTACTTGTAGGTCCACCGGCCGTTGTACGTCAGCGTGTCGGCCTGGAAGAGGGTGGGCTCCTCGGCCGTCGCCGGCGGGTCGTTGACGAACGCGACCAGCACCTTGCCGGCCACGTCCGTGTCGCCGAAGTCGTCCCAGTCGTAGCCCTCCGCCGTGATGCCGTAGCCGACGAACACCAGGTCGGCCCCGTCCAGCGACACGCTCGCGGCGTCGGTGTCGGTCGAGAGCGCGGCGTCCTCGACGAAGTCGAACGACGCCGGCTCACCGACGTCGGGCCGGAACGTCAGCGGCGTCGCCTCGGTCACGCGGACGCTCCGGAGCGGGACGTTCTGGGTGAACGACCCGTCGGGCATCCCGCCCACCAGCCCGCTCGCGCGGAACTGCGCGACGATGTAGTCGACCGCAAGCTGCTCGCCGGGCGTCCCGGTCCCGCGCCCGCCCATCGCGTCGTCGGCGAGGGCGGCGACGTGCGCCCGGAGCGCGACCGTGTCGATGGCCGCGAGCGCGGCCGGGGGCGGATCGGGCGCCGCGCTGGCGTCGAACGCGACGACCTCGGCCGGCGCCGTGTCGGTGTCGCCGCACGCGGCGAGGGTGAGGAGGGGAACGAGGAGGAAGAGCCGGGGCATCGGGTGGCAGGGCGGGGGAGGCCGCAAGTCTACGCCACCGCGCGAGGGACGGCCCCGCTGAGGGCGGCTCGGGGAGCCATGTGGAAACGGGCAGGGTCGTCTCCGCGGGCTTGTAGAGGCCGCTCTCGCACTCGACCTCTCACCCCCACCCGTCGGTCCAGCGAAGGCGCAGGGCCGTCGAGTTCTCAGTGCGCATCCAAACTGCAACACAAACCAATCGTCATCCCCGCGAAGGCGCTGACAAGGGGAGGCTTTCACCGTTCGGCTCCTCCCTCTCATGCCGTCATTCCCGCGGAGGCGGGAATCCATCCGGCGCTCCGTCTCGGCGAGCGGCCCCCTATGGATCCCCGCCTGCGCGGGGATGACGGGGGCGGGCGTCGGGAAACGGCGTCCCCCTGTCAGGCTCCCGGGGGACACGGAAGAGCTCGTCGCCAGAGGAGAGACGAGTCCGCGCCCGTCAGCCCGGCGGCACCAGCGCGAGGGTCCACCGGGTCTCGCCGGGCAGGAACGGGCTCGGGCGGCCCTCGGCCCAGTCGTCGTGGCCGGCGCCCCAGTAGGGCGAGAGCGGGTGGCCGGCCTGGCCGCCCGGCATGTGGAAGATCCCGCGCTCCTCGTGGCCCGGCGACACCACCATCCGCTGGGACGCCCCGGACGACCGGCCCGAGACGCGCGGCATCCGCTGGTCGCCGGCCTGCGGGCGCATCGGCATCACGAGCTTGTCGCCCAGGCCCGGGAGGACGGAGGCCATCGGGTGCTCCATCCGCAGCGTGTTGGTGACCGCCCACGGCGTGCTCACGTCGTCGCGAGCCACGGCGTCGGCGGCGTCGAGGAGCAAGGCGTCCCACGAAGCGTGCCCGGCCGGGAGCAGGTGGGGCGGACGCTCAGCGACGAGCTGCCAGACCACCGTCTCGTCGCGGCCGGGCAACTCGGCCCGGGGCTCGCGCGCGACGACCGGCGCCATCAGCGGCGGGAGCACGCGCTCGACCACCGCGGACCGGAAGTCGCGGACGAGTCGGTAGCCGAGGTCGTCGGCGTGGCCGCTCCAGTCTCGGACGGGCGGGCCGAGCGCGCGGGCGGCCTCCGTGTCGGGCGCGCCGTCGAGTGTGTTGAGGAGGAGGTCGCGCCAGCGGGCGTAGAACAGGGCGCGGTCGTCGAGCTGGATCGCGAGCAGGTCGCGCTCCGAGATCGGCGCGTCGAGCGCCCGGAGCGCGTCGCGGATCTGACGGGCGCGGGCGCCGTGGGCGTAGTTGTCGCCGCCGAGCACCGCCAGCGCCTCTCCGGAGACGACGCGCGCGTTCGCCGTCCACAGCCGCCCGTCCTCCGGGTCGACCACGCGCGGGACCTCGTCGGGGCGGAGGAACCGTGACCACCGGGCGTCGGGGTCGGTCGAGTCGACGGGCCGCTTGCCGTCCCGACCGACGCGGTGGGGGAGCTGGCCGGCAATCGTCCACCCGATCCGGCCGGCCCGGTCGCCGGCTACGAAGTTCTGGCCCGGGATGCCGGCCCGGTTGGCGGCGTCGAGCGCCTGGTCCAGCGTCGTCGCCCTCTCGACATCGAGGAGCGCGAGGTTGGTCGCCTCGGGCCGGTGGGCGCCCCACTGCATCGCGTAGGCCGCTCCGTCGGCGTCGCGGTGCGTGATCGGCCCCCACGGCGTCTCTAGCACGACGACCTCTCGGACCTCGTCGCCCACGGCCACCCGCTCGCGCAGCGTGTCGATGGCGACGCTCCCCGAGTCGGTCCGCACCCAGCCCTGCCGGTCGGGGTCCTCCACCAGGCGGACGTAGTCGATGTAGTCGGCGTACGAGTTGGTGAAGCCCCACGCCACGTCCCCGTTGCTCCCGACGACGACGAGCGGCGTGCCGGGCAGCGTCACGCCCGTGACGCGGCGGTCGCCGACGACGAGCGAGGCGCGGAACCAGATGTGGGGGAGCCGCAGGCCGAGGTGCATGTCGTCGGCGACGAGGGCGCTGCCGGTGGCGCTGAGGTCGCCGGCCACGGCCCAGTTGTTCGAGCCGGGGACCGGCGGGTCCGGCACCGCGCGCGTCTCGGCCCCAGGGCGGACGCCGTCGAGCTGGGCGGCCGTGGGGACGGGCGGCGGCTCCATCGCGTCGCCCTCGATGGGTGCGTCCCACTCGTCGCCCTCGGGCATCAGGAACGCCGCGAGCGGGCCGGGCAGGGCGGCCTCGACGGCGGTCCGGTCGAGCTCGATCCCGTGGCCGCCGTCGAACTGCAAGTCGAGGACCATCGCGAACGCGGCCAGGATCGAGTCCTCGGGCCGCCACGGCTCGGGCGCCTGGCGGAGTGCGAGGTACTCGAACGGCCGCGCGCCGAGCGCGTCGAGCCCGGCGTTCACCCCGCCGACGTAGGCGTCGAGGACGGCCCGCTGGTCGGCCGGGAGCGCCGCGACGACGGCTCGGGCGCGGGCCCGGAACCGGTGCAGCCGGTGCGTCGAGTCGGCGCGCCAGGTGGCCGCGCCGAGGAGGGCCGAGAGCTCGCCGGCCGGCGCTCGGCGGAGCAGGTCCATCTGGAACCACCGCTCCTGGGCGTGGACGAACCCGAGCGCCCGGGCGGCGTCGGCGCGGGAGCCGGCGCGGATCGTCAGCACGCCGGCCGCGTCGCGCTCGACGGCGACGGGCGCGCCAAGGCCGGCCACGGCCACTTCGCCCTCGAGGTCGGGCAGGCTCGCCCGCACCGTGCTCCACACGCCGACCGCCCCCAGGCCGACGAGCAGGACGGTGGCGACGGCGACGACGATGAGGACTCGTTTCATGTCGGGGATCGGCAGGCGCGGCGGTCAGGGACCGGATGGTACGGACGCGCGTAGCACGGGCTCATCATCGCCCGCCCGCCCGATGGCCAACTCCAACGTGTACCACGTCGTCCCGCGCGAGGAGCGCTGGGGCGTCCGCCTCGAAGGCTCGCCGACGTTGTCGTTCGAGACCGACGACCGCGAGGCCGCCGTCGACCGGGCGGCGGGCTACGTCCGCCAGCTCGGGGCCGGCCGGGTCGTGGTCCACAGCGACTCGGGCCAGATCGAGACGGTCCACACGTTCGACCAGCTGCCGGCGCCGCAGGGCGGTTGGCTCGACGCGGTCCTGTCGCAGCCGGTCTACCTCGCCGTCGGCGCCGCCGCCCTCGTCGCGCTCGGGGTCGGGCTCAGCCGCCGGAGCTAGGGCGGTTCGTCGGCCACGCGAGCGCGGGCGACCTCCCCCTCGTGGGCCGTTTGACGCGCCCATCGCGAGGGTCGCCTGGGGCGCCCACCCTCCGTCCTCTACCCTCCGCTCTCCGCCCCGCTCAGGGTCCCGTCCCGCCGGCGCGACTACGAGACCGCTTGCGGATGCCCTAGGTCCGCGCGCCGAGGGCGTCGAGCAGGGCGGACCACGCGGGCTTGGGGGCCCCGCCCGGGTCGATCAGGCCGAGAGAGCAGAGGTAGTCCGCGAGCCGCGCGGCCACGTCGGCCGGGAGGTCGTCGAGCTCGTCGCCGAACAGGGCCTCGCGGACGGCCCGGCAGGTGGGCGCGTCGAGGTCCTGGAACGTGAACACGGACGCGAACCGGACCCGGGGCGTCGCCCGGACCTCGGCGAACAGGCGCTCGACGCAGGCCCGCTGCCACGCCTCCGAGGCGCCCATCGAGGGCGCGCTTGGGCACGTCAGCTCCTGGATGAGGATCGGCCCGTCGCCGTACGCCTCGGCCACCTCGCGGAAGTCGGCCCGGATCGCGCCCGGGTCGAGCACGGTGAGGTCGGGCCGGACGGGCGCGTGGTTGAACGGGACGACGTCGGCCACGGCCCGGAGCGCGCGGAACGTCGCGGTCCGGCGGCGGACCGCCCCGTTCGTGAGCGTGACGCCGACGGCCAGGCGGGGCTCGACGGCGTGGACCCGCTCGCGAGCGGCCTCGACGAACCGGACGTACGCCTCGCGCTCCCCGCTGAGGCGGGGCCGGCTGTCGGCGCCGTCGTCGTCGAGCCGGACGTCGACCTCGTTCCCGACGCCGAGGACGAACCCGCCGTGCGCCACCACGACCGGCGCCACGGCGTCGAGGATCCGCCCGAACCGATCAGTCACGGCCGGGTCGTCGAGGGCCACCCCGTCGGCGAGCCCGCCGGCCCCGTCGGACAGGTCGGCTGGGAGGTTGTAGTCCCCGATGTCGCCGACGGTCACGTTGACGAACGGGGTGAGCCCCAGACGGCGGAGGACCCCGAGCGTCGCGGTGAGCTCGGCGACGTGGGCCTGCCCGGGTTCGGCTTCGAGGTCGGACCAGTCGACGTAGACCGTGAATCCGTCGAGCCCGCGAGCGATGGCCCGGTCCAGCAGCTCGCGCTCGGCGGCGCCCTGCGCCGAGACGTCGGCGCTGCCGTAGAACGTGGTCCCGACGGTGAGGCCGGGCGCGAGGAGCGGGAGCCCGGTCGCCTCCGTCTCCGGCGGGGCCGGGTCCGCCGACGAGCACCCGGCGAGGACGAGCGCGAGGGCGAGGAGGCGGGCGAGGACGAGGAGGCGGGCAGTCATCGGTCGGAGGGGCATCCGTGCCTTGGCCCCACGGCCCCCGCGAGCGCGGGGTTACACCGCCGGGCCGCCGCCTACTCGTCCGGGCTCAGCCTCGGCATCTGCTGGCGCCGCTCGGTCTCCTGCTGCTCGACCTGGCGCTGGACGTCGTCGTCGGCCCAGCCCCGGGTGATGAGGACCGTCGCGAGCACCGACAGCGTCAGGATCAGGCCGACCATCACGGCGACGAACGTGCGGGTCTGGCGGCGGGTGAGCGGCATCGGGGTGACGGCGAGAGGGCGACAGGGGGACGGGTCAAGAGGGGGGCGGTTTCCCGATGGACTGGGCTTCTTCTCGGCCTCCACGCGGAGGGGTCCGCTATTGACATGCCGGCGAACGTTTCTCACCTTCGTTCTGCACCTCCTGGCATCGACATGATCGTGTCTCGTCCGCTCGCGCTCGCGGCCCTCCTCGTCCTCTCGGCCTGCGACGCGACCCCGGTCGAGGACGTCGCGGACTTCACGTTCGAGGCCACGGTCCAGACGTCCGAAGAGACGCGCGTCCTGAAAGGGACGGCCGGCCTGGACGACCGTACAGGGGAGGCCGTCGTGACGTCGAGCGAGGGGCTCACGATCACCGGCCTCCTCCTCGTTGCCGACGACGCCCCGGATACGATCCGCCTCGTAAGCCTGACGCGGGGCCCCCTCACGCCCGGCGTCTACGACGTCTCGTTGATCGCAACGCCCGCGGGACAGGGCGGCGAGACCGGGCCGTTCCTCGTGCTGTACGACGTGGACGGCGTCGTCGACCCGAACGGCATCGTCACAAACGAGGGCTTCGGCCAGAGCGGCGAGGTGGAGATCTTCGACGTCTCGGACGGACAGATCACGGGCCGCTTCGACGCCACGCTCCTGGGCGGCCCCGCCGGTCCGGGCACCACGACGGAGGTCGAGGGGACGTTCACCGTCGAGGTCCAAACGACCCCGGTCCCCTAGCCCGCCCCCCACCGGCGGACGAGCGCGTGGGCGTAGGCGAGGGCCCGCTCGAGGTTCTGGACCGTGTTCCACTCGAACCGGCTGTGGAAGTCGTGGCCGCCCGTGAACACGTTCGGTGTCGGCAGGCCCTTCTCGCTGAGCCGCGCGCCGTCGGTCCCGCCGCGAACGGGCTCGAGCTCGGGCTCGAATCCCATCGCCCGCGCGGCCTCGACGGCGACCGAGATCGCGCGGGGGTCGACGTCCTCGATGTAGGCCCGCATGTTCCGGTAGCTCTCGGTGATCGCCAGGGCGACGGTCGCCCCGGGGAACGCCCCGTCCACCTCGTCGGCCAGCTCGCGGACGCGGCGGCGCCGAGCCTCCATCGCGTCGTCGTCGAAGTCGCGGAGCAGGACGCGGACCGTCGCGCGCTCGGCCGTGCCCTCGACGGTGTGCGGGTGGAGGTAGCCCTCCCGCCCCTCGGTCGTCTCCGGCGCCGGGTCGGTCATCGCGGCGACGAACGCGACGGCGACGCGCGCGGCGTTGACCAGCACGCCCTTGGCGTAGCCCGGGTGGACTCCGACGCCCTCGACCGTCAGCACGGCCTCGGCCGCGTTGAACGTCTCGACGTTGAGCCGGTCGGTCCCGCTCCCGTCGAGCGTGTAGGCGACGTCGGCGTCGAACCGGGCGAGGTCGAGCTTGTCGGTCCCCCGGCCGATCTCCTCGTCGGGCGTGAACAGCAGCCGGAGCGTCGGGCGCAGCGCGGGCCGCTCGCCCCGGGCGACGGCGTCGGCCTCGGCGCGGACGAGGTCGTGGGCGAGCTGCATCGCGACGGCCACGCCGGCCTTGTCGTCGGACCCGAGGAGCGTCGTCCCGTCGCTCGTAACCAGGTCGTGGTCAATGTGCTCGGCGAGCGCCGGCTGGCGGTCGGCGTCGAGCACCAGGTCGGGGTCGCCGGGAAAGCGGACCGGGCCGCCGTCGTAGCGTTCGTGGACGTGGGGGCGGACGTCCCGGCCCGGCGCGTCCGGCGACGTGTCGAGGTGGGCGACGAGCCCGAGCACGGGGAGCGCCGACGCCTCGGACAGGGGAGAGGGGAGCGTCGCGAACACGTAGCCCCACTCGTCCTGCTCGGCCTCGACGCCGAGCGCCGTCAGCTCGTCGACCAGCATCCGGCCCAGGTCGCGCTGGCGGTCGGTCGAGGGGAACGTGTCGGAGGCGGGGTCGGAGGTGGTCCAGACCTCGGCGTAGCGGCAGAACCGCTCGGCGACGGGCGGGAGCGCGACCTCGCGCCAGGGGCGGGGGGACGTCATCGGGGCAGGGGGGAGGGAGTGACTTGCGGCGGACGGACGCGCGAGGGATCGTTGCGGCTCCCCCCGCCCGACCATGTCGCAGATCCCGCTCGCGGGGCGCCCGCTCGCCCTGGCCCTCGCCGCCCTCTCCCTCGCCGCCTGTGACACGACCGGGGTCGACGGCGACGCCTTCGTCTACGCCACGCCCGGGACCGACGCCGCCGTTGACCTCGTCCAGGACGCGCAAGGGCGGATCGTCGTCGTTGGCTCGGTCGAGGGCCGGCCGCGCCCGGCCGACGGCACGCTGGCGTTCCCGGCGGTCCTGCGGTTCGACCTCGACGGCGCGCTGGCGTCGGCCGAGGTGTACCGCGACCTCGGGTTCGGAGCCGTGGTCGGCGCGGCGACCACCGACGGCGGGCTCGTGGTGTCGGTCGCGTCTGGGCCCGACGAGCCGGGCGGCTCCGCCCTCCGCGTGCTCCGGACCGACGAGCGGGGCGCGCGCGGGCCGACGGTCCTCGACGTCGCGGGCGGCTACGCCCCGCCGAGGTCGGTCGTCCCGCTGCCCGACGGCGGGCTCGTCGTCGCCATCGACCCCGGCGTGGCCGACCGCCCCCAGCTCTACCGGTTCGACGCCGACGGCGCCCAGCGGTGGGCCGTCCGCGTCGAGGGCGTCCAGGGGCTGACGGCCGTCGCGCCCGCCCCCGACGGCGGCGTCTACGTGATCGGGTGGGGGGCCGAGGGCGGGGTCCTGGCCCGGATCCGCCCGGACGACGGGACCGCGGTGTGGCGCCGGGCGGCGGCGTCGGAGTGGACGCCCTCGGCGCTCGCGGCGACGGCGGATGGCGTGGCCGTCGCCGAGGCGCGGAGCCGGTCCGGCCAGGGCTCGGCCGTCCGCGTCGTCCGCTACGGCGCGGCCGACGGCGCCGAGCGTGGGGCGGTCGAGGTCGCCCGGTCGGCCGGCGCGTACGGGGACGGCAACAGAGAGCGGCCGGTGAGCTCGGGCCCGGTCGCGGCGCTGCCCGACGGCCGGCTGGCGGTCGGGTGGATGCGGGTGTCAGGCGGGCTCGAATCGCCGCCCGACGCCTTCGTGTCGGTCGTGGGCGAGGCGGTCGGGCCGGTGTGGCGGTTCGGGCGGGAGGGCCGGTGGCCGGCGCTCAACGCGCTCACGGTCCTGGCCGACGGCCGGGTCGCGGCGGCCGGCGCCCTCGGTCCCGCGCGTGTGACCGGCTACGGCGGCGACGACTTCGACGTGTGGGTCGCGCTCTACGACCCGGGGTGAGCCGCGCGAGCGGGCCCGGCCGTGCTGGGTCGTCGCGAGGCCGTCCGGCAACCCACGCTAGCTTGCGCCCATGCCGACGCCCGACACCGCCCCCGCCCGCCGCGCCGAGACCGACGCCGACCTCCGCCGCGTCATCCTCGACCACGCCCGCCACCTCCTGACCGCCGACGGCTACGACGCCCTCTCGATGCGCAAGATCGCCGGGTCCGTCGGGTGCAGCGCGACGAGCATCTACCTCCACTTCGACAACAAGGACGCGCTGACGCACGCGCTGATCTCCGAAGGGATGGACCGGCTCCACGACGCGCTCGTGGCCGCCTCCGACGGCGTCGACGCGCCGGCCGCCCGGCTCGACGCGCTGTCCCGAGCCTACGTCCGGTTCGGGCTCGACAACCCCGAGTACTACGAGGTCATGTTCCAGCTCCACCCCGAGCGGATGGCCCGGTACCCGGCCGAGGACTACCGCCGCGCGCGCCGGAACGTCGAGCGGTTCGGGGAGACGCTCGATGCCGGCTTGGCCGACGGGACGCTGGCGTCGCCGAACCCGCCCGACGTGGCCGCGGCCGTCCTGTGGACCGCGCTCCACGGCCTCGTCTCGCTCCACCTCGCCCGGCGTGTCGACGTCCGGCTGGCGGGCGACGAGTTCGTCGACGCGGCCGTCCGGCAGTCGCTGGCCCCGTTCATGGCGGACTGAGAGGCGCCGGTTTGCCGGGGCCAGGGCTGGGGCAATCCCGGAACATTCTCAGCCCCTTAACGATCTTCTCGGTTCCTGGAAGCCCTTCCCGCCCCACGGCTCACACTCCCACCCATGGCCCTGCAGATCCACACCGCCCCCGCCGACACCAAGGGACAGGTCGTCCTCGACAAGACGCTCCCGATGCTGCTGGAAGAGGCCGTCGAGCGGTACCCGAACCCCAAGGCGTTCAACCAGCCCCGGCCCGGCGGCGGGTGGGACACGATGTCGAACGGCGACTTCCGCGACGCGGCCGACGAGGTCGCGCTGGGCCTGCTCGCGAGCGGGATCGAGCGGGGCGACCACATCGCCTTCTTCATGGACAGCGACATGTACTTCTCGATGGCCGACTTCGGGTCGCTCATCGCGGGCATCGTCAACGTCCCGCTCTACACGACCTACGCGCCGGAGAACCTGGTCTACGTGACCCAGCACAGCGAGTCCAAGGCGATGTTCGTGTCGAACACCGAGATGCTCGCGGGCTTCGCCGGGTGGGCGGCCGACGTGCCCGACGTCACGCTCGTGATCTTGGCCGAGGGGACCGGCGACGGCGTCGACCTGCCGGAGGGCGTCCGGCTGATGACGCTCGACGCGCTCCGGGGCGCCGGCCGCCGCGTCCGCACCGAGGCGCCGAACCGGCCCGACGAGCTCCGCGACATGATCGAGCCGACCGACCTCGCGACGCTCATCTATACCTCGGGCACGACGGGCCAGCCCAAGGGCGTCATGCTGTCGCACCGGAACGTGTCGTCAAACGCGATCAGCGCCTACTCCGGGATCTCCATCCTGGGCCACCAGGAGGAGGTCGCGCTCACGTTCCTCCCGATGACCCACATCTACGCCCGGATGCTCTCGTTCGCCGACGTCGCGTGGGGACACCAGGTCTACTACTCGAACCCGGACGCGCTCGTCGGTCACCTCGCCGAGGTCCGCCCGACCATCTTCGCGACGGTCCCCCGTGTGCTCGAGAAGGTGTTCGACAAGGTGCTCCTGGGGGTCCAGGAGGCCGAGGGGGCTAAAAAGGCCATCGGGTCGTGGGCGATGGAGATGGCCCAGAACTACGACCTCCAGCGCCCGCCGTCCGGGCTGGCCGGCCTCAAGCACGGGGTCGCCGACAAGCTCGTCTACTCGAAGCTCCGCGAGAAGCTCGGGCTGACCCGGCCCAAGGCCGTCTCGGTCGGCGGCGCCGCGCTCCGGCCCGACCTCGCCAACGCCTTCAGCGCGTTCGGCGTCCCCGTCCTCCAGGGCTACGGGCTGACCGAGACGAGCCCGGTCATCACGAACAACATCCCCGGGGCCAACCGGGCCGGGACCGTCGGCCGGCCCATCGCGGGCGTCGAGGTGGCCATCGCCGAGGACGGCGAGATCCTGACGCGGGGGCCCCACGTCATGATGGGCTATTTCAAGGCCGACGACAAGACGGCCGAGGTCATCGACGACGACGGGTGGTTCCACACCGGCGACATCGGCGAGTTCACGCCGGACGGGTTCCTCAAGATCACCGACCGCAAGAAGGCCCTCTTCAAGCTCTCGACGGGCAAGTACGTCATCCCGCAGCCCATCGAGAACGCGCTCACGGAGAGCCCGCTCATCGAGCAGGCCGTCGTGGTGGGCAACAGCCAGAAGTTCTGCACGGCCCTCATCTTCCCCAACATGGAGGCGCTCCCGGTGTGGGCGAAGAACCACGGCGTGACGGCCCAGGGCGAGGCGCTGCTCAAGGAGCCCGCCGTCCAGGCCGAGTTCGAGCGGCTCGTCGCCGAGGCGAACGAGGGGATGGACCACTGGAGCCAGGTCCAGCGCTTCCGCCTGGTGCCCGAGCTGATGACGGTCGAGAACGAGCTGCTGACCCCAACCATGAAGGTGAAGCGCGGCGCGGTCAACAAGGCCTACACCGACTCCATCGACACGATGTACACGGCGTCGGTGGACAAGGGGAAGCACGTGGCCGCCGTCGCGTAGGACGCGGGGCGACGCCGGCCGGGCCGTCATCGTCCCCCCGCGGCCCCGCAGGCGGGACGGACACGAGCGGGGAGCGGTTCGCCAGCGGACCTCCTCGCGAGCGGGCCGCTGGCGACCGTCCGCGGCGTCGCCGGCCCCGGAACGGCGGCGACCGCTCGGCATCCAACCCGGACCGCGCTCGGCTCCGCCGGCGGATCGCCCGGCGGCGCGAACCTCGGCGGCTTAACGGTGTTAACCTCTCGCACTCGACCCCGCGACCATGGACGCCCCCGCCACGACTCCCGACCACGCCGGCGACGGCGCGACCGCCGGGACCGTGCCCGCCGCGCTGTCCGCCCTGGCGGAGAAGGGCGTCGACCTCGACCGGCTGGCGGCGGCGTTTGGCCAGATGGACGAGGCGACCATCGCCGCCTCGATGAAGGGACTCGAGCGGGCCGGCCGGCCCCGCGATGAAAAACCGCCGCCCGAGCCCAACGGCGACTTTTACGACATCGACGGCCTGATCTCGGACGCCCAGCGCCAGAAGATGGCCGAGCTCCGCCAGTTCATGGAGGCCGAGGTCGAGCCGGTCATCAACGAGGCCTGGCTCGGCGACCGGACGCCCCGCGACGTGCTCGTCCCCGGCTTCCGCCGGCTCGACCTGCTGACGGCCATCTACGGCGAGGACTTGGAGACGCGCGAGCCCAACGGCTCCGTGATGGAGGGGCTCCTGACGATGGAGATCGCCCGGATCGACGTGAGCACGGCGACGTTCTTCGGCGTCCACTCCGGGCTGGCGATGCAGTCGATCCTGGTCTGCGGCAGCGACGAGCAGAAGGCCGAGTGGCTGCCCAAGATGCGGGCCTGGGACGTCATCGGCGCGTTCGGCCTGACCGAGCCCGAGGTCGGCAGCGCGATTGCGGGCGGCGTCACCACGACGGCCCGCCGCGAGGGCGACGAGTGGGTGCTGAACGGCCAGAAAAAGTGGATCGGCAACGCGATCTTCGCCGACCTCGTCGTGATCTGGGCTCGGGACGAGGGCGACGGCCAGGTCAAGGGCTTCATCGTCCGCCCGGAGACCAACCCCGGCTACTCGGTCGAGAAGATCCGCGGCAAGATCGCGCTCCGCGCCGTCGAGAACGGGCTCATCACGCTCGAAGACTGCCGCGTCCCCGAGACCGACCGGCTCCAAAAAGCGAACGACTTCCGCGACGTGGCCGAGGTCCTGAAGCTGACTCGAGCGGGCGTCGCGTGGCAGGCCGTCGGCTGCGCGATGGGCGCGT
This sequence comes from Rubrivirga sp., assembly GCF_965213695.1. Classification (GTDB taxonomy): domain Bacteria; phylum Bacteroidota; class Rhodothermia; order Rhodothermales; family Rubricoccaceae; genus Rubrivirga. The sequence goes on along the minus strand of NZ_OZ243912.1, from coordinate 2,475,388 downwards.
ACGAGAAGAGCCAGCGCTACGCCCTGACGCGGATGCAGTTCGGCCAGCCCATCGCTCACTTCCAGTTGATCCAGGACAAGCTGGTCCACATGCTGGGCAGCGTGACGGCGATGCAGACGATGTGCCTGCGCCTGAGCCAGCTCCAGGACGCTGGCGAGATGACGGACGCCCAGGCCTCGCTCGCCAAGGTGTTCACGGCCGCTCGGTGCCGCGAGGTCGTGGCGCTGGCGCGCGACCTCCACGGCGGCAACGGCATCCTGATCGAGAACCACGTCGCCCGGGCCTTCGCCGACACCGAGGCCATCTACTCCTACGAGGGTACCAACGAGATCAACTCGCTCATCGTCGGCCGGCACGTCACCGGCATCGGTGCCTTCGTCTAGCCTTTCGCCGCCCCCCCGTACCGCCGTTGCGTGTTCGTACCGCCGTTGCATGCAACGGCGCTACCGAGCACCCCGCTTTCTACGACCTCCGACCCTTCCCGACCCCGAACCCTCCGATGGAAACCCCGACCCTGCAAACCCACGGCTCCGACGCCCAGACCGCCGAGACGCCCGCGTGGGCGCTCAAGCCGTTCCGCACGGCCGCCGTGCTCGGCGCCGGCGTCATGGGCAGCCAGATCGCCGCCCACCTCGCGAACGCCGGCCTGGACGTGCTCCTGCTCGACGTGACGCCCGAGTCCATCGGGAAGGAGGGGGGCAAGAACGATCTGGTCGAGGGCGCCTTCAAGGCGGCGACCAAGATGAAGCCCGACCCGTTCTTCTCGGCCGACGCCCAGAAACGGATCACGCTCGGCAACTTCGACGACGACTTCGACAAGATCGGCGACGCCGACTGGGTCATCGAGGTGGTCGTCGAGAGGATGGACGTCAAGCAGCAGGTCATGGAGCGGGTCGAGGCCGCCGCCAGCGACACGGCCGTCATCTCGACGAATACGTCGGGCCTGCCCATCGGCGAGATCGCGGAGGGGCGGTCGGACGATTTTAAGCGCCGCTTTTTGGGGACCCACTTTTTCAACCCGCCGCGCTACCTCAAGCTGTTCGAGGTGATCCCAACGCCGGACACCGACCCGGACGTCGTCGCCCGCGTCTCGGCGTTCGCCCGCGTCCACCTCGGCAAAGGGATCGTGGTGGCCAAGGACACGCCGAACTTTATCGGCAACCGGATCGGGACGTACGCCATGCTCGGTGCCGTCGAGCAGTTCGAGTCGGGGGACTTCTCCATCGAGGAGATCGACGCGCTGACGGGCACGCTCATCGGCCACGCCAAGAGCGCCACCTTCCGCACAGCCGATGTCGTGGGGCTCGACACGTTGCGTCACGTCACGGCCAACCTCTATGAGGCCATCCCGGACGACGAGTCGCGTGACCGCTTCCAGGTCCCGAACGTGCTCCAACGGCTGGTCGATCTGAAGCGCCTCGGGGCCAAGTCGAAGGCCGGGTTCTACAAGAAGGAGGGCAAGACGATCAAGTCGTTCGACCCGGAGACCGGCGAGTACGTCGACCCGAAGGAGGTCGGCTTCGACGTCGGCGCGTTAAAGAAGGCCGGCGACCTGCCGGCGCGCCTCCGGGCGCTGTGGGCCGACGACGGCCGGGCGGGCCAGTTTTTCCGTGACACCACGCTCGACCTCATCGGCTACACGGCCCGGCGGACGCCCGAGATCTCGGACTCGCCCGCCAACGTCGACCGCGCGCTCCAGTGGGGGTTCGGCTGGGAGATGGGGCCGTACGAGATGTGGGACGTGCTCGGCATCAACGCCGTCCGCGACGCGCTCCAGGAGAACAACATCGCCGTGCCCGACTGGGTCGCCGACGTGCCGGCCGAGGGCTTTTACCGCGAGACGGAGTCCGGCGTCCCCCAGGTCTGGACGCCCGGCACCGGCGACTACCAGAGCGACCCGCGCCCAGCCGACGAGTGGGGTCTCGCGTACCTCAAGAAGGACGCCGCCAACACGTTGTGGCAGAACGACGACGCGGCCCTCATCGACGTCGGCGACGGTGTCGCCGTCTTCGAGTTCCGCTCGAAGTCGAACAGCCTAGGTCAGGAAGTCATCGCCGGGCTTCAGGAGGCCATCGCCAAGGTCGAGGACGACCGCGACCTCCGTGGCATGATCATCGGCAACGAGGGCTCGAACTTCTCCGTCGGCGCCAACCTGGGCGAGGTGGCGATGGCCGTGATGATGGGCCAGGTGAGCGACCTGGAGCCGTTCATCAAGGCGTTCCAGGACGCCGTCTTCAAGATCCGCTACGCGACCAAGCCGGTCGTCGTGGCCACGCACCAGCGCGTGCTCGGCGGCGGCTGCGAGATGACGATGGCGTGCCCGAACCCGGTGCTCGCGGCCGAGACCTACATCGGGCTCGTCGAGCTGGGCGTCGGCCTGATCCCGGCCGGCGGCGGCACGACGATGCTGACGGCGCGCGCGGCCGAGCTGGCGACGGACCCGGACCGGCCGAGCGAGGTCCAGCCGTTCCTCCGCCAGCACTTCGAGCAGATCGCGATGGCGAAAGTGGCCGAGAGCGCCCAGCAGGCGCGCGACATGCACCTCGTGAGTGAGGACGCCGTCATCGTGATGAACGACGCCCGGCGGTTCCACGTGGCCAAGCAGGAGGTGGTCCGGCTGAGCGAGCAGGGCTACCGGCCGCCGGCGGTCCGCTCCCACATCCCGGTGCTCGGCGCGCCGGGCCGGGCCCAGTTCGAGATCGCGCTCTACCAGTTCCGCGAGGGCGGCTACGTCTCCGAGTACGACCAGCACCTCGGCAGCCGCCTGGCGTGGGTCATGACCGGCGGCGACCTGACCGGCCCCGCCGAGGTCCACGAGGACTACCTCTTGGAGCTCGAGCGCGAGGTGTTCCTGTCGCTCTTGGGCGAGGAGAAGACGATGGCCCGCATCCAGAGCATCCTCACGACCAATAAGCCATTGCGAAACTAGGCGTTGAAGGTGGAACGTGCGGGGTGAAATGTTGATCTCGCACGTCTTCCCAACGTTCAACATTCAACACCGCACACCGCACACTCTTATGCAAATCAACGAAGCCTACATCGTCTCCTCCGTGCGCACGCCGGTGGGGAAAGCCAACAAAGGGTCTCTCCGCAACGTCCGCCCTGAGCACCTGGGCGCGGTCGCCGTGACCGGCGCCATCGAGCGCGTGCCCGGCCTGGAGCACGAGCGGATCGACGACCTGGTCCTGGGCTGCGCCTTCCCCGAAGGCCCTCAGGGCATGAACATGGCCCGGGCCATCGCCCAGAAGGCCCGGATGCCCGACTCCGTGCCGGGCGTGACCGTCAACCGGTTCTGCTCGTCCGGCGTCCAGACCATCGCCCAGGCCCACAACTCGGTCGCGATGGGTCAGGCCGACGTGATCGTGGCCGGCGGCGTCGAGTCGATGTCGTCGGTCCCGATGGGCGGGTTCTACTTCGCCCCCAACCCGAATCTGGCCGTCGACGACCCCGACTTCTATGCCTCCATGGGGATCACGGCCGAGAACGTGGCCGACCAGTTCGACGTGAGCCGGGAGGACCAGGACACCTTCGCCGTCGAGTCGCATCGGCGCGCGCTCGACGCCATCGAGAGCGGGCGCTTTGAAGCCGAGATCGTCCCGGTCCCGGTCGAGGAGGTCGTCTACGACGAGGAGAACCGGACGTCTGAGACCAAGACGTTCACGCACGACACCGACGAGGGGCCCCGGGCCGACACGTCGGAGGAAGCGCTGGCGGGGCTCCGCCCGGCGTTCAAAGTCGGCGGGAGCGTGACGGCCGGCAACTCGTCCCAGATGAACGACGGCGCCGCGGCGACCGTCATCGTGTCGAAGTCCGTCCTCGACGAGCTCGAGCTGGAGCCGCGCGCCCGGATGCTCGGGTTCGCCGTGGCCGGCGTGGCTCCGGAGATCATGGGGATCGGGCCGATGAAGTCGATCCCGAAGGTGCTCAAGCAGGTCGGCATGGACGTCTCCGACATCGACCTCATCGAGCTCAACGAGGCGTTCGCGAGCCAGTCGTTGGCGATCATCCGCGAGCTGGGGCTCGACAAAGACAAGGTCAACGTCAACGGCGGCGCGATCGCGCTGGGCCACCCGCTCGGCTGCACCGGCGCCAAGCTGACGGCGACGCTGCTCCACGAGATGGAGCGGCGCGGCTCGCGCTACGGCATCGTCACGATGTGCATCGGCGGCGGGATGGGTGCCTCGGCCGTCTTCGAGAACCTGATGCGGTAGGGTGTCGGGCGTGGAGCGTGGGACGGTCCTGCGCTCCACGTCTCGCTCGGCTGGTGGAGGGCCTCGGCGAGAGGCCCCGCCAGCATGGGTCGGCGGCTCCTATCCGTCGAGGAGGGGACCGAGGTCGGCTGCGACAGCCTCCACGACTCGGGAGGCGTCCGCGACGGCGTCATCGGCCTCGGCCGCGCTCACGTCAGGGAGATCGTCCGGGTAGCGGACGTCAGCGGCGTAATCGGAGAGACGTCCCAGATCGGCCTCGACCTTCCACACGCGCCATGCCACTGGAACGAGGTCGCGCAGTCTCGCCAGATCGTGGATGTAGGGGAAGCGGATCTGCTCCGAGATCAGTACAGCTTTGATCGCCTTCTCGGCAGCTTGTTGGGCATGAAACGCCACGTGTCGAGGAGGGGAGGAGGTGCCCAGTAGAGTGCGAGCCGTCTCCAGATCGTCCAGCGCATAGCGCATCCAGCGAGAGACCTCGCGCGCCAATAGGGGGATCAGTCGATCAGGGGGCATAGACGGTTCGACTCTCTCGCAACGCTTCGTGGAGAGTGGTCCCGATGATCCATCCGCGTTGCACGATTTCCAACGGGGACGTTACGAGAACGTCCACAGGCACGCCCAGGCCAGCCAACACACGCCGAGCGTGGACCCGCGCCGCACGCTTCTCAGACCGGTCGAGTGAGCCGAGCACCACGAGAAGGTCAAGATCCGAGTGCGGCCCAGCAGTGCCGCGCGCCACCGATCCGAACACGTCGATGCGGAGCGGGTCGAACGCACGCACAAGGCGGGCGACGGCCTCGGCGATGTCGGCCTCGGTCGGAGCGTGGGGAGCGTCGGGTGTGGGCTCCATGCGGAGAAAGTAGCCGCCGCCGAGCAGCAGCGCTACGCTGCTGCATGAGGTGGAGCGGCGCGGCTCGCGCTACGGCATCGTCACGATGTGCATCGGGGGCGGGATGGGCGCCTCGGCCGTCTTCGAGAACTTGATGCGGTAGTCCGGCTCTGCCTGCCTCCGCACGACGACCGGGGCGACCGCACGGCTCGACAAAAAAGCGGCCCCGCCCCTCGTATGAGAGGCGGGGCCGCTGCGTGCCGTCCCTGGCAGTCGCTACTGGGCGACGGAGAACGAGTACGTGGCCTCCTCGCCGGTCCCGACCGACCCGGTCCACGTCTCGATTACCTGCCCGCCTCGGCGGAGCGTCGCGGTAAAGGAGACCGGACCGGCCCCGCTGCACTGCTGGTAGTGGTCGACCGTGACGCCATAGGCGCCGGTCGGGGGCGTCCCCTGCCAGACGATGTTCTCGACGGTCGACGGCGTCGGGTCGCAGCCTGCGCGGGCGTCCACGTCGAGCAGGCCCCCGGAGGCGACCCTCGGGTTGTCGTACCCGACGCGGTCGCCGCTCGGGTCGGTCACGAAGAGGTCGAGGTCCGCGAGCTGGGTGTCCCACTCGAGCGTGACCTGGACGTCGCCCGTTTTGATCTCGGTCCCCCCGATGGTCATCGTCTCCGCGACGGGCGCCGTTTGGGCCCCGCCAGGCACGCGCCGGAGCTGCGCGCGGAGGCCGTTGCCGGCCCCGCAGACGTCAGCGAGGGTGACGACGACGCGGTTCGGAGCCCCCGGCATCAACGCCGCCGAGAGGCCGACCGTCTTGGTCTCCCGGAGCCCCACGACGCCGCCGGCGACGTTCACCCCGTTCGGGTTGGCGTCGTTGAAGACCGTGACGCGCGCCGCGTCGTCGACGCTGGCGAAGACGACCTCGTAGCCGTCGCCGGGACCGGGCGTGACGAGCGTCTGGAAGTAGGTGTAGTTGGCTTGCTGGCGGCAGGGGAGCCCGCCGGGGCCGCCCCAGGTGACGGAGAGGTCGGTGGACGCGCTCGACCACCCGCCGTCGGTCGGGGCGGGGATCTGGGCCCCGCTCAGGAACCCGTCGTTGTCCCCGTTGGCGACGGTGCGGCCGAAGCGGTGCCGGTCGGCGGGCCCCTCGTGGACCTGCCAGCTCGACGCCGACGGCTCGTTCCCTCCCGAGAGGTCGCCATCGCTCGACCAGAGCACGCCGCGGCCGTCGGAGACGAGCTGGAGCGCGCCGCGCGGCGAGATCGTGAGCCGCGCGCTCGGGTCCGGGTTGGCCGTGAGCGCGGACCACAGGTAGGCCCCGTCGGGGGCGTAGACGGCGAAATTGCCGTCGGCCTGCATCACGGCGCGGCCGGTCCGGCGGTAGTCGACGTTGACCGATTGGAGCGCCCAGGTCGGCTGGCCGGACGCCGTGTAGACGACGACGTTGCCGTCGCCTTGGAACACGAGGTAGGCGCCCGAGGCGGACGTGTAGCGCTGGTCGCGGACGAGGGCGTGCTCGCCGGTGAGCGGGAGCGAGCCCTGGGCGAGGGTGGGGGCGGCGATGAGCGCCGCGAGGGCGACCGCGGCGAGTGTGTGGGACCGGAGCATGGGCATCGAGAACGTGTCGATGGCGCGCGGGGCGCCAGGTGGTTGAGAGTGCGCGCGAGCCGCGCAAGAGTGCGTACCTGCCTAGCGGGATCCGACGGCGCGGACTGCCACGCCGCCGAACAAAATCCGCGGCCGTGCCCGCGGCGCCGTGGCTCTCGTCACGGCGCGTACCCCTCGCACGAGAGCGCTGCGCGGGACGTGAAGAGGTCCCCCAGGAGCGCCACCTCGGGTGCGTCCATCTCCGTGACCGGCGAGCCGAACCACGACTGGACTCCCTGGGGGAACTGCTCGGTGGGGTCCCCCCGGTACGCCGGCCTCAGGCGGGTCTCCATCAGGTCGTACCTCATGTCGATGGAGTGGGCCATCTCGTGGATGACCTGGTCGAACGAGCGGTACGAGTCGTCCCCCGTGGGGACCCGGCGGGCACGGAAGTCGTCGTTCCGCGTCGCCACGCCCTCCTTGCAGATCATCTGCTCGCTGATCCAGAGGTAGTCCCTCGACGCTCCTCCGCGGAGCGTCGCCCGGCTCATCGGCGCGTAGCCGTCGGACCACATCTCGCCGACGACGGGCAGGGCGGCGAGGCCGCGCTCCGACTCTCCATTCGTGACGTAGACGCGGAAGCCGTCGAACGTGCTCCGCGGGAAGGCCGGCTTCAGGCGGCTGAACAGCTCGGCGTAGACGTTGGCGACCGCGTTCATCGCCGAGTCCGTGACCCTCGGGGTGCCCATGATCTTGATCTGGGGAGCGGCCATCTGGACGCACTTCGCCCACCCCGTCTCGACCTCGCACGGGCTCGTGTCGGCAGGCGTCGCCGCGACCCGGATGGGCGGCGTGAGGATGCCGGTGCTGGACCACAGGATGCCGCGCGAGGGCGAGACGAGCTGGAGTACGCCGGTGGGCGTGAGCTCGAGCCGCGAGGCCGGGTCGGGGTTCGCGTCGAGCGCCTTCCAGACGGGCCTCCCGTCGGCGCCGAGGGCGACGAAGTTGCCGTCGGCCAGCATCCGGACGCTCTTGACCCGGCGGTAATCCAGCCCTGGAACGTCGTTGTGGAAGCTCCACGTGTTCCGTCCGTTCGGCAACGCGACGTAGAGGTTGCCGATGTTCTGGAGCTTGAGGACGTGGTTCCCCGACGGCGACGTGAACTCCCGCTCCTCCGGGATGGCCTGCCCTGCCGTGAACGGGAAGCCGGTCCCGACGACGGCGTCTGGGATGAGCGCGCCGTCGCTGGACCACAGCACGCCGCGGGTCGGGGAGGCCAGCTGGAGCGCGCCGCGGGAGCTCAGCTCCAGGCGAGCGGCCGGGTCGGGATTTGCCGCGAGGGCCCGCCAGACGACCCGGCCGTTGGCGTCGGTCGCCACGAAGTTGCCGTCGGCCTGGACCCCCACCCCGGCGACCTGCCGGAAGTTGAGACCGGCGAGCCGGTCGAAGCCCCACACGTACCCGCCGTCGCTCGTGGTCACGACGAGGTTGCCGATGTCCTGGAAGACGAGGCGGTGGCTGCCCGACGGCGAGTCGACCGTCGCGCCTTTCTCCAGGGACTGCCCGGCGGTGAACGGGAAGCCCGAGGCCACGACGACGTCCGGCTCCGGGGGAGCGGGCGGCTCAACGGGCGGCGCGGGCTCGACGCGCGGCGCGGGCTCGACGGGCGGAGCCGGCTCAACCGGCGGAGCCGGGGACGAGAGGTTGCCGTCGCTCGACCAGAGCACGCCACGGCCTGGGGAGACGATCCGGAGCGCACCGCTGGGCGACAGGACCAGCCGGGCGGCCGGGTCGGGGTTCTCGGTCAGCGCCGACCAGACGTACCCGCCGTTGGCATCGTAGGCGGCGAGGTTGCCGTCGGCCTGCATGTCGACCCGGCCGACCTGGCTGAACCGGTCGGTGACCGTGTTGAGGCCCCACACGAACCGGTCTCCCGAGGTGTACACGGCGAGGTTGCCGTCGGGCTGGAAGGTGAGGTAGTGGCCCCCGGACTCGGAGGCGTACCGCCGGCCGCGCTCCAGGCTTTGCCCGGTGGCGAGCGGGAGGCGTCCCCGCGTCCCGCCAGCGGTGGGGGGCCGCCCGCCGAGGAGCTCGGCGTCGGGCGTCGACCGGGCCACGACCCTGATCGAGGACACCGTGTTGTTCCCCAGGTCCGACACCGCCGCCTCCGCGGCCCGCGTGCCAGGGCGCTGGGGGACCATGAACGTGCGCGGGGCCTCCAGGACCTCGCAGCGTCCGCCGAAGTTGGCCTCCGTGCAGGCGAGCGCTTTGGCCGCGCCGCCGATGGCGATCGAGCCCGTCTTGTCGTCGAAGGAGCCCAAGGTCGGGTACTCCCCAATCGCCAGCACGACGCAGTCCGTCGTCGTTCTCGACTCGACGCCCCCGGCCGAGTCGAACAGCATCACCTCGTTGAACGGCCCGCTCCGGTTGGACCACTCGCAGGCCTGTCGCACGGTCTGCGCGGAAGGGGCGTCGACCACGACGAGGGAGACCAGGACGAGGAGGACCGTTCGTGCGAAGCGGGGCACGGCGGGTTGCGAGAAGGGCTTCGATAGGTTCATGGCGTCGCTCGCTGGAGGTGGAGGGGATCGCAGAGGGCCCCGCCGTCCCGGCCGCGTTCCGGCGGGGGAGGGCGGGGGGCCTCGATCCCATAAGCGAGATTCCGCCCCGCCGACTGCCACACGGCTGGCGAGAGAATCGGCGCCGGCCGGTCGGGCACGGACCGCTGCGTCGAGCGGCGGCCGTGCTCGGGTCGGAGGGCAGGGCAAGCGCGTTCTCGGCGAGCAACTCGGAGACGGGTGCGGAGGAGGGGGGTGTGGGCGTGTGGAGTCGATTTCCCCCCACATCCAGGGCCACACTCTGGGTCCGGCTCGCGGACTGGAGAATGCGCCCGCCCTGCGTCGGAGGGCCCCCGCGAAGGGTGTAGGACGCGCCCTCGCGTCCACGTCGTCCTCGCCGAGCTCCCCCTGTACAACGCGCCAATCCGTGACGCACGGGTCCCTTTCGGGGCGGGTGGCGCCCGTTCGGCGCCCGAGGGCCCGGGAGCCGATGGGGGAGGCCACACCGTTACCTTTTTTCGCTCACCTCCCCGCCCGTTGGACGCTCACGACACCCTCGGCCTCCTCTCCGCCGTCCGCAGCGGCGACGAGCGCGCGGCCGACCGCCTGTTCTCGAAGGTCTACGCCGACCTGCGCCAGCTCGCGCACCGGCGGATCACGGCCGAGCCCGGCGTCGTCACGATCTCGGCCACCGGCCTGGTCCACGAGGCCTACGTCAAGATGGTCGGCGGCGGCGACTGGGCGGATCGGTCCCACTTCCTGGCGGTCGCGGCGCGGGCCATGCGGCAGATCCTGACGGACCGGGCGCGGGCGCGGCTCGCGCTCAAACGCGGCAGCGGAGCGGCCCGCGTCACCTACGTCGACCACCTCGTCGGCGACGACGGCGCGAGCGAGCGCGTGCTGGCGGTCCACGAGGCCCTCGACACACTCGCGGCGCGGGACCCCCAGCTCGCGAGCCTGGTCGAGCTCCGGTTTTTCGGGGGGCTCGAGGTGGCCGAAGCGGCCGACGTGCTCGGCGTCTCGACCCGCACGGCCGCCCGGGACTGGGCGCGCGCCAAGGGCCACCTCCGGATGCTCCTCGACGCCGCGTGACGACCGACGCTACCTGGGAGACGTTGGACGCGGCGCTGGCCCAGGCGCTCGACCGGGACGTGGACGAGCGCGAGGTCTACCTCGCGAGCCTGGAGCCGGCCGTGCGCGACGCGCTCGTGCCCCTCCTGGACGCGGCCCTCGCCGACGACCCGCTCCTCGACCACCCGCAGACCGCCCTCGGAGAGCTCGCGTCGGAGACGGGCGCGCCCGACGTCGAGGGCGGGACGCGCGTCGGCCCGTACGAGATCGAGGGGCTCGTGGGCGAGGGCGGGATGGGCCGCGTCTACCGCGCCCGCCGCGCCGACGGGGCCTTCGACCAGACCGTCGCCGTCAAGGTCGTCCGCCAGTCGCTGGCGCTCGCCGGCTCCGACGTGGCCGCCCGGCTGCGGCGCGAGCGCGCGCTCCTGGCCACGCTCGACCACCCCGGCATCGCCCGCCTCGTCGACGGCGGCGAGACCGACGACGGCGTCCCGTACCTCGTCACCGAGTTCGTCGACGGGGCGCCGATCACCGACTGGGCCGACGCGCACCAGCTCGGCGTCCGCGCCCGCGCCGAGCTGGTGGCCGAGGTGGCGCGGGCTGTCGACCACGCCCACCGGCGGTTCGTGGTCCACCGCGACCTCAAGCCGTCGAACGTGTTCGTGACCGAGCGCGACGGCGCGGCGCGCCCCGTCGTCCTCGACTTCGGGATCGCCAAGCTGCTCGCGGTGGCCGACGAGACGAGCGGCGCGTTCCCGCTGACCCAGACCGGGATGCGCCTGCTGACGCCGGCCTACGCCGCGCCCGAGCTCTACGAGCCCGGCGTGACGGTCACGACGGCGGCCGACGTTTACGGGCTCGGCGCGCTGCTCTACGAGCTGGTGACGGGCCGGCGCCCGCACGACGACGCGCCGACGCCCGGCCCGGCCCGCACCGAGCCCACGCGCCCGTCGCGCTTGGTGGCCCAGACGAGCGGGACCACGGCCTTCGACCCGGCCCGTCGCTCCCGGGTGCTCCGGGGCGACCTCGACGTGATCTGCCTCAAGGCGCTCCACCCGGACCCGGCCCGGCGCTACGCCAGCGCCGCCGACCTCGCGGCCGACCTCGACCGCCACCTCGCCGGCCGGCCCGTCGAGGCCCGCCCCGACGGGTGGACCTACGTGGCTGGCCGGTTCGTGCGGCGGAACCGGGCGGCGGTCGCGGCGGCGGCCCTGGCGCTCCTGGCCCTCGTGGCGGGGCTCGGGGTCTCGCTCGCGGCGCTCCAGAGCGAGCGGGCCGCGCTCGCCGCCTCCGAAGCCGCGACCCTGCGGGCCGAGGAGGCCGCCGACCTGCTGGCCGGCCTCTTCGCCGCTGCCGACCCGGAGCCCACCGCCGGGCGGCCCGTCTCCGTGCGCGAGGCGCTCGACCAGGGCCTCGGGCGTATTCAGGAGATCGAGTCGGACGAGCTCCGGGCGTACCTCTTGGGCGTCGTCGGCAGGACCTACATCCAGATGGGGGACCCGTACCGGGCCGACTCGCTCCTCCGCGAGGCCCTCGACGCCTACGGCGTGACGGCCACGTCCGCCGCCGCTTCCGACGTCCGGATCGGCTTCGCGTCGACCCGGCTGGCCCTCGGGGACCCCACCCGAGCGCTGGCGCTCGGCCGCCGCGTCCACCGCGACCACCGGGACGACCCCGACCCGGTCCTGGCGCTCCGGGGGCTCCGCGTGATCGCCATCTCCCACTCCGCCCTCGGGCAGCCCGACTCCGCGCTCGTGGTGGCCCGGCGGGTTCAGCGCCTCACGCCGGTGGAGGCGTCGGCCGAGCAGCGGGAGCGCTCGCTCACGTTGCTCGGCGAGGCGTACGCAAACGTCGGTCGGTTCGAGGAGGCTGTGCCCACCCTGAGAAAGGCATACGCCCTCAGCCTGTCCGACTCGGGGCCGGAGAGCGTCCGCACCACCACCGCGCGGCGGACGCTGGCCTCGGCGCTGTCGGGCGCGGGCGCGCACCGCGAGGCCGAGGCGCTGCTCAGGACCAGCCTGGAGTACCAGACGCGCGTGTTCGGCCCCAACACGGTCGGGTACGTCCACGCCGCCATCGCCGACGTGCAGATCGCCGCGGGCGACGACCGCGGGGCCGCCGCGTCGCTCGACTCCGCGATCGTCATGACGGTACCGCTCCTGCCCCCCGACCACCCCGACATCGCGGGGTGGCGCGCGACTCGGGCCGCCGCGCTCGGTCGGCCTCAGTCCGCACCGGCGGGGCGGGCCGCCCTCCCGGCCGCACAAGGACGCCGCTGACGGCGACGCCGCTCCGCGAGGGGGCGCGGCGCGGCTCGCGCTACGGCGTTGAGGGAGCGTGGGGGGAATCGACTCCCACACGCTCACCCTCCGAACCCGTCTCCGAGCCGAGAACGCGCTCGCCCTGGACGTGGCGGCGACGTGCCAGAGATCGGTCTCCGGCGCTAACCTCCGCCTCCACAACGCCCCCCACGATGAGCACGACCTCGACGCCCGCCCCGTCGCCGCCCACCTCCGGACTCCTCGGCTGGATCGAGCGGGTCGGCAACCGGCTGCCCGACCCCGTCTTCCTGTTCCTCTACCTCATCGTCGGGCTGATCGTGATCAGCCTGGTCGCCGCCGGGTTCGACTGGTCGGCGCTGCACCCGACGGCGGTCGGCGACGACGGGGCGCCGCTGCTCATCGCGGCCGAGAGCCTGCTGTCGGCGGCTAACGTCCAGCGGCTGTGGGTCGAGATGCCGACGACGTTCACCCACTTCCACCCGCTCGGCTACGTCCTCGTCGTGATGCTGGGCGCGGGCGTCGCCGAGCGGACGGGCCTGTTCGGGACCGCCATGCGGGCGGCCGTCCGCAACGCGCCGACGCTGCTGCTCACGCCGGTCGTCGCGCTCGTCGCCATGATGGGCAACCTGGCGGCGGACGCGGCCTACGTGGTGCTGATCCCTCTCGCGGCCGTGATCTACCACGCGGCCGGGCGGCACCCCATCGCGGGCATCGCGGCGTCGTTCGCGGGCGTCTCGGGTGGGTTCTCGGCCAACCTGCTCCCGGGCCAGCTCGACGCGCTCCTGTTCGGGATCACCCAGGAGGCCGTCGAGACCATCGTGCCGGCGTGGCAGGCCAACATCGCCGGCAACTGGTACTTTATCGCGGCGATGGTCTGGGTCGCCATCCCCGTCATCTGGTACGTCACCGACCGCGTGATCGAGCCGCGCCTCGGCGCCTACGCCCCAGAGGGCGACCACGTCGACGACCCGGACGCGGACCAGGCGATCACGGCGGACGAGAGGAAGGGCCTGCGGTGGGCCGGGCTCGCGTCCCTCGCCGTCGTCGCGGTGTGGGCGTTCTTCACGCTCGGGCCGGGCACGCCGCTCATCGACGAGGCGGCGACGCCCGAGGCGCGCCTGTCGCCGTTCTACCGGTCGCTCGTGGCCGCCTTCTTCGTGCTCTTCCTGGCGGCGGGCTGGGTCTACGGCGCGGCCGTCGGCGTGGTGAAGAGCCACCGCGACATCGTCAAGATGATGTCCGGGGCGATGGAGGACCTGGCCTACTACTTGGTGCTGGCGTTCGTGGCGGCCCACTTCGTGGCCATGTTCAACTGGTCCAACCTCGGGCTGATCGTGGCCGTCCACGGCGCGAACGGGCTGGAGCAGATGGCGCTCCCGACGCCGATCCTGCTCATGCTGATCGTGCTGTTCACGGGCCTCATCAACCTGTTCGTCGGCTCCGCCAGCGCCAAGTGGGCGCTGCTGGCGCCCGTCCTCGTCCCGATGCTGATGCTGGTCGGCATCAGCCCCGAGATGACGACGGCGGCCTACCGCGTGGGCGACGGGGCCACCAACATCATCACGCCGCTGATGGTCTACTTCCCGCTCATCTTGATCTTCTGCCAGCGGTGGGTGAAGGGGTTCGGGCTGGGGAGCCTGGCCGCTCTGATGGTGCCGTACTCGTTCGGGCTCCTGGTCGTGGGGCTGGTGCTCGTCGGGCTGTGGGTGGCGTTCGACATCCCGCTCGGGCCCGGCGCGGGCGTCGAGTACGTCCTCCCGGGGGGAGCCACAACCCCCGAGGCGAACTGACCCCGCTGGCGCCCTCGGGGACTCGGCCCGGGCGCTGGCGCTCGGCCGCCGCGTCCACCGGGCAAGGCCGTCCGGGGCTGGGCGACGCCGCTCTCAACGACGCCGCGCGCGGCCGTGCGTGCGAGGGGGGCCCGGCCGTGCGGCCGTCTCTGCGGGGTCAAAAGACCGTGGGCGCCGAGGCTCCGGTCTCTAGACCGGGAAGGGAGAGGGATGGGTGAAACCCTGTCAAGGGGATGGGGAAAACCCCCACTGAGATCCAATGCAAGGAGGTTTCACAGCGCGAGAGGACCTATCCGGGGCCCTCCCTGTAAGACGGACACGCACCTCGCCAGGTGCCCCCTTCTCTGACGACCCTCCCTATCTCATGGCCAACATTCCTGTCGAACGCACTGGTGGAACCCCGTGGTGGCTCTGGCTCCTCGGCCTCTTGCTGCTCGGTTTGCTCCTCTGGTTCCTGGTCGACGCCCTCTCCGACGACGAAAGCGAGGTCGACGACGCCTACGTGGGCGACGACGTCGAGGTCGTCGATGACGTCGCCCCCATCGCCGCGGGCCTCGACCTGAGCAACCTCTACGTCACCCGCGTTACGGGCGACCGGACCTTCTTCGTCGCCGAGAGCGACGCGCCGGGCGCCGCCGAGACGCTCGTCGTCCTCGACCAGGAGGCCTCGCCGGACGCCGCCGGCATCGAAGGCCAGGTCGACATCAACCCCGGCCAGCGCGTGTCGCTCACCGGCGGCGACCTCGGCCCGCTGGGCGACATGGACCTCGCCAACATGGGCATCCCCGACGCGGACCTCAACGCGATGACGCCCGACGCGGACATCATCCGGGTCGACGGCGACGACGTCGAGATCCTCGAGGCCGACATGGACAACGTCGAGGTCGGCCAGTAGCGCCCCTCGCCGTTCCCACCTTCCCTTCCCAATCACTCCCCTCTCTGACTCATGTCTCGCATCGCACTCTCCGACACCGGCGACTGGAAGCTGGAATTCCCCGACGACCAGGACGTCCGCGGCTACCGCGCCGTCGACGCCAACGGCTCGCCCGTGGGCACCGTCGACACCATGATCGTCAACACCGACAAGGAGCGGGTCGACGCCATCGTCCTGGAGGACGGGACGCAGTACCCGGCCCGCGACATCTCGATCGGCGACGGCGTCGTCTACCTCACGTCCGTCGTCGGCGACGACGTCGACGAGGAGGTCCGCGTCTACGACGACGGGAAGGTCGTCCGGCGTGTCGACGTCGACGACCCCGACTACGACGCCCACGTCGACGCCTTCCAGACGCACCACGCCTCGTCCTACGGGACCGGGTCGTACGACGACTACGCCCCGGCGTACCGCTACGGCTACGAGACGGCCCACGACGACGAGTACCGCAACCGGGCCTACGTCGACGCCGAGGACGACCTCCGCACCGGCTACGGCACGGCCTACGCCGACCGCGACTTCGACGCCGACCGCGACGCCGTCCGCTACGGGTACACCCGGGCCCAGCACGCGAACCGGTGACCGAGCACGCCGTCATCCTCGACCGTGCGGGGCAACCCGGCGCGGTCGAGGACGAGACCGGCGGGCGCGTCCGCGTCCGGCTCCCCAGCGGGGCCGTCGCCGATCTGCCCGAGTCCCTCGTCCGCCGCGACGGCGCCTCGCTCACGGCCGACGTCGTGTTTGCCGACCTCGACACCGACGGCCCCGCCGTCCTGGTCGAGGCCGAAGAACACGTCGACGTGCGAACGCGGACGCGGGAGACCGGGCGCGTCCGGGCCCGCGTGGTCACCGAGACGCGCGACGAGCCGATCCACGCGAGCGGCTGGCGGGAGACCGTCGACGTCGAGCGGGTCCCGGTCGGCCGCGTGGTCACCGCCCCCGAGGGCGTCCGCGACGAGGACGGCGTCGTCGTGATCCCGGTGTACGAAGAGGTCCTGGTCGTCGAGCGGCGGCTGGTCCTCCGCGAGGAGGTCCGCCTGACGACCCGGCGCGAGCCGGTCCCCGGGCCGGCCTCCGTCCCCCTCCGCCGCCAGCATGTCGAGGTCGACCGGCTCCCGCCGGTCGACGCTGATGGCGACGCCGTCTAACGACGGCCCCGGCCCCGGCCGGCTCTGCTCGACTCTTTTTTCTCTCTGTCTCATCCCACCCCACCCCTCTCCCCATGGCCAAGACCATTGTCGGTCTCTACGACGACCGCACCACCGCCACCCGCGTCCTCAACGACCTCGAATCCGCCGGCTTCGGCGAGGACCACCTCCGCTTCTCGTCCGCCGAGGACGGGAAAGCCACCCGCTACGACGTCGACGACACCTCGACCGAGGCCCTCGGCCGCTACGGCGTCTCCGACGACGAGTCCCGGTTCTACTCCGAAGGCGTCCGCCGCGGCGGGTCCATCGTGATCGCCCGGGTCCACGACTCCGACGTCGACCGGGCCGTCGACATCATGGCCCGGCACAACCCGGTCCGCTACGAGGACCGCCAGGAGGACTACCTCGCCGACTACGACGAGAGCGCGACGTACTCGGCCGCCCAGATGACCGAGAACCGGAACCGCTACGCCGATCAGTCGAAGCAGCGGCTCCAGGAGATCGAGGAGCACCTCAAGATCGGCAAGCGCGAGGTCGTCCGTGGCGGCGTCCGCGTCCACCAGTACGTCGAGACCGACGTCGAGGAGGAGACGCTCCGGCTCCGCGACGAGGAGATCGTCGTCGACCGGGCGAACGTGACGCGCGACCTGACGCCGGACGAGGCCGACGCCGTGTTCCAGGAGAAGACGGTCGAGCTCGTCGAGCGCGACGAGGAGGCCGTCGTCGAGAAGACGGCTCAGGTGACCGGCGAGGTCGCCGTCGGGAAGGACGTGAACGTCCGCGAGGAGACGGTCGGCGGCGAGGTCCGGCGCACGCGCGTCGAGGTCGAGCGGTTCGCCGGCGAGATGGGCGGGGCCGACCAGTTCCGCTCGCACTACGACACGACGTACAAGTCGACCGGCCGGTCCTACGGCGACTACGAGCCGGCCTACACCTACGGCTACGCCGCGGGCAAGACGTACGGCGACCGCGACTACAGCGCCGTCGAGAACGACCTCCGGTCCGACTACTCGGCTCGGTACCACGACGGCGACGACAGCGTCTGGGACGACTTTAAGGACGCCGTCCGCCACGGGTACAACAAGGCGAAGGCGGCCGTTTAGCGGCTGCCTCGACTGACTCCGCCGGCGGGCGCGGGGGCTCCGGCCCTCGCGCCCGCTGTGCGTCGCGGCTCCCTGGCCGGCGCACCCGAAGGGCCCTGGCGGGCCGCTAGGGACCCTTCCCCGGGACCCACCCGTACGACGGCTTCGCGCCCCGCCAGGCGCTCCCCTTCTCTCACTCACCCCCTCACTCTCATGGCGAACATCCCCGTCGAACACACCAAGACCACCCCGTGGTGGCTCTGGCTCCTCGGCCTGCTCCTGCTGGCCGGCCTCATCTGGTTCCTCCTCGAAGCCTTCGGCGACGACGACGAGATCGTCGAGACCACCGACCCGGTCGAGGCCGTCGTGCCGGTCGCCGCGCTGGACCTGTCGGACGTCTGGGTCACCCGCGTCGTCGGAGACAACACGTTCTTCGTGGCGCCCACCGAGGGCGGCACCGACGAGACCCTCGTCTACCTCGAAGAGGAGCCCACGCCAGGCGACGCCACCGAGGGTCGCTACGACGTCACCCCCGGCCAGCACCTCTCGATCGTGGGCTCGATGGAGCCGACGCCGGCCGACCTTACCCCGTGGGGCCTGACGGCGGACCAGGCGGCCATGGTCGGCGACCAGTACGTCCGCGCCACCAGCCTGACCATCTTGGACGGCGACGCGATGGCCGACGGTGACATGGCCGACGGCGACATGGCCGAGGCGACCGGCCTCGCGGCCCTCCGCGGAGACCTCGCCGAGATGGCCGGCCGGCCCGTCCAGCTCGACGGTGTCCGCGTGACGGCGCTCGCCGGCGACAGCACGTTCTACCTCGGCGACGGCGCCGACCGCGTGCTCGTGGTCTTGGAGTCGCTCGGCGAGAGCCAGAGCGGGCCGGGCACCGGGTCCGACGGCGCGTTCAACGTCGACGTCGGTGACGTGGTCAACATCCGCGGCGAGGTCAAGGCGTTCCAGCGCGGCATGCGCGGGTCGTCGACGCTGGCCGAGGCGGACCTGGCCGCGGCCGAGTCCCGCCGGTTCGTCGTCGTCGTCAACGACCGCGGCGACTTCTCGAAGCAGTAGCCCGGTCACAGGGCCGCCCCGTCTGGGGGTGGCCCCGCGACTCGGTCGAGCGCTCCGCGCCGGCCGCTCGTCTCCGCCCGCTCCGGTCTCCGGGGCGGGCGGACTCACGTCGGGCCGGGCTACTCGCCCCGGACGCCGACCACGCTCTGGATGACGGCGGCGATCAGCCCGTACGCCAGCGACCCGACGAGCGCCGGCACGACCCCGGTCACCTCGACCCCGTCGACGATCTCGGTCGCGAGCCAGAACAGGCCCGCGTTGATGACGAGCGTGAGCAGGCCCAGCGTGAGCCAGCGGAGCGGCGTCGTGAAGAACTTGACCACCGCTCCGAGCGTGGCGTTGACGAGACCGATCACGAGCGCGGCGACGAGGGCGGCGCCGAAGCCGGCGACGACGACGCCGGGGACGAGGTACGAGACGGCGATCAGGGCGATGGCGCTGGCGAGCCAGCGGACGAGGAGCTTCATGGGGGCGGGGGGAGCGTCCGCCCCCTACGGCCGGGACCGCGTGTCGGGTTCAGGGCTCGGCCACCCGGCGTCATCGGCGTTCGGCTCGCAACCCGAGCGCTCGGAGGACGCGGACCGCCGCGTCGGCCGTCGGGCCGTCGGCGAAGGCGAGGCGGAAGGCGCCGCCCTCGCCCTCGCGCACGCGCAGCAACTCCATGTCCTTGATGTTCAGGTTGGCGTCCGCCAGCGCGCTCGTGACCGACGCAAGAAACCCGACGCGGTCCTCGGCCCACAGCGTGACCTCGGCGAGCGGCGCGAGGAACCCCTTCGAGTGGGACGGGATCGCGGCGCGCGTCGTGGCCGAGCGCTCGAAGGTGTCGGCTAGGGCGTCGAGGTCGCCGTCGGCGACGGCGTCGCGGAGGGCGCCGAGGCGGGCCGTGTAGCCGTCGAGCGCGCCGAGCGCGGCGTCGCGGTTGGCGACCAGGATGTCGCCCCACATCCCGAACGGCGAGCTCGCGATCCGGGTCATGTCGCGGAACCCACCGGCCGCGAGGGCGAGCGCGTCGTCGCCGGCTTGGGCCGCGAGCCCGACCAAGGCCACGGCCGCGAGCTGGGGCAGGTGGCTCACGGCGGCCACCACGGCGTCGTGCCGCGCGGCCGTGAGCAGAACGGGCCGGGCACCGACGGACTCCGCCAGCCACACGGCGCGCGGGTCGACCTCCGGGCCGTCGGGCGTGAGCACGTAGACGGCGTTCTCGAACAGGAGCGCGTCGGCGTGGGCCATCCCGCCGCGCTCGGCGCCGGCCATCGGGTGGCCCCCGACGAACGCCACGCCGTCCGGCAACAGCTCGCGCGCGGCGGCCCCGACGGGCCCCTTGACCGAGGCCACGTCGGTGACGAGCGCGCCGGGCCGGACCGACGACGCGATCTCGGACAGGGCCGACCGGGCGGAGCCGGTGGGGACGGCCAGCACGACGACGTCGGCCTGGGCCACGGCCGCAGCCGGCGACCCGGCGGCCCGGACCGCGCCGCTCTCGACGGCGAGCGCGAGCTGGGCCGGGTCGCGGTCGAACGCGACGACCTCGACGGCGGGCCGGCGGTCCCGGAGCGCGAGCGCGACCGAACCCCCGATCAGCCCGGTCCCGATGACGGCGACGCGGCCGACATCGGGCGGGGGGAGGGGCGGCTGCGAGGGCATGGGGCGGGAGGGGAGACGGGCCCGGAGTCTACGGGGCTGGGCCTCCGTGTGGCCGCGGTTCGTCCGCCCCGGCTGCGGCTCGCCCGGCGCCGACGCGGTTCGTCACGTCGGGCCGTCGGATGCGGACTCGGCCCCGTAGCGTGATCTCGCCGCCTCCCCCGCCATGCGTCCGCTCGCGTTCCTGCTCCTCTCGCTCGCCGCCCACGCCCAGCCCTCCGTCGTCGCGGGCGACGTGGTCGACGGCGACGGCCGGCCCGTCGCCTACGCCTCGGTCTTGCTCGTCGGGGCGGGCCAGGGGGCCGTGACGGACGCCGACGGTCGGTTCCACTTCGCCACCGAGGCGACCGGCCGGCGGACGCTCCGGGCGACGCGCGTCGGGTCGGAGCCGGCGACGCGCGCCGTGACGCTGGCCCCGGGCGACACGGCCGTCGTCCGGTTCGTGCTGCGGGAGGCGCTGCTCGACCTGGGCCGCGCCGTCGTCTCGGCCGACGCCTTCGTCTCGGGCGGCGAGGTGGCCGGGCTGAGCCCGCTCGACGTGGTCACGACGCCGGGCGCGGCGGCCGACCTGTTCCAGGCGATCCGCTCGTTCCCCGGGCTGACCGAGGCCGAGGAGGGCGCCGGCCTCTTCGTCCGCGGCGGCGACGTCGAGGAGACGTCCGTCCTGCTCGACGGCGCGCGGCTGCTCCAGCCGTACCGCTACGAGTCGCCGACGGGCGGCACGTTCGGGGCCGTCTCGCCCTGGCTCGTGAGCGGGACGCGGTTCTCGACGGGCGGCTTCTCGGCCCGTTACGGCGACGCGCTCTCGGGCGTCCTCGCCCTCGACTCCCAGGACGAGCCGACCCGCGACGGCCAGACGGTGTCGCTGAGCCTGGCCGCCGCCTCCGCCAGCGCCGACGTGACCGTCGGGCCGGGCGGGCTCCGCGTCGCCGGCAACCGGTCGTTCACCGACGCGCTGTTCTGGGTGAACGGCCGCGGCGACGAGTTCGTGACGGCCCCGCGCTCGACCGACGGGAGCGTGCTGCTGGCGGTCCCCGTCGGCCGGGCGGGCCGCGTCAAGGCGCTGGCGATGGGCGGGGCGGACCGGCTGAGCCTCCGCCTCGACCAGCCGTCGTTCGCCGGCCTGTTCGAGAGCGCGTCGGCCGGCGGGCTCGGGCTCGTCGAGTGGACCGACCTCCGGGGCGGGTGGGCGCTCGCGGCGACGGCGTCGCACGCGCGGCACCGGAGCGAGCAGGCGCTCGGCGCGTTCCGCTTGCGGCCGTCCGACCGCTCGACGGCGCTCCGGGCGACGGCCGAGCGCGAGGTGTCGCGCCGGCTCGTCGTCCACCTCGGCGCCGAGGCCGACGCCCGGCGGTCGGCCATCGAGGGCGCGTTCACGGCCGGCGACGTGTCGGATCCCGACGCCGCCACCGTCGCCTTCGACGAGGTCACTCGCGGGGCGCGTGGCGGGGCGTGGGCCGAGGCCGAGGCCCAGCTCTCGCGCCGCGTCGCCGCGACGGCCGGCGTGCGCGCCGACGCCCACTCGGCCCTCGACGCGGTCGTGCTCGACCCGCGCCTCAGCCTGTTCGTCGCGCTCGACGACGCGACGCGGCTCCGGTTCGCGACGGGCCTGTACAGCCAGGCGCCCGACCTCGAAACGATCTCGCTGGCGACGGTCTCCGACGTGTCCGACCTCCGCGTTCAGCGGGCGACGCACTGGATCGCCGGCGTCTTGCACGAGCGCGGCCCGCTGACCGTCCGCGCCGAGGCCTACGCCAAGGACTACCGCCGGCTCGCGGTCGAGCGGTCCGGGACGGTCTACGGCTCGGTTGGCACGGGCTGGGCGCGCGGGCTCGACCTGTTCGCGCGATGGGGCTCCGTCGGGGCCTCGCGGCTGAGTGGGTGGGCCTCGTACTCGCTTCTGGACGCCCGCCGGACGCAGGTCCGCCGCGACGGCACATCCGCGACGCTGGCCCAAGGCCCGCCGCCGTTCGGCGTCCGCCACTCGCTGAACGTCGTCGGCAAGGCGCGACTCGCGGGCGGGCTCTCCGTCAGTGGCCGGTTCCGGGCGGGGGCGGGGCGGCCCGTCACGCCGGTCGTTGGGGCCGTGCCGGCGGCCGAGGGCGCCTTCTTCTACCCGGTCGACGGGGCGCTCGGCAGCGAGACGCTCCCCGCAACCCTCCGCCTCGACGCCGCCGCCAGCTACACGCTCCCGCTGGGCCGGCGCGGCTCGCTCGTCCTGTTCGGCGCCGTCGACAACGCGCTCGACCGAGCGAATGCGAGCGGCTACGCCTACTCGCCCGACTACGCCACGCGCACGCTCGAGACCTCGCCGTACCGGCGCTCGGTCTACGTCGGCGCCTCCCTGATCCTCACCTCCCGCTGATCCCATGGCCCGCCTTCTTCTCCTCGCCCTCGTTCTGGCGCTCCCCGCCGCCGCCCAGTCCGACGACCTGCTGAGCCAGGGCCGTCGCGCGCTCGACGCCGCTACGCTCGACGGCTCGGTCGACGCGCTCCAGGGCGCCCGCGCCGCCCTCCAACTGGCCGCCGCTGGCGACGGCCCGGCGGGATGGGCGACCTACTACACCGCCCTCGCCGACTTCCGGCTGTCCTACGCCCTGTGGGGGAACGACCCCGACCGCGCGAGCGAGCACGCGGCTCTCGGTGCCGACGCGCTCGCCGACCTGCGCCGTCGGGCCGACTCGGACGATCTGCGCGCCGAGGCTGCCGCGCTCCAGTCCGGCTTGCTCGGCGCCCGCATCGGGCTCGACCCGTCGCTCGGGATGCAGCTCGGGCAGGCGTCCCAGCAGGCGATGGCCGAGGCCGCGCGGCTGGCGCCCGGCAACCCGCGTGTCCAGTTTTTTCAGGCCGCGACGCTCCTGAACACCCCGCCCGAGTGGGGCGGAGATCCCGAGCGCGCGGTCGAGTTGCTGGCGTCGGCCGTGGCCACCTTCGAGGCGGCCGGCGACCCCGGCGACCCGGCGGCTCCGACGTGGGGCCACGCGGACGCGGCGGCCTGGCTCGGCCTGGCCCACCTCATGCGGGGCGACGCCAAGGCCGCTCGCGGGCCCATCGAGACGGCCGAGCGGCTGGACCCGAACTCGACGTTCGTCCGCTTCAAGCTCCGCCCGTGGCTCGACTCGCTCGGCGAGTAACACGGAGTCGGAGAGTTCGCTGTGCATGAGTGCCTCTCCCGATTCTCCCTCACCCTGTCCCTCTCCCTCGGGGAGAGGGGACCTCGCAGGAGAGTGCACGGCTTTCTCCGCGATCCCGTATAAGAAGCTGTTCGGCGAAGTCTCGGCGCTGCTCGCGAGGTCCCCTCTCTAGGGAGAGCAGGGCCGCTAAGGTCTCAGACCTGTTCTCGATCCACGACCAAACAAGTGAAATCATTCCCGCGCAAATTAGAATCTAAGACTCGTGCGGCATCATGCTTGGCCTCCCTGGATCCCCGCCTGCGCGGGACCGCGAAGCGACGGCGCCAGCCAATGACTACAGGGACTCGTGCATCCGCCACGGGACGTAGCAGCCCTGCCCTGGGGGAGGGACAGGGTGAGGGGCCGGAGCGTCTCGACGGGCTCCAGGCGTGGCCTCGACCGCCCGCCCTACCCCTCGCCCTTCCCCCCAGGGGGTGGAGAGGGGACCCGATCTCATTCGCCGAACGGTCTCTGAAGGGGGACCGCGATCCTCCGGCCCTAGCTTTCTCGCTGTGAACCGCCCCGTCTCCGCGCCTCGCCCCTCCTCTTCGGCACCGCTCCCGCCGGCCCGTCTGACCGGGCGCGGCGTGGCGCTGGCGAGCGCGGCGTGGGCCGCCTACGCGGTCGTGTACGCCCTGGCCGTCACCGCCTTTTCCGGCGTCCCGTTCCGGTACTCGCTGACCAGCCAGCTGGGCTCAGCCGTGCTGATGGGCGTGCTGAGCGTCCCGGCGTGGCGGCTGATCGTGCGCGGAATGGCCGAGCGGCCGCTCTCGCACGTGATCGCGGCGCACGCGCTGGGCGGAGCCCTCTACACGACCGCCGTGACCGGGGCACTGCTGGCGTGGACGAGACTCGGCGGCTCCGACGCATTCGAGGCGGTCCGGGCGCAGGCGGGGTGGATCGCCCTCGGCATCGCTATCGCCTACGTCGCCCAGTTCGCGATCTACCACGCCGTCGAGGCATCGCGCCGAGGACGGCTCCGCCAGGTCCGGGGCGAGGCCGTCCAGCGTCTCGCGCGCGAGCAGGAGCTCCGCACGCTCCACGCCCAGCTCAACCCGCACTTCCTGTTCAACGCGCTCAACACGGTCAGCGCCCAGGTCGGCCGCGACCCGGACCTGGCGCGCGAGACGATCGGCCGGCTGGCAGACCTGATGCGGTACGCGCTCGACGCCGGCCACCGCGACCTGGTCCCGCTCGCCGACGAGGTCGCCTTCGTCCGCGCCTACCTCGCGCTCGAGCACGCCCGGATGGGCGGCCGGTTGGCGTCCCGCGTCGACGTCGACCCGTCGCTGCTCGACACGCCGGTCCCGCCGCTGGCGATCCAGACGCTCGTCGAGAACGCCGTCCGCCACGCCATCGCCCCGTCGCCCGGCGGCGGCGAGGTCCGGGTCGAGGTGGCGCGTGACGGCGACCACGCCCGCGTCGAGATCGCCGACTCCGGGGCCGACGGCGGCGAGAGCGCGCCGGGCACGGGCGTCGGGCTCGCGAACACGGACGAGCGGCTCCGCCTCCTGTTCGGCCCCTCGGCCGGGCTCGGCGTGGACCGACGGCCGGAGGGGTGGCGGGTCACGTTCCGGCTGCCGGCGCCGGTGGCCGAGGAGGTCCCGGCATGAGCGAGGTCTTGCGCGTCGCCCTGGTCGATGACGAGCCGCCGGCGCGCGCGCTCCTGACCGACTTGCTGGCCGACCTCGGCGGCGTCGAGGTCGTCGGCCAGGCGGCCGACGGCGAGCAGGCGGTCGCCCTCGTCGAGGCCACGCGCGACCTCGACGTGCTCTTCTTGGACGTCCAGATGCCGCGGCTCGACGGGTTCGGCGTGCTCGCGCGGCTGGCGGCGCGCGGCGTGGCGCTGCCGCGCGTCGTGTTCACGACCGCGTTCGACCGGCACGCCGTCCAGGCGTTCGAGACCGGCGCCGTCGACTACCTCCTGAAGCCGGTCACGCGGTCGCGGCTGACCGTCGCCGTCGAGCGGGCCCGGACGCGGCGGGCCCTCGACCCGGCCGACGCCCGGGCCGCCAGCGAGGCGCTCCGCACCGACCGCGTGCTCGTCCGCGCCGGCGACCGGCTGGTGGCCGTCGCCATGGACGACGTGGTCTGGGTCGAGGCCCAGGGCAACTACGCCACGCTCCACACGACCGGCCGGTCGCTCGTGGCCGGCGTCGGGATCGGCGAGATCGAGCGGCGGCTGCCGCCGGGCCGGTTCGTCCGCGTCCACCGCTCGGCGCTCGTGGCGCTCGACGCGCTCCGCCAGCTCGAGAGCGACGGGAGCGGCGGGTACCAAGCGCTACTCGACGGCGGCCACCGCGTCCGCGTCAGCCGGACGTACGCGGACGAGATCCGGCGGCGGGTGCTGTAGCCCAGCGTATCCTGGCAGCTCTCTTTCCCGAGCCATGCGGTCCGCCCTGCTCCTCCTCGCCCTCGCCCTCACCTCGTGCGCCGGCTCGCAGCCAGCCGCCGACAACGGCCTGCCGGCCGACCTCCCGACCCTCTCCCGCGCCGAGTGGGGCGCCGCCGACCCGGTCGGCCCGATGCGGCCGCACACGCCGGACACGATCACGATCCACCACACGGCCACAACCGTCGACCCCGAGCGGTCGAATGCCGACAAGCTCCGCAGCCTCCAGGCGTTCTCCCAGCGCGCCGACACGCTCGGCGACGGCCGCCCGAAGGTGGCCTGGCCCGACGTCCCGTACCACTACTACGTCGCGCACGACGGGACGGTCGTCGAGGCCCGCGACGTCCGGTACGAGGGCGACACCAACACGGACTACTCGCTGGCGGGCCACATCCAGGTCGTGGTCGAGGGCAACTTCGAGGAGACCGAGCCGACCGCGGCCCAGCTCGACAACCTGACCCGGCTCGTCGTCGCGCTCGCCCGGCGGTGGGACGTCCCGGCCGACGCGCTCGCGGGCCACGGCGACCGCGCGGTCGGCCAGACGGTGTGCCCCGGGTCCTCGCTCATCCGCCGCCTGCCCGACCTCCGCCAGGCCATCGCCGACGCGCGGTAGACTCTTCGCCGCCGGACCTCCCACCCGCGCGCCCATCGCTCCGCTCATGGGCGGACGGACTGTTCCCCTTGAAGGCTGACAAGGGGTGGCTTTCGCCATCGGGCACCGTCTCCCCTACAGCGTCGTCCCCGCGAAGGCGGGGACCCAGAGTCCCGGGAACGCCCCTCACGGCGAGCGCCCGCGCGACGGAGGGGGCCCAAGGCGGGGCCGGCTCCCTCCCGGCGGCCTCTCGGCGCGTCGTGGACCTCCGCGCTCGTCACCCTGGATCCCCGCCTTCGCGGGGATGACTCGTCTTATTTGCGTAGTCGGCAGAGAACGTGGCGGCTTTGCCCTTGCCAAGGGGGACGCCGCGAAGCGTCGGCGCAGCCAGCGTTCCCAGCCGGGAGCGGAGGCCCGCCGGAAAGCGGGGGAGAAGCGGCCCGACCCGAGCCTACCTTCGGCCGTCCGCTCCCACCGCCATGCGACGCCTGCTCGTGCTTGCTGCCCTCGCCGCCTCCGGCCTCTCCGCCCAGCCCGCCGACGAGTTCCAGTGGCTCGAAGACGTCGAGGGCGAGCGCGCGATGGCCTGGGTCGAGGCCCACAACGCCGCGACCGCCGCCGCGCTCCAGGCCGAGCCCGGCTACGACGCGCTCTACGCCGACGCCCTCCGCATCCTGACGTCGGACGACCGGATCGCGTACCCCTCCATCCGCGGCGACTGGCTCTACAACGTCTGGACCGACGACGACAACCCGCGCGGCCTGTGGCGCCGGGCGACCTGGGCCAGCTACCTCTCCGACGAGCCCGACTGGGAGACGCTCCTCGACGTCGACGCGCTCGGCCAAGCGGAGGGCGTGGCGTGGGCGTTCGGGGGCTCCTCGTGCCTCGCGCCCGACTACCAACGCTGCTTGGTCCGCCTGTCGCGCGGCGGTGCCGACGCGGTCGAGACCCGAGAGTTCGACCTGGCCACCCGGGCGTTCGTCGAGGACGGGTTCTTCCTGCCCGAGTCGAAGGGGGCCGTCGCCTGGATCGACCGCGACGAGCTGCTGGTCTCGACCGACACCGGCGAGGGCTCGATGACGACCTCCGGCTACCCGCGCACCGTCCGCCGCTGGCGGCGGGGGACGCCGCTGGCCGACGCCGAGACCGTGTTCGAGGCCGAGCCGACCGACATGGGCGCGTGGGCCGGCTCGCTCCGCCGAGGCGACGAGGTCGTCCCGGTGATCTCGCACCGGCCCAGCTTTTTCCAGGGCTCGACCTACGTCCTCCACAAGCCTGCCCCCGCGGAGGCGGGGGGCGCCTTCGTCCGCCTCGACCTCCCGCTCGACGCCGACCCCGGGCTCGTCGGCGACCACTTGACGGTCTACCTCCGGTCCGAGTGGGACGTCGCCGGGCGGACGTTCCCCCAGGGCGCGCTCCTGGCCATCGGCTACGAGGCGTTCCTCGGCGGCGACCGCGACTTCGACGTCGTCTTCGCCCCGACGGAGCGCCAGACGGTCCGGTCGACGGCGTCCACCCGGACCACGTTGCTGGTGTCGCTCCTGGACGACGTGTCCGGCGAGCTCCGCCGGTTCCGGTTCCGTGAGGGAGGCTGGGTGGGGGAGACCGTCGAGGTCCCGCCGATGGGGAGCGTCGACGTGGTGACGACGAGCGACACCGACGACCGGTTCTTCTTCGCCTACAGCTCCTTCCTCCAGCCGACGACGCTAACCCTCGCGGACGACGACGGCGTCGCCCCGGTCCGCCAGCTCCCGGCCGAGTTCGACGCGAGCGGCCTGACGGTCGGCCAGTACCACGCCACCTCGGCCGACGGCACGCGCGTCCCGTACTTCGTCGTCGGCCCCGAGGCGATGGAGGCCGACGGCTCGGACCCGACGCAGCTCTACGGCTACGGCGGCTTCGAGATCGCCCTCACGCCGTCGTACAGCGGCATGACGGGCAAGCTGTGGCTCGAGCGCGGCGGCGCCTACGTGGTGGCCAACATCCGGGGCGGCGGCGAGTTCGGCCCGGCGTGGCACCGCGCGGCCCAGCGCGAGAACCGCCAGCGCGCCTTCGACGACTTCCTGGCCGTCGCCGAAGACCTCGTCGACCGCAAGCTCACCTCGCCCGAGCACCTCGGCATCCGGGGCGGCTCGAACGGCGGCCTGCTCGTCGGCGCGGCGATGACGCAGCGGCCCGAGCTGTTCGAGGCCGTCGTGGTCTCGGTCCCGCTCCTCGACATGCGCCGCTACCACACGCTGCTCGCCGGCGCCAGCTGGATGGCCGAGTACGGCGACCCGGACGACCCCGACGACTGGGCGTTCATCTCCCGGTACTCGCCCTACCACAACCTCCGCTCGGGCGTCACGTACCCGCGCCCCCTCTTCACGACGACCACGCGGGACGACCGGGTCCACCCCGGCCACGCCCGCAAGATGGCCGCGCGGATGGAGGCGATGGGGCTGCCCGTCGACTACGTCGAGAACACCGAGGGCGGCCACGGGTCGGGCGTCACGCCGGCCCAGCAGGCGACCATGTGGGCGTCGATCTACAGCTACCTCTGGCGCCAGCTCAGCGGGGAGTAGCCGGCGTCAGGACAGCATCTCGACGCCGGTCAGCGTTTGGCAGGCGTCCCAGAGCTGGCGCGCGGCGACGGGGTCGAGGGCTCGCGGCGCGATCTCGGCCGGCGCCGGGTCGCCGCGCATCTCGCGGAACCCGTCGGGGCCGACGTAGCCGCCCGGCTGGGGGTCGTGGCCGGCCGCGGCCACCAGCGTCGGGAGGGCGCCGCGCCAGGCGGGCATGATGGCCACCTTGGAGAGGGCGCCGAACACGGCGCTCAGGATCGGCTTGCCCTCCATCATGTCGTCGCTGAGCGCGGTCGCCGAGACGCCCGGGTGGGCCGCCACGCTGACCGTGTCCTCGCCGCGCGCCGCCAGCCGACGCTGCATCTCGATGGACAGCATGAGGTCCGCCAGCTTGCTCTGGCGGTAGGCCGCCCACGGGTCGTAGCGGTCCTCGCTCTGCAAGTCGGTCAGGCGCAGGCGGCCGTCGCGGTGGGCGATGCTGCTCAGCCAGACGACGCGGGAGCCGGGCGCGGCCAAAACGTTGGGCAACAGGCGAGCCGTGAGCGCGAAGTGGCCCAGGACGTTGGTCCCAAACTGCATCTCGAACCCGTCGGCCGTCTCCTTCCGCTCGGGCAGCGCCATCACCCCGGCGTTGTTGACCAGCCGGTCGATCCGGTCGCCCTCCAAAAACGTCTCGGCGAAGGCGGCGACGCTGGCGAGGTCGGCCAGGTCGAGCTCGCGGACGTCGAGGTCGGCGCCGGGCAAGCTCTTGCGGACGTCGTCGGCCGCGGCGTGCGCTTTGTCGAGACTCCGGCACGCCATCACGACGCGGACGCCGAGCGCCGCCAGCCCGCGCGTCGTCTCCAGGCCGATGCCCGAGTTGGCGCCGGTCACGACGGCCGTGCGGCCCCGCTGGCGGGGGAGGGTCTGGAGAGACCAGGAGACAACGTCGGCCATGGGAGGGGGGGAGGGGACGGAGGAGACCCCAACGGGCCGAGTGAAGGTCCCCGGCTTGCGGAGGGCTCGCGAAAGGTTTACACTGTTAACCGGCATTCCCGCTCGGCTGCGGGCGCCCCCACCAGACCTCTTCCCCCCATGGACGCCTTCTCCTTTTTCGCCGGCACGCCGGCCTGGGCCGCCGCGCTCGGCGTGCTGCTCGTCCTGTTCGTGCTCGGGTTCACCGGGGCCCCGCTGTGGGTGTGGGCCGCCGCCGGGCTCGTCGCGCTCGTCGGGTTCGGCGCGCCGCTCTGGCTGACCGCCGCGTTCGTCGTGCTCGCGGCCGTCTTCCTCATCCCCCCGATCCGGCGGATGCTGTCGGGCGCCGTGATGGGGCTGATGAAGAAGCTCGAGTTCCTGCCCGTCATCTCCAGCACCGAGCAGGAGGCCATCGACGCCGGGACGGTCTGGGTCGAGGGCGAGCTGTTCTCGGGCAAGCCCGACGGCAAGCGCCTGCTCGAGCAGGACTACGCCGGCCTCACGGCCGAGGAGCAGGCGTTCTTGGACGGCCCCGTCGAAGAGCTGTGCCGGATGGTCGACGACTGGGCCGTGTGGCAGCGCCGCGACCTGTCGGACGCCGTGTGGCAGAAGCTGAAGGACGACAAGTTTTTCGGGCTCATCGTGCCGGAGGCGTACGGGGGCCACGGGTTTAGCCCGTCGCTCAACAGCGCCGTCGTGGCCAAGGTGTCGTCGGCGTCGAGCACGCTCGGCATCACGGTCATGGTGCCCAACTCGCTCGGCCCGGCCGAGCTGCTGGCCCACTTCGGGACCGACCCGCAGAAGGACTACTGGCTCCCACGGCTGGCGACCGGCGAAGCTGTCCCGTCGTTCGCGCTCACCGAGCCCGGCGCCGGGTCCGACGCCGGCGCGATCTCGTCGAAAGGCGTCGTCTTCCGGGACGCCGACGGCGACCTCGCGATCCGGCTCGACTGGCGCAAGCGCTACATCACGTTGGCCGCCATCTCCGACGTGCTCGGGCTCGCGTTCAAGCTGGAGGACCCCGACGAGCTCTTGGGCAAGGGCACCGACCTCGGCATCACCTGCGCGCTCATCCCGACGACGACCGAGGGCGTCGTGCTCGGCCAGCGCCACGACCCCCTCGGCGTCCCGTTCTGGAACTGCCCCACCGAGGGCCACGGCGTCGTCGTCAAGCTGGAGGAGGCCGTCATCGGCGGGGCGGCCGGGGCCGGGCGCGGCTGGCGGATGCTGATGCAGTCGCTCGCGGCCGGCCGCGGCATCTCGTTGCCCGCCTCGGCGACCGCCGGCGTCCAGCAGGCCGCGCGCATCGCGGGTGCGCACGCGCTCATCCGCAAGCAGTTCGGCCTCAGCATCGGCAAGTTCGAGGGGATCGAGGAGCCGCTCGCCCGGATCGGCGGCTGGGCCTACACGCTGGAGGCGGCCCGGCGCTACACGAACGGGGCCCTCGACGGCGGCGCGGCCCCGGCCGTCGTCACGGCCATGATGAAGTACAACACGACCGAGCTGTTCCGGAAGGCCGTCAACGACGCGATGGACATCCTGGGCGGCAACGCCATCAGCCGGGGCCCGCGCAACCCGCTCGCGTCGGCCTACATCGGCCTGCCCGTCTCGATCACCGTCGAGGGCGCCAACATCCTGACGCGGACGCTCATGGTGTTCGGCCAGGGCGCCATCCGGTGCCACCCGTACGCGCTCAAGGAGATGCAAGCGCTCATGGCCGGCAACGTCAAGGCGTTCGACGCCGCGTTCTGGCCCCACATCGGCCACGTCGTGCGCAACGGGTTCCGGGCCGTCGGCCTGTCGCTGTCGCGCGGCTGGCTGGCCGGCTCGCCGGTCTCGGGCCCGGCCGCGCGCTACTGGCGCAAGATGGCCTGGACCTCGGCCACGTTCGCGTTCTTGGCCGACCTCGCGATGGGCACGCTCGGCGGCGACCTCAAGCGGAAGGAGAAGCTGACCGGCCGGTTCGCCGACATCTTCTCGTGGATGTACCTCGGCACGGCCGTCCTCCGCCGGTTCGAGGCCGAGGGCCAGCGCAAGGAGGATCGCGCTTTCCTTGACTGGTCGATGCAGTACGCCTTCGCCCAGATCCAGGACGCCTTCGACGGCCTGTTCGCCAACCTCCAAGTGCCCGGCGCGACCTGGCTGTTCCGCGGCCCGCTCGCGGCGTGGAGCCGGCTCAACCGGATCTCGGACCTCCCGTCCGACCGCGTCGGCCACCGCGTCGCGGCGGCGCTCCAGGTGCCCGGCGAGCAGCGCGACCGGCTGACGCCGGCCGTGTTCACGTCGCTCGACCCGGAGCACGTGCTCGGCCGGTTCGAGCACACGATGCGCCTGTGCTACGACGCCGAGGGCGTCGTGTCCAAGGTCAAGGCGGCCATCAAGCGCCGCGAGCTGCCCCGCCAGCACCCGGCCACGCTGATCCCGGCCGCGCTCGACGCCGGCGTCATCACGGCCGACGAGGCCGACCTGCTCCAGCGCGCCGAGGCCGCCCGCAACGACGCCATCCAGGTCGACGCCTTCGACACCGACGACTACTTCGCGTCGGCCGTCCGCCCCGACGAGGTCGCGTCGACGACCGGCGGCGATGGTTCGGCGGTCGGGGCCGTGGGCTTCGGCGGCCCGGCCCAGACCGAGGCCGGGGCGACGACGTGGTCCGGCGCGGTCGTGACCGAGGACCCGGCGGCCGCGGACCCAGCCGTGTGACGAGCCGCCCCCCCGCGTCGTCGTTGGGCGGGGGGGCGATAGTGCATGAGTACTAGGGGGGTGCGGAGGTCTCGGTTTCTGATGAGAATCGGGCGTAGGGACGGTGTGCATGTAGTTTTCCCTCCCCAGCGCGTATATGTGCGCTATCATGGGGAAAACCACCACTGGGGAATCATGCGTCGTGCCGGATGGTTGATGGGTCTGCTCTGCCTGGCGGCCTCGGCGCAGACGCCCGGCGGCGGGGACGGGCCGGTCCTCGGGGTCACCGCGACCCGGCTCGCGGACGACGACGTCCGCGTCGACGGGCGGCTCGATGAGGGCGTCTGGGAGCGGGCGGAGGCGGCGACCGACTTTGTCCAGCTCGAGCCGACGCCCGGCGCGCCGGCCACGGAGCGGACCGAGGCGTTCGTGCTCTACGACCGGGCCGCGCTCTACGTCGGCCTCCGGTGCTACGTCCGCGACCCGGCGACGCTGGTGCGGCGGCTCGCCCGCCGCGACGACTTCGGCGAGGGCTCAGACCGCGTCTTCGTCGAGATCGGGAGCCCGGCCGACGGGCGGACGGCCTACTCGTTCGGGGTCAGCCTGGCCGGCGTCCAGCAGGACGTGGTCCTGTTCAACGACCAGAACGGCGGCGACTTCACGTGGGACGCCGTCTGGGACAGCGACGTCGCCCGGTTCAACGGGCCGGACGGCCAGGGCTACGCCGTCGAGATCCGGATCCCGTTCAGCCAGCTCCGCTACGACGCCGACTCGGCGGTCCCGTGGCAGATCCAGTTCCAGCGCGACGTGGCCGCGACCGGCGAGACGGCCTACTGGGCCCCGATCCCGCCCGACGCCGACGGCTACGTGAGCCGGTTCGGCCGGCTCCACGGCCTCCGCGACCTGCGCGCCCCGCGCCGCGTCGAGGTCGTCCCCTACGTCGCCACACGCGCGATCCGGGCGCCCGGCGACCCCGCCGACCCGTTCTACGACGAGACCGACCTGAACCCGGCCGTCGGGTTCGACGCCAGCGTCGGCCTGACGAGCTCGCTCACGCTGACGGCGACCGTCAACCCCGACTTCGGCCAGGTCGAGCAGGACCCGGCCGACGTCAACCTGACCGACTTCGAGACCCGGTTCCCCGAGCGCCGGCCGTTCTTCGTCGAGGGCGTCGACGCCTTCGCGTTCGGATGGACGCGGGCCTCGGCCTACGTGACCGAGCAGCCCGAGTTTTTCTACTCGCGCCGGATCGGCCGCTCGCCCCAGAGCTTCGGCGGGCTCTACGGATTCCAGGGCGACGACGGCGAGTGGGACACGGCCGACGACGTGGCTTACTTCGACAGTCCGGAGCAGACGACGATCCTGGGCGCGGCCAAGCTCTCCGGCCAGGTCGGCGAGTGGACCCTCGGCGCCCTCGCGGCGCTGACGGGGCGCGAGACGGCCGCGTTCGTCACGTTCGGCGGCGACCGCGACGTGCTCCCCGTCGAACCGCTCTCGAACTACGCCGTCGCCCGAGCGCGGCGCGCGTGGAACGGCGGGCGGACTGGGCTCGGCCTGTTCGGGTCGAGCGTGCTCCGCGACGCCGACGGGACGGCGTTCACGGCCGTGATCCCGACCGACGCGACGGTCCTCGGCCTCGACGCCGAGCACACGTTCGCCGACCGTGAGTGGTCGCTCAGCGCGCTCGTCGCCGGCTCGGCCGTCCGCGGCGGCGAGGGCGCCATCGCCCGGCTCCAGCGGTCGAGCCGGCGCTACTACCAGCGGACCGACGCCGACTACCTCGACCTCGACCCCGACCAGACCTCGCTGGCGGGCTACCGGGCCGAGGCCACGGTCGCCCGCGTCGGCGGCGGCCGGCACTGGCGCGGGGCCGTCACCCTCGGCGCCACGAGCCCCGGGTTCGAGACGAACGACCTCGGCTTCCAGCGCCGCGCCGACTGGGCCGGCGCCGACTGGCGGATCAACTACAGCGAGCCCCAGCCCGGGATCGCCGCCGTCCAGCGGATCTCGGCCTACCTCTACGGCGCCCAGTACCTCAACTACGGCGGCGACCTCGTCTACAACCGGTTCAACGCCGGCGGGTCGCTCCGTTTTTCCAACCTGTGGACGCTGTCGAGCGTGGTCGCCGTCCGCCCGGAGTACGTCAACGACCGGCTCACGCGGGGCGGCCCGCTCGCCCTCCGCCCGGCCGACTACTCGGCCTCGCTGACGGTCGCGACGAACCCGAGCCGGGCCCTCCAGTTCTCGGCCTCGTATGCGGATCGCCGCGAAGTCGGCCACGACTACGTCGGCGTCGATCCCGAGTGGACGCGGCGCCTCCGCCTCGGCGTGACGGCCCGGCCGTCGGAGACGCTGGAGCTCGCGTTCGAGCCGACGTGGACCTCGGCCTACGGCTCGGACCAGTACCTCTTCTCGGCCGCCGACCCGAACGCGCCCGACGGGTTCGGCGGCCGGCGCTACCTGTTCGCCGACGTCCGGAGCGAGTCGCTCTTCCTGGCTGGGAGCGTCGACTGGGGGTTCTCGCCCGACGTCACGCTCCAGCTCTACGCCGGCCCGTACATCGAGTCCCGCCGGAACGTGGGGTTCCGCCAGCTCGCGGCCCGGCGGTCGTTCGACTTTGTCCGGTTCGGCGAGACGCCGGGGACCTCGCTCGACCCGTTCCGCGCCGGGCCGGACGGCGAGGCCGCCCCGTCGGCGTTCGACGAGGCCGACTTCTTCGTGGCGACCGACGCCGCGGGCGAGTCCGTCGTCGTCGACAACAGCAGGAGCAACTACAGCGACTTTACCTACCTCTCGCTGCGCGGCAACGCCGTCCTGCGCTGGCAGTGGCGGCCCGGCTCGGAGCTGTTCGCCGTCTGGCAGCAGACGCGCGACGACTTCGGCGACCTGCGCGGGCTCGACGTGTTCGGCGACGTGGCCGACGTGTTCGGCGGCGAGGTCCGCAACGTGTTCCAGCTTAAGGCGACGTACTGGTTCGGGCTGTAGACACGGCCGGTCTGGAGGACGACGGCCGCCCCCACGGCCGGTCGCTACGCCTCGTCCCAGAGCACGGTCACGGGGTACGGCCCGAACTCGCCGTCGCGGGAGATGACAGGCACCTCCTCTGCCACCGCCTGCGCGATGATCAGCCGGTCGAACGGGTCCCGGTGGTGGAACGGGAGCGCCCGGAGCGCTGCGAGGTGCTGGATCTCGACCGGGAGCACCTCGATCTGCTCCGCCGCCAGCTGAGCCGGGATCAACTCCTCGAACGGCTCGGCCAGCTCCAGCCGTCCCAGGCTCGCCTTGATCACGGCCTCCCACAGGCTCCCCACGCTGACCTGAACGTCGTTCGCGGG
The DNA here is from genome assembly GCF_965213695.1 of Rubrivirga sp. GTDB lineage: Bacteria > Bacteroidota > Rhodothermia > Rhodothermales > Rubricoccaceae > Rubrivirga. The sequence goes on along the minus strand of NZ_OZ243912.1, from coordinate 2,439,483 downwards.
GTCGATAATCAGCCCGTGCGCGTGCCGGCTCAGCCGGCGGTCGTCGTTCAGGAACCAGAGGAGGACATGGGTGTCGAGGAGCACCCGCATCAGGTGTACGGCTCGAAATCGGGGAGCGGGTCGTCGAAGTCTTCCCGGACCGTGATGAGACCGCGGGCGCCGCCACCCCTCCGCGGCCGGCGCTCCGGTTCCGCTGCGGGAACGGGGACGAGCCGGACGGCCGCCCCGTCCCCGTGCGAGATGACGACGTCCTCTCCGCTGGCGGCCTCCTCGATCAGTTCGGGGAGCCGCTGCTGGGCTTCGTCGAGGGTCACCGTCCGCATCGGTCTGCTGGCTGGGGTCGGCAATGTATGACGGAGGCCCTGCGGGTCCGGGGCGGTGGAGCTGTGGGGCATCGCCGTCCGCCCTGTGGGATCGGCGCGGGGGGCCGGGCGTAGGGGGCCGACGACCGCTCGCGTTTCCTTTGCCGTACCTCGACCACGCCGCCACGACGCCGCTCCGGGAGGAGGCCCTCGCGGCCATGCTCCCGTTCCTGCGCGAGGCGTTCGGAAACCCGTCGTCGCTGCACGGGCCGGGGCGGCGCGCGCGCGTGGCCGTCGACCGGGCGCGCGAGCGCGTTGCGGCCGTGCTCGGGGCCGAGCCGGGCGAGGTCGTGTTCACGAGCGGCGGGACGGAGGCCGACAACGCGGCGATCCGGGGCGTCCTGACCGGCGCGGCCCGCCGCCAGACCGGCCGGCCCGGGCTCGTCACGTCGGCCGCCGAGCACGACGCGGTTCTCGAAACCGCCCGCGCGCTCGCGGCGGACGGCCACCCCGTGGCGGTCCTCGCGCCGGACCCAGACGGACGCTTGACGCCGTCGGCCGTGGCCGACGCCGTCGACGCCGACACCGGACTCGTGTCGGCCATGTGGGTCAACAACGAGACCGGAGCGATCAACCCGGTCCGCGAGATCGCCGAGGTCGCCCACGCGGCCGGCGCCCTCGTCCACACCGACGCCGTCCAGGCGCCGGGCGGGCTCGCGCTCGACGTCGACGCTCTCGGCGTGGACCTCCTGTCGCTCTCGGCGCACAAGGTGGGCGGGCCGAAGGGCGTCGGCGCGCTGTTCGTGCGGGCGGGGACGCCGTTCGCGGCGTCGCAGACGGGCGGGGCCCAAGAGCGCCGCCGGCGCGGCGGGACCGAGAACGTGGCCGGCGTCGTCGGCTTCGCCGAGGCGCTCGCGCTGGCCGACGCCGAGCGGCACGAGGTGGCCCCGCGGCTCGAGCGCTTGCGCGACGGGCTCCGCCACCGACTCGCCGAGGCGTTCGGCGGCCGGCTGGTCGTCCACACGCCGGCCCTGGCGGCGCCCCACATCCTGTCCGTCTCGTTCCGCCCCGACCCGGCTCCGCTCGACGGCGAGATGCTGCTGGCCGCGCTCGACCTGGAGGGCGTCGCGGCGTCGGCCGGGAGCGCGTGCACGAGCGGCGCGCTCGAGCCGAGCCACGTCCTGCTCGCGCTCGGCGTCGACCGAGACCTTGCCGCCGCGACGGTCCGGTTCTCCCTGGGCCGGGCCACGACGGAGGCCGACGTCGAGGCCGCCGCCGCCGCCCTCACCCGCGTCGTCGCCCGGCTCGACGCCGTCGCCGCCTAGCCATGCGCGTGCTCTGGTCCGGACCGCCCGCCCCGTGGGCCGACTCGCTCGGGTCGGTCCACGCGACCGAGGACGTCCGCGAGGCGGACGCCGACCTGGTCGTGCTCGCCGACGGCGTCGGGGGGCGGAAGGACTGGCTCCGTCGGCCCCGGACGCGCCCGGCCGTCGTCGCCGTTGCCGAGACGGAGGACGAGGAGGACGAGGCGCTCCGGGCCGGGGCCGAGGGCGTCGTGGCCCGGGACGCGACGCCGGCCGAGGTCGCCCGCGTCGCCCGCCGCGCCGTCGCCCGCCACGCCGGCGTCCGGGCCGACGCCGAGCTGTTCCGGGTCATGGTCGAGAGCGCGACCGACCTGCTCACCCTCACCGACGCCGACGGCCGGACGCTCTACGCCAACCCCGCCGCCGACGTCCACCTCGGCCGGTCGCCCACCGACGTCGTCACGAGCGGGCCGCTCTCGTCGGTCCACCCCGAGGACCGGGCCGACGTGCTCCGGTCGCTCGCCGACGCCTTCGCGACCGGGGCCGCGGCCGTCTTGCAGTACCGCGTCCTCACGCCCGAGGGGGCCGTCCGCGTGGTCGAGAGCCGGGGCCGCGCGGTGCCCGGGCCCGACGGCGAGCACGTCGGCGTCGTCGCGACGCGCGACGTCACGGACCAGACCGAGATGGAGCGGCGCCTGACCGAGTCGCGGGCCCGCTACCGGACGGTCGTCCAGGCGCTCCCCGACGTGGTCTCGCGGCTCAGCCCGGACGGGCTGGTCCTCGACTTCCACGTGCCCGAGGTGTTCGCGACCGAGTTCCCCGCCGAGCGTCTCGTGGGCCGGCGGCTCCAGGACGTGATCCCGGCGGACCTGGCAGGCCTCTTCCTCAAGGCCACCCAGCAGCTCAGCGCGACCGGCGAGACCGTCGCCTACGGCTACGAGGTCGAGATCGCCGGGCGGACGCACCACCGCGAGGTCCGCATGGCGCCGATCGAGGGCGGCGAGGTGCTCTCGATCTTGCGCGACGTCACCCGGCTGCGCGAGAACGAGACGGCGCTCGAGCGGTCCCGGGCCGAGCTCCGCGCGCTCGCGACGCACCTCCAGGACGTCCGCGAGGAGGAGCGGAGCCGGCTCTCGCGAGAGGTCCACGACGTGCTCGGCCAGCAGCTCACGGCCATCCGGCTCGGGATCGGCTGGTTCGGCCGCCACTACGCCGACGACGCCGCGGCCCAGGCCCGGCTCGGAGACGTCCGCGAGACCATCGACGACACGATCCGCCACGTCCGACAGATCGCGGCCGACCTCCGCCCGGGCGTCTTGGACGACTTCGGGCTCGCCAGCGCCGCCGCGTGGCAGGCCAAGCGGTTCGAGGAGCGGACCGGGACGCCGTGCGCGGTCGACGTCCACGGCGTGACCGAGCCGCCGCCCGGCGTCGCCACGGCCGCCTTCCGCGTGCTCCAGGAGGCCCTCACGAACGTGGCCCGCCACGCCCACGCCGAGTCCGTCGCCGTCACGCTCGTGCTCGGCCCCGAGTCCGTCCGCCTAGTCGTCGCCGACGACGGGCGCGGGTTCGACGCCGAGCACGCCGGCCGGCGCTCGCTCGGGCTGATCGGGATGCGCGAGCGGGCCGGGGCCCAGGGCGGGACGCTCGAGGTCCGCGGCGTCCCTAGCCGGGGGACCGTCGTCGAGTGTACGTTGCCCCACTCCTCGCCGGCCGACCCGCCGGCCGACCGCCCATGACCCGAATCGCCATCGCCGACGACCACGTGCTCGTCCGCCGCGGGCTGGCCGAGCTGCTCCGCGAGACGGACGACTTCCGCGTGGTCGGCGAGGCCGCCTCCGGCGACGACCTGCTCCGGCTCGTCCGCGACGAGCGCGTCGACGTGGTGGTCATGGACATGAACATGCCGGGCCCGAGCGGGCTCGACCTCGTCAAGTCGCTCAAGGCCGAGCTCCCCAAGCTCCCCATCCTGGTCCTCTCGGCCCACCCCGAGGACCAGTACGCCGTCCGCGTCGTCCGGGCCGGGGCGATGGGGTACCTCACCAAGGAGAGCGCCGAGGCCGACCTGGTCGACGCCGTCCGCCGGGTGGCGGGGGGCAAGCGGTACCTCACCCAGACCCTGGCCGCCTCGCTCCTGGACGCCCTCGACGTCGACCCCGACCAGGACCCCCACGCGGCGCTCTCGGACCGGGAGTACCAGGTGCTCCGGCTCATCGCCTCGGGGATGACCGTCGGCGGCATCGCCGAGCACCTCTCGCTCAGCGTCAAGACGATCTCGACCTACCGGAGCCGCCTGCTCCAAAAGATGGGGATGTCGAACAACTCGGAGATCACCCGCTACGCGCTCGAAAACGGGCTGGTGGAGTAGGGCGCGAGCGGGGGGCGTGTGGGTGTGGGGGGCAGAAACCTCTCCCAGGCCCCCACGCTCGGGACCACGACGAGTGGGGGCCTGACGGCGTAGGACGGACGCGGACGCGGCGGCGAGCCCCGCGCCGACGCCGCGTCGCGGTCGCGAGCGAGCCGGCCCGCCGGCATCGGCGGGAGGGGCTCCGTAGGATGCGGACGTCCTCCCCCTCCTCCTCGATGCCCGGCCTCTCCCGCGTCCGAGTGCTCGTCGCCGACGACTCCCCGCTTCTCCGCCGGCTCCTGCGCGACGCCATCGAGGAGATCGACCGGGTCGAGGTCGTGGCCGAGGTGGGGGACGGCGCGGCGGCCGTGGACGGCGTTCGGGCCCACCGGCCCGACGTCGTCGTGCTCGACCTCCAGATGCCGGTGCTGGGGGGGATGGCCGCGCTCCAGCGGCTCCGCGCCGACGGGCACACGCTCCGCGTCATCGTCTTGACCAACCACTCCGAGTCGCCCTACCGAGACGCCTGTCTCCGAGCCGGCGCCGACCATTTCTTCGACAAGTCGGCCGGGATCGACCGGGTCCTCGACGTGGTGCGGGGGCTCGCCGCCGATCCCGAGGTGTCGGCCTTTCCGCCGAGCCCGGTCAGTTGAGGCGCGGGTCGTCGGGGAACGTCGACAGGAGCGCGTACTCGCCGCCGAGCTGGCGGAGGACCTGTCGCCAGAGCGCGTCGTCGCCGTCGGCGAAGACCAAGGCCTCCGAGCCGGGGAGGACGATCCAGGCGCCCTCGTCGACCTCGGCGTCGAGCTGGCCGGCGCCCCAGCCGGAGTAGCCCACGAAGAACCGGATGCGGCCCGGGTCCACGACGCCCCCGGCGATCAGCTCCCGGAGCGCCTCGAAGTCGCCGCCCCAGAACACGTCGTCCAAGACGGGGAGCGTGCCGTCGAGGTGGGCGTAGGGGTGGAGGTAGTGGAGCGTGTCGGGCTGGACGGGCCCGCCGAGCCAGAGGTCGGCGTCGAACGGGATCGCCTCGTCGGTGGCCTGGGCGAGCGTGAGGCCGGTCGGCCGGTTGAGGACGAGCCCGAACGAGCCCTCCGTCGTGTGCTCGCAGAGCAGGACGACGGTCCGGCGGAAGTTGGGGTCCGCCATCGGCGGCTCGGCGACGAGGACGTCGCCCGGGACGGGAGCGGGCATGGGGCGGGGGACGGGCCGCCGAGTCAACGGCGCTCGGCCGGCCGGGTTCGGCCGGGGTATCGTCCCGCCCGCCGTCGGGCTACAGGCCGCGCGCGCGCAGGGCCTCGGCGTGGCCCTCGAAAAAGGCGCACGAGTCGAACGCGGCCGAGGCCGTCCACGACAGGCCGATCTGGCGGGCGTGGTCGGCGTCGAGCACGCCGAGCCGCTCGGCCCACCACCCGGACGCGGTCGGGACGATCCCGTCGTTGACCCCGGCCAGCCGGTGCAAGATGCGGTTGGGGACGACGAGCGGGGGGTACATCGGGGCGTCGGTGCCCTTGCCGGCCCGGGCGGCGTACGACGCGCACCACGCGCCCGGGACGGTCTCGTCGGTCGGGAACGCCGCGGCGACCGCCTCGGGCACCAGCTCCGCGAGGGCCGTCTCGGCGTGGGGCGGGGCCGCTTCGTAGGCCGCCCGCCCCACGAACTCCATCAGGCCGAGGGCCCACGCCCGCAGCCGCTCCGGCCGGCCGAGCACGAACGTCGCCAGCTCGGAGCCGCGGTGGGGCGTCGAGACCGTCACCAGGCTGGCGATCCGGCCGGCCCACGCCGGGTCCCGCGCCAGCCAGCGCGCGTCGAGCCCGCCCGTCGAGAACCCGATGAGGTTGAGCCGCTCGGCGCCGGTCTCCTCGAGCACGCGGTCGAGCCGCTCGGCCCAGGCGGCGGCGCGCACGGCGACCGTGTCGTACGGGTTGACGTGGGGGGCGTACGCCCAGACGCCGCGCCCCCGCAAGTGCATCGCCTCGGCGTGGAGCACGCCGCCCTGCATCAGGTTCGCCAGCGCCCCGAACCCGTGGAGGAGGACGACCGGGTAGCGCGTCGGCCGGAGCGGCGGCTGGGGCATCGGCGCCAGTTCGACGACCCGGCGGGCGGCGGCCTCGGCGCGGCGGGTGAGGGTCGAGAGCACGGGCGGGGGCTGGAGGATGGAGAGCAGAGGATAGAGGGCGGAGGGAGTGGGGGGATGGGGTATGGGTGTGTGGGGGGAGGACTCCCATACGCCCCACCCCCGCACCCGGATGTGGGCACACGAGTCCACTCGTCCACGAGTCCACAGGTCCGCTCGCCCGGCGACTACAGCATCACCGCCCACATCGCGAGGCCCGACAGGAGCGGGACGCGGAAGTTGTCGTTGACCGGGATCGGCAGGGCCTCGACGGCCGCGCCCACGACCGCCCCGACGGCGCACGCCGCCAGCGTCAGACCGGCGCCGGGCCACGCGACGACGGCGAGCCCGGTCCCGAACGCGGCGACGGCGTAGGCCGCGCTGCCCTCGACCGACTTCGGCGAGCCCGGCCACTTGTGCCGCCCCACGCGGCGGCCGACGACGGCGGCGGCCCCGTCGCCCACCATCAACATCGCGAGCGCCGCCGCGCCCACGCCCGGCGGGAAGAGCCAGGCGCAGGCCGCCGCCGAGACGCACATCCAGGCGGCCCCGTTGAGCACGATCGGCCCGCCCTCCGGCGGCAGCTCCTCGGGCCGCATCATCCACCCGAACACCCGGTCGATCAGGAGCTCGCGGACGGCCGGGACCCGCTGGCGGGCCACGTCCAGGGCCACCGCCAGGACCGCCAGCGCCGTCAGCGCGGGGCGGATCGCGGCGGCGGGCAGGGCCAGGATCGCGGCCGGCAGCACGAGCGCGCCCAGGTGGATCGCCTTGCGCTGGAGCTCGACGCGGTAGGGGAGGACGGGGACGTGGTCGCTCACGCCGGAACATACGCGGGCGCCGCCCCCGTTCCGACGGCCCGCCCCCGCCGTCCCATGCGCGCCGCTCTCCTGATGCTCCTCGCCCTCGCCGCCTGCCAGCCCGACGACGCGGCCGAGATGCGCCGCCAGCACGACGGCGACACGCCCACGCCGACCGACGCCGCCGACGCCCGAGGCCTGGCCGTCACCACCGAGCGCGTCCGCTACGCGACCGTCGACGGCCAGCCGGTCACGGGCGTGCTCGCGCGACCCGACGGCGCCGAGGCGGGACTCCCCGCCGTGGTCGTGGTCCACGAGTGGTGGGGCCTCAACGGCAACGTCGAGGCGATGGCCCAGCGGCTGGCGGACCAGGGCTACGTCGCTCTCGCCGTCGACCTCTACGGCGGCGAGGTGGCCACCACGCCCGACTCGGCGATGGCGCTGATGCGGACCGCGATGGGGCGCGAGGCCGCGCTCACCGACAACCTCCGCCAGGCCCACGCCTACCTCGCCGACGACCTCGGCGCCCCGCGCGTCGGCGTCATCGGGTGGTGCTTCGGGGGGATGTGGTCGCTCCGGACGGCGCTCGCGCTGCCCGACCAGATCGACGCGGCCGTGGTCTACTACGGACGGCCCGTCACCGACCCGGCCCGGCTGGCGACGCTGACCATGCCCGTCCTCGCCTTCTTCGGCGGCGCCGACGACTCGATCCCGCGCGACACGGTCTCCGCCTTCGTCGACGCGCTCGTCGAGGCCGACGTCGAGCACACGGTCGAGACCTACGCCGGGGCGCCCCACGCCTTTGCCAACCCGTCCGGCCAGAGCTACGTCCCCCAAGCCGCCGACGACGCCTGGGCCCGGACCACGGCCTTCTTCGCCGAGACCCTCCGCGCGGCTCAGGGCCCGACGGCCGCCGACTGAACCCACGCATCCACCTCGGCCCGGAAGGCGCGCGTGGCCTCGGCCGGGGCGTCGGCGCACGTCACGGCCGACATCACGGCGACGCCCCACGCCCCGGCGTCGAGGCACGGGCGGACGCGGCCGACCGTGATCCCGGCGATGGCGACGACGGGGATCGACACGCCGGCGCAGACCTCCGCCAGGCCGTCGAGCCCCTTCACCGACGCCGGGTTCGCCTTCGACGCCGTCGGAAAAACGGGGCCGAACCCGACGTAGTCGGCGCCGTCTGACTCGGCGGCGAGGGCCTGGGCGAGCGTCGTGGCCGTGGCCCCGATCACGAGCGGCGCCGGCCACCGGTCGGCGACGGACCGGGCCCAGGCCACCGGGAGGTCGGTCTGGCCCAGGTGGACGCCGGCGGCGCCCGTCGCCAGCGCCAGGTCGAGGTGGTCGTCGACGAGGCACGGGACGCCGGCGGCCCGGCACGCCTCGACGGTCGGCACCAGGTGGCCGAGCCGGTCGCGGGGCGGGCCCGGCTTGTGGCGGAACTGGACCGTGTCGGCCCCACCGGCGGTGGCCGCCCGAGCGAGGTCGGCGTGGGTCCAGCGGGTCTGGAGCTGGACGTCGGTCAAGACGTGGAGCCGCCCGACGGGAGGCATGGGCGCGAGCGGAGGAGGGCGGGGGAAGATCGCGTGCCCCGGCGTCCTTGAGAGTCTCCCCGACCCGAGGTCTCCGTAGGTTGTCCGTGTCCCTCGCCGCCCCTCTTGATGCCCGCGCCGCCCACCCGCGCCCTCGTCGTCGACGACGAGTCCGACGTCCAGTTCCTGTTCACCCAGAAGTTCCGCCGCGAGGTCCGGAAGGGGCTGCTGGAGTTCGTGTTCGCCACGAGCGGGGAGGAGGCGCTCGAGAAGCTCCGCACCGGCGAGGCCGCCGACGTCGTCGTCGTCCTGTCGGACATCAACATGCCGGGGATGAGCGGGCTCGACCTGCTCGCGGCCGTCACGTCCGAGTTCCCCGACCTCGAGGTCTACATGGTCACGGCCTACGACGACGGCCAGCTCGAGACGACGGCGCTCCAGGGTGGCGCGCGGGGGTACCTCACCAAGCCCATCGACTTCGGGACGCTCAAGGGGGAGGTGTTCGGGCTGGAGGCCGCGTGACGCCGCTCGACGAGCCGCGCCGAGCGTAGCGCGAGTGCGAGTGCGGGTCGAGCAGGGGGATTCCCCCGCTGCCCGCCGCGGCGTCCTGTGTATCGTGAGGCCCCCGCACCGCTGTAGCCGCCCGGGCTGTCATGGCCGCCGATCGCTCCCCTGCCCCCCCACCGAGCCCTGACCCGGAGGAGGGGGACGCCCTGCCCACCGCGATGCGCGAGGAGCCCGCCGAGAACGGGGCCGCGTTCCCCATCGTGGGGGTCGGCGTGTCGGCGGGGGGCTGAAGGCGATCCAGGCGTTCTTCTCGGCGTTGCCGGCCCGGCCCGGCATGGCGTTCGTCGTGGTCTAGCACCTCTCGCCAGACCACGAGAGCGCGCTCGCCGGGCTCGTCCAGACCCGGACCGAGATGGAGGTGGCCCAGGTCGGCGACCACCCGGACGTCCGGCCCGACCGCGTCTACGTGATCCCGCCGGGCAAGCACTTGGAAATCGCGCGCGGCCAGCTCTCACTCGTCGACCCCGCCGACCGGCATGGCCGGCCGCTCGCCGTCGACCGGTTCTTCCAGACGGCTGACGATGGTCCAGGACCCCGGCGACGCCGACTACGACGGGATGCCCCAGAGCGCGATCCGGACCGGCCGCGTCGACGTGACGGGGACGCCGAGATCGTCCGCGAGCTCTTGTTCAACGTCGTCAAGCACGCTGGGACGACGGCGGCGACGGTCCGGGTCGGGACGGCGGAGGGGGGCCGGGTCCGCGTGGTGGTCGCCGACAACGGGGTCGGGTCCGAGCCCGAGGGCCTCGTGGACGGCGCGCAGGGGGGCGTCGGCCTGGTGAGCGTCCGCGAGGCTGGTCGGAGGGTCCGTCTCGATCCGGTCGACGCCCGGCGGCGGCTCCGAGATCGAGATCGTCTGCCCCGTGGAGCTGTAGTCGGGGCGCGCCTCCACCTGCCCGCGAGGCGCCGTCTCATGCGCGGAGAGGTTCGCCCCGCCGACACGGCGCGGGCATGGGTTCAGGAGCCCCCGGAGTCGGCCTCCAGTGACCGAAAGCGTATACTCATCTGTTCAGCACCCGATCGACACCTCCTGGATCCCACCATGTCCCACCGCATCTTCCTCGTCGAGGACCACCCGGTCATGCGCGAGGGCTACGTCAGCCTGCTCAACGCCGAGCCGGACCTCGAGGTGGTGGCCGAGGCGTCGTCGGCCGAGGAGGGGTTCGATCTGGCGGACGGGATCGAGTTCGACATCGCCATCGTCGACCTCTCGCTGCCGGGCGTCAACGGGGTCGAGCTGATCAAGCGCTTCCGGTCGCTCGACGCCGAGGTCAAGGTGCTCGTGGTCTCGGCCCACGACGAGGCCCTCTACGCCGAGCGCGCGCTCCGGGCCGGCGCCCGGGGCTACCTCATGAAGCACGAGTCGGCCCGGCAGTTCGTCACGGCCGTGCGGACGGTGCTCGACGGCGAGCTCTACCTCAGCACGTCGCTCCAGGGCCGGTTCCTAGAGGACCGGTTCGGCCACACGGCCGACTCGACCTCGTCCATCGAGCGGCTCACCGACCGCGAGCTCGAGGTGTTCGAGCACTTCGGGCGGGGCCAGAGCACGCGGGAGGTCGCCGAGGCGCTCGGGCTCAGCCTCAAGACGATCGAGTCCCACCGGGCCAACATCAAGCAGAAGCTGGGGATCGACCGGGCCGCCGAGTTCATGCAGCGGGCCGTGGTCTGGGTCGAGTCGCCCTTGCGGGCCCAGCGCTCGGCAGGCTGACGGGCGGGCGGGGGCCCGGGGCGGCCAGCGGCCCCGGGCGGCCAGCGGCGGCTCTTCACCGAGTCTCGGCGTGCCCGAGGTTGCCGGGGCCGACAGGCGACCGCGTATATTCGTCCGCCCGGTCGTTCGCGCCCGGGACCCGGTCGAGTAGCTCAGTTGGTAGAGCAATGGACTGAAAATCCATGTGTCGGCGGTTCAAGTCCGCCCTCGACCACCCCGCTGGGGATCCGCCGCCTGTCGGTTGAAGATCCAGCGGAGCGCGCCCAGGCGTTCGTCGGCCCCCGGTGGCCGGCGCTAGATTGGGCGCACCGATTCGGCCCGGTAGTTCAGTTGGTTAGAACGCCTGCCTGTCACGCAGGAGGTCGCGAGTTCAAGTCTCGTCCGGGTCGCCATCGACACAACGCCCCCGCGTCTGGAGACGCGGGGGCGTTTTCTGTTGAGGGGCGCTCGCCCTGCGGGGCACCCCGGGCGCGTCCCTAAAACACGCCGCCCTGGCCCCACGAGAGCTTGTCGCGGATCGTCCCGAAGTAGTCCCGGTCCGGCAGCGTCACCAGCCGGACGACGCGCTCGGCCCGGCGGATGCGGACCGTCGCCCCGCCACCCAACAGCGTCGAGACGCCGTCGCAAGCGAAGGCGAACGGGTGGCCCCGCGTCTCGACCCGGAGCGCCAGCTCGGCGTGGCACGGGAGCACGATGGGCCGGGCCGTCAGCGTGTGCGGCGCGATCGGGGCCACGACGATGGTCTCGGTGCCCGGCGTCAGGATGGGCCCGCCGACCGAGAGCGCGTAGGCCGTCGACCCGGTCGGCGTGGCCACGACGAGTCCGTCGGCCCAGTAGGTGTTGAGCCGGTCGCCGTCGACGGTCGCCTCGACCTGGATCATGCTCGTCGTCCCCGACTTGTCGACGACGACGTCGTTGAGGGCCCACGCGGGCACGTCTCCGAGGTCGTCGCGGTCGACCTCGACGGCCAGCGTCATCCGCTCCTCGACGCCCGTCTTGCCGGCCTCGATGGCCTCGACGGCGCTCTGGACCTCGGCGACCTCGGCCTTGGTCAAGAACCCCAGCCGCCCGATGTTGACGCCCAGGATCGGGATGCCGTCGGCGCCGTGGGCCGTCCGCAAGAGGGTGCCGTCGCCGCCGAACGAGAGCAAGACGTCGGCTTGGTCGGCCGGGTCGTCGGTGGCGTGCGCGGAGGCGTCGGCGAGGTGGCGCTCCGCCAGTCCGTCGGCGAGCGGGCGGGCTAGACGGTAGGGCAAGCCCTGGGCGCCGAGCCAGCGGACGAGGGCGTCGAGCGGCTCCCAGAGCGCGTCTTTCGTCGTGTTGCCGGTAATGCCGTAGGTCATGGGCGCGTCGGGGGGACGTGCGTACGTCGCCGGCCGGGCTACGTTCACCGCTCGCCCCGCCATCTCCATGCACGTCGTCATCGTCGGAAACGGGATCGCTGGCGTCACCGCCGCCCGCCACGTCCGCAAGGCGGATGCCGGCGCCCGGATCACGATGGTCTCCAGCGAAACGCGGGACCCGTTCGCGCGGACGGCCCTGATGTACGTCTACATGGGCGTGCTCACCCGGCGCCACACCTGGCTCTACGAGGACCGGTTCTGGGCCGAGAACCGGATCGACCGCGTCGTGGGCCGGGCCCGCGGGCTCGACGCCGTCCGCCGCGTCCTCGACCTCGACGGGGAGGAGGTGCCGTACGACCGCTTGCTCGTCGCCACCGGCTCGGTCCCGGTCATCCCCGACTGGCCCGGCGCCGCCCTCGCGGGCGTCCAGGGCTTGTACGACTTGGCCGACCTCGACCGGATGGAGGCGAGCACGGCGGGTGTGGACCGGGCCGTCGTCGTCGGCGGCGGGCTGATCGGGGTCGAGCTGTCCGAGATGCTGCGGACGCGCGGCGTCGCCGTGACCTTTTTGGTCCGCGACGACCGCTACCTGCCCCGCGTCTTTTCGGAGGGCGAGAGCGCGCTCGTGGCCGCGGCGATTCGTGGACACGGCGTTGATCTCCGGTTCGGCGCCGAGGTCGCGGCCGTGGAGGGCGCCCACCGCGTGGAGAGCGTCGTGACGACGGATGGGGACCGCGTCGCTGCCGGGTTCGTCGGCGTGGGGACGGGCGTCCGCCCGAACGTGGCGTGGCTGGGCGACGCCGTCGAGACCGACCGGGGCGTGCTGGTGGACGACGAGCTGCGGACGTCGGCCGACGACGTGTGGGCGGCTGGCGACTGCGCCCAGCTCCGGACACCGCCGACGGGCGTGCGCGCCGTCGAGCCGATCTGGTACACGGCCCGGCTCCAGGGCGCGACGGCCGGGCTCGGCATGGCGGGCCGGCCACGGCCCTACGCGCCCGGCGTCTTTTACAACTCGGCCAAGTTTTTCGACCTCGAGTGGCAGGTCTACGGGGCCACCGGCGACGACGGCGACGACTGGGAGTGGTCCGATGGGGCTCGGAGCTTGCGCCTCCACTACGTCGACGGCGCCGTCGTCGGGGTGAGCGCGCTGGGCGTCCGCATGCGGCAGGCGGTCTGCGCGCGGTGGATCGAGGAGGGGTGGCCGCTCGACCGCTGCCTCGACGGCCTCGACGCGGCGCGGTTCGACCCCGAGTTTGCCCCCGCGCTCGTGAGCTGACGCACGCCGCCGCCCGCCTGGCGGACACGATGAATCGTGTCCCTACACGGCAGGACCTGATCTCCGATTCCTGATTCCTCATGCCCGTCTCCGGCCTCCCGCTCTACAACCCCGACGCGGACTTGGCGCTGTTCTCGAACCCCGCGTTCCGGCCGACGGCCGCGCAGCGGGCCGGGCTCGTCCTCGTCGCCGTCGGGCTGGCGGTGTGCGTCGTCGCGCTCGCGAGCGGGCTGGGGGCAGCGTATCCGCTCGTGTTCGGGCTGACGGCGCTCGTCGGGATCGGCGGAGGCGGCGTGGTCTACGCGCTGGCGGGGTTGGCGCGTCCGGCCGGCGTACGGACCGAGGGGACGATGACCTCGTCGAACGAGGCGCGCGGGGCCGTCGGCTGGGCGGTTGGGCTGGCGCTGACGGGGCTCTACGTCGTGTTGTACTTCTGGCCGGCCGGGCTGGCGGGGCTGATCCCGCTCGCCGACCCGCTGTCGCGGCTGCTCCGCGACCAGCCGGCGACGCTCGACAACGGCGGCCAGTGGTTTCTGTACACGACGCTCTACACGCTGGCGGTGGCGGTGATGGGCGTCAAGGCGCTCGTCCGCTACCGCCACAGTCGGTATCACGTGATCCGGACGCTGAGCGTCGTGTTCTTCCAGACCGTGATCGCGTTCGCGCTGCCGTTCTTCCTGGTCGCCGTCCAGCAGCCCGAGCTGTACCTCCACTACACGTGGCCGCTCGACTACGACCTGTTTTTCCCGTGGAAGATGGCCGAGCTGCGGGCGGAGGGGACGCTCGGCGTCGCCATGCTGATCTGGGGCGCCGTGCTGATCGCCGTCGTGACGCCGGTGCTGACGTTCTTTTTTGGGAAGCGGTGGTATTGCTCGTGGGTCTGCGGCTGCGGCGGGCTCGCCGAGACGGCCGGCGACCCGTACCGCCACCTCGCGGACACCTCGATGACGGCCTGGAAGGTCGAGCGCTGGCTCGTCCACGGCGTCCTGGCCACGATCACGGTGGCGACCGTCCTGCTCTGGGTCGCGGCCGTCGCCGAGGTCGGCTGGCTCGACGCGGTCGCAGGGACGGTCGGCTGGCTCTACGGCCTCTTGATCGGGTCCATCTTCGCGGGCGTCGTCGGCGTCGGCTTCTACCCGATCCTGGGGAGCCGGGTGTGGTGCCGGTTCGGGTGCCCAATGGCGGCGGTCTTGGGGCTCCAGCAGCGGTTCTTCTCGCGCTTCCGGATCACGACGAACGGCGGCCAGTGCATCTCGTGCGGCCAGTGCTCGGCGTACTGCGAGATGGGGATCGACGTGAAGTGGTACGCCCAACGCGGCCAGAACGTGGTCCGCGCGAGCTGCGTCGGGTGCGGGATCTGCGCGACCGTGTGCCCGCGCGGCGTGCTGAAGCTGGAGAACGGGCGCGACACGTCGGGCACGAGCCGGGCCGGCCGGCCGGTCAACAACCTGATCGAGGACCTGGAGATCCTGGCGTAGACCGTGGGCGACGGGCTCGAACCCCGTGCGCGCCGGCTCGTCCTACGGTCCTCATCTCGCGCCTCCGCCCATGCCGACCCAGCCCGCTCCCCGCCCCGTCACCGCCGGCCGCGCGCTCGTCCTGTTCGTCGTCTACACGGTCGTGTTCGCCGTCGGCGGCGGGCTGGCGGCCGGGATCATGGCGGTCGTGTTCGAGGCGGTCAGCTCGGAGGGCTACGACGGGACGGTGTACGCGATCACGTTCGGCGTGACGGGCTTCATCGCGTACCGGCTGGCCCAGCGCGTGGCCGAGGGGTAGACGTGGTCATGGCGCCTCTGCGACTGCGTCGACCGGCTTCGGCTCCCGCTTGACGACGGGCCTGTCGCGCTCCCGCTCCGCCCTTCCGCGGGCGTGACGGAAGAGCGCAGCGACGTCGTAGTCGAACCGGGCTGCGTACGCCTCGCGCACCGCACGGACGTCGCCGATCACCTCGTCTCTGGGTTCAGTCGTCTCGGTCATGGCTCCCTCCGGAGGAGTTCGTCTGGCGTGCAGATCACGGACGGTTTGTAGCCCTCGGAACGACAGGCCCGCTCGATCCGATCCCGGAGCACGGCGTTGGCGATGTGCTTGAAGTTCCACGTCAGCAGGTAGTCCATCCCGCCCACGGCAGCGACGGCGATGTGCGCCGCGTCTACGGCGGCCTTTGGGGGCGGAGGGACGTCTCGCATCAGCCGTTGTGCGAGGGCGTCCGCACGCTCGTCCGGCTCGATGAGCGGGAGCCCGGACAGGGCCTCTGCGCGCTCGGATGCGGCTTCGGCGTCCCCAGCCTCCGACTCGTCCAAGACGAAGGGCGAGAGAAAGAGGTCGTAGCGGTCCCGCTCCAGGCGCCACCAGTCGCGGGTGAGCTGCTGCCGCCCGGCCGTCACGAGGTCTCGGCTGAATCGGGAGGTGAGGTAGCCGATGACGGAGGTTTCGAGGTAGAGAGCGGGCTTCATGCCCAGAAGCTACGGGAGCCCGGTTTCGCATCGCCGAGGGATAGATCGCGCACCGGCTCGCCCAGCGCGTGGCCGAGGGGTAGACGTGGTGGACGGTGCGTCGTGGGTACCGATCTTTGGTACTCCCGCCGTCTCCGGCTATACTGAGCGTCGAACGCCAGCCCCCGAACCGATGAACGTCTCCCTGACCCCCGAGCTGGAGCGGTTCGCGCGCTCGCTCGTCGAGTCCGGCCGGTACCGCTCGGCGTCCGAGGTCGTGCGCGACAGCCTGCGGCTCCTGGAGGACCGCGAGTCGAAGACGGCCGAGCTTCGCCGTCTCATCCACGAGGGGTTGGAGTCCGGGGACCCCGTCACGGTGACTCGGGAGAGCTTGCGGGAGGCCATCGGCCAGCGGATGGCCGAGCTCCGAGGCGAGGTCGAGCGCGGCGAGCGGCCCGCGCCGGGCGGGCCCGACGCCGTCGAGATTTAGGATGAGCGGGTACCGGGTCCTGCCGGCCGCCTACGACGACCTCCTCGACCTGGTCGAGCACGCCTCCGATTACAGCGAGCGTGCTCGGGACGCTCTGACGGACACCCTGATCGAGTGCTTCG
The DNA here is from genome assembly GCF_965213695.1 of Rubrivirga sp. Classification (GTDB taxonomy): domain Bacteria; phylum Bacteroidota; class Rhodothermia; order Rhodothermales; family Rubricoccaceae; genus Rubrivirga. Next base: position 2,423,138 of record NZ_OZ243912.1, on the reverse strand, counting down.
AGCGCCTGAGCGCGTTCCCGAACCTGGGGCGTGCTCGGTCCGACCTCGACCCCCGGGTGCGGAGCTTTCCCGTCAACCGGCTCCGGGTCACCGTGTACTACTTCGCTCCTGGCGAGGACGTCGGTGAGCTCCTGATCGCCCGGGTGCTCCGTCAGGGACGGGACGTGTCGGGCGAGGACGTGAGGCCCGAGTTGTGACCCAGTGCGTGGCCGAGGAGTGGATCGCCGGCCGTGCCAGCGGTGACGTAGCGCCGAGCGATCCTGCGTCGTATCGTCAGGGAGGAAGCGATCTGACCGCCCGATGAACTCTCCCGCCAGCCGAACGCCGAGAAAGGGCACCGGGCTGTGGAGCCCCCCGGTCCTGCTGGTGGCGACGCTCGCCGCCGTCGCCTGTGCAGCGGGGCCTGCTCGGGCACAGGTGGCCTCCGGTGGGGGTAGGGTGAGCGATGCCCTCGCCTCGGGGTCGGACGTCCAACCGTCTCCGAGTTTCAGCACGGAGGGATTGACGCCCGACACGACATCCCCCTGGCGGTACTACCCATTGGAAGTTGGCAACGTCTGGGAATACGAGAACGGCCCGTTCATCATCCAGTATCGGATCTCCCAGGACACGATTGCTCTCGGGAACCGCTACTTCATCCTCGAACGTTGGTCTGACGCAGCTCCTGGTGGTCCATTTTTCCGTCAGTATGTGAGGTTTGACACGGTGACGGCCTCGATCCGCCAACTCACTTCTTCACCCCTTCATGTGGACTTACCCGCTGACGACATAGGGTGCCAGTTCGACGCTCCGTTCGACTCGGCGGTAGAATGCGAGGGGTTGTTGTATCAGGTCAGCGGTACGTATGACGGCGTCGTGGTGTTCGGCGGCGAGCGGGCGGGCACTGGCACGGACACCGTACGGACTGCTACAAAGCGATACGATAGTTCCTCCGGGTTTGAGACCATATTTTCCGCCGACATAGGTTTGGTCGCTGAGTACGGCGAAGGGGCCTACCTAGCGCTCCGGTACTACCGTGTCGGAGGAGTGGAAGGCGGATATCCGTTGTTCCCGACCAGGGTGGAAGACGCCCCGAGGCGGTCGGCCGTGCCGGCGCTCCGAACGTGGCCCAATCCCTCCGGCGGCCGGGTGACGGTGGGGTTCACCGTCGAGCGCCCGGAGACCGTCCGGCTCACCGTCCGCGACCTGTTGGGCCGGGAGGTCCACCACGTCGATCTCGGCGTCCTCGGCCGGGGCGACCACGAGGTGCGCGCCGATCTCAGCGGGCTGGCGCCCGGCCCGTACGTCATCGAGGTTCGGGGACAGGCTCCGCTGGGGGTGTCCGTCGTCGTTCTGGGCGACGGCGTTCAGTAGGCCGAGGCGAGCGAAGGGTAGATCACCGGCCGCGCCGGGTCTATGGCGAGACACGCCCCCCGCCCGATGCTGTCGCGAGTCTGGAGCAGCGCCGTCCTCGGCGTCGACGCCCTGCCCATCGAGATCGAGACGCACATCGAGCCGAACCTCCCGCGGTGGACCGTCGTCGGGCTCCCCGACGGGGCCGTGCGCGAGAGCCGAGACCGCGTGTGGGCCGCTCTCAAGACGTCCGGCTTGCCGACGCCGCGCGGCGCCGTGACCGTCAACCTCGCCCCGGCCGACGTCCGCAAGGAGGGCTCGGCGTACGACCTGCCGCTCGCGCTCGGCCTGCTGGCGGCCATCGGCGACGGGCTCATCGAGCAGTCGGTGTTGGACGAGGTCGTGATCGTGGGCGAGCTCGGGCTCGACGGGGCCGTCCGCCCGGTCCGCGGTGTGCTGCCGATGGCGGCCGGCGCGCGGAAAGAGGGGCGGCGCGCGATGATCGTCCCGCCCGAGAACGCTGCCGAAGCTGCCGTGGTCGAGGGACTCGAAGTGTTTCCGGTCGCGTCGCTGAAAGAGGCGTTCGAGTTCCTGACCCAGCGCGGCGGGCATGGCACGCCCGAAGAGACGCGCGTCTTGGACACGACCGTCGCCCCGGACGACGGCCCCGACTTTTCCGACGTCCGCGGCCAGGGCTTGGTCAAGCGGGCGCTCGAAGTGGCCGCGGCCGGCGGCCACAACGCGCTGATGATCGGCCCGCCCGGCTCGGGCAAGACGATGCTGGCCCGGCGGCTCCCGTCGATCCTCCCGCCGCTGTCGCCGGCCGAGGCGCTGGAGACGACGAAGATCCTGAGCGTGAGCGGGCGGTCGAACGGCCGGGGCGGGTTGGTCGCCCGGCGCCCGTTCCGGTCGCCGCACCACACGATCTCAAACGCCGGCCTGGTCGGCGGCGGCTCGAACCCGATGCCGGGCGAGATCTCGCTCGCCCACAACGGCGTCCTGTTTCTCGACGAGCTGCCCGAGTTCGACCGGCCGGTCCTCGAAGTCCTGCGCCAGCCGCTCGAAGAGGGCGAGGTGACGATTGCCCGAGCCCGCGCGACGGTCCGCTACCCGGCCCGGGTGATGCTGGTGGCGAGCATGAACCCGTGCCCGTGCGGCCACGCTGGCGACCCAACCCGGGCGTGCGTGTGTGCGCCGGGCCAGGTCCAGCGCTACCTCGCCAAGGTCAGCGGGCCGCTGCTCGACCGGATCGACCTGCACGTCGAGGTCACCCCGGTCCCGTTCGACGACCTCAGCCGGCGTGAGGACGCCGAGCCCAGCGCGGCCGTCCGCCAGCGCGTCGTGGCGGCGCGCGAGCGGCAGGGGGCCCGGTTCGCTGCCACGCCGGGCCGTTATTGCAACGCCCAACTCACGACGCCCGAGGTCCGCCGCTGGTGCCGGCTCGACGACGCCAGCCGCGGCCTGCTCAAGTCGGCGCTGACGCGGCTCGGCCTCTCGGCCCGGGCGCACGACCGGATCCTGAAGGTGGCCCGGACCGTGGCCGACCTGGCGGGGGAGGAGGCCTTGGGGCCGGCGCACGTGGCCGAGGCCATCCAGTACCGCTCGCTCGACCGGGCCGGCTGGGGCTTGAGCGGGTGAGGGGCGATGGCCAGCGGGGAGTGGCCAGTAGCAGAGGGATGCCAGGTCCGGCTGCTTGGTGTCGGTTCGGCGTGGGCCGAGTGTGGGGGAGGGAGTGTGGGAGAGGACACCCCCTCCTCCCATACCCCCACACTCCTCCCGGATTGGGGTTCACTCCTTCCGCCCCGTCGTCCTCGACGGTCTGCCACTGACCCCATCCCACGGGCCGCTGGCCCCTACACGTCCACCCGGTCGCCGTCGTGGCCCCAGGCCGTCGCCGCGAACGTCCGGCGGGCGTCGGCCAAGCCCTCGTCGGTCGCGTCGAACGGGGCGTGGACCAGGACGAGGCGGGCGGCGCCGGCCCGGGCGGCGACGTCGGCGGCCTCCTCCGGGGAGCTGTGGACGCCCGCGAGCGAGCCCGTCCCCTCGTGGATCAGGACGTGGGCATCGCGGGCCAACTCGACCACGGCGTCCGACCAGGCCGTGTCGCACGAGTACGCGAGGCAGACGCCGTCGGACTCGAACCGGAGCCCGATGGTCGGGACCGGGTGGTCGACCGGCGTCGCCGAAATCCGGAACCCGCCGAGGTCGACGACCGGCGCCCCGGCGTCGAGCGCGACCGGGTGGTAGCGGCGCTCGGGCAGGCCGGTCCACTTGTGCGTGTCGAACACGGCGAACAGCGCCCGCGCCTTCTCCAACGTCGCCGCCGGGCCGTAGATGTCGAGCGGCTCGCGGCGGCCCATCAGCCACAGCTTCTCCAGCAGGAGCGGGAAGCCGGAGAGGTGGTCCGGGTGCTCGTGCGTGAGCACGAGGGCGTCGAGCGCGAGGGGGTCGAGCCCGCAGGCGACCATCCGCAGGACCGCGTCGCCGCCGCAGTCGACCAGGATCAGGTGGCCGGCGTGCTCGATCGCCAGCATCGTCGTCGTGCGGTCGGGGCCGGCGTGGGCGGAGCCGGTGCCGAGGAGGTGGGCCGTCATGGGGACTGGGGAAAGCGGAGTCTAGCGCTCCCCCCGGACGCCGCGCACATGGAATCGGCGTGGGGCGGCGGAAACCGAGTCGGGCGGCGTGTGGACGGCGGCCTCGTCCCACTCCCCCGTGCCCACACGCTCCACCCGGACTGGGTACCGGACCCACCGGGCTCGGGAGTCACGCCTTCCGGGCGACGACGTAGGCGCACAGCCCGACGAGCGCGTCCCGGGCCTCCGACGGCGGGAATTCGCGGAGTGCGTCGGCGGCGTCGGCGGCTAGGGCCTCCATCCGCGCACGGGCCGCGGCCAGCCCGCCCGACGCCGTGACGAACGCGACGACCTCGGCCACGTCCGCCCGGCTCTTCTTGCGGCGGCGGACGATCCGGCGAACGTGTTTGCGGGTCGGCCCGTCGGCGCGGTCGAGGGCCAGGATGAGCGGGAGCGTGAGCTTGCGGTCCTGGAGGTCGAGCCCGACCGGCTTGCCGGCCGCCGCGTCCGGGTCGTAGTCGAAGAGGTCGTCGCGGATCTGGAACGCGAGCCCGATGGTCTCGCCGATGGCCTTGGCCCGGGCGACGGTCTCGTCGTCGGCCCCGGCCGAGGCCGCGCCGGCCGCGAGGCACGCGGCGATGAGCGAGCCCGTCTTGTCGGCGATGATCTGGAAGTAGCGGTCCTCGGTCATGTCGAGCCGCCGGGCCGTCTCGAGCTGGAGCAGCTCGCCCTCCGACATCCGGCGGACCGCGTCGGACGTGATGTGGAGCAGGTCGTAATCGCCGGCGTCGAGCGCGAGCAGGAGCCCGCGCGACAGGAGGTAGTCGCCCAACAGGACGCCGGCCTTGTTCTTCCACAGCGCGTTGATCGACGCCACGCCGCGCCGGGTCTCGGCCTCGTCGATCACGTCGTCGTGGACGAGCGTCGCCGTGTGCAGGAGCTCGACGAGCGCGGCGCCCCGGTAGCTCCGCTCGGTGATCCCGCCGGCGAGCTCGGCCGACAAGAGGACCAACGTTGGCCGGATCTGCTTCCCCTTCCGCTTCAACAGGTACTGGACGACGGTGTCGAGCAGGCGGACGCGCGACCGCATCGCGTCGCGGAAGTGCCGGCGGAACACCTTGAGGTCGTCGGCCACGGGCGCCTGGATGGCCTTGAGCCCGACGGGCGCGGTGTCGGACAGGGGGGCGAGCGTGACGGGCACGGGGTTTTCAGTCGGGAGTGAAAGAACGTACCGCTCGGCGCTGGGTTGCGCCGCCGCCCGTTCCTCCGACGATTCTACACCCGCCCGAGCGCCGGGTACAGCGCCTGCCCGACGGCGCACCGCGCGCACCGGCCCTCCTCACAGTACGCCCGCGCGAGCTGGTGGACGCCCTGGGCCTCGGCGGCCGAGCGGGGCGTGAGCCCCAGGTCGGCGAACCGCCGCGTCACGTGGTCCGGCACCGCGGGGAGCGCGCCATAGGCGTCGAGGACGGCGGCTTGGCGGTCGGGCGCCTCCCGCTGCTCGGCGTCGAGGAGCAGCACCGGCAGCACGGCGTCGGCCAGGACGCGGGTGGCGCGGGTGCGGCCGAGCGCGGGCGAGCCGTCGGGCGGAGGTGGACGGAGCCGGTCGAGCGCGGCGTCGGTCCCGTGCCGGAGGGCGTCGGCGAGGGTGTTGACGGCGTCGCGGCGGAGCGGGCCGCCCGGGGCGAGCCACGCCGCGGCCTGGGCGATCCGCCGGAGCGGGGCGTTCGCAGGACGGCCCCCGCGTCGCCACGCTTGGGGCCGCATCGGCGCGACCGCGACGGCCGCTTCCGGTGGGTCCTCAAAAAGGTCCGACGGTCCCAGGCCGGACGCCGCGAGCAGCGCCTGGTGGATCGCCGGCCCGTCGAGGGCGCGGAGGGCCGCCAGCGGGAGCCGGTCCGCCAGCGTCTCGAAGGCGTCGGCGTTCGCCTCGTAGCCCAGCGCCCGCAGCATCCGGCGGACCAGCAGCCGGTCGAGGTCGGGCCTCCGCCCGTAGGCCCGGCCGAGCTGGCGGGCCCGGTCCCACAGCCGCTCGGCGCCCAGGTGGCGGACCCAGTCGCGCGCGACCGCCGGGTCCACCTCGGCCCAGCGCGGTGCGCACCGGGGCGCCTCGGTCGGCTCGACGTGGAACGCGCGCAAGAGCGCCCGCAGCGACCGGTCGAGGTGGGGCAAGAGCACCAGCTCGGGCAACGCCGACCCGTCGGCGCGCCGCAGCGTCCCCGTCCGCCGGTCGGCCGCCAGGATCACGTGGAGCACGACGCGGTCGTAGGCCGGGTCCCGGTGGTGGCCGTGCGCTTCCCACGCCGCGCTCGTCGTGTGGACCTCGACGTCGCCGGCCCACAGGATCTCGCCGACCTCGACCCGGGCGTCGCGGACGTCGGGGCCCGAGTCGGTGTTGAGCCGGCCCCGGTCCAGGACGCGGACCGGCTGGCCGTCGGTCGTGCGCAGGCCGTCAGTCGAGAAGAGGCCGCGGACCCAGGCGTCCTGGATGGCGGCCTCGGGCAGGCGGGCGATCCGGTCGGCCGGCTCGGCGACGAGCGGTTCGCGGACGAGGGCGTCGGCCATAGCGGGCGGGGGCGGTGGCCTCCCTAGACCCGCTGGCCCGCGCGATCTAACTAACCCAGGTTGTGTCTCCGGTCTTCGGGTCCATCAGGACCGAGGACCGGGGACGGAAGACCGCCTGGAACTCGTCGGGGAAGCCGGTCCCCGGTCCTCCGTCTCCGGTCCTCCGGCCTCTTCCAGTTCAGACGCAACGTGGGTTCCCTACTCCTCCTCGTCGTCCTCGGTAAGCCCGGTGGCGAGGTCGCGGTCGACGAGCCAGATCAGCGTCCCCTCGACGCGGGCGATGGGGGGCGGCTCCGCTTGCGCCTCCGTCTCGCCGTCGTAGGCGTCGAGCACGTCGGCGAAGGCCTCGCGCTTGCCGGCGCCGGCCGCCGCGATGAGGCACAGGCCGGCCCGGCCGAGCGTCGGCAGCGTGAGCGTGAGGCGGTCGCGGACGGTGGCCGAGGGCGGGGCGGTCCCCGTCGTCACGCGGCGGTCCGTGACGCCGAGGGCCGGCGTGCCGGGGAAGAGCGAGGCCGTGTGGCCGTCGTCGCCCATCCCGAGGTGGAGCACGTCAAACCACAAGTCGTCGCCGAAGAACTGCTCGAGGGCCTGCTCGTAGACGGCGGCCCCCTCCTTCGGCGGGCACGCCCCCGGCATCTTGTGGACGTTCGTCTCGGGGACACCCGCGGGGACCAGGAGCGCATGGGCGGCCATGCCAAAGTTGCTCTCGCCGTGGTCCGGCGGGACGCACCGCTCGTCGCCCCAGAACACGTGGACGCGGGCCCAGTCGACCCCCTCGGCCGTCGCCAGCCGTTGGTAGGCCGGGACCGGCGTCGAGCCGCCCGTGAGGCAGAGCGTCACCCGGTTCTTCTCGGCCAGCGCCGCTCGCAGCGCCGTCGCGGTCCGGTCGGCCAGCGCGTCGGCGACGGCCCGTTTCGAGGGGAGGACGACGATCTCGGCGGTCATGTCCGGAGGGTTAGGCGGGTGGAGCGGGTCGGGCGGGTTCGGCGAGTGGGACGGCGCGGGCCGTGCGCAACCGGCCGAACCCGCCCCACCTGCTCAACCTCCGAACCCTTCAACAGTTCTCGACCGGCTCCCCGGCCTCCTCCGGCGACGGCGCCTTGATGAGGGAGGCGGCTCGGTCCGGGCCCCAGGTGCGGGAGGCGTAGGGGTGGACGTCGATGTCCGCGTTGTCGAGGACCGCGTGGTAGATCCGCCAGGCCTCCTCGGCCTCCTCGGCGTGGACGAACAGCGTCGGGTCGCCCTCGACGATGTCGGCGAGCAGCGTCTCGTAGGCGTCGGGGAACGCGCCGAACGTGTCCTCGTAGCGGAACGTCAGCTCGCGCGTCGAGACGCCGAACCCGTCGCCGGGCGTCTTGACGTCGAACGACAGGCGGAACCCCTCGTTGGGCTGGAGCCGCAAGCGGAGCACGTTCGGCGTCGGGTCGCAGTCGCCCGTGTTCTGAAAGAGGGTGACCGGCGGGCGCCGGAACACGACGGCGATCTCGGACACGCGCTGGGCCATCCGCTTGCCCGTGCGGAGGACGAACGGGACGCCCTGCCAGCGCCAGTTGTCGAGGTGGAGGCGGACGGCCGCGAACGTCTCGGTCTGGGAGCTCTCGTCCACGCCCTCGTGGTCGGCGTAGCCCTCGGGGTCGTCGGGGCCCGGCCCGTACTGGCCGAGGACGACCTCGTCGGACCGCGCGGTCCGGGTCGAGCGGAGCACCTTGATCTTCTCGCGGCGGATCCCCTCGGCGTCGAGCCGGGCCGGCGGCTCCATCGCCGTCAGCGAGAACAGCTGGGTCAGGTGGTTCTGGATCATGTCGCGCAGCGTCCCCACCCCGTCGAAGTAGCCGGCCCGCCCGGCGGCGTCGTTCGTCTCGGCGACCGTGATCTCGACCCGCTCGACGTCCTGCCGGCTCCACGCCGACTCGAAGAAGGCATTCGCGAACCGGAAAACGAGCAGGTTCTGGACCGTCTCCTTGCCCAGGTAGTGGTCGATCCGGTAGACCGCGTTCTCGGGGAAGTGCTCGTGGACGACGGCGTTGAGCTCGCGCGCGCTCGCGAGGTCGTGCCCGAACGGCTTCTCGATGACGAGCCGGACCCAGGCGTCGGCCGTCGGGTGCTCGCCGACCGTGCCCCGCTCGGCCTCGTGCTCGCCGAGCGCCGCGATGGTCCCGGCGAACGCCGACGGCGGGAGCGCGAGGTAGTAGACGCGGTTGCCGCTCAGGCCGCGCTCGGTTTCGAGGGCTTCGGCCGTCTCGAACACGTCGGAGAGGTCGTCGTAGCCCGCGACGCGGGCGTAGCGGAGCGCGCCCTCGGCCCAGGCCCGCGCCTCCTTCTCCTCGACCCCGCTCTCGGTGATGGCCTCGACCGCCGCGTCCTGGAGCCGGCCGTCGTCCCAGTCCGACCGCCCGACGCCGACGATGGCGGGCTCGGGCGCGCCGTCGCGCGTCGTGACGTGGTAGAGGGCGGGGAACAGCTTGACCGCCGCGAGGTCGCCGGTGGCGCCGAAGAGGACGAACAGGTGCGGGTCCATCGGGGAGAGGGCAAGGGCCGGGTGAATGTCCGACCGCCGCCACGGTTCGCCGCGCCCCCGGTCCCTCACCCCAGCACGTCGCTCGCGAGGTAGCCAGCCACCCGGAAGGCGTTGGCCACGATCATCAGCGTCGGGTTGGTGGCCGCGGATGCGAGGAAGACGCTCGCGTCCGCCAAACGCTGGTTGTCTAGGTCGTACGCCCGACCTTGCGGGTCGACAGAGCTGCGGAGCGCCAGCGTTCGGACGAGCCCAAAACGCTGACGGCGCAGCGGAACGGTCCGGGTCGCTCAGCATCCGGGCGCCAGGCGTTTGGTAGATTGGACAACCCGACCGAGGACGCTATGACGATCGAGATCGACCGCGAGGACGACGGCCGCTGGCTGGCGGAGGTGGTGGAGCTGCCCGGCGCGATGGCGTACGGCGACTCCCGCGACGAGGCCGCAGCCCACGCAAAGGCGCTCGCGCTCCGAGCGATTGCGGACCGGCTCGACCACGGCGAGGACGTCCCCGACATCGCGCCGCTGTTTTCGATGGCCGCGTGAGCTCGTTCGGTTCTGTCAAGGCGCGAAAGCTGCTCCGTGCGCTGCTGAAACTCGGGTGGAGCGTCAAGCGTGAGGCCGGAGGCTCGCACAAGGTGCTGGAGCGGGAGGGGTGGCCGGACTTCGTGTTCGCGTTCCACGACGGCGTAGAGGTCGGGCCCAAGATGCTCTCGCGCGTGGCGAAACGGACGGGGCTGACTCCGAACGACCTCTGATCTGGGGAACGTGCAGCGAAGGCTCGTCCACCGGCCTCGCAGAGCCCTGACCAGAACCCACGGGTCGACGGGCTGGCGGCTCTACCCCAGCACGTCGCTCGCGAGGTGGTCGGCCACGCGGAAGGCGTTGGCCGCGATCGTCAGCGTCGGGTTCGAGGCCGACGACGACGGGAAGACGCTGGCGTCGGCGACGAACAGGTTGTCGAGGTCGTGCGCCCGGCCCTGCGGGTCCACGACGCTCGCGGCCGGGTCGGTCCCCATCCGGCACGTCCCGCACTGGTGGTTCACGACCGCCAGCGGCATCGGGACGCGGAGGAAGCGGTCGAAGCCGATGGCCCGGAGCGCCGTTTCCAGCCGGTCCATCAGGTGCTCGTGCGCGGCCCGGTTTGTCTGGGTGTAACGGATGCGGATCCCGCCGTCGGGCCCGAGCGTGATCCGGTTGTCTTCGAGCGGGAGGTCCTCGGTCTGGACCCACCAGTCGACCGAGTGGGCGGCGAGGGCGTCGGCTTGGTCCGGCGTCAGGACGTCTGGGCCCAAGTCCCGCAGGATCTGCCAGCCCGCGTGCTTCCCCATCAAGTGGACGTGGCCGAGCGGGACCCCGTCCCACGTCGGGTCGCCGGGGACGCCGAAGTAGAAGTCGTTGACGGCCAGCGTCTTTTGGAACCGCGTCGGATTGGGCGTGCCGCTGGCAACCGTGTAAAACTTGGACGTCACGTGCCGCATGAAGTGGCGCCCGACGGCGCCCGACGAGTTCGCCAGCCCGTCCGGGTGCCGGTCCGACGCCGACCGGAGCAGCAACGCGGCCGAGTTGATGGCGCCCGCGCACAGCGCGAACACGTCGGCCCGGAACGTCGTGGGCTCGCCGTTGACCGTGGCCTCGACGTGGGTCACGGTCCGGCCCCCGGGGTCGGCCACGATCCGGGTCACGTCGGCACGCGCCACGTCGACGTTCTCGAACGTGGCGGCGGGCGCGATGGTGGCCGTCTCGGCGTCGGCCTTGAGGTGCAAGAGGTCGGGGTAGCCGTCGAAGGCGGCGCGTCCCATCGCCTCGAACGTCTCGCGCAGCACGAACGCGCCGCCGCCGGGGTCCTCGTGGCTGTACTTGACGCCCATCGGCAAGTCGAACGCCCGGAGGCCCTGGTGGCGCAGGCCCTCGGCCACCTCGGCGATCCGGTCGTCGTGGGGGATCGGCGGGTGGGGGAACGGGCCGTCGGCCGGCGGCTCGAACGGGTCGGCCCCGCGGTCGCCGTGGACGTGGTAGACGGCCTCGGCGCGGTCGTAGAACGGCGCGAGGTCGGCGTACGAGATCGGCCACGCGGGCGAGACGCCGTCGAGCGTCGCGAGATCGCCGAAGTCTTGAGGCCGGTTCCGCAAAAGCGCCGACCCGTAGACCTTGCTGTTGCCGCCGAGCCAGTAGTACATGCCCGGCCGGAAGCGGTCGCCGGTCGCGTCGTCCGTCCAGCGCTCGTCGGCCTTGTAGAGGTCGTGGGCGAACAGCTTGCGGGGGTCCCAGTTGTCGGCCTCGCGGGGGAGCGGGCCGAGCCGGTTCAAGAGCAGGATCCGGGTGCCGGTCGGCGCCAGCGCGTGGGCGAGCGCGCCGCCGCCGACGCCGGCTCCGATGATGCAGAGGTCGTACATGGGTGATGAGTGAGGGGGAACGGGTGAGGGGAGGGCTTCTCACCCGTTTTCCTTCACCCACCACCCACTAGCCGCTCCACGGCGTCTGGAAGTCGGCGTAGAGCGTGAGCCCGCCGTCGGCGAAGAGGGTCTGGCCGGTGACGTACGAGGCGTCGTCGGAGGCGAGGAAGGCGGCGATCCGGGCCATCTCCTCGGGCTCGGCGACGCGGCCCATCGGGATGTGGTCGGCGACGGTCTGAGTCGCTTGGGGGTCGTCGACCCAGCTCTGGATCGGCGTCCGGGTCGCGCCCGGGGCCAAGCTGTTGACCCGGATCCCGCGGTCGGCGTACTCGAGCGCCAGCGTCTGCGTCAGCCCGCGCATCCCGAACTTCGAGACGGCGTAGCTCAGGAACTTGGGCCGGGGGATCACCTCGTGGACGCTCGACACGTTGACGATGACGCCGCGGCTGCTGCCGTCGCGCTCGGGGAGGTCGAGGAACCCGCGGATGGCCTGGCGCGCGCACAGGAACGCACCCCGGAGGTTGACGTCCATCACCTCGTCGAAGTCCTCGGCCGTCGTCTTGTGGCTGGCCGGCTCCTCGACCTGGATCCCGGCGTTGTTGACGAGGAGGTCGACCGGGCCGTACGCCTCGGCGACCGTCTCGAACATGGACTCGATCTCGGCCACGCGCGTCACGTCGGCACGGACGAGGAGGCCGTTGTCCGACGACACGTCGGCGTCGTCTCGGCCCGGGTCGGCGGCGTACGCCCGCGTGGCCTCGCGGACGAGCCGGCGGGTCTCCTCGGCGTTGTCTCGCTCGCGCTCGAACGGGTAGTCGATGGCGACGGTCGCGCCGCAGCGCGCGAGCTCGACCGCGATGGCGCGGCCGATGCCCGTCGACGCGCCCGTGACGAGGGCCGTGCGGGTGGAGAGGTCAGGCATGGGGGACGGATCGGATGGAGCCGCTCAACCCGGGCCCAACTTTCAGGGTTTCCTGAAAGGGGCTCCGGCGTCCCCCGGTGGTCAGGGACGGGAAACCCCTGACCCGGGCTCGCGGCGAGCCTCCCCGACGCGGCTACGGCCCGACCTCTTTCAGCCCGCTGGAAACACGAACACGAGCCCGTTCTCGATCCGGAGGTCCGTCGTCTCCACCTCCGGCGGCGGCCGGCTGTCGTAGCGGAGGTCGGCGCGGATGCGGAGCTTGAGGAACCGCGTCAGGCCGACGTCCAGCGAGAGTTGGCTGAGCACGCGGAGGTCGCCCGGCGCGCTCACCCGGGGCTGGACGTAGGTGGTCGCCGTCAGCGCGGTGCCGGAGGCCAGCGTCACGCGCCCCGCGACGTACGAGCTGACCCGGCCGACGGCGTCCTGGGTGCCCCCGAGCGCCTCATCGAGCACCTCGCGCTCGAACATCGGCGTGACGCCGACGGCGAGCCCGAGCGAGTCCCGCTGGACGACCTCGACCCGGAGCCCGGCCCCGAGCAGCGCCCGGGTGTCGAGCCGCTCCTGGCGGTTCCGCTGGACCTGGACGAACGACTCGGCGACCACGCGCGGCGCCAGCGTCCGGTTGTGGCGGACGTGCGCGAACGACTGGTCGACGAACGCCCGCTCGTCGCTTTGGGCCAGGTCGAGCCGGCCGATCAGGAACGCCGTGTTCTCGCCGAACCGGAGGTCCATCCAGCCCCCGAGCCCGATCTGGAGGAAGTCCGTGTTCCCCGTCGCCAGCGACGCCGCCGCGTCGACGGTGACGAACAGGCCGTCGTCGGCGAGCTGCCGCCGCATCCGCTCGGTGTTGACCTGGGCGCTGGCCGAGGCCGCGAGGAGGACGAGCAGGGCGAGGCGCACGGACGAGTCGAGGATGGAGGGTGGAGAATAGGGGAGGCTGGCGGACGGTCGAGGCCGGCCCGCTCCAGTCCGAGCACGGTCCACCCCGCAGACCCCCCGCTTCCCGGCCGGTCGCGGAGCCTGTCCTGAGCGGAGCCGAAGGGCTCCCCGCTCGGAACGCTGTCCCCCTCGAAGGGGGACAGTCCGGCCGCCCTTGAGCGGAGCGATGGGCGCCCGGACGGGGGGGCTGGCCCGGACGGGCCCCGGAAGCGATGCTGACGCGGCCCTCCACCCCGACCATCGAGGACCGCCTCCCACCCGCTACTCTCCACCCTCTCCGCTTCCCGCCGGCCCCAGCAGCCGCGAGCCCTCGAACGCCTTCGCCTCGTCGACGAACAGCTGGAGGTGGGGGAACGGGATCTCGATGCCGGCCGCCTTGAGCGCGTGGAACACCTTCTCCTGGTACTCGAACCGGATCGGGACCTCGAGCTGGGGGTCCTTGAGGTGGAGCCGCAGCTCCATGTTTACCGACGAGTCGCCCAACTCGGTCACGACGACGGCCGGGGCGTAGTCCGGGTGGATCCGGGGGTCGCCCTCGGTGAGGGCGAGCACGACCTCGCGGGCCGCCGTCGGGTCCTCCTTGTACGCGATCCCGAACGGGACGAGCACCCGGAGCGCCCGCAACATCGAGTGGTTGATGATCCGCTCCGAGATCACGTTCGCATTCGGCAGGATCGCCATCTGGTTGTCGAGCGTGCGGATCCGCGTCGTCCGGAGCGTGATCTCCTCGACGGTCCCGAAGGTGTCATGGAGCTCGATGTTGTCGCCGACGTGGAACGGCCGGTCGAGCAGGATCGTGATGCCGGCGATGAGGTTCTGGACCGTGTCCTGGGCCGCGAACCCGAGCGCGATGCCGGCGATCCCGAGCCCGGCGATGAACGGGGCCACGGCGATCCCCAGCTCGTCGAGCACGGCGACGACGCCGATGGCCACGATCACGAACCGCGTGAACCGGAGGATGAGCTGCTGGACGCCCGCGTCGATCCGCTTCGAGCGGCTGAGCGCCCGCCGCGTCACGCCCATCGTGACCCGGAGCACGACCCAGAGCAGCACGGCCGTGAGCACGGCCGGCAGCAGGTTCTCGTAGAGGAACTCGAGGAGCGACTCGGTCAGGATGCTCGCGGCGTCCTCGAACCGGCCCTTCCCCAACGCCTCGGCCGCCACGCCGACGTCGCGCGACAGCCCGCCCACGCCGGTCGTCGTGTCGACCACGACCGTGTCGGGCGCGGCGCGGAGCGAGTCGGCGGCGAGCGAGTCGAGCGCGACCGAGTCGGCGGCCTGCATCACGTCGCCCGGCGCTCGGCGGCCCGGAGCGTGTTGGCGAGCAGCATCGCGATCGTCATCGGGCCGACGCCGCCGGGCACGGGCGTGATCGCGCCGGCCACCTCGGAGACCGCGTCGAAGTCGATGTCGCCCACCAGCCGGTAGCCCCGCTCGCGGCTCTCGTCCTCGACCCGGTTGATCCCCACGTCGATGACCGTCGCCCCGGGCTTGACCATGTCGGCGGTCACAAACTCGGCCCGGCCGATGGCCGCGACCAGGATGTCGGCCTGGCGCGTGATCGCGTCCACGTCGCGCGTCCGGCTGTGGCAGACCGTCACGGTGCAGTCGAGCCCGCGCCGGAGCAGGAGCGACGCCATCGGCTTGCCGACGATGTTGCTCCGGCCGAGCACGACGGCGTGGGCGCCCGTCGTCTCGACGCCGGTCCGGCGCAGCAGCTCGACGATGCCGGCCGGCGTGCACGGTTCGAGGGTGTCCTCGCCCAAGACGAGCCGCCCGACGTTCTCGGGGTGGAACCCGTCGACGTCCTTGTCCGGGTCGATGGCGCGGGTCACAGCCGCCTCGTCGACGTGCTCGGGCAGGGGGAGCTGGACCAAGATCCCGTCGACGGCCGGGTCGGCGTTGAGGTCGGCGATGAGCGCGAGCAGGTCGGCCTGCGAGAAGTCGGCGGGGCGGAGCAGCGTCTCGGCGTCGATGCCGGCTTGGCCCGCGGCCCGGGCCTTGGCGCGGACGTACGACTGGCTCGCGGGGTTCTCGCCCACGAGCACGACGCGGAGCGCGGGCCGGCGGCCGTGCGCGGCGGCGAACGCGGCGGCGCCCTCGGCCACCTCGGCGCGGACGGCGGCGGCGACGGCGGTTCCGTCGATAAGGTGGGCCATGGGGGAGGGAGAGGCGGAGGCGTGAAACTAGAGGTAGGGGTTTGGCCTGTTGGGCGGGTCGCGCAGGTTTGGCCGGTTTCTCCACACGCGGCCCTGGCGCGCGGTGCCGCCAGCGGTGACCTTGTCCGAACCCGCTGGACTCGCGGGACCTGCCCACCCCGCTCACCCCCCTCATGCTTCGCGCAGCCATCCTGGGCGCCACCGGCGCCGTCGGCCAGACGTTCGTCCGGCTCCTGTCCCGTCACCCCCAGTTCGAGGTCGTCTCGCTCGTCGCCTCGGAGCGGTCGGCGGGCAAGCCGTACCGGGAGGCCGCGCGTTGGCTCCAGGCCGAGCCGCTCGACGAGCGCATCGGCGGCCTGGTGGTCGAGGGCGTCGACGCGGCGCCCGACGCCGACGTCGTCTTTTCCGGCCTCGACGCGAGCGTGGCCGGCGACGTCGAGGCCGACTGGGCGCGGCGCGGCTACGCCGTGGTCTCGAACGCGCGCAACTTCCGGCTCGACCCGACGGTCCCGCTCCTCATCCCCGAGGTCAACCCGGGCCACGTGGCTTTGATCGACCGCCAGTCCTGGACTGGCGCCGACGGGGCGCCCTCTGGCGGGTTCATCGTCACGAACCCGAACTGCTCGACGGTCGGGCTCGTGATGGCGCTCAAGCCGCTCGACGACGCCTTCGGCGTCGAAGCCGTCCACGTGGTCACGATGCAGGCGCTGAGCGGGGCCGGCTACCCCGGCGTCGCGTCGCTCGACGCGCTGGGCAACGTGGTCCCGTTCATCGGGGGCGAGGAGGAGAAGATGGCCGTCGAGACGCGCAAGCTGCTCGGCACGCTGGGGCCCGACGGTGTCGAGATGGCCCCGGTCGTCGTCTCGGCCCAGTGCAACCGCGTGCCCGTCATCGACGGCCACCTCGAAGCCGTCTCAGTCCGGCTGACCGGCGGGCCGAGCGCCGCCGACGTCGCCGCCGTGCTCCGCGAGTGGCGGAGCCCCCTCCACGGCCGCGACCTCCCGACGGCGCCCGAGACGCCGATCCTGGTCACCGACGACCCGGCGGCCCCTCAGCCCCGAACGCACGTCCACTTGGGCGGTGGGATGACGGTGACGGTCGGCCGAATCCAGGACTGCCCGGTGCTCGGCGTCAAGTTCGTCGTGCTGAGCCACAACACGGTCCGCGGCGCGGCCGGCGGGGCCGTTCTCAACGCCGAGCTGCTGGCGGCCGACGGCCGGATCGGGCGCCGAGCGACGGCCGAGGCCGCGTGAGCGCGTTCGTCCGCCTGGCCCGTCCGTCCGACCTCGCACCGGCGCTGGCGTTGTGGACCGCGCTCCACCGCGAGCACCAAGCGCTCGACCCGCGCTACCGGCTCGCCGACGACGCGGCGGCCCGGTGGTCGACCGACTTCCGCGACTGGACGCGGTCGGAGGGCAGCCGCGTGTGGCTCGCCTTGGACGCCGGTCGCCCCGTCGGCCTGCTGACGGCCCACCTCTACCAGCCGGCGCCGCTCTACCGCGAGCATCTACTGGTCCACGTGGCCGACCTCTACGTGATGCCGGAGGCGCGCGGAGTCGGGACCGGGCGAGCGCTCCTCGACCACGCCCGGTCCTGGGGCCGGGCCGAGGGGGCGGCCCAACTCCAGGCCGGCGTCCTCGCGGCGAACGCCGCCGGCCGCGCGTTCTGGGCTCGGGCCGGCGCCGACGACTACTCGGTCACGGTCACGGTGGGGCTGGGGGACGCGGTCGACAAGGGCGGAGCCAGGCGCTAGTGCGGCGACACGACGACCCTAGCAGGTTCCAGATCGAGGACTCGTGATCCGTGATGCGTGACCCTCCCCGATGAGAGTCACGCATCACGGATCACGCATCGAGAACGCCCCGGGCCGCCCGCCGACCTCAGCGAACTGGCATCAGTGGTACCCAGTCGGCCCCGGTCGCCCGTACCCTTCCCCGACTCCCCACACTCATCCCCATGCTGAGCCGGGTCATCGGCCAAGACCGCGCCGTCGGCGTCCTCGCGCAGGCGCTCGCGCACGGGCGCGTCGCCCACACGTACCTGTTCCACGGGCCGGCGGGGTCCGGCCCCCGCGCGGCGGCGCTCGCGTTCGCCCAGGCGCTCTTGTGCGAGCGGCGCGGCCGGCCGGGCGGACCCGAGGCCGACGCCTGCGGGACGTGCCTCGCCTGCACCAAGGCGGCCCGGCTCATCCACCCGGACCTCCACGTCTACCTCCCGTTCCCCAAGGTCAGCAAGGCGGCCGACAAGGACGAGCGGCCGGGCGACTACGCCGAGCGGCTGGCGGCGCTCGCGGCCGAGCCCTACGCGCCGGTCGACTACCGCCAGCGCGGCGCGCTCGGCGACGACGGGCCGAGCAAAAAGCAAGTCGAGCACCGGCGGCGCCCGACGAACGACTTCCTCCGCCGCGACATGACGTTCGTGCCCGTCGAGGGCCGCCACGTCGTCGGCGTGCTGACCGACGCGGACGCGATGCGGGAGGGCGCGGCCAACTCGCTGCTCAAGCTGCTCGAAGAGCCGGGCCCCGACGTGGTCCTGGTCCTGACCGCCGAGCGGGTCGAGAACGTGTTGCCGACGATCCTGTCGCGGTGCCAGCGCGTCCGGTTCGACCCGCTCCCGCCCGAGGCCATCGAGGCGGCCCTCGTCGCCCGAGCCGGCGTCCCGGCGGGCCAAGCCGGCGTCGTCGCCCGGATGGCGGACGGGTCGTACACCCGGGCGCTCGAGGTGTGGGGCAGCGCGAGCGTGCAGGAGCAGCGGGCGCTCGCGCTCGACTTCGTCCGCAAGGCCTACACGGGCCGCGCCGACGTGGTGGCGCCGGTCGTCCAGCAGGCGGCGTCGGGCGGTCGCGAGGCGATCAAGGGGTGGCTGGACCTGGTGGCCCTGTGGGTCCGCGACCTGGTCCTGGCCCGGGCCGCCGGGGCCGACGCCCGGCTCGTCAACGTGGACCAGGCCGAGGCCGTCCACCGGTTCGTGGCCGCGCTGCCCGCGGCCGATCTCGACGCGATGGCCGCCGTCGTCGCCCAGGCGACCGACGCCATCGAGGCCAACGGCAACGCGACCCTCGTCCTGACGACGCTGGCGTTCGCGCTCCGCGACGCCATGCACGGCCGGTCGACGGGCCTGCTGGTGACGCCGCTCGACGCTGCGTAGAGCTGGCGCGTTGGGGGTCCGTGCGTCTCCCGGTCGGCTCGGAAAAGACGTGCAGTTCGACTCGCGTGTTGGATGGCTCCGGCCCCCGTCGTGCTCACTGACGCAACGAACGCACTCACCCTGTGATCCGCCGGGCCTTGAACCCGGCCTCGCGGAGCAGCGCCACCACGTTGCCGCGCCCGACGAGGTGGCCCGCGCCGACGACGACGAGCGACACCTCGCCGGGGCGGTCCAGCAGGTCCAGCAGGCCCGGAATCCACGCCCGGTTCCGGCGGACGAGCAGGGACTCGAACACCTCGGGGTGCGACAGCTCGTCGCTCAGGACGGCGCTCAGGCGGTCCTCGTCGCCCGAGGCCCAGGCGTCGAGCAGCGCGGCGAACGTGGTCCCCGCCTGGTCCGCGCTGCCGACGAGGCCCATGAGGTAGGCGACCTGGCTCGCGTCGGAGAGGTCGTCGAACGCGGCGATCTGGTCGTCGAGCGTCTCGAGCGCCACGAGCTCTTTCCCATCGATCTCCGCCCGGGAGAACAAGTAGGCGTCGACGCCCTCGCCGTAGACCCGGTCGTCGTGCTGGAGCGTGAGCATCCCGTAGCTCATGCCGGCGAACCACGGCTCGAACCCGTCGAACGCCGTCTCGGGCACGCCGAACGACCGGAGCGACACGGCGAGCGAGTCGCGCTGGGCGTCGTCGAGCACGTCGCGCAGGAGCGCCTCGTCGGTCGCCGCGCCCATCAGGTCGCCGACGCGAGTGGTGGCCTCGGCCAAGTCGATCTCGAAGGCGACGACCGAGGCCGCCGCGTACAGGGCCTCGACGTGGCGCGGCAGGGGGAGGGCCCCCTCGGGCAGGACGTGGACCGACCCCAACAGGTACACCTTGGCCCCGTCGTGCTCGACGACGTAGAGCGGCGGCCGCCGGGCGTCGACCTGGGCGGCCACGCTCGCGGCCAGGCCGAGGGCGAGCGAGAGGGCAACGAGGCGGCGCATAGGCGTAGAGGCGGGGCGACCCAATATGCGGCCTGGGCGCGCTCCGCGCGCTCTCCACGCCCGGGGCGCCGCGACCTCTCCAGACGAGGGGGAGGTCGCGCTCGCCCTCGAAGACGGTCCACTCCTCCGAGGCATCCGGTCCTCGGGGCCTATCTTCCAGGATGGAGCTCCCGCCGCTCACGCCCGCCGCCTTGCGCGCCCAGACCCTGGGCGCCGACGCCGTCGTCGAGACGCCGGTCGGCGAGCGCCCGCTCGTTTACGCCGACTTCACGGCCAGCGGGCGCCAGCTCGCGTTCGTCGAGGACTACCTCCGGTCGCTGGCCCCGCTCTACGCCAACAGCCACACCGAGGACAGCCTGACCGGCCGGACGGCGACGCGGCTCCTCCACGACGCCGAGCGGGCCATCAAGCGGGCCGTCGGGGCGGGCCCGAGCGGGCGCGTCGTGTGCTGCGGCGCCGGCTCGACGGGGGCCATCCACAAGCTCCAGGAGATCCTGGGCGTCGCCATCCCGCCGGCCACGCTCCGCGACCTGGGCGCGCGGCTCACAAAGGCGCTCGGCGACGAAGACGCCGGCCGGCTGATGGGCGACCTCCGCGAGACCGGGCCCGTCGTCTTCGTCGGTCCGTACGAGCACCACTCGAACGAGGTCACCTGGCGCGAGGGGCTGTGCACCGTCGTCGAGGTCGGGCTCGACGCCCAAGGCCAGGTCTGTCTCGACGACCTGGAGCGCCACCTCACGGACCCCCAGTGGGCCGGGCGGACGATGTACGGCTCGTTCTCGGCCGGCTCGAACGTGACCGGCGTGCTCGCGCCCGTTCGGGAGATCGCCCGGGTGCTGCACCGGCACGGCGCCCTCGCCTTTTTCGACTACGCCGCCGCCGGGCCTTACGTCGAGATCGACATGGCGCCGGAGGGCGACCCGGAGGCCCGGATCGACGCCGTCTTCCTGTCGCCCCACAAGTTCCTGGGCGGGCCCGGCTCGTCGGGCGTCCTCGTGTTCAACGCCGCCCTCTACCCGGACGGCCTGGCGCCGACGGTCGGCGGGGGCGGGACGGTCGCCTACGTCAACGCGACGGACCACGACTACGTCGACGACGTCGAGGCGCGCGAGACGGCCGGGACGCCGGGCCTCTACCAGGCGTTGCGGGCCGCCATCGCGCTCGACGTCAAGCGGGCCGTCGGCGTCGACGCCATCCACGCGCGCGAGCGCGAGCACCTGGCGCGCGTGCTGGCGCGGTGGGGCCGCGACGACCGGATCGAGATCCTGGGCCCGGGCGCTGAGGTCGAGCGGCTGCCGATCGTGTCGTTCAACGTCCGCGACGGGCTGGGCGGCGTGCTCCACCCCCGGTTCGTGACGGTCTTGTTGTGCGACCTGTTCGGGGTCCAGAGCCGGGCCGGGTGCTCGTGCGCCGGTCCCTACGGCCACCGGCTCTTGGACATCGGCGCCGCCCTGAGCGCCCGCTACCGCCAGTGCCTGGTGGACGGGGTCCACGGGCTCAAGCCCGGCTGGGCCCGCGTCGGCTTCCATTACACCCACGACGACGACGAGATCGAGTACCTCATCCGCGCCGTCGAGCTCGTCGCCGAGCACGGCGCCCGCTTCCTCGCCCTCTACGACTTCGACGTGGCCACGGGCGAGTGGACGGTCCGCGCCGGCCGCGCGTCCGGAGCGGCGCTGTCGCTGGCCGAGGTCGTCGCGGGACGCGCGGCGGCCGAGCCCCGCACCATCTCGGGCGCGGACCGGGCCGACCTGATGCGCCGGGCGCTCGCCGAGGCGGAGCAGATGGCTCGCGACCTGCCCCCCGCATCGGCGGGTGGCCGGCTCGACGACGACCTGGCGGACCTCCAGTTTTTCGCCCTGCCCGCGTGAGCCGTCGCGTTCTGCTCGCGCTCGCGGCGTTTGTGGTGCTCGCCGTCGCCGTCGGGGTCTGGTGGACGACCCGCCCCGAGCCGCTGCCCGACTTCGAGGAGGTCCGGGCGTTCGCGCTCGTCGAAGAGCAGACGGCGTTCGGCCCGCGCGTGCCCGGCACGGCCGCCCACGACTCGACGCGGGCCTGGCTCGTCCGCCGCTTGGGCGTCTACGCCGACCGCGTGGTCGAGCAGCAGATCGAGGTCCCGGACCCGAGCGACACGACCCGGTCGTTCCGTGGCACCAACATCATCGCCTCGTGGCAGCCGGACTCGCGCCGCCGGATCCTGCTCGCGGCCCACTGGGACTCGCGGCCGTTCGCCGACAACGACCCGGACCCGGCGCGGCGGGGCGAGCCGGTCCTCGGCGCGAACGACGGGGCCTCGGGCGTCGCGGTGCTCCTGGAGATCGCGCGGCTCCTGGACGCCCACCCGCTCGAACGCCCCGTCGGCGTCGACGTGATTCTGTTCGACCTGGAAGACCTCGGGACCGTCGACCCGGCCGTGCCCGAGGCCCAGCGCGTCCCGTTCGCGATGGGGTCCGAGATGTTCGTCCTCCACAACCCGGGCTACCGGCCCGTCTGGGGCGTCCTGCTCGACATGGTCGGCGACCGCGACCTCCGCATCCCGCGCGAGGGGTTCTCGGTCCAGTACGCACCCGAGGTCGTCGAGCGGGTCTGGGCCTCGGCCCGGCGCGTCGGGGCGACGGCGTTCGTGGACCAGGACGGCCCGCCGATCCAGGACGACCACGTCCCGTTCCTGCGCGAGGGGATCCCCGTCGTGGGCCTGATCCAGACGCCGTTCCCGGACACGTGGCACACGACGGCAGACACGCCCGACCGCGTCAGCGCCGAGAGCCTCGGTCAGGTCGGCCGCGTCCTGGTCGACCTGATCTGGGGGCCGGACGCGGAGTAGAGGAGTGGGGGAGGAGGGAAGGAGGGCGTGGCGTGGGCCCCTCAACGTGACCCCGGTGGAGATCCCCCAGAGGCTGGTGCGACCGGAGCCACTCCCGAGTCGTGGTCTGCTTCGTACACCGTCCACGACCCGCGGTCTAGCCCACCTACCAGCCCTGCGCCTGTGCCGAACGCCCCGAGTAGAGGCGCCCCGAACGCCCACCCGCTGCGCAATGGACCTAGCAGCCCACTGGCCGCCCCGGTTCCGAGCCCCAGCGCGGCCCCAACTGCGAGGCCGAGACCGGCCCCCTCCAGGGCCCCACGGCCCCGGCTGGTGAACCGGACCGACGACAGCGCTGTCGTCAGGGCCGATCGGGCAGTCCCGGTTTCGGTATCAGTCCACGTCGTCACGTCCGGGGCCACGTGGAGCGCCCGGACCCGGACCTGCTCGCCGCTAGCGAGAGTAAGGACGGCCGGCTCGGTTCCAGCACGGACGTTGACCTCGGCTCGACCGATGGCCGACGCCAGCGGAGCTGGCCGGGTGTGGGTGCACCCGCCTACGAGCAGCGCGAGCGCGAGGGCCGCGGTACGGGACACGAAGACCGAGGCGACGGGCCGCAGACCCCCTCCGCTACAGCGCCGACCGCTTCATGCGCGGCCGGAGGTCGGTGAACTCGGTCTCGTCGATCTCGAGGAGCGCCGTCGGCTCGGTCAGGATCAGCGACTGGCCGTCGTCGGAGACCTTGGTGCGGGCCAGGAACAGCGGGCCGTCCGGCGTGTCGAGCTCGACGGGGTCGACCCACTGGAACCGGCCCTCGTTGCCGCTCTCGAGCTGGAACGACCACCCGGTCATGGCGCCGGACACGTCCTCGACCTCGATCCAGTAGCGGTCGCCCGGCGTCAGGCCCACGCGGTCGAACCCGAGCGCCAACCGGTCGAACCCGTCCCGGGCCTCGACGGTCCGCCGGACGCCCGGGTCCAGGACCTTGAGCGGCGCCAGCAGCCAGTACCCGTCGTTGACGAACCGGCCGTTGGCCTCGACCAGCCGCTCGGCCGCCTCTGGCCCCACGACCTCCAGTCCGTCGAGGGCGACCGAGCCCTCGGGTGCGTTCGGGTCGAACCGGGACGGCTGGAAGACGGCGACGTAGGTGCTGTCCTGGCCGCCGAGCCACTCCGAGCGGACCCGGTCGCCGCGCTTGTCCCACACGTGCCGCGTCCGGACGACCTCGACGGAGTCCCGGACGACGGCCCACTCGAACGCCAGGCCCGGCAGCGACTCCCACGCCCGGAGCCCTCCGGCCGACTCGGTCACGCGGAAAGCCAAGCTGTCCGCCGGCGTTTCGAGGCGGGGAGACGACGGCGATTCGCACCCGGCAAGCGAGAAGGCGAGAAGGGCGAGGGCAAGCGTGCGCATAGGGGTGGAGGGGGACTCCGTTGGGGGAGAACGGGCTAGCAGAGCACGGCTCGGGCAGCCGTCCGGGTGAAGCTCCGAAGCCCGAAGGGTCCAATGTGGACGGGCGTGGAGATGTGGGCAACTTAACGCCCCGTTCACCTTGACTCCACCGGGCCTCCACGGTACCATGGGTCACTGCCTTCGGGCAGGCGGCCGTTCGCGGTCGCGTTCCTTGACACAGTGCGTCATTTGCTGAACGAGGGCTTCCTCACGGAATGCTCTGCGCGCAACGGCTCCGCTTCGGCGGAGCGGCGGGCTCGTCGCCCTCCGGCCGTCTTCGGACGGCCACCCCGACGGTCACTTTTTAAGACGACCCGACGGGAGACCCGACGAGACCTCCGTGCCACGGATGGATTGCTCCGGACCTCTGGCTCCCTGTGAAAGGGGAGATCGGATCCGGAGGCGGCATCCGACCGGCACCGCGCGCCCACCCGGACCTCGGTTCGGGTGGACGGCACCGGCCGCTTCGGCGGACGGACCGCCGCGAGCGTGACGTCGCGACCGGGCCTCCGGCCCACGCGACGCCCGACCTGTTCCGTACCAGGAGGTATCAGCACGCGCGACGGGAGCGCACGGGGACTCGTCCCCGAAGCGACCCGGCGCCCCGCAGCGGCCACCAGTCGTCGCAGTCCGAGCCCGCTGTCTCAGCGGTCCTCGGACGGCCCACGACGGCCGCACGCGGCGTGACGCACTCGGTCGCCCGACCGGAGCTACGGCTCGCGGGACGGCGCATCCGCAAGGAACCTGAACGGGGACCCTCCGCTTGTCGGAGGGTCCCCGTTCTTCGTTTGGCCTCGCGCGGAACGCCGGCCGGCCGTCGCGGCGTTGACCTCGGCGTTCCCCACCTGGCCTGTGCTCGCTTCCGAAGGCACCCGTCGTCTCCTCGCCACGACCGTCGCCGGGCCGTCGCCCGAGGTGGCCTGATGGCGCCGACGCCCCGACCGCGCCGCGGCCCCGTCCTCCGTGCGCGCCGCGCCGCCGGCCCGCGCAACCGCGCCCGGGCCCGCGCCGCCGTCCCGAACTTCTTCACGCTGATGAACCTGCTGGCCGGGTTCTTCTCGCTGATCCAGACGGCGGCCGGCAACCTGGAGGCCGCCGCGTGGCTCGTGGTCCTGGCCGGGTTCTTCGACCTGCTCGACGGGCTGATGGCCCGGCTCGTTGGCGTGTCGGGCGACTTCGGCGTCGAGCTCGACTCGCTGAGCGACGTCGTCTCGTTCGGCGTCGCGCCGAGCTTCCTGCTCTACGTGTTCGGGCTGAACCAGCTCGGGCCGATGTGGGGCGGGCTGCTGGCGAGCCTGCCCGCGCTGTTCGGGGCCGTCCGGCTGGCCAAGTTCAACTCGCTCACCGAGGCCGGCGTCAAGTCGACCGAGTTCTCGGGGCTCCCGATCCCGGCCCAGGCCGGCACCGTCGTCGTGTTCATCCTGACGTTCATCGACCGGCCGTGGTTCGACGTGCTGGCCCGGCCCCAGCTCTCGGTCCTGATCACGCTCGTCGTCGGGATGTCGGCGCTGATGGTGTCGCCGATCTCGTTCCCGGCGTTGCCGCAGCCGAACCGGACGAACCTCCGGGCCTACCGCTACCGCTTCCTGCTCTTCCTGACGGCGATGGTGCTGGGCGTCGTGTTCCAGGAGGAGGGCCTGCTGGCGGCGGCCGTGATCTACCTCGGGTGGGGGCTGGGCCGGGCCCTGCTCTGGGCCGTCCGCGTGGCGACCGGGGCGGACCCGGACCCGGACGAACCGGCCCCCGTGGTCGACGTCGGGCCGTAGCTTCCGGGCCCGCCCTCCGCCCACCGATGTACACCGCCCACGTCCGCGTCACGCTCCGCCCGTCGATCTTGGACCCCCAGGGGAAGGCGATCCGCGCCGCCGTCCGTGACTTGGGGATGCCGTCGGTCGAGGACGTCCGGACGGGCAAGTTCTTCGCGCTCCGCGTCGACGCGCCATCGGCGGAGGCGGCCGAGGCGACCGTCCGCCAGGCGTGCGAGAAGCTGCTCGCGAACCCGGTCACGGAGGACTTTGACATCCTGGCGCTCTTGCCGACGGAGGCGCCGGCCGAGACGACGGCGGCCTAGCGATGACGCGCGAGGTGCTGGACGCCGGACCGGCTACGCCCGACGTCGCCCCGGTCGTCGAAGTCGACGACGAGGTCGCCGTCGAGACGCCGTGGCGCGTCATCCTCTACGACGACGACATCCACACGTTCGAGGAGGTCATCGTCCAGCTGATGAAGGCCGTCGGGTGCACGGTCGAGCGGGGCTACCAGCACGCGCTCACGGTTCACACGGAGGGCAAGGACTGCGTGTACCAGGGCGACTTTTTCGACTGCTTCCGCGTCCAGGGCGTGCTCCGCGAGATCCAGCTCGTGACCGAGATCGAGGGGTGAGGCTCGCTGGCGCTCGCGGGAAAGGGGAACGAGGAAGTGGGAACGGGCAGAGGGAGGAGGTGAGATCGCTGAAGGGAGGTGGAGGGCTTCCGCTCACGCCTGGTCCCTCGCTCTCTGGCCACCGCCGGCGTCGCGAGCAGGTTGGCCCGCCCCACGTCTGCCCGTTCCCCTCTCCCCGTTCCGCGAGCGAAGCGAGCCCTTCCCGCGAGCGCCAGCGAGCCCCTACCGCATCAACAAATAGCTCAGCTTGACCAGGACGAGGTCGTCGGGGAACGCGCCGAAGGCGCCGCCGAGCGAGCCCACGGGGCCGACGTCGAAGGGGGACGGGC
This sequence comes from Rubrivirga sp., assembly GCF_965213695.1. Classification (GTDB taxonomy): domain Bacteria; phylum Bacteroidota; class Rhodothermia; order Rhodothermales; family Rubricoccaceae; genus Rubrivirga. Next base: position 2,396,643 of record NZ_OZ243912.1, on the reverse strand, counting down.
CGGCGCCGCGGAGCAGGGTCTCCTCGAAGAGCGCGTCCTCGCGGCCCTGGCTCCAGACGACGAACAGGGCCGAGCCGGGTCGGTACTCCCACCGGAACACGGCGTTGGCGGTGAACGAGGCGACCGAGAAGTCGCGGCGCTTGGGGAAGCCGGGGAGCGGGCGCAAGTCGTCGGGGCCGGCGAGCAGCGCGAAGTCGCGGAACCGGCCGCGCGCGGCGAAGAGCTGGCCGTAGAGCTGGAGCGAGACGCCCGGCCCGAAGATGACCTGGGCCCGCGTCGTGAGGTCCACCTCGCGCGTGTCGCGGGCGCCGAGGATGGGGACGTAGAACGCCTGGGCGTCGACCGCGAGCGGCTCTCCGTACGGCGTGAGGCCGTCGAGCAGGCCGTCGTCGCCGTCGAACGGGACGAGGTCGGCGTCGCCGACCGCCTCGGGCACGCCGGCGACCGCGCCGACGGCGAGGCCGGTCGGCGTGCGGAACACGCTCTCGTTGGCGGCCCAGGCCCGGACCCCGTCGCCCGCGCCGACGCCGCCGTCGAGCGAGAGCGAGACGCGGTCGGAGGCCGTCCACGAGAGTCCGCCCCCGACGCCGTAGCGGGCCCCGCCGTCCTCGTCGGCCCCGCCGCGGACGCCGATCTCCCAGCGGAACGGGCGCCGGCTGTCGCTCTCGAACGAGAGCCGCGCGCTGGCCGACGCCAGGTTGCGGACGGGCCCGAGCCCGCGCGTCTCGCGCACGTCGACGCCGCCGAGCCCCTCGGCCTCGACGTTGAGGTCGATCTCCTGGAAGCCCGCGAGGTCGGCGCTGCTGAACGAGAACAGCCGGAGCCCCTGGTTCGCCCCGTCCGCCAGCGTCCACGTCTGGGTGAGGAACCCGCCCGTGTTGAGCCGCCGGAACGGGCCGACGGGCTGGCCCCGGTTCCACAGGTGGCGCACGCCGGCCCGGGCCTGGACGACGTCGGTCTGGCGGAACCGGCCGACGTCGTTGAGGCGGAAGTCGGCCGAGTAGACGCGGAGGCCGAAGCCGGGCAGGAAGTAGCCCTGGACCTTGTCCAAGCCGAGGTAGAGCGCGCCGCCCAGGTCGCGGTCGTCGCCCTCGGCGCGGACCGTCCCGGCGGCCGTCCCCTCGAACAGCCAGTCGCCGCCGGCGAACCGGAGGGCCCCGTCGGTGGCCCCGGCGACCGCGAGCGGAGCGCCCGTGGCGCCGGCGGTGTAGGAGTCGTCGGCCAGGAACGCCGTGAGCCCCCCGCCGAGGTAGCTCTGGCCGGGGAACTCCTGCTTGAGCCGGCCGGCGACGTAGCCGCGGTCGGGCGCGAAGCCCTGGCCCGTCGCCGCCGCGAGCACGCCGAACGACAGGCCGGCGGGCGTCCGCCCGGTCAGCTTGGTCGCGGCGACGATGGGCGAGGCGCTCCCGATCCGGCGCGTGTACAGCAGCGCCCCGTCGCGCCCGCCGCCGACGGTGAGGTCGAAGATCTGGGTCCCCTCGGTAAAGAACGGCCGGCGCTCCTGGAGGATGACCTCGAACGTGCCCAGGTTGAGCTGGGCCGGGTCCGCCTCGACCTGGCCGAAGTCCGGGTTGACCGTCGCGTCGAGCGTCACGTTCGACGAGAGCCCCACCTTGAGGTCGGCACCGACGTTGCCCTCGAAGCCGGTGTCGCCGGTGCCCGGCACGGCCTCGCTCTCGCGCCGCGAGCCGCCCGCGAGCGTGTACGGGATGGCCTGCAAGACGGGCTGGGGCCGGATCCCCGCGAGCCCGTCGAGGCGGCCGAACAGCCGGACCAGCCCGCCCTGGGCCTCGGCGCGCGTGACCGGCGCCCAGAACGTCTCCTCGCCCGTCGCCGGCACGACGCGCTGGAAGTTGACGCCCCACGACGAGACGCCGTCGGAAAAGCGGAGCTGGGAGTACGGGATCCGGATCTCGGCCACCCACCCGTCGGGGAGCACGCGGACGGCCGAGTCCCAGACGGCGTCCCACGAGTCGTCGTCGTCGCCGCCCTCGATGGTGGCGTCGAACTGGACGCCGGCCGCGGTGACGCCGAAGGCGTAGGCCGTCCGCCCGTCGTTGTAGCTGTCGATGGCGACGACGAACCGGTCGGCGTCGCCCTCGTCGTCGCGGCGGCTCAGCGGCGTCCGGACGCGGGCGCCCCACATCCGCGCGCCGACGACGAGCCCGGCCGACGTGGTCAGCACGCGGACCTCGGTCCGCTCCGAGGCCGGGGCGCCCTCGACGGGCTCGAACTGGACGAACCCGGTGGCCGGCTCGGCCGCGGCCCACGCCGCCTCGTCGAGCGACCCGTCAATCTGGACGGCCTGGTCGGCCGCCGCCGCGGTGACGGTGGGGGGCGGGGTCGCGAGCAGGAGGGCGAGGACGAACGCGAGCACGGGGCGGGCGGGGAGCGCTTCCACAGGATCGGTCGGACGCCGGTCGGGGGCCGTACGTTCGCTGAGAAATCCGCGCGCCTGTGCCTCCGCCCGACTCCTACCGAACGCTCGCCGCCCCGTCCCAGGCCGAGCCTCCCAAGACGAAGGGGTCCCGCTTTATCGGCGACGCCTTCCGGGCGAGGTCGGCCGACGAGGCGCTGGCGCACGTCGAGGCCGTCCGGGCGCGGGAACACGCGGCGCGCCACCACGGCTGGGCCTACCGCCTGGGACCTGACGCCCCGGCTCCGCGCTCGTCCGACGACGGCGAGCCGTCGGGGTCGACGGGGCCGCCGATCCTGCGCGAGATCGAGGCCCGCGAGCTGTACCGCGTCGTCGTCGTGGTCACGCGGTACTACGGCGGCACCAAGCTGGGCGTCGGCGGGCTGGCGCGGGCGGTCGGGGAGGCGGCCGGCGCGGCGCTCGACGCCGCTCGCAAGCAGGTCGTGACGGTCCGGGTGCCGGTCCGGCTGGCGTTCGCGTTCGAGGACACGTCGCCGGCCATGCGGCTCCTCGACGTGTTCGACGCCGAGGTGGCCGACCAGTCGCACTCGGCCGAGGGGACCGAGCTCGCGCTCCGCGTCCGCCGGTCGGAGGCCGAGCCGCTGCGCGCGGCGTTCGTCGAGGCGACGGCCGGGCGAGGACGAGTCATCGGGTGATGGGGGATCGGGCGATGGACGATTGGGTGGGCTGGGGACCCCCCGCCGTCGCTACCCTTGCCGAACCGGACCGAGCGCCCAATCTGACCTCACCCGATCACACCATCCCCTGATGCACCGTCGCCGCTTCGTTTCTGCCGCCGCCCTCGGAGCCGGAGGCGCGCTCGCTGGGTGCGGGCCCGGCCCGGGCCACGGGCGGCGCAACACGGGCGAGACGGCCGCGGCCGGCGGGCCGAGTGTCGTCACGCGGCCCCGGGTCCGGTGGCGGCTGGCGTCGAGCTTCCCGCGCTCGACCGAGATCCTGCACCGGGCGGCCGAGACGCTGGCCGCCCGCGTGGCCGCGTTGACCGACGGCCGGTTCGAGATCGAGCCGAGCGAGGCCGGCGCGCTCGTCCCGGCGCTCCAGGTGCTCGACGCCGTCCAGGCCGGGTCGGTCCCCATCGGCCACACGGCGGGCTACTACTACCTCGGCAAGACGGCCGCGCTCACGTTCGACACGGCCGTCCCGTTCGGGATGCAGGCCCGCCAGCACGACGCCTGGATCCGCCACGGCGGCGGCCGCGAGCTGACCCAGCGGACGCTCGACGACTTCGGCGTCGTCGGCCTGTTGGGCGGCAACACGGGGACCCAGATGGGCGGGTGGTTCCGCCGACCCGTCCGCTCGCTCTCGGACCTGCCCGGGCTGACCATGCGGATCCCGGGGCTCGGCGGGCGCGCGATGGAGCAACTCGGCGTCGTCGCCCAAACGTTGGCCGGCGGCGAGATCTACGGGGCGCTCGAGCGTGGGGCCATCGACGCGACCGAGTGGGTCGGGCCGTACGACGACGAGAAGATGGGCTTCTACCGCGTCGTCAAGACGTACCACTACCCGGGCTGGTGGGAGCCGGCGGCCGGCCTCTCGTTCTACGTCAACCGGGCGGCGTGGGACGGGCTGCCGGCGTCGTACCGGGAGGCGTTGCAGAGTGCGTCTGACGAGGCCAATGCCAGGATGCTGAGCGAGTACGACGCGCTCAACCCGGCCGCGCTGGCGTCGCTCTTGGACCGGGGCGTCCGCGCCGTCCCGTTCCCCGACGACGTGATGGCCGCCGCCGCCGCCGCGTCCCGCGACTTGATGGACGGCATGGCCGACGACGCCCACAGCCGCGCGCTCCTCCAGAGCTACCGCCAGTTCCAGGCCGCCTCCGACCGCTGGTTCGGGCTGGCGGAGCGGACGATGGCGGGGGCTCGCTGACGCGGGCTCGCTCCGCTCGCGGGAAAGGCTCGCTGGCGCTCGCGGAAATGGGAACTGGGGAACTGGCAGAGGGAGGACGCAGGGTGGCCCGAAGAGAGGGGCCACCGCTCACGCCTCACCGCTCACGCCTCACCGCTCACGCCTCACCGCTCACGCCTCACCGCTCACGCCTCACTCGCCGGCGAACGCCAGCACCAGCTCGGGGAACGCCAGGACGGCGGCGAGGGCGAGGAGCTGGATCGCGACGAACGGGAGCGCGCCCCGGTAGATCTGGCCCGTCGTCAGCTCGGGCGGGGCAACGCCGCGGAGGTAGAACAGCGAGAACCCGAACGGCGGCGTCAGGAACGACGTCTGGAGGTTCATCCCCAGGATCACCCCGAACCACACCAGGTCGATGCCGAGCGCCGCCGCGGCCGGCGCCAGGAGGGGGACTACGATGAAGGCGATCTCGAAGAAGTCGATAAAGAACCCCAGCACGAACACCAGCACGTTGGCCACGATCAGCAGCCCGATCTTCCCGCCCGGCAACCCGACGAGGGCCTCCTCGATCCAGACGTCGCCGTAGAGCCCCCGGAAGACGAGCGCGAACACGGTCGAGCCGACGAGCAGGACGAGCACCATCGTCGTCAAGAGGGCCGTCGAGCGGGCGGCGTCCCAGACCATCGGCCGGGACAGGCGGCGGTTGAGGGCCGTCAGGACGAGCGCGCCGACGGCCCCGAGCGCGCCGGCCTCGGTCGGCGTGGCGACGCCGGCGAAGATGCTCCCGAGGACGACCAGGATCAGGACGAGCGGCGGCACGAGCGCCGTCGCCACGCGCTGGGCGAGCGCCCACCCGTGCTCGGTCCGCTCCTCCGGCGGCAGGGCCGGCGCGGCCTGGGGATGTCGCCAGGCGACCCAGCCGGCGTAGAGCCCGAACAGCGTCGCCAGCATCAGGCCCGGCACGAGCGCGCCGGCGAACAGCGACCCGACGCTCACGCCGAGCTGGTCGCCCAGCACGATGAGCACGATCGACGGCGGCACGATCTGGCCCAGCGTCCCCGACGCGGCGACGGTCCCCGCCGCGAACGACGGCCGGTAGCCGTGCCGGAGCATCACCGGCAGCGCGATCGCTCCCATCGCGACGACGCTCGCCCCGACCACGCCCGTCGCCGCCGCCAGCAGCGCGCCGACCACCACGACCGCCAGCGCGAGCCCGCCGCGGACGCGCCCGAACAGCGCGCCAATCGTCGTCAGCAGGTCCTCCGCCAGCCGGCTTTTTTCCAAGACGACGCCCATGAAGATGAAGTACGGGATCGCCAGCAGCACCGGGTTCTGCATGATCCCGAACAGCCGGTCGCCCAGCGCCAGCAGGAACGGCGGGTCGAAGTAGCCCGTCGCCAGCCCCAGCAGCGCGAACGCGACCGACGCCCCGCCAATCGCGAACGCGACGGGGTACCCCGAGAACACGAGCGCGAGCACGACGCCGACCAGGATCGGCCCGAGCCAGTCGGCCAGGTGGGCGAGGAGGACGTCCATCAGACCTGGGGCGTCTCGGCAGGGCCCGCGGCGCCGAATCCGGGAGGTGTGTGGGCGTGTGGGAGGGGGGAGGTCTCCGCCCGGCTGCCTCCCACACGGGCTCCCCACCTCCCTCCACGTCCGAACGGAGACGGATGGACCCGGCGGCTCATCGGGCTCGCCCCGAAAGCACGGCCGCCGCCTTCACGGCCTGCGCGACGGCCTGGAGCGCCAGCAGCCCGATCCCGACCGGCACCAAGAGCTTGACGGGCCACCGGACCAGCCCGCCCGCGTCGAGCGCCTCTTCGCGCAGCGCGACCGACTCGACGACGGCCGGCCACGACGCCCACGCCAGCAGCCCGCACAGGGGGAGCAGCAGGAGCACCGTCCCCGCCAGATCGACCGCCGCCCGCTTGCGGACGGACAGCCGCCCGTACACCACGTCGACGCGGACGTGGGCGTCCTCGGCCAGCGCCCACGCGGCGCCGAGCAGGAAGACGGCGCTGAACAGCATCCACTGGACGTCGCCGATGGCGTTAAGCGCGGGCGTGATCCCGAGCACCGGAGCGAGGTAGCGGAGCCCGGCGCCGAGCGCGCCCGCGGCCACCATCACCACCACGAGCCGCGCGCACAGCCAACCGACGGCGGCGCTCAACTGGTCGGCGAGGCGGACGATCCTGGTCATGGCGCCAACCTACCGCGCGAGTCGCCGCGAGACCTACGCCTCGTTCTCCGCCATCATCGTCCGCATCGCGCCGACGGCGAGCCCGTCGACGTGCTCGTTGAGCGGGACGCCGGCGTGGCCCTTCACCTTGACCCACGTCACGTCGTGCCGCTCGTTCTGGGCGATCAACCGCTCCCACAGGTCGCGGTTGAGGACTGGCGACTTGTCGGCCTTTTTCCACCCCCGCCGCTGCCAGCCGTCAATCCAGCGGTCGTTGAAGGCGTTGATGACGTAGGCGCTGTCCGAGTGCAAGCGGACGCGGCACGGCTCGCGGAGCGCTTCGAGCGCTTCGGCGGCGGCCGTCAGCTCCATCCGGTTGTTGGTCGTCTCGGGCTCGGCGCCCTTGAGGTCGCGCGTGACGGTGTCGGGCGGCGTCCCGTAGATCAGCGTCGCGCCCCAGCCGCCGGGCCCGGGGTTGCCCGAGCACGCGCCGTCGGTGTAGATGGTGACGTCCTTGAGGGATGCGGGATCAGGCATGGAGGGATACGGGGACGACGGAAAGCTAGCAGAGGACTCACGGCGATTCGGCGCCCCGCTCACTAAGCTGTCCGCTCTGGGTGCCCATGCCGCATCCCGTATCCCGCATCCCTCCAGGCAAATGAAGTTCGTCGACTACGTCACCGTCACCGTCCGGAGCGGGAAGGGAGGGGCCGGGAGCGTCCACTTCCGCCGCGAGAAGTTCGAGCCGAACGGGGGTCCCGACGGCGGCGACGGCGGCGAGGGCGGCTCGGTGATCGTCGAGGGCGACGGCCACCTGTACACCCTCCTCGACCTCCGCTACAACCGGCACCACTTCGCCAAAGACGGCGAGCCCGGCGGCGGCTCGGGCAAGTCCGGCAAGGCGGCCGACGACATCGTGCTCCGGGCCCCGCTCGGGACCGTCGTCAAGGACGGGACGACGGGCGAGGTCCTGGGCGAGGTGGTCCACGAGGGCGACCGGATCGTGGTGGCCCAGGGCGGCCGGGGCGGCCAGGGCAACACGCACTTCAAGAGCCCCACCAATCAGGCCCCGCGCTACGCCCAGCCCGGCGAGCCCGGCCAAGAGCGGGAGATCGTCCTGGAGCTCAAGCTCTTGGCCGACGTCGGCCTCGTCGGGTTCCCGAACGCGGGCAAGAGCACGCTCGTCAGCTCGCTGAGCGCGGCCAAGCCCAAGATCGCCGACTACCCGTTCACGACGCTCGAGCCCAACCTCGGCATGGTGTCGGTCGGCGACTACCGCTCGTTCGTGATGGCCGACATCCCCGGGCTCATCGAGGGCGCGTCGGAGGGGCGCGGGCTGGGCCACCAGTTCCTCAAGCACGTCGAGCGCAACGCGGTCCTGCTGTTCTGCGTCGCCGCCGACGCCGTCGATCCGGGCGCCCGATACGCGACGCTTCTCGGTGAGCTGGAGGCGTTCAGCCCCCACCTCATGAGCAAGCCGCGGATGGTGGCCCTGACCAAGATGGACATCGTCGGGCCCGACCTCGCCGACGCCTGGGTCGAGGAGGCCCGCGCCGGCTTCCCCGACGGCGTCGACGTGGTCCCGATCTCGGCCGTCGCCCGCCAGGGCCTCGACCGGCTGAAAGAGCGGCTGTGGACCTTCGTCGAGGCCGAGCGCGAGGCGGCCGATCAGGAAGCCGCCGACGACTTCGAGGGTTAGTGCAACGACGCGGCGTCTGCGATGGGTGAGTCTCAGATCGCCGCAGATGCGTGACGAGCGATGCGTGACTCGCTCGACCGGAATCACGCATCACGTTATCCGCTCACGCGCGAACCCGCTAAATAACCCGAGTTGTGTCTGAACCGGAAGAGGCGGTGGGACCGGAGACGGAGGACCGGGGACCGGCTTCCCTGACGAGTCTCCGGCGGTCTCCCGTCCTCGGTCCCAACGGACGCGAGGACCGGAGGCACAACGTGGGTTAAATGAGCTGTGCCGCTGCACTAGCCCCGCTCGGCGACCATCAGCAGCGACAGCGGCGCGCCCGTCTCCGGGTGGAGGGGCTCGGCCACCTCGGTCAGCCGGAGCCCGGCGGCGCCCAGCGACCGGACCCAGGCGCCGACCGTGCGGAAGTACCACGGCATCGGCTCGAAGTCGTCGCCCATCGACCGGAACGACTCCTCGCGCCAGCCCTCGCGGTAGGGGAGGTCGACCGTCGCCGGGTGAACGGTCTGGACGACGACGCGCCCGCCCTCGTCCAGCCGCGACGCCGCCGCACGCAGGATGCCGGTCACGTCGTCGGACAGGAGCGAGAAGTTGAACACGGCCACGTCGTACGGCCCGCCGAGCCGGGCGGGGTCGTCCTCGGCCTCGTCGTAGGCGACGACCCCGAAGGCGCCGCCGGCCAGCCGGGCGATCTCGACCAGGCGCTCGCTCGCGTCGACGCCGTAGGTCTCGGCCCCGAGCGCGGCGAGGGCCCGGCACAGCCAGCCCTCGCCGCAGCCCACGTCGAGCACGCGGCCGGCCGGCGGGAGCCCCCGCACGACGGCCTCGACGATGGCGGCGTCGGTCCCGACCTCGCGGCTCGCGATGGCGCCGCCCTGGACGACGCGCGCCCAGGCGTCGGCGTTGTCGGTCCACGACTGGCGGAGGCGCGCGGGGAGGTCCATCGTAGGGGAGGGGGTGCGGTTCCGTTTCAGGGTGTCGGGCACGCCGCGTCCGACCGGCCGAGATCGCTACCCGATGTCGACCTTCTCGTTCTCGCCGATGTCACGGGCCGGCTCGCCGGTAATCTTGGCCTTGACGTAACCCAGCGCGTAGACGATGGGGCTCGACGGGGAGTCCCAGTACTCGGCCCGGTCGACCTCGACCTTGAGCAGCCGCAAGTGCGGGTCGTCGAGGCCCTTGGGAAACCAGGCCTTGAGCGGCTCCGACCACAGCTCCTCGGCCTTCTGGCGGTCCTTGACCACGAGCGCGGTCCCGGCCATCGTGACGTAGTCCTGGCGGTCGGGCCGGGCGAAGGCCACGCCGACCTTCCGGTTCCTGTCAACGTGGTCGACCTTCTCGGAGTCGTCCCGGGTAAAGAACCACAGGTCGCCGCCGAACCGGACCTCCTGGGTCGCCATGGGGCGGCTCCACGGGGTCCCGTCGGTGTCGACGGTGGTGAGCATGCAGATGCGGATGTCCTCGATAAGGTCGGCGAGCTTCTCGATGCGCTCGCGGCGCTCGGCGGGGGAGACGTCGGACATGGGAGGGGGAGAGGATGAAGAGGAGAGGGGCCGTCTGAACGATCTCGCCCGTTCGGGGTTCAGGGGCCGTCGGCTCCGTGCCGCGTCGCCGGCCCCGCTTCCCCCGTACGCCATGCCCCGCTCGCTGCGTCTCGTCGCGCTGATCCTCCTCGCCGGCTGCTCCGGGACGTCCTCGACGCCAACAGCGCCCCCCGACGACGCGGCCGAGCGGGCGGCCCGCCAGGTCTGGCTCGGGCTCGACGACGCGGCGGCCGGGTTCGACACTCGGGGGGAGGCGTCCGAGGCCGACCCCGTCCAGACGTGCGACGGGCCGTTCGGGACGTGGTTCACGGACTTCGGCGTGCGCGGCCTGGCATGCCTGGCGGCCCAGGTGGCGGCCCCCGCGTCGCTGGTCGCGCTCGCCCCGGCGCCCCCGTTCGAGAGCGGGCCCCACCGGGCGGCGGGCGAGGCGGTCGACCTGGACCTCTCCGCGCCGCGGGCCTTCGGGCACTACGACCCGGCGTTCGTCCGCTGGGCGTGGGCGACGGCAGTGCCGGAGGGCGCGGCGGTCCGGGCGATGGTGGCCCCGGTCTACCGCCGCCGCGTCGCGCGGCTGGCGCGGACCTACTGGCTCACACACGCCGACCTCGCCGCCGCCGGCTTCCCCGAGCGGACGCCCGCCGGCCCGCTCCTCGGCTACGCGACGTTCCTCGACGGCGGGCCCGTTCCCGCCGGCGCCCAAGCCTACGAGTCGCCGGGGTTCTCCGTCTTCGCGTTCACCGACCGGAGCGAGACGCTGCTGCCCGACATCGGCCTCCCCATCGCCAACGACTGGGAGGCGAAGTACGAGGCGAACGCGGCCTACGGCTTCTGGCTCCGCCGCCGCGCCGACGGCACGCACGGGCTCTGGCGCGACGGCCTCCGTGACCTCCTCGCCGCCTTCGACGCCGACTGGCTCGCCGAGCACGAGGGTTGATCGACCCGCTGACGGCCGGCGCCCGCGGGCGAGACAGGGAGTTATCCCGTCGCGAGCTTGACGAAGTGACCGACCGTCGCGCGGAGCCGGCGTCGGACCGTGTGGAGCCGTGGGTCCTCGGACGGTGATCGGAGGGCGTCGTAGATCCGGCGAATGTCGTCGAGATCTTCTTTCTCACCGCCAAGGAGGTAAGCCTGAACGAAGCGCTCGAACGCGATCTCGTAATCGACCTCGTCTGCCTCAATGGCTACTTCAGCGATTGAGCGGTAGTACCGGACACTCTCCGTCAGGAGCGTGTCGAGCGTCGCGAGCAAGTTCGCTCGGAACTGGCCCTCGTTCTCGTAGCGCGCGACCCACTCCGTCCGCACGAAGTCGGACGGTGTGATGGCCTCCGCCGTTTTGGCTAGAACCACAGGCCGCCCAAACATCGGGCAAAGACCGACCTCGAAGAAGATGTTCGCGAGCGTCGGAGGCGGCGTCGCTTCGGTGAAGACGGCGACGCCTAGCCCACATCCACGGATGAGCCCGATGATCTTCTCGAGGTAGTCGCCGGTGCCACCGATGTCCGTCGCACGGATCGCCGTGACGCCTGACTCCTGCAGAACCGACGCCGTCGAAGACTCCAACTCCCTGTCCAACCGGCTCCGCCGCTCCGCACTATGGAGCATGAGGAAGGCGTGGCGTGGGCGGGGCTGAAACGGCCCCTCCATCACGTCCTGTGTCACCGGCGAGAAGACGAGGGCCACAGACGAGCTACTTCTTGCGGATGCCCTTGTACTCGCCTGGCGTCTTTTTGTGGTCGATGATCCGGCCGGTCTTCGTGTCGAGCTTTACCCAGCGCTTGGTGACGGGGTTCAGAACTTGGACCCGATTTTTCACGGCGCCCTTCCGCGCGCCCTCGCCTGTGTTGGTAGCCATCTCGTGCTCGCGGCGTGTTCCGTGGAGTCTACAACGGATGGCCGTCGCCGGGGTTGCCCTCAACAAGTTCCGCCCCGCTGGCGCCGGTTGCCAGCGGGCGAGACAGGCCGAGGAGCTACCCGAGGGTGACGAGGATGGCCCCGCCGCCTCCCACGGGGTGGTTCTGGACGCCGTAGCGGTTCCGGGCTACGCGCGGGTCGAGAAACTCCAGTCTCTGGACCTGTGAGAGACCGAGCCGGTCGAGCGCCTCGGGCCCGCCCAGCACGACCGTCCCTTGGTACACGGTCGGGGTGGCGGGCACCCGGAGCCAGAAACTGCGGTGGCGCCTCACGAGGTCGAGCGCCGTCGCCCCGCCGTTCGTCGCCGCAAACTCGCGGATGTTCTCGGCCGTCAAGACGTTCTGATCGTCCCCGTCGGCCGACGCGGTGTTCGGGCTGGAACACGAAGCGAGGCCGAGGCTCGCGACGAGGACGATGATCGGGGAGAGTGTCCGTCGCATGGCGTGAGATGTGCGTGGCGATTGGCGTGACAAGACGCGGCCGACCCCACGGGGTTTCCGCGCCGCGGACGCTCTGGCGCGACCCGATCCAGCGCGCGCTCTGGGAAAAACCGCCCCGCCGGCGGCAGCGGGGCGGAAGGCGGCCGGGGCCGGCCGGTCAGGGAGAGGCCGCCGCGCTAGGCGTTGATGGCCTGGCCGTAGGCGTCGCGGCACGCCTCCATGACGGCCTCCGACAGCGTCGGGTGCGGGTGCATGGCCTCCATGATCTCGTGGGCCGTCGTCTCGAGCGCGCGCGCCGTGACCACCTCGGCGATCATCTCAGTCGCGTCGTGGCCGATGATGTGGGCGCCCAAGACCTCGCCGTACTTGGCGTCGATCACGACCTTAACGAACCCGGTCTGGTCGCCGATGGCCGCCGCCTTGCCCGACGCCGTGAACGGGAACTTGCCGATCTTGACCTCGAACCCGGCCTCTTTCGCCTTGGCCTCGGTGTAGCCGACCGACGCGATCTGGGGGAGGCAGTACGTGCAGCCCGGCACGTTGAGGTAGTCGACCGGGTGCGGCCCGTGCTCGGCCTTGCCCTGCTCGTGGGCGATGTGCTCGACGCAGACGACCCCCTCGTGGCTCGCCACGTGCGCCAGCCACGGCCCCCCGATCACGTCGCCGATGGCGTAGATGCCGTCGACGGTCGTCCGGTACATCGAGTCCACCCTGATGGCGCCGCGCTCGTGCTCGACGCCGACCTCGTCCAGCCCGACGTCCTCAACGTTGCCGACGACGCCGACGGCCGAGAGCACCTGGGACACCTCGACGGTCTCCTCGCCCTTCGGCGTCTTCATCGTCACGACGCACCCGTCGCCGGACGTGTCGACGTGGGTGACCTCGGTCGCCGTCTTGACGGTCACGCCCATCTTCTTGTAGGCCCGCTCGAGCTCCTTCGAGACGTCGGCGTCCTCGACCGGGACGAGCCGGTCCTGGAGCTCGACCAGCGTGACCTCGGTGCCCATGTGGTGGTACACGTAGGCGAACTCGACGCCGATGGCGCCGGCCCCGACGATGACCATGCTCTCCGGCCGCTCGGTCTGGAGCATGGCCTGGCGGTAGTCGATGATCTTCTCGCCGTCGACGGGCAGCGTCGGGATCTCGCGCGCCCGAGCGCCGGTCGCCACGATGATGGCCCGGGCCTCGACCGTCGTCGACTCGCCGACGGTCTCGCCGTCCATCGTCTCGGACGGCTCGACGGCCACCTTGCCCCCGCCCAAGAGCGTGGCCTGGCCCATGAACACGTCGACCTTGTTCTTCTTCATGAGGAACTGGACGCCCTTGTTCATCTTGTCGGCCACGCCGCGCGAGCGCTGGACGACGGCCGCGAAGTCGGGCTGGGGGAACGTGGCCCCGTCGCCGCCGGGCGTCGTGAACCCGTAGTCGGCGATGTGGGCGAGCTGGCTCGCGATCTCGGCGCTCTTGAGCAGGGCCTTGGTCGGGATGCACCCGATGTTGAGGCAGACGCCGCCGAGCTTGTTCTTCTCGACGATGGCCGTCTTGAGCCCGAGCTGGTGCGCGCGGATGGCGGCCTCGTAGCCGCCGGGCCCGGAGCCGATCACGAGGACGTCGTAGGGAGCGTTCGCCATGTCTGGAGGGGGGGAGGGGGCGTCAGGATACCCTGACCGGCCGGTCGGGGACCCCGCGGCGGGTTGAAGAGGGAGTGAGTCAGGGGATCGAGCGATTCGGGATCGGGCGATGGGCGATTGCGGAGGACGCCCATACGGCCGGCCTTTCAGCCGACCTCTTCCAGTCGCCCGATCACCCGATGGACAGGTCGCCCGATGTCCCGTCCCACTCGTCGACGACGGCGACGATGACCACGTTGGCCGGCGTCGGCGGCTCGCCGGGCGTGTCGAGGAGCGTCGCCACGACGGCGCCCTCCTTGGCCACCAGGACCGCGTCGCCGACGCCCGCGCTCAGGCCGGGGTCGAGCGCGACGTCCTCCGTCCGGCCCAGGCCGGCCCCGTCGAGCCCGATGGCCTCGACGACCAGGAGCCGCCGGCCGACGAGCGGGTCCAGCTTCTGGCTGGCGACGACGGTGCCGGTCACGCGGGCGAGGTACATCGGGGCGAGGACGGAAGTGGGACGGTCGAACAGAGGGATTTCAGTATTTTAGGCGTGGCGGCGTCCACCACGCTCGCGCCGCTCACGTGTACTCTCTCCCAACCCCCCACTCGGATGTACAGCACTCAGGGCATCGAGGCGATCGCGACCGTGACCGAGCTCCGCTCGAAGACGTCGGCGCTGATCGACCAAGCCAAAGGACTCAAGACGGGCATCATGATCCAGAAGAACAACGAGCCCGAGGCCGTCCTCATCTCGTACGACCTGTATCAGAAGATGCACAAGGCCTACCACAAGAAGTAGGCCCGGTCAGCGCTCGCCCACCAGCCGCTTGAGCTCGCCCACCCGCCGCACGGTCGCCTCGCGGTCGAGCGCGCGGAACCGCTCCGGGAGCATCGAGCGGCTGGTGCACTCCATGACGGCCACGAGTGTCTGGAGCTCGACCTGGAGCGGGTACGACGGCGGCACGAAGTCGTCGACGACGGCCTGGAGCACGGCGCGGTCGATGGTCGCCGCTTGGCGGCTTGGCCCGTCGGGGGCCTCGGAGGGCGGGGCCGGCTCCGCGGCGACGGCGCCCGTGGTGAGCGGAGCCGACCCGTCGCCCGAGGGCGCCTCGGCCGGGGCGTCGGCGGGCCCATCGGCCGGCTCCCCGCTGGGGCGGGGCGGGCCGTCGAGCGCGCTCGTGGCCGCGCGGAACTTGGCCCGGGTGAGCAGCGCCTCCATGTCGGCGCCGGAGTACGTCCGCTCGCCGTCGAGCAGGGCCTCCGGGACCTCCGACATCTCGACGTCGACGCCCGTCTTCCGCATCATGACGCGCAGGAGCTCCTGGCGGTCCTCGCGCGTCGACGGGTAGAACAGGCCGATGTGCTCCTCGGCGCGGCCCTGGCGCTTGAGGTCGACCGGCATGAGGTCCGGCCGGGCCGTGACCAAGAACCAGATGATCTTGCCGCGGAACCGGGTGTCGGACATGGCCTGGGCGATCTGGCCGAACACCCGGCTCGACACGCCCGAGTCGCCCTGGGCGTTCCGGTCGCCGAGCGCGGCGTCGGCCTCGTCGATCATGACGGCGACCGGGTTCATGGCCCGCAAGAGCGTCAGGATCTTTTCGAGGTTCCCCTCGGTGACGCCCTGCCACTGGCTCCGGAAGTTCTTGAGCTTGACCATCGGGATGCCGATCTCGCCCGCGAACGTGGTCACCAGGAACGTCTTGCCCGTCCCGACGGGCCCAGCGATGAGGTAGCCCATCGGCATCACGTCGGGCCGGCCGGCCTTGATGGCCTCGGCGGCGGCGCGCAAGTGGGCCTTGGCCTCGGCGTGGCCGGCCACCATGTCGAGCGTGTAGTCGGTCTCGACGAACTCCAAGAGCCCGTAGGCCTCGGCCTCGATGAGCTCCTTCTTCTTGGCGCTGAGGGTGTCGAACGTGAGCGGCCGCTCGTTCTCCAACACGTCGGCCAGGATCGAGCGGAGCTGGACGTAGCCGAGCCCGGCCGTGTTCTGGGCCAGCGTGAGGTCGGCGACGGACGACAGTCGGTCGTACCGGGCGCGCCCGTCGCGCTGGGCCGAGAGGAACCACCGGACGAAGGCGGCGCGGTCGTCGAGGTCGGGGAAGTCGATCTCGAGCTCGGCGTTGTACGGGCTCTGGATAAAGGCCCGCGAGAGGTCGTTGAGGTTCTCGGCGACGATCGCCAGCGTGAAGTCGCTCCGGAGCAGGAGCGGGTCGTGGGCCCACTTCTGCAACGTGACGAGCGCCGAGCGGTCCTCGGTCGAGTAGCTCGCCGCCTCCGACATCGGGATGATGGTCTCGGCGTAGTCGACGACGCAGGCGACGCGCTTGCCGTCGGCCAGCCGCAGGCGGAAGTAGTTGTCCAAGAGCGCGAAGACGCGGGCTGGGTCCTTGGGCAGCTTCTTGGCGTACTCGGTCCCGAAGATGGTGTCGTAGCCGCTGAGGGCCCGGTTAAAGTCCTTCCGGCTCTCGGCGTCCTCGAAGTGGATCCCGTCCGAGCGGTCGTAGAACACGACGACGTCGCGGCCGGCGAACAGGTCCTCGGCCAGGAACTCGCGGAGTGGGACGTAGGCCCGCTCGCCCCGCTCGTCGAGCGTCGGCACCAGGTCCCGGACGTTGCCGTGGATGATGAACTGGTTGAGCGTCTTGGTGAAGTAGCGGCGGGCCAGCTCACGCGCCCAGGTGGGGTAGTGGGCGAGCGGGTCGGCGGCGGACGTCTCGGGCATGTTTTTGGAGTGGGCGGCGCGGTGGCCGAAGGTACCGAGGCCGGAGGAGCAGGGAGGGCCTCGCTCCGCGAGGAGAGCGCGGCTGGCGCCGCAGAGCGCGCGGAGAGACCCGCTCCGCGGGGAGAGCGTGGAGAGTTGGCTTGACCGCGACCTCGGCGGCCCGCACGTTCCGTGCTCTCCGTGCTCTCCGTGCTCTCCGTGCTCTCCGTGCTCTCCGTGCTCTCCGTGCTCTCCGTGCTCTCCGTGCTCTCCGTGCTCTCCGCCCGGCTCTCCACTAGATTCCCGCGCCCCTCTCCCAACCCCGCATGTTCGACTGGACCGCCGACCCCAACGCCTGGATCGCGCTCGCCACGCTGACGACGCTCGAGATCGTCCTCGGCATCGACAACATCATCTTCATCTCGATCCTGACCGGCAAGCTCCCCGAGCACCAGCAGGCCCGGGGCCGGACCATCGGGCTCGGGCTCGCGATGGGCATGCGGATCCTGCTCCTGGTCTCGATCTCGTGGGTGATGGGGCTCACGGCCGTCCTGTTCGACCTCGGCGACATCCTCCCCTTCCTCAACGACCTCGAAGCGTTCGGGTCGACAGCGAGGGACACGGTCGGTCACGGCGGCGCCGTCGAGGGCGGCGACACGAGCCCGATTGCTCTGACGGGCCGCGACTTGATCCTGCTCATCGGCGGGTTCTTCCTCGTCGGCAAGTCGGTCCACGAGATCCACCACAAGCTGGAGGGCGACGGCGAGCACGCGGCCGAGAAGCCGAAGGCCGTCTCGTTCGCGTCGGTCCTGATCCAGATCGCGATCCTGGACCTCGTGTTCTCGCTCGACTCCGTGATCACGGCGGTCGGCATGGCGGACGACCTCGCGGTGATGATCATCGCCGTCGTGATCGCCGTCGGCGTGATGATGGTCGGGGCCGGGCCGATCTCGAACTTCGTCCACAAGCACCCGACGGTGAAGATGCTGGCGCTCGCGTTCCTGATCCTGATCGGCGTCACGCTGATCGCGGAGGGGCTCAACCAGCACATCGCCAAGGGCTACATCTACACGGCGATGGCCTTCGCGCTCATCGTCGAGTTCCTCAACATCCGCTCGAAGCGGGGCAACGCGACCCCGTCGGTCGAGCTGATCGAGCCGTACGCGACCGAGGGGGCGACGGGCATCCCCGACGCCTCGCGCGTGGCTCGGCCCCTCGCCATCTCGCCCCCGCGCGTGACCCCGGCGCCTCCCCCAGCGGCTTGACTCGCGAACCGTCCGTCCCCCCCATGCGCGCCCTCGCGCTGCTGGCCCTCGTCGTCGCCGTCGGGTGCCGCGCCCAGACTTCGGAGCCCGCTCCGGTCCCCGCCCGCGCCGCCGACAGCGTCGGCCAGTCGCTGGCGCCCCGGGCCGCGACGCGCGCGTTCTCCCAGGAGGGCGCCGTGGCCTACCAAGAGGGCCCGGCCTCGGCCGACGGGACGGGGCGGACGTACCTCGGCCGCGAGATCGCCCAGGTCATGAGCCACCGCGGCGCCGCCTGGCTCGAGCGGCCCGACCGCGAGCGCGAGGAGCGGCCGGCCGTGCTCGTCCGCGCGCTCGACCTGGCGCCGGACGACGTCGTGGCCGACCTGGGCGCCGGCACGGGCTACTTCACGTTCCGGCTGGCCCCGCTCGTCCCCGACGGCCGCGTCTTCGCCGTCGACATCCAGCCCGAGATGCTGCGGATCGTGGAGGACCGGGCGACGACTGAGGGGTTCGCCAACGTCGCGCCGGTCCTGGGCTCGGAGACGAGCACGGGCCTGCGCCCGCAGTCGACCGACCTCACGCTCGTCGTCGACGCCTACCACGAGTTCTCGCACCCGCGCGAGATGCTGACGTCGATCTACCAGGCCACGCGGCCCGGCGGGCGTCTCGTCCTGGTCGAGTACCGGGCCGAGGACCCCGACGTCCCGATCAAGCCGCTCCACAAGATGACGGAGGCGCAAGCGCGGCTCGAGGTCGAGGCGGCCGGCTTCCAGTTCGTCGAGAACCTCGGCGTGCTCCCCCAGCAGCACCTGCTCGTGTTCGAGCGGCCCGCGGAGTAGTCTCGCCCGGTGGGCCGGTGAGTCCGTCGTCAGTGGGTCGGCAGATCCGGGCAGCGGGTCGGGCTGAGTCACGATGCGCCACAGGCGGGAGGCGACCCGCGAGAAGATTCGGCGACCCCGGCGACCGGCACGCGAGCCCAGCCGGTCCGGCCGTCTTGCCGTCTCCACTCCCGCCACCCCATTGACCCGTTTCCGCACCGCCGCGCTCGTCGCGCTCGCCCTCTCCGTCGCCGCGTGCGACGGGGCCGACCCCGAGGCCACCCCGGAGGGCCTGCTCACGGTCACGGCCCGGACCGCCGCGGGCGCGCCGGCCGCCGGGCTCGACCTGTTCGCCACCTACGGGAGCCTGATCCCAGACGCCGACGCGCGGTCGGCGGCGGGATCAGGCGCCCTCTTCGTGTCCGCCCCGTTCCCCACGCCGACGACCACGCTGTCGCTCGTCCGGTTCGAGGCGTCGGAGGCCGGCCCGGTCCGCGTCCGCGTGCTCGACGTGGCCGGCGCCGAGCAGGCCGTGGTCTTCGACGGGTCGCTCGCGGCCGGGCTCCACCAGGTGGCCGTCGACGTGTCGGAGTGGCCCGGCGGCGTCTACCGGGTCGTCGTCGAGGCGGGCGGGGAGAGCGCGACGAGCTACCTGCTCAAGACCGACGCCGTGGGCGACGGCGTGCAAACGGGCCTGGCCGTCTTTTTGGGGCGGACCGACGACGACGGCCGCGTCGTCGTCACCGACTCGACGCGCTTCCCAGCCCTGTTCGACGTCCCGCGGAGCTACGTCGCCGTCGACGAGCAAGGCAACGAGGTCGGCCGGTTCGAGGTCGGGCGGACGCTCGGGCTCGTCCTCCAGGACGCCGGCGAGCGGACGGACGGGCGGACGGTCACGTTGCGCGACGGCGGGACGGCCGTCGACCTGACGTTCGCGCCCTAGCTACCGGCCGTTCCGCAAGGCGGCGCCCGGCCCGCCAGTCGTCGTCCCGGTGGCGTCGGCGGCGGGGCCCGTGACCTGCCCGCTCTCGACCAGGGCGCGCCAGCGGGCGGCGTCGGCCGCGTCGGCCTGGGCCTGCTCGAGTGCTTCGAGGCGGGCGTCGAGGTCGAGGATCGTCCGCGCGTCGAGCTCGTCGACGGGCCGGGCCCGCTTCTTCGACGGCTCGCGGTCCCGGCGGCGGTGCAGCACGACCCCGTTGATCGTGGCCGTCACCATCGCCAGCATCGCCCCGACGATCAGCACCTCCTCTTCGGCGCTGGCGAACCCGAGAAGCGAGAACAGCAGGAGGGCCGCGTTGAGCGCGATGAGGAGGCCGTCGGAGCGCTTCATGTCAGTGGGGGCGGGGCCCCGGCCGTACGGGGCCCCGCTCGACGGGTTGCGCTAGGCGACCGTGATCGCGTCGTCGAGGTAGACGTCCTGGATCGTGTTCAGCAGGCGGACGCCCTCGGCGCGGTCGCGCTGGAACGCCTTGCGGCCCGAGATCAGGCCCATCCCGCCGGCCCGCTTGTTGATGACCGCCGTCCGGACGGCCTGGCCGAAGTCGTCCTTGCCCGAGCCGCCGCCCGAGTTGATCAGCCCGGCCCGGCCCATGAACCCGTTCGCCACTTGGTAGCGCGTGAGGTCGATGGGGTGGTCGCTCGCAAGCTCGGTGTAGATCCGCTCGTCGAGCTTGCCGTAGCTGCTGTCGCCCGCGTTGAGCGCTTGGTACCCGCCGTTGTTCGTCGGCTGCTTCTGCTTCAGGATGTCGGCCTCCAACGTCGCGCCGAGGTGGTTGGCCTGGCCCGTCAGGTCGGCCGACGACTCGTAGTTGACGCCGTCGACGGTGAACCCGCCGTTGCGGACGTAGCACCACAGGATGGTGCCTAGGCCGAGCTCGTGGGCCAGCGCGAACGCCTGGGAGACCTCCTGGATCTGGCGGCCCGACTCGTCGCTCCCGAAGTAGATCGTCGCGCCAATCGCCACGCACCCCATGTTCCACGCCTCCTCGACGCGGGCGTACATCACCTGGTCGTACGTGTTGGGGTAAGTCAGGAGCTCGTTGTGGTTGATCTTGAGGATGAGCGGGATCTTGTGGGCGTACTTGCGGGCCACCATGCCCAGCGCGCCGTAGGTCGTCGCGACGCCGTTGCAGCCGCCCTCGACGGCCAGCTCGACCATCTGCTCGGGGTCGAAGTAGTCCGGGTTCTTGGCGAACGACGCGCCGGCCGAGTGCTCGATGCCCTGGTCGATGGGCAGGATCGAGAGGTAGCCCGTCCCGCCCAGGCGGCCGTGGTCGTAGAGCTGCTGGAGCGACCGCATGACCGGGATCGGCCGGTCGGACGGGCCGAAGATCCGGTCGACGAAGTCCGGGCCGGGGAGGTGGAGCCGGTCCTTCGAGATCTTCGGGGCCGAGAAGTCAAGGAGCGAGTCGGCCTCGTCGCCGAGGTACTCTTCGATCGTGGTCTGGGGCATGGGGGTGGGCGGGCGTTGAGGGGTCGTGAAGATAGAGGAGGCCGGGAGCCGTCGGCCCGGGAGATCGGGCGGAGGCGGTTCCTCCACGGGGTCTACACCGTCGGGGCGAGCGCGGTCTCGGCGGGGAGCGGGCGGACGCCGTCGAGGGCGTCGGGCAGGAGCCGGGCCAGGAGGGGCGCCGTCACCAGCCCCTTGGCGCCGAGCCCCGTGAGCACCCAGACGCCGGGGTGGCCCGGCAACGGGCCGGCCAATGGCAGCCGGCGCGACGAGACGACGGACGGGACGGTCAGCCGGACGCCGGCCGCGCGGCCGAGCACGCGGGCGCCCGCCAGCGAGGGGACGAGCGCCGCCGCCCGGCTCGCCAACCCGGCGTCGAGCACCGGGTCGGGGGCGAGGTCAACGAACGAGTGATCGAAGGTGGCCCCGGCCACGACGTCGCCGGCGCGCGGGACGACGTAGCCGGCTCCGGCGACGGCGTGGTGCCCGGCCGGGAGAACGGCGGGACGAGCCAGGCGGACGGTCTGGCCTTTGACGCGGTGGAGCGGGAGGTCCGTCAGCGCCGAGAGCCCGCGGGCGCCGTCGCCCAAGGTGAGGACGAGGGCACGGGTCGGGATCGGTCCCAGGTCCGTTATTGCAATCAACGGATCCGTCTCCCACCCCGTCAGCCGAGCCCGCACCAGCCGGGCGCCTCGCGCGGTCGCCACCGCCAGCGCCGCCTCGACGAACGCCGCCAGGTCCACCGACCCCCCGCGCCGGACGACGAGAGCCCCGTGAGGGGCGGAGACGAGGGGCCACCGCTCGGCGCTGGCGTCGGCGTCCAGCCAGTCGAGGTCGGTGTGGGCGCCGGCCCGCTCGCGGAACGTCGTGGCCTGGGTCCCAGACGCGGCGGGGCGCAAGACGCCCGTCCGCCGGAAGAGCCCGTCGTCGGTCTCGTCCGCCAGCTCGGCGAGCGCGTCGAGGGCCTCGTCGTGTCGCCACGCGGGTTTGGCGGCCCGGCCCATGAACGGGTTGGCCAGCCCGGCCGCCGCCCCGCTCGCGCCGCCGGCCGGCCGGCCCGGTTCGAGGACGACGACGCGGCGCGTCCGGCTCAGCACGAGGGCCGCGCACGCGCCCGCCAGCCCGGCCCCGGCCACGACGACGTCGGCGGGCTCGGTCACTCGTCCGCTCGCGTCCTCCGCAGGGCCCGCCGCGCGAGCGATGGGAGGTCGGAGCGGAACGTGCGGGCGGCGGACACGGCGGCGGGCGCGGGTAGCTTGCGGAAGCTAGACCCACGAGCCCCCGTGCCGGAGCCGGACCCCCACGTCATCGTCGTCGGCGGCGGACTCGCCGGGCTGGGTGTGGCGTGGCAGCTCGCCGAGCGCGGACGGCGCGTGGTCGTGTTCGAGGCCGGCCGCGCCGGGCGCGGCGCGTCGTGGTCGGCGGCGGGGATGCTGGCGCCGGCGGCCGAGATCGGGTTCGAGGAGCTCGACCTGTACCGGCTGGGGCGCGAGAGCCTGCGTCGGTGGCCCGCCTTCGCCCGGCGCCTCGAACGGGCCTCCGGGATCTCGGTCGGCTACCGCGACGAGGGGACGCTCGTCGTCGCCGACGACCGGGACAGCGTGCGCGCGCTCCGGCGGCTGTTCGGGTTCCAGCAGTCGCACGGCGCTCCCGTCGAGTGGCTCTCCGGCGACGATGCCTGCGACGTCGAGCCGCTGCTGTCGCCGCGTCTGCCGGCCGCCATCTGGTCGCCCCAGGACCACCAGGTCGACAACCGGGCCGTCGTCCGGGCGCTCCGGCTCGCGGCAGAGGCGGCCGGCGCCGAGATCCGCGAGGGCGCGCCGGTGGCCCGCATCCGCCCGGACTCGGAGGCGCCGTCGGTCCGACTGGGCGGGGGGGAGGTGACGGCCCAGGTCGTCGTGGTCGCGGCGGGCGTGTGGAGCGCGGGGCTGGAGGGGCTCGACCCGGCCCCGCCCGTCCGGGGCGTCAAGGGGCAGGCGCTCGCGCTCCGCTTGGACCCCGAGCGCGGGCTCGACCTGGGCCACGTCGTCCGCGGCCCCGACGCCTACCTCGTCCCCAAGGCCGACGGCCGGCTCGTCGTCGGGGCGACGAGCGAGGACGGCGTGGCCGACGGGCGCGTCACGGCGGGCGGCGTGTTCCGGCTGCTCGAAGGGGCCGTCGCCGTGGTCCCGGGCGTCGAGGAGCTGGAGCTGGTCGAGACCTGGGCGGCGCACCGGCCGGCGTCGCGGGACCACGCGCCCCTCCTTGGGCAGAGCGCGCATCCGGGCGTCGTCTACGCGACGGGTCACTACCGGCACGGCGTCCTGCTGGCGCCGGTCACGGCCCAGGAGGTGGCCGCCGAGGTCGACCGCCGGCTCGGCGGGGCGCCCGAAACAGCGCCCGTGCTGGCCCCGTTCTCGCCGCTCCGCTTTCTGGACTAGCCCGCTGAACGGACCCGTGCCGACCCTCCGCATCAACGGCGAGCCCCGCGACGTCCCCGCGCCGCTCGCGCTCGACGCGCTCCTCGCCCACCTCGGCCGCGACCCGGCCACGCCCGGCGTCGCCGTCGCCGTCGGCGACCGCGTCGTCCCCCGCTCCGCCTGGCCGACGACGACCGTGGGCGACGGCGACCGGGTCGAGATCATCACGGCCTCCCAGGGCGGATGACGCCGAGGCGAAGGACTGCGGACTCCTGCTCCCTTCCGACCGGAACGCGGAGGGGACCCCTTCTCACAGACGCCATGCACGCCGACGCCCCTGATCTCGCCGACCCGTCGTCCGCTGTCCGTGGTCCGTCGTCGCCCGACCCGTGGGCGGTCGGCGGGGCGGAGCTGACCAGCCGCGTGCTCTTGGGGACGAGCCGCTACGCCAGCCTCCAGACGCTGCTCGACGCCGTCGACGCCTCGGGCGCCGAGGTGGTCACGGTCTCCGTCCGCCGCGTCGACCTCGACGGCGCCGCCGACGGCCAGACGCTGCTCGGCGCCCTCCGCCAGCGGACGACGGCCAGCGGGGCGCCGCTCCGGCTCCTCCCCAACACGGCCGGGTGCTACACGGCGCGCGAGGCCGTCTTCACGGCCCAGCTCGCGCGCGAGGCGCTCGAGACCGACTGGGTCAAGCTCGAAGTCATCGGCGACGACGAGACGTTGTACCCGGACGCGGTCCAGCTCCTCAAGGCCGCCGCCGAGCTCGTCGCCGACGGGTTCGAGGTGTTCGCCTACTGCGGCGACGACCCGATCACGGCCCGCAAGCTGGCCGACCTCGGCTGCGCCGCCGTGATGCCGCTCGCGGCGCCGATCGGGAGCGGGATGGGCCTCGTCAACCCGTACGCGCTCCGGATCATCCGCGAGCTCCTGCCCGACGTCCCGCTCGTGGTCGACGCCGGGATCGGGACGGCGTCCGACGCGGCGCGGGCGATGGAGCTCGGCTACGACGGGGTCTTGCTGAACACGGCCGTCGCGGGCGCCCAGCACCCCGTACAAATGGCCGCCGCGATCCGCCACGCCGTCGTCGGCGGACGGCTCGCGCGACGGGCCGGGCGGATCCCGCGCCGCCTCTACGCCCAGGCCTCGACCCCGGACGACGGCCGCGTCGAGGTGGACGAGTGAGCGGGGGGGACGGGGGACCAGGGACGGGGGACGGGCGGGCGGCCCGGGGCTGGGCGGAGCGGGTCCCGCGTCTGTTGTTGATCGCCGACGGGTTCGCGTCGGGCCGCGTCGAGCTGGCGGCCGACGAGGTCCGCCAGCGCGCGGTCGCGGCCGTCGTGGCCGGCGTCCCGTGGGTCTCCCTCCGCGACCCCGACGCCGACGACGCCGCGTTCGCCGCCGGTGCCCGAGAGCTCGCCGCCGCGCTCCGCGACGTCCGCCCCGACGTGGTCTTGTCGGTCCACGGGCGGATCGAGGTGGCGCGCGGGATCGGGGCCGGGCTCCACGTCGGCCGCCGGGGGGCGACGCTGGCCGAGGCCGTCGGCGCCGGGCTGCCCGGCCCGGTCGGCGTCTCGGCCCACTCGGCGACCGCCGCCGCCCACGCCGCGCGCGGCGGGGCCGACTACGTCACGGTCTCGCCCGTCTTCGCGACGCGGACCCATCCCGACGCCGTCCCGACCGGCGTCGACCCGCTCCGGCTCGCGGCCGAGCGGTCGGGCCTGCCCGTCCTCGCCCTCGGCGGGATGACGCCGCCGCGCGCTCGCATCGCCCGGCTCGTCGGGGCCCACGGCGCCGCCGCGGTCTCGGCGCTGCTGTTCGCGTGGGACGCCGACCGGACGGTCCGCCAGTTTTTGGAGGCCGTGAACGTGTGATCTTGTGGACCTGTGGACTCGTGAGGGTCCGCCCGCAGCCCCACGTGTCCACCCCTCCACTCCTCCGCACGATGCCCATTCCCACCGCCCTCACCATCGCCGGCTCCGACTCGGGCGGCGGCGCCGGCATCCAGGCCGACCTCAAGGCGTTCGAGGCCCACGGCGTGTTCGGGATGTCCGTCGTCACGGCGATCACGGCCCAGAACACCCGGGCCGTCACCGCCGTCCACGACGTCCCCGCCGACGTGGTGACGGCCCAGATCGAGGCCCTCGTCGACGACCTGCCGATTGGGGCGGTCAAGACCGGGATGCTGTCGTCGCCCGAGATCGTGGCCGCCGTGGCCCGGGCCATCGAGGACCACGAGCTGGCGCCGGTCGTGGTCGACCCGGTGATGGTCTCGAAAAGCGGGGACGAGCTGTTGGCGCCCGACGCCGTGGGCGCCGTGGCGACGCGGCTGCTGCCGCTGGCGACCGTCGTCACGCCGAACGCGCACGAGGCGGCCCGGCTGGCGGCCTCCGACGTCCGCACGCTCGACGACGCCCGCCGTGCGGCCGACGTGATCCTGCGGCTCGGGCCCGGCGCCGTCTTGGTCAAGGGCGGCCACCTCGACGGCGAGGCCGAGGCCGTCGACCTGCTGGTCTGGGGCGACGGCGAGGCCACGTTCCGCCAGGAGCGGATCGACACGCCGCACACGCACGGGACCGGGTGCACCTACGCCAGCGCGATTGCGGCGAACCTGGCGCGGGGCCTCGGGCTCGAGGAGGCCGTCGGCCGGGCGCGGGTCTACCTCCAGCAGGCCATCCGCCACGCGCTCCCGCTCGGCGGCGGCCACGGCCCGACCCGCCACTTCTGGTTTTTGGACGGGACGGAGGCTTGGCGGGGGCGGTGAGCGGCCGCAGAGAACGTCCGGGCAACTCCCGGTCTCCGAGCTTGCGACCGGCTCCGGCAGCGGTCCCCCGCCACGCCCCACAAACCCCGCTCCGCCCGGTCTTCACTTGAGACCCCTTCCCACGGCGGCCTATCTTCGGGTCGCCGACGGGGTCCCCCCCCGACGCGCCCGTAGCTCAGCTGGATAGAGCGTCGCACTACGGATGCGAAGGTCAGAGGTTCGAATCCTCTCGGGCGTACTGCCGAAAGCGGCTCGAATGAAGCGGAGACGTGGATTTCGAGCCGCTTTCTGCCTTGCTCTTGCCCGGCCCGGAACGCATCAGAATCCGCCTATGGCGAATCGGACTGTAGAATCTCGGTCCAGCGACCGGTAGGATGAGAGCCCGACAAGTGCGGGACGAAGGAGGACAAGCCGGGCGCCCACCGGTGGATCGGCCACCATAATTAAATGGTAAAAACACATGGGTATATGGAAAATTAGCTTACCAGTCGAGAATGGTCCGTTCTATAGCAGTTATCAAATGAGTGGCCCAGTGTATAATTTACCTGGGGTATCTACTCTGATGAGTCCAGGAGTCAGATTTAAAAAGTTCCCACCTCGTGACGCTACAGATTGGACGATCTTGGATGATGAATATGTTAAAACACATATGTATGTTATTCAGGGACTTCCGCCAGGAACACGTGAGTCCGAAGTGTTGAATTATGAGGGGCAAGTCGACATGAGATTGGTTTTTGAAGCCTATCGTCTAGCTCCTTACGTGTATGGCTTGGGAGATATTGATGGTTTGTGCGGTATGTGTAATCACATGCTATTCGAAAATATGGAAAGACATCACTTGATGTCAGCCTTGTGTCCAAAATACAATAACACATCAGTTTATTCTGTCGGCCCATTGGTGTCGTCAATCACAGACACAATATCGATCCGTCCTAACAGCTCTGATCTTCGTCAGGTTGGAAAGTCTGCCCTAGAGGCTCTTGATACCAGCGAGCCAGAAGAGGCGTTCGCAGAGAGGGCATGGCAAAATGGAGTCCGTTGGCTTAGGGAAGATATCACTCCACAGAATCGGGGTGAGGCCATTGGATACTTGCAGATTCTATTAAGCGCAATTGGAGCATGGCTAGCCTGGCAAGCCCTGAGGCGGTCCGTATCTAGCGAGAACTGTATGGGTCTTGTGGGAAAGTCCCCCTTTTATAAGACACCCTCGCGTTCAGCGGATGACTTGATACAAGCCATTGCCAAGCTGGCCGGCCTCCGTGACGCTGGTCACATCTCTCAAGGGGAGTTCGAGGTGAAGAAGGCAGAACTCCTCGCGAGAATCTGAAGCTGTCCCCTTTTGTGGAACCGTCCGAGACCGGATGGACGTCGCCCTCCCCCCGTACCGCCCGCCGCTCGCGCTCCGCAGTGGCCACCTCCAGACGGTCCTCCCGACGCTCTTCCGCCGCGTCGACGGCGTCGACTACCGCCGCGAGCGGCTCGAGCTCGACGACGGCGACTTCGTCGACCTCGACTGGGTGGGCCGGCCCGAGGGCGCCTCGGTGGCCGTCGTGGCGCACGGGCTCGAGGGGAGCACCGACCGGGCCTACGTCCGCGGGATGGCGCGCGAGCTGGCCCGGCGCGGGTGGGCCGTCTGCGCGTGGAACTTGCGGGGCTGCTCGGGCGAGCCGAACCGGCTCCTCCAGACCTACCACAGCGGCCTGACCGAGGACGTCGGCGCCGTCGTGGCGCACGCGCTGGCGGAGGGGGCGGCGGAGGTGGCCGTCGTCGGGTTCAGCCTGGGCGGCAACGTCACGCTGAAGTGGCTCGGCGAGCAGGGCGACGCCGTCGACCGCCGCGTGGTGGCCGGCGTCGGGATCTCGGTCCCGGTCGACCTGGCGTCGTCGTCCCACGCGATGGAGGCGTGGAGCCGGCGGGTCTACATGTTGCGGTTCATGCGCTCGCTCTCCGGCAAAGTGGCCGAGAAAGCGGAGCGGTTCGACGCCGTGCCGGACCTCGACGCGATCCGCGCGGCCCGGACCTTCCGCCAGTTCGACGGCCTGTTCACCGCGCCGGTCCACGGGTTCGCCGACGCCGAGGACTACTGGGCTCGATCCTCATCGCTCCCCGTGCTCTCCCAGGTCCGCGTGCCGACGCTGCTGGTGAACGCCCTCGACGACCCGTTCCTCGGCCCGACGTGCTTCCCGTACGACGTCTCGGCGGCCACCCCGGACCTCACGCTCTTGACGCCCCGGCACGGGGGCCACGTCGGGTTCGTCCGGCGCGGCGGGACGTTCTGGTCGGAGGACGTCGCCGGCCGGTTCCTCAACGCCGCCCGCGAGGATCGTCGACAGGAGCAATAGAGCGCCTCTCGCTGCGGTCCAGTCCGTCGCTGGGTGCGGTCGTTCGGCGTCGGCCTGGGCCTGGTCGGCCCTCCCACCGGCGGACCGAATCGCGGATCTGCTGACCCCGCTCCGGGACAGGCGTCTCGCGCGACGGAGAAGGGACTGGCTCCACCCGGCCCGCTCGGCGACGGGCAGCGGCGCTTCCGGTGGCTGCTCGCCGGGCGGACCGGCGAAGACCCGGGACGCCTCTGCCGAGCGGGAGGCCACGGCAGGCGATGTCCTGGGCGCAGTGACTTGGTTTCTCTGGCTTTGCCGTATACACAGGTGGAGGTCGGCTGGACGCCGGTTGAGGCGTCCGGTCTGCGCTCGCCGCTTCTCGTCTGCTCCGCGACAGGCAGGGGGAGCGGTTCCACCCCATCGGTCGCCCCATCCCCTCCGCCCATGCGCCCACTCTCACGAGCGGCTCCGCTTCTCGCCGGCACGCTCCTCGCCCTCGCCCCCGCCGCTCAGACGAGCGACGCGACGGTCCTCCAGCTGTCGGCCGTCGAGGCGTACGCCGCTCCGCTCCACGACGCCCCCGGGTCCGTCCACGTGACCGGCCGTGCGACCCCGGTCGCGCCCGTCGTCTCCGGCGCCGTCCACGTTTGGGCGACGGCCGCCCCCGTGGCGGCGTTCGTCCCGCTCGCCGAGCCGGCGCCCCTGGTCGCTCGCGGCGCCGGGGCCGCCCTGGAGGCCGAGCTCCCGGCTGAGCTCGCCCTCGGGTCGGCGTATCCGAACCCGTCGGCGTCGGGGGCCCGGATCCCCTACGAGCTGCCCCAAGCTGCTCGGGTTCGCCTGTCGGTGGTCGACGTGCTCGGCCGCGAGATCGCCGTGCTCGCCGACGGAGACCGCCCGGCCGGTTGGCACGAGGCGTCGCTCGACGCCCGCCGCCTCGCCCCGGGCCTTTACCACGTCCTCCTCAGGGTGGGCTCGTTCATCGGCACGACGCGCGTCACAGTCGTCCGCTAGCCCGGCCCGTCGCCGGCCCTCGGTCGCGCCTTTCGGCGCCGCCGGCCGACGCCCGCTCCGCGGCCCTGCGGGCACCGATTCCGGGCCGCCCCTCCTTGACCCCTCGACCCCTGCACCCATGACCTACCGTTGTGCCCCGCCGCGCTCGTTCGCGCTGGCGCTCACGCTCCTTCTCTCGGCGGCCCCCGCGCTCGCCCAAGACCTCACTACCCAGGCGCCCGACGACGACGCGCCGGTCCGGATGACCTACTCCGGGCTCCTCACCGACGCCGCCGGGACCCCGCTCGCGGACGGGGCCCACGGGATCGTCTTCCGGCTCTACGCCTCCCCCGACGACGCCCGCGACGGCGCTGCCCCTGTCTGGGAGGAGGCCCACGACGCGGCCGTCGACGGCGGGCGCTTCCTCGTCCTCCTCGGCTCCAAGACGGCCCTCCCTGGCGACGGCGACTGGCTGACGGTCGAGGTCGACGGCGAGCCGGCCAGCGCGCCGGTCCGCTTCGGCGGGGCGCCGACGGCGGCGTTCGCTCCGGGCAACACGCTCCAGGACTCGTACGACAACGGCCGGTTCATCACGGTCGCGAGCGGGGCTCCGCTCCAGATCAACGGGACGCTGGGGCAGATCGGGTTCATCACCCGCGACGTGACGCCGGTATTCATCTCGGACGAGCTGATGCGGTTCCGGCTCCGGTCGGTCCAGGGCGGGAGCACGTGGGAGTATCGGGTGTACGGGACGCTGAACCCGACCCGCGACCCGGGCACGTTCGCGATCACGGAGGCGTCGGGCGGCGGCGCGGATGGGTTCGTGATGGAGCCGGGCGTGAGCGAGGACTTGATGATCCTGAGCGGCCAGACGGTGGCCCTCGGGAGCCCGGACAACGTGGCCGGCCTCCGGGCCTACACGACGCCCAACCCGGCCGGTCCGGGCACCGGGGTCGTCGGCTTCGAGGTGACCGACCACTTTAGTGCCGGCGGGTCCTCCGAGTGGTATACGGAGGACGGCGCGTCCCACACGCGCGTCGAGCCCGACTTCGGCGGCGACGGCGGGTACGTCGAGGTCGCTAGAGGCTCGGGCGGATCGGCCCTGGTCGTCGACGGTGACACTGGCGGTGGGTCTGCGACCCGAGTCGGCTCGGGCGTCCGCTCGTCGTCCTTCAATGACACGGCGGCCGGGACGGGCTCGGTGGCCTTGCCCGTGAGCGCCATTGACGCCGTCGAGATCCTGGACGAGGCGGGCACAGCGAACCAGACCAACTCGAGTCCGGTCACGCTGTCGGCCGGGTTCAACACCACGCTGACCCGCTCGGTCACGGCCCCCGCCCCGGGCTACGTGATCGCCATCGCCACGGGGGAGGTGGGCACGAGCCATACCGCAGGGTCGACCTCCAACGTGCAGTTCGCGGTCTCGCGGAGCTGCGCCAGCCCGAGCGCGCCGCCGGTCACGCAGCAGCAGAACACGCAGATCCCGGCGAGCGCCCCCACCGGCACCTACGCGGACATCGTGTCCGTCCACGGCCTCTTCGAGGTCGGGGTGGGGACGACCACGTTCTGCAACGTCGTCCAGCTCATCGGGAGCACGACCGGCTCGATCGACGACCAGAACCTGACGCTGCTCTACGTCCCGACCGCCTACGGCGCCATCGCGTCCAACCTGGTCGATGAGCCGGGCGGGCCTGAGGGCGACGAGAGCGCGCAGGCTCCGCTCACCGCGGGCGACGTCGAGCAAGAGCGGACGGCCTCGGTCCAGGCCAACGAGGCCCGGATCGCCGCGGAGCTCGAGGCCATCCGTGCCCGCGTCGCCGAGCTGGAGGCGTCGATGACCAACGACGGGTAGGCGACCGGCCCTCCGGCCTCGGCGGCGGGGTCGGGTTCGTTAGCCCACGTCGGGGTCGGCCGCCAGTCGGTCGGCCCCGTCGTGCGTCGCGTAGAGCAGCAAGAACCGGCGCAGCAGGTCGTCGGCGTCGGGCGACGGTCGGAGGCCGGCGACGACGGCGTCGAACCGCTCGGGGTCGGCCATCTCGGGGTAGTGGTCGCGGTAGGCCAGCAGCCGCTGGAGCTCGGTCTCGGCGTCGAGCTCGGTGTGGAACTGGGTCCCGTAGATCGGGAGGCCGTCCAGGCGGAAGGCCTGGTACGGCGCCCGGTCGTTCGTCGCCAGCTCGACGGCGCCGGCGGGCAGCCGGGCGACGCGGTCCTGGTGGCCCATCTGGGTGTCGAACCGGGCCGGCAGCGTCGAGAACAGCGGGTCGCGGCGGCCGGCGTCGGTGAGCCGGACGGGGTGCGTCCCCATCTCGGCCCGCCCGGGGTCGTGGACGACCTCGCCACCGAACGCCCGCGCCACGAACTGGTGGCCCCAGCACGACCCGAAGAGGGGCAACTCGCGGTCGGCGCACGCCAGGCACAGGTCGGCCAGGTCTTGGGTCCACCCGTAGGTCTGGGTCACCGAGTACGCCCCCGCGCCCCCGATCATGACCGCGTCGACGCCGTCCAAAAGGGCGGGGGAGAGCGTGTCGGTGAGCGCGTTCGTGACCCGGAACGCGCCCGCCGGGACGCCGGCGCGGGCCCGGAAGCTGCTCCGCTCCTCGGCGAGCACGGCGGGGTCCGTCCGGATCTGGACCAGGCGGATGCGGACGGAGTCGAGGTCGGGGGCCATGCAGAGCCGGGCGTCGGGGAGGGCCGCCGTCTACGCGGGGACGGGCCGTCGGTGTCCCGTGCGGAGAACCGCAGAGTAAGGCCGCGACTCGGAGCCCCGTCCGAACCGCGACGTTGACCCCAATCCCCACTCTCTTCTTCCCATGGCTCAGACCGACTCCATCGTCCTCGGCGGCGGGTGCTTCTGGTGCGTCGAGGCGGTGATGGTCCCGCTCCGGGGCGTCACCCGCGTCGTCTCCGGCTACGCCAACGGCCACGTCCGGAACCCGACCTACCGCGAGGTCTGCTCGGGGCGGACCGGCCACGCCGAGGTCGTCGAGGTCACCTTCGACCCCGCCGAGCTCTCGCTCCACGACCTGCTCACGGTCTTCCTCACAACCCATGACCCGACCACGCTCAACCGCCAGGGCGCCGACCGCGGCACTCAGTACCGCTCGGGCATCTACGTCACGTCGGACGCCCAGCGCGAGGTGGCCGAGCAGGTGGTGGCCGAGATCGCCGAGCAGGGGATTTACTCGGACCCCATCGTGACCGAGATCGAGCCGCTCGACACGTTCTACCCGGCTGAGGAAGCTCACCAGGACTACTTCGCCCGGAACCCAGCCCAGCCCTACTGCCAGGCCGTGATCGCGCCCAAGGTGTCGAAGCTGCGGAAGCTGTACCTCGACAAGCTCGCGGCCTGACCGCCAGCGGCGAACGCGGGGTGAAGAGGCCCCGCCGCCGGCGGCCCGCCTTGACCACCGGCTCGCGGCGGCTTTACCTTCGCTCCGCGACTGGCGCACGCCGCCGGTCGCCCTCGGGTCCGTAGCTCAGCGGTAGAGCATGCGGCTGTTAACCGCAGGGTCGTAGGTTCAAATCCTACCGGGCCCGCCCGACGCAGAGACGCCCGCTTCCAATCTGGAGGCGGGCGTCTTTTTTGGTTGCAGGGAGGGTGTGGGAGGAGGGGATGCAAGGCGGTCCCGTCCTTCCCCCCGGGTCATCCTGAGCGCCAGCGAAGGATCTCAGCACGGGTCATCGAGATCCTCGACAGGGCTCCCTGCGCTCCGAAACCGCGAGCTGCGATCCTTTGCAGGATCAGGATGACGGGGTGGGGGAAAAGGCGCCAGAGTTAGTCAGGTGGCTCCTTCTACTCCATCGCGTCCGGCTCGACCCCGTCGGCCGACCAGACGTCGTTGGTCGGGTCGGCGTCGAACACGAACCCGTCGGGATTGAGCTCGACGCGGGCGACGTCTCCGGCGGGGAACGTGAGCGCGGCCTCCGTCTTCCCGGCCAGCCACTCGGCCACCTCGATGCGGCCGTCGCGCGTGGTCCCGTCGGCGTAGGTGGCCCGGGCGAGGACCGGCATCGGCGCCAGGCCACGGTCGGCGACGAGCACCTCGACCCCGCCCTCGCTCGCGGTGACGGCCGAGATGGCGTGGTCGACGGTCCACGTCTCGAAGAACGTCGGCGTCCAGAACCAGTCGAGGTCCTGCCCGAGCCGGTCCTCGAACGTGTTGAAGAGGTCGTACGGGTAGGGGTGGCCGCCGCGCCAGCGCCGGCCGTACTCGCGGTAGGCGTCGACGAAGGCCTCGTCGCCGACCAGCCCGCGGAGCGCGTGGAGCGCGACGGCCGGCGTCGAGTACGAGGCGACGCCGCGCGCGGACCCCCCGGCCGGGTCCACCTGCCGGGTCCCGCCGCCGATGGGGTAGCGGTCGTTGTGGCGCATCGGCGGGACGGCGTGGCCGGTCCCCGCGAGCAGGTAGTGCGACTGGCGCCGCCGGTCCCAGGCGTCGATCTCCGAGCGGTCCGGGGCCGAGCCGTCCCAGAAGGCGTCGATCCCCTCGTTCGTGTTGTACGACGTGAGCCCCTCGTCCATCCAGGTGAACGCCTTCTCGTTCGAGCCGACCATCATCGGGTACCACATGTGGGCGATCTCGTGGTACGTCACCGAGAACAGCGTCGGGTCGGTCCGGTCGCCGCCGATGAGCGTCATCATGGGGTACTCCATGCCGCCCGAGATGACGCCCTCGACGGCGGTCATGTGGGGCCACGGGTACGGCCACAGGGTCTCCGAGAGGTGCTCGATGGAGAACGCCGAGAACTCGGCCGAGCGCTCCCACGACGCCGTGCCCGGCCGGTAGAAGGCGTTGATGAGGACGGCGTCGTCGGCGGCCCCGTCGTCGTCCTGGTCCACCATCGCCCGCGTCGCGTCCCAGACGGTTGCGGCCGAGGCCGAGAGCGCCACGTCGCGGACGTCGTCGGCCTGGAAGCGCCACACGCGGCGGCCGTCGGCCGAGGGCGCGAGCGCCGTGCCCCGCTCGTCGGCCGTCACCACCTGAACGACCTCGTCGCTGGCGAGGGCCCGGGCGAGCCGGTCGCGCGTCCGCTCGGTGTAGACTTGGTCGGCGTTCGTGAGCCGGCCCGTCCCGTAGACGAGCATGTCGGCCGGGGCGTCGAGCGAGACCGAGAAGTCGCCCATCTCCATGTAGTGCTCGCCCATGCCGAGGTACGGGTCGACGTGCCACCCATAGACGTCGTCGTAGACGGCGACCGTCGGGTACCAGTAGCCGAGGTAGACCACCTCGCCGTCGGTCCCCTGGCGGTAGGTGCCGCTCGCCGGGGGAACGGTAAACCGCCAGTCGAGCTCGATCACGGCCGTCTCGCCCGGGCCGAGCGGGTCCGTCAGCCCGACCGTCATCACGGTCCCCTGGACGACGTAGGTGCCGGGCTCGGCCGAGCCCCGGTACGTGCCCGGCGTCTCGGCCACCGACACGTCCGCGTAGGGCGCCCCGTCGATGGCGACGATGCCGAGGTCGAGCCCGCCCGTGACGGCGACGGGCCGGTTCCGCGGCACGCCCGGCGCGTGGACGTTCTGGCGGAGCTTGAGGACCAAGAACTCGAGGGCGTCGGGCGACTCGTTGGTGTAGGTGATGGCCCCGCTGGCGGTGACCGTCACGCCGTCGTCGGCCCCGGCCGCTGGCATGTCGAGGCGGGCGTCGAGGGCGTAGTCGGCGCGGTTGGTCCAGTACGCGGGCCCGGGGGCGCCGGCCAGCGTCCGCGTGCCCTGGGCGACGGCCCGCTCGAACTGGGGCGGCGGCATCACGGGGTACGGAAGGACGCGCTGGGCCGAGGGGGCTGCGGCCACACCGAGGGCGAGGGCCACGAGAAGAAACGGACGGACGGGCATCGAGGAAGGGTCGGTTCGGTCGGGGAACGGTCGGGGCGGCGAGGTTAGCGCTGCGCCGTCCTGGCCGAGCGTGGCCGGCGGGTGGAGAGCCCGTGGAGACGCGCGCGCCGGTGGACGCCCCGCGGGGTCCTGGCTACCTTTTGACCCCGCGCCCGAGTGGCGGAATTGGTAGACGCGCACGATTCAGGGTCGTGTTCCCTTACGGGAGTGCTGGTTCGATTCCAGTCTCGGGCACCTTAGAGGCCGCTGTCCCCCAGGCAGCGGCCTCTTGCCGTCTGGCTCGGCCGGCGGGTCGGCGCGCGGGGCTAGCTTCCGGCGAGGGACACCGGTCGTCATGCCTCGTATCTCTGAGTTTTTCGGCATCACGATCTACCTGTACTGGGCGGACGTGAGCCGGCACGCCGCGCCGCACTTCCACGCGAAGCACGCCGGCCGCGAGGCCGTCTTCTCCATCCCCGACGCCGAGATCCTGGCCGGCGCGCTCCCGGGTCGCCAGACGAAGCTGGTCCAGGGATGGGCGGCCCTCTACGCCGAGGAGCTGGAACAGGCCTGGGGCCGAGCGGTCGAAAACCAGGCGCCCGGCACGATTCCGCCTCTCACGAAATGAACCGTCCGTCGTACACGAAGCCCGCGTGGGCCGCCGACCTTCCCGATCACACCGAGGACGGAGACGTCCTGGTCTACGGCGCCGAGCCGCTCGGGCCGAGGATCGAGGCCGCCTTCGTACGGCCTGGATCGGGGGAGGGGGACGCCGCTTCCGTAACGCTCGTGTTCGACAACGGCGAGGCGCGCGAGCTGGACCTCGCGCCTCTCCTCGATCACCCGGCGTTCGCTCCGCTGCGGTCCTACGAGGAGGCCGAGCGCATGACCGTCTTGCCCCACGGGCACGGCGTCGAGTGGGCGACGGGCGGCGACCTCTCGGCCGGGTATGCCTACCGGGAGGGGCGGCCACTCGCGCTCGCCTACCGGGTGCCGGAGCGGGCGGCGTAGCGTTGGCAGGTGGCGCAGGCGGGCTATCGGTCGCCGAGCCTCTGAATCAAACGGTCCCAGAACAGGCGGGCCACGTCGAGCGCCTTCACAGTCGAGCGCTGCCCATCCGCGAAAGCGTAGGCCGAGCAGTAGAGCGCTGTGTACCCGTCGTCCTCGGTGGTCACAGCGACCTCCTGGCGGTAGTACGGCTCGCCACCCATCATCATGCCGTAGCCCGAGGGCTCGACCTCGTAGACGATGGTCCACTGCGTTCCCCACGAAGGAGGAATCAGGCGTACGCGAGCAGTGACGCGGCGCGTCCCGTTGGCGTCAGCTGTGACGGTGAACGCCTCCTTGCCGGCCTGCTTGACAACGATCTCGGCGTGGCGGTGCGACGCATTGAACGCCTTCGCCGCCGCCCGGAAGTCGCGCAAGCTGGCGGTCAGCGCGCGGCGGGCGAACGCTTGGCGGTCAGCGTCGGTGAGCTGGCGCTTGACGGCGGGGACGGTCAGGCGGGGTTTGCGTACGGACGGCTTCTTCGGGGTTCTCTTTCGAGGCGGCTTAGCTGGTGGGGTCTTCGCCTTGGGGCCGCCAGACGAAGACGCCGGAGCGGAGGCGGGCGGCGCTGCCGAGAGCTTTAGCCGGGCGTGGATCTCGTCGGTCAGGTGCCGCCGGAGCTCGCGCTCGAACTCGGCGAGCGTGGCGTACGTCCAGTACAGGGCTTGGTACTTTTTCTCGACGTGGGCCACGAAGTCGCGGACGGCCTGGAGTTGACCGGGGTCGAGGGACGAGAGGTTGGGCGGGCTGCTCGTGCGGAGGTAGAGCATGAGCGAGGACTTCCGCCGCTTCCACTGGCTCCGGGCGATGGTGTACTCCTCCTCGAACCCCGTCTTTTTACGCCCGGCGTCCATGCCCAGCCGGGTCCAGAGCAGGCCGACGAAGATGTCGCCGGGGCCGACTTGGTTGTTGATGTTGGTCTGTGCGTTACCCCCCGCCGGGCGCGCGTGCGTCTTCCAGTCCTTGGCGACGACGCGGACGCCGTGGTGCTTGTGGAACGTGCCGTCGAGCTCGCCGATCACGCGGACCGCCCGGTCCCGCGCCGACTTGTTGTCGCCCGGCCAGGCGACGAAGACGGAGACCTCAGAGGGGTGGTGGGGCACGGGCTCAGGCGGCGAGGACGAGGGCTTCCACGCGCGCCGTCGCCTCGGCCAGCTGGCGGGCCGACTCGC
The DNA here is from genome assembly GCF_965213695.1 of Rubrivirga sp. Lineage (GTDB taxonomy): Bacteria > Bacteroidota > Rhodothermia > Rhodothermales > Rubricoccaceae > Rubrivirga. Next base: position 2,359,252 of record NZ_OZ243912.1, on the reverse strand, counting down.
GCTCTAGCTCGATGGACTGGCTGAGCAGGTCGGCGATCTCGTCCTGCACGTCGAGCAGCGCCGGCGGTACCGGGATGCTCAGCAGGTCGCGCTCGTCGAAGCGGGGGTGCGCCGAGCCGTTCTGGCACCACTTCAGGATCGACTGGACAGCCTCCGACCGGAGCAGCACGACGACGGCCTCGGCGCGCAGGCCGGCGCCCGCGACCGGACGGAGCACGTAGAACTCGCTCGACCCGACGACGGGCAACCCGGACGCGGTGCGGACGACGGCGACCTCTTTGAGATAGAACCGCAGGCGCGAGACGGCCACGTCGCCGGGCCGCATGGCCTTTTTGGTGCTGCCCAGCTCCCCGAACGTCGTCGCCGGCACGTCGTCGCTGAGGTGGAAGCGGAGCGCGTCGGGCAGGTCGAAGTTGCGGACCGCTGCGTCCGGGTCGCACTTCGACGGAGTCACCATCTTGCGGACGGAGCGGACGTAGGCGCTCAGCGGTTGGGCGCCGTCGCGGCCGAGGTGGGCGAGCATGGCCCGCTTCTCGGGGTGGAAGTAGCCCGCGTCCAAGCGCTCGGCGGCGGCGGCGTCGCTGAACATCGCCGTGTAGGTCTTGGGCGTCGGGAGCGTGAGCCCGGCCAGCCCGAGCGCGTCCGCCAGCAGCGCCTCGGCGTCGGCGTAGCGTTGTTTAGCCTGGTCTCGGAGCGCTGATGACTGGCGACATGAATCGGCGACGACCTCCTGAACGCTGCGGGGCGGCAGGACAATCGGGATACCGTACAGTCCGTCCTTGTTGATGTACGGCACCATGATGTTCGACTTGAGCCGATCCCGAAGGCGCCGCCCGACATCGCTGAGGAGATAAGCAAGCACGTAGGCCGGCTCCACTCGGGACGTGTTCAGACTCAACTTGAACAGGGTCCCTGTCGCGAGTGCTTCTACGTCGAAGTCATCGGGCACTTGAACGACCTTCTCCGCCTTCCCTTTCACCTCTATTAGAAGCTCGCCGGGCTTGATACGGCCCTTGGGGTACCGCTCCCAATCCGACCGGCTGACCCATCCCATGCTCTCCGTGTCAATCGATGGAGACCAGTTCGGGATGTTCGCGGATTGGAGAAAGCGGACGTGCTTGGTCGGATCGAACGGCTCATCCAGAATAGTTGTGTTCTCGTACACGACCCGGTAGCCGCTCGTCACGAGGTCTCCCAACTCCTCCACCGGGTGAGACAGAGTCTCAATCCGAGTCGCCAGATCTTCGTAGACCGGCTGGAAATACTCTGCGTCCAGCCGATCAGCATCAGCAAAACGGGAGAACGGGACGACGCTCCAGACGGCCATCGGTCAGTCCGCCTCCGGGGCAAACGACAAGCCCTGCTGGCGGGCGAAGTCGGCGAACGCCTCGGCAATCGTCTCCCGGTTGGGCAGGATCGTGACGAGCCGCTTGTATCGGGCCTCGGCCGCCGCCAGCGCCGCCGGGTTGTCCGCCAGCTGCACGCGCTGCCGCGCCATCTGGCCCCGGAGCACGCCGCGCACGTCGAACAGATCGTGGTCCACGATGGGGTGGCCCTCCAGGTCCAGGAGCAGCCCGCCGTCCTCGGGGTCGATGAGGTGCACGTAGTCGCCGCGGCTGTTCTTGCCCGACACCTCGGAGGTGGCGAAAAAGATCGGGTAGTCGTCGCGGCGCGGGTTGTAGGTGTCGCTCTCTGGGTCCTCGTTCCATTTCTGGAGCACGAGCACGCTCGTCTTGGTGCCCGTGTGCGGCTTGAACGTGTCCACGTCCAGGCCCACGACGGCCACGATCCGGGCGTGCGCCCCGATCCAGGCCCGGAGGTAGCCGTCGGTGACGTTGTTGAACCGGCCTTGGGGGAGCACGACGGCCATCCGTCCGCCGGGCGCGAGGAAGTCCAGGTTGCGCTCGATAAACAGCACGTCGCGCGGCTGCTTCGAGTCCCACTTGCCCGGCTTGTCGCGGTAGCGGGCGAACGGGCTACGCTGGTACTCCTCGAAGGCGTCCGGGTCGTCCGCCAGCGTCTCGGGGTCCACGGCCTCGACCTTGCGCGCGAGGTCGTACTGGCGCAAGATGCGGGCGTCGGTGAGGTCGCCGGCGAAGGGCGGATTGGCGAGCAACACGTCGAAGTCGAAGAAGCGCATGGCCTCGGCGTTCTCCCGCGTCTCGCCGGCCGAGCCCATCTTGCGGAGCCGGCGCTTCATCCCGACGCGCGTGTCCTCGTCCCACTCGCGCGGGTCCAACGTGTTGGCACGGTAGACGTTGGTCTTGCCGTCGCCCGCGATCAGGTTGAGCGCCCGCGCCACCTTGACCGAGCGGGCGTCGAAGTCGAGCGCGTAGACCTTCTCGCGGGCGTACTCGACCTGCCACGGCTTGGGACCCTCGGCCGTGAACTCGTCGCCCCAGACGTGAAAGAGGGCGTGGACCGTGAACCCGCACGAGCCGGCGGCGGTATCGATCACGGTCTCGTTCCGCTGCGGGTCGGTCATCATCACCGCCATGTCGATCACGTGGCGCGGCGTGAAGTACTGGCCCTTCGACCCCTTGGCCACGGCGACGGTCAGGTACTCGAACGCCTCGTCGATCACCTGGAGGTTCGAGTTGAACAGCTTGATCCCCTGCAAAAACGAGACGGCCGTCTTGAGCTGGCCCGGCGTCAGGTTGATCGTCTCGCCGTCCAGGAAGATGCCCGGCCACTTGTCCTTCGCCGCCTCGAACAGTCCCCGGATGCGCTCGGCCGTCTTGCTGTCGGTGCCGGCGACACGGAAGTGGACCAGCCGGTCGCGCCGCTCGTTCGTCGCCGCCCACTCGTCGTAGAGCTTGGCGTAGACCAGCTTGAACACCTCCTCGAAGGCGTCCACGCCCGAGTTGGCGAGGACGAGGTTCTCCAGGTCCAGGATGATCGACTTCAGCGTCAGCCGCTCCGTCACCAGCCGGTTCTCCTGGGCCAGCTGGTCGATGGTCAGCGTCCGGTCGAGGACGTCGTCGATGGTCTCGGTCGCCAGCGGCAAGCGGTCGAGCCCGACGTAGCCCGCCGCCTTGCCGCTGGCCTGCTCGCGGTGCAGGATGCGGATGGTCGCCCCGTTGGTCCACACCGCGAGGGGTGCGCCCTGGGCGTTGGCGTAGGTCTTGAGCTGCTCGATCCCCTTCTTCTCGGTCGGCCGCTTGACCTCGACGATCACGTAGGCCGCCTGCGGGTCGTCGGCGTCGGTGATGATGACGTCGGCCGACTTCGAGGTGTCGCGGCCCATCCGCACGGCCTTCTCGACGCCGATCCGGTCGGCGGGGTACCCGTAGCGGCCGGTCAACTGGCGCAGGAACAGCTGGCGGACGATCTCCTCGGGCTTGGCTCGCACGTCCTTGCTTCGGATGGGATCGTGGAGGTACGGCTTTCCCTTCTTGTCGATCAGGTCCAGGGCCGCGATCTCGTCGGCCGTGAACAGGTCGAGGCCATAGTTGGAGGTGCGGAGGATGCCCGCGATGGAGTGCTGCATTCGTGAGCGTCGGAAGCAACGGCAATCTAACCAGCCGCCGACCCCGACCGAGGTTCACCGTCCGGACCGTTTGCCGGTCGGGTACGTCGCCGTCACCATGACGCCGACGGCACAAACGGCGTCAGAGCCGGGGGAGCACGCGGCGCCAGCGCTCGTGGAGCGCCGGCTGCGACGCCGCCAGGTCCCGGAGCACCCGGCGGACCTCGGGGTCGCCCTCCCGGAGCGCGGCCCAGTCCGGGCTGGCCGTGAGCCACGGGGCGTTGTGGTTGCCGAGGTGCACCGCCTTGCGGAGCCACTGGAGCGCGGCCTCGGCGTCGCCGACGACGGCGAAGTAGGTCGCCACGCGGTAGGCCCTCTCGCCGTCGGCGGCCGAGAGCGCCAGGAGCTCGACCTCGCGGCCTCGCGGTCCGAGCGCCGCGTTCGGTCGTCGGTCCGGCGGGCCGAGGCGGACGCATTCTGTCTTCACCGGGCGGGTCTCGGGACCGGCGCTAGGTTCGGAACCTACGCAAACCTCCCTGTGGCCGACCGACCCCTCCTGCTCAGCGTCAGCGCCGCCGCCGAACGCCTGGGCGTCCACGTCGGGACCGTCCGGCGGTGGACCGACGACGGGCGGCTGCCGGAGGTCCGGACGGCCGGCGGCCACCGCCGGATCCCGGTCGAGGCCGTCGAGCGGCTCCGCCGCGAGCGGGGCGCTCCAGAGCCGTCGGCACCGGCGCACGTCGTCGCCGACCCCGAGGGGCAGGCCTGGGCCGAGCACGCCGTCGTCCACACCCGCTACGAGGTCCGGTCGAACGCCGACGCGCCCTGGAACCGGGCGTTCGAGGGGGCCGACCGGTCGCACCGCCGTGAGACCGGCCGACAACTTGTCGGGCTCCTGCTCCGCCATGTGGCCGACCAGGGCGATCCCGAGGCGCGCGACGCCGAGGTCCGGCGGCTGGCGTGGGGCTACGCGCTCGACATGAAGGACCGCGGGCTGCCGCTGACCGAGGCCCTGCGCGCGACGCTGTTCTTCCGCGACGTCCTCACCGAGTCGACGGCGTACTACCCGCGGTTCGAAGAACAGCCGCAGGCCGACCAGATCGCACTGATGCGCCGGGTCAACGGGTTCATGAACGACGTCCAGCTCACGATCGCGTCGGCCTACGAGTCCGACGCGCCGCCCGCGCTCGAACGATGACCGCCCCCACCGTCGCCGCCATCTGGCTGGACGGGGCCCGCTGCCCCGTCGACGTCCGCGAGACGTGGGCGCTGGGCGACCTCGACGCCGACCGCCTCTACCGCGCCGCGCGCGAGGCCGGCCTCGGCGCGTGTCTGGTCTCGACGTGCTTCCGGGTCGAGCTCTTCGTCTCGGGCGACCGCCCGGCGACGGCCCTGCTGGCGTGGGGCCGACGGCAACTCGAAGCGGCTCGGCCGGACGCGCCGCGCGACGGTCTCCGCCAGGCCCAGGGCGAACCAGCGCTTCGCCACCTGCTCCGGGTCGCGGCGGGCTTGGAGTCGGCCGTGCTGGGGGAGGCCCAGATCCTGGGGCAGGTCCGCCGGGCCCGAGCGGGGGCCGAGGCGGCCGGCGTGCTCGACCCCGCCTTGCGGGCCGCCTTCGACGCGGCCGTGCGGACCGGGCAGTGGGCCCGCCGCGTGACGGACCTCGGCCGGGGAACGGCGTCGACCGCCTCGGCCGCCGTCCAGTGGGCCGACGACGCCGTGGGCAGCTTGGCGGGCCGCGACGTGGTCGTGATCGGGGCCGGCCAGATCGGGCGGCTCTTGCTCGGGCGGCTGGCCGAGGCCGACGCGGCGTCGGTCACGCTCGTGTCGGCCCACGCCCCGGCCCACCGCGGGTTCGCCGTCGTCCGGCCGGACGCGCTGGCGGAGGTCCTGCCCGACGCCGACGTCGTGTTCTCGGCGACGGACCGCCAGGCGCTCGACCTCTCCACGGTGGCCTGGGCCTGGGCGGACGGGGCCGAGCGGGTCGTGGTCGACTTGGGCGTGCCCCGCACCGTCGACGCCGCCGTCGGCCGGTTGCCGGGCGTGACGCTGGCCGACGTCGACGCGCTGGGGGCCGTCGTCGACGCCGGGCTGGCGGCGCGCCAGGCGGCCGTGCCCGAGGTCGAGGCCGCCATCGAGACCGCGCTCGCCGACCTCTGCGAGACGCTCGCCGGGCTCGGCCGCGAGCAGCTCGTGGCCGACTTCCGGCGCCGCGCCGAGGCCATCCGCCAGGACACCCTCGACTACGTCTGCGGCAAGTGCGCCGACCGGACGTGCGGCCCCGACCGGTCCGGGGCGTGCAGCGACCCCGACCTCCTCTCGCGCACGCTCACCACCCGCCTGCTCCACGACGTGACGACGGCCCTCCGGTCCGGCGCCGGCGACGACGCCGCGCTCCGCCGGCTCCTGCACCTCGACGACGATGCCTGACGCCCTGCGCCTGGGCACCCGGACGTCGCGGCTGGCGACGTGGCAGGCCGAATACGTCGCCGACGCGCTCCGCGCCGCGTGGCCCGGCCTCGACGTCGCCCTCGTCCCGTTCGTGACCCAGGGCGACCGGACGCTCGACCAGCCGCTCCCCGAGATCGGGGGGAAGGGCCTGTTCACGCTCGAGCTCGAGCGCGACCTGCTCGACGGCGCCATCGACCTCGCCGTCCACTCGCTCAAAGACCTCCCCACGGCCGACCCCGACGGTCTCGCGCTCGGGGCCACCACGGCTCGCGCCGACGCCCGCGACGCCTGGATCTGTCCGGACGGCCACTCGCTGGCGGACCTCCCCGCCGGCGCGACGGTCGGGACGAGCAGCCTGCGCCGCGGCGCCCAGTTGCTGCGCGTCCGGCCCGACCTGGTGATCCGGTCGATCCGCGGCAACGTCGAGACCCGCGTCCGCAAGATCGCGGGCGCCGACTACGACGCGGGCGTGCTGGCGCTGGCGGGCCTGGACCGGCTGGGGCTTGGGGACGTCGCGCGCTCCGTCCTCGACCTCGACACGATGCTGCCAGCGCCGGGGCAGGCCGCGCTCGGCGTCCAGGTCCGCGCCGGGTCCCACGCCGCCCGGCTCGTCGGCGCGCTTGACCATCCCGAGACGCGGGCCGCCGTGACGGCCGAGCGGGCGTTCCTGTCCGGCCTGGGCGGCGGGTGCTCGGCGCCCATCGCCGCGCTCGGGACCGTCGACGGCGACCGACTCCACCTCCGCACGCGCGTCGTCTCGGTCGACGGCACGCGGACGGTCGAGACGCGCGTGGACGGCCCGTTCGACCCGGCCGACGCGCTCGCGTCGGGCACCTCGCTCGGAGCGGAGGCCGCCGCACGAGCCTTGGCCGACGGCGCCGCCGCGCTCCTGCCATGACGCTCGCCGGCCGCACCATCGTCGTCACTCGCGCCGAAGAGCAGGCCGACGGCTTCCTCGACGGGCTCCGCGAGCGGGGCGCGACGCCGCTCCTGGTCCCCGCCATCCGCTTCGAGCCGGCCGAGCCCGGACCTCTGGCGCGGGCCGCCCGGTCGCTCGACGGGGCGGCTTGGGTCGTGTTCACGAGCGCGACCGGCGTCGCCTTCGGCTGGGCCGCCATCGACGCGGCGGGTGGGCTGCCGGCCGGTGTCCGGGTGGCCGCCGTCGGGTCGGGCACGGCCGAGGCGCTCCGCGAGCGCGGGGCGCCGGTCGACTTCGTGCCGGACCGGTTCGTCGGCGACGCGCTCGTTCGTGACCTCCCGCTGGCCGACGGCGACCGCGTCGTCTTGCTCCGGTCTCACATCGGCCGCGAGGCGATTGCGACCGGCTTGGAAAACCGCGGGGCCGTGGTCGACGACGTGACCGCCTACCGGACCGTCGTCGGCGCCGACCCGGCGGCGGTCGCGGAGGCGCTGGCGCGGCGGCCCGACGCCGTCGCGTTCACGTCGCCGTCGACCGCTCGTGGCTTCCTCGGCCCGGCCGATCTCGCCGCACTGGCGGGCGTCGCGCTCGTCGCCATCGGCCCCGTGACGGCCGAAGCGCTGGCGCCGTTCGGTCTGACGGCCACCGCCGTCGCCGAGCCGCACACCGTCCCAGGCCTGCTCGCCGCGCTCGAGGCCCACGTCCTGAGCCCCCCTCACCCTGTCCCTCTCCCGGGGGGAGAGGGGACGTCGTAGCGACCTCTCTGCACATGATCGACCTGTTGCCTCCGCCCACCTTCGGCCCAGACCGCCCGATGCGGTTGCGGGCCTCGGCGCCGCTCCGCCGGCTCGTGCGCGAGACGCGGCTGGACCCGGCCAGCTTCGTCCTGCCGCTGTTCGTGAAAGCGGGGGAGGGGGTCCGAGACGAGATCGCGTCGATGCCCGGCGTGTTCCAGCTCTCGGTCGACGAGGCGGTCCGGGAGGCCGAGCGGGCGTCGGCGCTCGGCGTCGGTGGGGTGCTGCTGTTCGGGATCCCGGCGCACAAGGACGCCGAGGGCTCGGCCGCCAGCGACGACTCCGAGGCGGTCCAGCGGGCCGTGCGCGCGCTCAAGGCCGAGGTGCCGGAGCTGGCGGTGATCACCGACGTGTGCCTGTGCGAGTACACCGACCACGGCCACTGCGGCTGGCTCGGCACCGACGGCGAGCTCGAGCTCGAGGCGTCGCTGCCCGCCCACGTCGCCGCGGCCGTCAGCCACGCGCGCGCCGGGGCGGATCTGGTGGCCCCGTCGTCGATGATCGACGGGGTGGTGGGCGCGGTCCGCGCCGGGCTCGACGCGGCGGGGTACCCACACGTCGGCATCTTCAGCTACGCCGTCAAGTACGCCAGCGCTTTTTACGGCCCGTTCCGCGACGCCGCCGACAGCGCGCCCGTCTTCGGCGACCGCCGGACGCACCAGATGGACCCGGCCAACCGCCGCGAGGCGGTGCGCGAGGCGGCGCTCGACGTGGCGCAGGGGGCGGACCTGCTGATGGTCAAGCCGGCCGTCGCAACCCTCGACGTGATCCGCGACGTCCGCCAGGCGGTCCCGGACCGGCCGCTCGGCGCGTACCACGTCTCGGGCGAGTACGCCATGCTCAAGGCCGCCGCCGAGCGCGGCTGGATCGACGAGCGCCGGGCGGTCTTGGAAACGCTCACCAGCATCCGCCGGGCGGGCGCCGACCTCGTCGTCACGTACTACGCGGCGCAGGCGGCACGGTGGCTGGTGGAATGAGTTCGGGGTACGCGGTACCGGGTACGAGGTACGGTCAATCGGTTTTCCCATACCGAGTGCCCCCCGCACGCCTGCGCTCCGCACACTCTCGGTGAAGCTCGCCGCCAGTTCATCTGCCCCGTGATCCCGCGCGCCAGCGCCGCGTACGCAGCTTTCAATCCAATCTGAAAATGGCCCTCGACATCCAGCCCGCCGACCGCCCGGCCCCGTCCGCTTTGGACGACAACGCCAGCGGCGGCCTCGACCTCGCCGAGCGCGGCAAGACCGCCGACGGGGCGCCGCAGTCGCTCGACCGGCGCCTGTTCGTCCAGCTCCTGGCCTACACCGACTGCTCCGACCCGGCGCCGCTGGCCGACGCCGCCCAGGCCGCGGGCGTGGCCGGCGTCGTGTACCAGAGCGCCCAGGACCCGCGCGGCGCGGCCGTCGTCACGTTCCACGAGGACCCCGCGTTCTTCGTCGAGGACGGCCGCGCGCTCCACATGTCGCCGGCCTTCGCCGGGCTCACGCCGCTCCCGGCGCTGACGATGCTGGGGCGGACGTACACCATCGGCTACGAACAGGACCTGTTGGGCGCGCTCGTGGCACGGCCGGTCCAGACGATGACCGACCCGGCGTGGCCGTGGGCCGTGTGGTACCCGCTCCGGCGGAGCGGCCGGTTCGAGCGCGAGCCGCGCGAGGAGCAGCGGCGGATGCTGATGGAGCACGGCGGGATCGGCCGGTCGTTCGGCCGGGCCGGGCTGGCGCGCGACGTCCGGCTGGCGTGCCACGGGCTCGACCCGAACGACAACGACTTCGTCGCCGGCTTGGTCGGGCGCGAGCTCCACCCGCTCTCGGCCGTCGTCCAGCGGATGCGGGCGACGCGCCAGACGGCCGAGTTCATCGACCGCCTCGGCCCCTTCTTCGTCGGCCGCGCCGTGTGGCAGAGCGCCGGGCCGTACGCCTGGGCGCTGGCCCATGAGGGGACGGGTCACTAGAACATCCCTCGCGCTTCCAACACGCGGAGTAGATCCGTGATTCGTGATGCGCGAGGGCGCCTTGTCGAGAGTCACGGATCACGAATCACGCATCGACCCCCATGTCCCGATTCCTCGACGCCCTCGCGGGCAAGCCCGTCGACGCCACGCCCGTGTGGTTCATGCGCCAGGCCGGGCGCTACCTCCCCGAGTACCGCGCCGTCCGCAAGGACCACGACTTCCTGACGATGGTCAAGACGCCCGAGATCGCGGCCGAGATCACGCTCCAGCCGATCCGCCGGTTCGGCCTCGACGCCGCCGTGATTTACTCGGACCTGTTGCCGCCGTTGCAGACGATGGGGCTGGGGCTCCACTTCGAGCCCGGCGTCGGGCCGGTGATCGAGAACCCGATCCGCTCCACCAAAGACGTGGACCTGCTGGCGACGCCCCCGGCCGGCGAGACGATGCCGTGGACGCCGGAGGCGATCCGGCTCGTCAAGCGAGAGCTGGGCGACGCGACGCCGGTCCTCGGGTTCGCCGGCGCCCCGTTCACGCTCGCGGCCTACGCCATCGAGGGCGGCGGGTCGAAGAAGTACGAGCGGACGCGCGTGTTCATGTACTCCGAGCCCGCCGCGTGGGCCCGGCTGATGGACAAGCTGGTGACCGTCGCCGGCAGCTTTTTGACCGAGCAGGCCACGGCCGGCGCCGACGCGCTCCAGGTGTTCGACTCGTGGGCCGGCGCGCTCTCGCGGTCCGACTACGAGCGGTACGCGGCGCCGTACACCTCGAAGCTCATCGCCATCGCCCAGAAGACCGGCCGGCCGGTCGTCCACTTCACGACGGGCACGGCCGGCCACCTCGACGCCGTGGCCGCGGCCGGCGGCGACGCCATCGGGGTCGACGCGGGCCCGTCGCTCGTCGAGGCGAGGGAGCGGACGGGCGGCCGGCCGCTCCAGGGCAACCTCGACCCGTACCTCTTGCAGGCGCCCTGGCGCGAGCTCCGGGCCCAGACCGACCGCGTGCTCGCGGAGGCGCCGGCCACGGGCTACGTGTTCAACACCGGCCACGGGCTCGTCCCGGCCACGCCGCCCGACGCCGTGGCGCGGCTCACCGACTACGTCCGCGAGAAGACGAGTGCATGATGCGTGATACGTAGTGCGTGATACGCGATGCGTGATTCTTCGCGAGCACCCTCACGCATCACTTGTCACGTATCACGCTGCCCAACCGCTGCGAGTCCGCATACCACTTCCGACCCCCTAGACCGATGACTCCCGACCAGACAGCTCCCCCCATCGGCGTCCTCTTCATGGCCTACGGCGGCCCGGCGTCGCTCGGCGAGATCCCGGGCTACCTCTCCGACATCCGCCACGGCCGCCCGACGACGCGCGCCGTGCTCGACGAGATCACCCACAACTACCGCTCGATCGGCGGCGCCTCGCCCATCCTGGGGCTGACGCAGGCCCAGGTCGACGGGGCGATGGCCCACCTCGACCCGCCCGGCGAGCCCGCGCGGTTCCGGACGTACCTCGGGATGCGCCACTGGGCGCCCTGGATCGAAGAGACCGTCGGCCAGATGTTGGACGACGGGATCGAGCGGGCGGTCGCCATCGTGCTGGCGCCGCACTTCTCGTCGATGTCGATCGCGAAGTACCAGGCCAAGGTCCGGGCCGGCCTCGACCTGTACCGCGGCGACATGGAGGTCCGCTACGTCGACGCCTACTACGACGCGGACTTGCTGATCGAGGCGTTCGCCGACCGCGTGCGCCACGGGATCGAGGAGTTCCCCGAGGCCGAGCGCGACGACGTCCACGTGGTCCTGAGCGCGCACAGCCTCCCGGTCCGCGTGCTCGCGCAGGGCGACCCGTACCAGGACCAGTTGTGGACGACGGCCCGGCTCATCGCCGAGCGCGCGGGGCTCCGGGAGGACCAGTGGAGCTGGAGCTACCAAAGCGAGGGCCGGAGCCCGGAGCCGTGGCTCCAGCCCCAGCTCGAAGACCACATCCCGGCGCTCGCCGCGCGCGGCGTCGACAAGGTCGTGAGCCTGGCCATCGGGTTCGTGAGCGACCACGTCGAGATCCTGTTCGACATCGACGTCGAGGCGCAGCGGGCGGCGCGCGAGCACGGCGTGACGCTCGTCCGCCCGCCGTCGCTCAACGACGACCCCCGGTTCGTGCGGCTGCTGGCGGAGCTGGTCGAGGGCCAGGCCGCCGACGCCGGCTGGGTCGTCTCCGACGTCCGCGCCGCGAGCGCCGGCGCCCCGTCGATGCCGATGCCCGAGGGCACGCTCGACGCCCGCGTCTCGGCGTGATGCTCGGCCAGACCCCCCGCCTCCGCTCGGGTCGCTCCGCTCCCGGGTCGCAGAGGCTGTCCCCCTCGGCTAGCAGGGCTGTTCAGTTCTCGTCTGAACCCCTCAACAACAGCCGTCATTCCCGCGCACGCGGGAATCCATACGGCCCTCCGTCTCAGCGAGCGGCCCCCTATGGGTCCCCGCGTTCGCGGGGACGACGACTGGGAGGAGGTAACCGGCGAGTGACGTCGCAGAAGGGAGCGGCCCTGCCCTCGGCTAGGGGGACAGTCCGGGCGCCCGTTGAGCACGTCGGCTGGGCTCAGCACAGGCTCCGTGATGGGCACGCGGACGGGGGGCGCGAGCAGAACCACCGCGCGAACCGATGACCGCCGAGCCTACCGACAGCCTGCCCCGATCGAGCGACGTCCTCGTCCTCGGCGGCGGCGTGGCCGGGCTGGCGGCGGCGCTCCGGCTGGCCGACGGCGGCGCGCGTGTCCGGCTCGTCGAGGCGTCGGGCCGGTTGGGCGGCGTGGTAAAGACGCTGCGGCACGGCGGGTTCGTGGCCGACGTCGGGCCCGACGTGTTCTTGACCCGCAAGCCGGCGGCGGCGGAGCTGGCGGAGCGGCTGGGCGTCGAGACCGCGACGCCGACGGGCGGGGCGCTGATCCAGAGGAGGGGGGGGCTGTACCCGCTCCCGGCCGGGCTGTCGGGGCTCGTCCCCGGACGGCTCGGGCCGCTGCTGGCGACGCCCGCGCTGCCGCTCGCGGCCCGGCTCCGCGCCGCCGCCGAGCCCCTCGTGCCGGCCCGCCGCGACGACGCCGACGAGAGCCTAGAGGCGTTCGCCGTCCGCCGCTTCGGGCGGGGCGCGTGGGACGGGCTGGTCGAGCCGCTCCTCGGCGGCCTCTACGGCGCCGACCACGCGATCTCGCTCCGGGCCACGCTCCCGCACCTCCACGCGGCCGAGCGGGCCGGCGGCCTGGTCAAGCTCGGCGCCCCGGCGCCGTCCGGCGGCTCCCCGTTCGCCCGTCCCGTCGGCGGGATGGACGCGCTCGTCGAGGCGCTGGCGCACGCCGTCCGCGAGCGGGGCGTGGTCGTCGAGACCGGGGCGCCCGTGGCCGCCGTCACCGCCCGGGGCGCGCGGCTGGCGGACGGGGCCGAGCGCCGCGCCGACGCCGTGCTCGTGGCGCTCCCCGCGCCCGCCGCCGCGGCCGTGCTGGCGGACCTCGACGCCGCGCTCGCGGCCCCACTCGAGCAGATCCCGATGGGCAGCGTCACGGCCGTCGTCGTCGGCTTCCCGTCCGACAAGCTGCGCGTACCCGACGCCTCCGGCTGGCTCGTGCCGCGCGCGGAGGGCGGGTCGGTCCAGGCCGTCACGATGCTCTCCCAAAAGCACGCCGGGACCGCGCCGCCCGGCCACGACCTCGCCCGCGTCTTCCTCCGCCCGTCGTTCGACGGCGACGACCAGGCCGCGATTGAGGTCGCCCTCGGCCACCTCCGAGTCCACGTCCCCGGCCCTTTGCTCACGCACCCGCGGCCCGGGATGCACACACTCCAGCCCGCCTGGACCGCCGTTCAGCGCTGGCGCGACGTCCAGCCGCGCTACACACTCGGCCACCCGGAGCGGCTCGCGGCGCTCGACGCCGCGCTCGAACGACACCCCCGCCTCGCGCTCGCCGGCGCCTCGCTCCGCGGCGTCGGCCTGCCCGACGTGGTCGCGGACGCCCAGGCCGCCGCCGACGCTCTCCTCGCTTCTCTCGACCGATGACGCTCACCACTCGCTCCGAACAGCTTTTCGCCGAGGCCCAGGCCCTGATGCCCGGCGGCGTCTCGTCGCCCGTCCGCGCCTTCAAGTCGGTCGGGGGCGTGCCCCGGTTTATCGAGAGGGGGGAAGGGGCCTATCTCGTCGACGTCGACGGCAACCGCTACGTCGACTACGTGATGTCGTTCGGGCCGCTGCTGCTGGGCCACGCGCCCGAGGCCGTCGTCCGCGCCGTGGCCGAGCAGGCCGCGCGCGGGTCGAGCTTCGGCGCGCCGAGCCCGCTCGAGGTCGAGCTGGCGGAGACGATCCGGTCGATCTACCCGTCGATGGAGCGGTTGCGGTTCGTCAACTCGGGGACCGAGGGGGCCATGAGTGCCGTCCGCGCCGCGCGCGCGTTCACCGGCCGCGACAAGGTGGTCAAGTTCGAGGGCCACTACCACGGCCACGCCGACCTGCTGCTGGCCAAGGCCGGCAGCGGCGTCGCCACGCTCGGCCTGCCCGACTCGCCCGGCGTCCCGGCCGCCGTCACCGCCGACACGCTCGTCGTGGGGTTCAACAACGAAGCTGCGCTCCGCGAGGTGTTCCGGGCGGAGGGCGAGCGCATCGCGGCGGTGCTCGTCGAGCCCATCGCCGGCAACATGGGGCTCGTCCGTCCCGCCGACGGCTTCCTCGAGCTCTTGCGCGAGATCACGCGCGAGCACGGCGCGCTGCTCGTCTTCGACGAGGTGATGGTCGGCTTCCGCGTGCACCCCGGCGGCGCCCAGGCCCTGTTCGGCGTCACGCCCGACGTCACGATCCTGGGCAAGGTCATCGGCGGCGGGCTCCCGGTCGGGGCCTACGGCGGCCGGGCCGACATCCTGGAGATGATGGCGCCGTCGGGCCCGGTGTACCAGGCCGGCACGCTCTCCGGCAACCCGCTCGCGATGGCCGCCGGGCTCGCCCTGTTCCGAGAGGCCGAGGCGACGGGCGCCTGGCGCCTCGCCGCCGACGCCGCGCGCGACACGGCCGCCGCCATCCAGTCGGCCGCCGACGCGGCCGGCGTGCCGGTCCAGACCGACGCCGTCGGGGCCATGTTCGGGGTCTTCCTGAACGACCGCCCCGTCACCGACTACGCCAGCGCGGCGACGAGTGACAAGGCCGCGTTCGCCCGGCTCCACCGGCTTCTGCTCGACCGCGGCGTCTACCTCCCGCCGTCGCCGTTCGAGGCGTGCTTCACGTCGAGCGCCCACACGCCGGCCGTCGTGGCCCAAGCGGCCGAGGCCTTCCAGTCGGCGTTCGCGGCGCTGTAGGGGAGCTGGGAGTCGCTCCACGCTGCCCGCTTTCATCCATGTCATCCTGAACGGACGTGAAGGGTCTCGACCCGAACTCTCAGGTCTGTCGTCGCCGGTCCTGGCAGCTCGGGACGTCGCGTCGAGGTCCTTCGGAGGCTCAGGATGACAAGTAGCGGGGGTCGGAGATCTTCTCGTTCTCTCGGCGACACGATGCACGGCGCCTGTACGAGGTGGTCGCCAGTGGGGGCCGTCGACGGCACGAGGTCCCCCGACATCGGAGCCGATTCCCAGCGCGCTTCGCGGTCGCCGCGCGTCCCGGCCCCGATCCTCGGACCATGACCACCGACTCCGCCGCTCCGCCGCGCCTGCTCGGCGTCCTCTTCTTGGGGACGCTGCTGGCGGCCCTCGACATCGCCATCGTCGGCCCGGCGCTGCCGGCGCTGCGCGAGGCGTTCGGGCTGACCGAGCGGGCCGTCGCGTGGACCTTCACCGCGTTCGTGCTCGCTAACCTCGCCGGGCTCCCCGTGATGGCCGCCCTGGCCGACCGCGTGGGCCGCCGACGGGTCTACCTGGTCGACGTCGCCGTGTTCGCGGCGGGTACCACGGTCGTCGCGCTGGCGCCGTCGTTCGGCGTCCTGCTGGCCGGGCGCGTGGTGCAGGGTCTGGGCGCGTCCGGCATCTTCCCCGTCGCGACGGCCGTGGTGGGCGACGCCTACCCGCCCGAGCGGCGGGGCCGGGCCGTCGGGCTGTTGGGCGCCGTGTTCGGGGTCGCGTTCCTGATCGGTCCCGCGATTGGCGGGGTCCTGCTGGCGGTCGCGAGCTGGCGGTGGCTGTTCGCGCTGTCGCTGCCGTTGGCCGCCCTCGTCTTCGTCCTGAGCGCCCGGACGCTGCCCGAGTCGCGCGCCGCCGTGCCCCGCCCGTTCGACGCCGCCGGCGTGGCGACGCTGACGATCCTGCTGGCGGCGCTCGTCGTCGGGCTGAGCGGGCTCGACGCCTCGGCGCCGCTCGACGCGCTCGCCCAGCCCGTGGTGTGGGGGCCGCTCGTGCTGGCGGCGGTGCTGCTCGGCGTGCTGGTCCGGGTCGAGCGCCAGGCCCCCGCGCCGATCCTGCGGCCGGGGCTCGTGGCCCGCCGGCCGGTCCAGGCGGCGTGCGCGCTAGCCGTCGGCGCGGGCGTGGTCGAGGCGACGTTCGTGCTGCTGTCGTCGTACGCGGTGGCCGCGTTCGGCGTGGACCGGTCGACGGCGTCGTACCTGTTGCTGCTGCTGGTGGCCGGGGTGACGGTCGGGGCGCCGGTCGCCGGGCGGATGCTCGACCGCGTCGGCGCGCGGCCCGTGGTGACCGTCGCGATGGCGCTGGTGGCCGTGGGGATGGGGACGGTCGCCGCCGCCCCGTCGCTGGCCGTCCACCTGGTGGGGACCGTCGTGCTCGGGCTGGGGCTGTCGGGGATCCTGGGCTCGTCGCTGGCCTACATCCTGCTGTCCGAGGCCGGGCCCGACGAGCGGGCCGTCGCCCAGGGGCTCTCGACGATCTTCCTGAGCGTCGGCCAGCTGGTGGGGGCGGCCACGCTGGCGGCGCTGGCGACGTCGTCGGCCACGGCCGTGGGAGGGTACCGGAACGGGTTCGCGGCGATCACGGTCGGCGCGGTCGTGCTGGCCGGGCTCGCGCGGTGGCTCCTCGGTGGTGCGGGAGCAGAAGCGTCAGTACCAGCGGGCCCCCTGCCTTCCGGCCGGTCGCGGAGCCTGTCCTGAGCGGAGCCGAAGGGCTCCCAGGCTCGGAATGCTGGCCCCCTTGAAGGGCAGGGCTGCTACGTTCTTTGCCGACCATACAAACAACAGGCGTCATTGGCTGGCGCCGTCGCTTCGCGGTCCCGCGCACGCGGGGACCCATCCGCAGCGGCGCCTCAGCGAGCGGCCCCCTATGGATCCCCGCGTGCGCGGGAATGACGGCCGTTCCGTTTAGGAGTCTGACTCGTTTCGCAGAACGTAGCAGCCCTGCCCTTCAAGGGGGGCCGTCCGAGCGCCCCTGAGCGGAGCGATGGGCGCCCGGACGGGGGGCGCGGGCCGCCGGCCGGCCGAGGTCCGCTCAAGCTTCACCGGCGACGGGCCGATACGCTCTCCGCCGAAAGGGCCCCGGCGTAGCTTGGAGGGCCCCCCGTTCCCCCGAGTATGCCCGCACTTACGTCTGACTCCCGCGTGTTCGTCGCCGGGCACCGTGGCCTAGTGGGCTCGGCCGTCGTCCGTCGCCTGGAGGCCGACGGCGTCGAGATGGTGACGCGGACGAGCGCCGAGCTCGACCTGCGCGACGGCGCCGCCGTCCACCAGTTCTTCGAGGCCGAGCGGCCGACGCACGTCGTCCTCGCGGCGGCCAAGGTCGGCGGGATCCTGGCCAACCGCGACTTCCCGGCCGACTTCGTCGGCGACAACCTGGCGATTGCCTACCAGGTGCTGATGGCGGCGCACGACGCCGGGCTCGGGGAGAGGGGCCGCGTCGTCAACCTGGGCTCGTCGTGCATCTACCCGCGCGAGGCGCCCCAGCCGATGAAGGAGGAGCACCTCCTGACCGGCCCGCTCGAACCGACCAACCGGCCCTACGCCGTCGCCAAGATCGCCGGCATCGAGATCGCCGAGGCCCTCCACCGCCAGCACGGCGACGACGTCATCAGCCTGATGCCGACGAACCTCTACGGCCCGGGCGACAACTTCGACCTGCAATCGAGCCACGTCCTTCCGGCGCTCATCCGGCGGTTCTTGGAGGCCAAAGGCGCCGGGCCCGGCGGGACGGACGCGCCGGTCACGCTCTGGGGCACCGGCTCGCCCCGGCGCGAGTTCTTGCACGCCGACGATCTGGCCGACGCCGTCGCCTTCGCCCTCCGTCTCGACCAAGACGCGATGCGCGCCGCCGCGCCCGACGGCCTCCTCAACGTGGGTGTGGGCCACGACCTGTCGATCCGCGAGCTGGCCGAGCTCATCCGCGACGTGGTCGGCGCCGAGAGCGCGATCGAGTGGGACACGACCAAGCCCGACGGGACGCCCCGCAAGCTCTTGGACGTGAGCCGCCTGCGCGGGCTCGGCTGGACGGCCTCCATCGGCCTGCGCGACGGCGTGGCCGCCACTACCGACTGGTACCTCGAATCCACCGCCTCGACCGAGGCCCCCGCTTGATGTCCGATTCGCCCCGCCCCCGCGCCCTCATCACCGGCGTGACCGGCCAAGACGGGTCCTACCTCGCCGAGCTCCTGCTCGCCAAGGGCTACGAGGTCCACGGCCTCAAGCGCCGCGCGAGCTCGTTCAACACCGAGCGGGTCAACCACCTCTACCAGGACCCCCACGAGACCGACGTCCGGTTCCGGCTCCACTACGGCGACCTGACGGACTCGACGAACCTGATCCGGATCGTCCAGGAGGTCCAGCCCGACGAGATCTACAACCTGGCGGCCCAGAGCCACGTCGCCGTCAGCTTCGAGACGCCCGAGTACACGGCCAACTCGGACGCGATCGGGACGTTGCGGCTGCTCGAGGCCATCCGGATCCTGGGGCTCGAGGGCACGACCAAGTTCTATCAGGCGTCGACGAGCGAGCTCTACGGGAAGGTCCAGGAGGTGCCGCAGTCCGAGACGACGCCGTTCTACCCGCGCTCGCCCTACGGCGTGGCCAAGCTCTACGCCTACTGGATCACGGTCAACTACCGCGAGGCCTACGGCATCTTCGCCACGAACGGGATCCTGTTCAACCACGAGTCGCCCCGGCGCGGCGAGACGTTCGTGACGCGCAAGATCACGCGGGCGGCGGCCCGGATCTCGCTCGGGCTCCAGGACGCCGTCTACCTCGGCAACCTCGACGCCCAGCGCGACTGGGGCCACGCCCGCGACTACGTCGAGGGCATGTGGCGGATCATGCAGCACGAGACGCCCGACGACTGGGTGCTCGCGACCGGCCACATGACGACGGTCCGCCACTTCTGCGAGCTCGCCTTCAAGGCGGCCGACATCGCGCTCCGGTGGGAGGGCGACGACGACGAGGAGGTCGGGGTCCGCGAGGACACCGGCGCGGCCGTCGTCCGCGTCGACCCCCGCTACTACCGGCCGACCGAGGTCGAGCAGCTCCTGGGCGACCCGGGCAAGGCCGAGCGCGAGCTGGGCTGGACGCCGACGGTTACGGTCGAGCAGCTCGCGGCCGAGATGGTCACGTCCGACCTCGCCATCGCCCACGTCCAGCCCGAGGTGGCGTAGGGGCTGCCAGAGTGTGTGGGTGTGGGAGTGCGGGTGGAGGGGGGCGGCTCTCGCCACTCCCAAACAACTACACTCCTCACTCCGCGTCAGAGCCCGACGCCTAGGCGGTCGCCCAGGTCGCGGGGCAGCCCCACGCGGGCGATCTCGGCGACGGTCTGGGCGTGGTCGTAGTGCTCGCGCACGAGCTCGACCGAGAACGCCTCCGTGTCGAACAGGGCGAGCCCCAGGCGCGGGTCGTGGTCCCGGGGCTGGCCGACGCTCCCGACGTCGACGAGGAACCGGTGGCCGCGGCGGACGCGGAACACGCCGAGCGTGTCGGCCACGATGGCCTGGCGGTGCGAGTGGCCGACGAAGCAGACGTCGGTCTCGAACGCGCCGAACTGGCGCCGGGCGTCCCGAGCCGACTCGAGCCGGGGCCACCGCTCGGGCTGGAGCGGCGCCGCGTGCGCGAACGTGGCGTGGTGCCGCTCGACGACGAGCGGGAGCGACGCGAGCCACGCCCGCCGGTCGTCGTCTAAGAGCGCCCGGTGGAGGGCGACCGCCGCCTGGCCGTCGGGCGGGAGCGCGGGGTCGTCGGCCCCGGCCACGGCCGCGTCGTGGTTGCCGAGCACGTTGACCGCGAACTCGGCCCGGACCACGTCGAGGCACTCGACCGGCGAGGGCCCGTACCCGACGACGTCGCCCAAGTTGACGAGCTCATCGGCGCCCCGGGCCTCGGCGGCGGCCACCGCGGCTCGGAGCGCGGGCAGGTTCGCGTGGATGTCGGAGAGGACGGCGAGGATCACGGCGGAGCCAGAAACGCAAGAAGATGAAGGTAGTCGGCGCCGCATCCGGGCGTCGCTGGTCTACTATCGTCTGGGGCCGGCCGACCTATATTCGCCGTGGCCCTTCCCCTCTGGACCCCCTCCGCAATGAACGAGACCCCTTACTCGACCCCGGCCGACCGCGGCGCTCCGGGCGCGCCCTACCGCGGCGAGGAGCCGTTCTACTACGGCGACCAAGACGGGTTCGACCTCCGGGCCCTCCTCGACATCTTGCTCCGGGGCAAGTGGCTCATCCTGGCGACCGCGCTCGCGCTGACGGTCCCGGTCCTGGTCGTCTCGCTCCTGAGCCCGTCGACGTACCGGTCGTACGCCATCCTGCTCGTCGACAAGACCGACACGGACCTGGCCGACGTGCTCCCGGAGGCCGGGCCGACCGGGCTCTGGAAGCAGGAGCGGAATCTGAGCAACGAGCTCCTGGTCCTCGACCAGTCGATGCCGCTGGCCGAGACCGTCGCCGCCCGGCTCGTCGAGGCCGGCACCGTGCCCGGGACCGACCGGCCGCTCCCGATCCTGGAGGCCGACGACCCCTCGACCCCGCTGACGGTCGAGGAGGTCGCCTTCCGGCTCCAGAAGGACGCCATCAACGCGACGATGGAGACCGGCGGGGCCGACGCCATCCGCGTCAACGCCGTCAGCACGGACCCCCGGGAGGCCGAGCTGATCGCGAACGCCTACGCCGAGGCCTTCGCCCAGCTCACCCAGGACCAGAGCCGGTCCGGCGCGTCGGCCTCGCGCGAGTTCTTGGAGGCCCAGGTGTCGACCCAGAACGAGCGGCTTGAGCAAACCGACGCGGCCGTCGAGTCCTACATGTTGCAGGAGGGCGCCGTCGCGCTCGAAGAGGAGACGTCGCGGCTCGTCGACCAGATCGCGACGCTCGACGCCCGCCGCGACCAGGCCTCGGTGAACCTCCAGACGAAGCGGGCCGAGCTCTCGGCGTTGCAGGGCGAGCTCGCCCGGCTCGAAGGCCAGCTCGGCGCGCGGCTCTCGTCGAACCTCGACAGCGAGCTCGCGGCGGCCCGGACCAAGATCCAGGGGCTCCGCGCCGAGCTCGAGCCGTACTACCGCCAGACCCCGTCGCTCCGGACCGACCCGAACCCGCCCCAGGCCGTCGCCCGGATCCAGGCCGAGCTCCGCCGGGTCGAGGCCGAGCAGGAGCGGATCGCCCGCGAGCTCTCGGCCCAGTCGCTCGCGTCGGGGTCGAGCCCGGACGACCAGCGGGCCGGCTTCGTCCGCGCCGCCGACTTGCGGGCCCAGGTCTCGGCCGCCCGCGTGGCCGTGCGCGGGCTCGAGGCCGAGGTCCGCCAGCTCACGAGCCGGCTCGGCCAGTACGAGGGCGAGCTGTCGAACGTGCCGGCCCAGTCGATCGAGCTGGCCCAGCTCGAACGCGAGCGGCAGGCGGCCGAGACGCTCTACGGGGCCCTCGAGCAGAACCTCCAGCAGGCCCGGGTCGCCGAGCAGTCGCAGTTGGGCTACGCCCGCGTGATCCGCCCGGCGTTCGCGGCGACCGCCCCGTTCTCGCCGCTCCGCGTCCGGAACACGATCCTCGCCCTCCTGTGCGGCCTGGTGTTCGGGTCGCTGCTGGCCGTCGGGAAGGTCCGACTGGACCACCGGGTCCACACGCCGGACGACCTGGTCAAGCTCGGCCACGCCGTCATCGGGACGGTCCCGACGACCGAGGCCCTCATCGAGCGCGAGTACGGCGGCGCCGAGACGGCCGAGGTCAACGGGCGCCAGGTCGACACGCACGTGGTGTCGCTCCTGAACCCGATGGCGACGGCGAGCGAGGCGTACCGGGCGCTCCGGACCAACATCCAGTTTAGCCGGCCCGACGTGGTCGTCCAGACCATCCTGGTGACGAGCTCGAGCCCGGGCGAGGGCAAGTCGGTGACGTCGACGAACCTGGCCGTCGTGTTCGCCCAGGCCGGCCGCCGCGTGCTCCTGGTCGACGCCGACCTCCGCCGGCCGACCGTCCACGCCAAGCTCGGGCTCCCGCGCGAGCCGGGCCTGGTCCAGGAGCTGTTCTCGACCGACCCGCTCGACCTCGACGCGCTCGACCGGCTCGCCGACGACCTCTACGTGTTGCCGGCCGGCTCGCTCGCGCCGAACCCGTCCGAGCTTATCGGCTCGCGCCGGATGCGGGAGCTCATCGCCGACATGCGGGCCAAGTTCGACGTCGTCATCTTCGACGCCCCGCCGGTGCTCGCGGCGACCGACGCCGTCCTGCTCTCGACCCAGTGCGACGCGACGCTGCTCATCGCGCGGTCGGGCCAGACGAAGGACTACGAGCTGGCCTCGGCCGTCGCGGCGCTCGCCGACGTCGGGACGACCCCGAGCGGCCTCGTCCTCAACGCCTTCGACGTCCGCCAGACCTACGGCTACCGCTACAAGTACGCCTACCGCTACGGCGACGCCAGCGGCAGCGCCTACGGCTACGGCGAGCAGGCCGACGCCCGGGCCTAGCGCGTTCGCCGTCGACCACGGCGAGCGGACGCTCCTTTCCAGCCCCGGCAGATCGCTGGCGCTTCCGGATCTCGAAGCTGTCCCCGTTGGAGGGTCAGGGATGCGGAGTCCTAGCCGGTGCTCAAACCGAATAACAAAAAACAAGAGTCATCCCCGCGTAGGCGGGGACCCATACGGTCCGGCCCGCCGGCTGGACGCTGCGTGGGTGCCCGCCTGCGCGAGGATGGCTCATCTTGTTTGTAGAGTCGACCGAGAGTAGCGACCCCTCCAAGGCGGACAGGCCGGCCGCTCCTGAGCGGAGCGACGGGCGCCCGGAGAGGGGGTCTGCCAGGCGACACCGAGGCCGCGCCGTAGTGTGCGCTCGCCCTGACCCTCTCCTCGCGCCCGATCCACGAGAAGATCGTCGGATCCTGGATTCGCCGACCGCTCGTCCTCTTTAGTCTGCGGGCCGTCCGGCCCCCCCTTGTATGCGCGCCCTCGCCGTTCTCGCCGTCCTCCTGTCCGCGTCCGCGTCGGCCCAGCCGGCGCCCGAGCGCGGCGTCTTGGGCCTGATCGAGGGCCGCCAGGCCAGCGCGGGCGGGTACTACTTCAACGCCCAGCCCGGCCAGCCGACGACCCGGGTCCACGTGTGGGGCCGCGTGCTCCGGCCGGGCGTCTACGACGTCGGGCCGGACTTCGACCTGGGCGGCGTGCTCACGCTCGCCGGCGTGTCGAGCGAGCGGGACCCGCTCGACGGCGACCCGGAGACGGTCCTCCGCCTGTACCGGGCCGGCGAGACGGCGGCGGTGTACCAGGCGCCTCTGGCGACGTTTCTGAGCGACCCGGCCCCGCCGGGCCTCCGCTACGGCGACGTGGTCGAGGTCGAGGCGGTGGCCGCCCGGCGCGTGGCCGTTTTGGGCGGCGTCGGCCGGCCTGGGACCTACGAGGTCGGCCCGTCGTTCTCGGCCCGCGACGCGCTCGCGCTCGCCGGCGGGCCCGAGCTCCAGCCGCTCCGCGACAACGAGAGCAGGGAGACGACCGTCCGCATCTACCGCGGCGCCGATACGGGCCCGGCGTACCAGGAGCCGCTGGCGGCCTTCCTCTCGGGCCCCGCGCCGGCGCTCGAAGACGGCGACGTGATCGAGGTCGAGACGCGCGTCCGCGGGGGCTGGACGAACCGGGACACGTTCGCCGTCGCCGGCATCGTGACGTCGGGCGTCATCGCCGTCGTTCAGTTCCTGCGGCTCCTCGACGTCGACTGATGGCCGAGCCGTTGTCGGGAATCCTGGTCACGGGCGGCGCCGGCTTTATCGGGTCGGCCTTCGTGCGGTCGGCGCTGGCGCGCCGGCCGGGCGCCCGCGTCGTGACGCTCGACGCGCTGACGTACGCGGGCTCGACGGCGAACCTCGACGGGCTCGACCCGGACCGCCACGTGTTCGTCGAGGGCGACATCCGCGACGGCGCCTTGGTGCGTCAGCTGTTGGACGAGCACGCCGTCGGCCTCGTCGTCCACCTCGCGGCCGAGTCCCACGTCGACCGGTCGATCACGGGACCGGCCGCGTTCGTCGAGACGAACGTGCTGGGGACCCAGACCCTCCTCGACGCCTCCCGGGCGGCGTGGGCCGACGCCGCCGGCGTCCGGTTCCACCACGTCTCGACCGACGAGGTCTACGGCGACCTCGGGCCCGACGACCCCGCGTTCACCGAGCAAACGCCCTACGCGCCGTCGTCGCCGTACTCGGCGTCGAAGGCCGGGTCCGACCACCTGGTCCGCGCGTACGCCCGGACGTACGGGCTGCCGGTCACGATCACGAACTGCTCCAACAACTACGGGCCGCGCCAGTACCCCGAGAAGCTGATCCCGGTCGTGATCCAGCGGGCCCTCGACGGCGAGCCGATCCCGGTCTACGGCGACGGCGGCAACGTCCGCGACTGGCTCTTCGTGGGCGACCACTGCGACGCGATCTGGGCCGTGGTCGAGCGCGGGGCGGTGGGGGAGACGTACAACGTCGGGGGGAACGCGGAGGTCGACAACTTGGCGCTCGTCCGCGCGCTGTGCGCGGTGATGGACGACCGCCGGCCGGAGGGGGCGCCCCACGCCGACCTCGTCGAGTTCGTGACCGACCGGCCCGGCCACGACCGCCGCTATGCCGTCGACACGGCCAAGATCGAGGGGCTCGGCTGGGCGCCCGGGCAATCGCTCCGGTCGGGCCTGGAGGCGACCGTCGATTGGTACCTCGGCCACCAGGACTGGGTGGCCGCCGTCCTCCCCACCGAGGCCTCATGAAAGGGATCCTCTTGGCCGGCGGGCACGGCACGCGGCTCCACCCGGCGACGCTGGCCGTGAGCAAGCAGATGCTCCCGGTCTACGACAAGCCGATGGTCTACTACCCGCTGAGCACGCTGATGCTGGCCGGCGTCCGCGAGATCCTGGTCATCTCGACGCCCGACGCGCTCCCGGCCTTCCGCCAGCTCCTCGGTGACGGCGCGAGCTGGGGGCTCTCCCTGTCCTACGCCGAGCAGGACCGGCCCCGCGGGCTCGCCGACGCCTTCCGCGTCGGGCGCGACTGGCTCGACGGGGCCCCGGCCATGCTGATCCTGGGCGACAACGTGCTCTACGGGAGCGGGCTCTCGGCCCTGCTCCAACGCGCCGCGTCGCGGACCGAGGGCGCGTCGATCTTCGCGACGCCCGTCCGCGACCCCGAGCGCTACGGCGTCGTCGAGCTGAACGAGAGGGGGGAGGCCGTGACCATCGAAGAGAAGCCGGCCGTGCCAACGTCGAACCTGGCCGTCGTCGGGCTCTACGCCTATGGGCCGGACGTGGTGGACGTGGCCGCCGGCCTGACGCCGTCGGCCCGCGGTGAGCTCGAGATCACCGACGTCAACCGGCACTACCTCGACGCCGGCACGCTCTCGGTCGAGGTGTTCGACCGGGGCGTGGCCTGGCTCGACGCCGGGACGCATGAGTCGCTGCTCGACGCCTCCGCGTTCGTCCACTCGATCCAGGCCCGACAGGGGCTGATGATCGCGTGCCCCGAGGAGGTCGCCTACCGCCAGGGGTTCATCAGCCGCGACGAGCTCGCCGCGCTCGGCCGGGCGCTCGCGCCCAACGCCTACGGCGCCTACGTCGCCGCCTTGGCTGAGCGCCCGTGACGCCCCACGAGACGCTGCTCGACCGGATCCAGACACGCCAAGCGACGGTCGCCGTCGTGGGGATGGGCTACGTCGGGCTCCCGCTGGCGGTCGCGTTTGTCGAGGCCGGGTTCGGCGTGGTCGGGCTCGACATCAGCGCGGTCCGCGTGGCGGCGCTCGCGGCCGGCGCGTCGCACGTCGAGGACGTCAGCGACGCCGCGCTCGCGCGAGCCCTCGCGGCCGGGTTCGAGGTCACGACCGACCCCGACGTCCTGGCGACCGTCGACGCGATCTCGATCTGCGTCCCGACGCCGCTCCGCAAGACGCGCGACCCCGACCTCTCGCACGTGCTCGCGGCGTCCGAGGCCGTCGCCGCCCGCGTGCGGCCGGGCCAGCTCGTGGTCCTGGAGAGCACGACGTACCCCGGCACGACGCGCGAGGTGCTCGCCCCGCTGCTGGAAGAGCGCGGCCTCACCATCGGCGTCGACGCCTTCGTCGTGTTCTCGCCCGAGCGCGTCGACCCCGGCCGGACCGACTGGACCACGCGGACGACGCCCAAGGTGATGGGCGGCATGACGCCGGCCTGCCTCGAGGTCGGCGTCGCGCTCTACGACGCGGCCGTCGAGACGGTCGTCCCGGTGAGCTCGCCCGAGGTGGCCGAGCTCACGAAGATCTTCGAGAACACCTTCCGCGCGGTCAACATCGGGCTGGCGAACGAGCTCCTGCTCATGTGCGACCGGCTGGGGCTCGACGCCTGGGAGGTCATCGAGGCGGCGGCGACGAAGCCGTTCGGGTTCATGCGGTTCACGCCCGGGCCGGGGCTCGGCGGCCACTGCCTGCCCGTCGACCCGCACTACCTCTCGTGGAAGCTCCGGGGCTTGGACTACACGGCCCGCTTTATCGAGCTCGCCAGCGAGGTCAACACCGGGATGCCGAGGTTCTGGCTCCGCAAGGTCCAGGACGCGCTCAACGAGCGGGGCAAGGCCGTCCGCGGGAGCACGGTCCTCGTGCTCGGCGTCGCGTACAAGCCCGACGTTTCCGACCTCCGGGAGTCGCCGGCGCTTGACATTCTGGCGCTCCTAGACGAGAAGGGGGCGGACGTCCAGTACCATGACCCCCACGTGCCGACGCTCCGCCACAACCGCCTCGACCTCGCGTCGGTCCCCGACCTCGACGCCGCCGTCCGCGCGGCCGACGCCGTCGTGCTGGTGACCGACCACGCGGGCTACGACGCCGGCGCGCTCGCGGCTGGGGCCGACGTGTTCCTCAACTCGCGCGGCCCGAACCCGCCGCACCCCGGTGGCCACGCCTGACTTCCTCATCGCCGGCGCGGCCAAGTGCGGGACGACCGCGCTGTGGCACCTGCTCGACGCCCACCCGGGCGTGGGGATGACCTACATCAAGGAACCCCGGTTCTTCACGCGCGAGGAGGGAGGGCTGGAGCGGGGCGTCGTCGACACGTCGATCCCGCGGTCGGGCACCTACGACCGGGGGCCCGACTGGTACCGCGAGCTGTGGCGCGACGCGCCGCCCGGCGCCGTGCTCGGCGAGGCGTCGACGGTCTACTTCGTCGCGCCGGACGCGCCCGCGCTCATCCGGGCCCACGCGCCCGACGCCCGGCTGATCGTGATGGTGAGGGACCCGGTCGACCGGATGTACTCGCACTACTGGCAGGAGCGGAAGGCCGGCTGGGACTGGGGCGAGTTCCGCGCGCTCGTCGCCGACGACCACCCCCGCGTCCGGTACTACGAGTCGACGAGCCATTACCGGGCCCACGTCGAGCGCTTCCTGGAGCACTTCGACCGGGACCAGATCCTGCTGCTCGCCAAGGAGGACCTGGACGACGAGCCGGAGCGGGTGCTCACCGAGGTCTTCGCCTTCGTCGGCGTCGACCCGGCGTTCCGGCCCCGGGCGCTGGGCCGGCGGTTCAACCGGCAGCGGATGCCGCGCTACCCGTGGCTCCGACGACTGGCGGACCGGGCCCGGGCCACGGTCGGCGCCCGGCTGCCGCACGGCGCCCGCCAGGCGCTCGGCCGGACGCAGCGCGGGATCGAGCGCCGCCTCTCGACGCCCATCGAGTACCCGCCGCTCGCGGCCGACCTCCGGGCCGAGCTGGTCCCCCGGTTCGAGGCCGACATCGCGTTCGTCGAGGACTGGCTCGGCCGGCCCCGTCCGGGCTGGCGGGCCGTCCGCGAGCCCGGTCGGGCGCCGTCGGCGCGGCCGAGCGCGACGCCGTGAGCGCGACCGAGCCGACCGACTCGTCCGCAGGTGGGCAGAGGCGGTGGGGCAAGCGGCTGGGGAGCGCGTCGCTGGTCTACGTGGCCGGAGCGCTGGCGACGAACCTGGCCAAGTTCCTCCTGGTCCCGTTCTACGTCCGCTACCTGACGCAGGCCGAGGTCGGGACCGTCGTGTTTTTGCAGGCCGTCTCGTACGCCCTCGCCCGGGTGTACCCGCTGGGGCTGGGCCAGGCCATCAAGCGGTACTACGTCGACTTCGCGGACGAGCGCGAGGCCGACCGGTTCACGGCCGGCATCTGGTGGGTCGTGACCGGCGTCGCCGTCGTCCTGTCGGCCGTGCTGATCGGGACGGTCCCGGCCTGGAGCCAGGTCGTCGGCTCGCAGATCGCGCCGTCGTACCTCGTGCTGTCGATCGCGATCGCGGCGCTGCAGGGGAGCGCGACGATCCCGCTGATGCGCTACATCGTCCGCCAGCAGCCCGGGGCCCACACCGCGTTCTCCGTCGCCCAGGTGCTCACCATCACGGGCGCCGTGCTCTGGCTGGTGGCCGTCGAGGGGATGGGCGTGGCCGGCGTCCTGTGGGGCCAGGTCGGCGGCTACGCCGCGTGGGCGGTCGTGGCCGGCGTGGTCATCAACGCGCCGGCCGGGTGGCGGCCCCGGTTCACGCGCCTGCGCGAGTCGCTGGGCTACTCCGTCGTGCTCGTGCCCCACCTCCTGTCGATCTGGGGGATCACGTTCGTCGACCGGCTCATCCTGGAGTCGACGGTGAGCCTGGCCGCGCTCGGCGTCTACGGCATCGGCTACCAGCTGGGGACGCTGCTGACGATCGTGAGCATCTCGATCTCGAATGCGTGGCTGGCCCAGTTTTTCCGGACCGGCGAGACCGAGCGCGGGCCCCGGACCTACGCGACGACGTTCACGGCCATCTTCGTCCTCATCCTGTTCATCTCGCTGGGCCTGTTCGTGTTCGCCCCCGAGATCATCGCCGTCGTGGCCACGCCCGCGTACGGCGGGGCCGTCGTGATCTTGCAGCTGGTGGTGGTGGCCCACGTGTTCCACGCGGCGAACCAGTTCTTTATGCTCCCGCTGTTCCTGGTCAAGCAGACGACGCACATCTCGACCTCGACTGGGCTGGGGCTGCTGGCGAACGTCCTCGCGAACGTGGTGCTGATTCCTCCCTTCGGGATCGTCGGGGCGGCGGTCGCGACCGTCCTGGCGTACCTCGTCGCGGCGTGCTCGTCGCTGGCGTTCGCGGGGCGGAGCTACCCCGTCGCGCTCGAGTGGCGGACGCTGGGGATCGCCTCCGCCGTCGCGGTCGGGCTCGGAGCGGTGGGCGCCGTGTTTGCCGAGCCGACGGTGGTGGGCGTTCTCGCCAAGGCGGGCCTGTGTGTAGCTTTCCCCCTGGCTCTCTTTTACTGGCCGGGCGCGCCCCTCGTCGACCGGGAGGGTCTGGAGGCGCTGAGGCGCCAGCTCCCCGGTCTCCGCCGGCCGACGGCCTGACGCCCCGGATGCTCCCCAGCCCCCTCACCCTCCGGGCCTCCGGCCGGCTCCGCCCAGCGCGTCCGCACGGGGCCCGCCGGACGGTCCTCGGCCTGGGACTGGCGGTCGTCGTGTTCGCGTTGGGGATGGCGGCGGTGTCCTTGGTCGTCCTCGACTCGGTCGACCTCGCGCTCCTCAACGTGGCCGGCGCCGCGTGCCTGGGCGTGCTCCTGATGGTGCCGGTCCTGAAGACGGACTACGACGTCGTCGAGCCGATCAGCCTGGTGATGCTGGCCGTCGCCGTCGGCGTGACGCTGAAGCCGGCCTACATCGCGTTCGGGCCCCCGGCGGCGGTGGACTTCCTGATGCTCTGGCGACAGGAGCCGGCGTTCCTGCTCAACGGGGCCGTCCTCGTGCTGGTCGGGCTGGCGGCCTTGAGCGCGGGCTACCTCTACGCCCTGCCCGCGCCCCGCCTGTGGCGGACGCGGCTGTTCGGCCAGGACGTCTGGAGCCGGAACCGGCTCCTCCTGATCGGCCTGGTCGCCATCGGCGTGGCGGCCCTGTCGATGGTGCTGTACGTCGACAAGCTGGGCATCACGGGCGTCCTGCAGGACGTCTCGCGCAAGCGGTTCTACCAGGTCGAGGGCGCCGAGTTCGAGCGGGGCGCGCTGGGGTACTACCGGTGGGGCGCCTCGGTCGTCGGGCCCGTGTTCCTGTTCGCGCTGGCGTGGGCGCTGACGCGGCGGGGGCGGCTGGGCTGGACCGTGGTCGCCGTGATCGCCGTGCTCGTCGCGATGGCCGTCGTCTTCCCGTTCTTCAACAGCAGCCGGACCAAGGTGCTCATGATCTTGATCGAGGCGCTCGTGATCTGGAAGTGCGTCCGGGGCCGGATCCCGCGGTGGCTCGTGGTCTCGATGGGCGTCGGGATGCTGGCGCTCTTGCTCGTGCTGACGGCGCTCCGCCCCAAGACCGGCGACCTGACCGACGTCAGCCAGGTGCTCGGCGTCGACGCCCTGCTCGAGACGACGGTCGGCGGGCGCCACTTCCTCGACCTGTCGAAGACGTCGCACATCGTCGAGGGCGTCCCGGACCGGATCGGCTACCAGTACGGGGTGTCGTACGTGGCCTGGGTGTTCATGCCGGTCCCGCGGACGGTCTGGCTCGACAAGCCGCCACTCGGGGCCGGGCCCATCATCGGCCGCGAGATCTTCGACATGCAACGGGCCGGGGTCCCGCCGGGGATGATCGCCGAGGCGTACCTCAACTTCGGGGTCCTGGGCGTCGTGCTGGTGCCGCTGTTGATCGGGGTCGGGCTCCGGTGGGTGTACGAGACGTTCCGGCCGGTCCTCTCGAACGCGGCCGGGGCCACGGTCTACGCCGTCGTCCTGATCCCGGTCGCGTGGACGACGGTGACCGGCGGGTTCAGCCAGATGGTGGTGGCCCTCTTTGTGGCCCTGCTCCCGCTGGCCGTCATCATCGTGTTCGTCCAGGTCCGGAAGGGGAGACGGCCGCATGCTGTTTAACAGCATCCCGTTCCTGGTCTTCCTCCCGGCGTTCCTCGCCGCCTACTTCGCGACGCGCGGGGCGGCCCGGCTGGCGGTGTGCCTGGCCGGGAGCTACCTGTTCTACGGGTGGTGGGACTGGCGCTTCCTGGGGCTCATCGCGCTGTCGACCGGGATCGACTACGTCGTCGGGCTCAAGATCGCGGGGGCCGAGGCCCAGCCGGCGAAGAGGCGGTGGCTGATGCTGAGCCTGACCAGCAACCTGGGCCTGCTGGCCGTCTTCAAGTACTTCAACTTCTTCCTCGACTCGGTCTGGCGGGCGACGGGCTTTTTCGGGTTCAGCGAGTCGCCGGCGTTCCTGGCGGTGATCCTGCCAGTCGGGATCTCGTTCTACACGTTCCAGACGCTGAGCTACTCGATCGACCTGTACCGGGGGACCATCGAGGTCGAGCGCAACTTGCTCCGGTTCGCGACCTACGTCGCGTTCTTCCCCCAGTTGGTGGCCGGGCCCATCGTCCGGGCGAGCCTGCTGCTGCCCCAGCTCCGCCGCGACCACCCGTTTTTGTGGAGCGGGTTCTTGCTCGGGCTCGGCCAGGTGCTGCTGGGCTACGTCAAAAAGGTGGCCATCGCCGACTCGCTGGCCCCGTTCGTGGACCGCGTGTTCGACGCGCCCGAGGCGTTCACGCCGATCAGCGTCGTGATCGGCGTGTTCTTTTATGCGTTCCAGATCTACTGTGACTTCTCGGGCTACTCCGACATCGCCATCGGGCTCGCGCGGATGCTGGGCTACGACTTCGGCGTCAACTTCGACACGCCGTACTTCTCCCGGAGCTTCAGCGAGTTCTGGACGCGGTGGCACATCTCGCTGTCGAGCTGGCTCCGCGACTACCTCTACATCCCGCTCGGCGGCAACCGCGGCGGGACGTTGTTTACCTATCGGAACCTGGTCATCACGATGCTGCTCGGCGGGCTGTGGCACGGGGCGAGCTGGAACTTCGTGCTGTGGGGCGCCCTCCACGGGCTCTACCTCGTGCTCCAGCGGCTGATCGGCCCGAGCTACGGGCGGCTCGTCGAGCGGCTCCGAATCCCGCGCGTGGTGTCGGACGGCCTCTCGCTGGTCGTCGTGTTCGCGCTCACCTGCTTCGCCTGGATCTTCTTCCGCAGCCCGACCTGGGCCACGTCGATGGACATCCTCCAGCAGATCGCCAGCCTCGACCGGCTCGCGTTCGCCGACGTCCAGCTCAAGGTGGTCGTGCTGAAGGGGTTCCTGCTGATCGGGATGCTGGTCACGGCTGAGGCGTGGAGCAAGACGGTCGTCGTACCGAGCGCGGTCTTGGACCGGCCTGTCGCCCGGACGCTGGCGTACGCGGCGGCCCTGTGGCTCATCGTCCTGTTCGGGACGTTCGACGGGGGCCAGTTCATCTACTTCCAGTTCTGATGGACACGACGCCGGCCTGGAAGCGGATCGCCTGGGCGCTCGCGCTCGTCGCGCTCGTCGTGGCCGGCGACCGGGCGCTCGCGGCCGGGCTCCACAGCGCCGTGATGCACACGGGCAACCGGTTCGCCGTGCTGTACCGGGGCGACGCGCCCGGCGGCGTCCTGGTGCTCGGCAACTCGCGCGGCGTCAACACCTTCCACGCGCCGACGTTGGAACGGGCGCTCGGCCGGCCCGTGTTCAACGCCAGCGCCAACGGGGCGCCGACCGCGCTGTCGGAGGTCCTGCTCCGCGACTACGTCGAGCGCAACCCGGCGCCCGAGCTGGTGGTGCTGGAGGTGACGGGCGTGGCCGGAGGCGTCGATCAGTTCGCGACGTTCTTCCCGTTCGGGGCCGAGTCGGCCCGGCTCGACGCCTACCTCGACGGGGCGGTCCCGGCGTCGGTCGCGGCGGCCCGCCGGGTGTCGGCCCTGTTCGACTACAACGGCGAGCTGCTGTTTCGGGCGCTGGGCTCGGCGGGCGCGTCGGACCAGGGGCAGATCAACCGCTACACGGTCTCGCCCGAGCTGGTCGAGGCGACGCGCCGCGGGGGGCCGACCGAGCTCCGCGCGCGGCCGGAGAACCTCGACGCGCTCGGCCGCATCGTCGCCTTCTGCCGGGCGGAGGGGGTCGAGCTGCGGCTGGTGATCGGGCCGTACCTGCCAGCGTTCCGCGAGAAGATCGGTACCTATGATGCGTGGCTCGCGCGTGTCCGCCAAGCCGCCAACGGCACACCCATCTGGGACTATTCGAACGCGCTCGACGACCCGTCGCTCTTCGCTGACCGGCTCCACATGAACCATCGCGGCGCCCAGGCGCTCACCCCGATCTTGATTGCGGACGGCCTGTTTGACCCGGCGACGCCCCCAGTCCCAAGGCCGCTGCGCACTCCCCCGGCGGCGTCCCCTCTCCCTGTGGGACAGAGTGAGGGAAGTGGCCACACTCCGAGCGCGGACGGCCCCCCCACTCGAGCCCTCTCGCTCTAAATGGGTCCGGCCTCTAAGTTCGTTCACGTCTATCGAACCAACAGTCGTCATTCCCGCGCACGCGGGAATCCATCCGTCGCTTCGTCTTCGGCGAGCGGCTCCCTATGGATCCCCGCGTGCGCGGGAATGACGGTTGTTTTGTCCAGCAGTTTGATCTCCCACACAGAACTCGTCAGCTCTGATGCTCCGAGAGGGGGAGGCTCTCTTTCCGAGGTCTCGAAAGCCCTGGCCCGGCCCACACCATGACCGACGCCGACCTCCGCTTCTTCGTGCTCGGGGCCCAGAAGTCGGCCACGTCGTGGCTGTACTACTGCCTCCGCGACCACCCCGAGGTCGTGCTGCCGTCGTCGAAGATCGAGCACGGCTACCTCGGCAGCCCGCTCTATCGGGAGGAGGGGCACGACTGGTACCTCGGCCGGTTTGCGGACGCGGCGCCGGGCGCCGTCGGCGGCGACGTGGCCGTCGACTACCTCCTCGACGCCGACGCGCCGGCCGCCATCGCCGAGCACGTCGCGGCGCCCCGGCTGGTGGCCATGCTGCGGAACCCCGTCGACCGGCTGGTCTCGGCCTACTTCTGGTCGCTCCGCAAGAACCAGCTCCCGAACGAGCCGCTGGACCGGCACGTCGAGGGCCTCCTGCGCCAGCCGCCCGGCTTCCCCGAGCGCCACCCCGACCGGTTCGTCGACGAGCTCGTCACGCGCGGGTTCTACGGGCAGCAGCTCGAGCCGTACCTCGACCGCTTCGGGCCGGAGAGCCTGCTGGTCGTCCTGTACGACGACGTCCAACAGGACCCGGGCGGCGTCGTCCGCAGGGTGTACCGGCACCTCGGCGTCGACCCGGCGTTCGTGCCGGAGAGCCTGGGCGCCCGGCCCAAGGTGAACACACGGAACCGGGCCGTCATCGCGCTCGAACGGCTGACGACCGGGCGTAAGCTGGCGCGTGTCACGGACCGGATGCACCGGCTCCTGTCGCGCGTGAGCGAGCCGGCGCCGGAGCTGAGCGACCGCCAGCGGGCGGGGCTCTTGGACCGCTTCGGCCCCCACATCCGCCACACCGAAGCCGTCCTGGAGCGGCTGCCGTCCGAGAACCGGCCGTCCGCCCCGCGTCTCTCCGAGCGATGGACCTAGGCGTCGTGTGGACCTCTCGCACCCAACCCGGGTGGAGGGTGGGGGAGTGGGAGCCCGCGTCTCGTCTGATCCTCTCCCGCACCCCCATCCTCCCACACTCGGCCCACGCCGGACCGACACCAAGCAGCCGGCCCCGGTATCTATCCCAGCGGCGCCGTCTGCCGTCCGATCTTCCGGCCCCCCCATGACCTCGCGCGACCCGCTCTCGCGGAGGTCCACACGCCCCGATGCAGTACCGCCGTAAGCTGACCCGGCCCGCCTACGTCTTGGACAAGCTCGCGCTCTACGGGCGGAGCCGGCTCACGATGGAACGCGACGACGTCATTCTGGCCTTCTATCCGAAGACCGGGAGCACCTGGGTCCGCTTCTTCCTCTACAACATGCTAACGGGGAGCGCGTCGGCGGCTACGTTCGACGAGGTCAACGCGGCCATGCCGGAGTACGGCCACCCGTCGCTGTTCACGCCCTGGCCGTTCGCTTCGAGCCCCCGCCTGGTCAAGACCCACCTGCCCTACTCGCCGCTCCTCTTCGGCCCCCACCCGACGGCGCTCACCGTCCGCGACCCGCGCGACATCATGGTCTCGCTGTACCACTACGCCAAGGCCAAGCGGACGCTCGACCTGGAAGGCTCGATCCACGACCTCATCTGGGACGACGAGATGGGGCTGGAGCCGTTCTTCAAGCACTACGCCTCGTGGGCGCCCCGGGCCGGCCTCGTCACGCGCTACGAGGACCTCAAGGCCGCGCCCGTCGAGACGTTCGGGGCCTTGTGCGACTTCTGCGGGATCCCGTCGGACCCGGAGCGGATCGAGGCGGCCCTGGAGGCGTCGGGCCTGCAACGGATGCGCGACGCGCAGAAGGCGAGCCCCGAGTCGTTCAAGAACCACGACCCGTCCTTCGTGTTCGCACGGAAGGGGACGGCCGGGCAGTGGCAGGAGCACTTCGACGACCGCGCCCTGGCCTACTATCACCAGCTCTGCGACACGTACGGATTCCACCTGTATGACTGAGCGAGGCCCGGCCGGGACCATCACCCTCGTCTACGACAGCCCGATCAGCTTTTCGGGCCAGTACGCCGCGACCGCGCTGATCCGTGAGGCGCTGGCCGAGCGGGGGTGGACGTTCCGGGCCGTCGAGTTCCCGGCGCTCGACCGGACCGCCGGCCGGGTCGCCCGGTACCTCGGCTACGTCGCCCAGGTCGCGCGGTGCTGGCGGGCCTTGGCCGCGACCGTCCGCGCCGGGACCGTCTTGCACGTGAACCTGCCCCAGAGCCGGGCGGCCTTCGCCAAGATGGGCTGGCCCGTCCGCCTGGCGGACCGGCTCCGGCCGTCCGTGCCGAAGGTGGTGTCGCTCCACGGGAGCGTGTTCATGGGGTGGCCGCGCGCGTCGGCCGAGGCCCGGGCGTTCGTCCGCATCCTGGGCGCGGCCGACGTGGTGACCGTCCTCGGGCCGAACCAGCGGGCGCGGCTCGTCGAGTGGGGGATCGACCCGGCCCGCGTCGTCGTGGTCGAGAACACGTGCGAGCTGGCGCCGGCGACCCCGGCCGCCGTCGAAGAAAAACACTCGCTCGGGGCCGACGAGCCGCTCCGCCTGCTCCACCTCAGCCTCCTCGTCGAGTCGAAGGGGTACCCCGAGTTCCTGGAGGCCGTCGAGCTGCTGGCCGGGCGCGGCCTCGGACGCCCGGTCGAGGCCGTCCTGTGCGGGCCGCCGGCGTTCACGTCGTTCTGCACGCGGTTCACGACCGTCGAGGCCAAGGCGGCGTGGATCGAGGCCGCCCTCGGCCGGATCAACGCGCGGGCGGGCGTCCGGGCGGAGTGGGTCCCGGGCGCGCGGGGCGCCGAGAAGCAGGCGCTGTTCGACGCCGCTCAGGTGTTCGTCTTCCCGAGCCGGTTCCCCGTCGAGGCCCAGCCCCTCGTGCTCCTCGAGGCGATGGCGAGCGGTTGCGCGCTCGTCACGAGCCGGGCCGGCGAGATCCCGTCGACGCTCGGCGAGGGCACGGCCGTCCTGCTCGACGAGACCACGCCGGCCGCCATCGCCGACGCCGTCGAGCGGCTGGCGACCGACGACGGGCTCCGGCGGTCGCTGGCGGCGGCGGCGCTCGCCCGGGTCCGCACTCGGTTCGGCCTCGACCGCTACGGCGACGTCTGGGACGGGATCTTCCGCTCGCTCACGGCCACACCCGCCCCGGCATGACGCCCGACCGCATCCTGGTGACCGGCACCGACGGGATGCTCGGCCGGTGGGTCTCGGACCTGCTCGTCGAGCGGGGCCACCACGTCATCGCCGTCGACAAGGAGCCGCGGGCCGGCCGGCCGGCGTACGACACCTACGTCTGCGACATCCTGGACGCCGACCGGCTGCTGGAGGTGTTCGCGACGGAGCGGCCCGACGCGGTCATCCACCTGGCGGCGCGGACGGACCTCGACAAGACGGCGACGCTGGCCGACTACGCCGTGAACACCGATGGCGTCCGCAACGTGTGCCGGGCGGTCCGCGCGACCGGCTCCGTCCGGCGGGCCGTTTACACGTCGTCTCAGCTCGTCTGCAAGGTCGGGTATACGCCGAGGTCGGACACCGACTTCTGCCCCACGACGGTCTACGGCCGGAGCAAGGTGCAGGGCGAGCAGATCGTCCACGAGCTCGACGGCGGCGGCGTCCCGTGGTGCATCACGCGGCCGACGACGGTCTGGGGGCCCCACATGAACGCGCACTACCAGGCCCTCCTGCGCTACATCCAGCGGGGCCGGTACTTCCACGCCGGCCGCGGGCCGCTCATGAAGTCGTACGCCTACGCGGCCAACATCGCGCACCAGTACCGCCAGCTCGTCCTGGCCCCGCCGGAGGCGATCCAGCGCAAGGTGTTCTACCTCGCCGACTACGACCCGCTCTCGCTCCGCGACTACACCGACGGGTTGCAGCGCCGGATGGGCGCCCGCCCCATCCCGACGGTCCCGCTCACGCTGGCCCGGGTGCTGGCGAGGGCGGGCGACGCGCTCAACGCGATCGGGCTCCGGGCCTTCCCGTTCAACTCGTTCCGGCTGACGAACATCCTGACCGAGTACGTGATCGACCTGTCCGAGACGGAGGCGGTCTGCGGGCCGCTCCCGGTGTCGGTCGAGGAGGGCCTCGACGCGACCGTCGCGTGGTACCTCGCGCAGCAGGGCGGATGACGCCGCTCGACCGCCCGCTCGTCATCGTCGGCGCGGCCCGCTCGGGCACGTCGATGACGAGCCGCGTGCTCCAGCGCCACCCCGACGTCGCGTTCTGGATGGAGCCGAAGTACGTCTGGAAGGTCGGCCGGCCGCTCGCGCCCGACGACCGCCGCGACGCCTCGGAGGCGACGCCGGCCGTCCGCCGCTACATCCGGCGGTCGTTCGCGCGCTACGCCGGCCGCGCGGGGAAGCCCCGGTTCATGGAGAAGACGCCGAGCAACTGCTTCCGCGTCGGGTTCGTCCACGCCGTGCTGCCCGAGGCCCGGTTCCTCCACGTCGTCCGCGACGGCCGGGCCGTGACCCGGTCGGCGCTGCGGATGTGGACGAAGACGCCGGACAAGCGGGCGCTCAAGCGGCGACTTTCGAACCTAGAGGTCCCGCTCCGCGACGCCCCGTTCTACGCGGCGGCCGTGCTCCGCGACGTCGTCGGCCGCCAGCTTTTCCCGTCAAAGGCGTTCGTGTGGGGACCGCAGTTCCCCGGCATCCGCGAGGTCCGCGACGAGAAGGGCGTGGTGGCCGCGTGCGCCGTGCAGTGGCGCGAGAGCGTGGCTGCGGCGCTCGACGGGCTGGCGACGGTCCCGGCCGAGCAGCAGATGACGGTCCGCTTCGAGGACGTGATGGCCTCGCCCGAGACGGTGATGGCCCAGATCCTAGACTTTTTTGAGCTGCCGCCCAGTGCCGAGGTCCGCGACTACGCCCGGACGTTCGTCGACGAGGGCAACGGGACGCCCTACGACGACGACCTCGACCCCGTCGAGATCGACCCATATCTCGAACCGCTCCTTTCCGATCTCGGTTACGGCTGAGCCCGTCATGGCGAACCCCTCTCTCCATCAGAGCGCCTACCCCGAGGCCCGCTTCGGCGGGTTCTCGCGCGTCGACGGCACGGTCGCGTTTTACACGCGCGTCCAGTCGCTCCTCCGTCCCGACACGCGCGTGCTCGACGTCGGCTGCGGGCGCGGGAAGAGCCAGGAGAACGCCGTCCCGTTCCGGCGCGACCTCCGCAACCTCCGGGGCCGCTGCGCCCACGTGCTCGGGATCGACGTGGACCCGGACGCGGCCGACAACCCGACGCTCGACGCCTTCCGCCTGATCGAGGACGTCGACCGCTGGCCCGTCGACGGCGCCTCGGTCGACCTGGTCCTGTCAGACTACGTGCTGGAGCACGTCGAGGCCCCCGGCGCCTACGCGAGGGAGCTGGCGCGCGTGCTCCGGCCCGGCGGCGTGTTCTGCGCCCGGACGCCGAACAAGCTGGGCTACGTCGCGCTCGTCGCCCAGGCGGTGCCGAACCGGCTCCACGCGCGCGTCGTCGGGAGCGCCCAAGAGAGCCGTGAGAGCCACGACGTGTTCCCGACGTTCTACCGGATGAACACGGTGTCTGCCGTGCGGCGGGCGCTGGGCGACGCCTTCGAGGTCGAGGTCGTCCGCCACGCCGGCGAGCCGACCTACTTCGCGTTCTCGCCGCTGGCGTACCGGCTCGGGGCCGTGCTCCACCGGCTGTTGCCGGGCCCGCTCCAGAACCAGTTCTTCGTGTTCGCCCGCAAGCGGTGACGGGCGGGGACGGGGCCCAGCGCCGCGACCACCCCACGTTGTCATCCTGAGGAGCGGAGCGACAAAGGATCTCAACACTGACTCTCCAAGCCCTCTCGGCCGGTGATCTCAGCTCGGACGTCCGAGCTGAGACCCTTCGCTGACGCTCATACGGGATCGCGGAGAAAGCCGTGCACTCTCCTACGAGGTCCCCTCTCCCCGAGGGAGAGGGACAGGGTGAGGGGGAATCGGGAGGAGCACTCATGCACAGCGAACTCTCCGACTCCGTATCAGGATGACAGAGTAGGGCGATCCGACCGCTCCGCTGACGCATCGTGCATCGACCCCATCGGTGTGGGAAGAGCGGGGGCATTCGCCCGCAGCCGCTTCATCTTGCAAGGGTTCCGGCCGAACATGGAGGACCGTCCCCCGCGCCGCCTCGCATGTCCCGCCCCCGCCTCCTGTTCGTCAACCAGCACTACTGGCCGGACGTCGCCGCGACCGGGCAGATCCTGACCGACCTGGCGGAGGACCTCGTCCGACGCGGGTTCGTCGTCGACGTGCTGACGGGCCGGGGCAAGTACGTCTCGGGCGACCTCGCGGCGCCGGCCCAGGAGGTGCGGAACGGCGTCCGCATCCGCCGCCTCGCAACGACCTCGTTCGGGCGCGGCTCGAACGCCGGCCGCGTGGCCGACTACGCCGGGTACTACGCCGGCGTGGTCCGTCGGCTGCTGTCCGGCCCCCGTTACGACCTCGTCGTCGTCTGCACGACGCCGCCGCTGCTCGGCTACGCCGCGTCCCTCGCAAGGCGACTCCGGGGCCAGCGCTACGCCGTCTGGTCGATGGACCTCCACCCCGACGCCGAGATCGCGCTCGGGATGCTCCGGCCCGACAGCGTCGCCGCCCGCCGGCTCCACGCCTTCAACGACGCCGGCTACCGCCACGCCGACGTGGTCGTCGACCTCGGCTTCCGCATGAAGGAGCGGATCGCGTCGCGCGGCGTCCCGGCCAGTCGGCAGGAGACGATCGGCGTGTGGAGCAGCAGCGACGAGGTCCGCCCGGTCGAGCCGGCCGACAACGGCGTCCGCCGGTCGCTCGGGCTCCGCGACGACCAGCTCACGGTGATGTACTCGGGCAACGCCGGGCTCGCCCACCGCTTCGACGAGGTGCTGGAAGCCATGCGTCTGTTGCGGGACGACGACCAGTTCCGGTTCGTGTTCATCGGGTCGGGCCCGCGGCGGGCGGCCATCGAGGCGTTCATCGCCGAGCACAGGCTGGCGAACGCGAGCGTCCACGACTACGTCCCGCGCGAGCAGATCGCCGAGTCGCTATCGGCCGCCGACGTCCACCTGCTCACGTTGCAGGAGGCGTTCGCGGGGATCGCCGTCCCGAGCAAGCTCTACGGCATCATGGCCGCCGGCCGGCCGACGCTGATGGTCGGCCCCGAGCGGTCGGAGCCGGGCCAGACGATCCAGGAGCACGGCGTCGGCGAGGTGATCGACCCGGAGAAAGGCGGGGCCGCCGCCGATGTCGTCGCCGCCCTCCATCGCTTCGCCGACGACCCCGACGCGCGCCGGGCCACCGGCCGCCAGGCCCGGGCCGTGTTCGAGGCCGAGTTCGACCGGCCGATCCTGACCGAGCGCTGGGCGCAGATGCTCGCCGAGCGGTTGGGTTTGGAGCTGGCCCCCGCGGTCGACTCTCTCTCGGAGGGGAACGCTCCGGCGTGAACCATCGCCGAGACGGTCCGGGTCCACCACTTGGGCCCGCTGCGCTGCAACATCAGCATCCTGTCATCCTGAGCGCTCGCGAAGGATCTCAGCGCCGAACGCTCACGCCTTCGACACCGGCCGTTCAAGGCCCGATGGATCGAGTCGAGATCCTTCGCTCCGCTCAGGATGACAGATCTGGAGAACTCCCGCGTTCGCCCTAAAACCGCCGCGTTTGGTAGGGCAAGCCCCACCGGAGCTGGGCGAACCCGGTCACGGCCCGGTCCCGCCCGAGCCCGTCATCGTCCACGCCGCGATACGTGAGGCCGACGCCGAGCACGGCCTCCGGCAGCACCTCGACGCCGGTCCACGCCTCCAGGATCGTCTCGCGCTGGCGGACGCCCTGCAACGTCTCGACGCCGTAGTTCGACGTCCGCGTGTCGTAGGTCAGCGTCGGGTCCGAGCCGAAGTTCTCGGTCGCCGTGTTCCGCCCGCGGACCGTGTGCGAGACGTGGAGCCCGACTTCGAGGCGGGGGAGCGGCGCGTACAGCGCCCACGTCGAGAGGTCGGACGTGTTGGGCCCGGCCGGGTGGCCCAGCCCATCGCCGTAGTGGACGTAGGCGCTGGACTCGGAGCGGTGCGTGTAGAGGTACGGCCGTTGGCGCGCGTATTCGGCCCGGAGCGAGAGGCCCCGGAGCCGCGCGTCGCCCCACCCGGGGTCGACGACGTGGGCGCCCACCAAAACCCCCCACTTGTTGCCCCACCAGTCGTTGCCGAGCTCGCTGAACCGGAGCTCGTCGATCAGCAACTGGCCATACGCTCGGTATCCCGGCGCCGCGTTCCACGCCAGCCCGACGCCGAGCAGGGCGTTGTCGAACGTGCCGAGGTCGCCCTCGACGGCACGGTACAGGACGAACGGGTTGAGGTAGGCCGGCTCGAACCCGCGCCGCGCGCCGCCCGTCGAGTCGTCGGCGAACGCGACGATCTCGAACAGCTCGGCCTGGACGCCGCCGGGTAGGTCGATGGCCAGCTGGTGCAGCGCCGAGTAGCTGCGCGGGTAGAGCTGGGGATCGCCCGGCACGCGCTCGACCGGCCGGACCCGCCGCGAATAGCGGTTCGTGTAGCGGACGCGCCAGAACCGGGCCCGGATCTCGACGTGGTCCTGGGGCGCGGTGTAGTCCGCCAACTCGAGCGAGCCCTCGCCGAACCCCCAGTTTGCGCGCTCGCGCCCGGCGCGGACCTCGAAAAACCGCGACGTGAATCCCACGACGCCCGTCGCTGCGATGTAGTCGTACACGTCGTCGTCGCCGATGAGCTTGGTGAACCCCAGGCGCGGCGCCGTGAACGACTCCCACTCGACCTCGGCCGGGCGCTCCTGGTTTTCCAGGACGGTCGCGTCGAAAAAGACGGGCCCCGCGTGGCCGGCCACGCCGACGCCGCGCGAGAGCCGGTACGTCGGGATGCGGGCGTCGCGGTCCGGTCGCTCGGTCCGTCGCGTGAGCCCGGGCGTGAGGTACAGCAGCGGCTGGGCGCGGACGGCGTAGCCGTCGCCGTCGGCCGCCAGCAGCGTCTCGCCGTCGCCGTAGACGCTGGAGCCGAGCCGCCGGCGCGCCCACTCGGCGCCCGGTGCCGGGGCCACGCCGCGGAACCGGTCGAGCCGCGCCCGGTCGGCCGTCCCCAGTCGGACGTCGCCGGCCTCGACGCGAGTCGCCAGCGTGTCGAGCATCCGCCGGGCTTCGTAGGCCGAGAGCGGCAGCGTCGTCAGCAGCGCCCCGTCGAGCGCGCCGGCCGTCTGCTGGTGCTGGAGGAACCGGTGGACCGGGTCGTCGAGCGGCAGCAGCCCCTCGTCGATCTGGGCGCTGGCGGAGACGGCCCACAGGGCGGCGGCGACGAGGACGAGGCGCGGCATAGGCAGGCGGAGGGACCGCCGAAGGTACCCGGTGGCCACCGGGGGCTGCCCGCCCTGGGAGGGGCTGGCGACGTCGACCGCACGTGGCCGGGAGACCCCCCGCCCGCGCGTCCATCGCCCCTGAGCGCAGCGATGGGCGACGGGACAGGGGGTCCGCCAGTTCTGAAGGGCAAGTGGCGGACTTTATCCCTCGACGCGGACCTCGTCCTGGGCGACTGCCGGCACGTCGGCCGTCGTCTCGGACGAGAACGTCCAGTCGAACAGCGAGGACAGCGTCGGGCGGAGCC
Source organism: Rubrivirga sp. (assembly GCF_965213695.1). GTDB lineage: Bacteria > Bacteroidota > Rhodothermia > Rhodothermales > Rubricoccaceae > Rubrivirga. The sequence goes on along the minus strand of NZ_OZ243912.1, from coordinate 2,316,297 downwards.
GGTCGCGCGGGACGATCCGGTCCACGAACCCCTTCTCGACCAGGAACTCGGCCGTCTGGAACTTGGGCGGGAGGTCCCGGCCGATGGTCTCGCGGATCACGCGCGGGCCGGCGAACCCGATGAGCGCCCCGGGCTCGGCCAAGTTGAGGTCGCCCAGCATGGCGAACGACGCCGTCACGCCGCCCGTCGTCGGGTGCGTGAGGACCGAGACGTAGGGCAACCCGCGCTCGGCCAAGACGGCGAGGTTCGCGCTCGTCTTGGCCATCTGCATCAGCGACAGCGCGCCCTCCATCATCCGCGCCCCGCCGGACTGGCTGACGACGACGCACGCCCGCTCCTCGTCGACCGCCCGACGGACGGCCCGGGCCACGGTCTCGCCGACGACCGAGCCCATCGACCCGCCGATGTAGCTGAAGTCCATCGCGGCGACCGACGCCGGGTGGCCGCCGATCCGGCCGGTCCCGCTCACGATCCCGTCGTTGAGGCCGGTCTTGCGGTCGGCCGCCGCGATCCGGTCCGGGTACGTCTTCTGGTCGACGAACCCGAGCGGGTCGGTCGAGTGGAGGTGGGCGTCGTGGCGCGTGTAGGCGCCGTCGTCGAACAGCAGGCGGAGGTAGCCGAGCCCCGACATCGGGAAGTGGTGGCCGCACGACGGGCACACCAACAGGTTCTCTTCGAGCTCGCGCTGGCTCGTGATCGTGTCGCACTCGGGGCACTTCTGCCAGTAGCCCTCGGGCGTCTCGTTCCGGTCGCGGCGGTCGGTCTGGATGCCGGCCGTCTCTCGCTTAAACCAGGCCATGGGGTCAGTGGGTCAGGGGTTCGGTGCGTCGGTGGGGCGGTGGGTCCGGGCTCGACGGCCCGCGTCGTCGCCAGCCGGCGCGTTCGCGGGCCCTCCGACTCACCGAATCACTGCGCAACGCGCTCTGGAGGCAACGAGGCGCCGTCATAGGGTCGAGGGGCGCAAGATACCCCGGGGCTATGACGTCGCCACGGGCTTGAGGTAGAGCGGCTCGAGCGCCGCCACGTCGTCGGCTCCCGACACCCGGAGCCGCTGGCGCCCGAGCCGGGCCACGACGACGGCCGACGGGCGGAGGCCGAGCCGCGCGAGGTCCGGCCGGACGTCGGCGAGCCGGTCGGCTCCGGGGCCGCCCAGCCCAGCGAGGTCGGCGGGGAGCCAGTCGGCTACGGCGTCGAGGGCGAGCGCGCTCGGCTCGCGGACCGGCTCTCCCCGGTCGTAGACGGCGGCGTAGACCTCGCCGCGTCGCGAGGGGAGGAAAACAGCGACGGGCCCGTCGAGCCCGGGCGTCGCCGCGAGCGCCCGCAGCGTCGGGACCGCGACGACGTCGGCGCCAGTCGCCAGCGCGAGCCCCTTGGCCGTGCTCATCCCGATCCGCAGGCCGGTGTAGGAGCCGGGCCCGGCCGAGACGGCGACCAAGCCGAGGTCGGCGGGCGTCCGGTCGGTGTGCTCGAACGCCTGGGCGACGAGGGGCGCCAGCCGCCGTCCGTGCGAGCGCGGCACGTCGAGCGTCGCCTCGAACAGCACGCGGTCGCCGTCGAGCAGGGCGACGGCGCAGACGTCGGTGGCCGTGTCGAGTCCGAGGGTGAGCACAGGGGGGACGGGTTCTGCGGGTCCCGCAGGTTACGCGGGTCGGACAGGTCGGAGCGCAGGTCGGACGGATCGGGCAGCCCATCGGCTCCAACCCGCAGAACCCGCTCGACCCGTAGAACCCGCTCGACCCATCCCTCCTTGACATTCCCTTCACGCCCGGGCATCTTGGCGCCCCTCCACCCGGCTCGCCGCCGACCCGCCCGATGACCGTCTACGACGCCGCCCACATCCGCAACGTCGCCTTGGTGGGCCACCAGGGGAGCGGGAAGACGACCCTCGCTGAGGCCATGCTGTTCAGCGCCGGGGCGGTCCCTCGGATGGGGACCGTGGCCGAGGGCTCGACCGCCAGCGACTTCCACGAGAGCGAGCGCGAGCGCGAGATGTCCGTGTTCACGTCGGTCCTCCACGCCGAGTGGGAGGGCCACAAGATCAACGTGCTCGACACGCCGGGCTACCTCGACTTCTCGGCCGAGACCATCACGGCGCTCAAGGTCGCCGACACGGCCGCGTTCGTGATCGACGCGGCCGAGGGCGTCCAGGTCGGGACGGAGCTGGCGTGGACCTACGCCGCGATGACCGAGACGCCGGCCCTCTTCGTCCTCAACAAGCTCGACACGGCCGACTCCGACTTCGCCACGACGCTGGCCAAGATCCAGGGGCGCTACGGCCGGGCGGCCATCCCGGTCCAGCTCCCCGCCGGGGCCGGCACGCGGACCATCGTCGACGTCCTGCTCATGAAGCAGATCCGGTTCGACGACCGCGGCCAGGCCCACTTCGAGCCCATCGGCGACGCCTTCTCGGAGCGCGCGGCCCAGCTCCACAACGAGCTCGTCGAGAGCATCGCCGAGAACGACGAGGGGCTCATGGAGCTGTACTTCGACAAGGGCGAGCTGACGGAGGACGAGATGCGGACGGGCCTGCACAAGGCCATGATCGCGCGCGACCTGTTCCCGGTCTTCCTGACCGTCGCGAGCGAGAACGTCGGCGTGTCGCGGCTGATGAGCTTTATCGACAACGTCTGCCCGAACCCGGCCGAGATGGAGCCGCCGCACATGGACGCGGGCACGGTCTCGGTCGACGCCCAGGCCGACCCGGTCGCCTTCGTGTTCCGGACGATGGCCGAGGAGCACGTCGGCGAGTACTCGTACCTCAAGGTCTACGACGGGATGCTGACGGGCGGGATGGACCTCGAGAACGCGAGCGACGGGACGACGGAGCGGTTGGGCGCCCTCTTCGCCGTCAACGGGACGAACCGCGACTCGGTCCCCCAACTCGTGGCCGGCGACATCGGCGTGACGGTCAAGCTCAAGCACACGTCGACCGGCGACACGCTGCGGGCGCGGGGCTCGGACGCCGTGGTCACGCCGGTCGAGTACCCCGAGCCCCGGATGCGGCTGGCGATCCGCGCCGCGCGCCAGGGCGAGGAGGACAAGCTGGCGCAAGGGCTCGCCCAGATCGTCAAGGAGGACCCGTCGCTCGTCGTCGAGCACGACTCTCACCTCGGCCAGGTCACCCTCGCCGGGCAGGGCGAGATGCACCTCGACATCGCGAAGTACCGGCTGAAGAACCGCGCCGGCGTCGAGGTCGCGTTCGCGCGGCCCAAGATCAGCTACCGCGAGACGGTGCGGGGCCGGGCCGAGGCCCGCTACCGCCACAAGAAGCAGACGGGCGGGGCCGGCCAGTTCGCCGAGATCTCGATCCGGGTCGAGCCGATGGACCGCGACTTCGTGCCGGACGGGACGATGAAGGTCCGGGGCGAGCACACGGCCGAGACCGATTGGGGCAGCCGCGTCCACTACGTCGACGCGATCGTGGGCGGCGTCATCGACATGCAGCGGTTTTTCGGGGCCATCCAGAAGGGCGTGGCCGAGATGCTGCGCGAGGGGCCGGTCGCCGGGTACCCGGTCGGCGACGTCCGCGTGGTCGTGTTCGACGGGTCGATGCACTCGGTCGACTCGAACGAGAACGCCTTCAAGACGGCGTCGAAGATGGCCTTCCGCGACGGGTTCCGCGACGCCCAGCCGGCCATCCTGGAGCCCGTCGTCGAGCTCGAGGTGCTGGTGCCCGAGTCCTACATGGGCGACGTCCTGGGCGACCTCAACACGCGCCGCGCGCGGATCCAGGGGATGGACGCCGAGGGGCCGTTCCAGAAGATCGTGGCCCACGTCCCCGAGGCCGAGCTCTACCGCTACTCGACGTCGCTCCGCTCGATGACGCAGGGCCGCGGGCTCCACCGGGCCCGTCCGAGCCATTACGACCCCGTGCCGCGTGACGTCCAGAGCGACCTCGTCTCGGCCCGGACGGCGGACGCGGAGTGAGAGGGAGACTTGTTGCCGACGAGCAGTCAGCAGAACTTCTGGTTACACCGCGCTACCAATGAGCACGCCCGGCGACCATCTGGACAGGCTGATCGAGCGACTCACAAGGGAATGCCTGAACGGAATAGTCCATTACCAGTTTTGGCGTCACATCAACGATCTCGGACGCGACGAGCCGGAGTTGATCGAGACGGCGCCCGCGTTTTTCCGCTCAACCTTTAACGCTCACATCGACTGCGCCACGCTGCGGCTCAATCGTTTGATTGACACAACGCGCGGGGCCGTCAGCGTCTACACGCTTCTCAGATACGCGGAGCGACACCCCCAAGCGTTCCGCGCTGGCGGGCCAGACGAGGTCAAGGAAGCGGTCGCACGAGGCCGAGCGATCCTCGGCGAAGTCGAGGACGTGCTCGCGCGATTTCGGAAGCAGCGAAATGCGTACTTCGTCCATATCGCGGGCGATTACTTCTCTGAACCGCAGCGCGAGGTCACGGAGGAACATCCGGTCACATTCCGAGACGTCCACGACTCGCTCCAACGCATCGGTCGCCTAATCAGCGCAATCGTTGGCCCCCACCGGGACGCCGAGCTTCGACTGAATGAGGTGATCGGGATAGACGAATCGTTCCAGAGCCTCCGGCATTATCTACGGGCGGGCGTCCAGTTCGAGGAGGAGTACCGTCAGCAAATCCACCGCGCGGTGTAACCCGCCGCTGCAGGCCGACGTGAAGCGCCAGCGTTCTCGGCCGTCCGTAGCTTCGGCGTCTCCACCGCTTCGGCCCAGTGCTGTGCCCTCAGCTTCACGCGGCTGAGCGTCCATCTGTTCTACCGCGCTCAGAAACGGGCGGCACCCCCCGGCGTACGTTGACCTCAACCTCCTCGCTCTCGCCATGACGGCCCTGCTAGAGAAGGCGGTCTCGAAGGCCGCCGCCCTCCCGGACGACCAGCAAGACGCCCTCGCCTCGCTCCTCCTCGACGAGATCGAGGACGACGCCCGGTGGGACGCCGCGTTCGCCCAGTCCCAGGACACGCTCGCCGCGCTGGCGGCCGAGGCGATGGCCGAGCACCGGGCGGGGGAGACGGAGGACCTCGACCCGGACGGACTCGGGCGGCCGTAGCGGTGCGGTCGAAGACGACGAAGGCGTTCCGCAAGCGGCTCGACGCGCTCCCGGAGAAGGTCCAGGAGCAGGCGTGGAAGGCGTACCGGCAGTCCGCGGCCGACCCGCACCCCCCGAGCCTCCAGTTCAAGCGGGTCCACACGACGGCCCCGCTCTACTCGGCCCGGGTGTCGAAGGGGTACCGGGCAGTGGGTCAGATCGACGACGACACCGTCGTGTGGTTCTGGATCGGGTCTCACGCGGACTACGACAGCCTCCTTGCGCGGTCGTAGACGGCACCACGCGGTAGAACCCCCATAACCAGGTTCTTGTCAAGTAGGGCGTTTCCGGTACGGTAGGGGAAGCCTCGCCCTGCACCCCTCGTGGGAGGACTGCTCGGTCGTTGGAGCGTCGGCGCCGCGACGTCGGGTCGGTCAGATCCTCTCCGGCGAAGCGCTGGCGGGCCGCACTCCTCCTTGGGCTCTCCCCACTCCTCCTTGGGCTCTCCCCATCGGTCTTGACAGCAGGCGTCCACCGGCCGCGTCGTCCCAGGTCTCTGTCGGCAGCACGGCTTCGCGCCGGCTGACCGTCCGGTGTCACCGGCCCAAGCCACCTTGCCTCCGGCCGACCCCGGGCACGGACGCCCGGTGGCGGTCGTTACCTTGCCGCACACGACGAATCGACCCATGCTCGGACTCAACAGCGGCAAGATGGCTCGCCCGCGCGGGTACTCGTACCAGCCCCGGTTCTACGACCCCGACGCCGAGGCCCGCCGCAAGCGCCAGCTCCAGTTCGTGCGGCCCAGCGAGCGGCGCCAGCGCAAGACCAAGCAGCCCCAGTTCATCGCCGTCGGCCTGGGGCTCGTGCTCGCGTTTTATTTCTACGCCAACATCGAGACCATCGTCGAGCGCGTGACCGCGTTCGGGGGGTGGTTCTTCGGCTAGCCTAGCCATGCCGCCCGACGCCGCCACCGACGGGCTCGTCCAGGCCCTGCCCGACACGCTCGCGAGCAAGATCGCGGCGGGCGAGGTCGTGCAGCGGCCGGCGAACGCGCTCAAGGAGCTGGTCGAGAACGCGCTCGACGCCGGGGCGTCGTCGGTCGAGGTCGTCCTCAAAAAAGCGGGCAGCGAGCTGATCCAGGTCGCCGACGACGGCTGCGGCATGGGCCCGGCCGACGCCGTCGCCAGCTTCGGCCGCCACGCGACGAGCAAGCTCCGCCGGTTCGAAGACCTCGAACGGTTGCGGACGCTCGGCTTCCGCGGCGAGGCCCTCGCGTCGATCGCGAGCGTGGCCCAGGTCGAGCTCAAGACGCGCCGCCGGGGCGACGAGACGGCCACCTGCGTCCGCGTCCACGGGGGCGAGGTCGTGGACGTGGCCCCGTGCGCGGCGCCGGTCGGGACGTGCCTCTCGGTGCGGAACCTGTTCTACAACGTGCCGGCGCGGCGGGCTTTCCTCAAGAGCCCGGCGACCGAGTTCAAGCACTTGGTCGAGGCGTTCCAGGCGCTGGCGCTCTCGCACCCGGCCGTCGCCTTCTCGCTCGTCCACGACGACACCGAGGTGTGGCGGCTCCCGGCCCACGACGGCGCGGACGCGCTCGACGTCCGCCTGAACGCGCTCGCAGGCGGGGGCCTCGACGGGGCGCTCGTGGCCGTCGAGGAGGCGACGAGCTACCTCTCGGTCCGGGGGCTGGTCGCCTCGCCGGACCGGGCGCGGCGGAGCCGGGGCGAGCAGTACCTGTTCATCAACGGCCGGTTCGTCAAGAGCCGGCCGCTCGACCACGCCGTCGCCGGGGCGTTCGGGGCGCTGTTGCCCGAGCGCCAGCACGCGCTCTACGCGCTGTTCCTCGACGTCGACCCGCGCCACGTCGACGTCAACGTGCACCCGACCAAGACGGAGGTCAAGTTCGACGACGACCGGGGCGTGTACAGCTTCGTCAAGGCCGTCGTCAAGCGGTCCCTCGCTGAGAGCGGGCTCGGCCTGTCGTTCGACCCCGGCGCCCGGCCCGTCGGCGCGGGGGCGCGGCCGTCGTTCCTCGACGCGGCGCCGGCCTCGACGCGCGACGCCGCTGGCGAGGAGGAGTCGCCGGTCACCCCGATCACTCCGCCGGCCGGCGACGGCGCGCGAGGCCCCGTGCTCCCGCCCTCCGCGCCGACCGTTCGCCTCGAAGCCGGCTCGGGCGCCGACGCCATGCCGCCGGCCCGCCCCGTCCAGCCCGAGCCGGGCCCGGCGCCCGGCCCGCCCCTCGTCCCGGACGCGCCGACCGGCCCGATCCCCGCGCGCCTCGGGACCGCCGACGTCGGCGACGACCTCGAGATGGACGGCCTGTCCCACCCCAGCGGGGACGACCTCGACCGCACGTTCTGGCAGCTCCACGGTCGCTACCTCCTGTCGCCCGTCCGCTCCGGCCTGCTCGTCGTCGATCAGCGGGCGGCCCACGAGCGGATCCTGTACGAGCGAGCCCTCGCGACGATGGCGAGCGGGATGTCGGTGAGCCAGCAGCTGCTGTTCCCGTTCACGGTCGACCTCGGCGCCGCCGACCGGGCCCTCCTGGGCGAGATCCTGCCCGACCTCAGCGCGCTCGGGTTCCAGATGGAGGCGCCCGAGGGCAAGCCCGTCCTGGTCCGCGGCGTCCCGGCCGACGTCACGCTGGGCGACGAGCGCGAGGTGCTGGACGACCTGCTGGCCCAGTTCCGGCGGAACGCCCGGTTCCAGCTCAGCGCGCGCGAGAACCTCGCCCGGAGCATGGCCGCGCGGAGCGCGATCCGCCCCGGCCACCCGCTTGGCCCCACCGAGGCCCGGCTCTTGGTCGACCAGCTGTTCGGCTGCGACGACCCCTTCTCCGACCCGGCCGGCCGGCCGACCATGACGCGGTGGTCGACCGACGAGATCGAGCGGCGCTTCCGGCCCCGGTGACGCTCGCGGCGAGCGTCCGCGCCGGCCTCGACGCGGTGGCCGTCGGGCCGGGCGACCGGGTTCTGGTCGCCGCCAGCGGCGGCCTCGACTCGACGGCGCTTCTGCACACACTGGTCGAAATCGGCCAGCCCGTCGTCGCGGCCCACGTCGACCACCAGCTCCGCCCGGACAGCGACGCGGACGGCGCGTTCGTGGCCGAGCTTGCGGCCAAGCTCGGTGTGCCGTGCGTTCGGCTGGCCGTCACGGTGGGGGAGGGGAATCGGCAGGCCCAAGCGCGCCGCGCCCGCTACGCCGCGCTCGCCGACGCGGCTCGGGAGCAAGGGTGCCCGGCGGTGGCGACGGCCCACACGGCGACCGACCAGGCCGAGACCGTCCTGCTTGCGCTCGCGCGCGGGGCCGGGCTGAGGGGGCTGGCCGGGATGCCGGTGGAGCGGGCGCTGGCGCCGGGCGTCCGCCTGGTCAGGCCGTTATTGCAATCGGCACGCGCCGACGTCGAGGCCGCCGCGCGAGCGGCCGGATGGACCTGGCGCGACGACCCCTCGAACGCGACCGGGGTCTACGCTCGGAACCGCCTCCGCCACACCGTCCTCCCCGCCCTTCGCGCCGAGGGCGGGGCCGACCGCCGGATCGCCGCGTCGGCCGACGCCGCCCGTGCTGGGCTCGCCGTCGTCCAACGGCACCTCGACGGTCTGGCGGTGGGAGACCAGCGCCTCGGGCTCGGGGTGGCCGCCCTCGACGCCGAGATCCAATCCGTCCTGCTCGCGGAGGCGGTCGCCCGGTGGGCCCCAGACGCCGCGCGCTCGCGGGCGGTCGTTGCCCGGCTCGTCGCTCTGTTGGAGGCCGAGGTGGGGGCGTGCGTCGAGGCCGGCGGCGTCCGCGTCTGGCGCGAGCGCGACGCGCTCCGGTTCGAGACGGACGTGCCCGCGCCCGACCTCGGCCACCTCGTCTCGACCCCGCTCGACGCCGTGCCGGCGGCGTTCCCGCCGGACCGGCTCACCGAAGTTGTCGACGCCGACCGCGTCGACGGCCCGGTCGCGCTCCGCTCGTGGCGGCCCGGCGACCGGATCCGCCCGCTGGGAATGGACGGGTCCCGGCTCGTGGTCGACGTCCTCCGCGAGCGCGGCGTGCCCCGGGCCGACCGCCCGGCCGCTGCTGTCGTCACCGTCGGCGACCGCGTCGCGTGGGTGGTTGGCCACCGGCTGGCGGCGTCGGTGGCCGTCACCGGGGGGACCCGGCGGGCGGCCCGATGGACGTGGCGCCCGAGCCGTGGGGCGGGGTAGCTTCGGGTCCGCCCCGCGCCCCCCCGATGCCCGAGACCGCCGCTGCCCCTGACATCGTCACCTGCCGCGGCGAGCGGTTCCGGCTCTACCTCAGCGAGGACGAGATCCAGACGCGGATCTTGGAGCTGGGCGAGCGGATCGCCGCCGACTACGCCGACGTCGGCGTCCCCATCCTGATCGGCGTCTTGAACGGCGCGTTCATGTTCACGGCCGACCTGATGCGGGCGATCCCGGCCGACTCCGAGGTCGACTTCTACAAGCTCTCGAGCTACGGCGAGAGCAAGGTGTCGAGCGGCCAGGTGACCGAGCTCAAGGAAGTCGACGCCAAGCTCGAAGGGCGTCACGTGATCGTGGTCGAGGACATCGTCGACACGGGGCTCTCGATGAAGTACGTCATCGACCAGATCCAGACCCGGAACCCGGCCTCGCTCCGGGCGGCCACGCTCCTGCGCAAGCCGGACGCAGCCAAGGTCGAGGTCCGGGTCGACTACGTCGGGTTCGACATCGACAACCTGTTCGTGATCGGGTACGGGATGGACTACGGCCAGCTCGCCCGGAACTTGCGCGCCATCTACATCCTCGACCGCGAGGCGGAGTAGGGAGCGGGGTGGGAGGAGGGCGTGTGGCAGGCCGCCTCGCCCGCTACCCCCGGTCGCCGTCGCTGTAGAACCGCTTGAGCCGGTGGGGCGAGAGGCCCACGTTCCACCCCGTCCACAGCGCCAGATTTCGGAGCTGCTGGCGGACCGCCCCATGCCGGCGGAAGCGGCGAGCGGACGTGGTGACCTCGGCGTCCAAAAACACGAACCGGCCCCGCCGGCGGAGCGCGCGGACCAGGTCGAGGTCCTCGAACACCGGCTGGTCCGGGTACCCGCCGACGGCCTCGAACGCCGTCCTGCGGACGAACAGGGCGCGGTCGCCGAACGCGAACCGGTGCCACCGCATCCACAGCCGCGACTCCCACAGGCGCATGAACGCGCGGCCGAGCGCGGTGAACCCGTCCTGTCCCGGGTCGAGGTTGAACGCCGTGCGGAAGCAGCCGCCGGCCACCTCTGGGTCTGCCAGGGCCGCGCGGACGGCGTCGAGGGCACCGGCCGGCAGCCGGGTGTCGGCGTGGAGGAACAGGAGGACGTCGCCGGTGGCCGAGGCCGCGCCGTCGTTCATCTGGCGGGCCCGCCCTCGCGCCCCACGGACCACGGTGGCCGTGCCCGCCGCCTCCGCCGTGCCGTCGTCCGAGTCGCCGACGGCCACCACGACCTCCCACGGCTCGGTCTGCCCGGCCACGCTCGCGAGCGCCGTTCGGATCGTCGGCGCCTCGTTCCACGCCGGGACGACGACGGAGACCGACGGGGGAGGGCCGGGGGCAGACGGCGGCACCCGGCTACCAGAACATCAGCTTCATGCAGAAGACCGAGCCGCCCGACTTGAGGAACTCGCTCGTGTCGACCTCGACGGGCTCGTACCCGCCCGCGCGCAGCAGGTCGTTCGTGTCGGCGCAGCCCTGCTGGATCAGGACGTGGGTCCCGTCCGGCGAGTGCGCGTTGCAGGCGAACAGCTCGCGGGCCTCGGCCTCCGGGGCTTCGAGCGTCCGGCGGAAGTGGGTGCGGATGGCCGCGATCCCCTCGTCGGTAAACGCGCCGGGGTAGTAGAGCGCCGTCTCCTCGTCGAGCGGGCAGAGGCACGTGTCGAGGTGGTAGAAGTCGGGGTCGGTCAGCTCGAGCGCGACGATGGGGAAGCCGAGCGAGTCGGCGAAGCGGTCGTAGACCTGGCGGTCGGTCCGGTAGCCGTAGCCGCCCCACAGGAGGTAGCGGCCGGGGTGCCAGAGCGCGTCGCCCATCCCCTCGAAGTCGCCCGGGAGGTCGGCGTCGAGGTGGTGGACCTCGTAGCCCTCGCCGGTGAAGAACCGCTCGTAGTGCTCGACCTCGGGCTTCCGCTGGGCCGCGTGCATCCGGCTCAGGACGACGCCGCGCTCGCCGCCCGGCGTCTGGTACGGCAGCGTCTGGTTGGCGCAGAACACCTGGTCCGGCAGGCCCGGCGTGCCGGCCACCACGACGACCTCCATCCCGACCCGCTCGTAGGCGTCGCGGAGCGCCTCCCACTGGGCCGTTGCCCGCCCGCGGTCGACCTCGCCCACGTTGCCGGCCATGTGCGGGTTGATGACGTACTCGACCCGGAAGTGGTCGGGGCGGGTCATCAGGACGCGCCCCGGCCGGGGGATCGGCGGGAGCGCGTCGAGGGTGAAGGCGTCGGGCGAGAGGGCGTCGGGCAACGTCGGGTCGGGCGGGGGAGCCCGAAGGTACCGCGCCGCCGTGCCGACCTAGTGCCGTGACACGTCGCTCGTGAGCGGGCCCCCTGGCCGTCCTCCCCTCGCTCCGCTCAGCGGGCGGACGGATTGTCCCCCTTCGAGGGGGACAGCTCCCCGACCTGGGAGCCCTTCGGCTCCGCTCAGGACAGGCTCCGCGACCGGGAGGGGAGCGGGGGGTCTGCCCACGAGCGATCTGGCGTCGCTCTAGCGGGCTGTCTGGGCCAGGAACTCAGGGGTCAGGAACCCCTCGACGCGGACGCCCGCGTCCTCCGACACGACCTCCACCCGGTCGAGCACGTCGAGCGCCGACGGCTCGTCCTTGAGCCCGATCCGGGCCGCCGAGATCCCGCCACGGACCACGTCGGCCACGTCGTCGGTGCTCGCCTCGGGCTTGGTGGCCAGGAACGCGCGGACGGGGACGCCGTCGTCGCCGAAGTCCATCGAGACCACGAACCCGTCGGCGGCCCGGGCCGCGAGCGCGGACGGCGGGGCGTCGTCGTCGACCTGCAAACCGGCGCCGTCCAGGCCGCGAGCGACGAACCAGGCGCCGTCCGGGAAGGCCACGCGGTCGAACAAGGCCTGGAGCTCCGCATCGCGGGGGGTGGCCGAGGTGCCGAGCCGCCGGACCATCGCGGTCAGCGTCGCCTGGTCGCCGGCCAGGACCATCTCGTCGTTGACGAGCGCGAACCCGCCGCGCTGGCCGTCTTCGACCGTCGTGAGGTAGACCGGGAGCCCCTCGACCTCGGTCACCTCGAACGCGACCTCGCCGTTGTCGGCGACGAACCGCTCGATCTTGTCCCGGTCGAACCAGCCGTAGGCCACGAACGCGGCCCGCTCGCTCGGCCCCTCGCTGACGGCCACGAACACGCGGTCGAGGTCCTGGGAGGGGTCGAACCCGGTCAGGCGGATAAACTCGTCGAAGTCGGCCGAGCCCCGGCCGCTGACCATCCCCAGGCCGGTGTCGCCGAGGGCCGTCTCGAGGGCCTGGCTGTCCCGGGCCTTCGCGAGGTTCGTCATGCCGTAGACGTCGGCGTCGGTCGGCAGGAGCGCGAGCGCGTCCGTCGTCTGGGCCGAGGACCCGATGCCGGGCGCGGCGAACGTGTCGCTGCACCCGGTCGTGGTCAGGGCCGAGCCGGCGACCAGCAGCGTGCCGAGGGCGGCGGAGAGCGCCAGGCGCGCCGGGCGGGAGGAGGCGGAGGTCATAGCGTTAAAAGTCTTTGCGGGAGAAGAGCACGAACGCGAGCCCGTAGCAGACGGCTCCGAACGCGAGGGAGGACCACAGCAAGGAAAGGGCGCCTACGTCGCCCCCGGTCGCGAGTTGCGGCACGATGGACGTGCCCACGCCACCGAACTTCGGCAGCACCTGGTACGCCCCGACGACGAGCGGGCGCCACAGGGCCGAGACCTGCTCCGGCAGCGTCGGGATGGCCAGGATCAGGCTCACGAACAGGACGCCGAGCGTGGCGATAAACGACAGCGGCCCGCTCCCGCTCCACACGCCCACCAGGGTCACGACGCCGTAGACGACGGCGAACATCCCGAACACGACCGGGATCGCCAGCAGGAACTGCGGGGCCCACAGGCCGGACTTGATCGACATCACGAGCCAGACGCCGCCGAACAGATACGTCGTCAGGGCCAGCATCACGGCCATCACGGCGAGCAGCCGGCCCGCCAGCACGGACGCCCGCGACAGCGGCTTCGTCAGCAGCACGTCCACCTGGCCGCGCTCGGTCAACGCGGCGACGAGCCCGCCCGTCGCGAACAGCGCCAGCAGGATGCCGACCCAGTACGCGGCGCCGGCCACGAACGCCTGGGCCCCGAACACGACGCTCTCCAGCAACGTGTTGCCGAACGGGGGCAAGTCGTCGCGGGCCGTCCGCGGGGTCCCGTCGCTGTTGAGGATCGGCTCGCCGTCCGCGTCAAGGAGCGGCGCGTCGAGGTCGACGGGCCCGTCGAGTGTCTCCTGGCCGAAGAGGCGCGCGCCAGCGAGGGTCCCGTCGACCACGTCGAGCTGGAGCGCGAACGTGAACGCGACCCAGATCACCGTCGCGACGACGAACAGGCCGATCACGACCTTGCGGGCGCGGAGCTCGCGGAGCGTGAGCAGGAACAGGCCGAGCATGGGTCAGGCGGGGGTGGCCGGGGTGGTCACGACATCGATGAACAGGTCCTCGAGCGACTGGCGGGCCGGCTCGACGGCCTCGACCTCGACGCCGTCGGCGCGGAGCCGGTCGAGCGCGGCGTTGAGCGCGGCCCGGTCCGGGAGCGTGACGAGCGACCGCGCGAGCCCGTCGGGGTGCTCGGTGGCGTCGGTCGCGAGCGCGTCGCCCAGGGCGTCGGCGGTCGCCGGCGGAAGGGGGGAGGTGACCAACCGCCACGCGCGGCCCTGCCGCGTCAGGTCCTCGACGGTCCCCATCCGGATCGGGACGCCGTCCTTGAGGATGGCCACGCGCGTGCAGACGCGCTCGACCTCGCTCAAGAGGTGCGAGTTGAGGAAGACCGTGACGCCGTCGTCGCGGAGCCGCTCGATCAACGTCCGGATCTCGCGCCGGCCCACCGGGTCGACGCCGTCGGTCGGCTCGTCCAGGAACACCAGGCGGGGCCGGTTCATCAGGGCCTGGGCGATCCCCAGCCGCTGCAACATCCCCTTCGAGAACGTCCCGGCCGGCCGGTCGGCGGCCCCCACCAAGCGGACGGTCGCCAGCAGCTCCTGGGCCCGGCCCGGGCGCTCGCCCGCGTCGACTCCGGCCATCTGGGCGAACAGTTCGAGCGTCGCCCGGGCCGACAGGAACGGGGGGAAGCGGTGCCCTTCGGGGAGGTACCCGACCGGGCGGCGGGCCTCCGGGTCGGCGATGTCGCGGCCGAACAGGGTCGCCGAGCCGGCGGTCGGGTGGGCGAGCCCGAGCAGGAGCTTGACGAGCGTCGTCTTGCCGGCGCCGTTGGGCCCGAGCAGCCCGAACGTCTCGCCGGCCCGGATCTGAAGGTCGAGCGGCCGGAGCGCCTCGACCGGCGGTCGGCCGCGGTACGTCTTGGCCAGCCCGGACGTGTCGATGGCGAGGTCAGTCATGGCGGCCGTGACGGCGGGTGGATCGGGAAGTTGCGAGCGCGGGCCGGGTGACGAGGGGACAGAGGGGGCGTCCTCATCCTCTCCGCCCTCTTCATCCTCTCCTCCCCCTTGACCAGACCAAGACCCCGGCCTCTGCATCAGGCGCCGGCCGCCGCGGCGGCGCTCGCCTCGTCGTCGCCCGGCGCGCCGCCGGCCGACTTGACGTAGACCGTCCGGCGCGGGAACGGGATCTCGACGCCGCGCTCGTCGAACCGGGCCTTGATGAGCGACCGGAGGTCCCGCTCGGTTTGGAACTGCTCGCCCGGGCGGACCTGGACGATGACGCGGGCCGTCACTGCCGAGTCGCCCAGCGCCATGAGCGCCTGGACCTGGGGCGCCTCCTCGAGCATCACCTCCTGGGCGTGCTCGGTCTCGGCCCACTCGCGCGCCACGTCCTCCAGGACCGCCAGCGCCTGGCCCGCGTCCTGCTCATAGCTCAGGCCCACCTCGACGATGGCCCGGGCGAACCCGACCGACTTGTTGCCGAACGTCCGCAGCTCGCCGGCCGGCACCATCAACAGCTCGCCGTCGAACTTCCGCACCTTGATGAGCCGGAGCCCGACGTACTCGACCGTCCCCGTGTCGGTCCCGATCCGGATGAGGTCGCCGTTGCCGAGGGTGTCGTCGAACAGTAGGAAGAAGCCGGAGATCACGTCCTTCACCAGCGTCTGCGCGCCGAACCCGATGGCCAGCCCCGCGATGCCGGCGCCGGCCAGCAGCGCGCGGATGTCGAACCCGACCAGGCCCAGGACGGTCACAATCGTGATGGCCCAGATCACGTAGCGCGCGACGGACCCCAGCAGGTCGGCCGTCGTTAGGACGCGCTGGCGGCGCTTGTCGGTGGCCGGGTCCTCGTGGACCGAGGCCACCCACCGACGCTTGATCCGGGCGACGACGGCGATGGCGACGAGCGCGAGCGCGACCGTGACGGCGACCTTGAGCGCCGTCTGCCCGACGCCCAGCCAGAACTCGGTCGAGAACAGCGCCTCCTTCGCCGCGACCACGTCCTCGGCGGTGAGGCCGATGGCCGAGTCGACAACGGCGGCCGTGTCGGCGGGGGCGGACGAGGCGGGGAACTGCATGGGTGGGGGCGGGGGACTGAGGTCCGGGCGTCACCGGCCCGTTTCTCAGTCGAGGGCCGCGAGGCCGGGCAACGTCTTCCCCTCCATGAACTCGAGCATGGCGCCTCCGCCGGTCGAGACATGGGTCACGGCGTCCGCCAGCCCGGCCTGGTTGATCGCGGCGACCGAGTCCCCGCCGCCGACGACGGTCAGCGCGTCGTGCTCGCGGGTGGCCTCTGCCAAGGCCTCGGCGACGGCCAGCGTGCCTTGGGCGAACGGGGCCATCTCGAACACGCCCATCGGCCCGTTCCAGATCACCGTCCGCGCGCCGTCGAGGAGGTTGGCGTACTGCTCGCGCGTTTTGGGCCCGATGTCGAGCCCCTGCCACCCGTCCGGGATCTCGCCCGTCACGGTCTGGGTCCGGGCGTCGGCCGAGAAGGCGTCGGCGACCACGTGGTCCTGGGGGAGCCGGAGGGTGTCCTTGAACCGCTCCAGGAGCTGGAACGCCTCGTCCGTCCGGTCCTCTTCCACGAGCGAGTCGCCGACCGAGTGGCCGAGCCCGGCGAGGAACGTGTAGGCCATGGCCCCCCCGATCAGCAGGTGGTCCACCGTGGGCGCGAGCGCCTCGATGACGCCGATCTTGTCGGACACCTTGGCCCCACCGAGGACGGCCACGAACGGGCGGCCGGGCTCGTCGAGGGCCCGGGTCAGGAACGCGACCTCGCGCTCCAACAGCCGGCCCGCCGCGTGGGGGAGGAGCGCGGCCACGCCGGCCGTCGAGGCGTGGGCCCGGTGGACGGACCCGAAGGCGTCCGACACGAACACGTCGCCGAGCGCCGCGAGCTGGCGGGCCGTCTCGTCGTCGTTCGACGTCTCGCCGGCCAGGAACCGCGTGTTCTCGAGCAGCACGACCGCCCCGGCCGGCGCCCCGTCCACGCACGCCCGGGCTTGGTCGCCGACGGTCTCGTCGCAGAACACGACCGGCGCGTCGAGCAGCCCGTCGAGCGCGGCGGCGACCGGCCGGAGCGAGTACGCCGGGTCGGGCGCGCCCTTGGGCCGGCCGAGGTGCGACATCAGGACGGGCGTGCCGCCGGCGTCCAGGATGGCCCGGATCGTGGGCAGCGCCCCGCGGACGCGGGTGTCGTCCGTCACCGCGCCGCCGTCCATCGGCACGTTGAAGTCGACGCGGACGAGCACGCGCCGGCCGGCGAGGTCGAGGTCGGAGAGGGTCTTCATCGGGTGATTGTGGATTGAGGGATCGGGTGATTCTGAAAGGCAATCACGCAATCGTCAATCACCCGTTCATCAATTTCGAGACGAGGTCGACGGTGCGGCTGGCGTAGCCCCACTCGTTGTCGTACCACCCGACGATCTTGACCATCGTCCCCGACGTCATCGTCGAGGGCGCGTCGAACACGCACGAGTGCGCGTTGTGGACGATGTCGATGGACACGATGGGGTCCGTGCTGTACTCCAGGATCCCCTTCATCGGGCCCGACGCGGCGGCCCGGAAGGCGTCGTTGACCTCGTCGACGGTCACCTCGCGCTGGACGACGGCCGTGAAGTCGGTGAGCGAGCCGTCGGGCGTGGGGACGCGGAGCGCGAACCCGTCGAGCTTGCCCTGGAGCTCGGGGAGGACCAGGCCGACGGCCTTGGCGGCGCCGGTCGTCGTGGGGATGATCGAGAGCGCGGCGGCGCGGGCGCGGCGCAAGTCGCGGTGGGGCGCGTCCTGGATCCGCTGGTCGGCCGTGTAGGCGTGGACCGTCGTCATGAACCCCTTCTCGACGCCGAAGGCGTCGTCGAGCACCTTGGCCATCGGGGCCAGGCAGTTCGTGGTGCAGCTCGCGTTCGAGACGATGGTCTCGTCGCCCGTGAGCGTGTCGTCGTTGACGCCCAACACGACCGTCTTGACGCCGCCCTTGGCCGGGGCCGAGATGACGACCTTCTCGGCGCCGCCCTCGAGGTGGAGCCCGGCGCTCTCGGCGTCGGTGAACCGACCGGTCGACTCGACGACGACCTGGCAGCCGAGGTCGCCCCACGGGAGGTTCGCGGGGTCCTTCTCGGAGAGCACCTTGAACCGGTCGCCGTTGACCACCAGCTCGTCGCCCTCGGCGGCCACGTCGCCGGGGAAGACGCCGTGGACCGAGTCGTACTTGAACAGGTGGGCGAGCGTCTCGGCGTCCGTGAGGTCGTTGACCGCGACGACGTCGAAGCCGTCGCCGCCGCGCTCGAGGATGGAGCGGAAGACCAGGCGGCCGATGCGGCCGAACCCGTTGATACCAATCTTGATGGCCATGAAGAGGAGGGGGCTGGGGAGGGAGGGGGCGAACGACGGGTGAGGGTACTAGGTCCGAACCGCTTCCGACGCCGCCGCCCCGGTGAAATCGCCTGCAAGAGGGCGCGGCGGGGCGCCGGGCGCGTCGTCTCGCCCCGCTCTTCACGCCGCGTTCGGCCGGGGCCCCGCTACCTTTCGCGGTTCGCGGCGTCGGCCGCCCACTCCCGACCCTCCGTCTCCCCCCGATGGCCCAGATCAACCCGCCGAAGACGCTCACCGCGCCGCGCACGAACGACCTCCGCGAGGACGCCCTCACGACATCGGCCTCGCGCGGAACGGAGTTTTTCGAGGACCACCGGAACGCGATCATCGGCGTCATCATCGGGATCGTGGTCTTGGCCGTCGCCGTGATCGCGTGGCGGGCGTGGCAGGCCAACCGCTCGGCCGAGGGCCAGCGGCTCCTGGGCGCCATCCTGACCGAGTACGAGGCCGGCAACTGGCAGACGGCCCTCGACGGGACCGACACGGCGCCCGGCCTCCTGGAGATCGCCGACGACTACGGCTCGACGGCGACCGGCGAGCAGGCCACCTTCTTCGCCGCCGACGCGCTCTACCAGCTCGGCGACATGGACCGGGCCTTGGAGATGTTCGAGGACTACGACGGCGAGGGGCTCATGGCCGCCAGCGCCATCGCGGGCCAGGCCGCCATCGCCGAGGACCGCGGCGACGCCGAGCGGGCCGCCAACCTCTACGAGCAGGCCGCCGCGGAGTACGCCTCGCCGGCCTCGACCCCGGGCTACCTCCTCGACGCCGCCCGCGCCCACCGCGCCGCCGGCGACACCGACGCCGCCCAAGCCGCCCTCACCCAGATCATCGACGAGTGGGACACGGCGCCCGAGCAGCGGACGGCGCTCGTCGAGCTGGGCGAGGTCCAGGCCGAGGCGACGGCGACCGGCACCCCGACCGGCGACGTGACGGCCGCGCCCGTCGTCGTCGACACGACCGAGGCCCCCGAGACGACGGTCACCGTGCCGGTCCCGGTCCAGGAGTAGCTGGAGCTGGTCGGGACGACACGGTGGGGGAGGTCACGGTAGCCCCGGGACGACAGGGGAGGAAGCCGCGAGCTCGGGGCCGGCCGTAGCTTCGGGCCGCCCCTCTCCCGCGCCCATGCCGACCGTCCTCATCGCCGACGACGAGCCCGCCATCCGGCGGACGCTCCGTGAGATCCTCGAGTTCGAGGGCTACGCCATCGAGGAGGCCGCCGACGGCGACGAGGCGCTCGACAAGGCCCGCGCCGGCGTCGACCTGGTCCTCCTCGACATCAAGATGCCGAAGCGGGACGGCATGGAGGTGCTCCAGGCGCTCCACGACGCCGAGTCGACGGTCCCCGTCGTGATGATCTCGGGCCACGGGACGGTCGAGACGGCCGTCGAGGCGACCCAACTCGGGGCGGTCGACTTCCTCGAGAAGCCGCCGGACCTCAACCGCCTGCTCGTGACCGTCCGCGGGGCGCTCGACCGGGGCCAGCTCCGGGTCGAGAACACGCGGCTCAAGCAGGTCGTCCGCGACGCCGGCACCTCGGACCTGACGCCGATCGTGGGCGACAGCCCGGCGATCGCGCGGATCCAGCAGACGGTCGCCCGGGTCGCCCCGTCCGAAGCGCGCGTGCTCATCACCGGCGAGCCGGGGACGGGCAAGGAGCTGGTGGCCCGGCACCTCCACGCCCAGAGCAGCCGCGCCGACGGGCCCCTCGTCGAGGTCAACTGCGCCGCGATCCCGTCTGAGCTCATCGAGTCCGAGTTGTTCGGCCACGAGAAGGGGGCGTTCACCGGGGCCACCAAGCAGCGGATCGGCAAGTTCGAGCAGGCCGATGGGGGGACCCTGTTCCTGGACGAGATCGGCGACATGTCGCTCGACGCCCAGGCCAAGGTGCTCCGAGCGCTCCAGGAGAACCGGATCACGCGCGTCGGCGGCGACCGCTCGATCTCGGTCGACGTCCGCGTCGTCGCCGCGACGAACCGGGACCTCTTGCAGCAGGTGGACGAGAAGCGGTTCCGCGAGGACCTCTACCACCGGCTCTCGGTCATCTTGATCCACGTTCCACCGCTACGCGAGCGGCGTGGGGACATCCCCGACATCGCGGGCTACATCCTGCGCCAGGTCATGCGCCGCAACGGCATGGCGGACAAGAGCTTCGCTGGCGACGCGCTCGACCGGCTCCGCCACCAGGAGTGGCGCGGCAACGTCCGCGAGCTGCGCAACGTGGTCGAGCGGCTCCTCATCCTGTCCGACGGCGACGAGATCACCGCGGCCGACGTCGAGCGCTACGTGGTCCCCTCGGGATCGGGCAGCTCGGCCGGCGGGCTCATCGACCGCTACGACTCGCTGTTCGAGTTCCGCGACCAGGCCGAGAAGCTGTTCATCGAGCGCAAGCTGACCGAGAACGACTGGAACGTCTCGGCCACGGCCGAGCTGATCGGGATCCAGCGGTCGCACCTCTACAACAAGCTGAAGGACCTCAACATCGAGAGGCCGGAATGAGCGGGGGGGAAATGGGAAAGGGGAACGGGGAACTGGCAGAGTCTGCCGGGCCACCGATGGAGGCGGCGAGCACGGGGGGCACCGGCGACCCACAGACTGGGACCCGCGGCGGCACCGCCGGAGGTGGAGCGTCCCCGATTGCCGCGGGGTCTGAGGCGTCGTCTGCCCGTGCCCCGTTCCTCGTTCCCCGGTCCCCGAATCGCGGAGCGATCCTGAGCGCCCGCGGCCTGGGCAAGAGCTACCCGACGGCGACCGGCGCGCTCGACGTGCTCGCCGGCCTCGACGTCGACGTGTACCCCGGCGAGCTGGTGGCCGTCGTGGGCGAGAGCGGGACGGGGAAGAGCACGCTGCTCCACCTGTTGGGCGCGCTCGACCGGCCGACGGCCGGGACCGTCACGTTCCGCGACGAGGACGTGTTCGCCAAGGGCGACGAGGCGCTGGCCGCGTTCCGCAACCGGGCCATCGGGTTCGTCTTCCAGTTCCACCACCTGCTGCCCGAGTTCACGGCGCTCGAGAACGTGGCCATGCCGGCCCTCATCGCCGGCGGCACGTTCCAGACGGCCGGCGGCCGGGCGAGGGAGCTGCTGACGATGTTGGGGCTCGGCGCCCGCCTGGACCACCGGCCGAGCCAGCTCTCGGGCGGCGAGCAGCAGCGGGTGGCCGTGGCGCGGGCGCTGATGAACGAGCCCGGCCTGGTGTTGATGGACGAGCCCTCGGGCAACCTCGACACCAAGACGGCCGAGACGTTGCACGACGAGCTTCTGCGCCTGAGCCGCGACGCCGACCAGGCGTTCGTCGTGGTCACCCACAACCCGGCGCTGGCGGCGCTCGCCGACCGCGTGCTGAGGCTGGAGGGCGGGCGGCTGGCGGAGGAGAGGGAGGAGAGGAGAGGGTAGAGGCGACGTGGACTCGAAGGCGACCTCGACCGCCCCATCTCGACCCCCCCGTGCTTGTCATCCTGAGCCTGCGAAGGATCTCAGCACGAGGCGTCGAGCCCGTCCGCACCGCTCCCTACGGACTGGACGGCCAGCGTTGGGATCCTCCGCACTCGCTCAGGATGACAAGGGGAAACCCCGGCGGTAAGCCCCACAGTCCTCCGTAACCCGAGTCGTGTCTGAACCGAAAGAGGCGGTGGGGCCGGAGACGGAGGACGGGGGACCGGCTTCCCCGACGAGTCTCAGGCGGTCTTCCGTCCCCCGTCCTCGGTCCCGACGAACGTGAGGACCGGAGACACAACTTGGGTTCCGTAGTCGCGGTGGGTCTGCTGACCTTCCGTCCTCCACTCTCCACCCTCTATCCTCCCCACGCCGAAACCACGCACCGGGCGGGCGGCGTTGTCCCGGTCCCGCACCCGCGCTCCCATGACCGAGACGCTCGCCCTGCCCACGCTCCCGTCCGAGATCGCCCGCGTCGGGTTCGTCCGCGAGGCCGTCGACCCGACGCTCGACCTGTTCGACGAGATCGACCGGCTCAAGCGCGAGCGGAACGCGGTGTTGCTGGCCCACTACTACCAGGAGGGCGACATCCAAGACATCGCCGACTACATCGGCGACAGCTTGGGACTGGCGCGCGAGGCGCAGCGGACCGACGCCGACGTCATCGTGTTCGCGGGCGTCCACTTTATGGCGGAGACGGCCAAGATCCTGAATCCGAGCAAGACCGTCCTGCTGCCGGACTTGCACGCCGGCTGCTCGCTCGCCGACAGCTGCCCGCCCGACGAGTTCGCGGCGTTCCGCGCCGAGCACCCGGACCACCTCGTCATCAGCTACATCAACTGCTCGGCGGCCATCAAGGCCCAGACCGACATCATCTGCACGTCGTCGAACGCCGAGCACATCGTCCGCCAGGTCCCGGCCGACCAGCCCATCCTGTTCGCGCCAGACCGGAACCTCGGCCGATGGCTGATGAAGCAGACCGGGCGCGAGATGCTGCTGTGGCAGGGCGCCTGCATCGTCCACGAGATCTTTTCGGAGCAGAAGCTGGCGCGGCTGAAGGGCCGCTACCCCGGCGCGCCGATCCTGGCCCACCCCGAGTGCGAGGAGCCCGTCCTGAGGCTGGCCGACCACGTGGGCAGCACGTCGTCGATCCGCCGGTTCGCGGCTGAGTCCGACGCCGACACGTTCATCGTGGCGACGGAGTCGGGCATCTTGCACCAGATGCAGAAGGACAACCCGGGCAAGACGTTCGTGGCCGCGCCGCCGGACAACGGGTGCGCGTGCAACGACTGCCCCCACATGAAGCTGAACACGTTGGAGAAGCTCTACCTCTGCCTCCGGCACGGCCAGCCCGAGCTCCACATGGACGAGGGCGTGCGGGTCGCCGCGCTCCGGCCCATCGAGCGGATGTTGGAGATGAGCGAGGGCGTCCGCTGACCCACCAGACCCCCACCGCAGTGAAAGCCACCTGGAACGGAGCCGTGATCGCCGAGAGCGACGAGACGGTCGTCGTCGAGGGCAACCACTACTTCCCGCCGGACGCGCTCCGCCGGGATCACCTCCGCGCGTCCGACCACACGACGGTGTGCCCGTGGAAGGGGACCGCCGGCTACTTCGATGTCGTGGTCGACGGCGACGTCAACGCGAACGCGGCCTGGATCTACCGCGAGCCGAAGGAGGCCGCGGCCGAGATCCGGGACCACGTGGCGTTCTGGAAGGGCGTCGAGGTGTCGTAGGGACACGGCGTGCCGTGTCCTCTCGCAAGCTGTTAGAAGCTGTTTGGCGAGCGGGAACCGTCCCCTCTCTGCCCCTCGGGGGAGAGGGTACGTCGTCGGCGACGTCGCGATGGCACGGGGCGCGGATCGCCAAAGCGCGTGTCCGCCGAGCCGGTCCGAAGGAAGTCGCGAGAAGAGCGCGTGGGGGGAACCCCGGGGGACCCCACCGAGGGGTTAGCTTGCCGGCCGTCGCCCCCGCCATGCGCACGCTCCGCCTCGACACTGTCCGCCGGTTGGTGGCCGCGACTCTGGTCGCGGCGCTCGGCACGAGCCTGGTGCCCGCCGTCGGCGCCCAGGCGGGGCCGCCGTCGCTCTCGGCGGTCTTGGACGACGCCCAGGCGTTCGAGGCCGCCCTCGAAGCCGCCCATGCGGCCGACGACGGGGCCGACCCGCTCGTCGTCTTCGCTGAGGCCTACGCCGCCGCCGTCGGCGACGTGTCGGCCGAGGCGCTGGCGCACCTGCTGGGGCAGTCGTCGCTGTCGGGCGTGCTGCCGCCGGCCCACGACGAGGCCCTGGCCACGTCCAAGGTCACGACGCTGACGGCCTCCGCCGCCGTGGCGCTCGACGCGCCGACCTCGGCGCCGCTGGCGGCCACGCTGGCGACGGGCCCCGAGGCCGAAGCCCCCGCGCTCCGTGCGCTCGCGCCGTCGTCGCGCCCGCGCGCGCCCTAGCGGACGCGGCCTCCGGGCCGACCCGCCCCCGTCGTTTTTTCGCGCCCGTCCGAGGGGACCGGCGCTCTCCCAGACCCCCACCGGCGTCCGTCTGGACGCCCGATCCCTATGCAAGGCTACGGCTTCAAGCTTATCGCCGTCGGCGCGCTGCTCGTCATCTCGCTCTGGCAGCTCTTCCCGACGATCCAAAACACCCTCAACAACCGCGACCTCGCGGCGATGGACCCCGCCCAGCGCCAAGCCTACGAAGACGAGCACGGGGCCGACCTCGAGGCCACGTCCGCCGAGTCGCTCAAGCTCGGGCTCGACCTCCAGGGCGGCATGCACGTGACGCTCGAGGTGGGCACCGGTGCGCTCCTCAAAGAGCTCGCCGGGACCCGCGCCGACGACACGTTCGAGGCCGCGCTCGCCACGGCGACCCAGCAGGCCCAGACCTCCGGCGACGACTTCGTGACCCTGTTCGCCAACGCGCTCGAGGCCGAGCGGCCCGGCACGCGCCTGGCCCGCTACTTCCGCAACACCGACGCCGACATCACGGCCCGGTCCGACAACGACGCGGTCGTGGTCTACCTCCAGGAGGAGGTCGAGGAGGCCCTCGTCCGCGCCGAGGAGATCATCCGCCAGCGCGTCGACCGCTACGGCGTGACCGAGCCGCTCATCCAGCGCCAGGGCTCGTCCCGGATCGTCGTCGAGCTCCCGGGCGTCGACGACGAGGAGCGCGTCCGCGAGCTCCTCAAGGGGACGGCCAAGCTCACGTTCCACCTGACCCCGCCGACGGCCGAGATCCAGCAGGCCGCCGCCCAGATCTTCCAGTTCTACTCCGGCGAGACCGAGCCGGCCGCCGACACGACGGCCACCGACGCCGACACGACGGCGACCGACCTCGCCGACGCCGACACGGCCGACGCCGTGGACCTCGGCGACATCACGGCCGACGCCGAGCCCGAGGTGGCCGGCGGCAACCCGCTGGCGGCCGTGCTCCAGATCGTCCAGTCGGACCCGTCGTCGAACTCGCCCATCGTCGGGCAGGTCGCCGAGAGCGACACGGCCGAGGTCGCCCGGCTCTTGGCGGCGCCCGGCGCGGCCCGGCTGATCCCGCCCGGCGTCGAGTTCCTGTTCACGGCCGGCCCCGACGCCGGGACGACGGCCGACGGCGAGGGCGTCCACTACCTCGTCGCCGTCAACGAGCGGGTCGAGCTCAACGGCGAGGTCATCACCGACGCCGGCCCCGACTTCGACCCGTACACGAACGCGCCCCAGGTCTCGCTCACGATGGACGGGGCCGGCGGGAGCCGCTGGAGCCAGATCACGGGCGCCAACCGTGGCAAGCCCGTCGTCATCGTCTTGGACAACCTGGTCTACACGTTCCCGACGATCAACGAGCGGATCCCCAACGGGCGGACCCAGATCTCGGGCAACTTCACGCGCCAGGAGGTCGACGACATCGTGACGGTCCTCAAGTCGGGCGCGTTGCCGGCGCCGGTGGCGATCGTCGAGGAGCGGACGGTCGGGCCGAGCCTGGGCGCCGCCTCGATCCGGGCCGGCACCCGGGCGCTCATGGCCGGCTTCCTGCTCGTCTGCGTGTTCATGGCCGTCTACTACCGCGGGGCCGGGCTGGTGGCCGACGTGGCCCTGCTGCTGAACGTCCTGTTCATCTTCGGCGTCCTGGCCTCGTTCGGGGCCACGCTCACGCTGCCCGGCATGGCCGGGATCCTGCTGACCATCGGGATGGCCGTCGACGCCAACGTGCTCATCTTCGAGCGGATCCGGGAGGAGATGGCGTCGGGCAAGACGATGAAGGCGGCCGTCGACGGCGGCTTCGCCAAGGCGCTCTCGGCCATCGCCGACGCCAACGTCACGACGTTCCTGATCGGCGTCATCCTGTTCTCGTTCGGCGTCGGCCCGATCCAGGGCTTCGCCGTCACGCTGATGGCGGGCATCCTGACGTCGCTGTTCACGGCGCTCGTCGTGACCCGGCTCATCATCGACTACCTCGTCCAGGAGCGCGGCGTCACCGTCGCCTTCGGCTAAGTCGGTACAGGGCACGGGGCACGAGGTACGTCCTCTGCCCCGCGCCCGTACCTCGTACCCCGTACCCCGTACCGATACTCAAATGCGCATCTTCGAAAACGTCAACTTCGACTTCCTGAGCCACAACCGGGACAGCTACCTGATCTCGGGCATCCTCCTGACCGTCGCCATCGTCTCGCTCATCTATCCGGGCTTGGAGGCCGGGATCGACTTCAAGGGCGGCACCGAGTTCATCGTCGACACCGGCGTCGCGGTCCCGTCGACCGAGGCGGCCTCGGCGCTGGCCGAGGCGACCGGCGAGATCTTCGAGGTCAAGGAGTTCGGCGACCCCCAGACGCTGCTCGTCCGGACCGCCGCCGGCGGCGACCCCGACGCGCTCCAGTCGTCGGTCGTGTCCACCCTGGGCGAGGCGTTCCCCGAGTCTACGGTCGCCATCGAGGGGACGTACTCGGTCGGGCCCCGGATCGCGTCCGACCTCAAGGAGAAGGCGATCGTGCTGGTCTTCGGGGCGCTCTTCGTGATCCTGCTCTACATCTTCGTCCGGTTCGACTGGCGCTACGCGGTGGCCGCCGTGCTCACGCTGGCCCACGACGTGGTCGTCGTGCTCGGTCTGTTCGCGCTGTTCCACAACGTGACCCCGTTCTCGCTCCAGATCGACCAGGCCATCATCGCGGCCCTGCTGACCATCGTCGGCTACTCGATCAACGACACGGTCGTCGTGTTCGACCGGATTCGGGAGTACGCGCTCCTGTTCAAGACGGAGCCGTACGCGATCGTGGCCAACCGGGCCATCAACACGACGCTGTCGCGGACGATCCTGACCTCGGGGACGACGCTGATCGCGGTCCTGATCCTGTTCCTCATCGGCGGCGAGGTGCTCAAGGGGTTCTCGCTGGCGCTCCTGGTCGGGATCGCCGTCGGGACGTACTCGTCGATCTTCGTGGCGAGCCCAATCGTCGTCGCGCTGCGGCAGAAGTACGCGCCGGCCCGCCGGTCGCTCTCGCCGGCGACGGTCTGACCGCAGACGCGCGAGGACTGTGGGGGCCGGGGGAGGAGCGGCGTCGGCCGCTCCGCCTCCGGCCCGCGCGCGGTCGGATTTCGCACGAGCCCTACGCGCGGGCCGTCCGAGCCGGAGCCGGGCGCGCCGGCGCGCCCGTAGCTTGGGCCCTCCGCCTTCCCCTGGCCTCATGCAGATCCGTAGCACGACGCGCGACGGCGTCGCCCTCCTCACGCTCGACGGCGACGTCCTGGGCGGCCCCGACGGCTCGGCGTTGCACGACGCCCTGGCCGCGGCCCGCGGCGACGCCCCGCTCCAGGCCGTCGTCGACCTGTCGGGCGTCCGGTTCATGAACTCGTCCGGCCTGGGCATGTTGGTCGGGGCGCTCACGACGGCCCGCAACACGGGCGGCGACCTCCGCCTGGCGGCCGTCGGCGACCGCGTCCGGGCCATCCTGGAGGTCACCCAGCTCGACGGCGTGTTCGCCTCGTTCCCCACCGCCGCCGACGCCGTCGCCTCGTACGGGTGATGCGCAAGGAGTGACGGGCAGAGGCCCTTCACTCGTCACCCTTTGCCCCTAACCCACCCATGCCAGTTTCCGTCGTCATCGGCGCCCAGTGGGGCGACGAGGGGAAGGGGAAGGTCGTCGACCTCCTCGCGCCCCAAATGGACGTGGTCGCCCGGTACCAGGGCGGCGCGAATGCCGGCCACACGATCAAGTGGGGCGACGAGACGTTCGTGCTCCACCTTATCCCGTCGGGCATCTTCCACCCGGGCGTCTCGTGCGTGATCGGGAACGGCGTCGTGATCGACCCGAAGGCGCTGATGGACGAGATCGGCCAGATCGAGGCGCTGGGCTACCCGGTCGAGGGCCGGCTCCAGATCAGCCACAACGCCCACCTCATCATGCCGTACCACAAGGCGCTCGACCAGGCCAAGGAGCGCTGGCGCGACGCCGAGGCCATCGGCACGACGGGCCGCGGGATCGGACCGGCCTACGTCGACAAGTTCGCGCGGAGTGGGATCCGCGTCGTCGACCTCCTCGACCGCGACGGGTTGCGCAAGAAGCTGACGGCGGCCATCGAGGAGAAGAACGACATCCTCTCGGCCATCTACGGCTCCGAGCGCCTCGACGTGGACGCCATCGTGGACGAGTACGTCGAGTTCGACCAGCACATCGACCCGTACGTCACCGACACGTCGGCCTTCTTGAACGACGCGCTCGCGGAGGGCCAGCACGTGCTGGCGGAGGGCGCCCAGGGCGCGCTCCTGGACGTCGACCACGGGACGTACCCCTACGTGACGTCGAGCCACCCGACCTCGGGCGGCGCCTGCACCGGGCTCGGGATCCCGCCGACCCAGATCGGCCGGATCATCGGGATCGTCAAGGCCTACTCGACCCGCGTCGGCAACGGGCCCTTCCCGACCGAGCTCCTCGACGAGACGGGCGAGCGCCTCCGCGCCGAGGGCCACGAGTTCGGGGCGACCACGGGACGCCCGCGCCGGTGTGGCTGGCTCGACCTGGTGGCGCTGAGCTACACGTCGCGGCTCAACGGGTTCACCGAGCTGGCGGTGACCAAGCTCGACGTGATGGCGGGTCTGGACGAGCTCCAGGTCTGCACGGCCTACGAGATCGACGGCAAGACGACGACGCGCTTCCCGACCGACTTGCGCACGCTTAGCCGCGCCCGGCCGGTCTACGAAACGCTGTCCGGGTTCTCCGGCGACTTGTCAGAGGCGCGCGCGATGGGCGACCTCCCGGACGCCGCGCGCGACTACCTCCAGTTCGTGAGCGACCACCTCCGCGTGCCGATCACGGTGATCGGGACCGGACCGAAGCGCGAGGAGACCCTCGTTGCCGGGTAGGCGGGGCGGATGTCGGTCCGGGCCTGACCTACAGCGCGTTCACTTCAGGCCGAGCTGGATCCGTACGGCTCTCTCGACCGCGCGGAGGTCTGATGCCGAGAGTTGACCCGCCCGGTTCAACAGTCTCCGCTTGCTGGCGGTCGTGAGTTGGTCTCCCATCGCCTTGCTCCGTTGGCCCCCGACGGTGACGAGTGCGTCGCTCGGGTACACCCGCTCGGTGTTGCTCGTCAGCGGCACCACCTGAACCCGATTGAGGTGCCGGTTCGAGGCGTCGTTGCTGAGGAGTACGGCCGGGCGCTTCTTCTTGATCTCGCCGCCGACCGACGGGTCGACGTTGACCCACCGCACCTCACCGCGCTTCATCGTCGCCTCCTGCTGCGTCCCCAATCAGCGCGTCCGACCACGCCAGCGCGTCGGCCTCCCGGTCCTGGTCCTGGGCCATCTCGGCGTAGGCCGCGTCGAGGTCGAGCACGTGGGGACGGACGAGACGTTCGATGAACCGGCTGATCCGTCGAGGGCCGACAACACGGTAGAGACCGTCGTAGACGGAGTCGTCGAGGGTGATGGTGAGCTTCTTGGGCACGGGTTCTACGTGCTGTTGCGCGTGCAGAGACGCCAGCCTCCACGTCCGGTTTCAGTACGGCACGGGTGCTGTGCCCCTCGTGGCCGGCGACCGCCGCACTGGGCGGCGCTAGCTTCGGGCGTGGACCCGCTCCCCTCCGTCGAGACCCCGCCAGCGCCCGCAAACGGCGCGCGTCCCGCGTGCCTCGACTGCGGGACGCCGCTCGTCGGGCCGTACTGCCACGGGTGCGGGCAGCGCGACCAGCCGCCGGACCTGCCCGTCCGCCACATCGTCGCCGACGCGCTCGGCGACGCGCTGGCGTGGGACGGCCGCGTGCTCCAGACCGCACGGACGCTGCTGCGCCAGCCGGGCGCGCTCGCGGTCGACTGGGCCTCCGGGCGGCGGTCTCGGCACGTGGCCCCGTTCCGGCTGTACCTCCTGTGCAGCCTGCTGTTCGTCGGGGTCTCGGCGGGCTACGAGCTGGCGAAGGACGCGCTCGTCCCGGTAACGGAGACGGCCGAGGAGGACGCCGCGCAGCTCCGCGACAACTTGCGGGGCGGGATCCCACAGGGGAAGACCGAGGCGGTCGCCCGCTACATTGAGGGGATGGTCGGCCTGGGCGTCCGGTGGATGTTCGTGCTGATGCCGCTCGGCGGGTTCGGGCTCTACGTGCTGTACGGGCTCCGGCGGCGGAGCTACGCGGCCCACTTCGTCCTGGCGATCCACGTGTTCTGCGTCGTCGTGCTGCTGTTGGCCGTGCGCCGGCTGATCCAGCTCGCCGTCACGCTGGCGACCGGCGACACGCTCGCGCATGTCAATGGGACGATCAACACCCTGGTGATCCTGGCCGTGTTCGCCGCCTCGTACGTCTACGCGACGCTGTCCATCCGCCGGTTCTACGGGGTGAGCACCATCAAGGCCATCGCGTCGGCGCCGGCGGTGACCGTCGGGCCGGTCGTGGCCTGGATCGCTCTGCTGTTGACGGGGATGTTCCTGATCCTGGCCTGGCCGTGACGGCGTACCGCACGAGCACCAAGATCAAGCTCGGGCTGATCCTGGCCGCCGTCGCCATCGGCCTGGCGTCGCTGCTGTTTACGCAGCGCCTGGCCGACCGGCTCGAGGCCCAGGACGAGCAGGCCGTCGAGCTATGGGCCCGGGCCATCGAGTTCCAGTACCGCGTCTCGGCCACCGACGTCGGCCCGGCGCCCGAGGTCTGGGACGACCTCGCCCGCGCGACGGCCACCTCCGACCTGCCCGTTGAGCGCCGGGCTGCGCTCTTGGCCGCCATCGACACGCTGCGCGAGGGGCCGCCGTCGGACGGGCTCGACTTCGTGTTCTCCGAGATCGTCGAGCCCAACCGGTTCTCGATCCCGGCCGTCATCACGGACACGGCGATGACGTCGGCCGCCATCGCCCGCAACGTCGACGAGGGCGCAGACCTGCTGGCGCTCGCGGCCGAGATGGACCGGGTCCACCCGCCGATCCGGATCGACGGGTTCGGCGGCCAGCTCGTCCACTACGGCGAGAGCCCGCTGGCGCGGATGATCCGGCTGTTCCCCTACGTCCAGCTCGCCGTGGTCGCCCTGTTCGTGCTCGTCGGCTACCTCGGGTTCTCGTACGTCCGCCGGAGCGAGCAGTCGAACCTCTGGGTCGGCATGGCGAAGGAGGCAGCACACCAGCTCGGCACGCCGTTGTCGTCGATGATCGGCTGGGTCGAGCTCCTCCGACTGGGCGACGCCGTCGACCCGGAGGAGGTGGCCGACGAGCTCGAGCGCGACGTGGACCGCCTCCGCCGCGTGGCCGACCGGTTCGAGAAGATCGGCTCGCGCCCGGCGCTCGTCCCCACACCCGTCCGCCCCGTCCTGGACGGCGTGGCCGACTACATCCGCCGCCGGGTCCCCACGAGCGGCCCGCCGGTCGTCATCGAGGTCGACGCCGACGCTGATCTGGTGGCGTGCCTCAACGTCGAGCTGTTCGAGTGGGTCATCGAGAACCTGCTCAAGAACGCGCTCGACGCGATGGAGGGGATGCCGGGCCCGCACCGGGTCGACCTCGTGGGGCGGCGCGTCGGCGACCAAGTGGTCGTCCTGCTCCGCGACACGGGCAAGGGGATGGACCGGGCGACGGCGCGCCACGTGTTCCGGCCCGGCTTCTCGACCAAGCGGCGCGGGTGGGGGCTCGGCCTGAGCCTGGCCCGGCGGATCGTCGAGACGTACCACGGCGGCCAGATCTCGGTCGAGGCGACGGCGCCCGGCGAGGGGACGACGTTCCGCATCGCCCTCGACGCGGCAGACACGGTTGCCGACATAGGGAACGCCGATGCTGCGGAGTGGGATGGCAGCGGAACAGATGGACGCTCCGCCGCACAGGGCTGATGGTGGGGCGGTGGCCCGAAGCTGGGGAGACGCCGACGCCCGGACGAGCCGAGAACGCTGGCTTCCTGCGTCGGCGTGCAGCGGCGGGTTAGCGCGCTGAACGCAATCAGCCCGGTTCCAAGCCGGAGCCGCCGCCGAACTGGCGCGTCGAGTGGAACACCGAGAGCACTTCGACCTCGGTCTCGCCTCCGCTGACGCTGACGATGTGGAACACGCGGTAGCCCCGGTAGATGATCTCACGAAGCGCTGCGTCGTCGATCTCAGGTACGGGGCGGCCCGAGTTCGGAAACACCTCCAACCTCTCGACAGCCGCGAAAGCCCCGTCTACAAAAGCCTGCGCGTAGGCAGGGGCCTCACGCGCGAGGTAATCGCCGATGGCTTCGAGGTCTTTCAGCGCCTGGGGCGACCAGATTACTCGCGCCACCGCTTCATCTGACGTTTGGCCTCGGCGTGGGGGATTCCTTGGCCGTCCGCGATCTGCTGACGCCCTCGCTCGATCTTCTGGATCATGTAGACGCGCTCCATGACCTCCTCGTAGGTCGTGTCGCTCGGCATCTCTCGAACAGCGCGGAGAACGCGGTCTCGGGCGGAGGTCTCAGTCATGGCTAGGCGGTCAAGGACGGTTCTGTAAATTTACGACGAGCCGAAGCAAAGCGTTTCCCCGACGCGCTAACAGAGGGTGGCTCAGCCGCACAGGGCAAACAGCACGGTGGTTGAACGAGGCGAAGGTCGCGCCGACGCCCGGACGAGCCGAGAACGCTGGCTTCCTGCGTCGGCGTGCAGCGGCGGGTTCGCGCGCGGCCCCGCCTACGAAGCGCCCGTGATCTCGACCAGGGACTCGCCCGAAGCCAGCAGCGAGAGCGCCGTCGGGAGCGTCGAACGGAGCACGTCCCGGGCGTGGGCGTTCGACGTGTTCCCGAACGTCAGCCATACCACGCGCGGCGGCGGACCGTGCGTGGCGAGCAACCGCTCGAAGTCGGCGTCCTTCGTCAGAACAACTGCGTTGGCTCTGCGAGCCGCAGCGAAGATCTCCTCGTCGGCCGCGTCTCGGAGCCCGAGCCAGGACGCGGACCGGGCCGTGACGCCGAACTCGCTCTCGATCCACTGTGCGAGTCCGGGCGGAAGCTGCGCGTCGATCCAGACCTCCGTGTCCTCGCTCACGCCGCGAGCAGGACGGGGTGGTCAAGCCGCGCGCTCGCGTACCGAAGCGCAGCCTCGACATCGTCTGGCTCCAAGTCTGGTAGGTCCGCGATCACCTCATCGCGGGAGAGACCGGCCGCCAAGAGATCGAGGACGTCTTGGACTCGGATCCGCATCCCCCGGATGCAAGGCCGCCCGCCACACTGGGCTGGGTTGATGGTGATGCGGGCTTTCCAGTCCATGCCGAGCGCGGAAGGTGCGAGGCAAAGTACGCGTCCGGTCCGTCTTGCTCGCCGCGCGCGAACAGAGGGCCGCTCAACCGCGAAGGGCTGAGGGTACGACGGCTGAACGAGGCGAAAGTAGCGCCGATGCCCGGACGAGCGGACGTGGACGCTGACGGCGTGACCACTGACCTTCAGGAGTATAAACCATCAGGCCGGGCCAAAGTGTAAAGGAACAGCCCGGCCCCTACATATCTGGTGGCGACATACAGATCGAGCAGAACTGACGCCCCAACTCAGTGATTGAGGCGACGTGGCGCTTGAAGTGAACCTCTCTTTCCGGCGTGTTCTCTATCTCGTCCACCAGTTCAGACAAGTCATCATGAGCTTCAAGAGGCTCGTACTTGCTCTCGTCTGAAAAGGTCAAATCTCTGATGTCGATAAGCTTGAGTCGAGCAAGGTTGTCTAGGTAAGCCGGTGCAAGTTTGGGATACTCGCAAGAGGACAGGTAGCCTACGAGTGAGAAGTTTCGCAGACGCTCGGTCACGTTGCTAGTCAGAGAGATTTTGGCATCAGGCTCGATGTGTTTTGCATTGACCGTGATCAGCGGAACCGCCTCCTCCTTCCAGACAAAACGCATCGCCTTAGCTTCATCCGGGGTCATCTGCTTGATTATCTCCACGAAGGCAGGATGGGCGCTGGGGGCAGTGTCGGAGTCCATTGCGCGAGCCAGTAGGCGGGCGTACATCTCACGCAGTACCGCTTTGTGTCCGGCAAACTTCATCGCCTCCACAGCCGGACCCGCAATAATCAAATCGGGAGATATGATTCTCTCCGGAGGCACGTCGGCCAGTTCGTCCGACACACGATTGGTCAGATAAGCTTCGATCTGCTCATAGCCCCAAACGACAAGCCTCAAGGGCGCGAGTGCAGCGTTGACTGCCTTGCCGATAGTTCCGAGGGCTTTGCCGATCTCGACCGCGCCCGGTTGAACTGCATCCTTGTAAACCGGCACTGATTCGGACAAGGCAACCAAGGCGTCTGCTGCGTCTTTGATCTTGCTGCTGTCGGACATGATTCGAGAGAATGACGCCTAACCAGGAATTGGGCGGCGCGGGCGCTCGGGAACGGGCGCCGAGCGGATGTCCGCGCGCGCTGGGGTGGGAGAGGGTACGGATCGGGACGCACCGAGACAACACGCCGTGGAATGGAACCCGCCGTACTCTTACCGACCTTCCCGCGTCGACATGAGTGCTTCACGTCGACCGGCTCGCGCCTAAAACAGCGAGCCCATCTCGGACTGGAGCGCCCCCGCCGTCTCGGCCACCGGGCCCCCGACGCGGGCCTTGACGTCGTCGAACAGGTCCGGCCCGTAGTCTCGGGTCCGGATCGTGATGGGCATGGGGACGGCGTGGCCGAGCAGGAGCGCCTGCTGCTTCGAGTCGAGAGACGCCAGGATCTGGCGGAGCCCGGTCGCGCCGGGCGTGCCGACGAGCGCCGCCGCGATGTCCTTCTCGTCGTTGAGCTGGGCGACGAGCTTGGTCCCGATCTGGCTCAGGACCTCCTCGTCGATCCCGCTCGGCCGCTGGTCCACGATGAGCAGCGACACGAAGAACTTCCGCATCTCCCGGGCGATCTTGCCGAACGGCGTCTCGCGCGCCGTCTCGGGCCCGAGGAAGTTGTGGGCCTCCTCGATGGTCACCAACAACTGGCGCGGCTTGTCGGCCTCGGCCTTTGACGCCTCGTAGACCTCCATCTTCTTCTCGTAGCGGTCCCGCAAGCGCCGCGTGATGACGTTGGCGACCAGCAGGTAGACCAGCAGCGAGCGGTACCGGCCGAACTGCAACACGACCGACTTGCCCCGGTCGAGCGCCTCGAACAGCTCCTCGATGGCGTCGCGCTTGCCGGCCGACGGCTCGGTGTGGAAAAAGGCGTAGCCGTCCAGCCGGTCGAGCTTTCGGCGCAACGCCGACAGCGAGCCGGGGTGGGCGCCCGTCGCCTCGGCCATCTCCTCGATCTCGTTCGGGTCGGCTTCCAAGAGCGTCGTGAGCCACCGACGGCCGTACTTCTTTTTCAGGCTGTAGGTGCTCTCGGTGGCCGTCGCGTTGAGGTTGAGCGTCTCCCTCAGCGGCAGCACGTCCTCGGGCTCGACCTGGTCGGCGTAGAGGTGGAGCTCGACGTCGGCCGACTGGTTCCGGCGCCGGGCCGACTCCGGATCCAACGTGAACAGCTGGACGCGCGTCGGGAACAGGTCCTTCAAGCCGGGCACGAACGCGCCCTGGCCGTCGGCGGCCTCCTGGCGGACGGCGTACCCGTACTCGCCGTGCATGTCGAACACCAAGGACACGGCCCGATTCGTGGCGATGGTGCCCGCCAGCAGCAGCCGCGTCAAAAAGCTCTTGCCCGTCCCCGTCTTCCCGAACACGGCGTTCGAGCGCTCGACGAACCGGGCCAGATCCAAGCACACCGGCGAGTCCATCCCGATGGGCGTGCCGACCCAGAAAAAACGGTCGCCGCCGCCCGCCGCCTCGCTCCCGAATACCCGCGCCACGTCGTCGTCGGTAGCCTCGCCGACGGCCGAGAAGTGGGCGGGGATCGTCTTGACCGGGAGCGGGTCGTCGTCTCCGATGCCCTGGGGCACCATGAGCTGGGGCCGGAGCGAGACGGTCGCGTATGTGCCCGAGCCCTGGAGCACGCGCCGCAAGAGGTCCTCGTCGTCGCCCGGCGGGCGGAGCAGGATCCCCTCGTTCGCCGCGTCGATCCGCAAGTCGGTGATGAGCGAGAAGAAGTCGTACGTCTCGCCCTCGACCACGACGAACGTCCCCGCCTTGACGGTCTCGACCGACCGCGCCGGCGACAGCTTCATCTCGACGCCCTGGGCGAGCGAGCCATGCGTGAGAACGCCGACGCGGGAGCGGGTGGCCATGGGGCGGGGGAGGGGTCCGCCCGCAAGCTAGCGGCGCGCCGGGTCGGCCTCCGGGCCTCGCGATAGTCGGATCGGTACGAGGTACCGGGTACGAGACACGGGTCCTTGGAAGGGCTTGAGGGGCGAGCACTCCGTACCTGGCCCACGTTGCGCCCTATCCTATCCCTTCGGGGGGCAGGGACTGAGGACGGGGGACGGAAGACCGCCGTACGTGCCCGTCCCCGGTCCTCGGTCTCGTGGCACCCGGGCCGGCACCCCGCAACGTGGGTTTCCTACCGGCATTCCGAGCTAGTCCACCGGCGGCTTGAGCAGGCCGTCGCCCGTGCGGCCCTTCCTGCCGAACAGCGCGTCGAGCACGTCCTCCCGGGTGAGCAACGCCGTCACGCCCGTGATCACCACGTCGCCGATGAGCCGCCGCGTGGTGCCCAAGCGGAAGACGCCTTTGAGCACGGTCGTCACCGTCTTGAACAGGAGCGGGACGATGAGGAGGGCGCCGAGGAAGCCGAGGACGACTTCGAGGAGGGAGCGGGTGGTGGACGTCGAGCGGGCCATCGGAGAGGGGAGAGGGGCGGGGTCCTACTCGGCTCGGCGCGGGCACGTTTCCCCGACCGCTCGGAACGTGCGGGGGGGCACCCGGGGTAGCAGCGCCTCCACCCCCGCTGCTCCCATGGCCAAGAAAAAGACGTCCGGCTCGAAGTCGTCTCCCAAGACCCCCTCTACGAAGGTGCCGAAGTCGCTCCGCACGGGGGCGCTTCCACGGCCCGTCGGCGAGGTGTGGGCCGCCGGGGTCGGCGCGCTCGCGCAGGCCCGCAAGACGGGGACCGACTCGTTCGACGCGCTCGTCGCGCTCGGGACCACGGTCGTCGACACGGGCACGGGCGCGGCGCGGACGGCCGCCGACCAGGTCGAGGCCGCCGCGTCGGCGCTGGCCGGGACCGCGAAGGGCGCCGCGACCGGTGCTCTCGACACGGTCGCCGACGGGGTCGAGGGACTGGTCGAGGGGGCCCTCGGCCGGCTCGGCGTGCCCGGCCGCGACGAGGTGCTGGCGCTGCGCCGACAGGTCGACGCCCTCCAGGCCCGCGTCGCCGAGATGCTGGACGAGACGCCCGCCCGCCCGGCCGCCAGCGGGACGCCCGCCGCGCCGGTGGCCGAGCCGACGGTGTACCACGTCGCGACGCACGAGCGCGGGTGGGCTGTCCAGCGCGTCGGCTCTGAGCGCGCGACGGCGGTCCACCCGACCAAGAAAGAGGCGCTCGCCGACGCCCGCCAGACGGCGCGGGCCCACGCCCCGAGCCGGCTCGTCGTCTACAAAACGGACGGGACGGTGGGCGAGGAGACCGACTACGCGGCAGAGTGACGTCTAATCCGGTAGACCCGTATCCCTCTTGTCATCCTGAGCTTGCGAAGCCAAGCCGTAACGGACCTGCATCCGGGCCCTTTGGTCGTGGGACGCACCCCCCGCTCCCCTTCCGGTCGCTGCGCTCCCAGGTCGGGGAGCTGTCCCCCTCGAAGGGGGACCGTCCGGCCGCCCGCCGAGCCCTTCGACTACGCTCAGGACAGGCTCTGCGAGGGGCGGACGGACGGGGGGGCGGCCCACGGGCCACCTGACGCCACTCTAGAGCTTGTCATGGACTCGGTGGCGGGGTGAGCTTCGGCGATGCCGCAGCCCTACTCCTACCCCTCCGACGTCTCCGACGACGAGTGGGCCTTCTGCGTCGGGTACCTCGCCCTCGTCCGCGAGGACGCCCCCCAGCGCAAGCACGACCTCCGCGCCGTCTTCGACGGCCTCCGCTACGTCACCCGCACCGGCGCGCCCTGGCGCTACCTCCCGGGCGACTTCCCGCCCTGGCAGGCCGTCCAGCAGCAGGCCGAGCGCTGGACCGCGGCGGGCGTCTTCGAGGCCATGGCCCACGACCTCCGCGCCATCGTCCGGTGGCTCGACGGCCGCCACGCCGACCCGTCGGCGGCCATCCTCGACAGCCGGACGCTCCAATCGACGCCCACGAGCGGCGCGCGCGCCGGGTACGACGGGGCCAAGCGGCGGAAGGGCTCGAAGGTCCACGCCGCCGTCGACACGCTCGGCAACCTGCTCGCGGTCGTAGTGACGCCGGCCAACGAGGGCGACCGCGACCAGGTCGGCGCGCTCTGTGAGCGGGTCCAGGCGGTGTGCGGCGAGCGGGTCGAGGTCGCGTTCGTGGACCAGGGCTACACCGGGGCGCCGGCGCGAGCGGCGGGGGCCGCGCACAAGATCCGGCTGGAGGTCGTCAAGCACACCGAGGCGAAGCGGGGGTTCGTACTGCTACCGCGCCGGTGGGTCGTCGAGCGTTCGTTCGGGTGGCTGGCGCGGTTCCGGCGGCTCGCTCGGGACTACGAGCGGCTGCCGGAGACGCTGGCGAGCCTCCACTTCTTGGCGTTCGTCGCGCTGCTGCTGCGTCAGTTGGCGGCCCTGGGCGTTCTGAGTCCATGACAAGCTCTAGGCCGAGGCACCGGCCGGCGGCCCGCCGAACGCCTCCCGCAGCGCCGCGAACTCCTCCTCGAACGCCTGCGCCAGCACGGCCGGGTCCTCGACGAGCGCCGCGTCCGACGTGATGCCGACGCGGACGGTCCCGTCCAGGCTCAGGATGCTGATGCCGAGCCCGATGTCGCCGGCCTGGGGCACCCAGAACATCAGCGTCGTGATCGGGGCGCCCTCGATGTGGAGCGGCTCCTGGGGGCCGGGCACGTTCGTCAGCACGCCCGACGCTTTCTGCTGGAACAGGTCGACGACGAAGCGGTGGGCCCACATCGGCGCCCGCCCGATCGTCTGCAAGATGGCGTAGACGACGGCCGGCTCCTCCGTCTGCTTCACCGCGTCCATCCGCTCCTTCGTGACCCGGAGCCGCGCGTCCGCGGTCGCCTCGCCCACGGGGAGGGCCACGAACACGAGCCCGAACGAGTTGCCCAGCTCGTGGGCCCGCGCCAGCGGCCGGACGTTGAACGGCGTCGCCATCCGGACCGTCACGCCCTCGACCGGCTCACCCAGCGCCAGCAGGTACCGCCGGATCGCGCCGGCGGCCGACGACATGAGCACGTCGTTGATCTTGGCGCCCATCGCCTCGCCGATGGCGCGGACGGTGTCGAGCGGGATCGGTCCCGTCCACGCGGCGCGCTTGACGGGCGACGTGCGGCCCTTGAACACGGTGTCCGAGTCCGGCCGCATCGTCAGGAGGTGGCCCAGGCTGGCGACGCCGCCGCCGGCCCGCCTCCACGGGCTCGCCTGCTTGGGGGACGAGGGCCGCGTCTCGGCAGCGGGTGACGCCGTGTCCGTCGACCCCTCCGAGTCGGCGTACTCATCGACGGCGTGGATCAGCACGTGCATCAGCGCGATCCCGTCGCCGATCACGTGGTGGACCCGAACGACGACGGCACTCCCACGGGTGCCGTCGCCGTGGTCGACGTCGTGGACCAGGTGGAACGTCCAGGGCGAGTGGGCGAACGAGAGCGGCGTGCTCATGAGCTCGCTCACGAGCGCTTCGAGGCCTTCTTTCCCGCCCGGCGCCGGCAGGCTCGCTTCCGTCACGTGGTGGCCCAGGTCGAACCGCTCGTCGGCCACCCACCGGGGCCGCGACGACCCGACGCCCTCGATCCGCATCCGGAACCGGTCGAACCGGACCAGCCGCTCGCTCACGAACCGCCGCAGCGCGTCGAGCGGGAGCTCCGCCCCGAGACCGATCACGCCGGTGATGGTCATGGGGTTGGTCGGGTCCTCCATGCGGAGCCACGCCGAGTCGGGCGGGGAGACGGGGAACGGGCGCGGGGCGTCCATCGGCAGACGGGGGGAGGGGCGCCTAACCTACTCCGTGGCCCGCGACGTCCGGATGGGGCCTCCGAGCAGGGCGACCGCATGCTACTGATCTCCGGCCCGGACCCCCCGTCCGAGCCCCCCTCGCTTCGCTCAGCGGGCGCTCAGACGGTCCCCCTTGAAGGGGGACAGCGTTCCGAGCCTGGGAGCAGGCGGGCGGATGCCCGCCCAGCGACCGGCCGGAAAGCGGGGGGTCTGGGGCTAGCATGCGGTCGCCCTGGCCCTCCGAGTCCCCCGCCTCGGGCGGGCTACCTTCCGGCGCCCCGCTCCGAACCGATGCCCGTCGCCCCGTCGCCTGCCACGCCACGCCACGCCTCCGAGGCCGAGCCCGTCGCCCGGTACCGGGCGCTCCGGTTGCCGCGCGCGGTCGAGGACAAGATGCTCCGGCTGATCCGCCAGAACCGGCTGTCGAAGTGGTTCAGCGGCTACGGCCAGGAGGCCATCGCCGTCGGCTGCGCGCTGGCGCTCCAAGACCGCGACTGGCTCCTCCCGATGCACCGGAACTTGGGCGTGTGGACCACGCGCGGCGTCCCGCTCCGGCCGCTGTTCTGCCAGCTGATGGGCCGCGAGGGCGGGTTCACCAAGGGCCGCGACCGGACGTTCCACGTCGGCCTCCCCGAGCACCGGATCGTCGGGATGATCTCGCACCTGGCGGCCATGCTGCCGGTCGCGGACGGGCTGGGGCTGGCGAGCCGGCTCCGGGGCGAGGACGCGGTCGCGGTCGCGTTCACCGGCGAGGGGGCCACACGCGAGGGCGACTTCCACGAGGCGCTCAACCTGGCCGCCGTGTGGTCGCTCCCCGTCGTGTTCGTGGTCGAGAACAACGGGTACGGCCTGTCGACGCCGACGGCCGACGCGCTCCCGGTCCAAGACATCGCCGACGCCGCGGCCGGCTACGGGATGCCGGGCGTGGTGGTGGACGGCAACGACCTTGATGCCGTTATTGCAACCATCAGACAAGCCGCCGCCCGCGCGCGCGCGGGGGAGGGGCCGACCCTGGTCGAGATGAAGACCTTCCGCGTCCGAGGCCACGAGGAGGCGTCGGGGACCGCCTACGTCCCCGACGCGCTGATCGCGGAGTGGACCGCGAAGGACCCCGTCGACCGGTACCGCCAGCGCCTGGTCGAGGCCGGCGTCGATAAGGCCGAGCTGGACCGGATCGACGCCGAGGTCGAGGCCGAGGTCGAGGCCGTCGCCGAGTGGGCCCTCACCCAGCCCGAGGTCACCTCGACGGAGGCGGCCGAGCACGCCGACCTGTTCGCCCCGGCCCGCCCGGCGCCCTCGCCTTCGACCGGACCCGTCGAGGACGACGTCCGCTTTATCGACGCGCTCTCGGCGGGGCTCGCCGACGCCTTCGAGGCCGACGACACGACCGTGCTCATGGGCCAGGACGTGGCCGAGTACGGCGGCGTGTTCAAGGTGACCGCCGGGTTCCTCGACTGGTTCGGGGCCGACCGGATCCGCAACACGCCCATCATCGAGAGCGGCGCGCTCGGCTGCGCGCTCGGGCTCGCGCTCGACGGGTTCCGGCCCGTCGTCGAGATGCAGTACGCCGACTTTATCACGTGCGGGTTCAACCAGATCGCCAACAACCTCGCGACGACGCACTACCGCTGGGGGGCGCCGGTCCCGGTCACGATCCGGGCCCCGTTCGGCGGCGGCATCGGCGCGGGCCCGTTCCACAGCCAGAGCCCCGAGGCGTGGTTCTGCCACGTCCCCGGCCTCAAGGTCGTCGTCCCGGCCACGCCCGCCGACGCGAAGGGGCTGGTCCGGTCGGCCATCGAGGACGACAACCCGGTGTTGGTGTTCGAGCACAAGGCGCTGTACCGCTCGCTCCGCGGCCCGGTCCCGGCCGGCGAGCACCGCGTCGAGATCGGCCGGGCGACGGTCGCGCGCCCCGGCACGGACCTGACCGTCGTGACGTGGGGCGTCGGCGTCCAGTGGGCGCTTGGGCTGGCGGACGACCTGGCGGAGTCGGCGTCCGTCGAGGTCGTCGACCTGCGGACGCTGGTGCCGTGGGACCGCGAGGCCGTGCTGGCGTCGGTCCAGAAAACGCACCGGCTCCTCGTGCTCCACGAGGCGTCGCGGACCGGCGGGTTCGGCGCCGAGGTCGCCGCCGAGGTCGCCGAGGCCGCGTTCTCGGACCTCGACGCGCCGCCCGTCCGCATCGGCGGGGCCGACCTTCCCATCGCGTTCTCGAAGGCCATCGAGTCGGAGATCTACTCGGCGAAGGCGCGGCTCGCCAGCGCCGCCGCGTCGGTGCTGGCGTTCTAAGTTCTGGTTATACAGCCTCCCATCGATGCCGAACGACGACAGTGTTGCAAAGAGCGCGTATCACGAAGCGGGACATGTAGTGGTGGCGCTCCATTACGATCTCATCGTTGATGGCGCCAGCATCGTGCCGAACGCTGAGAAGGAACGACTGGCTCATGCTTCATTGCGCTATCGTCTTCCCACCTTAGAGCAGTACCATTCGCTGCCTAGTGAGTCCCGGGACGCTGAATACCCTGAGGTTCGAGGGTTCTGCCGCACTCTGGCTGCTGGTGGCATTGCGACCAACCTGCACAACGCTGAGTGGGGGCGTTCAGGGAATGAGAATGACCAGAACATCATGCACGACGTGATATGCGAGTTCATCCTCGGCGGGAGCGGCCCTCAGATTGCTCCGATTTTGGAGCGGCAGGAGATCGAAAGAGAAACTGCTGAACTATTGAAGCGACCTGACATCGAAAAGGCAGTGGCATTCGTTGCGGAGGCGCTAATCGAGCACAAGACCTTAGCGGGGGGACTCTGGGAGGAATGTCGCGACAATGCTCTCCGCATCATTGGCAAAACTCCGCCGGCTGTATAACCCGCCGCTGCACGCCGACGCAGGGCGCGAGCGTTCTCGGCTCGTCCAAACGCCGTCGCTTCCGTAGCTTCGTTCGACCATCGTGCTGTTTGCCCTGCGCGGGTGAGCGGCCATTTGCTGGTTCTGCTGGACTGCGCTGTGCTGAACTGAGGTGTCTCGAACCGAGGTGCTAACGGAAGCGTTCGAGAGAACCAGCCGAAGACGACCGATGGAGCGCGACGAGGTCTAC
The DNA here is from genome assembly GCF_965213695.1 of Rubrivirga sp. Lineage (GTDB taxonomy): Bacteria > Bacteroidota > Rhodothermia > Rhodothermales > Rubricoccaceae > Rubrivirga. The sequence continues at coordinate 2,273,372 of NZ_OZ243912.1, read as the reverse complement.
CACTCCGATCCCGAGATCATGGGCGGTACGCCTGTCTTCCAGGGCACCCGCGTCCCCGTCCAGACGCTTCTCGACTACCTCGAAGGGGGCGACACGCTCGATGAGTTCCTCGACGGGTTCCCCGGAGTGAGCCGAGAGCAAGCGGTCGCGTTTCTGGAGATGGCGAAGGACGCCCTGCTTGCCGCCTGATTCTGAGCGGATGGAGATTAGCCGGTGTGGGCTGTCGTCACACCGGCGCCCGACTCGCGGACGAGATCGGCGTACCAGTCGAGCGCCGTCGCCAGCCGGGCCGCCAGCGCGGCCGGAGCCCAGACGACGGAGAGCGTCCGCGTCGTCTCGTCGTGTGTCTTTGTCCGCTGGCTGTCGCGGATGGGGTTCGCACAGAACCCGTCGGCGTCGCGGAGCCCGAGCAGCCCGGCGAGTCGGATCTCCTGGCCGCTCGCGTTGAACACGATTGCGTCGTCCGGCCCGCCGACGTCGATGGACAGCGGTTCCGTCGCCCGGTCGAGGTCGACGACCGAGATCGGGAGGCCGCTGTGGAGCGAGACGGCGTTGCAGGCGTCGACGGCCGCGTTGATCGGCCCGAGCCGGCCGCCCTCGGCCGCCTTGACCAGGTACTCGGACGCCGGCTTGCCCCGGCCGCTCGGCGTGTAACCGTCGCGCCGGAGTAGGTCGCGGACGGCCGCCCGGACGGACTCGTCACGCGCCAGCGGCGCCGGGCCGTCGAGCGCGAGTGCGGCGGTCGCCTCGGGCGGCGTCGAGACCTCCGCGAGCGGACGGGCGTACGTGGCCGCGAGCAGCCCGACCGCCAGGCCCGGGACCGTGCGGGCCGAGCCGAGCACGGCGTCGAGGTCGGTCATGGCGAGACGTCGGGGTCGTCGGTCTCCGCCTCGGGCCCGTCCGGCTCATCGAACAGGCCGGTCTGGTCGAGCGCGCCGCCGAAGAGGTCGCCGTTCGTCCCGTACTCGATGGCGTCGAGCACGAGCCCCGAGAGGTCGCCCGAAACCCTCGTGACCACCAGGTCGCTATCGGCCACGACGACCGAGAGGAGGTCGGTCAGGCGGAGGTCGTCGGGCCGCTCCTTGACCAACACCCAGACGGCGCTCGACGAGTCGCGGACCGTCACCATGGGATACCACCCGTCGGCTTGGTAGCGGTCGAGCGAGGCCGGGCGCGAGACCCGGCGGCCGTCGACGGCCCCGTCGAGCGCGTAGTGGGCGACCTGGACGCGGCGGACGTTCCGCGCCAGCCGGCGGTACGGCTCGCTCGCCGTCGGCGCGAACAGGCGCGACATGAACCGCGTCGTCCCGATGGACCCGCGGCCAATCGACATCGCGAAGCCCTTGCCGACCGTGGCCTGCCCGCTCTGTTCGAGGTCGTGAGCGAGGTCCCGCTTGATCCGGCCCATCTCGGTCGAGATGCAGCCCGAGCCGGCGACGGCGAGGACCAGGACGAGCCCGAGCGCGCGGCGACTCAGCCCATGCCGAGGGGTCCGAGCCCTGGGGCCACGAGACCGAGGACCGGGGGCCGGGGACGGTCCGATCTGGCAGTCCTCCGTCCCCCGTCCTCCGTCCCCGACGTTCCGAACGCGGCGTGGGCTACTCATCGTCGTCCTCGTCGTCCATCCCGTCGAGGTCGACGCGGGCGAAGCGGCGGCTGAGCTCGGCCACCTGGGTCGGGTCGATGGTCCCGTCGATGAGCACGAACACCGAGTTCTCGTCCTCCTCGTCGACCGCGAGCACGGCCATCCCGTCGAACGAGTCGCCGTCGTCGCGGACGTAGACCCAGACGTCGCCGTCGTCCTGGTCGTCGTTGGGCAGCGAGCGGACGCGGACGAGCGTGAACCACCCGTCGGCCTCGAACTGGCGGCCGACCTCGGCGAGCCGCTCGACGGCCAGGCCGCGCTGGTCCGGCGGCGTCGGGTAGATCCGGACGGTGATCCGGCGGAGCCCGTCCAACATGACGGCGGCCTCGGGCTCGTCGGCACGCGCAGCCTCGGCGGCCAGGCGCAGGAGCGAGCCCTGGAGGTTGACCTCGACCTGGGGTTCGGAGTCGAACATCGCGTCGAGCGCGGCGCCCGTGATGGGCTGGGCCGACGCGGCGATGGGAAAGACGAGCGCCGCGAGGGCGCTCCGCAGGAGAGCACGCATGGTTAGAAGGGGAGGGTTTGGTCGAGCGTGTGGGACAGGGGGCCGGCTTCGGCGCGGACGGCGTCGCCGGCACGGGACTGGGCCTCGGCGACGAGCCGGAAGGCGAGGGCGAGATCCTGGCGCGCGGCCTCGATCTCGTCGGTGGTCGGCTCAGCCTCGTCCGGCACGTCCGGCACGGCTTGCGCGATGTCGGAGGTTGGGGCGACGGCGGGCGCTTGCGGAGCGGCCGGGCGGGGATCGGGCTGCGGAGTCTGGGGCGCGGGCGTCGGGCGCGGCGCCGGGGCGACCGGATCGGCCTCGGGCGGGGGCACCGGCGTCTCGGCCCGGTCAACGTCACCGGTGGTCTCGGCGGACTCGGTCGGAGCGACCGGAGCGGTGGCCTCGGCCACCACGGGCACCGGCTCGCGGTCGAGGCTCACCCCGACGACGACGGCCAGGGCTGCGGCGAGCGCGAGCGGCGCCCAGACGAACCGGCGGCGGAGGCCACGGCCGGCCGCCGGCGCGCGGTCTCCGGCCCGACGGGCGGACCGGAGCGCGGCCTCGACCACGGCGGGCGGGCAGGACACGTCGCGCAAGACGGAGAGGTCGCCGACGGAAGATTCGAGGGCGGCGTCGCACGCGGCGCAGTCGAGGGCGTGGGCCTCAAACGCTTGGGCGTCGGCCTCGGAGAGCCGGCCGTCGAGGTAGTCGTCGAGGGGGAGGCAGGCGGTCATGGGACGAGCTCGGGGGCGGAGGCGGCGAGGGCCGCGCGGCAGCGGCGGCGGGCGCGGTGGAGGTAGACCTTGAGCGTGTTGAGCGGGAGCTCGAGCGCGTCGGCGATCTCGGCGTAGGCCAAGCCCTCGACGTCGCGGAGCACGAGGATCGAGCGGTACGGCTCGCCCAGGCTCCCGACGGCCCGAGCGAGCTCGACCCGCAAGTCGGCCGCCTCGGCGTGGTCGTCGGGGAGCAGGTCGCCGGCCTCGGGCTCGGAGACGGCCTCGGCCCGGCCCGGGGCCGGACGGACCGCCCGCCGCCGGAGCAGGTCGAGCGCCGCGTTCCGGGCCACGCGGCAGACCCACGCCCGGTGGCCGGACGGGTCGATCTGGCCGATCCCCTTCCACACCTTGACGAGCGCGTCCTGGGCCGCGTCCGCCGCGTCGTCGGTCGTCCCGGTCACACGGAGGGCCACTCGGTAAACGAGGTCGGCGTGCTGGCGGACGAGGGCGTCGGGCGACATGGTCGGGGAGGGGACACCGCGACGACGCAGGCCCCTATCCAAAGGTTACAGGCCGCCGGCCGCCGGCCCGTCCGCGACCGCCCGTCGGGCCACGGTCCCGCTCGCGCGGTCCAGCGCGAACAGCCCGTACGCGACCCCGAGCACGTTGAAGGGCACCGACGTGAGCGCGACCAGCCAGCCGACCTGGAGGCCCGTCGCGGCGCCCCAGCCGATCTGGGACCAGAACGCCGGCCCGTCCGGGACGAACCCCGCCGCCATGTCGTAGGCGACCCAGAGCACGCCGCCGGGCACGCTCGCCACCACGACGGTGAGCGCGATGGCCCCCACCGCCGACGCCCACCTCCGCACCCCGACGGACCGCCCGAAGGCCCGGACCCAGCCCGCGCCGACGACCCCGAACACGACCGAGGCGAGCGCGAGAAACGCGAACGGGTGCTGCACGTGGTACGTGTGCATCCGGTAGAGGCTGCCGAACACCGGCCCTCCGGCCGCGCCGAGCACGGCGGCGACGAGCGAGCCCGTGACGAACGTCACGGCGGCGAGAGCGAGCGCGACCCGGACGAACATGGCGTGTGCGGCGGAACCGGGGCAACGTAGCGCTCTCGGTGGAACCGGCTACCGGCGCAGCGTCTCCGCCAGCCGCTCGGCCGCCTCGCCCGCCGCGCGGGCGTAGTCGGGCCCGGCCGAAGCGTAGAGGATCGACCGGCTCGCGTTGACGAGCAGCGGCCCGCCCGCGTTCGCCGCCAGCACCTCGCCCACGGACCCGCCCTGGGCGCCGACGCCGGGGACCAGGAACGGGACGTCGGGGTGCGCCTCCCGCAAGTCCTCCAGCAGCGCCGGCCGCGTCGCCCCGACGACGAACCCGACGTCGCCCGCGCGTTCCGCGCCGACCTCGGCCGCCAGGTCGGCGACGCGACGGTAGAGCGGGCGGCCGTCCACGTCGAGGTGCTGGAGGTCGGCCGCGCCGGGGTTCGACGTAGCCACCAGGACGAACGCGCAGCGCCCGGCGTGCTCGACGAACGGCGCGATGCTGTCGGCCCCCATGTAGGGGGCGACGGTCGCCGCGTCGCCGCCGAGCCGGTCGTAGAGGGCGGCGGCGTAGCGCCGGCCCGTGTTGCCGATGTCGCCGCGCTTGCCGTCCAAGACCAACAGACGGCCCGTCTCGCGGACGGCCTCGCAGACGACCTCCAAGAGAGCCCAGCCGTCGGGGAGCGCCTCGAAGAAGGCGAGGTTGGGCTTGAAGGCCGCGGCCATCGGGCTCGTGGACTCCGCTATTGCAACACAAAACTCGATGACCCCCTCGGGCCCGGAGAGAGAGGGGGGCATCCGGTCCGGGTCCGGGTCGAGCCCGACGCACAGCGGCGCGCCCGTGGCGGCGATGGCGTCGGCCAGGCGAACGGAAAAGGGGGCGAGCGCGTTGGAGTCGGGCATCTCGGAAACTCGCCCCGCCTTCGCACGTGGGGCAACCGGCTCCGCCCGGCCACGGCCTACCTTGAACGCCTCAGAAAAGCGCTTCCGACGTCGGCACCGCTCGCGGTGACCTCCGACAGCCCTCCGTCTTCGCCGCCCCCCTTTCTTCCTCCACGCATCCCCATGTCCGTTCTCTCCTCCATGAAGGGCGTCTCCGCCCGCGACCAGCAGATGATCCGCGAGGCCGAGACCATGCTCGGCCCCGAGCCCGACGAGATGGGGTTCATCAAGAACCTGTTCTGGGGCCGGGTCCGCGAGGAGCTCGTGTTCCCGTACCCCGAGGTCTCGCCCGAGGAGACGGCCAAGACCGACGCGCTCGTCGCCGAGCTCGAGGCCTACCTCGACACCGAGCACCCGCGCGTGATGATCGACCAGGAGCAGGTGATCCCCGACTACGTGGTCCAGCGCCTGTTCGACATGGGCGTGATGGGGATGACGGTCCCGGAGGCGTACGGCGGGCTCGGGCTCAGCGTCGCCAGCTACAACCGCGTGCTCGAGGCCATCGGCCGGCGGTGCGGGTCGACGGCCGTCATGGTCTCGGCCCACCAGTCGATCGGGTGCAAGGCGCTGATGCTGTTCGGCACGGACGACCAGAAGGACCGGTTCCTCCCGATGGTGGCGCGCGAGAAGCTGTCGGGCTTCTGCCTCTCGGAGCCCCAGGTCGGCTCGGACGCGGCCGGCCAGGAGACGTCGTGCGAGTGGAATGAGGAGGACCAGGTCTACATCCTCAAGGGGGAGAAAAAGTGGATCACCTCGGGCGCCATCTCGGGCCTGCTCACGGTGATGGCCAACCAGCAGGTGACGGACCCGAAGACGGGCAAGGTCAAGAAGGGCGTCTCGGCGTTGATCGTGACGCCGGACATGGAGGGCGTCACGTTCTTCCAGAAGAACCGGGCGAAGGCCGGGATCCGGGGGACGTGGCAGGCGCGGATCCGGTTCGAGAACGTCCGGGTGCCGCGTGAGAACCTGCTGCACCGCGAGGGCCAGGGGCTCAAGGTGGCCCTGACGTGCCTCAACTACGGGCGGTGCACGCTGAGCGCGGGCGTGACCGGCGCGGCCAAGCGGGCCGCCGAGCAGGCGACGAAGTGGGTCGCCACGCGGTACCAGTTCCAGCGCCCGCTCGCCGACTTCGAGCTGGTCCAGAAGCGGGTCGCCGAGATGCACGCCTTCTGCTTCGCGATGGACGCGATGCTCTACGCCGTCTGCGGGATGCTCGACCGGCACGACCGCGACATCATGGTCGAGACGGCCGCCTGCAAGTACTTCTGCTCCGAGGAGGGCTGGAACGTGATCGACTCGGCCATGCAGGTCATGGGCGGCGAGGGCTACGTGACCGAGAACGAGTTCGAGCGGTTGTGGCGCGACAACCGGATCCACCGGATCGTCGAGGGCTCGAACGAGGTGATGCAGTCGTTCATCTTCGCCTACGGCGGCAAGCAGCTCGCCGAGTACATGCTGGGCGTGCTCAACACGGTCCAGTGGTCGGACGACGAGACGGTCGGCGAGAACACCGCCCGCATCTTGGGCGGCGCTTTCAAGCCGGCGACGGTCAAGGCCGGGTTGCCGCTGGCGACCGAGATCTTCCTGGGCAAGAAGGTCGCGGCGCCCGAGGTCACGCGCGTCCACCCGTCGCTGCGGTCGTTCGCCGAGCGGCTGGCAAGCCACGTCCAAACGCACACGCGCGAGTTCAAGCTGGCCTCGAAGCGGATGGAGGAGAAGATCGTGACGGCCCAGGTGGTCCAGGCGCGGCTGGCCGACAACGCGGTCCTGATGTTCGCGTGGTCGTGCGTGTTGTCGAAGCTCGACCAGCAGCTCGCCCGGGGCGCGAAGGGGCCGAAGTGGGACCGCGACAAGCTCGCCGGCCTCCACTTCATGCACCTCGCCCACGAGCGGATCGTGGCCAACGTCCGCGAGCTCTCGACCAACTCGGACGAGTCGATGCGGCGCGCGGCCGAGGCCGCCCTCGCCTGGGTCGACACGCTGCCGAACGAGGACTTCTACATCCACGAGTCGTCGCCCATCGCAGAGGGGACGGGCCATCCGGTCCAGGAGGCCTACATCAAGCAGTTCCCCGAGGAGGGGGAGCCCTACACGCCCCGCCCGGACAACGCGGCCTCGGCGGGGGACGGCGCCGCGACGGCAGCCCAGCCCGCCGGCGTCTAGTCCGTGCCCGCCGCGGATCCCGCGCTGGGGCGCCGGGGCGGGGGACCGCCCCGGCGCCGTAGTTTCGGCCGGACCCGATGCCCGGCCGCCGGATGAACGTCTTCATCAGCTACCGCCGCGACGACAGCGAGAGCGTCGTCCACCGGCTCCACGAGCGGCTGTGCGACGAGCTCGACCCGGAGGCCGTCTTCCTCGACACGAAAGGGGGCATCCGGGGCGGCGACGAGTGGTTCCACAAGATCCGCGAGCGCCTCTACCAAGCGGACGTCCTGCTCGCCGTCATCGGCCGGCACTGGCTCTCCAGCGAGAACGCGGCTCGTCTCGCGGACCCCGGCGACGTCCTGCGTCAGGAGCTAGAGATCGCGCTCGGGCGCGGGATCCTGCTCGTCCCGGTCCTGGTCGATGGCGCTCGGATGCCCGGCCGCGACGTCCTCCCCGACGGGTTGGACCGCCTGGCCGGGAAGCAGTACGTCGAGCTGAGCAACCGGAAGTTCGACCGCGACATCGACGACGTGCTCGACCTGGTGCGTCCGGAGTTCGGCCTCGACCCGGGCGGCGACGAGCCGCCGTGGACTCCTCGCTCCGAGCCGAGGGAGCCCGCTACGGCACCGGCGATGCCGCTCGGCGAGGTGCTCCCGGGGATGTGGTCGCAGCAGGTGACGTACCTGAACGGCATGACGGCCCAGGCCACGGCGCAGTTCTTCCCCAACGGAACGTTCAGCGTCCAGGGCACGTCGTTTCGCGGGCCGTTCGCCATCCGGGGCCAGTGGTCGGTCGACGCCTTCGACCAACTCTGGATGACGGGCCAGACGCAGACCGGATTCCAGGTCACTCCGTTCTCGACCGTGAGCCAGTTTTCCCACATTTCCCCGACCGCCCTCTCCGGGTCGCTCTCCACTGGAGAACGCCTCGAGTGGCGCCGTCCGGGCTGACGCCTCCCATGCGGCACTCCCTCTCAGTCCTCGCGTGCCTCCTCACCGTCTCGGTGGCGGCGCAGCCGGACCTCGGCGTGACCGAGTTCGACAACTCGGGCGCGGCCGAGGCCCAGGAGCCGTTTTTGCGGGGGCTCTTGCTGCTCCACTCGTTCGAGTACGACGACGCCCGGGAGGCTTTCCAGGAGGCACGCCGCCTCGACCCCGAGTTCGCGATGGCCGCCTGGGGCGAGGCCATGACGCACAACCACCCGATCTGGCAACGCCAGGACCGCGCCGCCGCCCGCGCCGCCCTCGACGGCGTGTCGGTCGACGGGCTGACGTCGCGCGAGGCGGCCTACCTCGCCACACTCGGCGTGCTCTTCGGGGAAGGCGACAAGGAGGCGCGCGACGACCGCTATGCCCAAGCGATGGGCCGGCTCGCCGAGACCTACCCCGACGACCTCGACGCCCGGGCGTTCTACGCGCTCGCCCTCTTGGGGACGGCGCACGAGGGCCGCGACTTCACGACCTACATGCGCGCCGCGGCCGTCGCCGAGGAGGTGTTCGACGAGAACCCGCGCCACCCCGGCGCGGCCCACTACCTCATCCACGCCTACGACGACCCGGTCCACGCGCCGCTCGGGCTCCGTCCGGCCCGGGTGTACGCCACCGTCGCGCCGGCCGCGAGCCACGCGCTCCACATGCCGAGCCACATTTACCTCGCCCTCGGGCTGTGGGACGACGTGGCCACCATGAACGAGCGGAGCTTCGACGCGGCCAAGGCCGGGACCGACCGGCGGAACCAGCCGCTCAACGGCCACGGCTGGCACGCGCTCTGGTGGTGGCACTACGCGGCCACCCAGCTCGGCGACGCCGCGCTGGCGAGAGAGCTCTACGACCGCGCCGTCGCGGAGGCCGGCGAGTCGCCGTCGGTCACCGCCAAGGCCCACGTCGCCCGGATCCGTGCCCAGCAGGCGCTTGGGGCCGGCGACGCCGACGTGATGGCCGCCTACCAAGCGGCTCACCCGGAGTTCATCTACGACGTCTACGTCGCTGGCCTCCACGCGACGGCTCGTGGGACGCCCGAGGCCGGCCGGGCGGCGCTCGCTTCCGTGGTCTCGTTCGCCGACGATGAGGCCCAGTGGTCGGATCAGGCCGCCGCCCTCCAGGTCGAGGCCTCGCTTCGCCGGGCCGAGGGCGACGACGAGACCGCGCTCGCGCTGCTCCGCCAGGCCGCTGAGATCGAGGAGGCCGCCCCGCTCACGTTCGGCCCGCCGTCCCCGACCATCCCCTCGCACGAGATGCTCGGGCTGACGCTCCTCGACCTCGGCCGCCCGGCCGAGGCGGCGGCGGCGTTCGAGGCCGGACTCGCTCGCGCGCCCAACCGCCGGCAGTCGGTCGAGGGGCTGGCGCGGGCGCGCGCGGCGGGCGCGACCTCCGCTGGCGGCGAGTAAACAGCGCGAATCCCGGGGGAGGGAGGAACGGGACTCGCGCTCCGGGATATCGGCGGGCCCACCTCCGCCAGGCCTTTGACCCCGTCGTTCGACCGCACCGAGCTGCCCTCCGGCGTCCGCGTCCTCACCGAGACCATCCCGTCCGTCGGCTCCGTCGCCGTCGGGGCGTGGGTGGACGCCGGGAGCCGCGACGAGACGCCCGCCGAGGGCGGCATCACGCACTTTATCGAGCACATGGTGTTCAAGGGAACTCGGCGCCGGCGCGGGTACCTCATCAACCAGCGGATGGAGTCGGTCGGCGGCTACCTCAACGCGTTCACGTCGAAGGAGCACACGTGCTTCTACGCCCGCGGCCTGAGCGAGCACCTCGGCCGGGGGCTCGAGACCGTCCTCGACCTGGTGACCCAGCCGACGCTGCCGCCGCGCGAGATCGAGAAGGAGAAGGACGTCGTGGTCGAGGAGATCAAGATGTACGAGGACGCGCCCGAGGACCACGTCTTCGACCACTACGAGGCCGCGCTCTACCCGGACCACCCGCTCGGCCGGCCCGTCATCGGGACGCCCGAGTCGGTCCGGTCGTTCAGCCAGGAGGACCTGGCGCGCTACATCACCCAGCACTACGTGCCCGACCGGCTGGTCGTGGCCGTGGCCGGCAACGTCCGCCACGACGACGTCGTCCGGCAAACCGAGCGGCTGCTCGCCGACTTCGAGCGGGGCCCGAACCCGACGCAGCGCCGCCCCTCGACGGCCTACCAACCGGTCGACGTCGCGGTCGAGCGGCCGATCCAGCAGGCCCACCTCGTCTTGGGCACGCGCGCGTTCGGCGCCCGGGACGAGCGGCGGACCACGCTGTCCGTCCTCAACACGATCCTGGGCGGGGGGATGTCCTCGCGGCTCAACCAGAACATCCGCGAGAAGCACGGGTGGTGCTACTCGGTCTACTCGTTCGTCAACGTCCAGACGGACTCGGGCGACCTCGGCGTCTACATCGGGACGGACGCCAGCCGCGTGGACCGGTCCCGCGCGCTGATCGAGCGCGAGCTGGCGAAGCTGGCCGAGACGGCCGTGAGCGACCGGATGCTGATGCGGGCCAAGCACCAGCTCAAGGGCTCGATCATCCTGGGCCTGGAGAGCACGTCGAACCGGATGCAGCGGCTGGGCCGCGTCGAGCTCGTCTACGGCCGCCTGACGACGATCGACGAGGTGGTCGAGGAGATCGACGCCGTGACGGCCGAGGGCGTCCGCGAGCTGGCCGCCGAGCTGTTCGCCCCGGGCCGGCTGAGCTCGGCCGCGCTGTTGCCGGAGGATCGGTAAGCCGGTAGCGCGCACCCGGTGGGCCAGCCCGTTGCGATCTTGGCGACCGGCGCGCGGCCTCGCCTCCGCGTCTGACCCACCGACCCACTGACTCACCGACCCACCGACATGCCGTTCCGATTCGCCGACCGCCCCGTCCTCGTCACCGGCGGGGCCGGGTTCATCGGCTCCCACGTCGCCGACCGCCTGCTCGAGGAGGGCTGCCAGGTCCACGTCCTGGACGACCTGTCGGGCGGCGTGCGCGAGAACGTGCCCGAGGGCGCCGTCTTCCACGAGGTCGACGTCCGGTCGGACGCCGTGGCCGATCTGTTCCAAGAGCACCGCTTCGAGGCGCTGTGCCACCTGGCCGCCCAGATGGACGTCCGTCGGTCCGTCGCCGACCCCCAGTTCGACGCCGAGGTCAACGTGCTCGGCCTGCTCAACCTGCTGGAGGCCGGGCGCCAGCACGGGCTCGAAAAGGTGGCCTTCGCCTCGACGGGCGGCGCCATCTACGGCGAGCCCGACCCGTCGGTCAACGGGGGGGTCTCGCAGCCGGAGAGCCACCCGACGCTGCCGATGTCGCCGTACGGGATCACCAAGCTGGTCAGCGAGCACTACCTCCGGTTCTACAACGACACGTATGGGATCGAGGCCGCCGCGCTCCGGTTCGGCAACGTCTACGGGCCGCGCCAGAACCCGCACGGCGAGGCCGGCGTGGTCGCCATCTTCGCCCAGCGGCTCCTCCGCGGCGAGCCCATCACGATCAACGGCGAGGGGACGCAGACGCGCGACTACGTGTTCGTCGGCGACGTCGTCCGTGCGTTTGTGGCCGCGCTGGGGCGCCAAGGCTCGGGCATCTTCAACGTCGGGACGGGGATCGAGACGGACGTGAACGAGCTGTTCCGCCACATCAACCGCTTCACGGGCGCCGGCGCCGAGGAGCGGCACGGGCCGGCCAAGCCCGGCGAGCAGCAGCGGAGCGTCTTGGACATCTCACGGACGTCCGAGGTGCTGGACTGGCGGCCCGAGGTCGACGTCGCGCGCGGGCTCGAGGAGACCGTCGAGTGGTTCAAGGAGCGGGAGTAGAGCGAGGCCTCAGGCTCGGGACCCCCCGTCCAGCCGCCCATCGCTCTGCTCAGGGGCGGCCGGACTGTCCCCCTTGAAGGGGGACAGCTTTCCGAGCTGGGAGCGCAGCGACCTGCCGGGAAGCGGGGGGTCCGGGTGCGGCACGCGCTCGTCTGGGAGGCGACCACGTTCGGCGCGCGACGCTCGGCCGGGCGCCGTAGCTTCTGCAAAGCCGTCCCCCCAGATGCACCGCGTCCAGCTCGACCAGTTCGAGGGCCCGCTCGACCTCCTGCTCTTCTTTATCCGGCGGGACGAGATCGACGTCCACGACATCCCCATCGCCCGGATCGCCGACGAGTACCTGGAGGCCGTCCGCGTGCTGGAGCACGTCGACCTCGACGCCGCGGCCGACTTTATCTACACGGCCGCGCTGCTCATTCAGATCAAGGCGCGGATGCTCATGCCGCGGCCCGAGCTGGACGACGAGGGCGAGCCCATCGACCCGCGGAAGGAGCTGGTTGAGCGGCTGATCGAGTACGTCCGCTACAAGGAGGCGGCGGGCGCGATGGCCGGCCGGTTCGAGGCGAGACAGCGGTTGCGCACCCGCGGTCAGGCCGCCGACGAGCGGGACCGCCTCGCGCCTCCGGCCGACGTGACCTACCGGGCGACCGTCTTCGACCTGGTGAAAGCGCTCGGCAGCGCGCTCGACCGCGCGGCGGCCCAGGCCGAGGTCGTCCGCCACCAGGTCGAGCGGGAGGCGTTCGCGCTCGACGTCCAGCGGGCGTGGCTGCTGGAGCGCTTGCGCGCGGGCGGCGCGTCGTTCCAGGCCTTGGTGGCCCGGCGGAGCAAGCCGTTCGTCATCGTCACGTTCCTGGCCGTGCTGGACCTGGCCCAGCGCCAGGCCATCCGACTCGTGTTCGGGCTGGACGCGGAGGACTTCGCCGTCGAGCTCGCCCAGGGCGCGGCCTCCGCCGACGACCTCGACGCCGAGCCCCTCACCGCCGCCGCCTGACGATGGAGCCGCGCTACACCTCCGACACGCTCGACCAGGCCGTCGAGGCCCTCGTGTTCGCCAGCGACGTCCCGCTCCGGCCCGACGACGTGGCCCGGGCCTACGGCGAGGTGACGGGCGTCGAGGTGGAGCCGGGCGAGGTCGAGCGCGCCGTCGGGCGGCTCAACGGCGCGTACCGGCAGGGCGGGCGGGCGTTCCGGATCCAGCGGTGGGCCGGCGGGCTCCGGATGGCGACGGTCGAGGAGGTCCACCCGTTCGTCCGGGCCCTGTTCGAGCAGGACCAAGCGCGGCGGCTGTCGCGGTCGCTCTTGGAGACGTTGGCCGTTATTGCATACAAACAACCCGTCACCCGCCCCGAGGTCGACCACGTCCGCGGCGTCAACTCGGACTACGCGCTCCGCCAGCTTTTGGAGCGCGACTTCGTGGCCATCTCCGGGCGGGGGGAGGGCGTCGGCCGGCCGCTCTTGTACGCCACGACCGACCGGTTCCTCGACCAGTTCGGCCTCGACGGGCTCGGCGACCTCCCGACCCCGCGCGAGATCGACGAGATCCTGGCCGACCCGGCCTTCAACCGCGAGCGGGCGTCGCTGCTCGCCGAGCTCGCCACCCCCCCCACGACCGATGTCGAAGCGGACGCCTAAGAACGACTCCGTCCGCCGGCGCCACCAGGCCGAGCGGCGGCAGCGCCAGGCCGACGCCCCGGCGTCGGCCCCGCGACCGGAGCCCGAGGGTCCGGTCCGGCTCAACAAGTTCCTCGCCCGCGCCGGCGTCGCCTCCCGCCGCGAGGCCGACGCGATCATCGCGGCCGGCCGCGTCACGGTCAATGGGGCCGTCACGACCGAGATGGGGGTCAAGGTGTCACCCGACGACCAGGTGACCGTCGACGGCCAGCCCGTCCAGCCGACGGACCTCGCCTACATCCTGCTCAACAAGCCGCTCGACACGCTCACGACCGTCACCGACGACCGCGGCCGGAAAACCGTCCTCGACCTGGTCTCGATCCCGAACCGGCTCAAGTCGGCGCTCTTCCCGGTCGGCCGGCTCGACAAGGACACGACGGGCGCGCTCCTGCTCACGACCGACGGCGAGCTGGCGCACCGGCTGATGCACCCGAGCCACGGGGCCAAAAAGCTCTACCTCGTCGAGGTCGACCAGCCGCTGACGGACTCGGACCTCGACCGGCTCCGCACCGGCGTCGACCTGGACGACGGGCCCGCGCGCGCCGACCACGCCGCGTTCGTCGACGACGACCGGCGGCGATTCGGGCTCCAACTCCACGAGGGCCGCAACCGCCAGGTCCGCCGGATGGCCGAGGCCATCGGTCGGCGCGTCGTCGCGCTCGACCGGGTCGGCTACGCCGGCCTCGATTTGTCCGACCTCCGCCGGGGCCGCTGGCGCCGCCTGGAGCCGCACGAGGTCAACGCGCTCCGCCGTTCGGTCAAGCTCAAACCCGTCGTGTTCTAGCAGAGGGATACGGGATAGGGGATACGACATGCGCAGGCGTTTTCCCCCTCATCCCTCCGTCCCGCATCCCTCCATCCCTCCCATGCAAAAGATCGCCTACGAAGGCCTGACCTACGACGACGTGCTCCTCGTGCCGGCGCGGAGCGGCGTGATGCCGCGCGAGGTGAACCCGGCCACCCGGCTGACGCGGACCCTGTCGCTCGCCATCCCGCTCGTCTCGGCCGCGATGGACACCGTCACCGAGGCCGACCTCGCGATCGCGATGGCCCGCGAGGGCGGCGTCGGCGTGCTCCATAAGAACATGCCGGCCGAGCTCCAGGCGCGCGAGGCCCGCCGCGTCAAGCGGAGCGAGTCCGGGATGATCCTGGACCCCGTCGTGCTCCGCCCCGAGGACACCGTCGGCGACGCGCGCGGGCGGATGGCGCGCTACTCCATCGGCGGGATCCCCATCGTCGACGGCGACCGGCGGCTCGTCGGCATCGTGACGAACCGGGACTTGCGGTTCCAGCCGGACAACGAGGTCGTGCTCCGCGACATCATGACGACGGAGGGCCTGGTCACGGCGCCCGTCGGCACGACGCTCGACCTGGCCGAGGCCATCCTGCAGGAGCACAAGATCGAGAAGCTGCCCGTGACCGACGAGGACGGGTTCCTCAAGGGCCTCATCACGTTCAAGGACATCCAGAAAAAGAAGAAGCACCCGCACGCGGCCAAGGACGAGTTCGGCCGGTTGTTGGTCGGCGCCGCCGTCGGCGTCACGCCCGACACGCCGGATCGGGTCTCGGCGCTCGCCGAGGCCGGGACGGACTTCGTCGTCGTCGACACGGCGCACGGCCACTCCGAGGGCGTCCTGCGGATGGTCGAACGGATCAAGTCGGACTTCGACGGGCTCGACGTGATCGCCGGGAATGTGGCCACGCCGGAAGGGACCGAGGACCTGATCCTGGCCGGCGCCGACGCCGTCAAGGTCGGCATCGGTCCGGGCTGCTTCGCGGCCGGCACGCGCGTGCTGATGGCCGACGCGACCTACAAGAACATCGAGGACGTGCAGGCTGGGGACCGGGTACTCAACATGGACGGCCGGCCGGTGACGGTCGTCCGGGCGTGGTGCACGGGCGTCCGGGAGGTGATCGCCGTCCGGCACACGGGCGGGCTCCGCGAGACCGTCGTCACGCCGGACCATCGCTACTTCGTGGGCGACCTCGACACGGTCGCTCGGGCGACAGTGACCTCGCGGGGCTACGCGGGGGCGCTGGCCGCGCCGACGCGACGGGGCACCTCGAAGCTGCGCTGGAAGGAGGTCGGCGAGCCGGGCCGCCACACGTTCTTGTTCCCCCGGCGGCTCGCGTTCGAGCTCCCGGAGACGTTCTCCATCGACCTCCGCGACTTCGCCGTGCGGACGGAGCGGCAGCTCGACCGATACCACACGACGGTCGCGCCCGGCTACGATCTCGGCTTCGTGTTCGGCCTGTTCTTGGGCGACGGGCACGCCTTCATCGCCCCGAACCGGAACTCGGAGGTGGGCCGAGTCTCGTGGTATCTCAACGCCAGAGACGGCGCGCTCGCGGACGAGGTGGCCGACCGCGTCGAAGCCGTGACGGGCGTCCGTCCATCGGTCGAGGTCCGGGGGAGCGTGTGTCACGTCCACCTGTACTCGCTCCAGTGGGCGCGGCTGCTGGCCCTGTTCGGGAAGCGCGACGAGAAGCACCTGCCCTCCCGGTTCCTGTGCCTCGACCGGGCGTACCTGCGCGGGCTGTTCGACGGGCTCGTCGCCAGCGATGGGCACGTCGCGGCGGACGGGCGGATCGGGTTCCGCAACACGTCGCCGCGGCTGGCCGAGCTGTTCAACGTCCTGTGCGCGCTCGTCGAGGGGAGCGTCCCGAACTCCCGCCGCGAGGCGCCGACCGCTGGGGCACTCGCTGGTGTCCGCGACCAAGACTGCCTGCCGTCGTACGTCTCGCGCCTCAACGTGTCGCACGAGAAGCGCCACCTGGATCGGTTCCAGGTCGTGAAGTCGCTCGGTTGGCGGCCCCTCGGCGTGGCCGTGCCCGTGTACGACATCGAGGTCGATTGCCCGACCCACAGCTTCATCGCCGACAACGCGGTCGTCCACAACTCGATCTGTACCACGCGCGTCGTGGCCGGCGTCGGCGTGCCCCAGCTCACGGCCATCCTGCGGTGCGCCGAGGCCGCCCGCCGCTACGACGTCCCGCTCATCGCCGACGGCGGGATCAAGCAAACCGGCGACATCCCCAAGGCCCTCGCGGCCGGCGCCTCGACGGTCATGATCGGTGGCCTGTTCGCGGGCGTGGACGAGAGCCCGGGCGACACCGTCCTGTACGAGGGCCGCCGCTACAAGAACTACCGCGGGATGGGCTCGCTCGGCGCGATGGAGGCGGGGTCCAAGGACCGCTACTTCCAGGACGCCGAGGACGACCTCAAGAAGCTGGTCCCCGAGGGCATCGAGGGGCGCGTGCCGTACAAGGGGTACCTGTCCGAGATCACCTACCAGATGGTCGGCGGCCTCCGCGCGGCGATGGGGTACTGCGGCTGCGCGACGGTCCCGGAGTTGCAGGAGCGGGCCCAGTTCGTCCGCATCACGGGCGCGGGCCTGAAGGAGAGCCACCCCCACGACGTCACGATCACCCAGGAGTCGCCGAACTACTCGACGCGCTCGTGAGCGGCCGCCTCGACACGCTCCGCCGACTCGCGGCGGCCGAGGACGCCGACGCCGTCGTGGTCTCACATCCGCCGGACCTGCGGTGGGCCGTTGGGTTCACGGGCTCGAACGGGCTGCTGCTGGTCACCGAGCGGGCGGCCCACTTCGTGACCGACGGCCGGTACACGTCCCAGGCCCGCGCCGAGGTCTCGGGCGCCGAGGTGTCCATCGCCGACGGGGCGCTGGCGGCGTGGGCCGGCGAGCACGACCTGCTCACCGGCGCGCGCCGGGCCGTCGTCCAGGCCGAGCACGTGACGATGGCCGCGTTCGACAGCTTGCGCGAGGCCTTCCCCGACACCGAGTTCGTCCCCGCGAAGGACCTGCTGTCCCAAGCCGTCGCGTCCAAGACCGAGGCCGAGGTCGAGGCCGTCCGCCGGGCGCAGGCGCTGACGTGCGAGGTGTTCGCGGAGGTTCTGCCGATGATCGGGCCGGGCGTCACGGAGCAGGCGCTCGCGGCCGAGATCGTCTACCAGCACCTCCGGCGCGGCGCTTCGGCGATGGCGTTCGAGCCGATCGTCGCCGCCGGCCCGCGCGGGGCGCTCCCCCACGCACGGCCGTCGTCGCGCGCGCTGGCGCCGGGCGACCTGGTCGTGATCGACATGGGGGGCGTGCTCGACGGGTTCTGCTCCGACCTGACGCGGACGGTCGCGCTCGGCGACCCGGGCGAGGTGGCCGTCGCCGCCTACGAGACCGTCCGCCGGGCCCAGCGGGCGGCCATCGACGCGGCGCACGCGGGGATGACCGGCCGCGCCCTCGACGCGGTCGCCCGCGACGTGATCGCGGCCGACGGGCTCGGCGAGTACTTCTCACACAGCCTGGGCCACGGCGTCGGGATCGAGGTCCACGAGTGGCCCCGGCTGTCGCAGCAGGTCGAGCACGAGGTGCCCGCCGGGGCGACGGTCACCATCGAGCCCGGCGTCTACCTCCCCGAGCGGTTCGGCGTCCGGATCGAGGACGTGGTCGTCGTGCGCGACGACGGCTGCGAGAACCTGACCCCGCTCCCGACGGACCTGCTGAGGCTCTAGTGCGGATCCTGTTCGTGCTCCCCGCGCCGGTCCGCATCCCGATGGGTGGGGCGGCGGTCGTGTACCGCCACGCGGGCGAGCTCGCCGCCCGGGGACACCGGGTGACGGTCGCGGCGCCGCAGCGGGGGGACGGGGTCCGGGGCCTCGCCATGCGCGCGGCGGTCCGCGTGAGGGACGCGGTCCACGGCGTGCCCGACCGGCCGCTGCTCGGGGCCGAGGGCGTCCAGACGGTCGAGCCCCCGAGCTGGCGGGCGCTCTCGGCCGGCGCCTACGATGCCGTTATTGCAACCGGGCACCAAACCGCCCCCTGGGTCGCGGCCCTCGTGGGGGACCGGAGCGCCGTCGGGTTCTACTTCCTCCAGCACGACGAGCGCCACCTCGACCCCCGCGCCGCCGGCACGTGGGCGCTCCCGCTCGTCCGCGTCGCCGTCTCCGGGTGGGTCGCGGCCACCGTCCGGGCCGAGGGCTGGGCCGTCGCAGGCGTCGTCCCGAACGCCGTCGATCCAGTCGACTTCGCGGTGGACGCGCCGATCTCGGGCCGCTCCGAGCGGGTCGTGGCGCTGTACCACCGGCTGCCGTCGAAGGGCCCCGACGTGCTGGTCGAGGCGCTCGACCGGCTCCGCGAGCAGCGCCCGGCCGTCGAGGCCACCGTCGTGTCGGCCCGGCCGCCGAGCCACCGCCTGCCGTCGTGGGTCGAGGTCGTCGTCCGGCCGCCCCAGGGGAGGCTCCGGGAGATCTACAACGGCGCGGCCGTCTGCCTCCACACGAGCCGCACCGAGGGGTGGGGCCTGGTCCCGATGGAGGCGGCGGCCTGCGGCTGCGCCGTCGTGGCGACCGCCAGCGGCGGGCCGTCCGAGTTCCTCACGCCGGGCCGGTCGCTCGTCGAGGTCCCCGTCGGCGACGCCGGGGCGTTGGCGGCCGAGGCGGCGGCCCTGCTCGAAGACGACCGCCGCCGCGTCGCGCTGGCCGAGGCCGGAATTGCCGACGTGGCCCGGTTCTCATGGGACCGCTCGACGGACGCTCTCGAGCAGATCCTCCTCGACCACGCGCGCCGATGACGTCGGTCGTGGTCCCGGTCTACAACGGCGCGTCGGTCCTGCCTACGACCGTCCCGGCTGTCCTTGGCCTCGTCGGCGTCGACGAAGTCGTGTGGGTCAACGACGGGTCGACGGACGGCACGGCGGACGTGCTCCGCCAGGTCGTCGCCGGACATGAGAGGGCGTCGGTCGTGACGTTCGCGGAGAACCGGGGCCGGGCGGCCGCGCGGAACGCGGGGGCCGAGGCCACGACCGGGCCCGTCGTCGTGTTCTTCGACGCGGACGTGGAGCCGCCGTCGCCCGCCGCCCGGTCTCTGGCGGACGCGGCGACGGCCGCCGGGTGCGTTGCCGCCGTGGCCCGCCTCGACCACGTCGCGACGGACCCGGCCGAGCCGTTCCAGGACTACGTTGCCCGGCACGCGCGCGGCCCGTCCCCCAGCCGGGCGCCGGGGGACCGGCTCGACTGGCGGTTCTTCTTGTCCGGCGCCTGCGCCGTGCGCCGCGACGCGCTCCTGGCGGCGGGCGGGTTTCCGGAGGACGTCGCGTACGGCGAGGACGTCGCACTCGCGTGCCGGCTGGCGTCCGAGCACCCCAACGGCCTGCGGCTGGCCGACGCCACGGTCCGGCTCCACGACTTGGGCGATCTCGAACGGGCGCTCCGGAACGCCGCCGCGTTCGGCGTGGCCGCGGCCCGGTTCGGCGAGGACTGCCCGAGCGGGGCGCTCGACCGGTTCCGGCGCGCCGGCGTCGTAGGACCGCTGGCGTCGGTCGCCGCGCCGGCTCTCCGGGCCGTCGTCGGCGCGCTCGGCCCCGGCCCCGTCCGCCGGCGCGCCGTGCGGTACCTTCTCGCGTCCACCGCCCTGCGCGCCGCCCGCCGTGCCTGAGTACCTCCGTCCTCGGCGCCTCTCGACCGTCGGCGAGGTCTGCGACGCGGCCGTCTCGCTCGTGACCGACGCCGGGTGGTCCGAGGCCGACGTCACCCGGGTGGCCTTGGTGCTCGGGGAGGCCGTCTCGAACTCGGTCGAGCACGGCGCCGGCGACGAGGTCGCCCTCCGGCTCGACCTCGTCGGCGACGCCCTCCACGTCCGCGTCGCCGACGACGGGCCCGGCCCCGACGCCGCTCGGCTCGACCGGGCGCACCTGCCCGACGACCCGCTTTCCACAGAGGGCCGGGGCCTGTTCATCCTCCGCCGCTTGGCCGACGCCGTCGAGGCCGACTCGTCCGGTGCCCTGCGATTGACGATCCGGGCCCGTCCGTGAGGCGACGCTGGGGGCCGCTCGCCGTCGGCGCCGCGCTGGTCCTCGGGATGGCGTGGACGGCCCGGACGCCCGACGCCGGGACGGGCTGGCGGCTCGCCTTCGTCGGGCTCCACCTCGCCGGGTTCACGACGCTCGTGGCGTACCTCCGGCGCGCGTCGGTCACCGTGCGCCAGTTGCTCGTCACCGCCGTCGTCTTGCGGCTCCTGGCGCTGCCCATGCTGCCGACCCTCTCGGACGACGGCTACCGCTACCTGTGGGACGGGCTGATCGCGGCCGAGGCCGACGTCTCGCCCTACGCGCTCCGCCCCTCGGCGCCCGAGCTCGCGCCCTGGCACGGCGAGGTCGTGTTCGAGCGGATGAACTCGCCGGACTACTACTCGGTGTACCCGCCGGCCTCTCAGGCCGTTTTCGGCCTCTCCGCAGCGCTGTACCGGCCGCTCGGGTGGCGTGCCGCGTGGTGGGCGTTGAAGGGGGTGCTGGTGGTGGCGGAGCTGGTCGGCGTCGTCGCGCTCGCTCGGTGGGCGGGCCCAACGCGGGCCGCGCTGTATGCGTGGAGCCCGCTGGCCGTCGTCGAGATCGCGGGGCAGGGCCACACCGAGGCACTCGTGATCGGGGGGCTCGGCCTGGTCCTGGGAGCCGGTTTCTGGCGACTCCCGTGGGCGTCCGTCGGCGCGACGGTCGCCGGGCTGGCCAAGCTGTACCCGCTGGCGTTGCTGCCGTCGGCCTGGCGCCGGGAGGGGAGGGCGGGCGTGGTCGCCTCGGCCGTGCTTGCCGGGTTGCTCGGGGTCGCCGTCTGGTCGCCGGACGCCGCAGCCCACGTGCGGGAGTCCCTCGGGCTGTTTTTCGGGACGTTCGACGAATACGCCGCGCCGTACCGGATCGCGAAGGCCGCGCTGTTTCCCCTCGTAGGGGAGAGCGCCGGACGAGTCGCCAGCGTGGGGCTCGGCGTGGTCTTCGCCGCCGCCGTCGGGCTCGCCCTGGCGTCGGACGACGGGACGCCGCGGTCGATGCGGCACGTGACGGCCGTGGTCGTCGTGGGATTCGCCCTCACGGCCACCACGCTGCACCCGTGGTACGGGCTGCCAGTTTTGTTTGCGATTCCGTTATTGCAATCTCAACCTATCTTTTGGATTGTCATCCTCTCAAGCGCGACCTACCTCGACTACGTCATGCCGGGGTCAGGCACGGTCGCGACGGTCGTCGGGTGGGGAGGAGGACTCGGGCTCTGGTGGATGGGCCGTCGGAGGGGCCGAGACTCCGTAGGGCCAGGGCGCCACGGCGTCGAGGAGCCGCTCGGGCGTCGTCTCTGACGCATCGAGCCAGAGGGCTTGGGAATACCGCCTGTACCACGTGAGCTGTCGCTTGGCGTACCGGCGCGAGTTCCGCTGGATCAACCGGACGCCTGCCTCGACGGTCCGCTCGCCAGCCAGAACGGGCAGAAGCTCTCGGTATCCAATCGTCGCTTCCAGTGTGGACCTAGACACGGGACCAAGGGAGGCGAGGTGGGCCACTTCGCTGAGGAGCCCCGCGTCCATCATTCGGAGGACGCGAGCGTCGATCCTGCGGTACAGGTCGTCCCTTGGCCGGGTCAAGACGGTCAGGATGGAGGGGACCGGTGGTAGTTTGCTCTCGTCCCAAAACGAGGACGGTCGCCGTCCCGTCTCGCGCCAGACGCCGACCCAGCGCACCAACCGATGCGTCTTGGTCGCGTCGACTGTCGCCGCCGCCTGGGGGTCCACCTCGGACAGCTCCTCGAACAGCCCGGCCGCTCCGCTCCGAGTCCTGGCCTCCGAGAGGAGCTCGGCCTCCAGGCCGGGCGACACGGACGGGACCTCAGCCAGCCCCTCGACGAGCGCGTGGACATAGAGGGTCGAGCCCCCCACGACGACGACGGGGCGGTTTCTGGAGTGTACGTCCGTTATGGCAATCTGCACACACTGCAAAAACTCGCCCGCTGAAAAACGAGCGCCCACGTCGAGCACGTCGAGGAGGTGGTAGGGGACCTGCGCCCGCTCCTCCTTGGTCGGTTTCGCGGTCCCAATCGAGAGCCCGCGGTACACCTGTCGGCTGTCGGCCGAGATGATCTCTGCCCCGACCTCCTGAGCGACCGCGTGCGCGAGCGACGACTTCCCGACGGCGGTCGGCCCCGCGATGACGAGGACGGGTGTCACCGGAGCGCGTTCCAGGCGTCCATGCCGCCCCGGAGCGACACGGCACGGAACCCGCGCTCACGGAGCCACTGGGCACCGCGAGCCGACCGGCCGCCCGACGCGCAGTACACGACAACCTCGCGGTCTCGCACGTCGTCGAGCTCGAAGGCGCGCACATCGAGTTGGCCGAGAGGGATCAGCCGGCCGCCGATGTGGTCGGCATGGTGTTCGGCGGCCTCGCGGACGTCGACCAAGACGGGAACGTCGGTGTCCATCCGTGCTCGGAGCTCGGGCGCGGTGATCTCGGTCGAGCCGTCGTCGGGCGACGTCTCTGCTGTCCGCCCCGTGCGGCAGGCCGGGCAACCCGGGTCCCGCTCGACGCCGATCTCTCGGAACTCCATCGCCAGCACGTCGACCAGCAAGAGGCGGCCCACGAGCGACGATCCGATCCCCAGGATCAGCTTGATGGCCTCGGCCGCCTGGATGGTGCCGAGAATCGACGGGACGACCCCCAGCACGCCCCCGTCTGCGCAGTTGGGGATCAGGTCCGGAGGCGGCGGATCGGGGAAGAGGCACCGGTAGCACGGCCCCGTTTCTGTCCCGAACACCGAGGCCTGACCCGAAAACTGGCTGATAGAGGCAAAGACGAGGGGGGTCCGAGTCCTCACGGAGGCGTCGTTGACCGCGTACCGAGTCCCGAACGTGTCCGACCCGTCCAGAACGAGGTCGTACGCCCCGATCAGGTCCCGTGCGTTGGTCGCCGTCAGCCGCTCCCCGTAGGCGTCGACGGCGACTGTGGGGTTGATCCGGAGCAACCGGTCTCGGGCCGCAGCGATCTTGGGTTTTCCAACATCATCCGTCGAGTACAACGTCTGCCGATGCAAGTTGGTTACATCAACATGATCGAACTCAACGATCCCAATCCGTCCAACGCCGGATGCAGCGAGATGATGCAACGCGGGAGCCCCGAGCCCGCCTGCGCCGACAACGAGCACGGACGCTTCGGCCAGCCGTTGCTGGCCCACGGCTCCGACCTCGTCGAGGGTCATCTGGCGCGCGTACCGGAGTGCGTCGTGGGGCGTCATCGCTTGGAATCAAGAAAATGGAGAACGACACGTGCGGCATTTCGGCCGGATGCACCCATGATGCCGCCCCCGGGGTGCATACTGGCTCCCGTCAGGAACAGGCCATCGACAGGTCCCCGGTAGTCACTGAGCGACATCGAGGGGCGTAGGCTGAACATCTGGTCGATGGTCATCTCGAGGTGCATCACGTTCCCCCGGAACAGCCCGAGCTCTCGCTCGAGCCACAACGGGTGCTGGAACAACTGTCCGACGACGGAGGCCTTCGTGCCTGGAGCGTAGGGCTCAAACGTGTCCAAGATCCGGTCGGCCACCTCGTCTCCAATGTCGTCCCACGACCGTCCCCCGCTCATCTCGTATGGGAAATATTGAGCCCAGAGCCAGAGCACTTCACCTCCCGGGGGAGCCAGCGTGTCGTCGACCGCAGAGAAGCTCATCCCAACAATCGGCGGGTCCGCAGCCGGACGGCCCTTGAGGTAGTCCGCGTAGGCATCGTGGATCTGCTGGCGGTCGCGGCAGACGAGTTGGAGCGCGGTCCGGGACTCGATTCCGGGGGCCGCGGCGTACTCGAGCGGCTTGTCGAGCGCCAGCCTCAAAATGGCTCCGAAGCCGTTTCCTACGCGCATCGAGTCAGTTTCGGGGGGGCGGTACTCCGAAGGGAGGAGCTTGTCGAGCGTCTCCAGGATGTGCGTCCCGGACAAGACGGCCCGGGCCGTGATGACCTCTCCACCGGTCTCGACCCCTACGACTCGGCTGCCGCGGACCACTACGCGGTCGACGGGAGAGGACGTCAGCACGTCGCCACCGTGGGCTCGGATCATCGCCGCGAGCGCCTTCGTGAGCCCTCCGGAGCCACCACGAGGGCGAGCCACACCGCTCTCGTGGTAGAGGGGGTGCCACAGCAGGAAAGGGGCGCTCAGCGTCTCGGTAGGAGGGGGGCCACTCTGGGCCGCCATCCAGACCAGAGGCGTCTTGACCTTCTCTTCCGAAAAGAATTGGTCGACGACCTCTCCATATGGCCGCATGATGACTGAGAGAGCGCTCTGCCAGTCGACGTCTGCGGACGAACCGAACACGAACTTTTTTCCGAGCTCAAAAGGGCTTGGGGAGGAGAGGAACACGTCGCGGACCGTTTTAGAAAACGGCGCCCATGTGTCGACAAAGGTGCGGTACCGCTCGCCTTCACCCGGAAACTGCCGGTCGAGCCCTTCACACGTCTGGTCGACATCTCGGTAGATGAAGACGGACGTCTGATCCTCGTACGGGGCGAAGAACAAGGGGTCTAGTTCGAGGTACTCCAGGCCGTAGTCGTAGAGGCTAAGCTCGTCGATGATCGGAGTGAGACGGATCAAGATGTGGGCGGACCCTCCGAGGTCGAACTGGTAGCCCGGCACGTGTTCGACCGTCGATACGGCTCCGCCTACCACCGAGCGTCGCTCGAAAACGCCCACGCGGTAGCCAGCCTTGGCTGCGTACGCGGCTGAGATGAGCGCGTTGTGCCCTGCGCCTACAACGATAAGATCGTAGTCCATCTAGAGGTCAATAAAGTCCGCTGCGCTGTTCGCGAGTCGGTCTCGTTGGTGAACGTATCGCATCGTTGTCTCGATGTTTTTGTGTCGCGCGTGCGTCTGGACCTGCTGCAACGAGGCGCCGCCTTCGATCGCCAGCGTGCAGCCCGTGTGGCGCAGCGTGTGGGCCCCGACCCGCTCCGAGACCTCGGCGGCTTGGCCAAGCTTTCGGACGATCTTGTAGATGGAAGATCCCGATAATCGGCGCCCCGCCGACTGATTCGTCGAGAACGACCGCCAGATAGGTCCTGAGCTGTATCCCTGTTCAGCGATGAAATTGGACACGGTTCGGGCAACCCGGTCTGGTACTTTTACGATCTGGTTGGCGCCCCCTTTGGCCTGGCGGATCGTCAGCACCGTGTGCTCGCCCGAGCGGCCCAGGTCCTCGACGTTCATCGCCGACGCTTCGGAACGCCGCAGCACACAGTGCAGGAGGGTCGATACGAGCGCGTAGTCGCGGGGCCCCGTCTCTCGCGAGAGGTCGATCTTGTCCAGCATCGTGGCGGCTTGCTCTCGGGTGAGCACCGTCACCAGCTGCTCGCTCGCTGGAGACTTGCGGACCTTCCGAACAAGGTGTCGGTCGGCTGGGTTAAGATCGAGGAACCCTAGCGCCGTGAGCCACGCAAAGAAACCCCGCAGCGATGCAAGAAAGCGGCGCTGGGTGGCCGGGCTCTTGCCGTCGGCTTGGAGGCGGGCGAGTGCTTCGTTGACGTCTGAGAACGTAACGGACGACGCCAGCTCGAGCGTGACCGTAGGCGTGCCGAAAAACGTCTCGATGTCCCGTGCGTAGGCGCGCCTCGTGTTCGGGCGGTCGAACCGGAGCAGGTAGAGCGGGACGAGGTCGGACTGGGCCGTGAAAGCACGGCTGAGCTTGGGGATGGGAGTGGCGACATCGAGGTTGGGCATGGCGGGTCTGGAGACCGGTTCGATAATAAGGGTTATCGGGAGTGGTGTCCAGTCCGGCATGGCACGAGACCGTTTGGGCGTCTCCCCCCGGCGGCCCTTCCTGCGATCAGGCGGGTTGGTCGGCCACGCAGTCCGCGACTGGCGGGCTCGGGCTACGCACGGAGAGCGACCCCGGTCTCGGCGTCGAAGAGGTGGACCTTGTCGAGGTCCACCCGGAGCCCGGCCGTCTCGCCGTCGGGCGCCAGCGGCTGCGGCTCGACCCTCGCGGTGAGCCGCGTCGCGTCGTCGACCCGGCAGTAGACGACGATCTCGTTCCCCATCGGCTCCTGGACCTCGACCGTCGCCCGGACCGGGTCGGACAGCCGCTTCGTCGCCGGGGCCTTGTCGACCGTGTACAGGTTCTCGGGCCGGACGCCCAGCGTGACCGGTCCTTGAATCTCGGGGCCGTTCCTCAGTTCGAGTCCGAAGCCCCCCTCGGTTGAGGTAAACGTATTTCCAATAACGGAGCCAGGCACGAAGTTCATCGCCGGGCTCCCGATGAACCCGGCCACGAACGTGTTCGCCGGCCGGTCGTAGAGCTCGAGCGGGGCCGCGACCTGCTGGACGTGCCCGTCGTGGAGCACGACGATCCGGTCTCCCATCGTCATCGCCTCGACCTGGTCGTGCGTCACGTAGACCATCGTCGCCCCGAGCTCGCGGTGGAGCTTCGAGATCTCGGTCCGGGTCTGGACCCGGAGCTTGGCGTCGAGGTTGCTCAGAGGCTCGTCGAACAGGAACACGGCGGGGTCCCGGACGATGGCCCGCCCGAGCGCGACCCGCTGGCGCTGGCCGCCCGAGAGCGCCTTCGGCTTCCGGTCGAGGACCGTCTCGAGCCCGAGCGTCCGGGCGGCGGCCTCGACCCGCTGGCGGATCTCGTCCTTGGGGAGCTTCCTCAGCTTGAGCCCGAACGCCATGTTGTCGAACACGTCCATGTGCGGGTACAGCGCGTAGTTCTGGAACACCATCGCGATGTCGCGGTCCTTCGGGGCCACGTCGTTGACGACCCGGTCGCCGATCTGGAGCGTGCCCGACGAGATCGACTCGAGCCCGGCGATCATCCGGAGCGTCGTGGACTTGCCGCAGCCGGAGGGCCCGACGAGCACGACGAACTCGCCGTCGTCGATGGAGAGCGTGACGTCGTGGACGGCCTCGTACCCGTTGTCGTAGACCTTCCGGAGACGTTCGAGTTCGACGCGGGCCATGCGGAGCGGGGGTGGTGAAGAGGCGGAAGATAGCCGGAGCCGGCCGGGGCCCTCCGTAGCTTTTCCGATCCCCCCAGGACTCCATGCCCCTCCTCCCCGTCGCCGTCGTCGGCGCCACTTACACCGTCAGCGAGCGCGGCCTGGTCGCGGACGCGCTCGCGGCCCGAGCGCTCGGGCTGGCGCCGCTCCCGATCTGCACCTCGATCGTCGTCGCCAGCGGCGGCCGGGTGACGGACGTCACGGACGTCCCCGTCGACACGGTCGAGGCCCAGCTTGAGCACCTTCAAAGTTCGGGTACAATAACGGGCGTTAAGATCGGCGCACTCGGGGGTCCGAAGACGGCCGCGGCCGTGCTCGACGCCGTCGCCGGGATGGGCGTCCCGGTCGTCCTCGACGTGGTGGCCTCGGGGCCCAGCGGAGAGACCGTCATGGAGGCCCGGGCCATCGACGTGGTCGCCGAGCGGCTTGGGGCGGCCACGCTCGTCACCCTGTCTAAGGCCGACGCGGAGCTGGTGACGAACGCCCAGATCGAGTCGCTCGACGACGCCCAGGTGGCCGCCCAGCGGCTCCACAACCGGGGCGCCCGGGCCGTCGTGATCCGCTGTGGGAGCCTGCCCTACCGGTTTTACGACGCTGCCGACGACCCCGGCGCCGGCTCTCGCGAGCCCTTCTTCGCGGACCTCTTCTACGACGGCGAGGACTTCGCCCTCTTCGAGGCCCCCTTGCTGGAGGCCCACCCCGACGGCGCGTCGAGCGCGTTCGCCCTGGCGGCGCTGGCGGGGTTGATCCGTGGGGAGCCTGCGGAGCTCGCCCTCCAGGGCGCCAAGCGGTTCGCCACGGACGCCGTCCGCCACGCGGTCGAGGTGGACGGGTACGGGCCACGGCTCCAGTTCCCGGCGGCCACGCATTCGTAACCACGCGGATCACGCGCGCCCGTAGCTTTTCGGACCCTGGCCCGCACGCCCATGCCCGAACGCTCTCCCGGCTCGCGCCCCACGATCTACGACGTCGCCGACGAGGCGCGCGTCGCGATCTCGACCGTGTCCCGCGTCCTCAACGGGTCCAACGAGGTCTCCGAGGCGACCCGGTCCCGCGTCCAGGACGCGATCCGGAAGCTTCAGTTTCAGCCCCAGCGGATCGCCCGGAACCTCGCCCAGCAGTCGACGACGTCGATCGCCGTGGCGCTCCCGTCGGCGACGTCGATGTTCTTTGTCGAGATGCTCAAGGGGGTCAAGGACGCCCTGCGCGACGAGGACATCGACCTGTTGCTGTGCAACCTGGGCTCGGCCACGCCCTACCAGACGCTCCAGCGGTTCCTCAACCGCGGCGCCGTCGACGGGCTCCTGCTGATGTCGCTCCCCATTGAGGGCGACGTCGCCGAGCAACTCCTCGCGTTCCAGGCGCCGGTCGTTCTGCTGGGGAGCCGCCACCAGGGCCTCGACGCCCTTTGGTGGGACGACCGCGAGGGGGCCCAGATGGCGACGACGTACCTGGTCGAGCAGGGCCACCGGCGGATCGGGCTGATCTCGGCGCATGCGTGGAGCTCGAACGCCGCTCCGCGCCTCGAGGGGTACCGGGCCGCGCTCGACGAGGCGGGGATCGCGTTCGACCCGGCCCTGGTCGCGGCGGGCGAAACGACCAAGCACGCCGGGTATTCGGAGGAGGCCGGGGCCGAGGCGATGGAGGCCCTCATGAGCCTGGACGACCGCCCGACCGCCGTCTTCGCCGCGTCGGACGTCCAGGCCTACGGCGCCTGGTCCCACGTCCGCGACGCCGGCATGGTCGTCCCGCGCGACGTCTCGATCGTCGGCTACGACGACCTCAAGCTGAGCCGCTTCCTCGACCTGACGACCGTCACCCAGGGGATGCAGCAGGCCGGCCACCAGGCGACCCAGCGGCTCCTCCACCGGCTCCGGTCGTCGCCCTCCGACGAGCGGGTCGACGTCCAGCTGCCGCTGTCGCTGGCCGTCCGCGGGTCGACGGCCGTCGAGACCGCGTGATGGAGCTCCCCCCGCCGCTCGCGTCGACCGACCTCGGGCTGGGAACGCGGTACCGCGGCAAGGTCCGCGACACGTACGACTTGGGCGACGGGCGGATCGTGCTCGTCACGACGGACCGGCTCTCGGCGTTCGACCACGTGCTCCGCCAGGCCATCCCGCTCAAGGGCCAGGTGCTCAACGGCGTCGCCGCCTTCTTTTTCGAGCGGACCGCCGACGTGGCCCCGAACCACGTGCTCGCGGTCCCCGACCCGAACGTGACGGTCGGCGTCCGGTGCGACCCGCTGCCCATCGAGTTCGTCGTCCGCGGCTACCTCACGGGCCACGCCTGGCGCGTCTACCGCGACGGCGGGCGCGAGCTGTGCGGCGAAACACTGCCCGACGGCTTGCGCGAGGCCGAGCGGTTGCCGACGCCCATCTTGACGCCGGCGACGAAGGCCGTCGAGGGCCACGACGAAGACGTCTCCCGCGCCGAGATCCTGGCGCGCGGCATCGTCGACGCCGACACGCTCGACCGGACCACCGAGCTCGCGCTCGCGCTGTTCGCGCGCGGGACCGAGATCGCCGCCGAGCGCGGCCTGCTCTTGGTCGACACGAAGTACGAGTTCGGCCGCGCGCCCGACGGGCGGCTCCTGGTGATCGACGAGGTCCACACGCCCGATTCGTCGCGCTACTACTACGCCGACGGCTACGACGAGCGGCTGACGAGGGGCGAGCCACAGCGCCAGCTCTCGAAGGAGTTCGTCCGCGAGTGGCTGATGGAGCACGGCTTCCAGGGGCTGGCTGGCCAGACGCTCCCCGACCTGCCACCCGAGTTCGTCGCAGAGGTCAGCGCGCGCTACGTCGAGCTGTACGAGACGGTCACGGGGCGCACGTTCGAGCCGGACGTGAGCTCGGATCCCGAAGCCCGCATCCAGCGCTCGCTTCGCGGCGTCTGACCTCTAGCGATGGTAGAGGTCCGGCCGACGGTCGGTGACGCGGTCGTTGTACGGGTTGAGCGCCGTCGTGCGAGCCTCGCACGGGTCGATCTCCGCCCGGATCACCGCCTCGCCCTCGACGGGCGCCGTCGCCAGCACCTCGGCGCGGGGCGAACAGATCCGGCTCTGGCCGACGAACGTCAGCGACTCGCGCCCGTTCGTCTCGGTCCCGACGCGGTTGGCCGTCGCCGTGAACACGCCGTTCTCGAGCGCGCGGATGGGCATGGCCGCCGGGCAGTGCGGCAGGACGAGGTTCGACGGGTGCGCGATCACGTCCGCCCCGCCGAGCGCCAGCGTCCGGGCCGACTCCGGGAAGAACCAGTCGAAGCAGACCATCACCCCCAGCCGGTAGCTCCGGCGGTTCCGGTCGGTCACCGTCCACACCCGGAAGCCGCCCTCCCCCGGCCGGAAGTGGAGCGTCTCTTCGTAGTAGAGGTGCGTCTTGCGGTACGTTCCGACCCAGCCGTTTGAGTTTGCAATAACGGCACTGTTATACAGTGCGTCCCCGTCCCGCTCGGGCAGCCCGGCCACGATCGTCGCCCCCGTCGCTGCCGCCCACGCCTCCAGCCGCGCGACGGTCGGCCCGCCGGGGACCTCTTCCGCCAGCGCCGCCGCCTGCTCCGTCGACTCGAAAAAGTAGCCGGACGCGAACAGCTCAGGGAGCACGATCAGGTCGGCGTCGGCACCCAAGACGGCCGTCTCGACCGCGTCGAGGTTCGCGTCGACGGCGCCCAAGGTCGGGGAGGTCTGGACGCAGGCGACGGTCATGGTCAGGCGACGAGCGGTTCGAGGGTCGGGCCGGCGTCGAGGGCGACGTCGGTGCGCCGACGGCCGATGGCGATCATCTCGCGCATCTCGGCCGCGGTCGCGTCGAGCGTCCCGCCGGGGAGCGCTTCGCTGGGCCGGATGACGAACAGGTCCTCGAGCCGGCTGCGGCGGAAGATCTCGGGGACCTCGACGCGGTCCAGAAGATCGGCCGCGCCGGGGACCGAGGCCAGCCGCTCGGCGAGGTCCCGTCGGAACCGCGAGAACCCGGCCGCCGCCTGCACCGTGCCGAGGTCCGTCGTCCGCCCCTCGTGCGACATCAGGCTCACGACCCGCTGGAGGATCGCCTGGCCGCTGTCGAACGGCCCCTCGTCCCGGCGGAGCTCGTCCTGCTGGATCACGACGGCGTACAGCTCGGTCGCCCCGCGCTCGACGCAGACCCAGGCCGGCAGCTCGTCCCGGACGCCGCCGTCGACGTGCGGGTGCGTGCCGAGGTGGTCCGGCATCACGACCGGGTTCGAGGCGAACGGGATGGTCGAGGACGCGATCATGACGTCAATGAGCATCTCGCGGCTGGCGATGATGCGGCCGTGGGCCTCGCCGGCCTGGGAGCTCGGCCCCGCCAGCGTCCAGTACACCAGCTCGCCGGTCACCAGGTCGACCGTCGTCAGGAACAGCTCCTTCTTGTCGGCCCGGGCCAGCGTGACGAGCCGGTCCCAATCGGCGTCGGTCAGGGTCTGCTCGACCGTCGCGCGGAGCGGCGCCAGACTGCCCAGGCTCGTCGGCAGCCGGACCTTGCCGGCGACGAGGTCGCCCAGCACGCCGAGCGCCAGCGACAGCTCGGAGTGCTTCCGGTAGACCGACGCCGTGTCGGCCGTGCCGTAGGCGGCCTCGATCCGGTCGAACTCGCCCAACAGCGCCAGCGGCGCGATCAGCGCGCCCGTGCTCGTGCCCGCGACGACGTCGAAGTCGCGGACCCCGCGGTCGCGGAGCTGGAGGAGGACGCCGACGGCGAACGAGCCGTGGAGGCCGCCGCCGGAGATGGCGAGCGCGCGTTTGGTGGCCATGATCCCTGAGACTGACGTGGACGTCCGCGAGGCCCGTGTCGCGCCCGGCGGCGTGCGGACGGAGCGGCCACCGGGACCGTCAACATAGGGCGGACGTGCCGGTCCCCGGGTCGACGTCAGCGATAGCGTGGTGACCTCCGGGACTGAGGACGGGGGACGGAAGACTGCCGGAGGGGCCCGTCCCCGATCCCCCGTCCTCGACCGCGCCGTCAGCGCTGTCCGGACTGGATCGCGGTGATCGTCGCCACGTTCGCGATGTCCTCCCAGTCGGACCCCCGCGACAAGTCGTTGGCCGGGAGCCTCAGTCCTTGCAAGACCGGCCCAAACGCCTCGGCCCCGCCGATCCGCTGGGTGATCTTGTAGCCGATGTTGCCGGCGCCGAGGTCGGGGAACACGAACACGTTCGCGCGGCCGGCCACTGGGCTGTCCGGCGCCTTCCTTTCGGCCACGTCGGGGTCGAACGCCGCGTCGAACTGGAGCTCGCCGTCGAGCACGAGGTCCGGCCGTTTGTCGCGAGCGATCTCGACCGCCTGGCGGACCGCGTCGACGGCGGGGTGCTCGGCCGAGCCCTTCGTCGAGAACGACAGGAACGCGACGCGCGGCTCCTGGCCCGTCAAAAAGCGGTGGTTCGCTGCGGCGTCGATCCCGATGGACGCGAGCTGCTCGGGCGTCGGGTCCGGGTTGACGCCGCAGTCGGCATACGTTAGCGGGCGCCCGTCGGGGAGCACCATCAGGAAGAACGACGAGACGAGTGCCGAGCCCTCGGCCACCCCGAGGACGTGGATCGCCGCGCGGACGACGTCGGGCGACGGGTGCGCGGCGCCGGCCACACAGCCGTCGGCGTCGCCGGCGTCGACCATGAGGTCGCCGAAGTACAGCACGTCGGCGGCCGTCTCGCCGGCCTGCTCGTAGGTCATCCCCTTGTGCTTGCGCTTCTGGAACAGCGCCTGCGCGTATCCCTGCCGCCGCTCGCTCGTCGCGGGGTCGACGACGGGGACGGTGTGCGGCAGCGTCACGCCCAGCTCGCGAGCGCCGTCGCGGACGGCGGACTCCCGGCCGATCAAGATGGGTCGGACGACGCCGTGCTCGGCCAGCCACGCGGCGGCCCGGATCGTCCGGGGGTCCTCGCCCTCGGGCAGCGCGATTCGCTTGTTGAGCGCGCGGGCGCGGTCGTGGAGGTCTGCGAACGAGAAGCGGTCAGGCATGGGCGGGGTGCTCGGTCTTCCAGATGGGCGTGGACTCTTTCAGTGTGTCGATCAGCCAGCGGGCGGCCTCGAACGCCGCCCCCCGGTGGGCACACGCGACGCCGACGACGACGCTCGCTTGGGGCGGCGGAACGGCCCCGAGCCGATGGAGGACGACGACCCGGGCGGCGTCCCAGCGGTCGGCGGCGACCTCGGCCAGCCGCGCCAGCTCGGCCTCGGCCATCTCGGAATACGCCTCGTACGTCAGCAGGTCCGTCTCGACGCCGTCGGTCCACCGCCGGCTCGTGCCGACGAACACGCACGTGCCGCCGGCGCGGTCGTCGGCCAGGAACGAGTGGACCGCGCCCAGGTCGAGCGGCCGCTCGCTCAGCGCGGTCCAGCGGTCGCTAGGCGTCACCATCGAGCGCGTCGAGGACGGCGTCGAAGTCGGGCTGCTCGCCGGCGTTGTCGAGCACCTCGACGTACTGCAACGTCCCGTCGGTGTCGACGACGAACGCGGCGCGCTTGGCGATCCGGTCGAGCTTCATCGGCGTAAAGTCGTGGTCATACTTGGCGCCGTAGGACTCGGCGACCTCGCCGTCGTGGTCCGAGAGCAGGCGGAACGGGAAGCCGTTGGCCTTCTTGAACTCGGCGAGCGCGAACGGCGAGTCGGTCGAGATGCCGACGACCTGGGCGCCGAGGTCGGTGTAGCGGTCGTAGTCGTTGCCGACCGTGTTGAGCTCGGTCGTGCAGACGCTCGTGAACGCGCCGGGGAAGAACAGCAGGACGACGGGGCCGTCCTGGCGGGCCTCTTCGAGGGAGAAGGCGTTGTTCGAGTCGTCGTAGAGCGTGAAGTCGGGGGCGTCGTCGCCGGGAGAGAGAGGCATGGCTCGGGATGGAGGGCGAGGGCTCCGGCTACGTCAGCGGCCGTGCGGGGTTCGGCGGGAGCGGCGACGAAGGCATCGTCCACGTGTCGATCAGGGGAGGCGCATGTAGCTCCTCAGCTACACGTTGATCGCCGGACGGCTACAGGAGAGTCCAAGATGGGCCACAAGCTTGGGAGTGACGGTGGCCGTTCTTCCAAGTGCCCCCGTCCATCCTACCCTTCTCCGAACCCATGACCCGTTCGTTACGCTCCGCTCTCCTTGTGTTCCTCGTCCTCGCTGCCCTTGGGCCGCCTGTGATCGCCCAGCCCTCCGAGCGTGAGGAGCGCGCCCCGCTCCTCGACCGGACCATTGAGACCGCCCGGTTCACCGTCGTAGACTGAGCCGTGCCCACGATGACCACGACCCACAGATCGAGACTCCTCGCCACCCTCGCGCTCGGGGCTGCCGCGTTGGCCCCGGGCGCGAGCCCGGCCTTAGCGCAGCCCGCCGGCGACCCGCCGGCCTGGGCCTCTGTCCTCTCGACGGACTACCCCTACGTCGGCGTCCACGACCTCGCCGTCACGCCAGCCGGGCCAGTCGTCGTCGGGGGGGGCGAGGACGAGCTCCGCCTGACGGAGGGGGCCGGAGCCGGGATTGCTTTCGACCTTGGGCTGGCCTACCCCGACGGTGAGCTCTCGTTCGTCTACGCTGCCGAGAGCGACGGAACTGCCCGCTGGGCCCGGTCGGCGGCCACAGACGGTGCCCCGTTCGAGACGTACCATGTGGCTGCCGGGCCGACCCCGGCCGGAGACGTCATCGTGACGGGCGAGGGCGTGTTGTACTGGCATCACCCGTACCGGTGGGACACCGGGTCCGAGCGCGTCGTCGGGAGGTCGGCGGCCGACGGGTCTGTCTTATGGACGGTCCGGCTCGGTCACCCCATTGACGACGGCGAGGGACCGTTCCAGTCGTCGGCCCTCGTGTTGGGCGTCGGGGTCTACGACGGCGTGGCGTACCTGGCCGGCGTGTTCCGGGACACGCTCGCGCTCGGACCCGACACGTTGGTTGCCACCCCGGCGTCCGGTGGCTACGCATGGCACCCCTTCGACGTGTTCGTCGCCGCGCTCGACGCCGCGACCGGGGAGCCAGTGTGGACCCGGTCCGTCGCCGCAGGAGACGAGCCCCCATCGGACGTCCACGACGGCCGGTTCGTGCTCGGCGACCACCTCGGGCACATGGCGTTCGACGTCGGCGGAGCCGGGGTCGTCGTCGGCGGCCTGTTTCCGGCGGGTTCCATCGTTGGGCGGGGCATGGGGGACCCGGACGGCGCCGCGCTCCCGGCCGGGACCGCGCTCGTCCGGCTCTCTCACGACGGCGCGTTCGACCGCTCATGGACTCAGACCAACCTCGGCCTCAACGACGACGTGCTGGGGCCGGGCGACAGCGACACGTACGACCCTGAGGGGCGGAACGTCGCGTGGCCAATCGCCGTGGCGCTGGCCCCCGACGGCGGGGTCGTCCTCGGGTGGGCGTTCGTCCCGGGCCGGATCATCGGGCCGTCGTACTCCCATGTCGAGGCCGGCAGCACGACATACACGGATGCAGCCGGCGACGGTCGGCTGGTGACCCGTCACGGTCCGGACGGCACGTTCGAATGGGCCGTCGACATCGTCACGCCCCAGCGGGCCCTGCCCTCACGGCCTGGGGGGACCGGGCCACTCTCGCTCGACGTGGGTCACGACGGCCGGGTCGCCCTCGGCACGTCGTTCTCGTCGGACGACGTTCGGGTCGCCGGGGCGCCGCTCGTCCGCGAGGGGTATGGAGACGGAGTCGCCGCCGTCGTCTCGCCCGAGGGCGAGCTCCGGGCACTCTACCACGTGGCTGACGAGCCCGGCGCGTCGTCGGCCCCCACCGCGCACGCGCAGCACCAATCTGTCAAGGCCGTAGCGTTCGGTGGGGGAGCCGGCGGGCCGAGCCAGTCGCTGTACGTGGCCGGTCGGTTCAGGGGCTCGTTCGAGGTCGGCGGCGGGGTGTACCGAGCGGAGGGGGAAAACCGGACCGCAGTGTTCCTCTCCCGGTTCGACCTCGCTGGCGTCGTGTCGACCGACGACACCCCGGAGTCCGCCCCGTTCACGGTGGCCGCGTGGCCGAACCCAGCGACCACGGCCGTCCGGCTCTCAGTCGACGGAGGGGCCGGCTCGGCGTCAATCCGCGTGTTCGACGTGCTGGGCCGTGAGGTCGCCTGGATCAACCGCCACCGGGGCGAGGTCGTCCTCGACGTGTCGGGGTGGGGGCCCGGGGTGTACGTCGTCGAGGCGCGCGAGGACGGTACGGACCGCCGAGCCGTCCAGACGGTGACCGTCGCCCGGTAGCTCGTCGGCCCTCGTCTGAGCGGCCGGATCACTCGACAATCCCGTGCCGGACGGCGTGTCGGGCGAGCTCGGCGTCCGTCTGGAGCCCGAGCTTCTTGAGCGCGCGGGACCGATACGTCGAGACCGTCGACGGCGAGAGGGCCAGCACCTCGGCCGTCTCGTCGGGCGACCGCCCCTCGGAGACTGAGCCTCTGCGTCAGGTGCCCTACCCCCCGAACCGGATGGTCCGCACCGGCTCGACGTTCGAGGCGACGCGGGCGGGGAGGTAGGCGGCCAGGGTGCAGATTACGATGGTTGCAATAACGGTAACGGCCACG
The DNA here is from genome assembly GCF_965213695.1 of Rubrivirga sp. Lineage (GTDB taxonomy): Bacteria > Bacteroidota > Rhodothermia > Rhodothermales > Rubricoccaceae > Rubrivirga. Next base: position 2,236,638 of record NZ_OZ243912.1, on the reverse strand, counting down.
TCGAGACCGCTCATCTCGACCGGCGCCCGGTCCAGGTAGTAGGCGTCCTGGGGCAGCCGGATAAAGGCGAACCGCGCCTGGAGCGCCCCAAACGCGAGGGCCACGGCCGTCCCGATCGCCGCCCCGATCACGCCCACCATCAGCCCGAACACCAGGAACAGACGTCGGACCGACGCCCGGCTGGCGCCCATCGCCAGGACCGTCCCGATCTCCCTCGCCTTCTCCAACACCACCATCAGCAGCGCCCCGACGATGTTGAACGCGGCGACGACGACCAGGATCGAGATCACCAAGGGCACGATGCTCTGCTGGAGCTCGACCCAGGCGAACAGCCCCCGGTACACCTCCTCGATGGGCCGCGCGAACAGCGGCGGCCCGATCCGGTCCGTCACGGCGTCCGACACCTCCCGAGCAAAGGCGCGGTCGTCGAGCGTGATGTCGAGCCGCGTCACCTCGTCGGGCCCGTAGCCGAACAGGCCGCGCGCGACGTCGAGATCCACAAACGCGAACCGCTCGTCGAAGTCGCCCAGGCCGGTCTCGAACAGGCCGGCCACGTGGTACTGGCGGACGCGCGGGCGCGACTGGACCTGGCCCGCGCCGAGCCCGCGCGTCGAGTACGCCGTGATCCGGTCGCCCGGGCCGAGCCCCAACCGCTCACCGAGTCGCTTGCCGAGGACGACGCCCGGCCGGCCATCGGCGTCGTCGGACAGGTCGAACGCGCCGACCTCGGTGCGCGCGGCGACGAACGGGAGGTCGTCCGGCTCGGTCCCCCACAGCAGGACGCCCTCGACGGTCTCGTTGCCCGAGCCCCGGCTGCTCAACAGCGCGAAGTCGACGAGCGCCGGGGCCACGCGCTCGACGTGGTCGAGCCGGGCCACCGCTCGCGCCAGGCTGTCGGCGCCGACGAGCGGGTCGCCGACGAAGCTCTCGACCTGGACGTGCTGGCCGAACCCGACGATCTTGGCCTCGATCTCGCGGCTGAACCCGCGCACGATCATCAGCGCTAGCAGCAGCGCCCCGGTCCCGACGGCCACCCCGCCGATGGCGGCCACGACGACGAACCGCAAGAACCCCCGACGCTCGTCGCGGCCGTGGGCGCCGCGGAGGTAGCGCAGGGCGAGCGTGCGTTCGAACGGGCCGATCATGGGGGTGTGGGGGAACGGCACAAGATCGCTCCTTGGTAGGTTCGGAGGCTGGGGGGTCGGCTGAGCAAGCCCAAAGGCTCAATGCTGCTTCCGAGCCAGACAAGAGTGGCGGCCAGCGTATGACAAACCCCTCCTTGCTCAATGAAACTTGCGACCTTTCAAGGTCTTCCTTCTACGACCCGATGAGGATCCGCTCCGTCCGCGTGGAAAACTTCCGAGCCATTCAGCACCTCGATCTGTCCGACCTTCCTGACTCGGTCGTCGTAGCGGGTCCTAACGGGTGTGGCAAGTCGAGCCTGTTCGACGCGCTGAGGCTCCTGAAGTCGGCGTACGGTCAATACCACCAGAATGAGTATCAGTCTTGGTTCGGGGAGTTTCAGATCGATGTCAACCGGATTAAGCAGGAGACGCGGAAGGTGCTTCACGACCCGAGCCGCCCACTCAGGGTCTGGGCCGAGTTCGAGCTTGCCGACGCCGAACGGACCTACTTGAAGGAGAACGCCCGGGACCTCTACCTCGGCATGAACTGGGCTCAGTTTCGGGGGATGCAATCGGCCGAGGGGTCCCCAGTCGTTGTCAACCCCGCCGTGAGGCGCGCCCATTCACCCGTAGTCGAAGCGCAGACGGCCAACCTCATGAGGGCGCTCGAGCCGGTGCTCGACGACGTGGTCCACACGGCGGAACTCACGATGGTCCCTGGGCAAGACCCTGTGGCCACGTCGTCGCCTGTCGTCGAGCTCATGTTCAGTGTGTTCCGCCCGAACGACCTGGGCGTAATCGACTACCATGGTCCTCACCGGACGTATGGGCGGGAGCAGGTGAGTAGCGTCAACCTCACAATCTCCGGAACGACCGAGCGGAATGGCCATGACGCCCTCTACAACACCCAAAACAAGTATAGTGGAGTAAAGACAGCGATGGCACAGGCGTTCGTTCGCCAACTCCTCGCCCGAGAGTTCGGGGCGGACGTATCGGACGGGGGCGGGCTCAAGGAGACGCTCGATGAGCTCTTCGCCGTGTTTTTCCCCGGGAAAACGTTCCTCGGCCCACAGCCGACGGTCGACGGGGGGCTCGCCTTCCCGGTTCGGCTCGAAAGCGGTCGCGAGCACGACATCAACGAGTTGAGCTCGGGCGAGAAGGAGGTGCTCCTCGGGTACCTTCGGCTGCGGAACAGCGCGCCGCGGAACTCGATTGTCCTCCTTGATGAGCCCGAGCTCCACCTGAACCCCCGGCTCGTCCGGGGCCTCCCCCGGTTCTATCAGAAGCACCTCGGGGCCGCGCTCGGGAACCAACTCTGGCTCATCACGCACTCCGACGCCCTCCTCCGGGAGGCCGTCGAGGAGCCGGCCTACGCCGTCTACCACATGCGCCCGTCGTACACGGTCGGCGAGGGGGAGAATCAACTGGACCCCATCGACGCGACGGCCGGGGTAGAGCGCGTTGTGGTCGACCTCGTTGGCGACCTCGCGACATACAGCCCACGCTCGAAGGTCGTGTTCGTTGAAGGCAAGGGGTCTGAGTTCGACGAGAGCCTGGTCCGCGAGTTGTTCCCGACGTTCGCCGAGCGGGTCAACCTCATCTCTGTGGGTAGCAAGGCCCGCGTGCGGGGTCTTCACGACCTCATGGAACGGACTGCAGAGGAGGGTCGCCTCGATGCCCGATTCTTCTCCGTGACCGACCGGGATTTCGACGGCCCGCCGTCGGTCGACGATGCGCGAGCGTTCCAGTGGGACGTCTACCACGTCGAGAATTACCTCCTCGAGCCCCGGTTCGTTCGCGAAGCGATGGTTGCCCTCGCCCTCGGCGCCGACGTCCCAAGCGAGGTGGAGATCCTAACCTCGCTCAGGTCCTGCGCCGGAGAAACGGTCGACGAGCTCATCCGGATCAAGATGGATCAGGCCGTGAACCGGGAGCTAGTCGAGTGCCTCTCGACAAGGTACGACCCGGCCCTCCCAGCCCATCAAGGGCTCCGGAAAGCTGCCGAACGGTCGATGGATAGGGTCGGGCGGGCGCTTAGGAGCGAACTCGCCCTTGACGCTTTGATGGACGAGGAGATCCGCATCCGCGAGGAGTTGAACACGTCCCTCGATTGCGATCAATGGAAGCGTGATTTTCGAGGACGCGACGTCCTGCGGAGGTTCGTTGGGCGACACCAAGATGTGTTGGGAGTTCCGTACGAGAAGGTCCGAAACATCATCGTCAACCGGATGCGCGAGGCATCTTACCGGCCTCCCGGGATGGAGACCGTTGTAAAAGCGATAATGAAGGGCTGAACAGCGGCTGGAAGTCCGGCCGGATCCTTCGGAAGCGAGTCGTCGGTCCCCAGGACCGTTTCTAGTTTGTTCGCGGCATTCTTCTGCCCGTTCCCTCCCCCCTCTGCCCGACCCCGATGCACAACGCGATCGCCAGCCCCCCGCCCGCCGTCAACGAGCCCGTCCGCGACTACGCGCCGGGGAGCCCCGAGCGGGCGTCGCTCCGCGCGACCCTGATGGAGATGCGCGAGAAGGAGGTCGAGGTGCTGCCCGTCGTCAACGGCGAGCGGGTCGAGACCGGGCGGACCGAGACGATCCGGCCGCCCCACGAGCGCTCGCGCACGCTGGGCACGTTCCACAAGGCCCGCACCGAGGACGTCGAAGATGCCATCGCCGGCGCCCTCGACGCCCGCCACGACTGGGCCCGGCTCGACTGGACCGACCGCGCGGCCATCTTCCTCAAGGCCGCCGAGCTGCTGGCGGGCCCGTTCCGCGACCGGATGAACGCGGCGACGATGTTGGGCCAGTCGAAGAACCCGTACCAGGCCGAGATCGACGCGGCCTGCGAGATGGTCGACTTTTTCCGGTTCAACGTCCAGTTCTACCGCGAGATGCTGGAGGAGCAGCCGATCTCGTCGCCCGGCCTCTGGAACCGGACCGAGTACCGGCCGCTCGAGGGGTTCGTGTTCGCCGTGTCCCCGTTCAACTTCACGTCCATCGCCGCCAACCTCCCGACGGCCCCGGCGCTGCTCGGCAACACGGTGCTCTGGAAGCCGGCGCCGACCCAGACGTACTCGGCCCAGGTCATTGTCGACCTGTTGGAAGAGGCGGGGATGCCGCCGGGCGTCGTCCAATTTTTGCCCGGCGACGGCGCCGACGTGGGCGACCCGGTGCTGGCGAGTGAGCACCTGGCGGGGCTCCACTTCACGGGCTCGACCCAGACGTTCAACCACCTGTGGCGCGAGATCGGAAACAACCTCGACCGCTACCGGGCCTACCCGCGGATCGTCGGCGAGACGGGCGGGAAGGACTTTATCGTCGCCCACGAGTCGGCCGACCCGGACGCGGTCGCGACGGCCATCGTCCGCGGCGCGTTCGAGTACCAGGGCCAGAAGTGCTCGGCCGCCAGCCGGGTCTACGTCGACCGGGCCGTGTGGCCGGCCGTCCGCCAGTCGTTGGAGGCGCAGATGGCCGACATCACGGTCGGGCCGGTCGAGGACTTTTCCCACTTCGTCAACGCCGTCATCGACGAGCGGGCCTACGACAAGATCACGGGCTACATCGAGCGGGCCAAGAGCGCCGACGGCGTCGAGGTGCTCCACGGCGGCGGCCACCGCAAGGACGACGGCTTTTTTGTGGACCCGACGGTCCTGCTCGCCGACGACCCGGCGTACGAGACGATGGAGCAGGAGATCTTCGGCCCGGTCGCCTCGGTCCACGTCTCCGACCGCTCGTTCGACGACCTGCTCACGCTGGTCGACCAGACGAGCCCGTACGCGCTGACGGGCGCCGTCTTCTCGCAAGACCGCGCCGTGCTCGCCCACGCGACCGAGCGGCTGGCGGACGCGGCCGGCAACTTCTACCTCAACGACAAGCCGACCGGCGCCGTCGTCGGCCAACAACCGTTCGGCGGAGCGCGCGGGTCGGGCACGAACGACAAGGCCGGCTCGAAGCTGAACCTGCTCCGGTGGGCCAGCCTCCGGTCGATCAAGGAGACGTTCGTGCCGGCCCGGCACTTTACCTACCCGTTCTTGGACAAGGACGCCTAGCGCGTCAGGCGCGGCCCTCGACAGGTAATGGAGCAACATTGCTGTGCTCGACGGGGCTCGTTGGAGCCCGTGTCCCTCGGACTATCCCATTTGCCAACTCATCACGTTCTACCTCAGGCCCGCACTGTCCTCCGTGTCTGGATCCAGACCTCTCGTCCTCCTTCTCCTTGTTCTCACCGCGTCCGCGTGTGACACCTCTTCAGACGCGATTCAAGACGGGGCGCTAGCAGCCCCTGGGCTCCTTGTCGGCGAGCGGGTGGCCCTCGACGGTGACGCCGCAGTTCTCGGCGCACCCGGTTCGAATGAGGCATTCGCGTTCGTCCGCAGCGGTGAGAGTTGGACGCGCGTGTCCAGCCTTCGCCCGACTCAGGGCCGAGTATCGGACCCTCGGTTCGGGCAACACATCGACCTTGCTGGCAGCTATGTCGTCGTGGGCGCACCCGAGAACGATGTCGCCTCGGACGCTGCCGGTCATGCCTACGTGTATGCCCGGACCAGCGGGGGATGGATCGAGGACGCCGTGCTCCGGCCCGACGACCTCGATCCGAACGCGAACTTCGGTAGCTCCGTTTCGCTCTCGGACGGCCGCCTCGCCGTGGGTGCCGGAGACGATGGAGAGGTAGGACGAGTCCACATCTTCGAAGGGACGGGATGGACCCGGTCTGCTGTCCTCACCCATCCGGATGCCGATGAGGGGTCAGCGTTCGGCAGCAGCGTCGCTCTCGACGGAGACCGACTCGCCGTTTCGGGCCTGGCCGGACCCGTCGGCACGGACGGGCGGGTGTACCTCTTCGAGCGAGGGCCGTCCGGCAGGTGGACGCTCGACGACGTGATCGAAGCCCCGCCCCTCAGGCAGGGGTCGATCACTCCATTGGGCTTCGGCTTCGACATGGCCTTGGAAGGGCCGACGCTCGTCGTGAACGAGCCGGGCCGGGAGGCCGGTACCGTCTACGTGTACCGCTCGTCGGCGGGCGTGTGGACCATCGAGACCACACTCACGCGGTCTCTCTCGGACCTCGGGCCCCTCGCGAACTTCGGGGCCCGCGTCGCCCTCTTTGGAGACCGCCTCGTGGCTGCGGTACCGGGACGAGAGCTCAACGGCGAGGCGCGCGGCGCCGCAATCATCTACGTCCGTGGTCCGAGTGGGGCGTGGACACAGGAGGCAGAGCTCCGTCTGTCCAGTCCTGTCGTCGGATTCGCGCGTGACGTCGCTGTCGATGGAGAGACCGTACTCGTAGGGGCGAACGACGGCGAGAGCCGAGGCAGCGGCTACCTCTTCTCGCGAGGGCCAAATGGCTGGTCGGAGGTCCGCTGATCTACGTCCTACCTCACGGACCGAACACCGACCGCACAAGCGAAAACCGACGGTCCGGCAACCATACGATCCACGGCCCACGCCCATGACGTTCCAGAGCGTCCACCACCCCGGCGACGCCTCGCGGCCCTGGCTGGCCGTCCAGGCCCAGGCGCGGCCGGTCGCGCTGGCGTTGCTGTTCGTGATGACGGTGGGGCTCGCGGCGGCGCTCCAAGGCCGCGACATCCTGTGGCCGTTCGTGACCGGCGCGGCCGTGGCCTACGCCGTCGCCGCGGCCGTCGGCCAGAACCGGCTGGTGACGACGCCGGCCCAGGTCGACGTCGTGGGGCCGTTCGCGGCCGTCCACTCGATCTGGCAGGCGGCGAGCACGCCGCCCGAGGGCCGGTTGGCGCCCGTCTCGTCGGCCCGGTTGCAGAACGGGGAGCTGACGGTCGGGATCGGCGACACCGTCGTCTCGTTCCGGCCGGAGGACTGGCCCGCGTTCGACGCGCTCGTCCAGGCGTTCCGGGACGCCGCCCGGGAAGGCCACGCCCTGCTCGCCCTCGACACCGCATGAACCCGTCCCGCCGCCCCCGGCTGCCCGAGCCGACCTTCCCCTTCCCGGAGGGGGAGTCGCCGGGGGGTGTTGTAGATTACAATAACGGAACGTTAGACCCCTCGACCCCCGACCGGTACTGGGACTTGTGCCCCAACTGCGGCGGCCGGCTCGTCAACCAGAAGTGCAAGTACCGCTGCACGAGGTGCCACTACTTCATGTCGTGCAGCGACTTCGACTGACCCGGAGCCTCCTGCCAAATCTGGCCCCCGCCAGCCCCACGTCCGCCCCTCCCTGACTCGCCCCCCTCTCCCTGTGATCTACCGCGACCCCACCCCGTACCGTCCAGCCTCCGACCGCTACGACGTCATGGACTACGTCCGGTGCGGCCGGAGCGGGCTCAAGCTCCCCGCCGTCTCGCTCGGCCTGTGGCACAACTTCGGGTCCGTCGACGTCTACGAGAACGCCCGGGCGATGGCGCTCCGGGCCTTCGACCTCGGGATCACCCACTTCGACCTCGCCAACAACTACGGGCCCGAGCCCGGCTCGGCCGAGGAGACGTTCGGGCGGATCCTGGCCGAGGACCTCGGGCCGTACCGCGACGAGCTCGTGATCTCGACCAAGGCGGGCTACGGGATGTGGCCGGGCCCCTACGGCGAGTGGGGCTCACGGAAGTACCTGCTCGCGAGCCTCGACCAGAGCCTCGCCCGGATGGGGCTCGACTACGTCGACGTCTTCTACAGCCACCGGTACGACCCCGAGACGCCGCTCGAGGAGACGATGGGCGCGCTCGCCCACGCCGTCCGCACGGGCCGGGCGCTCTACGCCGGCGTCTCGAACTACCCGCCGGAGCCGACGCGCCAGGCCGTCCGCCTCCTGCGCGAGATGGGCGCGCCGCTCCTGATCCACCAGCCGAAGTACAGCCTGTTGGTGCGCGACCCCGAGGACGGGCTGTTCGACGTGCTCGCCGACGAGGGCGTCGGGGCCATCGTGTTCTCGCCGCTGGCCCAGGGGCTACTGACCGACAAGTACCTCGACGGCATCCCGGCCGACTCCCGGGCGGCCAAGGCCACCGGCTTCTTGCGCCAAGACCAGGTGACCGACGACGTGGTCGAGACGGTCCGCCGGCTCCGCGAGATCGCCCGGGGCCGAGGCCAGTCGATGGCCCAGCTCGCGCTGGCGTGGACGCGCCGCCGGCCCGAGGTCACGTCGACGCTGATCGGGGCGAGCCGGGTGGAGCAGGTCGAGGAGGCCGTCGCGATGCTGAGCCAGCCGCCGCTGACGGACGACGAGATCGGGGCCATCGACGCGATCCTGGCCGCCTAGCTCCCCGGACGCCTCCCGGCTCCCCCACCGTCAGGCGTCGGGCAGCCCGAACAGCTGGCGGGCGGTCCGCGTCGTCGTCTCGGCCACCTCCTCGACCGACAGACCACGCACCTCGGCGAGTCGCCGGGCGACGAGCGCGACGTAGGCCGGCTCGTTCCGCTGGCCCCGGTGCGGCGTCGGCGCGAGGTACGGGCCGTCGGTCTCCAGGACGATCCGGTCGAGCGGGACGTCGGCGACGGCTTGGGCCACGCCCGCGTTCTTGAACGTCAGCGTCCCGCCCAGGCCGACGTGGAAGCCGAGGCCGAGCACCGCCTCCGCCAGCCACGGCGGGCCGCCGAAGCAGTGGAACACGCCGGCGAGCGGCCCGATGCCTTCGTCGCGGACCTCGGTCAGGATGCGGACCAGGTCGCGCGACGACGCCTCGCTCCCTTTCTGGTCGCGGTTGTGGAGCGACAGCGGCAGGCCGTGCCGGGCCGCCAGCCGGGCGTGCTCGCGGAGCGACGCCTGTTGGGCGTCGACGTGCTCGCGGCTCCAGTAGTAGTCGAGCCCCGTCTCGCCGACGGCCACGATGGGCTCAGATTGCAATAACGGACCGATCTGATCGACGGCGTCAGCCGGCGCGTCCGCCAAGTACGTCGGGTGGACCCCGGCCATGACGAAGACGCCGGGGGTGCGGTCGGCCAGGGCGAGGGCGGCGCCGATGGACGCGAGGTCGACGGCCGGAACGACGAGCTGGGTGACGCCCGCTTGCGCCGCCCGCTGGACGACCGCGTCGCGGTCGGCGTCGTAGGCGTCGGCGGTCAGGTGGACGTGGGTGTCGACGAGGTCGGGCATGGGGCTGCGACGCCCGTCGGCCGGCCTAGATTCCGCCATGCCCCGTCCCCCCCGTCCGTGGCTCGCGCGTGGGCTGGCCCTGGCGCTCGCCGGGCTCGCGCTGCTCCCGCTCGTCTCGCTCGCGCTGAGCTGGGCCGAGTACCTCCGCGACGTCGGCCTGCCCCTCGCCGAGACGACGGCGCTGGGCTACGACGGCGTGCGGTGGGACGACCGCGACGGGCCCGTCGTGGCGGCCTACGTGCTCCCGCGAGCCGCCGCGAGCCGCGCCGGGATCCGAGAGGGCGACGCGCTGACGGCCATCGACTTCTTGCCCGTCGAGTCCGCGACGGGCGCCCGGCGCCAGGTCGAGCGCGCGACGGGGACCGTGCTGACCTACGTCCTGGACCGGGGCGGGCGCGTGGAGACGACGGAGGTCCGCGTCGAGCGGTACCCGACGTTCCTGTACCCGCTCGGCGCGGCGCTGTGGGCGGCGACCGGCTGGGGGTTCGGGGTCGTGGCGTTCCTGCACCTGCTGGCGTACCTGACGGTGTCCCCGCTCGCGCCTCGGAGCCCGCGCGCGCGCCGGTCGAAGCGGCTGATCGGCGCGGCGCTGGTGTGGGTCGGCGTTCAACTGGTCCGCTGGCTGTGGGTCGTCGTGTTCGGACCGCCGCCGGCCTCGGCCACCCTCGGTCGGGCCGCGTTCGACGCGCTGACGCTGGTGGCCCTGGGCGGGTGGCTGGCGTACCCGGCGCTCTTGCTCGACCAGAGCCTGCGGACCCGAGCCGGGCTGCTGCTGCTGGGGCGGACGCGGGGCGTCCTGGCGATCCCCGCCGTGGTGTTGGGCCTCGGCGTGTTGGTGGCGACCGTGGCCGGCCACGCCGGGCCGCTCCCGCCCGACGGGTTCGCCGTGCCGATCCTGTTCTACGTCTGCGTCTACGTGGCCGCGGCGACCGGCGTCGTCCTCGTCCAGTCGTCGGCCGAGACCGACGACGTGCGCCCGGCCCAGCGGTGGAGCCGCGTCGGGAGCGCCGCCGTGTGCCTGGTGGCCGTCGTCGGGGCCGTGCTCGTGCTGACGCGGCTGTCGCCGGGCCCGCGCGAGGCCGAGGTCGCAACGGCGTGGTTCGTGGTCGCCTTCCAACTGTTGTCGATGTTGCCGGTCGCGCTGGTGTCGGTCGCCACGCTGCGGTACGGTCCGTTCGACGCGCTCCTGCTCAAGAGCCTCGCGACGGTCTCGATGCTGGCGATCGCGTTCGGGGTGATCGTGCTCGGGTCGGCGCTGCTGGACGCGGTGCTGCCGGGCGGGTCGCACCCGTTGGCGCTCGGGGTGCTCGTCGTCGCGCTGATCCTGCTCACCGAGCGGGCGGCCCCGGCGCTCCGGTCCGGCCTCCGCCAGGCGTTCCAGACGCGCCGCCAGAAAGCGCGCGAGCGGTTGGACCGGTTCGGCGACGAGGTCGGCCTGTTCATCGACGTCGAGACGCTGGCGGCGGGCGCGGCCGAGGCCGTCGGCGACGCGCTCGGCGTCCGCTCGGCCGTCGTGTTTCTGCAGGCCGGCCGCGACACGCCCGACGAGCGGTGGGTCCGGGCGACGTTCCGCCCCGAGCCCCCGTCGTTCACCCAGGCCGAGCTCGGGCGGGTGTGGGAGCGTTTGCGGGCGGAGGGCCGCGTGTGGTCGCGCAACGAGGAGCTCAACGACGCCGACCTGCCCGCCGGCGTCTCGACGCGCCTGGCCCGGCTGGGCGCCGCGCTCGCGGTCCCAGTCGTGACCGGGGGCGGCGACCCGGTCGGGCTGATCGTGCTGGGGCGGAAGGCGCGGCGGCTGTCCGTCTACAACACCGAGGACGTGGCCCAGCTCCGGGCGCTCGCGGCCCAGCTCGCCCTCGCGCTCGAGCGGCTCCGGCTCGTCGAGCGCGAGCGGGCCTTGGTCCGCCAGACGTCGGAGGCCGAGATGGCCGCGCTCCGGGCCCAGATCAACCCGCACTTTTTGTTCAACGCGCTCAACACCGTTGCTGCGCTCATCCGCGACCGGCCGGCCCAGGCCGAGGCGACCGTCGAGCACCTGGCGGGCCTGTTCCGCGACGTCCTCACCGCCAGCGGCCAGGCCCTGGTTCCGCTGCGCGACGAGCTCCGGCTGGTCCGCCGCTACCTCCACGTCGAAGAGGCCCGGTTCGGCGACGCCCTCGACGTGACGGTCGACGTCGAGGACGGCGCGAACGACGTGCCCGTCCCGGCGTTCGCCGTCCAGACGCTCGTCGAGAACGCGGTCAAGCACGGGGTCGAGCGGAAGCGGGGCGGCGGGGCCGTGACCGTGCGTGCCCGACGCGCGGCCGACCACCTCGAGGTCGTCGTCGAAGACACCGGCGCCGGCCTCGCTCCGGGCGGCGCCGTCTACGGCGTCGGCCTGGGGAACGTCGCCGACCGCCTGCGACTCTTGTACGGCGACGACGCGACGCTCGCCGTCGACCCGACCGACACCGGCGTCCGCGCCACCCTCCTGCTCCCGCTCCCCCCGACATGAGTGCTCTCCGCGTCCTGATCGTCGACGACGAGGCCCCGGCCCGGTCCCGCTTGCGCCGACTGCTCGACCCGTTCGTTGACGACGGCCGGCTGGGGCCGGTCGATGAGGCCGCCGACGGCGTCGAGGCCGTCGAGACCCTGGCCGAGACGGCGTACGACCTGGCGTTCCTCGACGTCCGGATGCCCGGGCTCGACGGGTTCGGCGTGGTCGAGCGGCTCCCGCCCGGCCGCCGGCCCGACGTCGTGTTCACGACGGCCTACGACGAGTACGCGCTCCGGGCCTTCGAGGCCAACGCGACCGACTACCTCCTCAAGCCCATCGACGCCGACCGGCTCGCGGCGTCCGTCGCCCGCGTCGAGGCCCGCCGTGCCGACGGCGACGACACCGACGCCCGGCTGGCCGACCTGCTGGACACGCTCGACGAGGTGGTCCCGAGCCCGGCGCCCGGCGGGCCGCCCATCGAGCGGTTCACGGTCCAGGGCCGCGACCGGCTCATCGTCGTCGAGGCGAGCGACGTGATCGCGGCCGAGGTCCAGGACGGGATCACGAGCCTCTACGTGCTGCCCGGCGGGCCGCCGATGCAGCGGCACTTGGTCGGGTTCACGCTCGACGCGCTCGAAGGGCGCCTCGACCCCGACCGGTTCATGCGGGTCCACCGGAACGCCATCGTCAACCTGGGCGCCATCCGCGAGATGATCCCGTGGTTCTCGGGCCGCTACAAGCTGGCGCTCGACGGCGGCCACGAGGTGACGGCCAGCCGCGCGCGGTCCCGCGACCTCCGGTCCCGGCTCGCGCTGTAGCCACGATGCGTGTGGGTGTGCGGGAGGAAGGGGTGTGGGAGTGGCGACCCCGCTCCGTTTTGACTCACTCCCACACTCCCATCCCCCCACACCAACCTGTACTCTGCTCTAGCCGATGTCCCCGACCGCGGCCCGTCGCCTCCTCCCCCTCGCTCTCATCGCCCTCGCGGCGTGTCAGCCGGCGCGGCCGGTCTTCGTCTGCCCCGTCGGCGAGGCCGGGTGGAACGAGCGCCGGCTGGCGGTCGAGATCCTCGACGTGGACGACGCGCCCGGAGGGCTCCGCGTCGTCGGGCGCGTGACGGACGCGGAGACGTCGGCCCCCTTGGTCGGCGCGAACGCCGTCGTCGTGGGGACGTCGCGCGGCGCGGCGGCCCGGGCCGACGGCCGGTTCGCGCTCGACAGCCTGAGCGTGGCCCAGACGGTTCGGTTCGGGTTCGTCGGGTACGCCCCGTTCGAGGTGGCCGTCGCAGAGATGGCGCGGGGCGTCGGACTCTAGAGTGATGCCAAACTGCTCGTGGGCCGACCCCCCGCTCCCCTTCCGGTCGCTCCGCTCCCAGGTCGGGGAGCTGTCCCCCTCAAAGGGGGACAGTCGGTCCGCCCGCTGAGCGGAGCGAGGGGCGGACGGACGGGGGGTCCGGCCCACGACCAAAGGGTCATTCATGACACTAGCTCGCGGCTGCCGGCGCTTCAGCGCGATGGCTATCACGTCCTCGGGCGAGCCCCCCAAACCTGTCATCCTGAGCGCAGCGAAGAGCCTGCCCCCGCGAAGGCGGGGGATCTCAACGCGAGGTTCCCAGGCCGTAGGGGACGGTGCCGACAAGTTCGACGGTACGTGCTGAGATCCTTCGCACGCTCAGGATGTGTCGCATCCCGCTTACGGGGACACGGTAGGGAGAACGCGCTCGCACTGGCCCTCAGCACCCGTGCTCTCGGCCCGTCGGGACGGCGTGTCTACCTTGCCCCGCGTCGTGGCCCCTCTCGTCTCTTCCGCTTATCTCGGACGGGCGGACCGCCGAAACGAACGGGCCACCGTCCCTCTCCCCATGCGACTCCTCCGGTACGCCCTGCTCGCCACGGTCCTGGCGGCGCCCGCGCTCGCCCAGCCCGCTCCAGACGTCGTCCGGGTCCGCGTCCTCAGTTCGCAAGCACCGACGGAGGTCCGGGTCGAGCCGCTGGCGGGCCCGCTCCGCGTGTTTGTCGATGGGATCGAGGGCTCCCCGCTCGTGCCGGGCGAGACGGCCACTCTCAGCGGGCGGGGCCGCGACGTCCGCGTCCGCGTCGGCGGGGCCGACCTCTCAGGCCGGACGGTCCGGCTGGCGGGCGATGGCGTCCGGCTCCGGGCCGGGTCGACCACGCGCGAGTACCCCGGCGACTTCGTCGTCGGGCGAGCGGGCGACCGGCTCGAGCTGGTCACGCACGCGCCGGTCGAGCCCTACGTGGCGAGCGTTGTCCAGAGCGAGTTCGGGTTCCCCGTGCTGGAGGGGGCCAAGGCGCAGGCCGTGCTCGCGCGGACCTACGCCGCGCGGCGGGCCGGCGCGCACCCGACCTACGACCTCGACGACGACCAGCGCTCCCAGGTCTACCGCGGGAGCGGCCCGGCGACCGACCTCAGCCGCCGGGCCGCCGCCGAGACCCGGGGCGAGGTGCTGACCTACGGCGGCACGCTCGCCGAGGCCGCCTACTTTTCGTCGTCGGGCGGCCACACGGCCGACAACGACGCCGTCTGGGCCGGCGCCCCCGTCCCCTACCTCCGCGGCGTCCCCGACCCGTTCGACGCCGACGCGCCGGACCACCGCTGGCGGACGTCGGCCGACCGCGCCGCCGTGCTCGGGGCGCTCAGCCGCCGCTACGGCGGGACCGTCCGCGACGTCACCGTCGAGCGGCGGTCGCGGTCCGGGCGCGTCGTGACGGTCCGCTTAGTCGGCGGGCGGACAGAGACCATCTCGGGCTCGGCGTTCCGCCAGGCCGTCAACGGGGCCGTCGGGGCACGGACGGTCCGGAGCACCCGGTTCGAGATCACGACGGACGGGGGTCGCTACGTGTTCGAGGGGAGCGGGTTCGGCCACGGCGTCGGGATGAGCCAGTACGGCGCGCTGGGCCAGGCCCGCGCCGGCCGGGGCTACCGCGAGATCCTGGCCTATTACTTCGCGGGGACCGAGGTCCGGCCCGGCACCACGGGCGGCGTCCGGCCCGCCCTGATCGCGATGACGCCGCCGGCACCGGGGACGGCCCCGGCCGCCGTCCCCCGCCAGCCCGACTCGTCGCTCGGCACGCGCTACGTCCCGCCCACCGCCCGCCGCTGGCCGACGCCCCGGCGCGTCGTCCGCGACCGGGCCAATGACGACACCTCGGCGGACGTGGCCAAAGCCCCGGTGCCCCCGGCCCAGCGCCCTCCGATGACGCCTCCGCCGGCAGCGCCTACGCCTCGTCGGACGGGCTGGTAGGTCGGTCGAGGCCGGTCCACACGGACTCGTCGGGGCGCCACCAGCCGCGCGCCATGCGGGGCGTCGAGAACGCCCAGCCGGCCGTGCCGTCGGCGGCGGCCACGATCAGGCCGCCCGTGGCGAGCGCGGCGCCGGGCCACCGGACGCGCTCGGCCAGATCCGCGACGGCGTCGCGCGCGGCTTGGGCGGGCGGCTCTCCGCGCCCGACGGCGGCCACGGCCCGAGCCGCGAGCTGAGTCGTCAGGATCGCCTCGCCCCAGCCCGTGGCCGAGGCCGCCCCGAACCCGTCGGCGAAGTAGCCGGCGCCGGGGATCGACGAGTCGCCGACGCGGCCGGCGCGCGTGAACGGGGCGCCGCCGGTCGAGGTCGCCGCCGCCAGCCGCCCCCTGGGGTCCCGCGCGACGCACCCGACGGTCCCGCGCGGCACGTCCATCGCGCCGGAGAACGCGGCGCTCGTGTGGAACGCGGCGTGGGCCGCCAGGCGGGCGTGCCGCTCGACCTCGCGCTCGACGACGAGCGCCGACGGCGGCACGGCGGGGTGGCCGAGCTCGGCCGCGAACCGCTCGGCCCCCTCCCCCACCAGCAGCCGCGCCTGCCCGTCCGCCTCGACCAAGGCTCGCGCCGTGCGGACGGGGTTCTTGAGCCGGCGGACGTGGGCGACGCCGCCCCACCGCAACGTCGGCCCGTCCATGACGCCGGCGTCGAGTTGGGGCTGCCCGTCGCGGTCCAGGACAGCACCCCGGCCGGCGTCGAACGCCGGGTGGTCTTCGAGCGCGGCCACGGCCTCGACGGCGACGCTAAGGGCGTCGGCACCGCGCTCGACGGCGCGGCGGGCGACCCGGAGCGCGCGCTCGAGCCCGTCGAGGTGGGCGTCGGTCTCGTCGGCCGGGATGTCCCACGCGCCGCCGTGAACGAGGACGAGAGGTCCGCGACCCGGCACGTTGCCGGACAACACGTTAGACGAAGTAGCCAAAGGCGTTCTCGAAGTGCTCGACCCGGGGTTCGCCCCGCCCGAAGTGGACGGCGACCACGTCGAACCGCGTCGGCGACGGGATGAGCCGACGCTCGTGGAGGTAGGCCTCGGCGACGCGCATGATCGCTCGCTGCTTGGCCGCGTCGACGGCGTCCTCGGGCCGCCCGAACCCGCCGCCGCTCCGGGCCTTGACCTCGACGAACACGATCATCCCCCCGTCGTCCCGTGCCGTCGGCTGGAAGGCGACGAGGTCGACCTCCTCGCGGAGGAACCGGACGTTCCGGTCCAGGATCCGGTAGCCCCGGGCTTCGAGGTAGGCCGCGGCCACGTCCTCGCCCCGGCGGCCGATCTCAGCGGTCGTCGCCATTCCGGTCGCGCGAGCGGCGCAGCTTCGAGGCGAACCGGGTGACCCGGCGGACCTTGTCCGTGTTGCGCCCGCGGACGAGCGGCAAGAGCGCCTGGGTGAACCCGTCGAACACGTCGATGATCTCGACGAGCGCCTCGACGCGGTCGGCGAGCGCGGCGTCGGCCGGGACGGTCGCGGGGGCGTCGCGGAGCTCGCTGGCGACGCCGTCGAGCGCGCGCTGGACCGGCCGGATCTCGCGCCGCTGCCGCTCCTCGATGATGGTCGTGGCCAGGGTCCAGACGTCGTCCTCGGCGAGGAAGTAGTCCTTCCGCGAGCCCGGCTGGCTCGTCTTGCGGACCAGGTTCCAGTCGACGAGCGCGCGCAGGTTCATGTTGGCGTTGCCCCGGCTGATCTCGAGCCGCTCCATGATCTCGTCGGTGTCGAGCGGCTGGGCCGTCGCGTAGAGGAGCGCGTGGATCTGGGCCATCGTCCGGTTGATGCCCCAGTGCGAGGCCATCTCGCCCCACAGCCGGACGAACTCGTCGAGCGCGAGCCGGCCGCGCTCGCTGAGCGCGTCGGCCGGGGTCGGGGCGGGGTCGGGAGCGTCCACGGGCGGTCGGCGGGAGGCGGCCAAGATAGGGGGACGGGCGGGGCGAGAGAGCCGGCGTATTTTGGCCGGGCGCCCCCTCCCCGCCGTGATCGTCACGCTGACCACCGACTTCGGCCTCCGCGACGGCTACGTCGCCGCCATGAAGGGGGCGATGGTGTGCGCGGCGCCGGCCGTCCGGCTCGTCGACGTGACGCACGAGGTGCCGGCCCAGGACGTGATGACGGCCGCGTTCGCGCTCCGCCAGGTCGTCGGCCACTTCCCGCCGGACACGGTCCACCTCGCCGTCGTCGACCCCGGCGTGGGCACGGACCGCCGGGCCATCGCCGCCCGGTTCACGGCGGCCGGGGCGCCCCAGCGGTTCGTCGGGCCCGACAACGGCCTGCTCGCGCTCGTGGCCGGGCCCGAGGCCGTGACCGAGGTCGTCGAGCTGACCACGGCGCCGGACGCGAGCGCGACGTTCCACGGCCGCGACGTGTTCGGGCCGGCCGCGGCCCGGCTCGCCGTCGGCGCCGACCTCGCCGCGCTCGGCCCGCCCGTCGACGAGCTGGCCTCGCTCCACTGGCCGCTCGCGCGGACCGACGACCAGGGCGTGTTCGGGATGGTCTTGCACGTCGACCAGTTCGGGAACTGCGTCACGAACATCTCGCGCGAGGACTTCGACCGCCACGCCGACGGCCGCACGTTCAAGTGCTACGTCGGCTCGGGCGTGTTCCGGAGCCACGGCCGGACGTACGCCGAGGTCGGCGCCGGCGACCCGCTCACGCTGTTCGGGAGCTCGGGCATGCTCGAGGTCGCCGTCAACCGGGGCCACGCCTCGCGCCTGCTCTCGGTCCACCGCGGCGACACGGTCCACCTGGTGTTCGACGCGCCCCGCGCCGAGCCGGCCCCGCACCGGCTCGCCTCCTCCGCCCGATGACCGACCCGTCTCCCGAGGCCGAGGCCGGCGTCGACGGCCTCCCCGCGTTCGAGCGCGTCCAGACCCGGTCCACCCCGCCTCCCCCGGACGCCCGGCGGGCGTGGCGCCCGGCGACCGGGGCCCTGCTCGTGCTCCTGGTCGTCGCCGGGGTCGCCGGGACGGCGTGGTGGCTCTGGCCCAGCCCGGGCGAGGCCGACGACGTCCTGGTCCACCTCGTCGAGACCTCCGACACGTTCCTCCCGGACCTCACCACGACCGACCCGAACGCGGCCCGGTCACTCGTCCTGGACGCGCTCGGCTGGGACGTGGCCCCGCCCGACCTCCCCTCGCTGACGGTCGTCGGGGTCGGGATCCCGTCGATCGGGGAGGTCCAGCCGTCGCCCGGCACGTCGCCGAGCGACGTCCAGGTCCCCGCGTTCCGCTACGAGGGGGCCGACGGCGAGCGGGCCACGGTCTTCGCCTACGACTACATCCTGCTCGACCGGGTCGGCGCGGCGTTCGACTTGCCGGACGGGACCTACGCCGCGCTCAGCGAGCCGACGCCGGTCGACTCGCGCGTGGTCGAGGGCCGGTTCGTGGTCTCGTGGCGGCGCCGGGCCATGATCTTCTCGGCGGTCACGTCGAACGAGGCGGTGGCCGAGCGGATCCGGCAGACGGTGTCGAGCTAGCGGGGCGGCACGGGGATTCTGGCAGGTTGAGCGTGGCCGATGCGTGATTCGTGATGCGTGACCCTCCTGCGCTGAATCACGCATCACGAATCACGCATCCGAGCTGCGACGGTCCCGCCTCCGCCGAGGCCTCACGCGGGAGAGCCGCGCCCCGTCGGTATCTTGGCGGGTAAGCGCTTTCACCCTGCCGATGAGCTCCTACGCCTCCGGGCCCGCCGCCCTCCCCCGCCCCTTCGCCGCCGTCCCCGACGACCGGTTCACGCTGCTCGGCGACGCCGTGTCGGCGACGGTCGTCGGCTCGACGGTCGTGGTCGACTGCGGGGGCCCGAGGCTGGCCGTCTCGTTCCTCGCGGACGACGTGGCCCGGGTCCGCCTCGCGCCGACCGGCGACTTCACACTCGCCGGCCACGGGGCCGACGCCGACGAGACGCCGTTCTCGTACGCGCTCGACCCCGACCGGCGGTGGGACGGGCTCGCCCCGGCCCTCGTCGAGTCCGACGCCGAGTGGTCCGTCGCGACCGACGCCATGACCGTGCGGATCCGGAAGTCGCCCTGCCGGTTGTCGTTCGAGACGCCCGACGGGCGGCCGTTTCTTCAAGACACCGCCGGCGCCGGCTGGGCCGACGTCGACGGGCGGACGGTCACGCGCTGCTGGAAGGCCCTCGCGCCGGACACCCGCTTTTTCGGCCAGGGCGACAAGACGTTCGAGCTCGACCGGGCCGGCCGCCAGCTCACGTTCTGGAACGCCGACACCTACGCCTACGCGCCCGAGCAGGACCCGATCTACAAGTCGATCCCGTTCTCGCTCGTCCTCCAGCCCGACGCCGACGGCGGGTGGACCGGAGCCGGCCTGTTCTCGGACAACACCTACCGCTCGGAGATGGACCTCGGCGCGGGCTCGGGCGACGACTGGTGGTTCGGCAGCGACGACGGCGAGCTCCGGTATTACGCCTTCGCCCCGGCGCCGGGCGAGCCGGCCGGGCTCAAGCGCCCGCTGGGCCGCTACTGCGACCTCACAGGCCACAAGCCGATGCCCGCCAAGTGGTCCCTCGGGTACCACCAGAGCCGCTGGAACTACCAGGACGACGGCTACGCGCGCTGGATCGCCCACGAGTTCCGCCGCCGCGGGATGCCGCTCGAGTGCATCCACCTCGACATCGCCTACATGGACGGGTACCGCGTGTTCACCTGGGACCCCGAGGCGTTCCCCGACCCGACCGCGCTCACCGACGACCTCAAAGAGCTCGGCGTGCGGACCGTCGTCATCGTGGACCCCGGCGTCAAGGTGGATCCCGACTATTTCGCCTACGTCGAGGGCACCACGCGGCGGCTGTTCTGCGAGACCCCCGACGGGACCGACTTTACCGACACCGTCTGGCCCGGCGACGTCCACTGGCCCGACTTCTCCAAAATCGAGGCGCGGCGGTGGTGGGGCGAGACGCACCAGCGCTACCTCGACGCCGGCGTGACCGGGTTCTGGAACGACATGAACGAGCCGGCCATCCTGGGCGGGCGCGACTTCCCCGACGACGTCCGGTTCGCATTCGAGGACCGGGGCACCGGCCCGACCGACCACCGCGAGGCCCACAACGTCTACGGCCTGCTGATGGCCCAGGCCACGCACAACGGCCTCCGGGCGGTCCGCCCCGACGAGCGGCCGTTCCTTCTCACGCGCGCCTGCTTCTCGGGGAGCCAGCGCTACGCCGCGGCCTGGACCGGCGACAACGTGTCGTCGTGGGAGCACCTGTTGCTGTCGCTCCGGATCTGCCAGTCGCTGAGCCTGAGCGGGCTCGGGTTCTGCGGCCCCGACATCGGCGGGTTTGCCGGGAGCCCGTCGCCGGAGCTCTTCGCGCGCTGGATGCAGGCCGGCGTCTTGTACCCGTTCATGCGGACGCACTACTCGCACGAGGAGATCGACCAGCAGGAGCCGTGGAGCTTCGGCGACGAGGTCGAGGGGATCTGCCGCGAGTACCTCACGCTGCGCTACCGCCTTTTGCCGACGATCTACTCGGCCTTCGAGGCCTGCACGCGGACCGGTGAGCCGCCGCTCAAGGCGCTCGTGCTGGAGCACCCCGACGACCCGAACACGCACCACGGCTGCGACGACCAGATGTACCTCGGCCAGACGCTGATGGCCGCGCCCGTCGTCACGGACGGGGCCCGCCAGCGCGAGGTGTACTTCCCCGACGTGGCCGGCGGGTGGACCGACGTCTGGACCGGCCAAGCGATCCCGGGTGGCCAGCGCTGGACCGTCGACGCGCCGCTCGACACGATGCCGCTGTTCGGCCGCGCCGGCGGCGTCGTCGCGCTCGACCCGCCCGCGCTGACGACGATGGACGCCGACCCGGACACGTTGACGCTGTGGGCGTTCCCCGGCGCCGGCACCTCGTCGTTCTACTTCGACGACGGGATCAGCTACGCCTTCCAGGACGGCGACGCGTTCCGCCTGCACGTCGACCTGGCGGACGGCGACGGGTTCGCGGCCACCCTCCGCCGCGAGGGCGACCGGGGGGTTCCCCACCGCGCGTTCGAGTGGCGGATCCCGCTCGCGCCGCTCGGCGACGCCCGCGCCGTCACCGTCGACGGCCGCCCGGTCGCGACGGACGGCGCCGATGCCGAGACGTCCGCCGTCGAGGACGGGCCCTGGCTCGTCGTCCGCACGCGGACCGACGTCGAGCGCGTCGAAGTCCGCTAGCGTTCTGGCGCCTCGCGAGCGGACCCCCCGTCCGGCCGCCCATCGCTTCGCTCAACGGGCGGACGAACTGTCCCCCTTGAAGGGGGACAGCTTTCCGACCTGGGAGCCCTTCGGCTCCGCTCAGGACAGGCTCCGCGACCGGAAGGGAAGCGGGGGGTCCACGACCGGCTACCCGACACTTCTTCTTTAGACTCCTCCCCATGTCGTCCCCCCTCCTCGCCCCCGCCGAGACCGTCGGCGCGCTCGTCGTCCCGACGCCCGTCGGCGCGCTCCACCTCGACGCCCTGAGCGACGACGTCGTCCGGGTGCGGCACGTCCGGCCGGGGCAGGTCCCGTCTGCGCGGCCGTCGTACGCGCTCGACCCGGACGCCCGGTGGGACGGGCCGTCGGCGTGGGCCGCGCGGGACGGCGGCGACGTGGTCGAGGTCGAGACGGCCGCGCTCCGGATCCGGGTCACGGCCGAGACCGGCGCGTTCGTCGTGACGGAGCGGGCCGGCGGGCGCGTGCTCGTCGACGGCCACGCGCTGCCGGACGAGGGCGTCGGCCACACGGTGTCGCTGGAGCCGGCCGACCGGCTGTTCGGGCTCGGCGACAAGGCGCTCTCGCTCGACCGGCGCGGCCACTGGGTCGAGCTGTGGAACACGGACGCCTACAAGTACCAGCGCGGGACGGACCCGCTCTACAAGTCGGTCCCGTTCGTGCTGAAGCAGGGCGAGGAGGCCGCCGCCGGGCTGTTCTACGACAACACGTTCCGCGCCCGGTTCGACCTCGGCGCCAGCGACGCCGGGCGGATGGCGTACCACGCCGACGGCGGCGCGCTCGACCTCTACGTGGTCCACGGGCCGACGCCGCTCGGCGTCGTCGAGGCGTACGCGCGGCTGACGGGGCGGACGCCGATGCTCCCGCGGTGGGCGCTCGGCTACCACCAGTGCCGGTACTCGTACATGAACGAGGCCGAGGTCCGCGAGGTCGCCGCCAGTTTCCGCGAGCGCCGGATCCCGTGCGACGCGCTCTACTTCGACATCCACTACATGGACGGGTACCGCGTGTTCACCTGGGACCGCGAGCGGTTCCCTGACCCGCCCGGGCTCCTGGCCGACCTCGACGCGGACGGGTTCCGGTCCGTCGTCATCATCGACCCCGGCGTCAAGGCCGACGACCCGGACTACGCCGTCTACCGCCAAGGCCAGGACCGCGACGCCTTCGTCCGCTACCCCGACGGCGCCGAGGTCCACGGCGAGGTGTGGCCGGGCCGCTGCGCCTTCCCCGACTTTACCGACCCCGACGTGCGCGACTGGTGGGGCGGGCTCCACGAGGGGCTCGTCCGCGACGGCGTGGACGGGATCTGGAACGACATGAACGAGCCGGCCCTGTTCAGCGTGGCCCACGTCGAGGGCTCGATGGACGCCGAGCACGACGTGGGCACGATCCCGGACGAGGCCCGGCACGCGCTCGACGGCGAGGGCGGCAGCCACGCCCAGGCCCACAACGTGTACGGGATGCAGATGCAGCGGGCCACGCACGAGGGGCTGACCCAGCTCGCGCCCGACCGGCGCCCGTTCACGATCACGCGCGCGGCCTACGCCGGGAGCCAGCGGTTCGGGACGAGCTGGACCGGCGACAACTCGGCCACGTGGGACCACCTCCGGCTGGCGATCCAGACGTGCCTGTCGCTCGGCGTCTCGGGCATGACGTTCACCGGGGCCGACGTCGGCGGGTTCGTCGGGCACCCGACGGGCGAGCTGCTGGCGCGGTGGACCCAGGTCGGCGCGCTCACGCCCCTCTTCCGGAACCACTCGGCCGTCGACACGCCGCGCCAGGAGCCGTGGCTGTTCGGCGACGAGGTCGGGCGCGTGTGCCGTCAAGCCATCGAGCTCCGCTACCGGCTGCTCCCGACGCTCTACACGGCGCTGTGGCAGGCGGCCACGCACGGGACCCCGATCTTGCGCCCGCTCCCGCTCGTCCACCCCACCGACGAGACGGTCCGCCGGACGAGCCCGCTGGCGTTCTACGTCGGCGACAGCCTGCTGGCGCACCCGGTCGTGGAGGAGGGCCAGGCCGAGCGCGAGATCTACCTGCCCGACGCCGACGCCGGCTGGGTCGACTTCTGGACGGGCGAGCGGCTGGAGGGCCGGCAGTCGGTCTGGACCGCGACGCCGCTCGACCGGGTCCCGCTCTACGTCCGGGCCGGGTCGGTGCTCGCGCTGGGGCCCGTCCGTCAGCACTCGGGCGAGCCCGTCGAGCGGCTGGAGCTCCGCGTCTACCCCGCGCGCGGGCGGTACACGTCGTGGCTCTACGAGGACGCCGGCGACGGCCACGGCGACGCCTGGCTCGGCCGGCTCGACCTGGCCGACGACGGCGCGGCGGTCCGCCTGGCGTGCTCGGTCGTCGGCGCGCACGTGCCCGAGTGGGCCGGCTGGGACGTCGTCGTCCACGGGCTCGACGCCGCGCCGGCGCGCGTGACCGTCGACGGGGCCGAGGTCGAGGCGATGTGGGACGGGGCCGCCCGCTTCCCGGTCCCGGTCGGCGCCTCCGTTGAAATCCTGCGGTGAGATCCCGCCGGCCGGGAACGTCTGACGCCGGCTCGCGCGTTACGCCACTGTGATGCCCGCTCGCCTTTCCGCCCTCGCCCTCGTCGCCGCCCTCCTCGCCGGGTGCGGGACGCCCCAGCCCGTCGGCCAGCGCGTGCCCGACCCGGTCGCGCTGGCCGAGGCCGAGCCGGCGCCCTTCGACTCGTCCGCGTTCAACTTCCTCGTCGTCGGCGACTGGGGGCGGAACGGGTTCTTCAACCAGGCCGAGGTCGCCCGCGCGATGGGCGACGTGGGCGAGGCGGTCGAGAGCCGGTTCACGATCTCGACCGGCGACAACTTCTACCTCGCCGGCGTCACCGGCGTCGACGACGTCAAGTGGACCCGGTCGTTCGAGGCCATCTACACAGCGCCGTCGCTCCAGAGCCGGTGGTACTCGACGCTGGGCAACCACGACTGGCAGGGCGACGTGCCGGCCCAGATCGCCTACACCGAGACCAGCGAGCGGTGGTACCTCCCGGCCCAGTACTACTCGGAGACGCTCGCGATCGACGACGAGACCCGGGTCCAGTTCGTGTTCCTCGACACGACGCCGCTGGCCTACCCCGAGTCCTACAAGGCCCGGTTCTCGGACACCGGCGACTGGGACGTCGAGGACCAGCTGACGTGGCTCGAGCGGACGCTGGAGAACTCGGACGCGACCTGGAAGATCGTCGTCGGCCACCACCCGATCTACGTCGGGTCGGTCCGCTACTCGGACAACGAGCGGCTGGTCGAGCAGCTCGTCCCCGTCTTCGAGCGGACCGGCGTCAACGCCTACTTCGCCGGCCACGACCACAACCTCCAACACCACCGGCCCGACGGCTCGCCGATCGACTACTTCGTCTCGGGCGCCGGGTCGCTCACGCGCGAGGTGGTCGAGACGCCCAACACGCTGTTCGCGCTCCGCACGCCCGGCTTCATGGCCGTCTCGATGACGCGGACCCGGATGAGCGTCCAGGCCTACGACGAGGACCGACAGTTGGTGTACACGACCGTCGTCCCGCTCCGCCGCGGCGACCGGCTCGACCTCCCGTTCGGGCTCGGCGGCGACTGAGGCCGGGCCCGAGCCGAGCGCGGGGCCTCCTCGGCGTCAGCCGAGAGCCGGAGCGCCGGCGGCCTCCCGGAGCCGCTCGACGTCCCGGGCCGGCGGCGCCCCGAACTGCCGCTTGTAGTCCCGGCTAAAGTGCGACGGGTCGTTGTAGCCCACGCGGTACCCCGCCGTCGCCGCGTCGAGGTCGCCGTCCAGCAGGAGCCGGCGGGCTCGCTGGAGCCGGACCTCCTTCTGGAACTGGAGCGGCGTCATCCCGGTCACGGCCTTGAACCGTTGGTAGAACGTCGACGCGCTCATCCCGAGGTCGGCCGCGAGCTCCTCCATCCGGACCGCCTGGTCGAACTGGCGGTGGAGCCGGCGGACCGCCTCGGCCATCCGGTGGGCCTGCCCGCCGAGCACGGCGACGTGGCGGAGCCGGTCGCCCTGGTCGCCCACCAAGAGCCGGTAGACGATCTCGCGCGTGACGAGCGGGGCGATCACGGCCGCCTCACGCGGCGACTCGGCGGCCCGGACGAGCCGGAGCGTGGCGTCCAAGAGGTCGGCGTCGAGCGGGCTCACGTCGAGCGCCCGCCGCTCCGACGCCCCCGTCGACGGCGCGCCGCCGGCCTCGACCAAGACCTGGCTCACGAGCGCCGGGTCGAGGTCGAGCCGCAAGCCGAGGTACGGCTCGCGCGGCGAGGCCTCAACGATCCGGCCCGAGACGGGGAGGTCGGCCGAGACCAAGAGGTAGCGGAACGGGTCGTAGCGATAGCTCTCCCCGCCGAGCAGGAGCGACTTCGCACCCTGGGCGATCACGCAGAAGCACGGCCGGAGGACCGCGTAGAACGGGACGCGGGGCGTCCCCGACCGGATCAGGTGCAGGCCGGGGACCGGCTCCGCGCGCCCGTCGTCGGGGACGGCCGCGGCGATCCGCTCGGCCAGCTCGGCGCGGTCGGCGCGGGCGCGGGGGTCGTCGTGGCGGAGCGGGGCAGCCGGAGGGTCAGTGGCGGGCATCGCGGGGCGGGCAGGGCGGTGCCGCGAGGATACGGGCGGAGTCGACGGGCCTCCCGCTCGCTGGAGGATCGGACAATCATCGCGGACAATCGTCCTACGGGATCGGCGCGGACAGTCCATACCATGAGGCCGAACGACGCGGCTCCCTCCCCGCCCCGGAGCCCCGATCCATCGGCGCCCCCTCCCCGACCATGACCGACCGTCCCGCCCCGACCGGGCTCCCCCGCCGCCAGTTCCTCACCCGGCTCGGCGCCGGCGCCCCACTGCTCGCGCTCGTAGCCTGCGCGCCCGCGCGGGCCTCGGCCGAGACCGCCCGGGCCACCCCGCCGCCCCACCCGGCCTCGGACCCCGGCCGGCGGACGCTCGGCGCGCTCGAGGTCTCCGCCGTCGGGATGGGCGTCCAGAACGTGGCCCGCCGCTACGAGACGACGGTCCCGTACCGGCCCGACATGGTCCGGCTCGTCCGCTCGGCCGTCGACCTCGGCGTGACCTTCTTCGACACGGCCGAGGCGTACGGCCCGCACGAGGCCGAGCGGATCGTCGGCGACGCCCTCGCGCCGGTCCGCGACGAGGTCGTGATCGCGTCGAAGTTCGGGTTCGACGTCGACCTCGAGACGGGCGAGCGGCGCGGCGGCCGGGTCAGCCGCCCCGCCCGGATCAAGCGGGCCGTCGAGGGGATGCTCCGGCGGCTCCAGACCGACCGGATCGACCTCCTGTACCAGCACCGCGTCGACCCCGAGGTGCCCATCGAGGACGTGGCCGGGGCCGTCTCGGACTTGATGGCCGAGGGGAAGGTCCTCCACTGGGGCCTGAGCGAGATGGGCCTCGGCACGTTGCGCCGCGCCCACGCCACGCTCCCGGTGACCGCCGTCCAAAGCGAGTACTCGATGTTGTGGCGCGGACCGGAGGCCGAGGTTTTGCCGACGTGCCGGGAGCTCGGGATCGGGTTCGTCCCGTGGAGCCCGCTCGGCGTGGGCTTCCTCACCGGCGCCATCGACGCGCAGACGCGGTTCGCCCCGGGCGACTTCCGCGGGCTCGAGCCCCGGTTCTCGCCCGAGAACCTCGAGCACAACGTGGCCCTCGTCGAGGTGGTGAAGCGGTGGGCCGAGCGGAAGGACGCCGCGCCCGCCCAGATCGCGCTCGCGTGGCTGATGGCCCAGGCGCCCTGGATCGTCCCGATCCCCGGGACGACGAACGTCGCCCACCTCCGCCAGAACGTCGGCGCGGCCGACGTCGAGCTCACGGCGTCGGAGCTCGCAGAGCTGACGGCGGACGTGTCGGCCGTCGAGGTCCGGGGCGCCCGCCTCCCCGACTCTGTCCAGGTGATGTCGGGCGTGGAGGCCCCGCTGCCGCAGGACTAGCCCCCCGGCGACCACCCCCATGAAGCCTTCCCCGACCGTCCTCCTCATCCTGGCGGCCATGCTCTGGGCGTGCGCCCCGACGCGCGTGGCGGCGCCGCCCGACGCCGCTGCGGCGCCCGCCGAGGCCGTGTACGATGGGCAGGAGCTCCTCGACCTGTCCCTCCAGAAGTGGCTGTGGATGGCTGACCGCGACGGGGACGCCCTCGCGGCCCTCTTCCACCCCGACGCCCGGTTCGTCCACATGGGCGGGACGTGGGGGACGGCGCGCGAGCTCGACGTCATCGAGAGCGGGGGCATCTGGTACAAACAGGCCGACGTCCACGAGGCCGTGGTCGAGACGTTCGGCAACACGGCCGTCGTCTGGAACCGGATCACGCTGCTGGCGGAGGTGGGGGGCACCGAGGTCACGAACCCCTTCGCGGTGACCGAGGTGTACCAGCGCCACGGCGAGTCGTGGGCGCTCCTGGCCTTGACGTTCAGCAGCGTCCGGGACGGCCACACCATCGAGCCCGAGCCGATCTGCGAGCACCCATGACCCGACTCCCATCCCTCGCCGCCGCGCTCCTCGTAGCCGCGGCCCCTCCAGCGCTCGCGCAGGACGCCCGGCCGTTCGCCGTCGGCGACTCGCTCGGCGTCCGCGGGGCGGACGGGGCGTTCCAGGCGACCTCCCCCAACGTCACGGTCTACGGCGCCATCTACGCCGCCGAGAGCTGCGCCTACGACGCCGAGCGCGGCCTGATCGTGGTCCCCAACCGGGGCGCCCCGCAGTCGGTCCAGACCAACGACGCCTGGGTCTCGCTCGTCCGCTCGGACGGGTCGGTCCACACGGTCCGGTGGATCGGGGTCCAGGGGCCGGGCGAGCGCGCCGGGCTGGCGCCGCCGCTCGTGCTCAACGAGCCGCTGGGCAGCGAGATCGCCGGCGGCCTCCTCACCGTCGCCGACCGCGACGGGGGCACGGGCCCCGACGACCCGAGCGTGGGCGTCGTCCGCCAGTTCGACGTGCGAACGGGCGCGCCGGTCCGGAGTGTCCGCGTCGAGGGCGCCCCCTGGCTCAACGACGTCGCCGTCGCGGACGACGGAACGGTCTTCGCCACCCAGACGGGCGACCTCGGAGACGACCCGGACCCCTCGACGTGGCGGGTCTGGCGGATCGACCCGGACGGCGCGGCGTCGGTCGTCGTCGAGGGCGCGCCGCTGGTCCAGCCGAACGGGATCGCCCTCGACCCGGGCGGCCGCCTGGTCGTCGCCAACTACGGCGACGACGCGGTCCTCACGTTTACCCGGTCCGGCAAGTGGGTGAAGACCGAGCGGGCGGCGCAGGCGGGCGGCGACGGCCTCGTGATCCTGGAGGACGGGGCGAAGTACGTCAGCAGCATCGCCCACGGCGGCGTCTCGCGCATCCGCCCAGGCGAGACCGCCGAGCTGATCGCGCGCGGCATCCCGACGGCGGCCTCGATGTGCTACGACGCCGGGGCCCACCAGCTCGTGGTCCCGATGAACCCGAACCACGGGCTCGCCTTCGTCCCGCTGGAGTAGCTGGCAGCGTCGGGCCGAGGACGCGGGCCGGCCCTCTGGCTGCCGACCCGCTCGGCTCCGGCGGGTCAGCCGGCGCGGAGCCGCAACCAGAGGACGAGGAGCGCGGCCGACGCCGCGCCGAAGAGCCCGTGGAACAGGCCGGGCGGAACGAACCCCACGCCCACCCCCCACATCCACACCGGCCACCGCTCGCCCTCGACCGCGTCCGCACGCACGACCGTCGCCACGGCGAACCCGACCTCGGAGTCCCCGGCGCCCTCGCCCCGGACGACCTCCGCGACTCCCGGTGGGTACTCGGCGACTCGGCCGCGGCGGAAGTCCCAATACACCGGCGGCGGGAGCTCGCCTCGCTCGGCGTAGGAGGCGGCGTGGGCCTGGAAGGCCGCCCCGATCTCCGGCTTCATCCGGTCGAGCCGGGCGCGAGCGGCCGAGTTCCAGACGGTGAGGCCGGCCCACGCGAGCACGACCAGAAGCAAGGCGGCGGAGGCGAGGGTCGAGGCGCTCATGGCAACAACGGTCGGAGCGCCGGCTATTTACGGCTCGTCGCGCGTCCCCGACCTCCGCGAGGCGCGGCGGCCCCCGGTCCGGCGGACCATCTCGTCGTACGCCTGCTGGCTGAGCCAGGCGGCCCCGTCGGTGTAGGCCGGGCGGACGTAGTACGTGCCGCGCCGGTGGATCGGCGTCCCGTACGCCACGCAGACGGCGCCCTCGGGCGGCGCGTCGGGCGACCGGCTCCGGCGCCAGCGGACGCGCCGCCAGTCGCGCGCCGCCAGCGCTGTCCAAAAAGCGTCGTCGTGCGCCGGGCGGACCGACGGCATTGTCTAGGACCGGGTCCGCCGACGCGCTGCCGCCGGCCCCGCATCCTCGGACTCGACGTCGAGCGCGCCGGCCAGGACCGCCGGGTCGATCCGGTCGAACGCGGCGTCGTCCTCCGTCACGATGGCCTCCAGCGCCTCGACGCGCCGGACGAGCGGGGCCGTCGCGTCCTCGACGGCCACCCCGATGATCGCCTCCAGTTCGCTCTTGCGGATCTCGGACCCGCCGGACCGGGCCCGGTCGCCTCCGCCTGCGGCCTTGACCTTGGCGATCCCCGTGAACACGGCCCACGGCATCCCCACGAACAGGGCGATGGCGGCGATGACTTCTCCAGGTCCCATCATAACAGTGCGAGGTGAGGAGCGAGAGCTACGGCCAGATCGGCGCCCGCGTTGCGCCCGGCGCTACGAGAAGGCGTTGAGGCCGGTCGCCTCCTGGCCGAGCACGAGCGTGTGGACCTCGTCGGTCCCCTCGTAGGTCACGACCGACTCGAGGTTGGCCATGTGGCGCATGACGGGGTAGATGCCGAGGACGCCGTTGCCGCCGAGAAGCTGGCGGCTCTGGCGCGCGACCGCGAGCGCCGTCCGCACGTTGTCGCGCTTGGCGAGCGAGACGTGGGCGGGCCGCATGGTGCCCTCGTCCTTCATCCGGCCCAACCGCCACGCGACGAGCTGGGCCTTGGTGATGTCGGCCAGCATGTCGGCGATGTGGTTCTGGACGAGCTGGAAGCCGGCGACGGGCCGGCCGAACTGCTCGCGCGACGTCGTGTGCTGGATGGCCGCGTCGTAGCACGCCATCGCGGCGCCGAGCACGCCCCACGCGATCCCGTAGCGGGCCTGGCTGAGGCACGACAGCGGCCCCTTCAGCCCCTTCACGTTGGGCAACATCGCCGAGGCCGGCACGCGGACGTCGTCGAGCACGACCTCGCTGGTCACGGCCGCCCGGAGCGACCACTTGTCCATGATCCGGGGCGTCGAGACGCCGGGCCGGTCGGTCTCGACCAGGAAGCCGCGGACGTCGCCCGCGTCGTCCTTGGCCCAGACGACCGCGACGTCGGCGATGGAGGCGTTCGTGCTCCACCGCTTGTGGCCCGAGAGCACGAACTCGTCGCCGTCGCGCGTGGCCCGCGTCGTCATCGACCCGGGGTCCGAGCCGACGTCGGGCTCGGTGAGCGCGAAGCAGCCGATGGCGTCGGCCGTGGCGAGTCGGGGGAGCCACCGCCGCTTCTGCTCCTCGGACCCGTAGGTGTAGATGGGGTACATCACGAGGGAGCCCATGACCGAGCAGAACGAGCGGAGCCCGCTGTCGGCCCGCTCGACCTCCTGCATCATCAGCCCGTACGTCACCGACGACGCGCCGAGCCCGCCGTACTCGGCCGGGATCGTCGGGCCGATCACGCCGAGCGCCGCCAGCCCACGCGCGGCGTCGAGCGGGAACGTCAACGCCTGGGCGTGCTGCTCGATGACGGGCAAGACCCCCTCGGACACGTAGGCGCGGACGGCATCCCGATGGCCCTTCTCCTCGTCGCTCAGCAAGTCGTCGATCCGGTAGAAGTCCAAGCCCTCGAACGCGGCCGGGTCGTAGGCCCCGTTGCTGACGCCGGCCGGCGCGTGGCCGAGCGGGCGGAACGCGGCGGGGTCGCCGGACTGGCCGGCGTCCTGGCGGTCGTGAGCGGGCGACCCATCGCCCGAAGCGGCGAGGGCGGGGGAGCGGACGAGGTCGGGGGTCTCGGACATCGGTCGGTACTTTGGAGCCGCCATGGGCGGCCGAGTCGTGTCCGCCCAAGCTACGCCCCGCCCCTCCCCCTCCATGCGCGTCCTCCTCCTCGTCCTCCTGCTGGCGCCCGCCGCCCTGGCCCAGCGCGGCGGCTCCATCGAGCCCCGCTACGGCGTCGGCTTCGACGTCACGACGGCCGTCTACGGCCAGGACGTGATCCCGGACGGCCCGTCGCTCGGGCTCCGCGGGCGCGTGGCGCTCCCCGTCAACGCCGACGTGTCGGTGGCCGCCAGCCTGGGCGTCGGCGCCCACCTGTTCGAGGGGGCCGACGACGCGCGCTACGTGCTCAACCCCCAGGTCTCGGTGATCGTGACGCTGCCGTCGCGGCGGTCGGCGCGGTACGTGCTGGGCGGGTTCGGCGGGTTCGTCCCGCTCAGCGGCGGCGGCGGGGGGACGTCGATCCACCTTGGCTACGGGTGGGCGATCCCGCTGACCGAGACGTCGCTCTACGCCGAGATCAACCCGTCGCTGGTGATCGGCGAGCGCGAGGCGGTCCCGGTGATCGCGCTGCGGACGGGGGTCATTTTTTAGGTTGCAATAACGGCTAGAGAGCGAACGTCACTCCACCCGCCGCAGGACCGACTGGAGCCGCTCGTGGTCGTCGTCCAAGAGCCGAACGCGCAGTCAGCCTCGACCCTCTTCTCAAAGCACGACGAGGCGACAGGGCAGCTGGGGCGGCATCCGCCGGAAGTCGCGCCCGTTGATCGTGACGAGCTCGTCGGCGCCCGCCTTCTCGGCGGCCTGGACGTGGAGGGCGTCGTACACGGCGCCGCTCGTGAGGTCGAGGTCGGCGAGCCGGGCGAGGACGGCCCGGTAGTCGTCGCCGTCGAGGGCGACCACCTCGGCGACCGAGAGGACGGACTCGTCGAGAAGCCGGAGCGCCTTCCGCGGCGGGATCCGGGGAGCGAGCGGCAAGGCCGTGAGTGTGGCGAAGGTCTCCGCGAGGGCGTGCGAGGAGACGACCAGGGCACGGTCGCCGTCGCGCCCGGCCCGGAGGTAGGGCCGCGCCGTCTCGTGGCGCTCGTGGCCCCGTTCGAGGGCGGCGACGAGGACCGACGTGTCGAGGGCGGTCCGGGTCACCGGACGTCGGGGTCGAGGCCTGCCAGCCGGAGGGCCCGGGCCTCGCGCTGCGCCTTGATGAACGCGGCGATGTCCTGGCCCTCTGGAGCGAGCTTCCCGTCGTGGATGAGGACGCCGTCCACGTAGGTCAAGCCGCCGTCGGGGTCGTCGGGGTCCGGGACGGCGCGGATCTCCAGAGTGGGAGCGCCGTCGCCGCCGGTGTGGATGTCGAGCGAGAGCTCAGCGCCGGGCGCGAGCCCGAGCCGGTCGCGGAGCCGCTTGGGGATCAGGACACGGCCGAACTTGTCGATGGTGACGATCATGAGAACGGGCTAGACAAGCGGCGCTGGATTGGCAATCTACAGCGGGCGTTGGCAGCAGACCCCGCTCCGGACGTCCTGGGCATCTCACACCCGGGCAGAAGACGGCAGCCAGTCCGACCTCCTACTCCACCCGGCGCAGGATCGACTGGAGCCGCTCGTGGTCGTCGTCGAGCAGCCGGGCCAGGGCGCGACCGGCCTCGACCAGGATCGTGTCGCCGTCGGCACCCCCGCCATGCGCGGCGACCAGGTTGCGGAGTGCCGCCGCGAGCAGGTCGTCGGCGGGGACGGCGGGGTCGGGGTGGCGCGCGAGCGTCCGGAGCACGTCGAACGGGGCGGCGAGCGCGGCGATGGCTTGGGGCCCGCACAGACTCACGCGGTCGTGGAGCGCGGCCGGTCGCGGCGGCAACGTCTGGCGGACGACCGGCCGGCCGTCTCGCCGAGTCTGGCCGTCCCAGTACGCCAGGATCTGAGCCCTCGCGGTCGTCCGCACCAGCTCCAAGATCTGGGGCATCTCGCGGCGGATCCGGTCGCGGTCGTAGTCGGCGCCGAGGGCGACGGCCTGGCGGCCGGGCTCGACGCTGCCGGTCTCGGCGTGGCTCACCAACCCGTAGAGCACGGTCCCGTCCTCGGTCTCGACCTCGACCCACGACCCGAACGCGGGCACGTCGGCATCGGGGTAGACCTCGGCCACGATCTCGCGCGTGCTGGAGGCGATGACTTCGGCGACGGGCGGGGAGGGGTCAGGCAAGAGGACTCAGGAAACAGCCAAAGGCGGGCGACGCGAGCTCGACGTCTCCCTGACTCCTGATTCCTGATTCCTGATCCCTCGTCACACTCTCGGCGCCTGCTTCGACGCGGCCTTGCCCGAGTACGTCGGGGCCGAGGCGCCGGCGCCCCGGGCCTGGCGGGCCAGGATCCGGTAGAACACCTCCTTCTCGCGCGCGCGGACGACGGCCCGCTCATGCGCTTCCTGCAGGATGATCGGGTAGCCGCCCCCCTTCTCGCACTGATCCAGCACGACGGCGTGGATCAGGCCCAGCCAACCCGGGACCTCGGCCACCCACTCCGGCATCTCGACCCGGCCGACCTCGCCGCAGCCGTGGACGTAGAACGCGACGATCCGGTGGTCGCCGTAGGCCTTCAGCACCTCGCTCCGCGACAGGAACACGGCCGACCGCTCGCCGACCGCCAGCCGCCGTTGGTACAAATGGCGGTCCTGGAGCCCGCGGAGCGAGTCCGGCCCGGGCTCCCAGTCCGGCTCGTCCCGGTGCAACCGGAGCAGGTTGACGACCTCGGCGTTGGCCGGCCGCGAGACGTACGAGCAGACTGGGATGCCGGCCTCGCGGAAGCGGTCGAGCTCGGCCACGTAACGCGCGAGCAGGAGCGTCTCGAGCCGCCGGTTCTTCATCCCGCGCAGCATCCAGCGGATCAGCGTCCCGTCGGCCATCGCGACGACGGCCCGGCCGCTCCGGCGCTCCTGGTCGGCGGTGTCGAAGAGCCAGCGGAGTTCGAGCTCGTCGCGGAGCGCGGAGACGACCTCGGACGTGGCGTCGAGCGGGGAGGCGTCCGAGTCGTCCTCGGCCAAGTCCGCCAGGTCTTGTTGGTGGTAGCGGAGCGTCGGCTCGGCCTGGATGAGCGGCGGGTCGAGCGTCCCATAGTGGAACGCGACCCGGCCGACGTTCAAGAGGTAGCACGCTGGCTCGACGTGGCGGTCGGGGAAGATCTGCGAGCCGTCGGTCGCGACGACCGTCACGGTGGCCGGCCGGGGCTCGCACCCGTGGCACTCGTCCGGCCGCGTCCGCGGGATGGCGCGGAGCGGCCCACCGGACTGCGCGAGCGCTCGGTCCCGCAACGCCTCCCACCCGGGCGCGCAGTCGTCGAGGGCGCGGTGGCCCCGGTCCAAGCGCCGGCCGTGCGAGCGGTCCTCGTCGACGCGGTAGGCGGCGAAGTCGGCGATCTGGGCGGCCAAGCGGGCGAAGTCGAGCACGGGGGCGGGGAGTCGGGCGGGTTCCGCGGGTCGGGCAGGTCCCGCGGGTTCGCAGTCTGAGGGTCCCGGGCGGTCGGCTGAAAGCTAGGGCCGTCGGGGACCGAACCCAGTCGTGGCGCGGCCCGTCGCCGTGGACCGCTGGACAACCGGCGTCGCCGGCAGGGCGGCTTCATCTCTCACCCGTGTCATCCTGAGCTTGCGAAGAGTCTGCCCCCGCGAAGGTGGGGGATCGCCGCACGATTTCCGAGCCTCCTCTCGCCGTTCCCTCTGGCTTGGAACTCTGCGTTGAGATCTTTCGCTGGCGCTCAGGATGACACAGAGGGAACCGGAGAAACCAGATTCCTCAACGAGCTACTCCACCTCGACGGTCACCATCGAGCACGCGAGCGCCTGCCCCAGCCCGCGCTTGACGACGGGGAACAGGTGGCACGTGGCCACGGCCATCGCCAGCTCGACGTGCGCTTGGTGGCCGAACAGCGCCTCGACCCGGGCCACGTGGTCGAGCACGTCGTCGGCCTGGCTGGCGACGGAGTGGCCGAAGCGGTAGGCAGCGCGGGCGTCGTCGTAGAGCCGGTCCGGGTCGTCCAAGGCTTGGCGGAGCGTGGTCGCGGCGACGCCGTCGCGCTGGGCGACCGTGACGATGACCTGGACGCACGTCCCGCAATCTTGGGCGACGGTGGCCCCGAGGCGCGCGAGGTGCCAGGCGTCGAGCGGGGCGCGCTTCCGGTACTGGGCCGCCGGCATCGCCAGCATCCACCGGGTGAACGCGGCGCCCGACGTGTCCGCGATCGTGCGGAGGTACGGCATCTCGCAGCCGGTCTGGCGCTCGGCGGTGGCGATGACTCGGTCGGCGAGGGCACCCATGGCGTCGGGTCGGGGTTGGAGAGGGACAGGATACCGATCTCCCTTGGCCGGCCTCTACGTCCACGTCCCGTTCTGCTCGCAGCGCTGCGTCTACTGCGACTTCTACTTTACCACGACGCGCCGCGACGAGGGCAGCTACGTCCGTGCGATCCGGGCCGAGGCCGAGCGGCTGGGGGCGGAGTACCGCGAGCGGGCCCCCCTCGCGACGCTCTACCTCGGGGGCGGCACGCCGTCGCTGCTGTCGCCGGACGCGCTCGCGGGCGTGATCGACGCAGCGCACGACCACTTCGACACGGCCGGGTTGGCGGAGGTCACGGTCGAGGCCAACCCCGAGGACCTGTCCGGCGACGACGGAGCAGCCTGGCTCCGAGCGGCCCGCGACCTCGGCGTGACGCGGCTGTCGCTCGGCGTCCAGTCGTTCTTCGACGACGACCTCGCGTTCATGAACCGGGCCCACGACGCGGCCCAGGCCCAAGCTGGCGTCGAAGCCGCCGTGGCCGAGATCGGCGACGTCTCGGTCGACCTCATCTTCGGCGTCCCGGACCAGCCGTTCGAGCACTGGGGCGCCAACCTCCAGAAGGCCGTCCGCTTGGGCGCGACGCACGTCTCGACCTACAGCCTGACCGTCGAAGACCGGACGCCGCTCCGCAAGCTGGTCGACCTGGGCCGCGTGGTCCCGGAGGGCGACGAGACGCTGCGCGAGCGGTACCTCTTCACGCACGACTACCTCGGCGGGCACGGGTTCGAGCACTACGAGGTCTCGTCGTTCGCGCGGCCCGGCCACAGGTCCCGTCACAACGAGAGCTACTGGACGCACGGGACCGTGATCGGGCTCGGCCCGAGCGCCCACTCGTTCTGGCGCGAGACCCGGAGCCGCGGCTGGCGCTGGGCCGACGTCGCCCACCTCGGGCGCTGGCAGGGCCTGCTCCTCGCCGGCGAGAGCCCCGTCGACTGGCGCGAGCAGATCGGCCCGGACGAGCTGGCCGACGAGGCCGTCCTGCTCGGGCTCCGCCGCTTGGAAGACGGCCTCGACCTCGACCGGATCGAGCGGGACTACGGCGTCGACTTGCTCACGGAGCGACGGGCCGAGCTGGCCGCGCTCGAAGGGGCCGGCCTGGTCGAGGTCGGCGCCCGCCGCGTCCGCCTGACCATCGAGGGGGCCGCCGTCGCCGACGCCGTGGCGCTCCGGCTGGTGGGGTAGCTTCCCGGCCGTCCCCCCGCTCTGGAATGCGCGCGTCGCCCGTCCTCCTCGCCCTCCTCCTGGCCGCCTGCACCGACCCGGCCGAGCCGCCGGCCGAGCCCGTCGCCCGGGCCGGTGAGTCCATCCCGTTCCAGATCGACGGCCGGCTCGCGTTTGTCCGCGGGGCCGACACGCTGAAGACGATCGCCATCGAGGTGGCCGACACCGACTCGACGCGGGCGCGGGGCCTGATGCAGCGGTCCGAGATCCCCGACGACACCGGGATGCTCTTCGTCTTCCCCGCCGCCGAGCCCCAGGCGTTCTACATGGCGAACACGCCGCGCTCGCTCGACATCCAGTTCTACGCCGCCGACTCGACGCTGCTCAACGTGGCCGAGAACACGACGCCGTACTCGCTCGACAACGTCCTGTCGGAGGGGCCGGCCCAGTTCGTCGTCGAGGTCCCCGCCGGGGCCTCCCGTCGGATCGGGCTCGTCCCCGGCGACCGGATCACGTGGACGCTGGACTGACCGGCCGCCCCGACTCGGCGCGAGGCGCCTCTCCGAGAGGCCGCCGTCGTTCGGAGCTCGCATCGGGTGGTTAGGCTGGCGTTCGCTGTTCCGAGTGGACTCGTCCGCAACGATAGGATTTCTCCTTCACGCACTCGTTTGTGAGGTTGGGGTATGGGCTACCAGGGGTTTTCCTGATATAAAGATGAAGATGGGCGAAAGCCCTACATGTCGGGCACACAGTTCCGCACCGCGCCGTTCATTGGGCCAGGTGATGACGTGCCGTCCCACGTATCACCCCTGAGCCCGCTGGCCCCGTAAGGCCAGCGGGCTACTTTTTTGGCCGCGCGTCAGAGACTGAACGACTCGCCGCAGGCGCACGTCCGGACGGCCTGGGGGTTGTCGAAGTGGAAGCCCTTGCCGTCGAGGCCGTCGGTGAAGTCGAGCGTGGTGCCCTCGACGGTCACCAGACTCCGGGGGTCGAGGACCAGCCGGAGCCCGTCCACCTCGACCGTCTCGTCGGCCGGGCCGGCGACGGTGTCCCAGCCGAGGTCGTACGTCAGGCCCGAGCACCCGCCGGGCACGACGGCCACGCGCAAGAACGTCTGGGCCAGGTCGACGCCCTCACCGGCGGCGACGGCCGCGAGTCGCTGGCGGGCCCGCTCGGTGATGGCGAAGGGGGCGTCGGTCGAGGTCGGAGGAGTCATCGGGAACGCGCGTTTTCGGGAGTCTTCACCCCGTCCGGGGGCGTCGGCGTCGGGCGGGGCCGAACTTCGGACGGGCGGGGCCGGGTCCGCCTTCCGGCCGTGTTCACGGGCCGGCCGTACGGCCGGCCGCCTTCGGCCCGTCTTCCTGGAACAGCCCTCCCCCGCCCCGGTTCGCCCCGTACACGCAGCACCACCATGGCTACTTACACCGAGCACGATTTCTTCGAGGACGTCGCCGAGCAGGGCTACAAGTACGGGTTCGTCACCGACGTCACGTCCGACAAGGCGCCGAAGGGCCTGAGCGAGGACACGGTCCGCTTTATCTCGGCCAAGAAGGAGGAGCCCGAGTGGCTCTTGGAGTACCGGCTGAAGGCGCTCCGGCACTTTTTCAAGCTCTTGGACGAGGGCAAGGAGCCGTCGTGGGCCCACCTCAACGTGCCGGCCATCGACTACCAGGACGCCTACTACTACGCGGCGCCCGGCGACAAGGCCAAGTACGACTCGATCGACGACGTCCCGGAAGAGATCCTGGCCGACTTCGAGAAGCTGGGCATCCCGCTTCGGGAGCAGGCCGCGCTCGCGGGCGTCGCCGTCGACGCGGTGATGGACTCGGTGAGCGTCGCCACCACGTTCAAGGCGGAGCTGGCGAAGGAGGGCGTCATCTTCTGTTCGTTTAGCGAGGCCGTCCAGAACCACCCCGAGTTGGTCAAGGCCAACATGGGCAAGGTGGTGCCGTACACGGACAACCTGTACGCCGCGCTCAACTCGGCCGTGTTCTCGGACGGGTCGTTCTGCTACATCCCCAAGGGCGTCCGCTGCCCGATGGAGCTCTCGACCTACTTCCGGATCAACGAGGCCAACACGGGCCAGTTTGAGCGGACGCTCATCGTCTGCGAGGACGGCGGCTACGTGAGCTACATGGAGGGCTGCACGGCCCCGATGCGCGAGGAGTACCAGCTCCACGCGGCCATCGTCGAGATCATCGCCCACGACGACGCTGAGGTCAAGTATTCGACGGTCCAGAACTGGTACCCCGGCTCGGCCGAGGGCAAGGGCGGCGTCTACAACTTCGTGACCAAGCGGGCCCTGTGCTCCGGCCGCAACTCGAAGGTGACGTGGACCCAGCTCGAAACGGGCTCGGCCATCACCTGGAAGTACCCGTCGTGCATCTTGAAGGGCGACGGGTCCGTCGGCGAGTTCTACTCGGTCGCCTTCACGAAGGACTACCAGCAGGCCGACACGGGGACCAAGATGATCCACCTCGGCAAGAACACCCGGAGCACGATCATCTCGAAGGGGATCTCGGCCGGCCGGTCCAACAACTCGTACCGCGGGCTCGTCCGGGTGAACAAGAAGGCGGCCAACGCCCGGAACTTCAGCCAGTGCGACTCGCTGCTCATCGGCGACCAGTGCGGGGCCCACACGTTCCCCTACATCGAGATCCACAACGACACGGCCCAGGTCGAGCACGAGGCGACGACGTCGAAGGTCGGCGAGGACCAGCTGTTCTACTGCCAGGCCCGCGGCATCTCGGAGCAGGACGCGCTCAACCTGATCGTCAACGGCTACGCCAAGGAGATCCTGGCCAAGCTCCCGATGGAGTTCGCCGTCGAGGCCCAGAAGCTGCTCTCCGTCCAGCTCGAAGGCTCCGTGGGGTGAGCAGGATACGTGATGCGTGATACGTGACTCTCTACGAGCACCCTCATGCATCACGTATCACGCATCCAGCCGCACGACCTCCCGACGACTTCTACACGACACGAAACTCCAGAATCCCGTAATGGCATTGCTCTCCATCCGCAACCTCCACGCCTCGGTCGAGGACGCCGAGATCCTCAAGGGGCTCTCGCTCGACGTTCACGAAGGCGAGGTCCACGCGATCATGGGCCCGAACGGGTCCGGCAAGTCCACGCTCGGCCACGTGCTCGCCGGCCGCGACGACTACGAGATCACCGAGGGCTCGGTCACGTTCGACGGCGACGACCTGCTCGAGATGGACCCCGAGGAGCGGACGCGCGAGGGCCTCTTCCTCGCCTTCCAGTACCCGGTCGAGCTCCCCGGCGTCTCGACGCACCAGTTTCTGCGGACGGCCGTCAACTCGGTGAGGGAGCACCGGAAGGAGGACCCGCTCTCGGTCAGCGACTTCCTCAAGCTGATGCGCGAGAAGGCCGCGTTCGTCAACCTCGACCCGGCGCTCACCAAGCGGTCGGTCAACGAGGGGTTCTCGGGCGGCGAGAAAAAGCGGGCCGAGATCTTCCAGATGGCCATGCTCGACCCGCGCTTGGCCATCTTGGACGAGACCGACTCCGGCCTCGACATCGACGCGCTGCGGATCGTGTCGGATGGCGTCAACAAGCTCCGGTCCGAGAACCGCGCGTTCGTGTTGATTACGCACTACCAGCGGCTCTTGAACTACATCACGCCGGACCGCGTCCACGTCTTGGTCGGCGGCCGGATCGTCCGCTCGGGCGGCCCGGAGCTGGCGGAGGAGCTGGAGGAGAAGGGCTACGACTGGTTGATCGAGGAGTCCTCCGTCGCCGCGTAGCTCGCCCGGATACGTGATCCGTGATGCGTGACTCTCCGCGAGCGCCATCACGCATCACTCATCACGCATCACGCACAATGATCGACCTCGAAAAGGCCCCCGCCCTGCTCCGCCACGCCACCGAGGCGCTCGACGGCGCGTTCTCGGGCGACGGCGCGCCGGACCCGTTCGCCGACCGCCGCGCCCAGGCCCGCGCCGCGTTCGAGACGGCCGGGCTCCCGACGACGCGCCACGAGGCGTGGAAGTACACGGACCTCCGCCCCGCCCTCAAGCCGGACTACCGGCCGGCCCCCAAGGCCCAGGCGACGGACGCCGACCTCGACGCTGCCGCCATCGACGGGCTCGACGCGGCGCGCGTGGTCGTGGTCAACGGCCGGTTCGACGCCGAGCGGTCCGACCTGAGCGGCCTGCCCGACGGCGTCATCGTGGCCGGGCTCGCGGAGACGCTCCGCCAGTCGCCCGAGGCCGTCGCCGACACGTTCGGCCGGCACGTCGACCTGGGGCGCGATGCGTTCGCGGCGCTCAACAGCGCGTTCAGCCTGGACGGGCTCTACCTCTCGGTCCCGCGCGGCGTCGCCGTCGAGCGGCCGATCCACGTCGTCCACCTGTTGACGGCCGACGAGCCGACGTTCGTCCAGACGCGGCACCTGATGGTG
Organism: Rubrivirga sp.; assembly: GCF_965213695.1. Lineage (GTDB taxonomy): Bacteria > Bacteroidota > Rhodothermia > Rhodothermales > Rubricoccaceae > Rubrivirga. Next base: position 2,195,583 of record NZ_OZ243912.1, on the reverse strand, counting down.
GTCGGCCAAGCGGCCCAGGCGACGGTCGTCGAGACGTACGCCGTGCGCGGCGAGGCCGAGACGTTCCGCAACGACCTGACCGAGATCGTGGCCCAAGACGCCGCCGTCGTCCGCCACGTCCGGGTCCAGGACGAGGGCGACCGCGCGAACGCCGTCTCGCTCGTCCAGGTCTACCAGGGCCGCGACTCCGACGTCTCGACGCTGGCGTTCACGTTCGCGTCCGGGACGGTCCGCAACAACACCGTCATGGTGCCGGCCGGCGAGGGCGGCCAGTCGACCCTCGGTGGCCTCTACCTCTGCCGCGGCGACCAGCACGTCGACACGAACACACTCGTGGACCACGTGGCGCCGGGGTGCCAGTCGAACGAGCTGTTCAAGGGGATCGTCCGCGACCGCTCGACGGGCGTGTTCAACGGGAAGGTGTTCGTCCAGCGCGAGGCCCAGCAGACGAACGCCTACCAGCAGAGCCAGGGCGTCGTGCTCAGCCCGGACGCCCACCACTACTCGAAGCCCGAGCTCGAGATCTACGCCGACGACGTCAAGTGCTCGCACGGCTCGACGACCGGCGCCATCGAGCCCGAGCACGTGTTCTACCTCCGCAGCCGAGGCGTCTCCGAGGCCGACGCCCGGGCCATGCTGCTCTACGCCTTCGCCCACGACGTGGTCGAGATGGTGTCGCTGGCTCCGGTCCGCGACTGGCTCGACGCCAAGATCGCCGAGCGGCTCAAGTAGCAGGTACGGGGTGCCGGGTACGAGGTACCTGACGAGCCCCGTACCCTGTACCTCGTACCCGGTACCTCCAATGACCCGCGACATCCTCCACGACGGCCGCGACGCCGACGACTTCACGGAGTTGGAGGCCGGCATGGTCCAGGTCATGCGGACGATCTACGACCCCGAGATCCCCGTGCCGATCTGGGACCTCGGCCTGATCTACGGCTGGACGATCGAGGACGGCGACGACGGCAAGGACGTCTCAGTCAAGATGACGCTGACGGCGCCGAACTGCCCGGCTGCCGAGACGTTGCCGGCCGAGGTCGAGCAGGGCGTCAACGCGCTCGACGGCGTGGCCCGCGCGAGCATCGACCTCGTGTTCGTCCCGTCGTACTCGATGGAGATGCTGAGCGAGGAGGCCCGGCTGACGTTGGGCCTGATGTGAGACGGCCCGGCGCACGGCGCGGTTAAACAGGGCGGCCAATCCGCACGGGGGCGTTCCCCCAGGCCGGAGTGTTCGGCCACGCGGACCCGTGGCACGAGGCGTGGAGTCGACGGGGTGTTGCCCCGCAACGCTCTCTCCCCCTCTCGATGGACCTCCACCCCACCGCCCTCGACTCGGCCTACCGGCAGGCCGAGCGGGCCCTCCGCAAACCGAGCTCGGCCGTCTGGCTGCGGAGCGTCAGCGTCCGCACGGCCCGGTTCGACGAGGCCCTCGACTTCTACGTGACGGCGCTCGGGCTCACGCTCGGGGGCTTGGACGTCCACCCGCTGACGGCCCGGCCGCGCGCCCACCTCTTGGACGCCGAGGGCCGACGGGTCTTCGAGCTCGTCGAGGCCGACGGCGACGCGGGCCGGGGCGCCCACGAGCTCGCGTTCGGGATGCCGCGCCGCACCGTCACGCTGCTCCGCGCCCGGCTCGACCTCCAGGGCATCGCCTACACGTCGACGGCCGGCGCGCTCTACCTCCGCGACGTCGACGGGACGTTGTTGCGGGTCGAGGCGCTGTAGCCGGTCGGTCACCAGCTCCCCGAGGCGCCGCCGCCGCCGGACGACCCGCCGCCGCCGCTGAAGCCGCCACCGCCAGAGCCGCCACCGAAGCTGCCCCCACCGCTCGACGACGGCGTGGGCACGGGGAAGGTCTCGCCCCCGAGCACGTACTCGGTCTGACCACGCCGCCGGGCCTCCCGGATCGCGTGCCCGCGTGCGATCCGCTGGCGGCGTTCGGGACCGAGCGTGGGGTGCCGGTCGATCCAGCGGTTCAGGTAGACGGCCGCCAGGGGCGCCAACAGGATGCCGCCACAGGCCGCCCATCCGGTCACGAGGAGGGGGATGGCCCCCGCGCCGATGAACGCCCCCGTGATCATGCCGACGCACCCCAGCGACTTCTCGGCGGCGGGCTCCGTCGACGGGGCGTAGTAGACGGCGAGGGCGAGCGGCACGAACCCGATTCCCCCGAAGAACAGCAGGAACACGAGCCGGAGCCACACCGGCTGGTCCTCGGCCGGCCGGCCGTTGAGGAGGACGCCCGAGGGCGCTCGCGGCTGGTACGTGCCCTCGATTGTACCGAGGATGGCCTCGACGCCTCCGAGCACGCCCGCGTCGAAGTCGCCGTCGCGGAACCGGGGGACGATCTCCTGGCGGATGATCGTCCCGGACGTCGCGTCGGTCAGGTCTCCTTCGAGCCCGTAGCCGACCTCGATCCGCACCTCGCGATCCCCGACGGCCACCAAGAGCAGGACGCCGTTGTCCGTCCCGGCCTGGCCGAGCCCCCACTCCCGGAACACCCTCGTCGCGTACGGCTCCAGGATCTCGCCGTCCAGCGACGGGATCGTCAGGACGACGACCTGGTTCGACGTCGAGTCTTGGTGGGCGGCCAGCAGCGACGTCAGCGTGGCCTCCGTCGACGGCGAGAGCACGTCGGCGAGGTCGACGACGCGGCCGGTGAGCGGGGGGACGTCGAGCGCGGCCGAGGCCGTCGCGGAGCCGGCCACCAGGAGCACGCCGAGGACGACCGCCCTCACTCGTCGCGGACCCGGACGCCGTCCGGCAGCTCGTCCGTGTCGTCCGGGCGGACCTCGACGCCGCGGCGGTGGAGCAGGTCGCCGCACAGGTCGATGGCCGCGACCATCCCGTCGGCCAGCGACTTCGACCGGATCCCGTCGCGGACGCGGGCGACGACCTCGACCCACTCGGCTTGCTCGACCTTCGCGTTGATCCCGGCGTCGCCGACGACCTCGATCCGGTGCTCGAACAGCGACACGAACAGCAAGATGCCCGTCCGGTCGCGCGTGTCGAACACCTCCTCCTCGACGAACGCGAGCGCCGCCCGGCGGTGGACGCTCGTCTCCATCGACGCCGCCCCGGCGAACGCCCGGCGGACCGGGTCGAGCATCGTCGCGAGCGCGCCGAGCACGCCGCCGGCCGTCATCGCGAGCGCGAGGGCCCACGACGAGTACAGCCAGCCCCACCCCCACCCGTCGTACGCCCACGCCGCCGCCAGCGCGAGCATCCCGACGGCCAGGGCCCCGACCGACGCCGCGCGCCACGTCGCCGCGTCGTAGTCGCCGCTCTGGCGGACGACGTACGGGACGATCTCGCCGGCCGTCCGGGTCTCGGCGTCGGCCACGGCCTGGCGGATGCGCTCCAGTTCGTCGTCGGTAAACAGGGTCACGGCGCGTCGGAGGGCTGGGGGAGGACCGTCACGGTCGCGGCGTCGGGCGACGCGGCGAGCCGGCGCAGGAGGTCGGCGACGCGGGCGGGCGGGGTCCGCTCGATGGCGTCGGCCAGGCGGGCGGCTTGGTCGGGGCGGAGGGCCGGTCGGAAGCGGCCCGGCACCTCGTACAGCGTCGCGAACGCGCGGAGGCGGCCGGCCGGCCCAGCCGCGTCGCGGGCGGCGGCGTCGCGAGCGCGGCGGAGGGCGTCCGCGTCGAGCGGGTCGAGGAGCGAGGCCGCGCCAGCGCTGGCGATCCGCAGGCGGGCCCGGCCGGCGGCGGCGTCGAGCCGGAGCGACACCGAGGCGTCGGTGCCGACGCGGTCGGCCAGGGCCCGCTCCAGCGTGAGCACGGCCGGGAGGTCGTCCCACCCGGCGGCGACGTCGGCCTCGAACACGGTGCCGGCCGCCGGCCCGCTCGTGGTGGACTCCGCCCGGACGGCCGGCGGGGTTTCGAGGAGCGGGCCGAAGCGGGCGCCGCGGCCCGCGACAGCCAGGCGCTCGGCGACGAGCGGCTCGACCCACTCTCGGCCGACGCTCCCCGACAGGAACACCCGGAAGTCGGAGGGCCGGTCGAAGGCGTCGGCGAGGGCCTGACGGGCGGCGTCGGGGTCGAACGCGGGCACGCGGTCGCGGCCCCGACGCGGCGCGAGCGCGTCGAGCGGGTCCGGCGCGACGACGACCGACGGCGGGTCCGAGAACAGCGCGGCGACGTCGGCCACGAGCGTGGCCAGCCCCTCCGCCTCGCCGACGGCCTCCCGGCGGTCGGGCTCGACGCGGGCCGCCAGCGCTCCCCACGACCCCTGGGCCCCGACGAACCGGTCGGCCGCGGCCGGCGGCAGCGACGCCCACCCGCCCGGCGCGCGGACGGCGGCCCGGTACGCCTCGGCCTCCGGCTCCTGCACGTAGACGACCGTCAGGCCGTTCGCCAGCGTCCACTCGACCGCGCCGGCCTGCTCGTAGACCGCGCGGCGGTCGATCCGGCGTTCGAGGACGGGCGGCGGCACCACGGGCGCGGGCTCGACCGGCTCGGGCTCGACCAGGATCGGCGCGGAGGCCGGCGGCTCGACCGCCGTCACGACGGCCGGCGGCGCGGCGACCGGCTCGGGCGCCGTGCTCGCGCACCCGGCCCCGACGAGGACGAACAGGACGATGGCGGGGCGCATGGAGCACAAGAGGGGGCCCGAAAGCTACGGCGCGCTGGGGCGTCCCCATCGGCGGAGCAGCACGCGCGACACGCCCAGGCTGAGCGCCGCCAGCACGACGGCCGCGACCGCCAGCCGGACCGACGCCGGCTCGCCGCCCACCTGCTGGAGCCGGCTGTACAGCGCGAGCGGGAGCGTCTGCGTCCGCCCCGGCAGGTTGCCGGCCACGACGAGCGTCGCCCCGAACTCGCCGAGCGCCCGGGCAAAGTGGAGCGCCGCGCCCGCACCGACGGCCGCGCTCGCCAGCGGCGCCACGACGTGTCGCGCGACCGCCCGCCGGCCCGCGCCATCGACCCGGGCGGCGTCGACGAGGGCCGGGTCGACGGCCTCGAACCCGGCCCGCGCGAGCTGGACGAACAGCGGCAACCCGACGACGGCGGACGCGAGCACGGCGGCCACCCAGGTGAACAGAACGGTCCGGGGCAACACCAGCAGCAGCGCGTAGCCGGTGACGACGGGCGGAAGCACGAGCGGCAGCAGCACCGCGAACTCGACCGCGCTCGCGACGGCCCCGCGCCGGTGCGCGAGCGCCCACCCCAGCGCCAGGCTCGGCCCGGCCGCCAGCACGGTCGCCGCCAGCGCCACGCGCAGGCTGAGGCCGACGGCGGCCCAGTCGGCCGGCGTCATCGGTCGGCGGGACCGAACCCGGCACCGGCCCACCGGGCGGACGACCCGGGCCCGGTGATCGCTTCGAACACGGCCCGGCCTCGCGGGGAGAGGAGGGCGGCCTCGAACACGACGGGCGCGTGCGGGACGACGGCCACGACGCGGACGCGGGCCGAGGCCGCGGCGTCGGAGGCGTAGACGACGGCCCGGTCCACGACGCCGGTCTCGACGGCCGCGAGCGCCGCCCGGACATCGCCGACGGCCACGACGCGGGGCGCGACATCCGCCCACAGCTCGGCCTCCTCAAGTGCCTCTTGCGCGTACTGCCCGGCCGGGACGTGCGACGGATCGGCCAGGGCCACCCGACGAGCATCTCGAAGCGCCTCCGCCAGGTCCGGCGCCGGCGCGGCACCACTCGGCCCGACGACGACGAGCGCGCCCGTGGCCACGACGCGGCGCTCGGCGACGGCCACGCCCTCCCCGACGAGCCAGTCGATCCAGGCCGGGTCGGCGGTGACGAACACGTCGGCCGGCGCGCCGCGCGCGACCTGCCGCGCCAGGACCGAGCTCGCGGCCACGCTGACGACCGTCGGCCGGCTGGCCCCACTCTCACCGTGGGCCACCCCGGCGAGCACGTCGCCCGTGGACGCGGCGGACAAGACGATCACGGCGTCGTCCCCGCATCCGAGCGCCAGCAGGGCCAGGGCGAGGACCGAGGCCCGGGCGCTCACCCGCCCGCCGGCGCGGCGTCGAGGCTGGCGAGCGCGGCTTGGGCCCGCTGGCGGACCGGCGCGCCCGGCGGCGCGAGCTCGACGATCCGCTCGAACGCGACGCGCGCGCTGTCGACCCGGCCGATCATCAGCCGGCGCTCGGCGAGCAGGAACGTGGCGTCGAGGTTGTCGGGGTCGGCGTCCAAGACCGTACGGAGCTCCTGGATCGGCCGCATCGGGTCGGACGGGTCGAACGTGGCCGCCTCCGCGAGCGCGACGCGGACGCGGGGCTGGTCGTCGAGGGCCAGGCTCCGCTCGAAGTCCTCGATGGCCCGGCGTGCCCAACGGACGCTCGACGTGGGGTCGCTCTGGACGGCGTTGAACGCGGCCGTGAGGTAGTACCGGCCCGACTCGTACCACCCGTCGGCCGTGCCGAGCCCGGCGAACTGGTCGGCCGCGGCCTGGAGCGAGTCGGCGAGGGGCGGCGCGCCGTCGGGGATCGGCGGCGCCTGCCCGACTTCGGCTTGGGGGTCCGGGGCCGGCGTGGGCTCGGGCCGCGGGGCCATCAGGGTCACGAGGTACAGCCCGACGACGGCCGCCAGCCCCACACCGACGACGATCAGCCCCCGCCGCCCCGCCGCCGACGGCGGGCGCGCGGCCGGGCCGGGTGGGGAGGCCGGCTCGGGACGAGCAGCGGCGACCGGGAGGGGAGCTCCACAGTTGTTGCAATAACGGGCCCCAGACGGGTTCGCGTGGCCGCACGCCGCGCAGACCCGGGCGCCGTCCGCGTCCACGGGGACCGCGCCGACGCCGGTCACGTCGTCGCCGGCCGGGGTGCCGCACAGGTCGCAGGCCTCGGCGCCGTCGGCCAGGCGCGCGCCGCAGGAGCCGCAGGCCGCCATCGGGCTAGGCGCTCGTAGCGCCGACCAACCGCTCGGCCCCCTCCTCCTCGACGCGCCGCCGGAACTCCTGGGCCGGCTTGAACACGGGGACCATCCGGCGCGGGACCGGGACCGGCTGGTCCGTCCGCGGGTTCCGGGCCGTGCGGGGCGCCCGCTCGACCGACCGGAACGTCCCGAACCCCCGGAGCTCGACCCGGTCGCCCTCGGCGACGGCGTCGAGGACGGTGTGCATGAACCCGTCGACGACGGCCTCGGTCTCGAGCTTGGTGAGGCCGGTGGCCTCGGCGATGCGGTCGACGATCTGGGCTTTGGTCACGGGTCGGAAATCCGGGCGGGCCGCCATGATACGCGCGGCCGTCGCGGGGCGGTGGCGGGCGGGGCCGGATCGGAGTTAGTTTTCACGCGGTCGAGTCGAGCGTTCCACCGTCCCCCATCGATGCGCGTACTGTTCGTTTCCGGCGAGGTCGCCCCGTTCTCCGAAACCACCGCGACCGCCCGGGTCCTGCGCGTCTTGCCCGAGGCGTTGCAAGAGCACAAGGACGTCGAGCCGCGCATCCTGATGCCGCGCTACGGCGTCGTCTCGGAGCGGCGCAACCGGCTCCACGAGGTCATCCGCCTGTCGGGCGCCGAGATCCAGGCCGGCGAGGCGACCGACACCCTCAAGGTGAAGGTGGCCTCGATCCCCGGCATCCGCCTCCAGGTCTACTTCATGGACTCCGTCCGCTTCTTCAAGCGGAAGGGGCTCCACGCCGACCGGAAGACGGGGGCCGAGTTCCCCGACAACCCGGCGCGCGCGCTGTTCTTCGCCCGGGCCGCGTTCTCGACGGTCGAGAACCTGGGCTGGCGGCCCGACGTGGTCCACGCCGCCGGCTGGATCAGCTCGTTCGTGCCCCACGTGCTCCAGCAGGAGTTGGGCGAGAACGAGTTGTTCTCGGGCGTCCACACGGTCTACACGCCCGAGGGCCCGGACGGCTACGCCCACACGCTCACCGAGGCCGAGGCCACGGACCTCGGCCTGCCCGCCGACTGGGCCGACAAGACGCTCCGCCAGATCGGGTTGGACACGGCCGACGCCGCGGCGTACTCGGAGGGCGACGCGGCGGGCGACGGCGAGCCGGCCGGCCCGACGCTGGATGAGGACCCGGAGACGGTGGCTGAGACGGCGGCCGAGCTGTACGGCTCGCTCGGCCCCGCGCTCGCAGCCTGAGCGGTGGGGGTCCCCCCTCCCCCCCTACCACGTTCCCTTTCCCCGTGGAGAGGGACGGGGTGAGGGGCCGGTAGTCCGGCGTAGGGGCGGCCCGGCGGGTCGCCCCCTACCGAGAGCGGGGGACGTGCACAACGTGTAAGCCGGCCCCGGCGGCTTTTTTGCACGATCCGCCCGGACCGGGCTCGGAGGCCGGGGTAGGCTGGGGCCGGCGTCCCAAATCCCATCCCCCCACGCGAAACGGCGGGGGAGCCCGTTGGGAGAGCGCCCCGTCCCCCGCCCGACACCCCGCCCCGTGAGATCTCTCGTCGCCGCCGTCGCGGCCGCCCTCGTCCTCTCCGCCTGCCAGGACCCCGCCGGCGTCGGCCTCGGCCTGATCGACGAGGAGCAGCTCGACCCCAACGTCCGCACGGTCTTGCTGACCGACGTCGCCCCGACCGCCGACACCACGGTCGCCATCGGCATCGCCTCCGACCGCGACCCGGCGCTGATCCAGTCGCGCGTGCTCGTCGGCCGCGTGCAGGACCCCGTTTTCGGCGACGCCCGGTCAGTGGCCTACGTCGACTTTGTCCGACTGGCAGAGCTCCCGGACGACGCCGAGGCGGCCGACGTCACGGCGGCCTGGCTCGTCCTGGAGCGGAGCTACACCTACGGAGACACCACGACGACGCTGCCCCTCGAGCTCCGGCCGGTCCAGGGCTCGTGGACGGCCAACACGGGGTACCCGGCCGACACGCTCTTCGCCACCGGCGACCTCCTCGCGACGACCGACGTCGCCCCGGCCGACACGTCGGCCCGGTTCGACCTGCCGGCGTCGTGGGTCGCGGCGAACGCGGCGACGCTCCTGAGCGACACCTTCGGCGACGACTTCGAGGGGTTCGGCATCGACGTCCCGGCCGGCTTCACGCCGTCGCCGGGCGCGGTGGTCGGGTTCGACACGTTCGCCAGCACCGGGTCCGGGCTCCGCGTCGTCGTCGCGGGCGACACGGTGGCGTACGCGCTGTCGGAGGTGTTCAGCTCGATCGCGGTCACGCCGGCCCCGGGGACCACGCCGAACGTCCTGCCGGCTCGGGTGGGCTCGGAGTCGGTCGTCCGGTTCAACGCGGACTTCGGCACGGTCGGCCCGGCGGCGCTCGCACGCGCGCGGCTCTCGTTGCCGCTCGACCTGTCGCTGACTCGCGAGGGGTCGTTCGTCCGGCCGGTCCCGTCCCGGTCCTTCCTCGTCGGCGTCCGGACCGTCGATGGCGAGGAACGCCGGTTCCCCCTGTCCGACAACGTGGTCTTCGACGGCGGCGAGCTGACGGTGTTCGACACCGGCCGCCTGACGGCGGAGGTCCAGCAGGTCCTCCTCGACCCCGGCAGCGCGTTCGAGCGCTACGAGCTCGTCCCCCTCCGAGGTGCCGCGTCGCTCGACATCCTCCCGATCCTGCTGAGCGGCGCCCCCGACGACCGGGCGCCGCGGTTCACGCTCACCGTCGTCGGCGCGTCCGGCTAGCAACGTCGCGGCCGCCCGCGTGTCCCCCTTCTCGAACCCCCCGGTCCCTATGCGCTCCGCGCTCTTGCTGTCCGTCGCCGTGCTGGCGCTCGCCCCGTCCGCCGCGGCGCAGGGGCAGAACAACTACGGCTCGATCTACTCGCTCTACGGGCTGGGCGAGCGGGTCGAGTTCGGGTCGTCGCAGTCGACGATGTTGGGGAACGGGGCCGCGGCGCTCCGCTCGGGGAGCTACGTCAACCTCTCGAACCCGGCGCTGTGGTCGGACCAGGCGCTGACGACGTTCTCGGCCGGCGCGAGCATCGCGACCGTCCGCGCCGAGGACGCCCTCACCGAGGGGACGAGCGTCGGGACGGCCGGCGACCTGTCGTCGCTCCACCTGGGCCTCCCCCTCATCCCGTCCCGGCTGGGGCTGACGCTGGCCTACCGGCCGTACTCGCGCGTGAACTACCGCGCGGCCGTCGACGACTCGCTCTCGGTCGAGGGCGAGATGGCCCCGTACACGCTGAACCAGGAGGGCGCCGGCGGGCTCCAGCAGCTCTCGGCCGGCCTGGGCCTCCGGCTGGGCTCGGCCGTCCAGGTCGGCGCCTCCGCCGACGTGATCTTCGGCAACCAGGAGCTCCTCCAGCGGACCCAGTTCGACGACCGGCTGGCCTACGCCGAGACGCGCCAGGCCCGGGTCACCCGGTTGCGCGGCGTCACGGCCACGCTCGGCGCCGCCGTCACCGCCCGCGCCCTCGCCCGCGACGACGACGCGCTGACGGTCGCCGGCGCGCTCACGCTCCCGACCGACCTCGGCGGCTCGCGGACGGTCACCCTCGGCGAGAGCCTGGACCGCGACACGCTGCGGGCCCCCGACGGGAGCCTGTCGCTCGACGGCGACGTCCGGCTCCCGCTCTCGGCCCGGGCCGGCGTGACCTACCTCTCGGGCCTGCGGTGGCTCGCCACGCTCGACGCCTCGTACGAGCCGTGGTCCGCGTTCGAGAGCACGCTGCCCGTCGGCGGGTTCGACCCGGGGCAGGGCCTCGACCAGCTCCGCGACCGGGTCCGCGTCGGCGGCGGGGTCGAGGTCACGCCGGCCGGCCGGGACCGCCGGGCCGGCGTGTTCCAGCGGTCGTCGTACCGGATCGGCGGCTACGCCGAGCGCGGGCTCTACGCGCCGGCCGGCCAGGACGTCACGACGGTGGCGCTCACCGGCGGGGTCTCGATCCCGAACCGGCTGACCGGCGCCCGCATCGACCTCGGCCTCGAAGCCGGAACCCGGGGTTCGGCCGAGGGCGTACTTGTCCGCGACACGTTCCTCAAGGGGACGGTCACGCTCAACTTCGGGGAGCGCTGGTTCGTCCAGCGCCGTTTCGACTGATCCCTCTCACCTCCGACACACCTCGGCCCATGCGACCGACCCGCCTCGCCCTCCTCGCCCTCGCCTTCGGCGCGCTCTCCGCGTGCAGCGCGCCGCCCTCCGGTGGCCCGCGCACGTCCGAGGACAACTCCGTCTTCGTCCCGGACACGCCGACGGCGTACGGCCCGGGCGACTACTGCTCCGACACCTACGTCCTCATCCAGCCGACGACGCGGGCCAACTTCAGCCTGGGCAGCGAGTACTACCGCAACGGCGACACCTGCGCGGCCTACCCGTACATCAAGCACATCCTCGACACCGAGCCGCTGTTCACCGGCGAGGACCCCGACGACCGGAACTACCTCCGGATGGCCTCGATCTACGAGGACTTCGCCGCCCAGGTCGACTCGACGAACCGGGCCGAGAAGATGGCCTACCTCGACTCGGCGCTCTCGATGCGCGAGATGGGCGTCGCCGCGCTCAACCGCGAGGGGATCGCCTTCGACAGCTACCTCCGCAACCTGCGCGAGGGGTTCTTCTACTTCCAGAACAGCGACTACTACGACGACGCGGGCGAGCGCCAGTACCAGGCGTTCAACCGGGCCTTCGAGGCCCAGCCGGACAGCCTGGAGGACTGGTACCTCGTCCAGCTCTTCAACGCCTCCGGCGAGCAGTTCGGCGAGGACCTGCCCAACCCCGACCGCGCCGAGTTTATCCGAACGCTCGCGGGCGCCCTCGACGACCCGGCCCTCAAGCAGAACTACACGCTCTACGCCGACTACGTCGAGACTGACCCGGCCGAGTCGGGCGAGGTCACCGTCGGGTCGGACGAGGTGGTCGAGGAGCTGATCGCGGCCGCTCGTGGCGGGACCATCGCCGGCAACGACGCGCTCCGCCTGCTCGCGGTCGTGCTCCAACAGCCCGAACGGGTCGAGGCGCTCAACGAGGACGTGGGCGAGCTCCGGACGATCCTGCTCCGCAACTCGGCCGTCACCGACCAGGTCGACAACCCGCGGACGCTCTACGCGCTCGCGCTCCAGGCCTACGGCGACGGCGAGTCGAGCCGGGGCAACGACCTGTTCAACCGGGCCATCGCGAACGCCCAGTCGAACGCCCAGCGCGCCGACTTCTACTACTCGCGCGGCGTGAGCCGCTACGGCAGCGCCAACGACTTCACGCGCGCCCTCGAGTACTTCCCGAACCACGGCCCGAGCCTCTACCGCCGCGCCGGCCAGATCGCCCAGTCGGTCGGCCGCCCGAGCTCGCTCCGGGGCCGGTTCGCGTACTGGTGCCTGGCCGACATCTACCGGAACGTGGCCGCGTCGAGCTCCGACTCGCGGATCTCGTCGACGGCGCGCCGCGCCGCGGCGCAGTACGAGCGGGCCGGCCCGAGCCGCGACCAGTACTTCCTGGAGGGCTTCAGCCCGGGCCAGTCGGTGACGGCCAGCCTCGGGGCCTACGGGAGCTGCACGACGCGCGTCCGCTAGCGTCTCTGTTTGGCTTGACCGCCCGCCGGCCGTCTCCACCTCGGGGGCGGCCGGCGTCTTTATGTACGTTGCCGGCGCCACGACAGCCCGGGCTCGGCCCCCCTGTCCGAGCGCCCCTCGCTCTGCTCAGCGGGCGCACGGACTGTCCCCCTTCGAGGGGGACAGCTCCCCGACCTGGGAGCGGAGCGACCGGGAGGGGAGCAGGGGGTCCCGCGACGGCACGCGCTTGACCAAGCTGACGCTTCGATGGTGCGGCACCGTGGCGAGAGACGCCGGTATCTTCGGCCACCCTCTCCCCGCCCCGCCATGTCCGTCATCGTCTCCGTCCACGCCCGCCAGATCCTCGACAGCCGGGGCAACCCCACCGTCGAGGTCGACGTGATCACCGACGACGGGGCCGTGGGCCGCGCCGCCGTCCCCTCGGGCGCCTCGACCGGCGAGTACGAGGCCGTCGAGCTCCGCGACGGCGACGACGACGTGTACCTCGGCAAGGGCGTCCTGAAGGCCGTCGAGAACGTGAACGAGACCATCGCGGGCGAGGTCACCGGGCTCGACGTGCTCGACCAGCCCGGCCTCGACGCGGCGCTCCTGGAGATCGACGGGACCGACAACAAGTCGAAGATGGGGGCCAACGCCTTGCTCGGCGTGTCGCTGGCGGCAGCCCGCGCCGGCGCCGTGGTGGCCGGGCTCCCGCTCTACGCCTACGTCGGCGGGGCCAACGCCCGGCGCCTGCCCGTCCCCATGATGAACATCATCAACGGCGGCCGGCACGCCGACAACTCGGTGGACTTGCAGGAGTTCATGGTGATGCCGGTCGGGGCCGAGAGCTTCTCGGAGGGCCTGCGGATGGGCGTCGAGACGTTCCACCACCTCGCCCGGGTGCTCAAGAAGAAGGGGTACTCGACGGCCGTCGGCGACGAGGGCGGGTTCGCGCCGGACCTCAAGAGCAACGAGGAGGCCATCGAGGTCATCCTGGAGGCCATCGACAACGCGGGCTACGAGGCAGGCCGCGACCTCTACATCGCGCTCGACCCGGCGGCGTCCGAGATGTTCGAGCCCGCCGGCGACGGCGGGGGGGAGTACGTGTTCTACAAGTCGGACCCCGACCGCCGGCTGTCGTCGGAGGAGATGGTCGAGTTCTGGGCCGGCTGGGTCGACGAGTACCCGATCATCTCGATCGAGGACGCGATGGACGAGAACGACTGGGACGGCTGGGCCGCGCTGACCGAGCGCGTCGGCGAGCAGATCCAACTCGTCGGCGACGACCTGTTCGTGACCAACACGACGCGGCTCCAACGGGGGATCGACGAGGACACGGCCAACGCCATCCTGATCAAGCCGAACCAGATCGGGACGCTGACCGAGACGCTCGAGGCCGTCGAGCTGGCCCACCGCTACGCCTACGCGAGCGTGATGAGCCACCGCTCGGGCGAGACCGAGGACACGACCATCGCCGACCTCGCCGTCGCCTGCGGGTGCGGCCAGATCAAGACGGGCTCGGCCTCGCGGAGCGACCGGCTCGCCAAGTACAACCAACTGCTCCGGATCGAGGAGCTCCTGGGCGACTCGGCGGTCTACCCCGGCATGGAGGCGTTCCGGTTCTGAGCCGCGAGCGGTGAGCGATGAGCCGTGAGGTCGTACCAGCTCTGGAGGTTGGCGCTCCGCTTGCGACATCGCTCCCCTCACCCTGTCCCTCTCCCACAGGGAGAGGGGACCTCGCAAGGGAAGCCGAGGTGAAGCGAGCAGGGGTACAAGAACTCCGCAATCTGGTAGTAGACACACGACGCGGGGATCTCTGGGGATCTCTTTCGGCCGCGGATTGGGGCTGATGCCCTCCCCCGTTGTCATCCTGAGCGCCAGCGAAGAGCCTGCCCCCGCGAAGGCGGGGGATCTCAGCACCGGACTCTCCACCCTCGACGTCGTCCGTTCTGGGCTCGACGGTCCGAGCTGAGATCCTCCGCTCCGCTCAGGAGGACACGTTGCAAGACCCCGGCGGAGAGACCGGCCCATCGCCTACGCCTCACGCCTCCCCTGCGCTACCTTCCGGCGTCCCCCCTCGCCGCCATGACCAAGCGTCTCCGTCGCAACGCGCTGCTGCTGGGCCTCATCGGGCTCGGCCTGTGGGTCGCCTTTTTCGACAGCCACAGCGTGTACCGCCGCGCGAGCTACGCCCACGAGCTCGACCGGCTGACGGCCGAGAACGAGCAGCTCGCGGCCGACAACCGCGCGCTCGCGGCCCAGCTCGACGCCGGGCTCGACGACGCGCTCCTGGAGGAGGTGGCCCGGGAGGAGTACGGGATGCGGCGGCCGGGCGAGCGGGTCTACCGCGTCGAGGCCGGCGAGTAGATGGCCCGTGCCGAGACCGAACACGCGGTCGGGGTCGACCTCGGCGGGACGAACCTGAAGGTGGCGCTCGTGGAGCGGGCCGAGGGGATCGTCCGCCAGGCCGTGCTGCCGACGGAGGCCGAGAGCGGGCCGGAGCGCGTGCTCGACCGGATCGTCGAGGGCGTCGCGCGCGTCGTCCAGGGGTTCGAGGCGCACGGCCACGTCGAGGGCATCGGCGTCGGGGCGCCGGGCGTGGTCTCGCTCGACCGGTCGACGGTCACGAAGCCGCCCAACGTGCCCGGCTGGGAAACGGTCCACCTCGCCGACGCGCTCGGGCCCCGGCTCCGCGCCGCCGGCATCGACGTGGCCGGGCCGGTCATCGCCGAGAACGACGCGAACGCCGCCGCGCTCGGCTCGGCGTTCTACGGGTCGGGCCAGCCGTTCGACTCGTTCGTCATGGTCACACTGGGGACCGGCGTCGGCGGGGCCATCGTCGTCGAGAACCGGCTGTTCCGGGGGACGACGGGCGCGGCCGGCGAGATCGGCCACATGTCGATCGACTACGAAGGGCCGTACGACCGGGCGGGCGTGGCCGGCGCCATCGAGGCGTACCTCGGCCAGCGGTTCCTCTCGCGCCACGCGCGGTACCAGCTGCTGGCCCGGGACACGGGCCTCCACGAGACGGGCGGCCACGACCTCCGGGATGTGACGCCGCAGCACGTCCACGCGGCGGCGCTGGCGGGCGACCCGGCGGCCATCGAGGTACTCGCGTGGGCCGGCCACAAGCTGGGCGTGTTGCTCGGGTCCGTCGTCAACCTGCTCGACATCCGAAAGATCGTCGTCGGCGGCGGGGTGTCGCAGGCGGGCGACCTGCTGCTGGACCCGGCGCGCCGGGCGATGGGCCGGTGCGTGATCCCATCGATGTGCGACGGCATCGAGATCGTCCAGGAGACACGAGGCAACGACGTGGCCATGCTGGGCGCGGCGCGGCTGGTGTTCGAGCACCTCGACGACCACCGGGACGACCACCGCCCGGCCGGGTGACGCGCGCACGATCCGGCCCCGAACGGCGTTCGGGACGGATGCCCCGCCTCGTGCTCGCCGTCCTCGCCCTCGGGCTCGCCGTGTCGGCGCGGGCGCAGGACGCACCGCCGGACTCCGCTCGGGCGGACTCGGTCGCGAGCCCCCCGCCCGTGGCGCTCGACGCGCTCGCGGCCCGGCCCGACACCGCGGACGCGGCCCCGATCTCGCTGCCCGTTCCGCGCGCGGCGCCGGCCGAGGGCGGGCTCGACCGGGCCGTCCGCTACACGGCGACCGACTCGCTCCGCGTCACGCTGGCGCCGCGCGGGGCCCCGGCCGACGACGGGCCGGGCGACGTGGTGTCGCTGTTCGGCAACGTCCAGACCGAGTACGAGGGGGCCCAGATCTCGGCCGGCCGCGTCGACTACGAGACGGCGCGCGAGCTGCTCCGCGCGTCCGGCGTGCCGACGGACTCGGGCGCGACGGGCGTGCCGCAGTACCAGGGCGAGGAGGGCCAGTTCTCGGGCCGCGAGGTCGTCTACAACCTGCGGACCGGCCGGGGCCGCGTGACCGGCGCGCGGACCCAGATCGAGGACGGCTACCTCTTGGGCGGCATCCTGAAGCAGCAGGACGCCCACGTCGTGTTCGCCCAGAGCGCGGCCTACACGACGTGCGAGCTCGACCACCCGCACTACGCCGTCGAGGCCGGGCGGATGAAGATCGTCGACGGCGAGCGGGTCTACACGGGCCCGGTCCGGCTCAAGCTGCTCGGCATCCCGATGCCCCTCGTCCTGCCGTTCGGCTACTTCCCGGCGGCCGAGGGCCGGCGGAGCGGGCCGCTCCCGTTCCGCTACGGCCGCGACTCGGTCTACGGGCTCTACCTCGACGACGTCGGGTGGTACTGGGCCCTCAGCGAGTACCTCGACGCCCAGGTCTCGGGCCGCGTCGGGACGCAGGCCTCGTTCCAGCTCGACGGCCAGCTCCGCTACAACCGCCGCTACGCCTACTCGGGCAACGTGGCCGTCCAGGTCGGGCGGATCCGCTCGGGCGAGCCGACCGACCCCGACTTCGCGCCGCGGACGCCGCTCGGGCTCCGGTGGAGCCACAACCAGACGTTCCCCGCCGGCCAGCGGCTGACGGCCAGCGTCAACTTGCAGTCGGTGAGCCAGCGGCTCGTGTCGGACAACGTGAGCGATCAGATCCAGGCCTCGACCACGTCGTCGGTCCAGTACAACCAGCAGTGGCCGAGCGTCGGCCGGTCGCTGAGCCTCTCGGCCCAGGCGTTCCAGGACTTCGCGGGCAACCGGACGACGGCGACGTTGCCCCAGCTCGCGTTCTCGCAGCAGCGGCTGTTCCCGTTCCGCCGCGGGCGCGACGACCGGTGGTACGAGAAGATCAGCCTGAGCTACACGGCGAACGCCCAGAACGCCTTCGCCTTCCAGCCAATCAGCGACTCGACGGGCATCTCGGCGCTCGACGCCCTCTTCCGCCCAAGCGCCTTCCGCCAGGCGACGTGCGCGGAGGACGCCCCCGACTGCGACCCGCGACGGTTCGACTACCTCGTGACCCAGTCCGTCCCGATCAGCGCGGCGTTCTCGGTCCCGCGCTTCAACCTGACGTTCGGGCCAAACCTGAGCTACACCGAGACCTGGACCGACGAGACCCTCGTCCAGACCTACGACCCGGTGCTGAAGCGGGCCGTGCCGACGCGCGAGCCCGGGTTCACGCCGTTCCGGCGGTTCGTCGCCAGCGCGTCGGTCGCGACCGAGCTGTTCGGGACGTTCCCGATCCGGATCGGCGCGCTCGACGGGATCCGCCACACGATCACGCCCCAGGCCTCGCTCTCGTTCGAGCCCGACTACGCCCGGCTCGGCTTCGTCGACGAGGTCCAGGTCGACTCGACGGGCCGGACCCGGCGTTACGCCATCAACCCGTCGATCCCGACCGACCCGACGCGGTCGCTCTCTTTTTCCGTCCAGAACGCCTTCGTCGGGCGGACCGTCCGGACGGACTCGACGGGCGAGGAGACGCGGCAGACGCGGCAGTTGCTGTCGCTGAGCCTGACGGGCGGCTACAACTTCGCGGCCGAGCGCGAGCCGTTCCGCCCCGTCAGCGCCCGGTTCACGACGACGGCGTTCGGCGTCAACGCGAGCGGCGGCGCGAGTTTTTCGGCCTACGCCGTCGACACGCTCGTCACGGCGTCGCCGGTGACGTACTTCGAGACGACCGGCCGGCCGCTCCGGCTGACGAACGCGAGCTTGCAGGTCAGCCGGAGCTTCCAGTCGGGCCGGCGGGCCGACGCGAGCGACGTCCGCCCGGTCCGGGGCGCGCCGGTCCTGGGCGACCCGTACGACCCGGGCTCGGTCGTCCCCCGGAGCGCGACGGTCGGCTATCTCGACTACGCCGCGCCGTGGTCGGTCGCGCTCGGGCTCACGCTGAGCCGGACCGCGGCAACGGCCTCCGGCGACGGCCGGACGCTGGCGACCCTCGGCGTCCAGCAGTTCAACGCGCGGCTCACGCCGAACTGGTCGCTCACCGGGAGCTCCGGCGTCGACCTGACATCGCTCGAGATCACGACGACGCGGTTGGGGTTGCGGCGCGACCTCCACTGCTGGGAGATGTCGGTCGACTGGCAGCCCATCGGGATCACGAAGTCGTTCTCGGTCTCGCTCTACGTCAAGAGCGGGTTCTTGCGCGACTTCTTGCGGCTCGACGTCCCCAACTCGACCGTGCGGACGGGCGGCTTCGGCCAGCGGTTTTAAGGGAGTGGCCCATTTCAGAACGGAGCGGGCAGCGGGCGGGTCACCGCCGTCGGGCCGCCTCGCGGGGGGTCGGCCGCGCTGGCACGTCGATTGCGCGACGGGAGGGCACCTCCCCCCACGCTCGTGCCCGTCAGCGCCCAGGTCCTCGGCTCCGGCCTCCCCCCCGCCCTCCGCGCGCTCGTCGACCGCCACCAGGCAGCACGAGCCAAGACGACGACCGACCAGTCGCTGGCGCGGCGGCTCCACGACGGCATCGGCGCGGCCGGGGCCGACGTCCGGGGCCTCACGGTCTACGTCCACGACGGGGCCGTGTCGCTGTACGGGACGCTGGCGTCCGCCGCCGTCCGGGAGGACGTGCTGGCCGTGGTCACGCGCACGCCCGGCGTCCGACGTGTGGTTGACCACCTCCGGCTCGGCGGCGTCTAGCCGAGCAGGTCGCCCAGGTCCGCCAGCGCGTCGCGCAGGTCGCGCGTGGTCTCGGTCGAGGGCAGGATGGCGCGCTCGCCGGACAGCCCGACGCTCTCCCACACGTCGAACCGCTCGCGTGCCAGGACCGACGTGCGCAGACGGAGCCCGTGCCGCTCCAACACCGGCCCGACCTCGGCGGCCCGGTCGCGGAGCTGCTCCAGCGTCGAGCGGTAGGCGTGCTCGACGACCTCCTTGCGCGAGGCGAACGAGAACACGTTCGTGAAGAACATCCGGTAGTCGTCGCGGCGCGGCTCGAACAGGACGAGGTCGGCGCCGGCGTAGCGGTCGCGGTACGAGGCCATGCCCGTCCCCATCCGGCTGTGGATCAACGTCCGGAACGTCTGGCTCATCACGCCCGGCATCCCGCGGTCGGTGAGCCGGCCCCGCCGCATGGCCCCGTCGGCGACGGCGTGGGCCGTGTCGACGGGGACGATGGGGTTGACGCAGATCACCAGGCCCGCGCCGTGCTCGAAGGCGACCGAGGCGTGGACCGTCTTGTTGAGGACGCCGTCGACGTAGTGGCGCCCCTCGATCTCGACCGGCGGGTACAGCCCGGGCAGCGCCGTCGAGGCCTGGACCGCCAGCGAGATCGGGACGTGGTCCGCGTGCTCGCCGCCGAACACGACGGTCTCGCTCGAGTCGAGGTCCGTCGCGACGACGTAGAGCGGGTTGCGGAGCCGGCGGAAGTCGTCGGTCCGGCCCTCCACCTCGAACAGGGTCGCGAGGTAGTTCCGCAGCGGCGCGTTGTCGAACACGCCGACCGGCAGGGCCCGGCTGAGCTGGCCGATCAGCTCCGACACCAGGCCGCTCGACGCCTCCGGCTCGGTCACGACCGTCCTGAGCGCGCTGTAGATGAGGCCCGGAAGCCGGAGCCCGCGCCGGGCGTACTCGCCGAACGCCGGCGACATGAACATCTCGGGCCGGAACGGGTGCTCGCCCGGCTCCTCGCCCACGACGGACCGGACCATCTGGGCCGTCGTGACGCCGTTCGCCAGCGAGGCCCCCACGAACGCGCCCGCCGACACGCCGACCGTGACCCGGACGTCGTTGAGGTCGAGCCCGTCGAGCGCGTCGTCGAGCGCGCGCAGGACGCCGATCTCGTAGATGGCGCCCTCCGGCCCGCCGCCCGCGAGCGCGAGGCCGACGTAGCCGGTCCGGTGGTGGTCAGCGAGTTGCATGGCGAGGGCCGGATGGGGGCCGGACACGCCGCGGGCGGGCACGGGGGGTCCGCACCCGCCCGCGGGCGGCCGTCCGGGGGGACGTTACGCGCGCTGCTCCTGGACGCGGACGAGCACCTTCTCGGCCTCCTCCTTGCCCTGGACCTTCTCCACGACGACGTCGCCGAGCCGGACCTCGTACCAGCCGCCGCCGACGGCCTCCATCGTGAGCTCGGTCGAGTGGGTCCGCTCCTCCTTGAGCCGCTCGATGTGGGTCGTGAGCCGCTCGACGCTGGCCGTCAGCTCCGAGATCTCGTCGCGCGTGGGGACGCCCAGCCGCTTCATGACGGCGGAGACGGTCTCGCTGAGCTGGGTCTCGGCCTTGTCGGCCGTCTCACCGGCGACGTACTTCGCGTCCTCGACGCGGCCCTTGACAGCGTCGGTCGCCCTCTCGGTCTCGCTGTCGATCTGCTGGCGGATGGACCGGACGCGGTCCATGCCGAGCCCAGGGAGCTCGACCTTCTCGCCCTTCTTGACGAGCCTCTTGAACGCCTTCGAGCCCTCCTCCTCGGCGAGCGCGAGCGCGCCCAGTCCGGCGAGGAACACCTTCTGGACGGCGTCCTGGACGTCGCCGGCGGCGTCGGTCAGGTCGCGCTGGACGGACTCGACGGTCGTCTTGGCCGTGGTGACGGCGTCGTCGGCCGTCTTCTTGATCTCCTTGCGGAGGTCCTGGGTCTTGGTGGCAGTCTTGGTAGCCATGGTCGTTGGGGGGTGGGTCCGGCGGGCGCCGGACGGGGGGACTAGTCGGTGGAAGAGGTCTCGTCGTCGAGGTCGGCGAGCGAGCGTTCGAGGCCGTCGAGGCGGGCGCGGAGCCGGTCCATCTCGTCGCGGACCTCGCCGACGAGCCCGCCGGGGCGGATCCGGTCGACGGCCCGAGTGGCCAGGTCGTCGACGCCGCGGCGGGCCTGGGTCAGGCTCGTCTCGACGGCCCGCTCGCCGGCCTTCAGCGCGCGCTCGCCGACGCGCAAGAGGTCGTGGAGGAAGTGGGCCGAGAGCAGGCTCCGCCCGTTCCGGCCCTCCTCCGAGATGATCTGGGTCAGGATCGTCGCCGTCACGTCCCGGCCCGACTTGTTGTCGAGCACCTCGACCTCGTCGCCGTCGCGGACGAACCCGGCGACCTCGTCGAGGCTGACGTAGCGGCTCTCGGCCGTGTCGTAGAGCTTGCGGCTCCCGTAGCGTTTGATGAGTCGGGGCATGGCGGGGGGCGGTGTCGGAGGTTATGACGCGGTGCGGCAACGTGAGTTTCCGCACTGCGGCATCCCGTCCAGGCTTCACCCCCTCCTCACGTGAGTCGTGGGGACACCATGCATGGTGTCCCTACCGATCTCGGGGTCGATGGCGAGGTCATCCCTGCGACGAGCTCGAGCCAGCCCGGCAGCGCCCGAGGTGACGGCACGACCGCTACAGCAGGCCGTGCGCCAGCTCGAGGTAGATCACGATGACGGGGACGGCAACGAGCGTCGCGTCGATCCGGTCGAGCAGCCCGCCGTGGCCCGGCAGCCACGTTGCCGAGTCCTTGACGCCGACGGACCGCTTGAACAAGCTCTCGGCCAAGTCGCCGAACGGCCCGAGCACGCCGCTCGCGAGCGCGATCACCGCGACGTCGAGCCACGAGATGGCCTGCCCGAGCACGGTCAGCTTGAATACGGCCACGAGGGCGAACGCGCCGAGCGCGCCGCCGGCGGCCCCCTCCCAGGTCTTCTTCGGGGAAACGCGCTCGAAGAGGGGCGTCCTCCCGAAGGCCCGGCCGGCGAGGTAGGCGAACGAGTCGGCGCCCCAGACGCTGAAGAGGACGGCCGTCGTGATCCAGAACCGATCGGGGTCGCTCCAGGTGGGGGCGTCGGCGAACCGCAAGACGAGCAGGCTGCTCGCCAACAGGCACGGGTACAGGATGCCGAACGCGGTGCCGGCGGCGTCGGCGAGCGGCGTCGCCCGACGGAGGTAGAGGACGCCGACGAGCACGGCGACGAGGCCCGCCCCGAGCGCCAGGCCCGCGCCTGGGACCAAGGGCCACAGCGTCGCCACGGCCCCGAGCCCGAGCCCGAGCGGGACGAGCGGGTCCGCGCCCCCGGCCTTGACCAGGCGGTACAGCTCGAACTGAGCCGCTCCGGCCACCCCAGCGATGAGCACGGCGAACACCCAGCCGCCGACCCAGACGGCGCCCACGACGAGCGCGGCGCCGACCAGCCCGGTCAGAACGCGCTGGGCAAAGTTCGACACCTAGACGTCCTCGTCGTCGTCGGGGACGTCGAGGCTGATCTCGTCGATGCCCGAGTCGAGGCGGGCCTCCGAGACCGGGTCGTGCGCGTCCGGGGCCATGACGTCGGCGGACATGGCGGCCTCCTCGAGCTCGGCGTCCGAGAGCGGCGCGCGGTCCAGGATGCCCCGGGCCTCGGTCTCGTCCTCCGGCTTGACCATGACGTGGACCGGCGCGAGGTCGCCGACGGTCAGGTTGAACGAGTGGTCCCGCTGCGTCAGGACGACGGCGGCGATCCCCTCCTCGTCGAGGCGGTCGCGGACGAGGTCGGCCTCGAAGTCGGTCGAGCACTCGAAGACCGAGATCCAGCCCTCGTAGGTGCGCTGGGCGCGGGCGTCGGGCGTGTCGTCGTGGGGGGTGCTGGCGGGCTCTTTCATGGGATGGGCGAGGAGAGGGTCGGAGATGGGAGCGCGGCTCGGACCGGCTGCGAGTCCGGCGTCAGGCCGACGACCGACTGGCGCCGCGCGACGAGGGCCCGGGCCACCACGGCCGTCAGCACCAGGCCGAGGAGCCCAACATACCACGGCACCCCCACCGCTTCGATGGACTCGAGGTCGAGGTCGGGCGAGGTGCGGGCGTAAGCCGTGGCCATCACCGCGAACCCGTTGTTCAGCAGGTGCACGAGCACGCCGGCCCACAGGCTCCCCGTCGCCCAGACGACGAAGCCGAGGTAGATGCCGAGCAGCGACAGCGGGACGGCCTGGCTCAGCCGCAGGTGGTACAGCCCGAACAGCACGCCGACGACGACGATGCTGGCGACCGTCCCCCAGCTCCGCTCGACCTGACGCTGGAGGTAGCCCCGGAACAGGAGCTCCTCGCAGATCGCCGGCGTGATGGCGAGCGCCACGAAGAGGAACACCGTCGACAGCTCGCCGCCGAGCAGCAGCCCCTCCAACAGGTCCACCTGCTGCTGCTCGAGTTGGCGGAGCCAGTCGGGCATCGGGACGCGCTCGTTGAGTTGGCCGGTCCAGATCACGGCCGGGTAGATCGTGGCCCACCCGAGCGCTGCCAGCCCGAGCGCCGGCCCGTCCGGCCGGCGGATCCGCAAGAACGAGCGGGCGTCGGGCGTGTGGAGCCGGGCCACGACGAGCGCGAACAGCCCGAACCCGACGACCTGGCCGACGGTGTTGGCCGTCATCATCAGCCGGCCGTTCGTCGTCAGCTGCTCCAGGATCGCGGACATGTCAGGCGCCTCTCCCCCGCCCTCCCGGATCACGTCCCACGCCACGCCGACCGCCAGCACGATTGGGGCGACGACGAGTTGGAACAGCAGGAACGCGGCGACGAACACGAAGAACGCCGCCAGGATCGGGTGGAACTGGTTCCGTTCGAGCCACCCGGTCAGCCGGCTCGGCGTGGCCTCCGGCCAGGCGTCGACGATGGCCGGAGGGGCGGACGCCTCGGCCGCGAGGTCGGCCAGGGACGGAGGGGCGGGCTGGAGCGAGGGGTCGGTCACGACGGGTTCGGAGCGAGCGCCCTCAACGGGCCGAAGCCGTGCCGGGATTCACCGCGTACGCGGGGTCAGGCCGTGACCGGCTCCGCCAGCCGCTCGACCAAGCCGCCCCAGTCGCCGTCGAACACGACCACCTCGACCCCGCCGAGCGCGCGGCTCAGGTCGTCGGGCGTCATCTGGCCGGGCCGGTTGTCGAGGAACAGCCCCTCGAAGTTGACGCAGTCCGGCGGCAAGACCACCAAGTCGCCCAACGTCCCGGCCTCCGCCCGAGGCGCCAGTTCGGCGACGAAGCTCTTGAAGTTGAGCAGCCCGCTCACCGTCACCACGTCGCCGAACAGCCGGTTCCGGCACGTCACGACGTCGATGTCGAGCCCGTCCACGCGCTCCAGCAGCGGGCGGACGCGGGTGTCCAGGAGTGGGGCCGTCAGGGCGCCCGAAACCAGCGTGACGCGCCGCGGCTCGGGCAGGGCGTCGGGGAAGTCCTCGGCCTGGAACGCCAGCTCGTCCAAAAAATCGCGGCTCATCCCGACCCCGTTCTCCATCAGCGGGTACCCGTCGTAGTCGGCCTCGTCGGGGAAGTCGAGGCCGGCCAAGAGGTAGACCTCGTCGGAGAGGTAGACGAAGCCGCGGCCGATCTCGGCGCGGAAGGACCGCTGCCACCGGGCCACCTGGCGCGCGAGCTGGCGGGCCTCGGACGGCGAGACGGGGCGGAGCGACGCGAGCGCCTTCCGGTGCTCGGTCAGCCCGACCGGCACGACGCTGACCGAGTACAGCTGCTCCCGCAAGTCGTACAGGTCGAGGATCGTCTTGACGAGCTGGCCGCCGTCGTTGAACCCGGGCACGAGGACGATCTGGGCGTGGAGCTCGATGCCGTGGTCGGCGAGGTAGCGGAGCTTCTCGGCCTGGCGGTCGCGGAGCGTCCGGTGCCCCATCATCTCGGCGCGGACGTCGTCGTCGGTGCAGTGGACCGAGACGTAGAGCGGGCTCAGCCGCTGCTCGACGATCCGCTCCAGGTCGCGGTCGCGCAGGTTGGTGACCGTGATGTAGTTGCCGTAGAGGAACGACATCCGGAAGTCGCCGTCGCGGAAGTACAGCGTGTCCCGGAGCCCGACCGGGTTCTGGTCAACGAAGCAAAAGACGCAGTCGTCGCCGCAGGTCTTGATCCGGAACTCTTCGAGCTCGACGCCCAGCGTGGTGCCGTCCTTCCGCTCGACGGTCTCCTCAACGAGCGTCCCGCCCTTCCGGACCTTCAGCGCCAGCGTCTCCTCGGCCGTCTTGAACCGGAAGTCGAGCTCGTCCTCGACCGGCTCGCCGTTGACGGCGAGGATCTGGTCGCCCGGCGCCCAGCCGAGGGTCTCGGCCGGCGACCCGGGGTCGACGGAGGCGATGCGGACGGGCACGGGCGTCGGGAGGCGAAGCCCTCTAGACTAGGGGATTGTGGCCTTGGGCACCGTGAACAGGTCGGCAACTCACGGCCAGGGCCGGGCGAAGGGGCGCGGGCCGTCCGGCGTGCGGTTCACAGGCTCTTGGCGAGGCGGAGGGGCTTGCCTGCCCGGGGGGCCGCCGTATCTTGGGGCTGCGCCGCGCCCGTAGCTCAGTTGGATAGAGCGTTGGTTTCCGGTACCAAAGGTCAGAGGTTCGAATCCTCTCGGGCGTACCCAAGACGGCCGGTCTCCACGAGAGACCGGCCGTCTTAGCGTTGAGGACGTCGGCTCCGTTGCGAAGCGCCTCCTCGCGGCGACCGCTCCAGAGGCCGGAGGCGAGGTCGACAGGAGGATCATTCCCGGAGGAAACGCCCCCCGCTCAGCGCACCTGGACCGTGCGGGCGGTCCCGATCGTCTCGGTCTCCGAGCGCACGCGCACGATCACCGCGCCGGACCCACGGGGGAGGTCGAGCCGGACCGTCTGGGTCCCCGGGCCGGGGGGCAACTCGACGTCCATGATCCGCCGCCCGAGGGCGTCGAACACGTCGGCGAACAGCGGGCCGTCGGCCTCCGTGGAGTACTGGAGCGTGACCGGCCCCGCCGTGGGGGTGGGCCACACCGACACGCCCTGAACGGTCTCCGCGTTCGCGGGGCCGACCAGCTCCTGGAAGGAC
Organism: Rubrivirga sp.; assembly: GCF_965213695.1. Classification (GTDB taxonomy): domain Bacteria; phylum Bacteroidota; class Rhodothermia; order Rhodothermales; family Rubricoccaceae; genus Rubrivirga. The sequence continues at coordinate 2,169,608 of NZ_OZ243912.1, read as the reverse complement.
CCGCCTTCCTCGAAGGAGTCGAGGACGTACACGCTGGTCCCCTCATTGAACAGGACGGGGCCGATCCCCCGGGCGTACACAGCGATGCCAAAGCCCGTTTCGGACACGTAGGTCAGGGTCTCCCGGTCGAGGAGCTCCGTCCCCACGAGGACCGGGCCGTCCCCTTCCAGCGTCTTCCGGCGGCTCTCCTCCCCTAGGCAAGACGCCGTCGGGAGGATCCTCCGCGGGATCGGGCACGGACTCAGGCGCGACGACGGGTCGTCGCGTCGGAGCGTGAACCACATCCCCGTCGACTCCCGGACTCGGACCACGAACTCCCGGGAGCTGAGGAGGCCGCCGCCGGCGTCCGCGAACACGTCCTTTACCAGCGCGCGCTCGGGGATCCCCGCGGGGTCTGGGAGGACCTGCCGGTGGAGGGTCGTCCCATTTAGAGACCGGTACACCCAACTGGTCCCGACATCGAGCGGGAACCACTCGGTGCTCGTCGCGCGCTGGGCGTGTGCGAGCGGGGCCAACAGCAGAGCCGCGACGAAGACGGCCCCCTTCGCTGGCAGGATTCGGAACGGCCGGGGTACATTCCGCAGAGCGGACAGAAAACGCGAGGGGGTCATCTTGTGGTGGGAGACCTGATCGTGGGTGACGCGGCGGACCTCTCCGTCGCCGTCTCAAAGTAAGACTTTGCCGAGCCGCCGCCCCGTACGCCCTGGCAGGTCGGGTCGATGAGCGTAAGAGCTTCACGCTTATCGGCCCGTACGACCCATTTAAGAGAGGAGCCGACGTGGCTGATGCCTCGCCGGTCCGAACTCCTCATGCCGACCGTCCCCCCCACCCGCATGCGCCCGCTTCTCTCGCTCGTCGCCACGTTGGCCCTCGTCGCCATCTGCCTCGCCAGCGCGGCCTCCGCACAGGCCCCGCCGGCGACCGGCCCCGTGACCGGCCCTCCGGCCACTCAGGAGGTCTCGTTCGTCGAGGGGCCCAACCTCGTCTCCCTCCGCGTCTACCCCGACGACCCGTCCCTCGACGCCATCTTCCACGCCAACGCCGACGACATCGTCCTGATCAAGGACTCGCGAGGTGCGGTGTTCGCCCCGTCGTACGGGATCGAGAACCTGACGGCCTGGGAGTGGGGCCAGTCCCTGCTCGTCCAGGCGCGGGGGGCGTTCACGATCACCGTGTCTGGGGCCCTGATCGCACCGGAGGCCCCGGTCGAGCTGGAGGCGGGGTGGAACTGGATCCCGTACTTCCTGGAGGCGCCTGCGGAGGTCGAGGACGCGCTGGTCTCGCTTGAGGGAGCCCTCGAACGGGTCGAGGACGGGTCCGGCCGGGCCTACCCGACCACGTCGGGCGGACCAGCCCTCACGACCCTCGACCCGGGCCGAGGGTACAAGGTCCGTCTCTCCGAGGCGAGCACCCTCCTCTACCCGTCGGCCGCGCCGTCCCCGTCGATGGAGGTGGCCACCATCGCCGAGGCGATCGCATTGACTGGGCTCGCGCCCGGCCAGGAGGTGACCGTCCGCGGGTTCCGCGCCGAGGACGACGGGGGCCAGGGCGTCTTGCGCGTCACGGAGTCCGGGTGCGTCCCCGACGGCGGCACGTGCTTCGTCCCGACCGAGCACACGCAAGCGGGCGAGCCGTACGCGACCGCGTTCAACGTCACGCTCTACGGCTCATCGATCCAGTGGGAGTCGTTCCGGCTCTGCCACAGCACCGCCGGGGCGCCCACCGACCCGACCACCACGAGCGGCGACGGGTGCTACGACGCCTTCCAACTCCACGGCCACGGAGGCGAAAAGGCTGGAGAGAAAATTTTCGATCCGGCGAACGGCCGAGTCGAGATCAACTCCCCGATGAGGAGCTTCGCAAGGAAGTACGACGGAAACAACAGCTTTGACCACACCATCGAATACCGGTTCAGCACCTCCGACCTCCGCCTCGAGCGCATCATCGAGCCGGTCACGCTCGAGCAGCAGACGACGACCGCCTACGTCCGCCCGGAGTGGTGGGGAGCTCGGCCCGACGGCGACGACGCGACCGACGCCATCTCGTGGGCACTCGAGTCGGCCGAGACCAAGGCGGTGGCCACCGATACCGAGCACTATGTGGTGCTGCGTGGGATGTACCACTACGCCGGTGTCATCGAGACGCAAGAGCGTACTGTGCTGAAAGGCGAGCAGGACGGCGTCCGCGACGGCCAGGGGCTCCGCGTGAAAGAGGGGGCCCCGTGGCACTACTGGGCCGTTCGGGACGAGACCGACGACGCCTTCTCTTCTCCTCTGTCGGAGAGGGACGTGCTGGGATCTCCCATGGTGGTGCTCCGCCACGGGAGGAAGTCGGTCAGTGACCGGATCGTTGACGTAGAGATCGACGGGAATCTTGAAGAGAACGACTACGTCTTTGATAACCAGTACAGATCAGCAGCTGGGATCTCGACGTACGAGGGGTTCAGCATGGTCGACGAGCTTCTCCAGAATACGGCTCACTGGAATGGATTTGTAGCATCTCATAATACGAGAGACGTTCCGCTCGAATCTAACTCCGCCCTGATCAACACTCATATTCATGACTTTGGTGGCAACATTTTGCTGTCCAGTGACAGATGTCACTTTGGCAATAGCAAAGATATACTACTTGGAAATAGCGCACGCAATCATATTATGTATGGTGTACCAACTGGACCCGGAACATTCATAAATGGTATTGAGATTTATGGATTTTCTTGGAAGGCGCCTGTAGAGCAATACCAAGGCCACTATAAGAATGTTGTATTTAGAGATATCGTTACAAATCCATATCCTCGACTTGATCCAGAAATTCTTGGCCTTCTCGAGCATCGCAATACTGCTCCAGATCCATCCGTCTTTTTTACACCCAATGAAGCCCACCATTTCTTTGGAGAGGACATACTTATCGAAGGTGTAACAATTGATCTCAGAAACGCATCAGATAATGCCATCCCTACTCGAAATCTTATTGGGTATCACAGAGGGCCCAAAATTGTTCGAGACGTCACAGTACTTCTAGGAGAGCCAGGCGAGTCGAATCGCTACGTCACGCTCGTCAACTCTAGAGGCAACAGCGCGACCCCAACGTCATCGTTCGTTCTCGAGAACGCACAAATTCAGGGGGGAGGCGTCTCCCAGATCAACACGTCGTACGCCGGAAATGTTCGAGTGACGGGGCTTAGCGTCCCGGATAACACTGGCGGGAACGAATGGGGTGCCGTGTACCAAGTGAGGACCCAGTCCCCTGATGGCGTGTTCGTGTTCCAAGCCGAAGGGCAACAGCGTGCAAAGCGCCCTCTAGGCATCTGGATGAGCGAGCCCGGAGCAGGCGCTGACGTGTTCCTCTCCGATATGGACTTCATCAACGTCGATTACCCCTTGAAGGTGGAGCACTTCTCTATGGACGCCGCCGCCAGGTACCGCGTGTTCTGGCGCGACGTGTCGTTCGACCGGTGGCGGTATGGGTCGAGCGCTCTCAAGGACATCCAGTACCTCCAGGGCGTCACGAACTCGTCGAACGGCCGGACGTCGGAGGACGAGGGGGCGTTGACCTCTGCTCCCCTCTCGAACGGACCAAACGGGCGTTACGTCGACGTCCCCGTCAACCTCTTGTGGGAGCCGCTCGACGCCTCGTACGTGACCGTCGGCGGCGCTAGCGCCAGCCGCTTTACGGGGTGGACGAACGTCGGGGACGAAGACAAGCCGGTGCTCCGGCTCACGTTCTCGGGGACCTCCTCGGTGAGCATCACTTGGCAGGCGGCCGTCCGGCCGATTCCCTCCGACGTCGTCTTCCCAGACTGACCTACGCCGGCCGAGCTCTGACCGCCGGCGTCGATCGCGACCATGTGATCGGCGTCGGCCCAGGGCGAGACGTGGCGCCGCCCGGCTCCGCCTGGGCGTCCATCCCCAGCTCGTACATCTTGGCCCGGACCTGAGAGATGTAGCTGGCTCGGATCTGGCTCGCGATCAGACCGGCACGCCCCTCCAGGAATCCCCCCCGGAGGATGAAGTGGTAGAGGAACCACAGCAGGGGCTCGAACGGAGTCCGGATGGCGACCTTCTTCAGGAAGCGCCGGCGCTCCTGGGCGTTCCCGAACAGGCGGGCCTGGACGCTCTGGGTGCCGTAGGACCCGCCGTTCAGATACGAGTGGCGGAGCCTGGCCTCCCACGTCGAGTACTGGTTGTGACGCCGGATATAGGCCTCGAGCCCTTTAAAGTCCTCATGGACGAGCGGCGTCTTGAGGGACTTGACGGTCCCGTCGACGATGACCCGCTCGTGGACTTCCATGTCGAGGGCGGACGCGGGGTCGTCGACGAGGTGCTCGAACCGGGCCTTGCCGGTCCGGAAAAGCAGGAGCGCGTCGAACGAGAAGCCCCCGAACGTGAACGCGCGGCCGAGGAAGTGGAACCCCTTGGTGACGAGGTAGCCGTCGGAGGCCCGGGGGTCCGACGTGACGGCCCGGATCTCGTCCCACAACGCCTCCGGGACCACCTCGTCGGCGTCGAGGAGGAAGACCCACTCCGTCTGGAGGTCGAGCGTTTCGAGCGCCCACTGTCGCTTCTTCGGGTACGAGCCCTTGTAGTCGAACTGGACCACCTCCGCCCCATACGACGCGGCCTGGGCCACCGTCGCGTCCGTGCTGCGGGAGTCGAGCACGACGACGCGAGCGGCGGGGGTGAGCGCGGACAGGCAACGAGGCAGGTTGACCTCCTCGTTCTTCGCCGCCACCAGGACGGTGACGGGGACGTCGCCGTGGCCCAGCGCTGTGGGCGCGACGTCGACGCGCTCGGGCCGCGGGCGACGGTCGGCGCCGACCTCCTGGGGATCCCTCGGGCGAGGGAAGACCTTCAGGCCCAGCGGGGCCTCGATGCTAGCGGTGTGAGCGGACATTCGTGTCTAGGATGCGGTCTTTGATGTGACGGGCGGGGTTGCCGGCCACGATGGTCCAGGCCGGGACGTCCCGGGTCACGACGGCGGCCCCACCGACGACGGCCCCCTCCCCCACCGTCACGCCGGGACCGACAAAGGCGTCGGCGCAGACCCACGCCTGAGCGCCCACGTGAACGGCTGGCTTCAGGAGCGGGAGGTCCGGCTGGCGGTAGTCGTGGGTGCCTGCGCACAGGTGGGCGCGGTGGGACACCGTGGCCCGCGGGCCGATGTCGACGGGACCGAGGTTGTAGATCAGGACGTCCTCACCGACGCCTGCCCACTCGCCGAGGACCAAGTTCCAAGGCATGGTGACCCGGGTCGAGTTGTGGACGTGGGCGTGCTCGCCGACTCGGGCCCCGAACAGGCGGAGGACGAACCGCCGCCACCCAAACGCGGGCCGAGGGCTCCACCGGAGGAGGTATTGCCCGGGGATCCACAGCACGCGGAGCGCCATCTCCCGTCGCGTGTACTTGCGCGCTGAACGGTTCGACGCGATGTCCAGGGCCTCCTCTGATCTCACGTCGACGGCAGGCAAACCGGCCTCGGAGGCCTGAACCAGGCCCACAGCTCGTTGCTCAACCGGGAGGGCGAGAGATGAGTCCGACACGGGGGGAGATCCAGGGAGTGTGAGCAGAGGCCTCCGGGAGGCCCGGAGCTTGGGGGGGTGCAGTCACCGGCCCTGCCACAGTATGGCGCATAGCAGTTTACTCGCCTTGAATGTCCTGGGGATCGATCCGGATGACTAGGTATCGCGAACTGGGGTAGTCACTAATGGCGCAAGGTGCTCGGGGGGGTGGGCCTCCGGCCGAGGGCCCACTCGTAGACTTCGAGCATCTGGGCGGCGATTGCGTCCCAGTCGTAGCGGGACGCGACGAGCGACCGGCCCCGGAGGCCCATTGCTCGGCGCTCCGCGTCCGTCCGCGACACCGCGTCCGAGAGGGCATCCCTAACTGGGCGCGGCGTAGGCTCAACCCACCAGCCACACCCGTGAGACTCGACCTCCGCCCACGGGGCCCCGGTCGTCGTCAGCACGGGGAGCCCCGAGGCGAGCGCCTCCGCGACGACGACGCCGAAGTTCTCGCTGTACGTCGGCAAGACGAACAGGTCGGCAGACCGGTACAGTGCCCACTTCTCGTCGTCGGGGACCGCTCCGGAGAACTCGACGCCGTCCAGGCCCAGCCGAGTAACCTGCGTCTCCAGCTCGGCCCGATGCCCCCCCTCGTCCGGCCCCGCGATCACGAGCTCCCACCCCTCCGGCTTGACCTCCGCCCAGGCATCCAAGAGCAGGGGCAGCCCCTTCTTGGGGTGGACCCGCGACAGGAAGAGGGTCCTGCGACGCCCGCCGGAATGAGGCGCCGTGGCGTCGGGGAGCGCGACCCCGTTCGGGATCACGGCGATCGGAGAGGAGAGGCCGATCTCGCGGAGGGCGTCGGCCTCGGCGTCGGCCGTGGCGTGGAGCACGGAGGCCCGCTGGAGGTGGCGCCTCTGGAACCCGTGCCACGCCGCGCTCTTCCTCCACCGGTGGTGACGCCGGGCCCACGGCTCGAGCATCCCTCGGGTGGAGACGACGCGTGGAAGACCCCCACGGGTGGCCGCCGCCGCCGACGCGCGGTTGGACGCGAGCCAGAGGCCGTGGTCGTGGACGACCATCGGGCCGCCCGCAAGCGTGGCGTCTTGGAACCTCTCAGCCCTCGCCCGGCCTCGAGGGACAAACTCCACCTCTGCATGCTGGGGGTCCGGGGTGATGACGTCCGCGCCGTCTCCAAACGCGACGACACGAACGCGAGCGCCGAGGTGCCCCAGGCCCGTGGCGAGGGCGGAGATCGTGCGCGGCGGCCCCCCCTGGTGCGTGCCGAGTGAGTCCGTCGTGTGGACGACCGCGACCGGAGCAGCATGGTGGCCTCCGGGCATCGTTACTGGGGAGCCCAAAACGCCCGCATTCGCCCGGCGGCGACGTCCGCTGTCGGCGCAGACGTGGCGGCGGTGTCACGGCGAATCAGTATACCGGTCGACCGGGCCAAATAGAAAAGGGGGATCAGGAGGACGAAACCCCAAATCAGAGTGTTGAAAAAATATTCGAACGCATTTCCCTTCCATAGAACTACGAAGAAGGACGTATATACGAGTCCTGTTCCCCAGAAATACCCGCCAAAGAACCTCTCGCAGACCTGCGATGCAGTTCCGGCCACTATGCCGAACACAAGCCCCGCAAGGAGCACACCCCACCCCCCAAACGACAGGTACCCATCGACGACGTACTGGGGTTTCGCGGACACGTCGGAGGCGCGCGATACGATGCCGTTGTCATACACCCTCTCCATCACGACTCGCTCCGTGACCGGCTTGTCAGGCCAGAACGTACGCGGGATTATACTGGACGCCGTCTGACTGAGGATCGCCGTCCCGTAGTGCTGCCCCGTCGTGTGGAGCGACGCCAGGTATCGGGTGAAGAGGCCGATTTCCGAGATCCGTCCGGTGAGAAAGTCCCAGTTGGTCGCCCACATGTCCTGTTCACCGCTCTGGATGGTTTCGAGAGCGGTTGTGGCAGCTTCCTCTTTACTTGCGGTTCCGTACCAGTTCTGCGACCTGAATACGTTAGCGAATGTAGGCAGAATGATCAACGCTCCTATAAGAATCAAGGGCCCCATAACTGTCACCGTTTTCTTCGCGTGCGGATACATAAAGATGGCAGCTAGCATCAACATGACGAGCACGTTCTCCTTGAACCCACTTAGAAACGCATCCATCATATTCAGACCGTAGACGGTCCCGGAGACGAGTAGGAGCCCAGTCTGCCGAGTCGGAATCGCCAGGGACAGAGCGAGTACGGAGGCGACGAGCCCGACTTGGGACGCCCGTTCCGCGATCTGACTGAGGCCGCCACCCAAGAAAGCCGCGGTTGCGAAGCCGCCCCCCGAGAGGAGGAGCAGAAACGTCACGGGGTTTCTCATGGGGCGGACCACCCACTCCCCTCCCTTCCGGTAGTCCATGAACAGTAGCATCCCGGTTGCGACCCCAGCGTGGGCGAGGACGTAGTACCGTTGGGCCTCAGCCGTCAGCTGGATCAAAGATTCGGAGACAGGCATCATCGACACCTTGCTGAAGTAATAATATCCATGTATATCAATAAACATGAATATAGATGTTACAAAATTATAGAATACAAATATGATCTGTGTCAGGATAATAGGTCGCATGACCTGATCAAACGTTGACCGATCAGACGGGAGCGGCTTGACCGTCCCTGAGATTGTCAGGACGAGAATCCAGATGGATCCCGCCCAGGCGACGAGGTAGGACAGCGTGGGCACTACACTGAGCGCCCACGCGAGGCCGAACGGAAGATAGAGCAGAACGAAGACGAACCCCGAGGTGGCCGCCTCGGAGGCCGAGCGAGCGCCCGTCGAGGGCGCGCCGGCGTGAAGAGCGCTTGTGGGGGGCGTCGAGGGACCAGGGGGAATTTTCCCGTTCATAGCGGAGCGACTAGTCGGAGAGAAAACGGGCGGCGCGTCACCGGTGGGCGAGACTTCGGCGAACGGCCCGTTCGATCCCAGAGGCCGTCTCGTCGAATGACCAGTCCCGGATGACCGCACGGGACCGCTCCCCCATCCGTTCAGCGACCCCAGAGGCGAGCGCGCGTCGGAGGGCGGAGGCGAGAGCCCCGGGATCGTCTGCAAGGACCACGCCACCGTTCTCGGGGGTCACGAGGTCTGGGGCACATCCGACTCGATCGCTGACGACGACCGCCCGGCCCGAGGCCATCGCTTCGTTCACCGCCAACCCCCACGTCTCCCCCGGACCCCTCGACGGCAGCGCCACGACATCCCCGAGCCGGTAGACGGCCGGCATCCGCGACTGGTTTTGGAATCCCAGGAAGTGGACATTGCCGTGTCCACTGGAGCGGTCGAGAAGGTCGCGTTCGAGGGGGCCCGTCCCGCAAAACAGGAGGTGAGCCGACGGGTCATTCAGCATCAGGAACGCATCCAATAGAATGTCGGGGGCCTTCTTGGGCTCGAGCTTCCCGACGAAGACGACCGTTCGCTCGTCGTCGCGGATTCTCAGCGACCGGCGCCACTCGACGGCGTCTTCCCCATTGTCGGCGAACCGGTCGTTGTCGACCGAGTGCGGTGCCCACGTGAGCTGGTCCTCTCGAAGCCCGTGGGCTCGGAAGTACTCCTTGTTGTGGGTGCCGACGTAGACCGCGTGGTCGACCCGGCGGTAGGTCCACCGGAGAAACGCGCGGCGTGCGAGCCGTCGGGGCCATCCCTTCAGTCCCGGTCGCTCGTCGACCAGCGTGGAGTCTCCTCGGAACAGGACCGGTACCTCGCCATGGAACGCGCGCATCACCTGCTGGTGAGCCCGGTAGTTCCATCCAAACACGAGGACGGCGTCCGGGCGCCAGGCGCGGACCGCGCCCACCATGCCCGGAGCGTCGATGCCCGCCGCGTGATGCGTTCCGGGATCGTCCGACACGTTCTCGACGAACGTGTGGGGGTAGCCGTCGAGGAGCGGGACGTCCCACGCGAAGGTCGCCCCGAACCCCCGGTCCGGGATGGCCTCGACCGCCCCCCTCCACCCGTAGAACACGTGGACGTCGACGATCCCGCGCTCCGCCAGCCTCCGGAACAGCGGGGCGTAGTACTGGATCGGGTGCGTCGACACGATTGCGAGGCGATTCATCACGACCGTTGGCGGGTGGGGCGAGATCGGACCCACGACTTGACACCGTCGCGGACGTGACGACACCCGTTCAACAGGTAGTCGGTCTCCCGGAACGCTTCGAAGGCCGTCCATCTCAACACGGACTCTGGACGCCTCCTGGACTCAGCGATGCTCCTGCACCACTCGATCGTCCTGTGAAAGGCGACGGCGTCGGAGAACCACTCCTCCCACGCTCTCCGAGCCTTCTTCCCCATGTCGCCGGCGCTGCCCTCAAGGCGTTCCAGCAGGGCGGGGATGGTTCCCAGTTCTGACTCCGAAACGCGGACGCTGAACGACGCCCAGTCCGGTCCCTCCGGGGGGACCCACTCGTCGGAGAGGATGACGGGGACTCGGCCGGTCTTCATCACCTCGAAGAGCCGCACCGTAGAGGGGCTCACGCCGGACGGACACAGGACGAACAAGCTGTCCTGGATGCTCTCGGAGTAGGAGGACTGGAACTCTTCCATCTTAGCCCCGCCCTCACTTCGCGCCGTTGACTTCACCGACGTGTCCTCAAGGAGAGCCCGCGGGTGAGCCAGTGCGAAGATTCGCCGGCGAAGGGCGTGCGTCCTTGAGTCCCCGACGAACGAGAACAGCCACCGGGTCTCGTGGCCCGGCGGAGCGAGCGAGATGGCGGGGTTCGAGTACATGACGAGGTACGACCCGGTCCGGACCCGATCGGACCGGTACCACCGCTTCGGAACGGAGGTGTACACCCCTGGCAGATACGGCACGGCGCTGTCCAGTTCCGAGTGGACGAACGTCTTCTCGCGGTACCGCTTGACGAGTGGGTGCCGACGCGCCCTCCACTGGAGCTCGTTCCCCCACGCCGTCTCCGCGAACAGGATCAGATCCGCTCGCTCGGGGTCGTCCACGAGGGAGTGGACGTTGAACCGATCCAGGCCCGCCAGCGCCTCGAGCTTCCGAAAGGACCCTCCCCGAGCGTTCGGCACGGTAGACGTGAGGTACACCTTAGCCATGTCGATGGGAAACGACCTTGTCGAACACGACGGCCTGCCGATGGGCCAGGGACCGAGCCGTGTACGGGCCAAACTCCTCCCAGTCCGTCTCGACATCGGGCAGCGGCTTCGAGAACCAAGCGTCCCCGACGCGCCGCGCGACCTCGGCGGGCGCCTCTCCGCTCGTGAACGTCACCGCGACGCCCGCCCGGGTGCGACGGATCACGTCGACGACGGAGCTGGACTCGTGGAACACGGCCAAGAGCGGCCTCCGAGCCAAGACGTACGGGTAGAGCTTCGACGCCGTGTACCCGGGGTCGTCCGAGCCCGGCACCACGAGCGCGTCGGCGTCGAGGAGCACCTGGAGGGCCTCGAAGTACGGGATCCGGTGCGGCCGCTCGTCGACGAGGTCGCCGACCCCGTGTCGGACCGCGACGGGCTCGACGGTCTTCTCGGCCCGGTCGCCCTCGGCGTAGGACGTTCCGACAAAGTGGAGCCGCAGCCGGCCGTACCGGTCGGGGTCGGCCCGCCGCGCCTCCGCGAGCGCCCGGAACAGGGCGTCGAGCGCGAGCTCCATGTCCCCGCCGGCGCGCCCGACGTAGGCCCAGTGCTCAAGGCCGTCGGCCGGGTCGAACATGGGGTTCGCCGTCCGCGACTCGCGGAGGATCTCAAAGTCGCGCTCGGGAGCCCCGAACGGGAGGACTGTGAAGAGGTCGCTGGTGAGGTCACCGTACCGCTGGGTCAGCGTCTCGGGGTAGGCCGGCGACACCGTGATCGCGTGAGCCGCCCGGCGCAGCACGTAGGGCTCGCACCGCCGGGAGACGGCCTGGATCAGCCCGTACTTCAGCGGCCCGCCAGGTGGAGGAGGCGCTCCGTCCCGGTCGTAATAGTCGCTGAGCCAGGGGTCCTGGAGGTCGATCACGAAGGGCACGTCGAACGTCCGCTCCCAATGGGGCCCGAGGGCCGTGATCGTCATGGCCGTCGTCGAGAAGAAGACGAGGTCGAAGGATCGCTCCCGGAGCAGCCGGCGGCCGGCCTTGGCGAGGGAGTAGAGGGACCGGGCCTCCAAGCTCCCGAACCCGAGCCGGCGCGTCATCGCCCGCGGTACGGCACCGACGCGGACCACCTCGACGTCGGACGGGAGTGTGTCGAGCAAGAGCGGGTCCTGGGGGGCCGCGACCTCGTCCGGCTCGACCGCCAGCACGACCGGCTCCCACCCGGCCTCGCGGTAGTACGGGAGGCTCTGGCGGACGCGGTGCGAGTCGGCCGCGTTGGACGGCGCGAACCGCGGGGCCACGATCAGTACGTGCTTCACAGATCTAGCTAGCAACAGAGGGGGCTTGCCGAACAATACGGGTTTCGACGGTGCGGCACCGGCGATCCTCCACTCCAGCGGATGACGGACGGAAGAAGACCGCGGCTCTCCATCAAAATGGGAGGGACAGGCCGGATCACGGGCGCCCCCCCTCGCGCGACGGCCCCCCGGTCGTTGAGCGGACGACCTGGAGGAACGTCTCCTTCTCCCGGTCCCAGCTGTACGCCGGCCCGGCCTCCCGCGCCGCCGCCCGAGTGGCGGGATCCCCGAGGAGACCCTCGACCGCTGCGACGAGGCCGCCGATGTCCCCCGGCTCGTACAGCCGCACCGCGTGCGGCAGCAGGGCGTGGACCCCCCTCTGGCCCGTCGTGCTCGTCGCGACGGTCGGGAGACCCGCGAGCACGTAGGTGAACAGCTTGTTGGTCACGCAGAGGTCCCGGTTCACCGTCGTCCCGAGCTCGAGGGCCAGGCCAACGTCGTGCTGGGCGGCTCGGCGGACGACCTCGTCGGGCGGGCAGTGGCCGAGCGCGTGGAGCCGGTGCCCGACGCCGAGACGGTCGGCGAGCCCCCGGAGTTCCGGCTCGTACCCGTCGGCCCACCCCCCACGGAGGCTCAGCACGACGTCCTCCGGGAGCTCGGGGAGAGCGCGGACGACGTCCTCCAGCCCTCGGTTGGGGCCGATAGTCTGACTGAACCAGTGGAGCGATCGCGCCCCGCTGGGGACCTCGGCGTCGAGCGCGGCCGGCGCGATCTCGACGTCGCGGTCGGACAGCGGGAACACGTTGAGGACCGTCGTCGGCAGGTCAATCCCGGCGGCCTGGTGGTACGCCTGGCCAATCCCGTCGGAGGCGGCCGTCACGTAGTCGCACCGGGGGAGAAACCGGTCCTCGATGGCGGCCGTGAGCTCCCGTACTGGCGCGGTATCGGGGCCGTCGTGGAGCTCCCCCCGGTGGAAGTCTTCGGCATCGAACCCGAGCCGAGCGCGGTGTCGCGCGGCGGCGAGCGCGGCGGCGGGAAGGGCGCCCAAGTTGTGGGCGATGTACAGGTCGGCGGGCTCGGCGAGGGCCGCGCGCGCCAGCTCCGGCGTGACGTAGTGGGCCGCCCGCCGGAGCAGCCCGTCCGGAGCCCGATGCGCCCCCATCCGGTACGCGAGCTCCCGGGCCAGCCGATGGCGCACCCGGATCCACCGTCCGCCCATCCCCTCGGCCAGGGCTCCAAACCGAACTCGGCGGACGGGCCACGACCGGTCGGCGAAGGCGGCGTCGGCGGCGTCGGCCCACGGCCAGAACCGGCACGCGACGACGCGGACGGCGTAACCGGCCTCGGCCAGCGCGTCCGCTTCTTTGACCAAGCGGGGGTTGGTCGAGAGGTGGCCCGTTGTGACGAGGCATACGCGAGTCTTGCTCATGACCTCCCGACGGTCTGGGCGTCGTAGCGTTCGGCCGCGAACGTGTAGAGCTCGACGTCGAGCGCGTTGAGCGCCCGGATCCGCTCGCGCTGGGCCTCCGTCGGGAGCACCCGCCCGCTCCAGCCCGACGTCTGCCGCGTCCGGTCGCGGACCGTGTGGCGCTCCCACCCGAGCGCCCGTGCGATCCGCGCCTCCAGGTCGTCCATGCGGTCCAGCGTTCCGAAGAGCCAGTAGGCCTCGGTCAGGTTCCGCTTGGCCCGTCGGAGCATCCGCTCCTCGCCCGCGACGACGTCGCGCAAGGCCGGTGGGAGCGCCTTCCGAGTGCGGTCCCACGCGAGGCCGGCGGTGAACTTGGTCTGGACGTTCCGGTACGGCTCGAGCGCGTAGAACTCGTCGATCGCGTGCCGCTTCGCGTCCGCGAGCGCCGGGTGGCCCGGCCCGGCGCTCGGGCGCCCCGGGTTGTGCTCCTCGCACATGAGCACGTAGTTGTAGAACGAGACGCAGCGGTCGACCGGGTCGCGCAGGAGGGTGAGGTACCGGACGTCCCGCTGGCGCAGCGCGTGGTGGACCCCGTACGGGACGTGCCCGACGACGACGTCGACGGCGCGCGGTCGGTCCCGGATCATCTTCCCGATGCCTTCGACGAGATAGAGCCGCTCGCGCGGGACGTTCGGGTAGACGACGCTCGCCCGGAGCGACGTCCCCCCCGTTTTGGGGATGTGGGTAAAAAGGAGCGGCCGGTCCATCGCGCTAGGAGCGGGCGGCTTGGACCCGCTCGCGGTACAGGGCCTCGTAGGCGTCGACGATGGCGCGGTCCGAGAAGCGGGCCTCGCAGTCGGCCCGGCACGCGGCGCGGTCGAGCCCGGCGACCTGGCCGACGGCCTGGGCGAGCCCGGCGACGGTCGGCCGGATAAAGCCGGTCACCCCGTCGAGGACCACCTCCGGGACCGACCCCCGTGGGGTCCCGACGACGGGCGTCCCGCAGGCCAGGGCCTCGGCCATGACGATCCCGAACGGCTCCTCCCACTCGATGGGCATGAGGAACGCCAGCGCGCCGCCCAGCAGCTCGTTCTTCTGGACGTCGTCGACCGGCCCGACGTACTCGATCCGGTCGGAGAGCCGGGGGCGGACCTCGGCGTCGAAGTAGGCGTCGTCCGACACGTTCCCCGCGATGACGAGCCGGCGGCCGCTCTTCTCCGCGACGTCGATGGCCGTGTGGGCCCCCTTGATCCGCTCGACGCGGCCGAGGAATACGAGCGGTGCGTCGTCCTCGACGCGGTCGCGGAACGTGTAGGTGTCGAGGGGGACGCCGTTGAACACGGCGTAGCTCGGCGCGACGGGCCGCATCTGAGCCGCGATGTGCTCGGCGCAGCCCGTGAACGCCAACGTCCCGCGCCGGGCGAGCCGGGCGGCGCGGCGGACCTGGCTGAGGGTCGGCTCGCGCTGGTAGCTCATGACCTTGGGGATCGCCGTCGGGAGCAGCGGGAGCAGCGTCGCCAGCCGCCCGAAGCTGTGGACCACGTCGGGCCGCGTCGCCAAGAGCCGCGAGATGGACAACGTGTTCCGGGCGACGTCGACGGGGTGACCGGGCCGCTCGCCTGCGTACGGGACCAGCCGGCCAGCCGTGTCGGAGTCGCGGTGGGCGAACAGCGTCACGCGGTGGCCGCGGTCTTCGAGACCCCGCGCGAGCATGTCGATGATCCGCTCGATCCCGCCGTACAGGACGGGGGGGACGGGGATCATTGGGTCAGCGGTGAGGGCAACGTGCATAGCTACGAATGTCGGCCTCAGGAGGTCGAGGCTGCGAACAGGGCGTACCGGTGGACAAAGGGATCGCCGACCTGCCACAGGGCCCGATCCAGGAGCCGCCCCCTGAAGCCGCAGAGTCCGTACGCCCTGCGCCCATGCCTGTCCAGGAGCGCGACTGCTCCGCCAGCGCCTAGGATCGGAGCGGTCCGGACGGACACCATCTCAGGTCGAACAAAGATCACCTTCATAATGATCGTTTAAACCTGATCTAAAAATGACCGGAGTAGGGTTCACTGAAGGAGGGCCCAGCGGTACCCACCGCTCGACATCTACTCGGAAGGAGGCAAGGCTGGGCCGAACCACTCTCCCATAAAGTCTCTTCCTAGGAGTTGGCTCAGGTTTCGGACATCTTCTCGATAGACGTCTCGAAGACGGGCCCGGGTGACGGGGTCCATGGGGGGTCGAGGCATCTGGTTCCACGACCGAACTGCCCTCCCGATCTGCTGCCGGAGGACGGTCGGCACCACCGATTTTGCCACGGACCGGACTCGGCCTCGCCGGCGGAGGACTCGGCTGAGGACGGGCCAGCGGGGTAGTGCGGTCGCGTTGTGAGCCGTCCCCGTGTCCGGCACGTTAGCGTCGGGATCCACACCGACGAACACGTAGGCCTCTCGAGTGACTCTGCTCGGGTCCCGCTTGAACTCCTCGAACGACCACACGCGGACCTGATCACGCGGGAACACGTCGAGATAGCGGCGAACCTGGTCCGCGTACATGCCGGCGCCGACGTAGTGGACGTCCCAAGATCTCCCCTGGGCCACTCGGCTCGGCTCCAGCGCCAGGGCATCCTCGAAGCGCTCCTTCTCCCACCTCATCTGGACTTGATACGCCCAACCCGAATAGGCCCTCTCAACGGGATCGCGCAGGAGGATGAGGATCCGGGCGTCAGGCGTAAGCGCTCGGATCTCGCGGGCCGCCGTCTCGCTGTACAACATCCACGTTGACGCCTCTCCGATTGCCGATTCGTCTCGGACGCCGTCGAACAACGCTCCGTACGCTTCGAGCGTCTGGACGCCCCACGTCGGTCGGCGTTCTCCGACATACGAGAAGTAGTGTGGCTCCTTCTCCTCACTCATGAATACGTCCGGGTGAGACCGGAGGTAGTGATAGAGCGAAGTTGTCCCAGCTTTCGGAGCTCCAACAATCAAGAACGTAGGGAGGGTCATTCGTATCCAATTCCGTGAGCGATCGTTTCGACTACCTACGGTTCGGGGCGTCGAACGAACCCCTGCCGGGGAAAGAGTGGAGTTGATGAGGAGCGCTTGGTAGACCACTCGGCGGTCGGTCGCGCCCTCGGTCGAGGACGTGTGGGGTGGGGCCCGTGGGGGCAGCGGCAAAAGCGACGCGGGTCGTCTGTTAGCTCAGCGGTCTGGGCGGAGCCGACTCACGGTATGCAAGAGCCAGTCCGGCTTGGCCCCAAACCGTTTAAGTGTCCGATCCGTCAGATGGTACGCGGCGAACCGGGAGGCCCGTGCCCAAAACCCTGCTACCTCCCCGGGACCCATTCCGCTGCCCCACGGGATAACGCCGATGCGCGGGAAGAACACTCTCGGTCCAGTCGCTGCGTTGACCTCGGAGGCGATCCGGCGCATCCGGCCGTTCGTGCGGCCGTGCAAGATCTTGGCTTTGTTCATCAGGTACGCAGGGAAGTAAGGCCTGAAGTTGTACTCGACCGGCAAGCTCGCCACTCGGGCGTCACTCTCGTATACCGCCTTCCTGAAGCTGAGTTGGTCCCACGTCCACTTATACTCCCGCTCGAACTGGACAAACAAACGCCTCCACTCCTCAAACAGCGCGAGAACGGCGGGAGTCTTTCGGTACACGATAACTCCGGAGTTCATCTCCGTAAATGATGCCGGTACACCGAGCCGCTTCGCGTTGTAATCTGACGACACCTGACTAGCTGCAATATCGAACCTGTCAAGAACTTCGAACAGCTCGGACACATCACTGACTACAAACGTGTCCGTATCTAGAAAGATGGTCCGGTCGTAAGGCGAGAAGTGGAGGTTCTGCTTGAACCGCTTGGCGCCCGCGCCGTCTGTATGGACGAGGACCGAATCGAAAGCCGTCCCAGTCTCTACGTCGGTGTCTGTTATGAGGCAGATGCTGACGTCCGGCATCGCCTGACGGACGCTGGCCGCCGATTCGCGCGCTTCGCCGACGTACTCGGCACCCGTAGCGACGTATACGACCCCGCGAGTTTCTGGAGAGGGATCCATCGGTTTGCAGTTGTGATGGGGATCGAGTAGAGAGGCCGGCGTGCCCACGCGGGGTGAGCAGAGGCTTCTTACCCAGGGGCGATCAAGGGCCGCCGGTTCCGAACGCGCCCGAGGCGTTCCGCGGCCCGTTCGACTCGCCGTGCCAGTCGCCACCCGACGAACCGACGCAGACGCTGGAACCCCGGCGGGCCGTCGGGGGGGAGGTCGCTCCCCCCCAGCTCTGCCACGCGCTGGTGGACCCGGGCACGGAGGTCGGGGTGCTGGGGGTAGACGTCGTAGACGAAGTCCTGGAGCACGTGGGCGCAAGCCCGGCGCGTCTTGGGGCTGTCCTCGGCGTCGAGCAAGTGCTGAGTGCCGAGGAGCAGCGAGAGCGCCTGGGACTCGCGCGCGGGCCGGCTCTTGCGCCCCGAGAGGCTAGCACCGAGGCCAGAGCGGTAGAACAGGCGAGCGCCAGGGGTATAAAGAACTTCCGAGGCCGACAGCAGGACCCGAGAGAAGAACTCGAAGTCGTTGATGAGCGACAGGCGCCTGTCCCACAGTCCGGAGCGGCCCAACACCTCGCGGGGGATGAGCCACAGCGCGCACTGCATCATGGGGCGGGCGCCCGTCCATTCGGTCGTCAGCCAGTCGACGGGGTCGGCGTTGCGGTACATCGGAAGCGGCTCGAAGACGGCCGTCTCCGGGTCGTCGCCGTAGAACCGCGCCCACTCCCCCACCGCGACGGCATCGCGCCGGTCCCCGAGGCGCTCGACCTGACGCGCCACGTGGTCTGGGGCCAGCACGTCGTCGGCGTCGAAGAACTTGACCAACTCACCGTTGCTCTCGCTGAAGGCCCGGTTGGCAGCGGCGCACTGGCCGGCGTTGGGCTGGTCAATAACGCGGACGCCCTGGGCTTCGTAGGGCCCCAGCACCTCACGCGTGCCGTCCGTCGACCCGTCGTTGACGACGATGATCTCGACGTGGGGGTAGGTCTGGGACAAAACTGACTCGATCGCCTCGCCGACATAACGCTCGGCGTTGTAAGCGGGGATGAGAACGGAGACGAGGGACAGTCGCATAAGCGGAGAACTGGCGTTGGCCATAAGGACCCTTGCTCTGGGCTACCGAGGGCGGGGAGCTAGCCGGCGAGCCGAGCCCTCACCCGGCGAGTCAGCCAGGCCGCCGCGCGAGGTCCACTGCGGGTGGCCCGGGTCGCCTGGAGTACCAAGCGCTGCACGTGGCGGCCCGGGGGAAGCCGGTCAAGGCCCGTCCACGAAATGGAGTAGTATTGGGGGTATTCGGTCCACGGTGGGAAAGCGAAGAATGGCTCGACCTTGTTGTGCACGAAATGGCACATGATCATCTCTTTGTCGAGGATCGCTTTCTCGCGGCTCCTCGTCTGCCAGAGTCCCCCCCGACGCTCGATGAGAAAGGTGGGATCGTACAGGAGGCTCGGCTCTCGGAGGACGTACGGCGTGTAGAGGCGGAGGTCGCCTTTGTCCGCAGCCTCCCTGGCGACGTCCGTCAGGCTCACCCTCAGCCCTTCCCGGTGAATGTCCTCGACGGGACGGGCCTCCGCACCGCCCCACCGTCGGCAGACCTCGCAGAACGAGAAGTGGGTCGCCGACTGAAGCGTTTCGACGTAGCCGGGCGCCCGCATGAACAGACCTGTCACATCGGGCCGATTCCGGAACAGCGTAAAAGCACCAGAGAGATACCCCTTCCCCGCGACGGAATACACGTCGGTCTTGCCGAGCATGTCGTCGGTGAGGAACGCGCGGAGGTCGCCCCACACGAGGTCGAGGTCGCAGTAGGCCCAGAAGTCGTAGTCACCGAGGATGTCCTCGTAGACCACACCGTAGGCCGGCTTGAAGTCGCACAGCTTGTACGCGCGCGTGACCTCGACCTCGAAGCCGAGCGTCTCGGTCGCCCGGACGTTGAACTCGGCCAAGCTCTCGAGGTGCCAGTGGACGTTGGCCGGGAGCGAGACCGGGGGCGGGTGGTCCGCCACCACGTGGAACGAGACCGTGGGGTTCGACCCGCAACTCAGGACCCAATGGGGCGCATACGCCGGGAGCGGGCCGAAGAACACGAGGAGAACGCCTACGGTAGAGCAGGTGTCCTCCCCGCGGCCGGACTGCGGAGACACGGGGGAGGTCATCCGTTTGAGGTTCTGAGCTGCGGGCGGAGGGCTCTGACGACCCGCTCCCGGAAGCGGAGGGCCGACCGAGGAGCGACCGTCGCGACTGCCCGGAACGCCGCGCTCCCGGCACCGGCGCCTGGAACGGGACCGCCGAGCTGGCGGGCGAGCCGAAGGGCCGCGTCTGCCGTCCCCCAGTCCAGATAAGAACCGGCGACGCCGGCGATCTCCCACAGCCGGCCGGCAACGAGAGGCTGGTGCTGAGGGAGCGCATGCTCGGCGGCCTTCCGCATGACGTGGTACTGAGCCCGCACACACTTGGCGCCGTTCGCCTGGGACATCGAGTTCATGACCCTGTGGTTGATGACCGTCACGGCGGGGTCGGCTCGGAACGACAAGCCGGCCCGAGCCATCCGGCAGTGGAACGCGACGTCCTCGTTGTAGAGCACGTCCGGGTCGAGGTCGTAGCCCCCCACGGCCAGGAACGCGCTCCGACGGTAGATCCCGCAGAACGGGTTGACCTGCTCGCGGATCGTGTAGGCGACGGGGTCGGCGCGGAGCGCCGCGTCGTCGAAGCGCCGGGTGTCGATGGGGGACCCGGTCTCGTTGTCTCTCTCCTCGTAGCTGAACAGGACCACATCGGGGGCCTCGTCGCCCAATGCCATCCACTTCCAGGCCTCCTCCACGAACATAGGCTTCAGCTCGTCGTCGGCGTCGTGGAAGTGGACCCAGTCACAGTCGGTTGCCTCCGCGAGCCGGTTCTTCCCGGCCGAACACCCGACGTTGACCTCACCACGGACCACACGAGCGCCGAAGCGCTCCGCTACGGCCACCTGGTCGTCGGGCGAGCAGTCGTCGTAGACCACGACCTCGTCGAACGGGACCGTTTGGGCCGCGGCCGATTCGAGGAGCCGGGGCAAGCACCAAGCGGCGTTGTAGGCCGGGATGCAGAGAGCGAGCGTGGGCTCAGACATGGGCGCGGGCAAACGGAGTCTTGGCGCGGAGCCGGCCGGCCGCGTGGGCGAGCAACCTGCGAAGCGGGAGGTGGCTGAGGAAGCCGCCTAAGTCTACGGCCGCGCCCGGACGGACGGCGTCACGGATCCATGGAGACGGGGGCGGCGACGCCGAGCCCACGAGGTCCGCGTAAGACGCCGCCGACGCTGCGGCCACGCGGGCCGGGTCGGTCAGGCGGAGGGCCGTCTCGCGTGCCGCCCGCCCGACGCGCGCTCGGTCCTGGGGGGCCATCGCGACGACCTCCGCGATCCGACCAGCGAGGGCGGTCGCGTCGCCGGCCGGCACGACGAATGCGTTCTCGCCATCCTCGACGAGGTCGACGCCGCCGGCCCCGTCGGAGCAGATCAGGACCGCCTCCTGCAACATGGCCTCGGTCGCCGAGAAGTTGTACACGTCCCACAGGGAGGGGACGACGACGAACGCGGCCGTCGCCTGGCGCTGGGCGACCTCGTCTGGGGAGATCCTCCCGATCATCTGGACGCGCGGCCCCCAGACCTCCGGGTACTCCCGACGCAGCACCCGGTCGTAGGGCTCCCGGGTCCGCGGGTGGGCGATCACACGGCCGGCCCACTCCACGACGGGGGCGTCGGTCCCGAGGTGGCGGAGCGCCTCCGCCAGCACCTGGGGCCCCTTCCACTCTTGGACCCGGGCCGCGACGAACCCCTCGGGCCGGCGCGGGCCTCCGAGCGGCTCGCGGGGCACGACCGGCGGCGGCGCATAGGTCACCGGCCGCCCCGCCGTCCGCTCCCAGAACGCCACGTTGGCGCGGCTCGTCGAGTGGAGCGCGTGGGCGGCCGGGAGCAAGCTCGACTCTAGGAGGCGGAGGAGCTCGCCGGCGAGCTCCTTCCCGGGGAAGGCGTCGTAGGTCGAGATCTGACCGCTGCTCCCCGCCATCCGCACCCGGACGGGCGCCTGGCCCTCGGCCGCCCACGACGCGAACAGCAGGCCCCAGTCCACCGTCTCGACGACGTCGTAGCCGGCCCCGCCCTCTGCCTGCTCCCACAGAGCGCGCGAGGCCGCGAGGTGGCGTTGGACCTCAGGGGTCGCGGCGTAGCGGTTGTAGGCCGGCATCAGCCGCTCCGTCCGCTCCCCCTCCAGCATGCGGACCGAGACGCCCTCGTGCTCATACGCACGGCTCCCGGACGTGAACGCGCTCCCGACGATCACGTCGACCATGTGGCCCTGGCGCACGAGCTCCGGCAGCAGCGCGCCGTAGTAGGTCGCGATGCCGCCGCCGTAGTCGGGCGGGTACTCTGGGAGTACGAAGAGGAGGGTCATGAGGACGGGAGCCGGCTCTCGCACATCGTCTGGAACGAGGCGGCGAGCGTGCGGATCGCCCGCCTCCGCTCCGTCTCGTCGAGGCCCTTCAGCGCCCCGTAGGGCGTGTTGTTGACGTCGATCACCACCGGGACTCCGCTCTCGCGGTCCCGGATGACGTCGAGCTCGCCGTAGTCGAGGCCCATCGCCCGGCACATCGTCCGGACCCGGTCGAGCTCGTCGGCGCTGAAGTCGGCCTCCGGCTCGATGATCTCCGCCCGCTCGGCGACCTTGGTGAACCGGGCCTCCTCCTGCATCGTCTTGCGGTAGACGAGCGGGAACCGCCCGTCGTGGATCGGCACCCGGTACTCGACGTAGCGGCCGTCCCCGGTGGTGCTGTCGAGGAGGCGTTGGTAGACGAAGCCCGGGCGGGGCGCCATCGGCCCGGTCACGAGCGAGCGACCTTGGGCCGAGTTGAGGTCGGGCTTCTCAACCATCGGCCCGACGTGGGTGGACGGGTCCAAGAGCGTGCTCATCCCAAAGACGGCCTCGAACTCCCGGTCGACCCGGACCTTGCTGATGTCGAGGCTCCCGGCGTTGATGACCGGCCGGCCGGCGGGGATCGGGGCGAGCGCGCTGGGGTCGGTGAAGGTCTGGTCGTGGTACTTTACCGCGACGTCGAAGGGCCGCCTCGGGTTAAACGTCGTGCGGTAGCCCAAGGCCGCACACAGCTTGCCTAGGAGGATGTCAGGGTGGTGGACGACGTCGTCGGGGTACGTCAGGATGGTGAGCGTCCGGGCGGCAGGCTGGAACCCGTGCTCCCGGCGGAACGCCCGGGCCCGACGATCGAACCTGACCGTGTGCGCCTGGTCCTCGATGGCAAACGTGACGCGATCTGGGAGGACCGCTTCGGCAACGGTGAACGCGCGTCGGAGGAGGGTCATGGGAGCAGCGGGCGAGCGTCAGCCCCGCGTTGACAAGGACGTGCCGCCTCAGCGGTAGAAAGGCCACCTGCGAGGATCGTCACCCTCCGGGCGCGCTCGCGGCGTGTGTACGTCGGTGCAGAGAGCCAGTCAAGGGTATACAATCGGAACGAGAGAGGTCCCCCGCCTCCGACAGGTGGCCGGCGATGCCATCGGCCAGGAGACTCGGGGGGAGCGGCCCGGTCGCAAAACCCCCTGAGACGAGAGATAGTACCGGAATATGGGATCCGCTTTGAGCCCACCGTGAGCCACGTCCATCATGAGGACGTAGGGACCTGGGTTGCATTCGACGATGACGGGTCCCTCTGGTGTGATCCCGATGTCCCAGCCGGAGTACGGGTGGGGCATCCACTCGTGAGCTCGGAGAACGACGTCCATCACCTCGTCGAACCGAGGGACCACGTAGCCATCGAAGGCTAGACCGGTGTCAGGGTGAGTCATGAAGCGCTTTCCTCCAAAAGAGTAGAGTTGGTGACCATGCTTCTTGAGCCGCCCCGTCTCCAGGTCCACACCGACGAAGATGCCCCCGGCGTGTGCGTTATCGACGGGCCGCCCGTCGCTTCCCGTCCGGACGATGACGGAGAGCGGCGTCGCCGGGCTACCTGGCCGCTTCCCGACTAGCACGCGTAGGGTGTTCAGGCTGTAGGGGTAGAGCGCGCTCATTCCGTCGTGTTGGTGGATCGCCTCCTGGAACAGATAGTCCGTGTTCGAGACAGCCCGGCACAAAGCGCCGGCCTTGGACTCTAGCGTCGAGGGGTCTAGACGGAAGGCCCCCGCCCCCTTGTTCGCGACGATGGGCTTAGCAAACGCCGCGCCCGTCGAGGACGTGCTCACCAGAGCGCTCGTCTCGCGAACCACGACCTCTGCGGTCGCTAGCGGCTGCGATTCTCCAGACGGCGTCACGAGGTCGGCCATCCGCGTGAAGCCCAAGAGTGGAGGCAGGGGGAGCCCTGACGGTCGCATCAGTGTGTCGAAGAGCAGCTGTCACGGAAGTTGCGAAGCCACCCATCTCCCTTTTCCTCGAGCGCGTATACCTTCCTCGTGTCCCTCCCCGTGAGGTAGGACGCGATGTCGCCCGACCCCTCTCGGTAGAGGAGCCTCTCCAGGTAGAACATGGGGGACTCGCCCTCTCTGGCGAGCTCTCTCAGGTCGGACGCTATCTGCGAGGCGGGCTTCCGGTCGGAGTCGCCGACCACAGAACGAACTCGCTTGAGTTTGTTCTCGACGGTCTTGAGGATCATGGGGGTCAGGTCTGTTGCCGGAGAGCGGGCCCATCTCGGTAAGCCGTAGGCTGAGGTCACCCGGGCCCGCGCTGCAAGGCGCGGAGATAGATCCCAGGGAGAGAGGTCAGGCCGAGAGGCCGCGCGCCGGGTTGCTGGGACAGGTTGGATCCCGGTCTGCTGTTCCCCTCGACCACAACGACGCCCTCGGTCGTCACCGCGATGTCCCAACCCACCACCAGCAGATGTGGGAACGCCTGGTGCGCGCGGCGCGCAAGCGCGGTGACCTCGTCCCACAGGGGCACGCGGCTCCCTTCGATGGGGTGACCCGTGGTGGGGTGAACCGTGAAATCGACGGCGGCCTCCGCCAGGGCCTTCTTGACCGCCGGCCCAAGGACGCCCGTCGCGGGGTCGACAGGAGCAGCGAGCCCCCCCTCCCCGAAGTTGTCGACCGTGGACGACGAAGCAGCCATTCGGAGGACGGTGACCAGCACCTCCGGCTCGCTGCGTGGACCTTCCATCGCCGTCACGACTCGCACGGTGCACAGTCCCCCGGAGCTCAAAACGGCGAGAGCCGGATGGTTTCGGAGCCGCGGTTGGAGGAGGTAGTCCGTTGATTCCGACAACGCCGCCAGGTGGTCAACCAGGACCTCCGCAGTGAGCTCAACTCCCTCCTGCGACGTATAGACGCCCCCCTCGTGGGTCCAGAACTCGATGCCGTGCCCCCCCACCCCCTGCGCGGGCTTCGCAAAGAGGTCCCTCGCTGGAGGCCGGGCGTCTCTGCTGTACCACACCACGTCGCCATTGGCGAAGCTGGCCACAACGTCTATCGTGTCGATCCCGTTCTTCTTGCATACAGCGAAGAATCCCAGCTTGTCATCGAGACTGGCCGGGTCTACGTTCATGCTCCGAATGACCATGTCTCTCATTCGAGCATCGACCAAGCCTCTAAGGAAGCTTCCCGCTACTGTCCTGTTTTCACTCTCATAAAGTCTGAATCTGTAAAATTCATCTGGTTCTAGTCTATACTTTGTCTTTACGTATATTTGACCCACCAACTGACTCCGTAGCGGGACACCTGAAATCCTCCTAACCGTCCCCCCGTACTGACCCGTGGCCTTGACGAATTTTCTAACCTCTGAGGCCGCCCTCCTCACTTTGGCATACGTCGACATCGACGGGTCGTTGTCGACGGAGCCGAACGTGCGCTCGTAGAGCTCCAGAAGCCGCTCCAGGTCACTCGTGGGCGCCCGCCGACGATACGGCGTTGACGGACTCTGCTTTGCCCTCACCGCGCGCTGGCGCAAGTGACGGACCGCGCTCCTGGCGCGCCGCCGAAGACGTGAACCGGCTGAGAGCATGGTGGCGTCGTACGTAGCCAGTGGAGGCAAGACCAAAGCTAGCCCGCTCACTCTCGGATGCCGGCCATCTCGACGTAGCGAGACTTGAACACCGGGTCGATGGCCATGTACATCGCTCCGCTCCAGTGGGAGTTGCCTTCGACGACGGACGGGCCTTCCGGAGTGAGGGCCAAATCCCAGCCGATCGAGCGCGGACCTCCCATGTCGAGGTGGAACTGTTGAGCGAGTTGGACGGACTCTGGGATAAACGGGAGCGTGTAGCCTTCGAAGACGATGCCAGAGTCGGGGTGCCGGTCCGCGACCCCGCCGTGCCCTCGGTCGCCCCCGTACCCGGGTTTGAAAAGGCCCTTCCCGAACAAGGCCCCAGACGTCAGGTCGAGCCCAACCACGAGGCCGCCCGCCGACCAGTTGTCGACGGGGCACCCGCCGACGCCGACCCGGAGGGCCGCGGCGAGCGGCTCCGCGCGCCCGTCTCGCAGCACGGTGACGAGGCGGAGCGTGTTCACGGACGCCGCGTGGAGCGCGTTCAGCGCGGGATGCTGCACGATCCGTTCCTGGAACAGGAACCGGCCGCCGACGCGGTCCGCTATCGCGCCCGGCTCCGCCGGCTCGCCGTCGACCCAGGCCTGGCCCTCCTCGATCCGCAGCGCGAAGGCCCCCCGCCCCTTCTCGCCGCCGACAGCCTTGGCGAACCCGTCGATGGGCGGGCTCTGGGCGACGAAGTCCTCGAACGAGAGGGGCCTCCGAGGCGCCAGAAGCTCGACGCCTGCCGGCGTCAGGACGGCGTGGACGCGGGGCGAGGGGTGGCCGAGCGACTGGGCGACGAGCGCAAAAAAGTACTTGTCCTTGAGGATAGCCGTCGGGTACGACGAGCGGTCCTGCCGGATCTGCTCGTCGATGACCGTCATCATCTGGGGGACGGACATGTAGCTCTCGCTCGACCCACCTTCCTTGTCCATCCCGAAGGCGTAGTAGAACGGATTGGCCTTGCCGTGCTGGAAGGCCCAGGCCACGTTGTCGGCCACCCGTTGCACCGTAGGCTTGCTCTCGCCCCCCGCCGCGTAGGGGCGCGCGTAGACCGGGTCCGTCGCCAGCCGCACCCCCCGCTGGACCTCGCCCGCGAAGCGCCGGGCCTGCCGCGCCCCGTCTCGGACCGCGCAGTAGGCCCCCCACGCCTGCCGCCACGCCACGCGCGCGCCAGGGACCGTGCGGATCCGCGCCGTGAGGGCGCCCGAAGGTGATGAGGAGTCGAGTGCCATACGTTTGATCAGCGATCCGTGAGGGGGCCTCCCGGGATGCCGTGGCCCGAGGGCGGCGCCAGCAGGCGCCTCGGTCCGAAGATACGGGCCCTCCCACCCGGGCCCTGGGCGTTCCGCATCTGGAGGGTCGCCCGGAGCGCTCGACCCTCACCGGAGCCGGGACGGCACGGATCGTCGAGGCGGCGCGTGTCGGGATCCGGTGGTGCGCAGGATCATCGTGCTGTTCGAGCGTCCTCTGCCTTCACCTGCGGGTTCCCGTCCATTCCGCCTTCCATCTGTGTCTCCTGAACGGGCACGGCGGGTTTGCCACCGCCTCACCTCGACGGCTGGCCGAAGCCCACCCTCTTCACCCAGGACGAGCACGTTCTTCCCCATGCGCCGTCTTGGGTGTGCGACGGGCCTGCCCCCGTGGAGGCGGGAGCCCTCAGCACGAACCGTCGGGACCGCCCCTGTGGCCTGGAGACCCCGAGCGGAGACCGCTCACGTCTGTTCTGACAGAGGGGGCCTCGGCTCGGTGGGTCGAGAAAGCGCGCTCGCCCTGCCTCTTCACCTCTCGGGAGCCCACACGCGCCGGTCCCGGGATACTTTTGGCTGCGCTACTCGCCACCGCCTTGCCGTCTACGCCCGGCCCCGTCCACACGCTCCTCCGCGTCGCCAACAAGGTCCCCGGAGTCCGCCACGCGCTTCGACTCGCCCGCACGGCCCGCCAGGTGCCCGGCGCCGTCCGGCTGGTGACGGACCCCGAGGCGTCCCGCACCTTCCACCCGGAGGCCCCGCGGAAGGGGACCGCCCGGATGGCGCTCGACAACGTGGGCTACCTCCTCCGGCACGGCGAGGTCGACCCCCACTATTTCCAGTACGGCCTGGACCGCATAGGCAAGACCTGGAACGATGTGATCCCCTACGCCGAGTTCCGCCGCCTCCGCGACCGCCGCAACGTGGCGGCCGGGGGCTCGGGCTTCGACTACCTCTGCCTGCTCCGCGACAAGTTCGTGTTCGCCCAGTTCGCCGAGTCGCTGGGCTATCGGACGCCGCGGAACCTCGCGTTCCTCAAACGCGGCGCGATGGAGCGGCTCTCGCCCCGGGAGACCCTCCCGCTCGACGCGCTCCTAGAGGCCGACCTCGACGGGTTTTGCAAGCCGTTCGACGGCATCCTGGGGCGGGGCGCGTTCGCGCTTCGGATCGAGGGCGGGCGGCCCGTCGTCAACGGGAAGCCGGCGACGCTCGACGCCCTTCGCGTGCGGCTCAGCGGCCGCTACCTGTTGCAGGAGCGGATGACCCAGCACGAGGCCCTAGCCCGGTTCCACCCGGCGTCGGTCAACGCGCTCCGCGTGATCACGGTACTCGAAGGCGGGGCGGCCCGGCTGTTCTCGACGCACCTCCGCGTGGGCGCCCACGGCGAGCCGACGAACAGCGTCGGCACGGGCGGTGGGTTTGCCATCGTCATCGACTCGGAGACGGGACGGCTGCGCGGGCGAGGCCTGACGCGGGACGGGTTCCACGACCGTCACCCCGACTCGGACGTCGTGTTCGACGGCTACGAGCTCCCGTACTTCGACGAGGCCGTTGCGCTCGCGTGCCGGCTCCACGAGGACGTCCGGGGTCTCCACTCGGTCGGGTGGGACGTGGCCATCGCGCCGGACGGCCCCGTCTTCATCGAGGGGAATGACAACTGGGGCGGCGGGATCACGATGACGCTGGAACCCGACTTCAAGGAGCGGTTCCTCGCGCTCGGCGCGTAAGGCCGCCCTGCCTCGGAGGCGGGGTGATCACGCCGTGTTCGAACCCGTCACGGGTCCGCACGTCTCGCGTAGCGCGTCGACGACGTGGGAAAGCTTGGTTGACTTGGAGCCCTTGACGGACACGTAGTCGCCGTCCTGCACTCGGACCTTACAGCCGTGGGTATTCGCCCACGGCGTCCATGAACTGGCGGAACTCGTCGTCGTTGAGGCCGGGGCCGCCGGGGACCTGGAGGACGCCGCCGCCGAAGTTGAGCTCGAGCACTTGCGGCCCGTCCGCGCTCAGCACGAGGTCCCACGACTGGTAGCGGATGCCGGGGAACGCCGCCGCCGCCCGGAGGCACAGCGCGACCGCCTCGTCCCAGTCCGGGAGCTCGACCCCCTTCAAGGGTTCGCCGGTGTCGGGATGGGCCTCGATGGGCGTCCCGTGGTGCCCTAGCGCGAAGACCTCCGTGCCCTCCGGGCCGGGGCCGCGCACGGCCTCCTCAACGCGGCCCGCGTCGCGGTCGACGTAGCACTTGACGTTGCCCGAGTTGCCGATCACGTGGTCCGTGATGTTCGCGCCGACCGGCAGCTTCCACGTGACCCGGAATAGGCGCGGCCCGTCGGGCCACAGCAAGACCACCATTCGCAGCGAGCTCACGCGACCGCCAGACAGGCGTTCGACGACCGGGTGCTGGACGATCCGGGACTGGAACAGGTACCCGCTCTTGAGGCTCGACTGCCGCCGCTGGCCGCCGACCCACCGGACGGGGCCGCTTGTGACGTAGTCCTCGACGTCGGTCTCGGTCCCGTCGGCGAGCGTGAGCCGGTCGCGGTCGCGGTCGATGGAGACGACCGACGTCGCCCCGCCCCCGTGCGAGTCGCGGACGGGCTTGCCGAAGAACGGGTACCGCATCTCGGTGCGGAGGAAGTCGACGAGGGCCTCGGGCGTGTGAAGCGCGGGGACGCGGCCGAACGTCCGCCCAGACGGCTGGTAGACGGCGTAGACCTCGGGGTACGGGAGGGACAGCCCCTCGAACACGGCGTAGCTGATGAGCTTGTCGTCGCAGATGGCCTGCCACGTCCGGTCGTTGAGGGCGTCCTGGAGCGCCTTGTAGGTCCACCCAACGAACGCCCGCTTCTGGGCCGACGAGTACCGCGCGTCGTCGTAGAGCCCGTAGGCGTAGTAGTCGAACGCGCTGACCATGCCCGGCTTCTTCCTCAGTGCGGCGATCTCGCGGGCCTGCGCCGCGAGCGACTTCCCGGTCCGGTCGCGGACGACGCGGGCGGTCTCCGCGAGCTTGAGCCCGCGGCGGACCCGTCTCGAGAGCGGGTTCGTAACTCGTCTCCTGAGGTTGGTCACGCGGTCGAGCATGGGGCGGGGAGCAGGGTGGGGGACGGGGCAGGGAGCGCCCGAAGATATCGGGCGGAGCCACCGCCCCGTCCCCGTGTGGCGCGACGCCGGTGCGGACACGAGAGCTGACGCCCGGCCGGGATGCGGCTGCCCCGCCGGACGCAGGCCGACTCCTATTTTGAAACCGCCTCCGCCCGTTGCCGGCCCCGGCTTCCACCCGACCCCATGCGCCTCCTCGACGTCTCCCTCCACACCCCGCCCGGGGCCGTCCGGCTCGTCGGGACCGTCGAGCGGGGCGAGCCCCGGGAGCGGACCGAGATCGTCTTCGAGTTCCCCGAGCGGTTCCGGCCCTTCGTCGACGTCTCGGCCGACCCGTTCGCCGTCGCCATGCTCCTCCCGGCCGCGCATGCCGGCGAGCCGCTCGAAATCGATCCCCCAATCTCGCCGCGGCTTCACTTCAGTCTCCCCCGGATTCTCGAGATCTGGCACAACTGGGACCCCGGGTTCGCCCGCGTCCCCGTCGTGGCGGAGCCCCGCGACGAGCCGGCCGCCCCGCCCGCCGGCCGGGCCGCCACGTTCTTCTCGGGCGGGGTGGACTCGTTCTACTCGCTCCTCAAGCGGCTCCGCCCCGAGGAGGCGCTGCCCGCCTCGCTCACGCACGTCGTGTTCATGCGTGGGATCGAGACGCGGCTCGAGCGGAGCGAGGGCGTCGACGACTCGCTCCGCCGCGTACAGGAGGTCGCCGACACCGTTGGCGTCGAGTGCATCACGGGCACGAGCACCCTGCGGACGTTCACGCGGCTCCACTGGGAGAACCGCTACCTCGGCGCCGGCCTCGCGGCGACGGCGCTCGCGCTCGCCGGCGGGTTCGACTACGTGTGCGTCCCGTCCGGGCATGAGTACTCCGAACTGACCCCGCGCGGGAGCTCGCCCCTCGTCGACGAGAAGTACTCGACCGAGCGGCTCACGGTCGTCCACGACGGGGCCGAGGTGTCACGAGTGGAGAAGCTGGCCCGGGCCGTCGAGTGGGACCGGGACCTCGTGCTCGACCACCTCCGAGTCTGCACGAAGAACCGCGGGGGGGACTACAACTGCGGGCGGTGCTACAAGTGCGTGCGCACGGCCATCCCGCTCAAGATCCTCGGGGCCTGGGAAGACGCCCGGATGTTCCCCGATAAGTCGACCGACCGCTGGGAGGAGGTCGTGGGAGAGGACCAAGGCCCATACACGAGGGAGAACCTAGGTTTCGCGCGGGAGCGGGGCGCGGACCCGGAGCTGACGGCCATGCTCGCGCGCGTGGTCCGTCGGAAGCGGAGCCGGGAGGCCCTCAAGACGCTAGCGCAGAACTCGCCGCTCGAATACGTCGTCCCGGTTGTTCGAGCGGTGCGGCGGCGCCTCGGCTGACCGCACCTCTGTCGCGAGAGCGAGCGGGCGGCCTCGGGACCTACCGGCCCGCACGCCCGCCGTTACGACACGGGCGCGGCGAGGTAGGGCGAGGCCTGCGCCGTCGCCTCAAAAAGCCGTTGCTACCGGAGCGCGTCGACCGCGATCCGGGCGGCGTGCGCGAGCACGGCCTCCTGCTCGCGCTTTGGCCGGTCGGACCCCGTGAGGAACGCGGCTACGGCGACGTGCCCGGCGTCGCCCAGCAGGCGGACCACGCCGGCGTCGGCCACCATCCGCCCGGCCCCGCCCCACAGCGTCCCCGTCTTGTGGGCGACGACGGCGCCAGCGGGGAGGAGCGCCCGGAACCGGCGGCCGCCCACTGCGCCCTCACCAAGGGCCGCGACGAGCCACGCCGTAGGCTCCGGAGGCAGGAGCCGCCCCGCCCACAGGTCCGCGAAGAGGTCGACGAGAGCTCGGGGCGTCGCCGTGTCTCGGGGGTCGGCGAAGAACGAGCGGGCGTAGGCGGCCGAGGGCGCCGGAGCGCCGCGCAAGACCACGTCGGGGTCGTCGCCGGGCTGGATCGGCACGTCGTGCAGGGCACTCACCAAGCCGCGGATGGTCCGGTCCACGCGGACGTTGGGGTGGCCGTGGGCGTCCAGGAACGCCTGCACGGCCGTCGGCCCGCCGACCAAGTCGAACAGGACGTCGGTCGCCGTGTTGTCGCTCTCGGCCAGCGCGAGCCGGAGCAGGTTCTCGACCGAGAGCGAGAGGCCGGGGACCCGCATCCGCCCCGCGATCACGCCCGAGCCCGGGCATAGGTGCCGCGGCTCGACGGCGACCACGTCGCCCAGCCCGAGGCGCCCCTCGTCGATGCGGTCGAGGACGAGGGCCGCGAGCGGGACCTTGACGATGCTCGCCAGCTTGCACGGTCGGTCGGGGTGGGCCGAGACCGACCGGCCGGTCCCGAGGTGGCGGGCCTCGACGGCGAGCGTGCCGCCGGCGACGGCGGCCAGCTCGCCTAGCGTCGACGCCCGGTCCCGCCGCCGCCGTCGCACCTGACGGGCCGCCGACGCCGCAGCGGAGCGGACGCGGCCCAGGACGCTCATCCGTCCGCCGGGACGGGCCCGAACGTGCGCCGGAGCGCGTCGACGACGCACCGGAGGTGGGACGAGTGGGACCCCTTGACGAGGACGTAGTCGCCGTCCCGGACGAGGCCGGGGATGGCCTCGGCACAGTCCTCGCTCGTCTCGAACCAGTGGTCGGGCTCGTAGAGCCGGGCGAGCGGCCCGACCCCGACCACGAGGTCGGCCGAGGACCGGGCCACGTCGGCCATCTCGCGGTGGTACCGCGGCCCCGTCTCCCCCATCTCGGCCATCTCGCCGAGGACGGCCACGGGCCGCCGGCCGGGCCGGGCGCGCTCGGCGAGCGTCTCGAGCCCGTACGCCATCGAGAGCGGGTTGGCGTTGAACGCATCGTTGATGACCGTGACGGCCCCGACCTCCAGCACCTCCTGGCGCCCCCGGAACCCCTGGCGACCGGCGAGGGCGCGGTCGACGGCGTCGGCGGGGACCCCGAGGCGCTCGGCGACGACGCGGGCGACGGCGTCGGAGAGCGCCTGGCCCTTGCCCGGCACCTTGACCACGGGCGCCCGGGCGAGCGCGTCCATCCCCGAGGCCAGCGCGTTGTCGGCGCCAAGCACGACGAGCCCCGACGGCGGGACAACCCGGACGAGGGCGCCCTTGACCTCGGCGACCCCCTCGACGGTCCCGAACACTTCGAGATGGGCCGGGCCGACGGCCGTGACGATCCCGATGGTCGGCCGCGCCAGCGGCGCGGTCCGCCGGACGTCGCCGCCGACGCCGGCCCCAAGCTCGAGCACCACGACCCGGGGGTACGGCCCGACCGTCGCCATCCGCAGCGCGCGGATCGGGACGGTCACGGCCCGGAGGACCTCCGAGCCCCACCGGGGCCGCCACCCCCGGTAGCCGAGGAGGGTGAGGGCGACGCCGAGGTTGTCGTTCATGTTGCCCGGCGTCGCCCACGAGAGCCCGACGGCGGCCTCGGCCTCGGGGGCCGCGAGCACGGCGGCGAGCGTCTCCTTCGTCGTCGTCTTCCCGACCGACCCCGTCACCCCGACGACGAGCGGGCGCCGGAGGCGGACGACGAGCCCCGCCCAGAACGAGAGGTACTCGACGTAGAGGTCCTTCCGGGTTCGGGGGGTGGACACGTGTGAGATCCGCGAGGGGGCCGCTGCCGATCGCGAAGCTACGCGCGGGCCGCCCTGCAAAGCCCGGACGCCTCGGAGCGCGGTCGCCCCTCTGACGCCCCTCCCGCGCCGTTCTGGGGGAAACCCCGTGGGGGGTCGGGGCAGTGCATGGCTCCTCTCCCCCCCTCTTCTCCAATGCGCCTGCTCGATGTCTCCCTCCACACCTCGCATGGGAAGGTGCGGCTGACCGGGACCGTCGAGCGCGGGACGGGGCGGCGGGACGAGATCACCTTCGAGTTCCCGGAGCACTTCCGGCCGTTCGTCCACGAGTCGGCCGACCCGTTCGCGGCCGTCATGCTCCTCCCCGCCGCTCACGCCGGCGAACCCTTAGAGATCGTCCCGCCTATCTCGCCACGCCTCCACTTCAACCTCCCCCGGGTCCTCGACATCTGGCGGACGTGGCACCCCGAGATCCCCGAGATCGCCATCGAGTCCGAGGCCCAGCCGGTGGGGCCCGCCCCGCCGACCGGCCGCGCGGCCTCGTTCTTCTCGGGCGGAGTGGACTCGTTCTACACGCTCCTCAAGCGGCTCCGCCCGGAGACGGCGCTGCCCGCGCCGCTGACCCACATCGTGTTCATGCAGGGAATCGAGAACCGGCTCGAGGACGCCCGGGAGGTGGACAGATCGCAACGACGGGTGGAGCAGATCGCAGAGGCGGTCGGCGTCGAGTGCATCAGCGGGATGAGCACCCTCCGGACCTTCTCGCGACTCCAGTGGGAGACCTACTACTTCGGGTCGGGTCTTTCCTCGGTCGCGCTCTCGCTCGCGGGCGGCCTGGACTACGTGTGCCTCCCGTCTGGGTACTCGTACAACCACATGGTCCCCCACGGGAGCACGCCGCTCGTCGACGAGATGTACTCGACCGAGCGTCTCACGGTCGTCCACGACGGGGCCGAGGTGTCGCGGGCGGAGAAGCTGGCCCGGGCCGTCGAGTGGAACCGGGACCTCGTGCTGGACCACCTCCGCGTGTGCATCCGGAACAAGGGCGGCGACTACAACTGCGGCCGGTGCCGCAAGTGCGTCCGGACCGCCATCCCGCTCCAGATCGTCGGGGCGTGGGAGGACGCCCGGACGTTCCCCGACAAGTCGACGGCCCACTGGGAGGAGGTGGTCGCCAAAGACCACCTCGCGCTGACGGAGGAGAACCTGGCCCTCGCCCAGGGCCGGGGGGCGCCCCCGGCCCTGACGGCCATGCTCGCGCGCGTGGTCCGCCGGAAGCGGAGCCGGGAGGCGCTCAAGACGCTGGCGCACAACACGCCTCTGGAGCACGTGCTCCCGCTGGCCCGCCGAGTGCGCAGCCGCCTCGGCTGACGGCCCAGCCCCGTCGTCTTCGGCCCGTCGTCCAGGACGTATCCCCGCCGAGGACGTTCAGGCATGGTGCCCGGCGAGGGAGAAGCACGTCAGCGCCCGACCAGCTTCAGGAGCCGGGTCTTGACGCCAGGCCTGAGGCCGGCGCGGATGCGAAGCTCGCGGAGGCGGTGCCGGAGGTGTCCGCTGCGGGGGATCCGGTGGCCCAGCCCGTCCTTCATCATGAACTCGCACGGGCGGCACAGACCGCACGGCTCCCCGTTCCGAGGATCGAAGCAGAACCACGTGTGGGCGTCGAGCAGCTCGGTCAGGCCCTGCCGGTCGGCCGCGGCGAAGGCGGACTGCTTGTCGGTCTCCCAGAACGGGAACGCGAACCGGCCGAACACGAGCCGCACCGGCTCGGGCGCGTCCGGCCCGACCACGTACGTCGTGTGCCCCCCCTCCTGCTCGACGGCGTGGACGTGGTCGCCGAACATGGGCCGGAGCCGGCCCCCGCCGTAGACCGAGAGCTCGACGCCGGTCCAGTCCGCGGCCTCGACCAAGCGCGCGAGCCAGTTGTACTGGTTGCCGATGTCGTAAGCGTCACGGAGGTGCTCCCAGGCTCTCTCGATGGACGGGTTGGCCGGGATCGCCTGCCGGTCCACGTACCGCGGCGCCCAGAACCGGGCGAACGTCTCGGGGTCCTGCTGCTGGAGCGTGTTGAGGAGCCGGTTCATCGCGTCGAGCTCCATGCCGGCCGAGGCCCGGTTCCGGTCGACGACGTAGCACGGGCGGACGGGCCGCCGCTCGATGCGCGCCCGCTGGAGCACGCGGTAGGTCGAGTCCCAGCCGCCGGTCCACAGCGTGAGGTCGGAGGTCGGGGACAGGTCGTTGAGGTGCGCAGATGGCATATGAGAGAAGGCCGCGAGGCCGGTCGAGAGGGCGGGCACGTCCAGCGGCTCGGGACGACGCCGGCAACGCCGTGGCCGGCGCGGGGCCGCCTCGCCGGGCCGGAACCTCCGGGGTGTTCGGCGCGGTCCGGGCGGACGGCGCCCTCGGAAAGGGGGCGGCCCCCTGTAGAGGCCGCGCATCGGGGTCAGGTCCGGCTTTTGAGGCCGCGGTACAGATGAGCGGCCGTGTGGTACACCCGGCCGGCGAACTGGCGGCGACGCGGGACCCGCCACCCCATCCCCTCCTGGACCGCGTACCGGCACGGGTTGCACGTGCCGCACGGGGCCCCGCGGAGCGGGCTGTGGCAGAACCACGTCTGGTGGAGGAGGCCCTCGAACCCGTGCTCGCGGGCGTGCTCGTCCATCCGGGTCTTGGTCCAGTCCAGCAGCGGGAAGCGGAACGGCTGGAACAGCGTGATCGCCGGGTCCTCCACCTCGTCCTTCAGCGCGTAACCGCCGCCGACGACGGCCGGGTCCGGACGGACGTGGTCCTTGAGGAAGAGGTACGCGCGGTCGTCGCGGTGGACCGAGAGCTCGAGCCCGTCGAGCCCGTCGGCCTCGGCCCACTCCGAGAGCCATCGGTACTGCTTACCCAGGTGCGTCCGGCCGATGAGCGAGCCGATCTGGTCCCCCTTGCGCCGGGTCACGGGCAGGCCTCGGCGCTCGCGGTACGCCGTCGGGCGCACGAGCGCGGCCGCCCCGGCGTCCTGGTCCCGGAGGGCCTCCCGCAGCGCGAGCATCGTGTCGATCTCGGTCCCGGTCGAGGCCCGGACGTGCTCCAGGAGGTAGTACGGCTGGACCTCGACGCGGTGGCGGATGGCGAGGTCGAACAGGCGGAAGGACGAGTCCCACCCGCCCGTCCACAACAGGCGGACCGGCGGTGGAGCCGGGGTCGCCGGGGCCCTCACGAGCCGGCCGGGACTGCCTCCGCAACGGCCATCGCGTCGGCGACGGCGTCCTCGCCGGCCATGGCCCGGAACGCCTCGCTCGCGGCCATCAGGTGGTCGTAGCTCCCCTCGGCTACCAAGCGGCCGTGGTCGAGCATGAACAGGGTGTCGCAGTTGCGGACCGTGCTAAGCCGGTGGGCGATCACGACGAGCGTGTGGTTCCCCTGGAGCCGCTCGAGCGCCTCGACGAACTGCCGCTCGGTCTGGTTGTCGAGCGCCGACGTGGCCTCGTCCATGACCAGGACCTCGGGGCTGTGGTAGAGCGCCCGCGCGATCCCGACCCGCTGGCGCTGGCCGCCCGAGAACCGGATGCCCCGCTCGCCGACCACCGTGTCGAGCCCCTTGGGCAGCGCCTCGACCGTCTCGCGGAGCTGGGCCGCGTCGAGCGCGCGCCACACGGCGTTGTCGTCGATCTCGTCGACGTCCATCCCGAAGGCCACGTTGCCCCGGACCGTGTCGTCGGTGAGGTAGATGCTCTGGGGGATGTACCCGATCTTGCGCTGCCACGACGCTAGCGCGCCCTGGATGTCGACCCCGTCGACGAGCACGCGGCCGGCCTGGGGGTCGAGCAGGCCCAGGAGCACGTCGACGATCGTCGTCTTGCCCGCGCCCGACGGCCCGACGAACCCGACCGCGGCCCCCTTCGGGATCGTCAGCGACACGCCGCGGAGGGCGTGGCCGGCCTGGCCGGGGTACTGGTAATCGAGCCGCTCGAACCGGATCTCGCGCTCGAACGCGATGGGCCCCGACGCCGTCTGCCGCGCGCGGCGTTCCTTCTCCTGGCCCTCGAGCTCGACCAAGTCGTTGTAGACCGCCTCGACCGCTTTCTCGCCCCACTTGAGCGAGTTCACGTTCCCCGCGATCCGCTGGAACGACGGCATCAGCCGGACGATGGCGACGCCGAGCAGCGTGAGCGTCGGGATGATGGACTCGAGCGGTCGGTCCTGGGCCACGAGCAGGGCCGAGACGCCCAGCATCCCCGCCACGGCGATCGTCTCGAGGAAGAGCCCGGGGAGCGCCGAGACGACGGCCTTGAACCGGTCGGCCTCGGCCTGGAACGACGTGCTCGTGCTGTACGAGGCGAGGAAGAACCGCTCGCGCCCCAGGATCCGGGCGTCCTTGAACCCCCCGAGCCCCTGGTTCACCGCCTGCACCGAGAGCTTCCGGTGCTTCTGCGACTCCTTGGCGTACTCGCCGATCTTGGTTCGCGTCGCCCGGTAAAACGCGACGGTGACGCTCCCCAGCACGCCGAACACGACGAGCGTGACCATGGGCTCGACGAGCATCAGCAGGACGAACACGAACGCCAGCGTCAGCACCTCCTGGGCCAGCGTCATCACCGGACTCAGGGCCCCGCTGATGACGCTCCCGGACTCGGAGTTCGTGTTGCGCAAGAGCTCGGCCGTGTTCCGCTGGAGGTGGAAGGTGTACGGCGAGCGGAGGTAGGCCCGGAACAACCGGTTCGAGATGCTCAGCCGGCGGCCGGAGTTGTACCGCGCCCTGATGTAGGTGAGGAACGCCAGGTAGAGGTTCTTGGCCAGGAAGATGACGATGAGCGCGGCGGCGGCCCACATCACCATCTCGTCCGTGGACCCCATCCCCAGCCCGTCGTACACCGCGCGGACCGGCGCGTACTCGAGCAGCTTGTCGGGCATGCTGATCACGCCGACGAACGCCGGGATGGCCCCGACGCCGACGACATCGAACAGGGCGCCGGCCCAGGTCAGCGCGAAGAGGATCCCCGCGTTCCGCTTCTCCCTCGCGTTGAGGAGGTAGGCCAGCTTTCGGAGAATCAGGGGCATCGGTGAGGTCGGTAGCGGGTGGAGCCGGCGAGACCCGTCGGTCTCTGTCGTCTGCGCCTCGGCGAGCCGGGGTCACCGGCGGTGGGGCGGTCAGGGGGCGGGCCCCTGCGCGGAGCCTACGGCGCCCGCGTCGCGAGAGCGAACGAAGAGTTCGTCTACGACGGCGTGCCACCGCTCGACGAACCGGGCCTCCGAGAAGTGGTCCAACCCGTCCGGCACGCCCTTCGGTCTGTTCAGCGCGTCACGGATCCCGGACGCCAGGGCAACCTGATCGTCCGGGTCAACGACGACCCCTAGCGCCCCGTCGCGGACGGCCTCGCGGCTCGCGTCCTTCGTCGAGGCGACGACGGGGATCCCGCACGCGAGCGCCTCGAGGTAGACGATCCCGAACCCCTCCCCCCGCCCCGGCATCACGAACGCATCGGCGAGCCGGTAGTGGTCGGCCTTCTCGGCTTCCGGGACGAACCCGGCGAACACGACCCGGTCTCCGACGCCCAACGCCGCGGCCTTCGCCTCCAGACGCGCGCGGTCGTCGCCGCCCCCGCAGACGAGGTAGGCGACGTCCGGTGCCCCGTCGGCGAGAGCGGGGAGGACCTCGATCACCTCGTCGATCCCCTTGTAACGCTCGTCGGGCGACAGCCGCGCGAGCGTCATGAGGACGGTCCGCCCGTCGAGCCCGTAGCATGCGAGCAGGTCCGGCCGCTTGGGTCCGGGGCCGTAGTCGGCGAGGTCGACACTGTTGGGGACGACCGTCACGCGCTCTGACCGGACCCCGAACCGGGCGCACAGGCGGTCCCGCGTGAGCGCGCTCACCGAGACCACGCGGTCGACCCGCCGGACGGCCCGCGTCGTCGCCGCGAGCGCCAGCCCGCCCTGGGTGGCCGCGGCGAACGGCGGGCCCCACGCCTCAATACCGTGGACGACGAGGGCCCACGGGACGCCGGCCCGGGCCGCCGCCAGCGCGGCGAGCGGCGCCAGGTGGAGGTGGCCGCACACCACGCCGTCGTACTGGCCCCGGACCACACGCCGGACCACGGCTCCCACGAACGCGCGCGCGCCGCCGCCGGACCCCGAGTCCAACACGACCCCCGACGGGACGGGCACGTCCTCCGCCGCAGGCACCCGGGAGAGCACCTCGACTCGCTCAATGGACGGGTGCGCCACGAGGGCGCCGAGCAGGTCCCGGTTCACCTTGGCGATCCCGCCGTTGGCGCCGTAGGCGTCGCTGAGAAGTGCGAGGAGAGTCACGGGGGCGACGTCATTCGGTGGTACACTACCTGGGCCCACCCGCGGAGACCACGGCCAGCCGGAGCGGCGTCCATCGTCTGGGCGAGCCAGTCGCGGACGGGAGTGGTGAACCCCGTCTTGGGGCGGTCCGCGATGGCCGTGGGCAACGGCGGCCGCGCGGCGCGAGCCAACGTCGCCTTGGTCACCCGGTCTGGGCAGGCGGCGACGAGCGGGGCCACGCGCCGGAGCAACTCGGCGTCGACGAACGGGACCCGGAGCTCGAGCGAGTGGGCCATGCTCGCCCAGTCCGAGTCGCGGAGCAACTGGGACCGCATGTACTGGGCCGACTCCAGCGCCGTCACGCGGAGCCGATCGGACGCGAGGCCCTCTGACATCTCCCCCAGCATCCCGAGCGGGTCGAGCACCTCGAGACCGGCCCGCGCGAGGTCCGGGTCGAGGACGCTCCCCAACTCGTAGGGCATGAACAAGGCGCGGCGGAGGAGGTAGGCCCCCGCGACGGTCCCGCCGTACTCGATGAGCCCGGCCGCCTTGGGCGACGTGACGCGGCGGAGCACGGGGGCCGCCGCGGCGCGGAGCCCCCGCCCGACCGCGCGGTGCCCCGGCAGGCGCCCGACCGCGCGGGCGAGCCGGGGCACCTCAGCGAAGCTGGGGTAGCCGCCGAAAAGCTCGTCGCCGCCCAACCCCGAGAGCACCACCTTGAGCCCAGATTCGGCCGCGGCCCGGCTGACGAGGTAGGTGTTGAGGCCGTCGAGCGTGGGCTGGTCCATGGCCTCGAAGAACCCGTCGGCCAGCCCGGCGAACTCGGCCCGCCCGACGCGGACCGTCCGGTGGTCGGTCCCATAGTGGCGAGCGGCCGCCTCGGCGAGCGGGACCTCGTCCTCGGCGGTTCCGGCGTACTCGTCGAACCCGAGGGTGACCGAGCGGAGCCGGCCGCCGGCCTCGGTCGCGAGCGCGGCCAGCGTGGTCGAGTCGCGCCCAGCCGAGAGGAACACGCCGACCTCGACGTCGGCCACGAGGTGGGCGCGCACGGTGTCGAGGAGCGCCTCGCGGACCGCCTCGTCGGGATCTGTCGGGGCGGTGGCCTCTGCTTCGGCTTGGCGAAGCAGGCCGGTCACAGTCGTGAACGCCCGGGGCGGCTGCGGCCCGTCCGGCCCGATCCACTGGGTGTGGCCGGGTGGGAACGCACGGACGCCGCGGTAAAGGGTAAACGGCTCGGGCACCGATCCCCACAGGAAGAACCCGGCGTGGCCGGCCGGCTCGGGCGCCATGTCCACGCCGCCCATCGCCAGCAGCGCCTGGACCTGCGATGTGGCCCGGAACGTCCGGCCGTCGTCGGCCACGTAGAGGGGCTTTATGCCGTAGGGATCACGCCCGAGCAAGAGCCCGTCGGCGCGGCCGTCCCAGAGCGCGAACGCGAACATCCCGCGGAGCCGCTCGGCGAAGCACGGACCGTGCTCGGCGTAGAGCCGGAGGAGCACTTCGGTATCGGACGACGAGCGGAATCGGTGGCCCTGTGCTTCGAGACCACGCCGGAGCTCTACGTGGTTGTAGATCTCGCCGTTGAAGGCGACCGCTAGCGGCAGATCATCGAGCGCCATTGGCTGCGCGCCGCCCGGACCCAGTTCGATGATGGCCAGACGCCGGTGACCGAGCCCAACCGCCCCCCCGTGGGTCGTCCACACGCCGGAACCGTCGGGACCGCGCGCCTCCATCCGGTCACAGGCGCGCGCGAGTGCTTTCGCCGTGTCAGGGCGCGCGCCGCCGTACGAGAAGAGGGTCGCGATGCCACACATGGGTATCTGGGGGGGACCAGAGGACGAGCGCACTCACACATTGCTCTGCGGAATCGCAGCTGGCCGAGCCGGGTTCGGAGCCCCCTTACCCGTGTCGTCCCCACCGCCAAAGTACCGATCCTCGGGGCGTCGGTGCCCAAGGCGAGACGGCGGAGAAGGCGAGCGCTCAACGGGGGGGAGGTCAAAGCTAGTCCCGGCGGCGAGAACGGTCATCGGCCCCGCTCCCCGCCCCAGAGCTAGCTCACCCTCGACCTCCGCCCCGCTCGGAACCCCGCCGTTGCCGTCCTCAGCGGAGTAGAGGGTCTCAACGCGGACCTCCCGGACCTCCAGGACCGGCGCCGACGGCCTCGGGGCCCGAGTTGAGCCCCTCCGCAGGCTCAGGATGACGAGCCGGGGGAGGTCGTGGTAGCTCTTCCCCCGCCCGTCCGTCGCCCCTGGCGCAAGCGGGTCGCTCCCCTCGCCCAACCGACCCGCGCACAGAATGCACATGCGGGGGAACGACGTGCGCACACGCCCCCTCGCGCGCCGTCTCGCTGCGGACCCGGCCGACCCGCCCGGGCGTGAAGGTTCCGTCTGGTACCCCACCTGACCCCACGGTCGGGGGGCGCCCCCTGCCCGATCTTCGACGCGGGTGGCAGGTCTCGCGACGGGCCACCGGCCCACACGCGCACCGACTCGCCGTCCGGGCCCGACGGGGTACGTTTGGAAGCGCTTCTCACCGACTCCTCAGAGCCACCGGCCCGGCCGATCCTACCCCGTATGCACCCGAGACGTCGCTCCAGGCACAGGCGGACCGCCAACCGGCGCGCGGCGAACGCGCCGCCCCCCACCCATTGGTCGGTCACGCGCAGGGCCCGGCTCAAGCAGCGCCGCCGGCGGGCGTCCCGTCGGCGGTGGGGGCGGGCAGCGCTGTACGGCACGGCCGTGGCCACCGCCGTCGTCGGGGGGATCGGTCTCCTGGCCCGGTGGTCGTCCCCGAGTGCGGAGTGGCTGCCCCAGGTGGTGGCCCCGGCCCTGCCGGTCTTGGGCCCGCTGTCGCTCCCCTTCGCGGTCGCCACCGGCGCGGTCGCCCTCCGCACCCGGAGCGCTGGGGGAGGCGTCGCCACGCTCCTGCTCGCGGCGGTCTTCACCGCCTGGACCTTGCGAACGAGCGCGCCACCATCGGCCGATCACGGGCCGCTCCGTGTGATGACCCTGAACCTCGGCGAGTCCATGCAGCGAGAGGGCGCGGTCGAGGACTACGTGGTCCAGACGCGCCCGCACCTCCTCCTGCTCCAGGAGAGCACCTTCAACCACGGGCCCTACGCTCCGGCCGTCGGCCGCCTGCTCACGCTGGGCGGGTACACGGCGTACAAGGACTCGGTCCAAACGGAGCCGGGGGTCGCGGGGCCGAGGCGCCAGGTCATCCTCAGCCGGCTCCCCGTCCTCGACTTTAGGGCCGGGTTCTTGGGGGCCGAGGAGGTCCACTCCGGCGTCTACAGCCGGGTGCTCGTCGCGTGGGAGGGGGCGGAGGTCGCCGTGTACAACGTCCACCTC
Organism: Rubrivirga sp.; assembly: GCF_965213695.1. Lineage (GTDB taxonomy): Bacteria > Bacteroidota > Rhodothermia > Rhodothermales > Rubricoccaceae > Rubrivirga. The sequence goes on along the minus strand of NZ_OZ243912.1, from coordinate 2,126,762 downwards.
CGCCCCTTCAACCCGCGCGCCGGCTGGAGCGCCGACCGGATGCTCGACCCGTCGGTGTGGGCCCAGACGCCCAAGAACCTCCGGTCGTTCTTCGCCGAGCACGCCGTCGAGAGCGAGGCGCTGGCCCGGCTCGTCGCCGCCGAGACGGGCCCCGTGATCGTGGGGGGCGACTTCAACGCGGCCCCCGACCAGTGGGGCCGCGCCGTCCTGGCCCGGACGCTGCGGGAGACCACCGGCCGGTGGCTCCCCGGCGCGACCCGCCCCGACAAGGTCCCCCTCGTCAACGTCGACGGGATCCAGGTGAGCGACGACTGGGCCGTGGCCGACGCCGGGGTCGGGCCGAGCGGGCTCTCGGACCACCGGCCGGTCTCGGCCTCGCTCGCCCTCCGCCGGGAGCCCCAGGCCCCACGTCCGCGGCCGGACCCGTAGGTTCGGACGCGCCCCCTCTGCCCATGCCCCCCGCCCCCGCCTTGTCTCCTCTCGCGGAACCCGTCGCGGACGAGAGCCCGTCCGGCATCGTCGCGTCCGCGCTCCAGCGCGTCTCCCGGTTCCTCGTGTCGAGCTCGGGGACGGACATCGGCGAGGTCCTCCGGCTCATCGGGGAGTCGTTCCACGCCGACTCGGTCTCCCTCGTGGCCGCGCCCGCCGCGCCCGACGCGGAGGACCCGCCGGCCGTGCCCGCCGCGCCGACGGACCTCCTCGACCAGGTCGTCACCTGGACGCGGGAGGCGGGCACGACGCGCCAGACCGTCGGCCCGGCTGCGCCGGACGCAGGCGGGCCCGTGCCCTGGCTCCCGGCGGCCGAGGCCGGCGCCGACGAGGGGCGCCACGCGCTGGCCGTCCCCCTCCTCACCGAGGACGAGCGGCTCGTCGGCTACCTCGGCGTCGAGCGGAGCCCGGACGGGCGCGAGCCGCACGCGGCGTACGAGCGGGCGCTCTCGGTGATCGGCGACGTCCTGGGGACGCACCTCAGCCGCCTGGCCATCGAGGAGGCGCGTGCCCAGACCGAGGAACGGTGGCGCCAGCTCGTCGACCGCCACCCCGACCCGACGCTCGTGCTCGTCCGGGGGAACGTGGCGTACGCGAACGCGGCGGCCGCCGTCCTCCTGCACGCCCCCGCCCCCGACGCGCTCGTCGGCCGCCCGTTCGAGGACTTCATCTCGGCCGAGGAGGCCGGCCGGATCGCCGGCGCCCGCGACGCCCAGCTCCAGACGGCGACCCCGGTCCCGTTCGAGCACGTCGTGATCCGGGCCGACGGGGACGAGCGCGTCGTCGAGTCGGTCTCGGTCCCGTTCCCGGGGACCGTCGGCGGGGTCCAGACCGTGCTCCGCGACGTGACGGAGCGGAAGACGAGCGAGGACCGGTACCGGACCTTTATCCAGGCCATCGCCGAGGGCGTGTGGCGGGTCCGGCTCGACCAGCCCGTCTCGCGCCAGGCCAGCGCCCGGGCCCAGGCCGACCACGTCTTGCAGCACGGGCGGCTGGCCGAGCTCAACCCGACCATGTACGAGATCCTGGGCGGGACCCACCGGCAGACGGTCGGGCTCGCGCTCGGCCACGTGGTCGGGCCGTACAGCCGGGGCCTGGTCCGGGCCTTGGTCGCGTCCGACTACAACCTGCGGGCCTACGAGATCACGACGCACGAGCCCGGGGGGGTCCGCCACTTCTCGATGAACGCCGTCGGGCGGTTCGAGCGGGACCTGCTCGTCGAGATCTGGGGGAGCTGCACCGAGATCACCGAGCGGGTCGAGATGGAGCGGCGGCTCGTCAACGTGCTCGAGGACCAGCAAGAGCGGATCGGCCGGGACCTCCACGACAGCGTGGGCCAGCTCTTGACCGGCGTCCGGATGCTGAGCGAGGGGCTGGCCCGACGGGCCGAGGGCGGGCCCGAGGAGGAGACGGCGGCCCGGATCGCCGCGTACTCGGCCGAGGCGCTCGACCGGGTCCGCGCGATCTGCCACGGGCTCGTCCCGCCCCAGCTGTACTCCGAGGGCGCGGCCGGCGCCCTCGCCGAGCTCGTCGAGCACGTCGACGCGCTGGGGGCCGCCCGGTGCGTGTTCCGCCGGGACCCGGCCACGGACCTCTCCGACCCGGCGGCGGCGCTCCAGGCGTACCGCGTCGCCCAAGAGGCGATCTCGAACGCGCTCCGCCACTCCGGCGCCGGCGTCATCTGGGTCTACCTCGGGCGCGACGAGGACGACGTGGTCGTCGAGATCGAGGACGACGGGGTCGGGTTCGAGCTGAGCGCGGACCGGGCCCGGTCCATTGGACTCTACGGGATGTCCCGTCGGGCGAGCAGCGTCGGCGCGTCGCTCGCGATCGAGACGGCCCCCGGCGCCGGGACGACGGTCCGGCTGACGTTCCCAAACGCGGCCCGGGCCCCGGCCGAGACGTCGTGACACGGGCGTAACCCGGGCAGAGAACCGAGCGGCGACATTGTTGGCACGCTAATTGGGTAGTCCCTTCTGCACCCCCCTCCGAACGCATGCCCGTTGATCGACCGACCCCGTCCCGGACCACCGTCATGATCGTGGACGACCACCCGGCGGTCCGGGACGCCGTGGCCCGGGCCGTCGAGGCCGAGCCCGACATGGCCCTCGTCGGCGTGGCCGGGTCGGCCGCCGAGGCCTTCGACGTCTTGCGCGAGGGGCACCCCGACGTGGCCGTCGTCGACATCTCGCTCGGCGACGCCCACGGGCTCGACCTCGTCCAGAACCTCCGGGCCGAGGCCGACACGCTGGCCGTCGTCGTGTTCTCGATGTACGACGAGGCCGTCTACGCCGAGCGGGCGCTCCGGGCCGGGGCCCTCGGGTACGTCCGGAAGTCGGAGCCGACCTCGACGGTGACCGAGGCGATCCGGGCCGCGGCCGACGGCGAGATCTACCTCGCGCGGCGGGCGGCGAGCCGGCTCCTGGCCCGGGTCGCGTTCGGGGCCGGCGGGCCCGGCGACCGGTCCGGCGACGGGGCCCCGGGCGGGGACGGGGCGGCGGCCCGGACCGGGCTCGACGAGCTGACGGACCGGGAGATGTCGGTGTTCCAGCTGCTGGGCCAGGGCCGGCCGACCGACGACATCGCCGACCACCTCAACCTCTCGCGGAAGACGGTCGAGACGTACCGGCGCCGGGCCAAGGAGAAGCTCGGGCTCGGGTCGGTCACCGAGCTCCTCCAGTTCGCCATCCGGTGGACCTACGCACAGGAGGAGCAGCCGCAGATGCGCGTCTGACCGTTCGGTGGCCCGGGCCCGGACCGCAGGGGCCGGGCCACACCCCTCGTCCGTGGACGGATCGTCCGTGGACGGATACCGCGACTGGGACCTCCGCGGTACGGAGCGGGAAGACCACCGAGACCGCTCCCTCGTCATCCTGGCGAAGGACCTGCGGGACGCTGGCGGTCGAGGAGTCGAGAGCCGAGGTCTCCGGGGCGAGCCTGGGACGGGCTCCCCGCCGGTGCCCGGGTCGGCGGGACGGCCCCCGTCTGCGACAGCGCGCGCGACGTGGGCAGGTCGGCGAGCAGCGCCTCGATGCGTCGGTAGCCTGGCCGGCTCGCTCGAGCCGGCCGGGGTCGGCGCCGACCGACCGACCCGCCGAGCACTCGCCCTCCAGCGCTCCGCCTTGGCCTGGAAGCGGGACCGTCGCGGCGCAGACGGAGAGGTTCGGTGTGGAGACCGGGCCCGCCAGACCCATCCGAACGACCGATGCCGGCGACACCGACGGCGCGCGCGCTGTGCTCCTCGGACGGGGATTCCCGGAACGGCGCATCAGGACGTGCGCCAAGTCTCGTGGGGGAACAGTGGACAGAAGCGCTTCCTCCCGCCGTCGAGTCTGAGTAGGTTGGCCCGGAGTCGGTCCCCCGGCACGGAGGGGCCCGAGCGACCCGCCACCGACCTCGAACGACGGGGTCTCGCTCCTCCGCCCTGCTATGCTGCCCACGCCCCCCGGAGCCACGACCTACCGTTCTCCGTCGATCCACCCCCTCCTCTCCCCTCCTCTATTGTCGCTCGTCGCCCGCTCCCACGTGCCGATCCGAGTCGCCGTCGTGGACGACCACCCGGCGGTCCGGGACGCCGTGGCCCGGGCCGTCGAGGCCGAGCCCGACATGGCCCTCGTCGGCGTGGCCGGGTCGGCCGCCGAGGCCTTCGACGTCTTGCGCGAGGGGCACCCCGACGTGGCCGTCGTCGACATCTCGCTCGGCGACGCCCACGGGCTCGACCTCGTCCAGAACCTCCGGGCCGAGGCCGACACGCTGGCCGTCGTCGTGTTCTCGATGTACGACGAGGCCGTCTACGCCGAGCGGGCGCTCCGGGCCGGGGCCCTCGGGTACGTCCGGAAGTCGGAGCCGACCTCGACGGTGACCGAGGCGATCCGGGCCGCGGCCGACGGCGAGATCTACCTCGCGCGGCGGGCGGCGAGCCGGCTCCTGGCCCGGGTCGCGTTCGGGGCCGGCGGGCCCGGCGACCGGTCCGGCGACGGGGCCCCGGGCGGGGACGGGGCGGCGGCCCGGACCGGGCTCGACGAGCTGACGGACCGGGAGATGTCGGTGTTCCAGCTGCTGGGCCAGGGCCGGCCGACCGACGACATCGCCGACCACCTCAACCTCTCGCGGAAGACGGTCGAGACGTACCGGCGCCGGGCCAAGGAGAAGCTCGGGCTCGGGTCGGTCACCGAGCTCCTCCAGTTCGCCATCCGGTGGACCTACGCACAGGAGGAGGACTCGTAAAGAGCGCGCGGACGGCCGCGGGAGCCCCGGTCGTCTCCCTCACCTCCGCGGGTCCGCGAAGGGCTCGCTCAGCCGCCGAGCGGCCGCGTAGCTCGCGTACCGGAGCCAGCCCCGGGGCCCGTCCTGCACCAGCGTGTTCAGGCGCACGCGCTCGGCCCACGTGCGGCTCGTGTCCCGACCGCTCGTGACGAGGTACCCTTCGACGTCACGCGCGAGCAGGACGGCCCGCCGGTCGCGGCGGGCGTCGTCGAGCAGGCTCGGAGGGAACGTCGCCCCGACCGCGCCGGAGGCGACGAGGACGCCCAGGTAGAGCGTCCGGAGGGCCCCGTCGCGACGAGCGCGATCCCGGACGGCCTCCCAGTCCTCGACCAGCCCCCCCACTTCTGCCAAGTCGGTCGCCAGCCGGAGCCGGTTCCACTGGTCCTTGAGCGCGTTGACCGCCAGGGCCAGGAACAGGTCCTCCCAGGAGAGCACGGGGACCGTCGCGCCGCCGGCCTCGAGGTCGCGAGACCGGCTCAGCACGTGGTCGAACGAGGGCGCGTACGACAGGCCGAACGGGACGAGCCTCGTGTGGACGTCGACCGTGGACGCGAACCCGTCTTTCTGACGGCCGAACGTGTACTCGCCGTGGACGGACAGGTACGCCGACTGCTGCGCCCCACTCCGCTTCCGCTCGTTGAAGTCGAGGTCCAGCAGGGCCCTCTCCACCAGCGGGAACGACTCCCGCGAGATCAGCAGGTCGATGTCGACGAACGGCCGTTTCCCGACGCTCCCGTACGCCTTAGCCAGCGACGGCCCCTTGAGCACGAGGAAGGGGACGCCGTCGGCCTCGAAGCGGTGCGCGATCCGGGCGGTCTCGGCCGTGAGGAACAGGACGTGGACAGTGCTCTGTTGGACGTACGTCCTCAGGGCCTCGAACACGTCGGCCGGGACGTGCTCGGCGTAGTCTCGGAGGTGGACGTAGAGCAGGGGCAGAACGCGGTGGTGCGCGCCCAGGGACAGCACGCGGTCCCAGTCGAGGGCGCCCGCCGCGAGGTCGTGGAACGCCTGGGCCTGCTCCGGCCCGAGCTCCGCCCGGGCTCCGAGACGGATCAGCTCGAACTCCACCAGAGGCAGGGGCTCGGGTGGGCCAGGGGATCTCATCTCGGACACGGTCGGGTCGTCAGCGGGGCGGGTCTGAATCGGACAAGAGTACGACCTCCGCGAGGACGGCGCGGTGGTCGGAGAGGCCTTTCGGACCGACCCACCCGGACCGGACGGCCCACTGGGGGCTCGCCAGGACGCCGTCGATCCGGACGAGCGGGACCGAATCGGGGAAGGTAAACCGAGGGCGGAGGCGGGGATGCCGGAGGGCGTCCCGGTGGCCGGCCGCGATCCTCGCATACGCCCACTGGTCGGGCGTGCTGTTGAAGTCTCCCAGGACGAGATAGGGCAACGCCTCACCCGCCAGGACCCCTCGGAAGGCCTCGGCCTCGTCGGCTCGCCGGACGAGGTCGTCGCGGAGAGAGCGGCCGGCCCGGCGCCACCACGCCCCGCCCCGACCCTCCGCCGCCCGCGCAAACGACCTCAGGTGGACGCTGTACACCGCGACCCGGCGGCCGTCCCAGACGAGCTCCGTCCGCGAGTACGTCCCGGCCCCCTCCCCGTCGGCGAGCGCGCCCTCGCTGCGAGAGACGAGGGGGAGCCGGCTAAACACGGGGTCGTTGACGACCGTGTGCTCTCGGACCTCCGGGTACGCGATCCGGTAGGCCCGCCTCCCAACGAGCGCCTGGGAGCCGGGCCGGGCCGCGAGGAGCCACCCGTCGGGCCACGCCGCGTTGGGCTCGGCGATGAGCGGGGCCTCCTGCAACCCGACGACATCGGGGCCGGCCGCGTCGAGCACGGCGCCGATGGGGCCCGCCGAGCCGGCGCCCACGTTGAGCGACAGGACCGTCAGGCCCGGTCCGCTCCCGGGCTCGATCCAGGGGAGCCCGCTCGTCCGCAGCGCCACCGTCGCCGCGAGGACGAGGTGGAGGGCCGCTGCGGCTCCCCACGCCGTCCGAGAGCTGCCGGAGACGGCTTTCGAGGCCATCCACACCCCGACGCCCACGGCGAGGAGCGCTCCGGGCGTCAACGCGAGCGCGGCGACCTGGGGCCACCACGCCACGTCGGGCGGGACCGCCCGGGCCGCCAGGCCGGCGGCCATCGCCACGATCAGGACCGCGTCGGCCGCGACGAGGGCGCCCCTCAGGAACCGTCTCCGAGGCCCCCGCTCATCCCGGCTCATCGCCCCACGCATCGACCTCCACGGCGTCGCGCGGGCCCTCCGCCTGCTCGGCCCGCCGGGTCTGCTCGCGCCAGGACTCGGCGTAGCGCCCGCCGAGGTCGAGGAGCTCGCGGTGGGTCCCCGTCTCGATCACCCGCCCGGCGTCCATCACGTGGATCACGTCGGCCTGCATGGCGACCGTGAACCGGTGGGTGATCACGACGGCCGTCCGCCCCTCGACGAGCGCGCGGAACCGCTCGAACCACTCCATCTCGGACCACGAGTCCATCGCGCTCGTGGGCTCGTCGAGGGCGATGATGGGCGACTGCCGGAGGTAGGCCCGGGCCAGGGCCACGCGCTGCCACTGGCCCCCGCTCAGCTCGCCGCCCTCGTAGAACATCTTCCCGAGCTTCGTGTCGAGCCCCTTGGGGAGCCGGCTCAGGAACTCGTGGGCCCCCGCCTGGCGCGCCGCCTCGACCACCGCTTGGTCGCTGGCGCCGAGGTCGGCGAGCCGGATGTTGTCGCTGGCCGCGGCCTGGTAGTGGACCGGGTTCTGGAAGAGGACCGAGATGTGGTCGAGCAGGTCGCGCCGCTCGAACTCCCGGAGGTCGGTCCCGTCGAGCAAGACGCGGCCGGACTCGATCTCGTAGAACCGGCACAGGAGCTTGACGAGCGTGCTCTTCCCCGCCCCGTTCTCGCCGACGATGGCCGTCACCTTCCCGTTCGGGAGGTGGAGGTCGAGCCCCCGCAGCGAGGGCCGGGTGGCGCCGGGGTAGGTGAACGTCACGTCCTCGAACCGGATGCCGTCGACCAGTTGGTCCGGGACCGGCACGGGGTCCTCGGGGTCGGCCTGGGCGGGCTGGATGTCGAGGAAGTAGAAGAGGTCCTCGAGGAAGAGCGTGTTCGCGTACGCCTGCCCGACCCCCCCCATGAGCGACCGCATCAGCGAGAGGCCCTGGTTGAGGGCCTGGTAGAACAGGGCCAGGTCGCCCAGCGTGCCGGGCCCCCCAAACGCCCGCCGCGCCACCCACAGCAGGACCCCGCCGAGCGTGAGCAGCCCGAGGAACGACGCGCCGAACGTGGCCACGGACTGCCGGCGGAGCAGGTCCAGGCGCTCCGTCCGGAGCACCCGCCGGACGTCCTGGTACATCTCGGCCAGCGGCCGCCCGGCCCCGAACAGCCGGACCTCCGCGGCGTAGTCCGGGTAGACGACCATCAGGTTGAGGTAGTCGGCCCACCGCTGCTTCGACATCGACCTGCGCCACCAGTCGTTGTACAGCCGGTTGTGGCGAGACAAGACCGCGAGGGCCGGCAGCGTCCCGCCCAGGAGCGCCAGCGGGAGCCACCACGCGTACTGGACCGCCAGGAGCGCCGCGATCGACGTGAACGCGAGCCCGTCCCGGAGCAGGGACCCGATGTTCTGGAGCAGGCTCAGCGCCCGCTGCCCGGCCTGCGTGTTCGAGTGCTGGAGCTTGTTGTGGTAGTCCTCCGACTCGTAAAAGGCGTAGTCGACCTCGACGGCCTTCTGGTGGATCTTCGCCCGGATCTGGTCCTGGACGTACTCGCTGTGCGACGTCTGGATGTACCCGACGGCGCTCGAGAGGGCCCGCTGGAGGACCACCAGGACCACCATGATGCCCCCCCAGAACGCCGCCGGCCCGACGTTCTCGACGGAGAGCCCCCCCCCGATCGCGGCGTTCGCGCTGTCCACGACCCGCTTCGTCGTGTAGACGACGGCGGCCGGGATGGCGCCCTGGGCTAGCAAGAGGGCGAACCACCCCGCCGCGAGGCCCGGGGCGGCGGCCCACACCATCCGGATCGCTCGCGCCGCGTGCGCAGTACGGACGCGAGCCGCGCTGAGGTGCCTCTGGATCCCCATAGGTGGAGGTGCTACCTAGGAGCCGGTGGGTCCGGGGGACGTGGACTCCACTTCCGCCTCGACCAGATCGCACAGCGCGTCCATCCCGTCGAGCCCAAACCGACGACGCAGCTGGGACGCGGGGACCGCGCGCGCCAGACTCGCGCACTGGCCGAAGTGAGCGCGGCGGTCGTCCGCCGCGCTCAGGACCTTCTGGCCCCTCGTGTGGTAGAGGAACTGGGCCATCGCCTCCCGAACGGGGATCCGAACGGCCCGGTGGGCCTCGGACGGACGCGGGTCCAGGACGAACACGTGGGCCAGCGACGCGGGCTCAGTCGAGAACGCCTCTTCCCACTCGACGTGCCTCTTGGTCGTCCGCTCGTGCGCGACGCCCCTCTGGTTCTGCCCCTGATCGGCGACGGCGTCGGCCGCCTCGGGCGAGAGCCGCATGGAGGGGTGTGACGGGATGGCCGTCGGCAGGCCCGCCGTCTGGTCGAGCCCGTCGACGACCAGGAGGTCGTCGGTGAGCAAGCTCCAGCCGCGCGTGACCAGCGACGCGGCCAACGTCGACTTGCCCCACCCGGAGTCCCCTACGAAGCCGACCGCCACGCCATCCTTCGAGACGCCCGACCCGTGGAGGACGAGGAGCCCCCGCTGGCGGAGGAGGACCGAGAACAGCTCGCCCGAAACGACTGCGCTCGCGAACCCCGGATCCGCCTCGGGATCGATGTCGACGGTGAGGCGGGACCCAGACGCGATCTCAGCCCGGAGGATCTCCGGTGCCACCGCGTAGGCACGCCCATCGGGCTCGGACGGCGCGCGCACGGTCCCGGCGGCCACTTCGACGTCGTAGGCACCCGCCGGGGCTGAGGGGGAGAAGCCGGGCAGCTCGACCTCGGAGGAGATGGACAGTCCGAACGCTCGGTACGAGCGTGTGACCCGATCAGTGGTCGATCCCATGGAGCAGGTGGTCGCTCGGTACGCTATCTGTGGGTTCCGTCAGAACGAGGGCCGCCCGACCGGGGGCCCATTTACGGGCGTGCTCACGCCAGGACCCGACCGAGGCGCGCGTCGCGGCGATCACACGCGGAGATGGACGCCGGTTCGACTCGCAGACGGACATCATACGAAGGCCCGCGCCGGCGTACCGGCGCGGGCCTCGCTAACAAAATCAGAGACGCGGCCGACTAGGCGTCTACTCGGCCGCGTCGCAGACCAGGTTCCTGCAGATGTCGAACGAGCCCTCGTCTGCCGGGATCTGCGGGAACTCGGAGACGTCGGGGGCCGGGGAGGTCCCGAACGCAGCCGTGAGGCTGGTGATGCCGCCGATCGGCTCCAGCGCCGGGGAGGTGTAGGTCTTCTTCATGGGTGAGCCCAGGAGGAAAGGAGGAGGAGGAAAGTGACACGCCGATACGGCGCGGCACCGGTGGAGTCGTCAAACGCCGAATCCCAGTCTACCTCGTGCTCCCCATATGTGCAAGCGCCTCTGCTCTCCATGGCGATGAGCCATAGGCGCCTCCCCTGTAGCCGGTCCTCCCTCACGTGTCGCTCGGCTAGTCAGAACAGGCGCCCGCAGAGGTCCTCCGAAAGGGTATATAAACGCCGAGAGCCCACGCCGGGGGTCCGGCGTGGGCTCTCAGGGGTCGGACGGTCAGCGAGCTAGTCGCCGCACTCCAGCTCCTCGCAGATGTCGAACGAGCCGGTCTCGGCCGGGATCTGCGGGAACTCGGAGACGTCGGGGGCCGGGTCGGTCCCGAACGCAGCCGTGAGGCTGGTGATGCTGCCGACCGCTTCGAGCGACGGGGTGGTGTAGGTCTTCTTCATGGCTGAGCCTGGAAAGGGAATAGGGAGAGAGGCAGGGGCCTCGGGGGGACATCGCCCGGATGGGGCGGTGGGCATGGACTAAAGGATACGCCCCGATTGGGGTCACCGCAACGCGCGCCGGAGGCCCGGGAGCAGACGAGACCCACGACACTCGGTAAGGAGATGGAGGCGCCGAGTCATAGGTAGATACTGAAAAACGGGCTTTCTGTTCCCCACGCCCCGATCTGGCCGACGTAGTGGTGCAGAGTCTCATCTCGCCGGTGCGACTGGAAGCCCTCCCTTGACAGGCCTCGCTCAGCTTCCCTGCGTCGGAGTGCCCGACGCGGACGAGCCATAAGTGTCAGGGACTGCGCGAGGGAGGGAACCGATGAGAACCTGTCGAGGGCTCGACCTCCCCCCGACGGCGTGCTCGACTTGGGCTCCACCCTCTCTGCGGGAGGGGCTATGGGTGCGAGAACAGGGCCGCCTCCGGGACCCCGACAGCTTCTGATGGGGGCTCAGCCCAGGCACAACCAGCCGGACGCCTCCGCATAATACAGGAGAGCCCGCGCTGGGATGTCCAGCACGGGCTCTCAGGGGTCGGACGGTCAGCGAGCTAGTCGCCGCACTCCAGCTCCTCGCAGATGTCGAACGAGCCGGTCTCGGCCGGGATCTGCGGGAACTCGGAGACGTCGGGGGCCGGGTCGGTCCCGAACGCAGCCGTGAGGCTGGTGATGCTGCCGACCGCTTCGAGCGACGGGGTGGTGTAGGTCTTCTTCATGGCTGAGCCTGGAAAGGGAATAGGGAGAGAGGCAGGGGCCTCGGGGGGACATCGCCCGGATGGGGCGGTGGGCATGGACTAAAGGATACGCCCCGATTGGGGTCACCGCAACGCGCGCCGGAGGCCCGGGAGCAGACGAGACCCACGACACTCGGTAAGGAGATGGAGGCGCCGAGTCATAGGTAGATACTGAAAAACGGGCTTTCTGTTCCCCACGCCCCGATCTGGCCGACGTAGTGGTGCAGAGTCTCATCTCGCCGGTGCGACTGGAAGCCCTCCCTTGACAGGCCTCGCTCAGCTTCCCTGCGTCGGAGTGCCCGACGCGGACGAGCCATAAGTGTCAGGGACTGCGCGAGGGAGGGAACCGATGAGAACCTGTCGAGGGCTCGACCTCCCCCCGACGGCGTGCTCGACTTGGGCTCCACCCTCTCTGCGGGAGGGGCTATGGGTGCGAGAACAGGGCCGCCTCCGGGACCCCGACAGCTTCTGATGGGGGCTCAGCCCAGGCACAACCAGCCGGACGCCTCCGCATAATACAGGAGAGCCCGCGCTGGGATGTCCAGCACGGGCTCTCAGGGGTCGGACGGTCAGCGAGCTAGTCGCCGCACTCCAGCTCCTCGCAGATGTCGAACGAGCCGGTCTCGGCCGGGATCTGCGGGAACTCGGAGACGTCGGGGGCCGGGTCGGTCCCGAACGCAGCCGTGAGGCTGGCGACGCCGCCGAACGTTTCGAGGCGCGGGGCCTCATAGGTCTTCTTCATGTGACTTACCTCTAAAGGGTAGGTGAGTGGAGCAAAATGGGCGGACGCCCTCAAGCGGGGAACGATGAGCCGTCCCCTATCAATCCTAAAGGGTACTGAAGCCGCTCCACTTAGCACACCTCCGTCCCCTCCGATCGGCGTCTCGACGAGCCTTTGCGCCAGACCTCACGAGCTCCGTCCTCCAATGGAGCATGCCCCGACGGATCAGGGCGCACGTCAGCGCGCCGGGGTCCCTCTGACAGCGCCGTCCCTGACGGTCATTCGTTGGATCGCTCGGGGAGAGATTCGCGTCGCCTCAGCCACAGGAGAGCCGTGATCCCGGCGCTCAGCCACGCGATCTCCCACTCGTTGAACGTGTCCGGTTCGTTCTGCCCTCGGTCCCACAGGGCCCGGAGCTGCTCCAGGTCCAGGTACGCTCCCGCCGAGCCCGGCCGGTCGAGCAAGTCTTGGACGGCCTCGGGCTCCGAGTCGAACACGAACGCTTGGTTCTGGGTGCCGTAGTGCATCTTGTTCATCCGGGCCCTCACCATGTCGGGGAGTCGCGTGCCCATCGCCTCCCGCATCACGGCCCGGGACCACCCGTCGTGGAGCTTGGCCCCGCTCGGGACGGCGAGGCAGTACTCGATCAGGCGGATGTCCATGAACGGGTGCCGGGACTCGACGCCGGACGCCGCGGCGTAGAGGTCCAGCTTCTCCAGGTTGCCCTCGACGAAGCCCGACCGCAGCGTCCGCAGCTGGGTCTCTTGCGCTCCGAACTCACCTCGGCCGTCGAGGTGCTTCTCTAGCGCGTTCTCCGCGAGGCGGTCGAGGAGCCCGACGCGGCGGGCGAACTCCGGGTTGATCGTGGGCGGAACCCGACCGCTGGCGGAGGCCTCCGCCGCCCGCTGGGCCATACCCCGACGAACGGACGCCGGCAACAAGATCTGCTTCCAGTACTGGCGGAGCGGGCCCGTCTTGGGGGCCCCGAAGTGGCGGTGGATCTCGTAGGACGCGCGGGCGAACTGGACCAGCTTCTTCTCCTCGGCCCACCACTGGAGGACCGGGGCCACGTAGGCGCTGGCGATCTGGGACGGGCGCTGGTAGGACAGCTGGGAGTGGTACGCCTCCTGGTCCGCGGCGGCGCGGGCGAACGCCGCTTCGGCCCCGGCCCGCAGCGACTCCCAGTCGCCCGCCAGGGCCTGCTCGGAGAACCACTCCCACCCGTGCCCGACCGCCGTGTCGCCGTCCTGGCCCGTCAGCAGGACGCGGACCCCGTGCCGCCCGGCCTCCCGAGCCGTGAGGTAGTTGATGAACCCGTTGCCTCGGACCCGGATGTCGTCGAGCGTCTCGAAGATCTCCGAGTACAGCCGGACGATCCCCTCGCGCTCTGGGAACACGTAGTGGGGGACGGCGGCGGAACCGAGCTCGTCCAAGATGGCCTGGACGAACTGGCGCTCGTCGCTCTGCGGGTCGGTGTACGCGAGCGAGACCGTGTGGAGAGGGAGCTCGCCGTGGCCCTCCGCCAGCACGTCGGCGGCCACGACCGTCACCGCCGACGAGTCGAGCCCCCCGCTCAGCTCGGACCCCACGGGGAGCGCGCTCCGGGTCCGGCAACGCACGGCCTCGTCGAAGATCTCGGCCAGGCCCTCGGCGTACGACCCCGACGGGGCCGGGTCGGCCGGCTCCAGGGTCCAGTACGAGCGCTGCGTCACCCCCACCGGCCGGGCGGTGAGGACGTGGGCGGTGGGCAGCTTCTCAACGCCGACGAACGACGTCCGGACCGGCTCGTAGAGGCGCGCCGAAAGCGACTCCGCCAGCCGGACCTCGTCCAGGACCGGGGCCACCCCGTCGAGCTCGAACAGGGCCTTCGGCTCGGTCGCGAACGCGAAGAGCTCGCCCACAACGTGTGTTGTGTAGAGCCGCCGGATCCCGAGGTGGTCCCGCGCGCAGACGAGGTGCCCCTCGCGGCGATCCCAGACGGCGAACGCGAACGCGCCCAGCAGGTGGTCCACGCACCCGGTCCCCCACCGCGCGTAGGCCGCCAGCACCACGCTGCTGTCGGGGACGACGTCGGCGTCCAGACCGAGCGCGCTCAGGTCCGACCGCAACTGGGGGATCAGCACGTCGCGGTTGTCGATCCGGGCGTCGGCGGTGAGGGCGAACGGGCCGGCCGCCACCGGGAGCCGTTCGACGAGCGACTCCCGCGTCGTGTGCAGCATGCCGTGCCCCAGCCCGACGCTGCCCTCGGCCCAGACGGCCCGCCCGTCTGGCCCCCGATGCTCCATCCGGTCCACCATCCGCCTCACCTCGTCGCCCTCGACCGGGCGGCCGTCCAGGCGCAACACGCCAGCGATTCCGCTCATGGGAGCTCACCTGCGAGGGCTGGCTCGGGCTGCCGGCCCACCGGCCGGAACGGCGAGTACGTCGCGGTGGAGTGGGCGCCCCCGATCACCACGGTCCCGCCGTGCTCGAGCCAGGCGTGGGCCTCGAAGCCCCCCCCCTCGTTCCGCATCGCCCCGAGGCAGAGGACCGTCTCCACCCCCTCTTTCCGGAGGAGGTGGCGGGCGACCAGCGCTTGCGTCAGGCACGGCTTGTTGCGGAGCAGCCGCTTCGACACGGCCCGGACGGCCCAGACGGTGATCGCCGCCCGGTCCCAGTCGGGAGCCCCGGCGCGCACGGGGGCCGACTCGAACGCGGCCGCGACCTTCCGCCAGGGCAGCGCGAAGACCACCGGCCGCGTCCCGACCACCCAGACCAGCGCGCGGCCTAGGGCAGCCCAACGCCGCCACGACAGGCGCGTGGCCGTCCGGAAGATGCGGGTGAGCGCCATCGTGTCGGAGAGGGAGGCGGCGGGGCGGGTCGTCGTCAGGTCAACGGGCCGTGACGAGACCGCGGCGGTCGAGGTCCGCGACGAACACCCGAACGTCCGCCTCCAGCCGGGCCCGGTCGACCTCGTACTCCGTGAGGAGGTGGTCGACCACCTGAGAGAGCGTCATCCCGTCGCCGATGAGGGCCAGGATCCGGGCGGCGACCTCGTTGAGGCCGAAGTACTCGCCCTCGACGGGATCGAGGACGACGGCCTCCCCTCCGAGATCGGCGACGGACAACCCGGGGAGGACCGACAGGACGGTATCAGGAGACAGAGCCATTCTCTGAGCAGGAATTGTGAGCGCCGAGGAGAGACCGGACCGAGAGCCGGCGCCAACGACCGGGCTACGCCCCACGCCCGAGGCCGCGTCTCGGCCGGGTCAGTTGACTCGGGTGTAGAGCAAGATGAATGCCGATATCACCGAGGCAACCCGGCTCACGACGTTGAGCCCGTCCAAGAACGTAAACGGCTCCTCTATCTCCTCCGTCTCGATCCTCGACTCGATGACGTCGCCCGACATCAGAGTCGGGTGTTGCCTCACGTCGGCGAGGATGTCGTAGGTCGTGGACTCGTAGATCGGGCGTAGGCCCCCGCCCCCGTCTCGGAGGACGCGGACGGTGGACGTCACGATGGTGCGGTTGGTGGAGTCGGACCGGGCCGTGCCGCCCATGAGGGCCAACGTCTCGATAAAGCTCGTCCCCTGCTGGATCCGGTAGATCCCGTTTCGGATCCCGTCCCCCAGCACGACGAGCTCGATGGTCGGCGCGCCGGGCTCCGCGAAGACGAAGTAGGCCGTCCCTCGGGAGTCAGGGACCCCGATGGGCCCCGGGTCTGTCTGGGCGGCCGGCGCCAACGCTGGCAACAGAGCAACGAGCAGGGCCCCCGCCAGGGCGAGGGGCGCGCGAGGCATCGAGACCATCAGTTGAGGGAGGGCTTGGCCGAGAACTTACCCTTCTTCTTCTTCTTGGCCGGGGCGGTGTCCTTCGTGTACGGCCCGTACTTCGAGTACGCCCCGTACTTCGAGTAGTGGCCGTAGGTGTAGGCGTAGCCGAACGCATTGTCCAGCGAGAACCGGTTGAGGACGGCCCCGATCACCTTCGCCCCGACGTCGTCGAGGTGGGACACCGCCTGCTGGATGTCGCCCGACTTCGAGAGCCCCGAGCTGGTCACAAACAGGGTCGCGTCGGCCTGCGTCGAGAGGAGGACGGCGTCGGTCGCAGCCAGGACCGGCGGGCTGTCGAGGACGATGACGTCGACGACCTTCCGGAGCCCGTCGAGGAGGGCCCGGATCTCCGGGGACCCCAAGACCTCCGCCGGGTTGGGGACCGTCCACTGGTCGTCGCCGGCCGCGCCACCGGCGGGCACGACGAACAAGTTGTCGACGCCGACGCGGAAGGGCTCGAGCGCCTGGCGGATATCGTCGGGCTCGGAGAGGCCGCGCTGGACAAACTGGAAGAGGCCGGAGCCCGCCGGGACGCCGAACTCCTCGTGGAGCCGGGGGCGGCGGAGGTCGGCGTCGATGATGACCGTCGACCGGCCGGCCTGAGCGAACGCCGCCGCGAGGTTCGAGGCCGTCGTCGACTTGCCCTCGCCGGCCCCGGCGCTGGTCACCAGGAGCGTTTGCACGACCGTGTCGGGGCGGCTGAACTGGATGGCCGTCCGGAGGTGCCGGTACACCTCCGACGCCGGCGAGAGCGGCGCGTGGATCGTGACCAGTTGCGAGGCCATCTCGTGATCGCCCACGCGGATCGTCTCGGCCCCACCCAAGATGTCCTCGACGACGGCGTCCATGTCGGGGACGACCTCGAGGACGGGCAGGCCGAGGGCCGCCACGTGCTCGGGTTTGTAGATCCGGTTGTCGAGCTTGTCCTTCGCGAAGGCCAGCGCGACCCCCAAGCCCAAGCCCATGCCCAAGCCGAGGGCGAGGGTCCGGAGCCAGCCGGGCCCGTCGGGGAGCCACGGGACCGGGGCCTCGCGCAGGATCCGGGCGTACCCGGGCTCCGAGGCCTCCAGGACCCGCATCTTCTGGAGCTGTTCGGCGACCGACGAGTAGGCGCTCGACGCCGTCTGGCGGTCTTGGGAGGCCCGCTCGAGCGAGATCTCCTCGGAGGGGGCCCGCCCGAGCTCCGACGAGACCTGCCCGATCCGGCTCCTCAACTGGCCGATCCGACCGTCCAGGCCCGAGAGCTCGATCCGCTCCTGGGCCGCCTGGTTCTGGAGGTTGTTGACGTAGGACAGGGCTTCGGCTGGGGCCGCGATCCCGCCGGCCCCCATGACCTCGTTGATGTAGCGCTCGCCGAGCTCGGCCTTCTGGCGCTCCAAGCTGGCCAGACGGGTCCGGATGGCCCGGGCCGCGGCCTCGTCGATGGCCGCGCCGCGCGCCTCGCGCTCCTGGAACGTCCGGAGCCGGCCCTCCTGCTCGGTGATCTCGCGCTCGATCGTCGAGATCCGCCGGTCGGTGTCCGACCCCATCCGGTCGGCGAGGTGGGGCGTGATGTCGTTGAGCTGGTCCTCGATCGACTGGAGCCGGTTCACGCGCATCTGGCGGTCGATCTGGGCCTCGCTCAGCGCCGACTCGAGCGAGGACAGCTGGGAGAGGAGCGCGTTGTTCCCGAGCGAGGCCGCGCCGGCCGACGACATCCGGCCGGCGACCTTCGCGTCGGCCGAGGTGACCTCGCCGCGGAGCCGGTCGGCCTGCTCCTGGAGGAACTCCCGGGTCGAGGTGAGGTAGCTCCGGCTCGAGATTTGGGTCTGAGCGACGTACTCGATCGCGTGGGCGTTGGCGAGCGCCGCCGCGGCCTCGGGGCTCGTGCTGGTCGCGCTGATCTGGATCCCGCTCGAGACGTTCCGGTCGGCGAGCGAGAACGAGACGCTCCCCGGGGGGACCCGGCCGTACTCGCTCTCCAACCGCTCCTGGACCCGCTCGCGGATCCCGCGCGAGGCGTTGAGCACGAAGAGCTCCGTCTGGACGGTCCGGCTGTCGCGGACGAACAGGTCCGGGGCCGTCGGGCTCTCGCCGACCCCGCCAGCGCCGCCCTTCCGGTCCAGGTCCACCAGGACGAGGGCCGAGGTCCGGTACACCGGGGTCCGCGTCAGCGCGTAGGCGGCGGCCAAGAGGCCGCACAGGAGGAACGTGATGGCGATGAGCCATCGCCGACGGTAGAGGAGGTCGAGGATCTCCTCGACCTGCTGGACCCCCCGAGCGCTCCGGCGGGGTTGGGATTCGGACGGGAGCATGCGCGGGCGCGGCTGGACCGCGGGAGTGGATGGACCAGAGTACACAGTACGGCTTCTCGACGGGGCCAACCGGGGAGTTGAGGTCAATGAGGCGTGCGGTTCTGGCGCACGCACCCGGCCATTCTCACCGGCACCGGGGATCGGGGACCCCGACGTAACGGACGACAGACGAAGCCGGTGCCCATTCGCACTCCGAGACCGAGGGGGTGATACGGGTGGGGTCCCCCCCTCCCCCAGCATGGCCTCCCTCCTCGCGCTCCTCGTCGCCTTCGCGGCCCCCTCCCCCTCGGCCCCGTTCGCGGGGTGCCACACGCAGACCGGCACCAGCGCGGTCATCATCGTGCCGGCGTCGCCCTCGGTCGAGATCCCCAGCGGCCCGATCCAGCCCGGCGACGCCATCGGCGTGTACGGGCCGGACGGGTCCTGCGTCGGGTGGGCCCAGTGGGACGGCCAGGCCCTCGCGCTCTCGGTCTGGGCCGACGACCCGGTCACGCCCTCGGCCGACGGGTTCCTCAACGGGGACGTCCCCGAGTTCAGGGTCTACGACGCCTCGACGTCGACGACGTACGTGGGCGACGAGGTCGCCTTCGCGTTCGAGCCGTTCGCGGTGGTCTCGGGCGGGCTCGCCGCCGAGGGCGTCTACGTCGTCGCCGAGGCGCCCGAGACCGGGACGAGCCTGGTGGTCACGGGCAACACGGGCGTCCGCTACTTCGGCGTGCCCGCTAAGGGGGTCACCGTGGACGACCTGGCCCGCCAGACGCTCGTCCGCGGCGTCCCCGGGTACTACCCGGACGCCTCGTTCGCCAACCTCTGGACCGGCTACGACGCCGTGACCGGGGACTGGGCCGCGTCGTCGGGCGCCGGCGAGGTGATCGAGCTCGGCCGGGCGTTCCGCTGGCTCGTCTACGACCGCGTGTTCGGCGACCCCGAGAAGAGCGCGAGCGTGGGCCTCCCGTTCACGCTCACGACCGAGCTCCCGGCCAACACCGACGACGTCGAGGTCGAGCTCAACACCGAGGGCTCGCGGTTCACGTTCCTCGCCAACCCGTTCGGGAAGTCGCTCGACCTCACGGACGTCCACGCCTGGCCGGGCAGCGAGAACCTCCCCCCCTTCTCCCCGGTCTGGGTGTACGACGCGGCCACGCGGTCGTGGGAAGCGTCGCCCGAGTCCATCGGGCCGTGGGAGGCGTTCCGCGTCCGGTCGAAGGGGTCGCGCCGGAACGACCGGCCGCGGACGCTGACGATCCCCTACGCGGTGCCGACGTCGAACGACCTGGTGCAGGACGAGGAGGAAGTCCGCCTGTCGTTCTGGCTCGAGGGGATGGGCGTCGACGGCGACCCGGTCCGGGACGGCGCGATGACGTTCGCGTTCTTCGACACGGCCCAGCCCGCGTTCGACATCGGGGAGGACGCCGAGAAGTTCCAGCCGATGTCGGAGACGTACGCGCTGGTCGGGGCCCGCAACGGGTGGGCCTTCCTCGGCCACGACGCCCGCCCGCTCGAGGTCGGCGAGATCTCGCTCGCGATGGAGACCCGGGGGACGCTCTCCGACTTCACCCTCCACTGGGCCTCGGAGAACCTCCCGCTCGGCACGCCCATGTCGCTGGTCGACCTCGCCACCGGCGCCGTC
This sequence comes from Rubrivirga sp., assembly GCF_965213695.1. Taxonomy (GTDB): domain Bacteria; phylum Bacteroidota; class Rhodothermia; order Rhodothermales; family Rubricoccaceae; genus Rubrivirga. Next base: position 2,106,884 of record NZ_OZ243912.1, on the reverse strand, counting down.
GTCGACCTCCACACGGCGTCGGAGTACGGGTTCACGGTGGCCCCGCGCCCGTCGCTCCCGGAGGCGCTGGAGTCCGACTTCGCGAACGGCGCGGCGGCCCAGGACCGGTTCGTCTTGCGCATCGGGTCGTCGCTGGCGACGGGCGACGAGGGCCCGGCCCAGATCTCGCTCTCGGCGCCGACCCCGAACCCGTTCGCCGGGAGCACGCGCCTGACGTACGAGACGCCGGAGGCCGGCCCGGTCCGGGTCTCGGTGTACGACGTCCGCGGCCGCGAGGTCGCCGTGCTCGAGGACCGCCCGGTCCAGGCCGGCCGCCACGACGTCCAGCTCGACGCCCAGTCGCTCTCGGCCGGCGTCTACATGGTCCGCTTGGAAGCGACCGGCCACGTCCTGACGCGCCAGGCGGTCGTGGTCCGGTAGCACCGCCGCCCCGTCGCTCGGTGCCCCACGCGACGTGCGAGCGGGCGCCGAGCGACGGCGTTGTCAGCGCGGGCGCTGCGGGTGGGCGGAGGCCGAAGCGCGACCTCTAGCGCCTCGGCGTGGATCTCGACGGGCCGCTCGGCGCGCTGGCGCCGGACCAGGTCGGCCTCGGCGGCGAAGGGGGCCAGCGGCGGCGGCGGGCTCGGCCCCGCCGCCTCGGCCCTGCGGTCCGAGACCTCGACCACGGCCCAACGGCCGTCGCCCGCCGAGGCGAGGACGGGTCGGTCGAGCGGCACCGTGCGCCGGCTGCTCAACCTGGACTGGATGCTCGCGCACGGGCCCGGCATCGCCCTGCCCGGCACGGTGCCGGAGGGGCTCCTGGCCGAGTACTACGCCACGCCCGACCTGACCGGCCCGGCCGTCACCCGCGTCGACCCGCAGGTCAGCTTCGACTGGGGCACCGGCGCGCCGCTCGAAGGGATGCCGACGAGTGGGTTCTCGGTGCGGTGGACCGGCCTGCCCCGCGTGCCCGAGACCGCCACCAACCGCTTCACCACGGCGACCGACGACGGCGACCGGCTCTGGATCGACGGCGAGCTGGTGGTCGAGGTCTCGGACGGGAGCGGCTTCCGCCAGGAGGCCGGCTCCGTGTCCCTCGCGGCCGGCGAAGTGCCGATCTGGATGGACTCCCGCACGGCCGAGGCCGCGCTCTTGTGGAGCCGCGCCGGCGTCCCGAGCCAGACGCTCCGGCAGGAGCTCCTGGTCGCCGCGGTCGGCACGCCAGCGGAGGACGGAGGGCCGTCGGGCGCGGCGTCGAGCTGCTCCCCCCCGCCCCAACCCGGCGGGTCGGGCCGTCGACGTGTCGTTCACGGTCGCCACCGCCGGCGAGGTCGTAGTCGAGCTGTTCGACGCTTTGGGCCGGCGCGTCCTCCAGGTGGTCGACGGGCCGCTCGCGGCCGGGACCCACTCGGCCCGCGCCGACGTGTCCGAGCTTCCGACGGGCATCTACGCCTTGCGCCTCACCGCCGGCGGCGACACGCGGACGCACCTGCTGACGGTCGTGCGCTAGGACTTCCATCCGGCCGACTCGCGATGTACTCGGTCGACGGGCAACAGATCAAACCGGTTCGTGCCCCTCTGAGCTCGAAACCAGCAGGGAGAGCCTACGCTCGACACCGCCCAACCGGAAACCCGATGACCTACCGAGCCGCGCTCCACACGACGGACGAAGGATACTCCGTCTCCTGCCCCGGACTCCCTGGCTGCTGGTCCGAGGGAAAAACGGAAGGAGAGGCTCTGGCCAACATCCGAGACGCGATCACTGAATACCTCGCGGTGGTGGCCCAGGAGCTAGCCGAGCGAGACGGCGCGGAGGTCCGGGAGGTCGAGGTCGCCGCCTGAGGTGCCCAAGCTGCCAGGCGTCAATCACCAGTCTGCAATCCGGGCGCTCTGAAAGGCTGGGTTCGATGTCGTGCGCGAGGGGAAGCGCTCGATCATGAGCGACGGACGGCACATTCTGACGATCCCTCGGACGAACTCAATCGACACGCTCACGATGGGCGGGATCGTGCGCGATGCCGGTCTAAACCATAGAAGAGTTCAAACGGCTCCTGTGAGAGCAGTCCCTTGTTGCCTCCACCCGGACCGCGGCACCGGTCAGCGCACGACGCTGAGCGTCTGCGTCCGCGTCTCCGCCCCCGCTTGCAGGCGGAGCATGTAGAGGCCGGCCGCCAGCCCGTGCGCGTCGAGCTCGGCGACGTGCGCGCCGGCGTCGTGTGAGCCCGAGGCCAACGTCGCCACCTGGCGGCCCGACGTGTCGTAGAGTGCCACCTCGGCGGGCCCCGGGTCGGCCAAGCGGTAGCGGACCGTGGCTCGCGTCCGGACTGGGTTCGGCGCCGGGACCGAGAGGTCGAGCGCGGGGGCGGGAGCGGTGGGCGTCGCCGTCGAGGCCTCCGCGGGAGGCACGCCGAGCAGGTCGAGCGGGGCGTAGGCGTCGCCCAGGATGGACCCCGTGACGGCCGCGTCCAGGCCGAGCCACGAGCCCAGGACGGTCGAGTAGACGTTGCGGAAGTCGGTCGAGTGGGGCAGGTTGCCCTCGGCGTCCACGCCGGCCAGGTCCGGGCCCGTGCCCGAGAACCCGCCCGCGACGCTGGGGCCGAACAGGAACAGCGGGGCGGCCGTGCCGTGGTCGGTCCCGGCCGAGCCGTTCTCGGCGACGCGGCGGCCGAACTCCGAGAACGTCATCGTCAACGTCCGCTCGGCGTCGCCGCTGGCGGCGAGGTCCCGGTAGAACGCGGAGACCGACGCGCCGAGGGTGCGCAGGAGCGCCTCGTGCCGGCCCTGCTGGCCCGAGTGCGTGTCGAAGCTGCCCAGGCGGACCAGGTAGACCCGGGTCCCCAGGCGCCCCTTGATGAGCCGGGCGACGGCCGCGAGCGAGCGGCCCAGGTTCCCGCTCTGGTAGTCGGTCGGGTACTCGGCCGCGTTCGCGACGCCGCGCGCCGCCTCCTGCATCCGGCCGAGGTACTGGTTGGCGTTGTTGGCCACCGAGCGGACGAACGAGGCCCGGCGGCCGTAGCCCGTGTCGGGCAGCCGCGTGGTGTCGTGGAGCTCGCCCGAGACGACGATCTGGTCGAAGACCTGGGGGTTCGGGAGCGTCACGCCGTCCTGGCCGTCGGGCCCCGTCATCATCAGCGGGTACGACGTCCCGATCTGGACCGACGGCGGGACGGCGACGTCGCCCCGGACGGCGGCGGCGGCGCTCGCCGACCACCCGGTCTCCCGGCCGGGCCCCTCCGGCGTCTCGGACGCCGAGGCCCAGACGTCGGCCCCCTCGAAGTGCGACAGGCTCCGGTTCTCGTAGCCCACGCTGTGGACGATCCCGACGTGGCCGTCGCGCCACATGTCGTGGACCGGGGCCAGCGCCGGGTGCAGCCCGTAGTCGTCGTCGAGCCGGAGCGTGTCGGCGGCCGAGAGCGCGAGCGACGGCCGCGCGGCGTAGTACAGGTCGTTGCGGACCGGGACGACCGTGTTCAGCCCGTCGTTGCCGCCCTGGAGTTGGAGGAGGACCAGCACGCGGTCGGTCCCGAGCGACCGGAGGCCCCCCATCAGGCCCGGGCTCCCGAGCGCGCGCGCGGCGGCGGCCTCGGCCGAGGCCCCGTACAGGACCGACGCGCCGGCCGCCGCCAGGCCGGAGCGGACGAGGAAGTCGCGGCGCGTCCAGGCCTGGTGGTCCGCGTCGTGGGCGTGGCCGTGCTCCAGGCCGACGGCCCGGTGGGAGTGCGTGCACATTAGCGGAGCTGGTAGTCGGGCAGGGCCACGAGGTGCTGGACGTAGGCGGGGACGCGCTGGCGGCCCCCGCTCTCGGTCGGGTCCCAGGCCTCGGCCGGCGTGCCGGCGAGCAGGGCCTCGGTGAGGTCGTCGAGGTCGTCGTCGCCGGGCGGGCGGGCGAAGAGCTCGGCGCAGAGCTCGCCGGCGAGCGCCCGGGCCTCGAAGGCCGCCGGCCGGTCGGCCGCCGCGTCGGCGAGCGAGCGGCGGTGGACGTTGACCTCCCACTGCCCGTAGCGGACGCGCTCCAGCAGCGTGCTCGTGTTGATCCAGGCCTCGCCGTCGCGCCAGCCCTTGACGTCGGGCGGCTCCAGGAGGTCTTGGCCGAGCTTCCGCATGTTGTTCTTGTACCGGACGACCTGCTCGTGGGCGGCCTCCGGGTCGGCGTCGGGCGGGAGGGGGAGGCCGAGGACGAACTCGGCCGGCGACTTGACGAGCGCGCCGACGTGGGTATCGTCGTAGAAGTGGGCGCTCTTGAGCAGGGCCCGCACGACGGGCTCGATCCGGAACTCCGACGCGACGAGCCGCGCCGCCAGCCCAGCGATCACCCCGGCGTCGGGGTCGAGCGACACGAACTCGCGGTAGAGCTTGGCCGCGAGGAAGTGGGCGATCTGGGCCCCCCGCGCCTCGAACAGCAGCGGGACGACGTCGTCGTAGCCGAACGCCCCGGTCCGCCCGAAGACCGTCTTCTCGCCCCCGTCGAACCGGCCCGGCGCGAACGTGACGAACGGCGTCTCGGTCGCCGTGACGCGCCACCCCGTCAGGGCCCGGGCCAGCTCGGAGACGTCGGCCTGGGTGTAGTTGGGGGTCCCGTCGGGGCCGGCGATCCCCATCGTGAACAGCTCGAGCAGCTCGCGGGCGTAGTTCTCGTTCGGGGCCCCCTTCCGGTTGAGGTGGCCGTCGAGGTAGCGGAGCATGAGCGCCGTCGTGCCGATGGCGTGGACGGTCTCGCGGACGTCGCCGAAGGCGCGGTCCCGGAGCAGGCTCCGGTAGCGGAAGACCCACGGGGGCATGACCTTCCCGGCCACGTAGTGGTTCGACCAGAACACCGTCATCCGCTCCCGGAGCGACTCGCCCAGGCGCTCCGTCGGGTCGGCCAGGCCGCCGCCGAGGAGGCGGCGGATCGTCCCGTGGTACAGCTCGTCGTAGGCCCGGTCCTGGACCTCCTTGAACGCCGTGTCGTCCTCACCCCGCTTGGGGTGGACCAGGCCGATCCAGTCGGGCTCGGGGAGCCCGGGCCGGCGGACGGCCGCGTCGACGATCCGGTCGACGGCGGCCTCGGGCGTCTCCCCTAGGATCCGGCGGACGTCGTCCGGCGAGGCCCCGACCGACACGCGCCGGAGCAGGTGCCGGACCTTCGTCTCGTCCCACGGGTCGGACGCCGACGGGACGTACGGGGACAGGTCGGCGGCGCGGGCCGTCGGCGGAGCGGCCGGCCGGCGGAGGCGGAGGAACGAGCGGCGGTCACGCACGGGGATGGGAGCAGCGTCCCCCCCGGTATCGACGGCGCGCGCCTCTCGCGCCGTCAGTGGACGCCTTCGGAACGCTGGCGCTGCGTTCGGTCGGTCCCAATTCGGATCCTCGGCGGCGGGCCCAGACGCGCCCGGCCGGCGTCACCGCCTCGTTCGGTCACGGCCCCGTGACACCGCCCCCACCGAGGGCCGATTCTGAGACGGCCGGCGCCCTGCCGACGGCTCGGCCCGGCCCCGGCTAGCGCAGCGTCACAGCAATTTTGACGGGTCGGGCGCGCGGGATACGTGATGCGTGATCCTCCGCGTGAGAGTCACGCATCACGGATCACGGATCTGAGCGGGCTGGGATCTACCCGACAAAGACCATGTGACGCTGCACTAGCGGACGACCGCGAGGGGCAGCGTGACCGGCTCCGGCCCGCCCAAGACGGTCAACACGTAGACGCCCGACGCCAGCGCGCCGCCGTCGATCACCACGTCCTCCGTCCGCCCGCTGACGAGCACGATCCGGCCGAAGTCGGCGACGCGGCGCCCCAGCACGTCGACCAAGGCCACGCGGACCGAGACGGGCTCCTGGCTCGTCAGCGTCACCGTGGTCCGGCCGGTCGTCGGGTTGGGCCCGCGGCGCGTCGCGACGACGCGGGGCTCGACCGCCGGGAGCTCGCCGACCTGCTCGGCGCAGCGGCCGGCCAGCGTCCACCCGACGTCGGCGATCATGGCGCAGACGACCTTGCCGGGCTCGGCGACGGTCTCGCCGCGCGCGATGAACGGGGTCATCAGCCCGTCCGGGGTCCCGGCGGCGAACGTCTCCTCGTCGAGGTGGGAGTACGACCCGCCCTGGACCCAGCGCGGCGGCGCGTACAGCGCGACCGACCGCCCCGCGACCTGCTCGACGGCGCGGCCGACGAACCGGACCTCGGCCTGGAGCGCCGACGCCAACGCCGCCGAGCCGTCCGGGAACACGTCGGAATCGAGGAGCGAGACGCCGGCCGGCGTCTGGGTGTGGAGGTCGTAGGTGAAGGCGCCCTCGGGCTCCCGCCCCACGAACCCCAGCCCGCCCTCGACCTCGAGCGACCCGATCAGCCCGAGCCCGTGGCCCAGCTCGTGGAGGACGACGGTGTACAGGTCGTAGAGGTCGGGCGGCGGCGGGCCCGGCCCGAGGTGCCAGTCGTCGAAGTCGCTGTTGAAGAGGGCCTCGATGTCGGCCTCGCCGTCGCCGAGGTCGCGGCCGGAGAGGGCGTCGGCGAGGGCCGCCGGGTACCAGACGTCGCGCGTCGGGGCGGCGCCGAAGTTGCGGTAGAGGAAGGGGCCCGCCGAGCCCAGCGTCGTCGCTGCCAGCGGCTCCCAGGTGGCCGAGACCCGGACGACTTGGTCGGACCGGACGCGGCAGGCCCACGTGTCGACGGCGGCCTGGAAGGCGCCCTCGGCCTCTGGCGGGAAGCCGGTGTAGCTCACCTCGAACCGGACGCCCTCCGTCGCCGGGTCGCAGTCCGGGGCGACCGGCCGCGCGACCCGGGCCGCCGCCGACGGGGCCGCCCACGTCGACACCGGCAGCCGGCACCACGCCGGGCCGTCGGACCGCTCGACCTGGGCCGACGCCGGCAGGGCCGCGAGGGCGAGCAGGACCGCCAGCGCCCGGCGCGTCATCGGACGTGCGTCAGGGCCACCGTCCGCACGCCGCCCTCCGACTCGGCGACGACGCGGTACACGCCCGAGGCCCAGCCCTCCGGCCGGACGTCGAGCGCGTGCTCGGTCCCGGCCACGCCGTCCCACAACCGGGCCACCTCGCGCCCGAGCACGTCGACGACCGTCACGCGGACGGGCCCGGGCCGGGCCTGCGTCACCCGGACGGCCGTGGCTTGGCGGAACGGGTTGGGACCGACGACGGACACCGCCAGCGCGGACGCCCCGGGCCCCGCCTCATCGTCGACGGTCAGCGTCTCGCAGCCGGCGCCCAGCGTCCACCCGATGTCGCGGAAGTAGGCGCACGTGATGTCGCCGGGGTCCTGGTACGCCTCGCCCCGCCCGATCCGCGGCGTCATCAGCGCCGCCGACGTCCCCTGGACGACGATCTCGTCCCAGTGCGAGAACGACGAGCCCTCCTCGAACGCGACGGGCGCCCAGACCGGCGCCGGCTCGCCGTAGAGGCGGACGACCTCCGGCGAGTCGACGAACAGCGCCTGGCTCCGGAGCAGGTCGCCGAGCGCCCGCGACGGGTCCGGGTAGCGGAGCGCGTTGAGCATCGGCACGCCGGCCGCGTCGTCGACGAGCCGGTCGAAGACGAGCGGGAAGTCGGCGCTCCCCAGGCCCCAGCACCCCAGGCCCGCCGTCCCCGTGCACTCGCGCTCGCCGGTCCCGTCGTCGACCGTCCCCGAGCCGACGAAGCCGAGCCCGTGGCCGAGCTCGTGGAGCACGATGGTGACGAAGTCGAACTGGCTCGGCCCCGGGTTGCCGTCGAGCCCGAAGTACCAGTCGGTCCGGCTGCTGCTGAACTGGGCGACGATGTCGTAGAAGAAGTCGCCCTCGTCCGGGCTGAGGTCGCGCCCGGCGCGAGCGTCGGCCAGGGCGAACGGGTACCACGTCGAGGTCCGGGGGATGTTGGGCGTGTTGGCCGTCACGTTCGGCCCGGCGCTCCCGAGGGTGGTGCTCCCCAACGAGGCGAAGGACGCCTGGACGCGGATCGGGACCGACGACACGAGGTGGTCGGCCCAGATGTCGACGGCCCGCTGGAAGGCGGCCTGGGCCTGGGGCGTGAAGCCGGAGTAGTCCACCTGGAACGTCGCGCTCCCTAGCGTCTCGACGCGCGTGGCCGTCGTGGGATCGGCGGCGAGCGGTGCGCCGAACACGTCGAGAATGGGGCCGCTCGCGGCCATGTCGCCGTGGTCATGCAGCGTGCACGACGTACTGTGAAGGGCTGGCTGGGCGGCCAAGCCGGGGGCCAGCAGGACGGCAGCGGAGGCGAGGAGCAGTCTCATCCGATGGGGTGGAGAACAGGTCCGTTGACTTTTCTGGCGACTACAGAAACAAGACGAGTCGTCCCCGCCGTCACTCCCGCACAGGCGGGAATCCAGAGTCCGGCGACCGGATCGCGGCCGGCCCCGCCGTCCCGCCGCTGTCCAGGACGGCGGGAGCGGCGTGGGAAGGGGTGCCCTCATCCTGGATCCCCGCCTCCGCGGGGAGGACGGGGTCGGAGGGCACGGCGAGAACCTACCCTTCTCCGCGCGCAGGCGGGGATAACTCTTGATGGGATGTGCCCGGTTCGCACGCACGGCTGGAACGCAGCGGCCTGGGTCGGGCCGGAAAGAAAGCCGGGTCAGCGGCCGATCCGCTCGAGGGCGGCGCGCGTCCGCTGCTCGAGCGACTTGTGGTAGTCGAACTCGGTCTCGTCGTCGAGGACGGCGCGGTACTGGCGCTCGGCCGCGTCGAGGTCGCCCGTCGCCTCGTGGACCTCGCCGATGTGGTAGACCGCCCACGGGCCCCACTTGGCGAGCGGGTCGCCAGGCCGGTCGGCGGCGAGCTGGAAGTGGCGGAGGGCGTCGTCCCAGCGCTCCTGCGCTTGGCGCGCGCGGCCCGTCCGGTAGGCGGCCTCGGCCCGGGCCTCGGCCGGCAGCGACCCGTCGGTGACGACGGGCTGGAGCGCGCGGACGGCGTCGTCGTAGTCGCCCGCGTCGTAGGCCGCCCCGCCGACGAGCAGCGCCCGGTCGGCGTCCGTGAGCGGCGCGTCCAGGCGGCGCTCGGCCTCGCGCTCGGCCGACAGGTCCGCGTCGTAGTCGCGCTCGGCGCGGACGCGGCGGTAGAGCGACTCGGCCCGGCGGCGGTCGCCGGTTAATTCGTAGGCCAGCCCGGCGTGCAGCGTCGACTGGGCGACGAGCGCGCGGCCCCGGAACGTCCGCGCGTAGCGCTCCAAGAGGGGCGCCGCCTGCTCGAACTGGCGCTGGCGGAACAGGGCGAGCCCGAGGTGGGCGTCGACGAACGGGACCGGCTCGACGCCGTCGGCGGCCTGGGCGGACTCGGCCCGGCGGAGCGCGGCGACGGCCTCGGCGGCCCGGCGGTCGAGCAGCAGGTGGTAGCCGGCGAGGTAGGCCAGGACCGGCGAGCTAGGCCGCGCCTCGGCGAGGGCCACCATCCGGTCGACCGACCCGCCGCGCCGCTCGTTGAGCGTGGCGTCGGCGATGGCGAACCCGACCGTGGCGTCGACCGTGAGCGCTCCGCCCGCCCGAGCGGCCCGGTCGAGCTTGTCGAGCCCGCCGGCGACGGTCCCCCGGAACCCGAATAGCCGGGCCAGCCAGCGGTACTTGCGCGGGACCGACCCGGCGGCCACCTCGCAGACGCCCTGGCCAAAGAGGGCGTCGGGCCCGTCGAGGTCCGAGAACAGGCCGCAGGCCTCGCGGAACGAGTTGCCGGCGCGGGCATACCGCTCCTGCCGGCCGAACGCCAACGCCCGGTGCAGCTTGGCCGCGGCCACCGACAGACGGGCGCCGGGCGCGTCGCCCAGCCCCTCCGCGACGGCCGTGAGCGAGTCGTTGAGCGCGTAGAACCGGTCGAACGCGGCGTCGTCCTCGGTCACGAGCGCCCGCCACAGGGCCACGTTCTCCAAGCCGACAGCGCTGGCCGGCGACGCCGGCTCGGTCTCCCCGAGCCGGCGGAACCCGTCGCGCGCCGCGTCGAGCCGGAACGCCAGGGCGTCGTCGTACGCCTGGGCGTAGAGCGCGGCGCCGGCGTCGGTCGCCAGCCCCAACGCCTCCCGGGCCTCCGGGCTCAGCGGCTCCGGCCGTTCCCCTCCCCCCGGCGCGGGCTGGGCGGACGCGGCGGCGCAGAACGAGAGGGCAACGAGCAGGCGGATCATGCGGCGACGCGGTCAGGGGACTGGTGCAGCGTCAAGTCTTTTGTGACGGGTCTGCTCGGCTGTGCCGCGTGTTTCGTGACCCGCCTTGCGTCTGAGTGGAAGAGGGTGGAGGACCGGAGACGGAGGGCCGGGGACCGGCTCCCTTGACGAGTCTCGGGCGGTCTTCCGTCCCCGGTCCTGATGGACCCGGAGACCACAGGCACAACGTGGGTTTCGTATTGCGTGTCCCGGTCCGAACGACGCGACACGGAACCCGCACCGCGAAGCGACGGCGCAGCCAACACCGAGCGCGGAACGACAGGGTTCGTTTGGAGCTGCACTAGGAGAGGTCGACGGGCTCGAGGTCCGCCGGGCGCTGCGGCGAGGCGGCCACGCGCACCCGGTCCCGGTCTTCCGACAGGTCGACGGGCCCGAGCTGGCCCTCGCTGGCGGCCACGATGGTGGCGACGGTCGCGTCGCCCGTCACGTTCGTCACCGTCCGCAGCATGTCCAGGATCCGGTCGACGCCCAGGATCAGGGCGATCCCGGCCGTCGGCACCTGGACCGACTCCAGGATGATGACCAGCATGATGATGCCCGCGCCCGGCACGGCCGCCGTCCCGATGGACGCCAGCACGGCCGTGAGCACGATCGTGACCTGGGCGCCGAGCCCGAGGTCGAGCCCGAAGGCCTGGGCGATAAAGAGTGTCGCGACGGCCTGGTAGAGCGCCGTCCCGTCCATGTTGATCGTGGCCCCGAGCGGGAGCACGAACGAGGAGACCTCCTCGCTGACGCCCAGCTTCTCTTCGCACCGCTCCATCGTGACCGGCAGCGTGGCCCCGGACGACGACGTCGAAAAGGCGACGAGCTGGGCCGGGGCGATCCCCTGGAAAAAGTCCCGGATCCCCATCGGCGAGAACACCTTCAGGAGCGTCGGATACACGACGGTCGTCTGGATGGCGAGCGCGGCGACCACGACGGCCATGTACCAGCTCAGCCCCTCGAGTAGGCCGATGATCCGGGTCGGGTCGTCGCCGGCCGTGGCCACGATGGTGTCGGCCAGGAGCGCGAACACGCCGATGGGCGCCAGCAGCATCACGATGTCGACGAGCTTGATGACGACGTCGTTGAGCCCGTCGAAAAACGCCAGCACCGGCGCGCCCTTTTCGGGCGGGATCTGGACGAGCCCGATCCCGAACAGGATCGCGATGACGACGACCTGCAACATGCTCCCGTTGTTCGAGAACGACGCGAAGGCGTTCTCGCCCACGGCGTCGACCAGGAACTGGAGCGGGCCGCGGTCGGCGACCGTCGCGGCGGTCTCGGTGCGCGACGAGGCGTCGTCCCCGAAGGCGGCCACCAGCCCGTCGCGGAGCTCGGCCGAGAAGGCGTCGCCCGGGCGGACGAGGTCGGCCAGCAAGACGCCGATGGTGACGGCGATGGCCGTCGTGACGAGGTAGATCCCGATCGTCTTGCCGCCGATCCGGGACAGCTTGCGCAAGTCGGCCAGGCTGGCGACGCCGGTGATGAGGCTCGCGAGCACGAGCGGGACCGCGATGAGCTTGAGCGCCGTGATGAAGATGGTCCCGAACGGCTTGATCCAGTCGGTGACGAACCCGCCCCAGCCCTGGATGGCGGCCACGACGCCGAAGGCGAGCCCGAGCAAGAGCCCGAGGATGATCTGCCAGTGGAGCTTCCGGTACCAGGCCATGCGTGTGGGGAGCGTGAGGCGGCCAAGCTACGCCTGGGCTCCGCCGCTCCTCCAACGACGCCCGGCCGTCGTCCGTACCCGGCCGGGTCAGGGCGCGCGGTTCTACCCGGCCGCGGCCCAGAGCGCGAGCGCGCCGACGGCGGCGGCGACGGTACACGCCGCGTTGACGCCGTCGTTGTCGAGCCACGCTCGGCCGGTCGCGAGCGGCAACCGGTGCCCAGCTACCTCGGCCCGCTCGGTGAGCGCTCCGTCCGGAGCCCGGTACCGCGCCTGCACCGTCGCCCCCAGCGCCGAGTCCAGCGCCGCCGCACCGACCGCCACGGCCACCAGCGCCAGCCCGGCGCCGACACTCAGCCCGGACGACAGCGCGACGGCCGGCCCGACGACCGACGCCGCGCCCGCAACACCGCCGACGGTCCCCGTCATCGACATCCCGCCCGACGTCCCCGGCGGCACCGCCCGCCCGACGCCGAGCCGGCGCGTCGGGCCGCCGACGGCCGTCCCGATCTCGGTCCCCCACGTGTCGGCCGCGGCCGCCGCGAAACTGGCGACGAACGCCCAGTAGAGCGCGTCCGACGCGACGACCACCGACGCCGCCAGCAGCGCCAGCCCGACGCCGCCGTTCGCCATCACCTGCCCCGCATCGCGCCGGCTTCCTTTTTGGACGCGGGCCTCGGCCTCCCGCTTGCGGTGCCGGCCGAGGCGGGAGAGCGCGCTCGACAGGACGAAGAACACGAGCGCCGGCACGGCCCACGCCCACCCGCCGACGGCGACCAGCCCCCACGCCAGCAGGCTCCCCGCGAGGGCGCCCGACCCGTCGGGCGCCCGCACGCGCCACGTCGCCCACGCGAACGCCACGGCGGCCCCGACCGCGACGAGGCCGAGCGGGACCGACCCCGCCAGGCTGTCCAGCCACGCGAGCGGCACGACGACCGCCAGCACGATCCACAGGTTGTCCCACCCGTTGTGTCCGAGCGCCTCGGCGACCGTCGCCAGCGCCGCGACTACGGCCGCCGCGCCGAGCACGGCCGCCGCCGACGGCTCGGGACGCAGGGCGGCGAGGAGGCTTGCCGTTGTGCCGAATGCAATAACGGCAAACGTGGCCGAGCCGGCCATCGACTTCGTCGCCCCGCCCACCCGATGGACCGGCGACCGGACGCGCGTCCCCGCCAGCGACGCGGCCGGGTCCGCGAGTGCCAACACGGCGAACGCGACCTGGAGCGCCCACACCCGGTCGCCGACCGGCCCCCAGCACAGCGCCAGCGCCACCAGCAGCGCGAGCGGGAACGTCACCGTCCCCCACGACGCCCGCCCGATGGCGTGGACGCCGGGCAGCCACGCCCGGGACCGGGCCACCGCGTTCGCCACCAAAAACACGACCGCGAGCGCCACGATCCCCCGGGGCCGGTCGAACCACGACGGGCTCGCCGCCGTCGTCAGCCCGACGAGCGCGTGGACGGCGCGGCGCGACGCCTCACCCGGCCACCCGAGTTGGCGGAGCCCCTCCCCCACCCCGACCGCCGCCAGCAGCAGCCCGCCGAACAGCCCGACGGCCTGGAGCTCAGTCACCAGGAGGCATCGGGAAAGAGGAATTAGGAATCAGAAAGGCCCCCTCACGGAATGTCATGTTCCTTTCTCGATTTGAGCCCCTGATTCCCGATTCTTGATGCCCCCGCGCTAGCGCGGGATGTTGAGGAGCAGCGAGAACCGGAGCTGGTCCGCCAGCGGCGAGTTCTCCTGGATCGCGTAGATGTACGAGATGTCGACGCCGACCAGGCTGTAGCGCAAGCCCGTCCCGAACGTGATGAACTGGCGGTTGCCGTTGGCCGGGTCCTCGTAGAAGTAGCCGGCGCGCATCGCGAACAGGTCGTTGTACCAGTACTCGAAGCCCGTGCCCAGCGTCAGCGAGCGCAGGCCGCTGACCTCGCGGCAGTCGTTGCCCGGGTTGTCGTCGGCCCCGAGGTCGTCGCAGGTCTCGCCGGGGGCGACCGTCGTCTTGATGAGCCGGGACTCCCACGACGTAAAGAGCGCCTCGTAGAACGGGTCGTAGTCGCCCGTCGAGTCCTTGTTGACGATGATCTTGTTGAGGTCGAGCGCGACCAGGAACCGGTTGAACTCGTCGATCCGGGTGTCGAGCGCCAACCCGAACCGGAGCGTCGTCGGGATGGCGTCGGGCTGGCCGGTGAACGTCGAGTCGCCGGGGATCGACTCGACGTACGAGATGCCGGGGCCCATGTTGGCCAAGTTGACGGCGAACGTCGGCCGCGTGGACTGGCCCAGGCCCAGCTCCGGCCCCCGGTACTTCACGCCCAAATCGACGCCGAACGACTTGCCGGCCGCCGTCGGGTTGCCGCCGACCTCGGTGCCGCCGGTCAAGTTCGAGTAGATAAAGCGGGCGCCGGTCCCGACCGACAGGTTCTCGGTCACGGGGTACCCGTAGCTCAGGCCGAGCGCGAACTCGTACGACGAGAACGTGCCGAGCTCGAAGCCCGTCTCGTCGGTCGCCGTCTGGGTCCCCAAGTCGAAGTAGGTCAGGTGGCCGCCGAGCGTGCCGGCCTTGCCGAGCCCGTACTTGGCCGACAAGTGCTCGTAGCTCAGGTTGGCGCCGAGCGCCGGCAGCCACGGGGCGTGCGTGAAGGAGACCTCGGTCCCCTCCTGGCCGGCCAGCCCGGCCGGGTTCCAGAACGGGGCGTAGGCGTTGTCGGCCACGGCGACGCCGGCCATGCCCATGCCCGAGGCCCGGCTGTCGGGCTCGATCTGCAAGAACGGGACGGACGTCGTCAGGACGATCTCCTCGGGGTTCTGCTGGGCCACCGCGGGCAGCGCGGCGAGCGCCACGGCGGCGAGGATCAGGGGGCGAGTCATCGGTCGGGGGGAAGGGAAGTCGGGGGGGGGGGGAGGCCCGAGGGGCCAAAGCTAGCGGGGCGCGGCCGGGTGCCGCGTCTCAGCAGGTCTGTCAGGTCGTGCGTGTCGGACTCGTGATCCGTGGTCCTCTACGTGAGAGTCACGCATCACGGATCACGCATCAGCGACGAGTGGAGACCACCCGCCAGAGGCGTCGTGGCAGAACACTAGCGGATCACGGCCAGCCGCTCGACGCGCTCGGCGACGCGCGTGCCGCCGGCCGGGTCGTCCATCTCCATCCGCAGGCGGACGAGGTAGACGCCCGAGCCGAGCCGGTCGCCGTCGTCGTCCAGGCCGTCCCACGGGATCTGGACCGTCCGGGTGGAGAGGAAGTCGCCGGGCAACGCTTCGTCGCCGTCGATGGTGCGGACGGGCCGGCCCGCCAGCGTGTAGATCCGGAGCTGGACGCTCGCCGACGTGCCGACGGGCTGGTTGTGCTCGACGAAGAACCGGGCCGGGCCGGCCGTCGGGTTCGGGTACGGGAGCACGCTCCGCACCACGAGTCCGTCGTCGACCACGACGAACGAGACGGTCGCCGTCGAGGCGTTGTTGAGCGCGTCCCAGGCCGTGATCGTCGCCGTGTGGGCGCCCGGCGCGAGCGGCTCGCCGCCGCCGAGCGCGCTCAGCGGCACGCGGACGGTCCCCGCGCGGTACGTGTCGAGGTCGCCCTGGTAGTACCGGCCCACGTCGATGGCCCGGGCCGCGTCGCCGTCGACGGTCACCAGCAGCTCGTGGCCGACGCCCGCGCCGACCGTGTTGAGCCCGCTCGCGTCAAGGAGCCGGGCGACCAAGACGCCCTGGGGCGACGTCGGCCCGCCGTCGACGAACGTCGAGTCGTTGACGAACAGCCGGATCTCGGGGCCCTCGCCGTCGTCGGGCCGCGCGGCCGCGGTCGTGGCGACCGTCGCCCGGGTCGACTGGCCGGCGCCGTCCGACCCGTCCTCGCCCAGCGCGTAGGCCACGACGCGCGCCGGGAGGCCCGAGTACGAGACGTCCTGGGGCACGCGGAACGTGGTCGAGAACCGGCCGCCCTGGACCGAGGCCCGGCCCGAGAAGAGCTGGTCGATCCGAGAGCGGTAGTCGCCCAGGAAGTCGGCGTCAGGGCCGTCGGTCCAGCAGCAGGCGTCGGGGGGCAGCTCGACCAGCCGCTCGGCGTCGAACACCGAGATGCTGACCTCGCCGCGGTACGTCGGGTCGGGCTGGCCGTCGAGGCCGAGGATCTGGCCCGAGACCGTCGTCTCGGCGAACGCCTCGAACTGGTCGGGCACCTCGACCGCGATCGAGCGCTCGGGCAGGCCGAGCCGCATGGCCGGGTCCCCGAGCAGGTTGAACTTCCGGTTGTTCGGGGCGGCCCCGACCGCCGTGTTCTTGGTCCGGTAGAGGGCGTCGCCCAGCCGCGCCGGGCGGCCGTCGGGCTCGCGCGTGAGCATCTGGGCCGTCAGCTCGCGGTTGAGGCCGTAGTTGAGCGCGTCCGGGTTGCTCGACGTGTAGACCAACCGCACGGTCGTCAGCATGGCGACGCCGCCGCCGCCGGAGCGGAGCAGGATCTGCTCGGCCAGGCTCTGCTCGTGGGCGATGTCGAACTTGCCGAACGAGCACGTGGCCGTGACGAAGACCGGGAGCCGGTCGGCGTTGTCGAGCCGGGCCACGATGGCCTCGGTCATGTAGTCCTCGTCACCCAAGCCGCTGGGCCCGCCGTGGCCGCTGTAGTTCCAGACGAGGGTGCCCCCGTTGATGGCCTGCTGGATGTCCTCGGTCACCTGGGGCCGGACGCGCCCGCGCGCCGTGATCACGCTGGGGTAGGCCGGCCCGTAGATCTTTCCGAGGGTGATCGTTGGGTCGACGGCCTCGACCACCTCGGCCGTCCCGTCGGCGTTGAGGACGTGGAGGTCGCGGTCCCAGCTCCGCGGGTACTGGTCGTCGGCGACGAACGTGAACCGGGTCCGCCACTCGCCGCGCGTGGCCGGGCTCTCGTAGCGGACGATCTTGTTCACGACCGTCTCGGCGTCGGCCGCCGTCCGCGACGGGATCCGGCCGATGCCAAGGTCGATACGGTCGAGCGTGCTCGATCCGTAGTATTCCCACTCGCCCTCGTCGTCGCCCAACAGGCCGAAGTAGTCGTCCGACGTGTACGAGGCCGTCCGGTTGATCATGTTCTCGGTCTCGAACGGCGGGACGTAGATGGGCCCAGGGCGGGTCTCGTTCGAGGCCCCCTGGTTCCGGAGCCGGCGGTAGTTGAAGTGGCCGTCGCCGAAGAGCAACAGGTACCGCGGGATCTCGTCGGCCGGGGCCCGGTCGTAGAGGAACTTCATGTAGTCGCGGACGGCCCGCATGTCGCCGGTCCCGCCCGCGAACTCGTTGAACACCTGCTCGGTCGTCACCACGACCGTCGACAACCCGTCGGCCTGGCGGTGCGCCGCCAGCCGGTCCGCCGACGCCCGGAAGTCGGGGTGCGTCACGACGACGTAGTCGGGCCGGGTCGCGAGCCCGTGGAGGTTCTGGTTGGCCACGGCGACGGCGGCCGGGGCCACGCGGTCGGCGACGGTCGAGACGCCGAGCGGCGTCTTGAGGGCCGGGCCGGACGGGTCGAACGCGACGATCTCGCGCGGCCGGGCCCCCTCGGCGGCGACCTGGACGCGGAAGGTGCCGCCGTCGGCGCGGACGCCCAGCTGACGGATGGCCCCGGGCTCGGTCACGTCCCACACCTGGGGCTCGGACGCGAACCCGCCGAGCGGGATCTCGAACCGGCCGCTCTGCCCGCCCGGCGTCGGGAACGTCACCGCGCGGTCGGCGCCGGCCGTGGCCGGGCGGCGGACGACGGCCTCGACCCAGTCGAGCCACGCCTTGGCGCTCCCGTGCCCGTTCGTCACGCGGAACGAGACGGCGAGCCCGCCCCCCAGCGTCGTCTCGGCCTCGATCCGGTCGACGTTGGCCAGGTTGCCCGTCTCCCCGGACGACGCCGACGTGGACGTCGGGCGACCGGTGGCGAGCGTCCGCCCGTCCTTGACCATCGCGATCGTGACCGCCGGGCTGGCCTGCGACGCCACGCGGGCCCGGTACGAGACGGGCGCGCCCGGCCCGGCGCCGGCCACGGGCTCGTTGAGGACCTGGAAGGCGCCGCCGCTCACGTCGAGCTGGGGCCCGAACCAGTCGAGCCCGGACCCGCTCCGGTCCCGCTCGAGGTTGGCCTGGTCGACCTCGTAGAACCGCCGGTCCTCGACCTCGCCGACGACCGTGGCGTCGGGCCACCCCGGGAACACGGCCCCGCTCAGGATCCGCAGTGGCGACGGCGCGTCGAGGCGCAGGAAGTAGTAGCTGGCGACCGAGAACGGGCTGATGTCGTGGACCCACTCGCCCTCCGTCACGTCCGACGGGTCCTCCGGCACCCAGTCCCACCACTGCGGGCCCTCGGCGTAGAACAGGAGGCCGTCGCCGACGACGAGCGACGGGACCTCGAGCAGGTCGGCCGGGCGCGGGGTCGAGGTCACGGCCGGCAGGATCCGCCCGCCGGTCCCGTAGACGGCGACCGACGAGAGCGGGACGCTCCCCTGGACGCCCAGCGAGTCGCGCAGGAACGCCGCGTCGATCCGGTAGACGCCGCTCTCGGGGATCGGCACCTTGAACCAGCGCCCCTCCGCCAGCGCGCTCCGGTCGACGGCCAGGTGCGGGTTGTCGTCGCCCCGGGCCGCCAGCCGGGCGGCGACCGGCGGGCGCGGCACCCGGACGACCACGCGGCGGGCCCGGACCAGCCGCCCGTTCTCGACGCGGAGCAGCCGGACCGCCAGGCTCCCCACCAGCTCGCGCCGCCGCTCGCCGATGGCGACCACCTCGGCGACGGCGCCCCCGAGCCCCGCCTCGTCGGCCGCCGCCGGCAGCGCCAGCTCGTCGCCCTCGAACGACACGACCGTCACGGCGGGCGGCACCGCCGAGCCGAGCTGGATCTCGTGCGACACGACCGGCCGGCCCCCGGCGGCGAGGGCCACCAGCGTCTCCAGGTCCCCCCCGCTCTTGTCGACGGCCTCGGCCAGCGGCGTCCGCCAGTGGGCCGTGACCTCGACCGTGACGGCGGTCGGGGTCTCCTCGATCACCCGGACGACGGGGTGCTGGGGCACCGTCGCCTGGTAGCGGACGGGCTGCTGGGCCGAGACGGGCCCCGCCGCGAACACAGCGGCGACGACGTAGACGAATGCGAGACGCGACATGGAGGCGTGCGGGTGGCCAAGGCCGGGGGATCCGGGGGCACGCAGGCGGGCCTGCGCGGGCGTAGCACGAACTCTAGATAGGCGTCGGTCGGTCGGTGAGCGGCGAAGATACCGGCGGCGGCGGAGCGGCGGCAAGGCGCGGCGGCGTGCCCCGGCCCCGTCGGACGCGCCCTCGGGCGCCCGTCCGACGTCGACACCGGACGCATGTGCAGCGCATGGCAGGCCTACGCCCAGGAATGGCCGATTCGTGAGCTGGCACCGCGGCCTCTCGGGCGTAGCCACCCGACCGGCGGCCCGTGACAACGTCGCGTGAAAAGGGTGCGCCCACGCCGGCGCTCGGCCAACGTGGACGCTGGCGGGTTCCAACCGCCGGAAATCGTGGGGGGAGCCGCGAGCCGCGAGGGCCAGAACGGGGCTCACCGCTCAGCTGTTGATGTTGCGGTGGATGGCCTGGCGCGTCAGCCCGATCCGCTCGCCGAGTTGGCTCCGGTTGTCGATGCCGGGGATGCCCACGAACCCGTTGACGAGACTCGTGAGGTACTCCTGCCGGAGCCGGTTGATGGGGATGGGGCCGAGGATCTTGGCGATGTCGAGCTCGGCCAGCTCCCGCTGCGCCGCCGCGGCGTCCTCGTCGACCCGCTCCAGGAGCGACGGCCACACGGGGACCTGCTCGAGCGTGGCCCGGGCCTGTTGGTAGTACTCGAGCGCGAGCCCGTAGAACTTGCAGTCGTAGTGGTAGATCTGGGCCAGCTGGTGGAGCGCCAGCCCCTGCTCGGCGACCAGCTCGTTCCGCGTCGCCAGCTCGTGGGCCTTCTGGAGCGCCTCCTCGCCGGCGTGGTGCTTGCCCACCTTGACGAGGGCGAACCCCTTGAACATGAGCGCCTTCGGGATGTACTCGACGAACCCGTTCCGCCGGCTCAGGTTGTACACCCGCATGCAGACCTCGATGCCCTGCTCGTACGAGCCCTGGGCCATCAGCGCCGTCGCCTTCTCCAACAGCGCCGCGATCTCCCACGACCGGCTCCCCAGGCGGCGGGCCTCCTCGCAGACCCGGTCGAAGTATTGGAGCGCGGCGGCCACGCTCATCAGCCGGTGGCGCATGAGCCAGCCGAGCCGGTAGTCCAGCACGACCGTCTGGTAAGCGTCCTGGGGGTCGATCAGCGCCAGCTCCGTCTTCGTCCGCTCGACGGGCGCGTCGCGGAGGCAGCGGACGGCCTGGAGTTGGACGTGGGTCTGGAGGCTCGCCCCGAGCGGCCGCTTCAGGAGCTCGTTGAACTCGAGGTAGGCGTCGTAGACCCGGGCCTGCTCGAGGTGGTCGAGGGCGCGCCCCCACCGCTCGCGGACGGCGGCGGGCTGGCTCTCCAGAGCGTCGGCGACACGGTCGGCGTGCTCGCGCTCGTGGGCCGGGATCATCGGGGCAGACGGCATGGTCGGAAGGCTGGGGGGAGGCGCGGGCGCCGTGACGCCCCAGGTATCGGTCTGGCCGGGGCCCCCTTAAGGCCGGCCACCGGCACCCCGGCATTCCACCGACGCCTCCCAATGGCCCTCGCCGCCCTTCGGAACCACAGCGTCCCCTGGGGCCTCTTCGCCCGAAGAGATACCACGTCTTTGGGTTTGTGACCCACCCCCTCCGCCGAGTTGTCCCCGCGCACGCGGAGGTCCGCAGGAGGTCGCTCGCCAACACCGAAGGACCAGACGGATCCCCGCGTGCGCGGCCACGACGGCTGGCGGTCGCCCGCTACGGGCCGAGCGCCTGGCTGACCCGGGCCCGGAGCGCGGCGACGTCGGCGAACAGCCGCTCGAGCCGGCCCGCCGCGTCGGCGATGGTCGAGAGCGCTTCGGAGACCGTCTCGTCGGCCCCGGTCGCCGCGGCCATCTCGAGGCCGAGCTGGGCGTTCCCCGAGATGACCGCGAGCGGGTTGTTGAGCGCGTGGGCCACCCGGCCCAGTTCGCCCCGGATCGCTTCCAGGGCCTCTCGGAGGTCGGCGTCGGACGGCGAGGGGTCGGCGAGGAGCGTCGCGACGTCGTCGAGCCGCTCGACCGACTCGATCCGCGTGGCCAGCCCCAGGACGTCGCGCAGGGCCGCAATCGCCTCGGCACCCTCGACATCGGGCCCGACGACGACCAGGTCGAAGGCGGTCCCCGCGAGGTAGGCCCGGGCCTCCTTCGCCGACGCCGCAGTCGCGAGGTCCCCGTCGAGGTCGGCCTGGGCGCTCAGCCAGCGGTCGGCCTCCGGATGAACGAGCAGGGCGGTCGGCACGGGCGTCGGCGAGGGGTCCGGGCCCTACACCGCACGCTTCTGGCGAGGGTTCCCCCCGCGCGGCCGGGGCGGGGCGGTCTAGACGAGGACGGCGGCCCCGGCGACCCCGTCCCCGGAGGGCCCGGGGAGGCCGACGTAAGCGGGGACCTCGACCCCCACGAGTGTCCGCAGGTCCGACCGCCCCGCCATGTCGGCGTCGACCCGTTGCCAGATGAGCTGGCGCGTTCGCGTCTCTCCGTCGCGGCCGACGACGCCGTGGCGCCCGATGAACGGCTCCTGCGACGGGCTCCAGAACCACTGCGTGAACGCCGTCCGCTCGGTCGGGCTGAGCCCCAGGACCTGGGTCGCCGCGGCAAAGTGGGGGACGCCCGCGAGGGGCTGGCCCGTGAGGGCGGTGGCCGCCCCGTTCCACCGGCTCGTGGCGCCGCCGGCGTCGAACGACGCGACGACGACGCCGGCCGCGTCCAGGACGCGCCGGAGCGCCTCCTGCCCGGCCGAGAGCTGGTGCACCCGCTGGTCCACCATGAGGTCGAGCGTGTCGGTGAACGCGGCGACGCGGCGTTCGAGCTGCTTCTGGTGGGCCTGGTCGGTCGCCTGGAACAGGACCATCTCGCGGCCCTCGAGCTCGAACCCGCGGAGGGCCACCTCGACCGGCCGCGTCTCGTCGTCGCGGCCGATGAGCGCGTACTCGACGCCCGTGATGGCGCTGCCCTCGCGGAGCGACCGCCGGGCCAGCTCCATCAGCGGCTCGACGGGGAACGTCTCGCGCAAGGCCTCGACGCGCCCGCCGCGGACGGCCTCGATGGGGAGTCCCGTGGCGGCGTAGAACGCGGGGTTGGCCTCGACGATCTCGCCGTCCAAGCTGCACAGCAGGACGTAGTGTGGGTTGATCTGGTACAGCGCGGCCACGTGCTGCTGGACGTCGTGGGACTGGCGGCCCAGCGCCCGGAACCGGTCGGCGACGGGCTGGAACGCATCGGCGAACGGGCCGAGTTGGAGGCCGGCGTGGCGGATCAGCGCGTCGCCGTCCGCCTGGCCCTGGGCGATCCGCTCGCCCAGCAGCGCGAGCTGGTGCGCGGTCCGGGGGCCGGCGACCCACGTCATCACGACGAGCACGCCGACCAGCACGCCCCACAGCGACGCCGTCGCCAGGGCGGCCCGGAGCAGGGCGCCGTCCGGGAGCGACGTCGGGGCCGGGGCGACGGCCACGAGCCGCCCGCCGGAGGCCAGGTCCGCCGACGCCACGGCGTAGGCGAGCCCCCCCGTCTCGACCACGCGGGCGGCGCCGTCGGCCCCGGCGATCCGGAACCAGTCGGCCACCCCGGCGCGCTCGGCGTCGGTCGTTTCGACAAGGCGGCCGTCGGCCCCGTAGCGGGACAGCGTCTCGGGGAGGCCGGCGTCCGCGACCGGCGCCAGGCCGGCGCCCAGCAGGGCGACCGTGTGGACGCGGGCGTCGAGGGCCGCCGCGAGCGCCTGCCCGGACCGCGCCGAGACCGCCCCGAGGTGCAACGCCGCCCCAGCGACGGCGACCGCCGTCACGACGACGAGCCCGAAGAGGGCGGCGCGGACGGCGGGCGTCGGTGAGAGCATGGGACGGGGCGCGGGACGTCGCTCGGAGCGACGGGTCGGACCGCGGGTATCGTCCGCCCCGGCTTGGACTAAACCCTCCTCTCGCCTACGCGCCGGCGACGAGCGTCGGGCTCGGGTCGACGGCCGCGAACCCCCGGTCGGTCTCCGCGACGCCCGCCGAGGCGACCTCGGGGTCGTGCTCGAACGCGAGCCGCCATCCCTCTCGGGCGGCCTGGCCCAACAGCGCCTCCTTCTCGGCAATCGTCTTGAGCGGCTCGACGTCGTACGCCATCACCCACAGGAGCGGGACGTGGGCCGCCGTCGGCACCAGGTCGGCCGCGTGGAGCAGCGACCGCGAGCCGTCGGTGACGCGGACGAGCTGCTGCCCGCGCGTGTGCCCGTCGACGACGTGAAGAACGACGTTCGGGAACGGCGCGTCGTCGCCGTCGAGCAGGACGAGGCGGCCCGAGGCGTCGAGCGGGTCGAGGTTCTCGGGCAGGAACGAGGCGCCCTCGCGCGGGCTCTCGTGCGCCCACGCCCACTGTGCCCGCTGGACGTAGTGCGCCGCTCGGGGGAACGTCAGCGCGAGAGCCTGCCCCGGACTCGATTCGGGGTCGCCGGTGGCCGTCCGGGTCGTCGCGCCGCCAGCGTGGTCGAAGTGGAGGTGCGTCAGGACCACGTCGGTCACGTCGCCGGGGCGGACGCCGAGCGCCGCGAGCGACCCGACGAGCGTCGAGTGGGCGTGGTCGACGCCGTAGATGTCCTGGAACTTGGCGTCGCCCTTGTGGCCGAGCCCAGTGTCGACCAAGATCGTCCGGCCGTGGCCGCGGAGGAGCAGGCACCGCATGGCGAGCGGGATCCGGTTCCGGTCGTCCGGCGCGATCCGCCGCTCCCAGAGCGGCCGGGGCACGATCCCGAACATGGCGCCCCCGTCGAGCCGGAGCCGCCCGGCCTCCACCGTGTCGATCTGGTAGCCGGCGAGGGTCATGGGTCGATGTGGACGAGTGGACGAGTGGACGAGTGGACGAGTGGAATCTGCGCCTGTCGAGCCCTCCGCGCCAGTCCACTCCTCTTGGGCGTGGCCCCGCCTCGTCCCACGGGTCCACGGGTCCACCCCACCACGGGTCCACCTTCACCCCTCCTCCCCTAGCTCCGGGAACCCGCTGGCGTGGCCGTCGCCGCGGGCCCGGTCGCGGAACTCCCGCGCCTTCTCCAGGCGGACCAGGAGCGCCCCGAGGTGGTCGGCGAGGAACCGGATCCGGTCGGCCTCGCGGTCCATCTCCAACAGCCGCTGCTTGTCGGCGAGGTCGAGCCCGGCGTTGCGGCCGATGACGTACGAGACGGGGAGCGACTGGTCGTAGCGGCCGGGCTGGGGCGGCTCGCCGGCCATCTCGAGCAGCTTGAGGTGCCGGGCGATGGCCGACTCTCGCGCGCCGGGGTCGTCGTCGGAGGCGCCGTCCTCGACGGGCTCGACCTGGGCCGAGAGGTAGACCAGGTCACGGTGGATCTCGTCGACGCGGAACCGCTGCTCGCCGACGGCCACGATGTCCAGGCGGCCGTCGTCGTAGCGGGCCGCGACGCGCTCGATCCGGGCCGAGCACCCGACGTCGGCCACGCGCTCCTCGGAGGCGTAGACGATCCCGAACGGGCGGTCCCCGTCGATGCAGACCCGGACCATCTCCTTGTAGCGCGGCTCGAAGATGTGGAGCGGGACGGGCTCCCCGGGGAGGAGCACGATGCCGAGCGGGAACAGGGGGAGGCGGTCGTCGGACATGGCGGGGCGCGGGGTCCGCCTACCCGGCCGCTCGCGTCAGGTTCTGCCAGGGACCGGCGCTAGCTTGGGGGCCCGACTCCGACCCGTGCGCGCGCTCCTCCCCTTCCTCGCCCTCGTCGCCGCCGCGTCGGCCACCGCGCAGCCGGTCGCCTTCGGCTCGTCCGACGACCCGTTCGAGCTCGGCAGCGCGTTCCGCCCCCAAGACCAGGTCGTGGCGTCGGTCGCCTTGGGCCCGGCCTACCTCCCGGACGACTGGCGCGCCGCCGCCCGCGTCGACGTCGAGGCGCTCGCGGGGCGGTTCAGCGTGGGGTTGGGGCAGACGGTCCACTCAGGCGACGGCGGGCTCTACGTCCCCGAGGACGACGAGCTGTACGACCTGGCGCGGACCGTCCGCTACGTCCGGTGGAACGCGACGGCCGGGAGCCCGACGTATGCCCGGATCGGGCCGACCCAGCGCGTCTCGCTCGGCGTCGGCGCGCTCGTCAGTCGCTACCGGACGACGACGGCGTGGGACGAGCGGACCGTCGGGGCCGAGGGCGCCGTCGAGGGCCGGCGGCTCCGGGCGGCGGGGTTCATCGACGACGCGCTCCGGGCCGACGGCGTCGTTGGCGGCGAGGTCGGCCTGCGGACGGGCGCCCGTGTCGGGCCGGTCACCGACCTCGGCCTGACCGTCGGCGGGGTCCACGACCTGGGCCGGTCCGGGCTCAGCGGCGACTCGTCGCTGACGGGCGTCGAGGTCACCCTCAAGGGCTCGTACGCCGGGCTCGGGCCGGTCGTCCTCCGCCCGTTCGTGACGCACGCCCGCTACCTCAGCCGCGGGTCGACGGTCGGCGGCGGCGTCGAGGTCGGCGCGTCGAACGTCGGCGACGCGGCGCGGGCGCGGGCCCGGCTGGCCGTGTTCGCGTCGTCGGCCCGGTTCGTGCCCGGCCACGTCGGCCCGTTCTACGCGGTCTCGAACGGGGCCGAGCGGATCGTCGACGACGGGGCGTTCTTCGACCCGGCCGCCCCGAACGTGCTGGCGGGGACCCCGCTCGACAGCCTGTCGGCCGGCGTCGACGTCGTGCTCGACCTCCGCCTGATCGCGTTCGGCCGGCTCGAGGTGTCCCAGCACGTCCGCCGGCACGTCGGCGACGAGGCCGCGAGCGCCTACGGGCTCCGGCTGGCGGGCCGGCTGCCCGGCGACGGCCGCGTCGAGTTCGGGCTCGAGCGCCAGGACGTCCGGGGGTTCTTCGACCTGATCCAGGACCTCGGCGCCGTCAACGCGCTCGTGCTCAACGTCCACGTCCCGGTCGGTCGCCGGGGCATGGTCTTCGTCCGCTCGCGCTACGGCTACCGCCGCCTCACCGAGGCCGACGGGCCCGAGTACGCCGACGGGCCTGGCCGGTTTTTGGTCGAGCGCCGGTTCGAGCCCCTCGTCGGATTGCGGTTCGGGGGGTGACGCGGGGAGGTCGTTCTTTTTGGGGACGCGGTGCCTGTTCGAGGACACGGCACGCCCTGTCCCTACAGGGGTCCAGCCACCGCCGCGGCACGGCGGGCGGGGCGACCACGGCGGGCCCTCACGCCCGCTCCGCGCGGACGCCGGCCGCGACGTCGCGGGGGGCCGGCACGACGCAGACCCGGTCCCCACGGAACGGGTCGACGACGACCGGGACCCACTGGTACTGGCTGAGATCGGCGGGTTCGCGGCCGAACCGCTCGGCGACGGCCGTCTTGAGCGCCTCGTAAGCCTCCGGCCCGACCAAGATCGCGTGGGGCTCGCCGCCCGCGTCCTGGAGGTCGCGGACCTGCTGGTCCACCACGGTCAGGAGGTCGACGGGGTCGGGTGCGGAGTCGAGGACGGTCATGCCGGGGTGGTCGGGATGGGGTCTACCTTCCGGCCCGCCTCCGCGATCCATGACGCACTCCATCGGCTCCCTCATCGCCGCCGACGACCTGACCCTGTTCACGCGCCGATGGACGCCCGCCGGCGATGTCCGGGCCCACGTCGTCCTGGTCCACGGGGTCCACGAGCACAGCGGGCGGTACGCCGCGCTCGCGACGGCGCTGATGCGGCGCCGGCTGGCCGTCCACGCGCTCGACCTGCGGGGCCACGGCCGGTCGCACGGGCCGCGCGGCCAGGTCGAGGGGTTCGACCAGTACGTCGACGATGTGAGCGCCTTCGTCTCCGAGGTCCGCGCCGAGGCCGGCGACGCGCCGGTGTTCCTGATGGGCCACTCAATGGGCGGGCTCGTCGTGGCCTCGACAGTCGCGCACCGGGGGACAGACGGGCTGGCGGGCGTGGTCCTGTCCTCGCCCGCCCTCGCCCTCGACGGGACGCCGAAGGTGCTGGAGGCGCTGGCGCCGTTCGTCGCGCGGTGGCTCCCCGACGTGCCCGTGACGCGGCTCGACCTGGGCCGGCTCTCGCGCGACCCGGCGGTCGTCCGGGCCTACCGCGAGGACCGGCTGACGATCAAGCGGGGCGTCCGCGCGCGGCTCGGGTACGGGATCGTCCGGGCCATCGAGGCCGTGCGCCAGCGCCCCGAGGCGTTCGACGTCCCGCTCTACCTGTTCCACGGCGACGCCGACACGATCACCGACCCGGCCGGCACGCGCTGGCTCGCCGACCACGCGGCGTCCGACGACGTGACGCTCCGGCTGTGGCCGGGCCTCTACCACGAGACGCTCAACGAGCCCGAGCGCGACGAGGTGATCGCCGAACTCGCCGACTGGCTCGACGCGCACGTCGGGTGACGGGGTGCCCTCGACAGGAATCGAACCTGTGGCCTACTCTTTAGGAGAGAGTCGCTCTATCCGACTGAGCTACGAGGGCGTACGAGAACCATGACCTGCTCTCGCTGTCGACAAGATAAACCGGCCTCCGCCTTCGACTACCGCCGGACCGAGGGACGCCATCACCCCTACTGCTCCGTGTGTCACAACGTGTACACACAGGAGCGATTCAAGCGTCGGAAGCTGCAAGCTGTCGAGTACCTGGGAGGAGCGTCATGGACTGTGGCGGCAAGTTTCACCCATCCGTGTTCGAGTTCCGTCATCGCGACCCAGAAGCGAAGGACCTCACAGGCAACCAGATCAAACGGGCGGCTTGGGCCCGCGTGCAGCGGGAGTTGGACGGCTGCGACCTTCTCTGTGCCAACTGCCACCGGATCCGGCATTGGCAGGAGCCTGCGGAGTGAGTCACCCAGAAACGGCGTTGCCGGCTAGCTTCTCCTCCTCGCCTCATGGCTCGCTGCGACTCCGGCCCACACCGTGCACTCCCGCTCTCACCGCCTGCCCATGTCGCTCAAGACCACGATCGCGAAAAGCTGGAACATCCCCTCGAAGCTGGGCGACCGGCTCGGGTGGGACTGGCTGACCTACAACCCCGGCGTCTACCTCGAGTTCGCGATGGTCGCCCGGCGGAACGCCCCGCTGTTCGCGGAGTCGGTCACCCGCGTGGTCCCCGACGCCGAGTCCTTCGTCGATGTCGGGGCCGGCACGGGGCAGTTCGTCGGCGCGCTCCGCCGCCGGGGGAAGGCGGCCGACGGGTTCGAGTACTCGCCCGTCGGCCGGGCCTTCGCGCGCGTGGCCGGCACGCCGCTCCGGCCGTTCGACCTCGGCGACGACGACCCGCTCCCGGGCGCGGCGACGTACGACGTGGCCTTCAGCCTCGAGGTCGGCGAGCACCTGCCGACCGAGATGTCGGGGGCCTTCGTCGACGCGCTCACCCGGCTCGCGCCGACGGTCGTGCTCACGTGCGCCCAGCCCGGCCAGAGCGGCCACGGCCACATCAACTGCCAACCGAAGGCGTTCTGGAAAGAGCGGTTCGAGGCCCGCGGGTACCCCCACGACGACGAGACCTACGACCGGCTGCACGCGGACCTGGGCCGCCACCCACGGCTCTCGGGGTTCATCACGGACAACCTGATGGTGTTCCAGAGGCAGGGCGGAGGGCGAGCGGCGACCTGAGCCGTTCCGGGCTAGCTTCGGCGGCCCGACTCCACCCCCATGGCTCACACCGCCCAACGCGGCGACCGCAAGGCGATCTGGGCCTGGTCGCTCTACGACTTCGCCAACTCGTCGTTCACGACGCTCGTCGTCACGTTCATCTACGGGACGTACTTCACGGGCTACATGGCGCTCTCGCCCGACGCGGCCGGGATCCTGGCGCCCGACGGCGAGCTGGGCACGGTCCTGTGGTCGCGCGGCGTGACCGTGACCGCCATCGTGGTCGCCCTGCTCTCGCCCGTCCTGGGCGCGCTGGCCGACCGCGGCGGCGCCCGCAAGCGGTTCCTCATGGCGACGACGGTCACGTGCGTGATCGCGACGGCCGGGCTCTACCTCGCCGAGCCCGGCCAAGCCGTCCTGGCGCTGGCGTGGTTCGTGGTGGCGAATGTCGCGTTCGAGATGGGCGCCGTGTTCTACAACGCCTACCTGCCGGACGTGGCCAAACCGGAGCAGATCGGGCGCGTGTCGGGCTACGGGTGGGCGCTGGGCTACGTCGGCGGGCTGTTGTGCCTGGCCGTCGCGCTCGTCGTGTTCGTCCAGCCCGAGGTGGCCCCGTTCGGGCTCGACAAGGCGACCGGCGAGCACGTCCGCGCGACGAACCTGCTGGTGGCCGCCTGGTTCGGCCTGTTCTCGATCCCGACGTTTTTGGTCCTCCGCGAGGTCCGGGTCGAGAGCCGGCCGCCGCTCGGCGCGCTGGTGCGGACGAGCTTCGCCGAGTTGGCCGAGACGGCGAGGGAGCTGAAGCGGTACCGCCAGATCGTCCGCCTGTTGGTGGCCCGGCTCTTTTACAACGACGGGCTCGTGACGCTCATCGCGTTCGGCGGCATCTACGCGAGCGGGACGCTGGGCTTCACGATCTCCCAGGTGCTCGTGTTCGGCATCGTGCTCAACGTGGCCGCCGGGCTCGGCGCGTTCGGGTTCGGGTTCCTCGACGACAAGATCGGCGGGCGGCCCGTCCTGTTCATCTCGCTGGCGCTGCTGACCGTCGCCGCGGTCCTGGCCGTGTCGACGACGAGCGCGACCGTCTTCTGGGTCTCGGGCATCCTGGTCGGGCTCGCCATCGGGCCGAACCAGTCGGCGAGCCGGTCGCTGCTGGGCCGGTTCGTGCCGGACGACAAGGAGACCGAGTTCTACGGCTTCTTCGCGTTCTCGGGCAAGGCGACGGCCTTCATGGGCCCGCTCATGCTCGGCATCCTGACCGACGCGACGGGCTCGCAGCGGGTCGGGATCTCGGTCGTCATCGTCCTGTTCGCCATCGGCGCGGCGCTCCTGACGCGGGTCGACGAGGCCGAGGGCATCGCGCTCTCGGGCCGGCCGGCGGCGTGACGCCGCTCCGGCGACTCGTGCCTCACGTCGTGCTGGAGCCGAACCTTCGGCGTCCCCTCTCCCTCTGGGAGAGGGACAGGGTGAGGGACGAGCCGCGCGGCGTGAGAGAGAACTCGGATCCAGTTTGAGACGTGACGAGGACACGGCACGCCGTGTCCCTACGGGAGGCACCGGAACCGCCGCAGGGACCCACCGACTCACCGACCCACCGATGCCGACCGTCGCCGACGTCCTCGCCACGCTCCACGCCTGGGCCCCGCCCGGCCAGAAGGCCGACTTCGACCGCGTCGGGTTGCAGGTGGGCGACCCGGCCGCCGAGGTCGGCCGCGTCCTCGTTGCCCTCGACCTGACGCCGGCCGTGGTCGACGAAGCCGCCGAGACCGGTGCCGGGCTCATCGTGACGCACCACCCGCTGCTGTTCAAGCCCGTCGGCCGGGCGACGGCCGACGACCCCATCGGCGCGCTGGTCTGGCGGCTGGGCCGGGCCGGCGTGAGCTACGCCGCCGTCCACACGAACCTCGACGCGGCGCTCGGCGGCGTGTCGTTCGCGCTGGCGGAGCAGATCGGGGTCCGCGAGCCCGAGATCCTGGCGCCGCTGGACGGGGTGATGCGGAAGGTGACCGTGTTCGTACCGGGCGACGCGGCCGACGCTGTCCGCGAGGCGATGGCCGAGGCGGGCGCGGGCGAGATCGGCGACTACACGGCGTGCTCGTTCTCGGCCGAGGGGACGGGCCGGTTCCGCCCCGGCGTTGGCGCAGACCCGGCCGTCGGCGAGGTCGGACACGACGAGGCGGTGGCCGAGGTGCGGATCGAGGCCGTCGTCCCGACGTGGGCCGTCGGTGCGGTGCGGCGGGCGGTCGCGGCGGCGCACCCGTACGAAGAGCCGGCGGTCGACGTGGTGGCCCTCGACGGCCGGGCGACGCGCCAGGGCTACGGCGTCGTCGGGCGCCTCGACGCGCCCGAGCCGCTGCCCGCGTTCCTCGCCCGCGTCCGCGACGCGCTCGGTGCCGGCGCCTTGCGCTACGTCGGCGACGACGGGCAGACAGTGGAGCGGGTCGCCGTCTGCGGCGGGGCCGGGCTGTCGTTCCTGGGCGACGCGATCCGCGCCGGCGCCGACGCCTACGTCACGGCCGACGTGACGTACCACCGCTTTTTCGAGGCGCTCGACCCGGAGGGCCGCCCCCGGATCGCCCTCGTCGACGCCGGCCACTACGAAACGGAGGCCGTCACCGAGCGGCTGATGGCCGACCGCCTCCGCCAGGCCCACCCCGGCCTCGCCGTCGACATGACCCGCCACCGGACCTCGCCGATGCGGACGTTCGCGGGCTAAAACAGGACGAGGGCACGGCGTGCCGTGCCCCTACGCCGGAACCTTGCCACCCTCAAATTCGCCCCGGACTCAAAACCGGAGGCCGCGCCGAGGGGTACCCTGCCCGACTCCCCACGCGCACCCCCCACATGGCGACCGACACGACCACGATCGAGGACCAGCTCCGGGCCCTCGTCCGCCTCCAGATCATCGACACCAAGATCGACCAGCTCACCAAGCTCCGCGGCGACCTGCCGGACGAGATCCGCGACCTGGAGGACGAGCGGGCCGGGCTCCAGACGCGGCTCGGCAAGATCGACCAGGACAAGAAGGAGGCCGAGGTCCAGAAAAAGAAGCTCAAGCTCGACATCGCCGAGAGCGAGGGGCTCATCCGGAAGTACGAGGAGCAGCAGCTCCAGGTCCGGAACAACCGCGAGTACGACGCGCTCACCAAGGAGATCGAGGCCCACCGCCAGCGGATCCAGAGCGCCTACGAGGAGATCGAGCGGTACGAGAACCTCGACGGCGACACGGCCGAGACCGTCGACGGCGCCGACGACACGCTCAAGGAGCTCGAGACGCGGATCGCCGAGAAGCGCGTCGAGCTCGACCGGGTCGTCGAGGAGACGAAGGCGGAGCAGGACACGTACGAGGAGCAGCGGGCCCAGGCCGCCGAGCACATCGACGACCGCTACCTCCGGGCCTACGAGCGGCTCCGGACGCGCGTCCGCGACGGCCGCGCCGTGGTCCCCATCGAGCGCGGCGCGGCGGCCGGCTTCATGGTCCCGCCCCAGCGCCAGGTCGAGATCCGCCAGCGCGACCGGATCATCGTGTCCGAGCACGACGGGCGGATCGTGGTCGACGACGCGCTCTTCGCGGAGGTCGGCGCCGAGGACTAGCGCCGAACTCACACGACCTTGGGCGGGCGCCGGCACAGAAGCTGGCGCCCGCCCGTTTCTTTCGGCGCGCCGGCCGGGCCGCCGCCTCGGGGGGAGCCGCTTGCGGCTCGGTCCCGGGGAGGAACGTCCGGACACCACAGGGCACCGTGCTTCCTAACAGGAAGGCGTCGGACGCTGGCGACAGCGTCGGGCGACGGCACGTGCAACAGAGAACAGACCAGCCGATGGCCGGCGCTCGCGTCGGCACAGGTGATGGGTGAAACGGTGGGGTAAGAGCCCACCGGCGCGGCCGGCGACGGCCGCGGCCAGGCAAACCCCACGGGGTGCAAGGCCACACAGTCCCGCGTCCCGCCTCGGCGGGACCGCCCGCGGCCCGCGGGCGTCGCGGGGCGGGTAGGCCGCTCGAGGCCGCCGGCGACGGCGGTCCCAGATAGATGGCGGCACAGGGCGACGGCCTCGGCGACCGTCGCCCGGACAGAATCC
The DNA here is from genome assembly GCF_965213695.1 of Rubrivirga sp. Taxonomy (GTDB): domain Bacteria; phylum Bacteroidota; class Rhodothermia; order Rhodothermales; family Rubricoccaceae; genus Rubrivirga. Next base: position 2,074,422 of record NZ_OZ243912.1, on the reverse strand, counting down.
GGCGTACAGGCCGGCGCACGTCGACGCGGGGCCACCCTTTCGGGGGTGGCCCCGCACGTGTGTCTGGCGACGACGGCACGGCCCCCCGCTCGCCAGGCGCTACGGGGTCGGCGGCGAGTCCCCTCTTCTTCTGGGAGGGGGACTGAGGTCCGGACGAGCCGAGGGCGTGGGGCGAGACTCCGGGCCAAGCGCCCACCCGAGGCGGCCAAAAAAAGGGCCGCCGAGCGTCTGCTCAGCGGCCCCGGGTCGGGTGCCCGTCGGCCCTACTCGGTCGGCGGGACGTCGGGGGCCGTCGGCGTGGACGGGTTGGCGCTCGGGAGCGAGCCGGCCTCGGCCGGGCCCTGCGACGGGACCTCGATGGGGGCCGGCGCCGCCGACGGCAGCTCGCCCGCGCGCTCCTGCAAGATGCTCCCGCCGCCGCCCGCGCGGGGGATAAAGAACGTCGTGATGAGGCACAGGAGGAGGAACGTCCAGCCCAGCGCCCAGGTGGCCTTCTCCAAGAAGTCCGGGGCCTGGCGCGCGCCCAGGATCTGGGTCGTCTGGCCGCCCGAGGCGATGCCCGCCAGGCCGCCCCCCTTGCCGCTCTGGAGCAGGACCGTGATGCCCATCAGGACACCGATGATGAGGATCAGGACGATCAGGAAGTAGAACACGGCGTGCGCGGGAGGGGGCGGGAAAACTAGCGCCGCCCCCACGGGGCGCCACGCCGGCGGCGCTCAGGTCCTGTGAAAACGGCGCCCGACGGGCCGGCTCTACCCGCTCTCCCCCGTCCGCCGGTCGATGGCGGCAGCGGCCAGCAGCAGGGCCACGCACGACTTGGCGTCCTCGATCTCGCCCCGGCGGGCCATCGCGACGGCCTCCTCGAACGGGACCCGGAAAGGCTCGACGAACTCGTCGTCGTCGGCGTGGTCGTCGGTGGCCGACAGGCCCTCGGCGAGGAACAGCCAGATGGTCTCGTCGGAGTAGCCGATGGCGGGGAACGTCTGCCCGAGCGGGGTCCACCGCTCGGCGGCGACGCCGGCCTCCTCGGCCAGCTCGCGCCGGGCCACGGCGAGCGCGTCCTCGCCGTCCTCGTCGAACTTGCCGGCCGGGACCTCCCAGAACTCGCGCCCGGGCCCGAACCGGTACTGGCGGAGCAGGATCACGCGGCCCTCGCCGTCGACGGGGACGACGGCCGAGGCGCCGGGGTGCTTGATCCACTCGCGCGCCGACGTCTCGCCGTTGGGCAGGCGGACCTCGTCGCGGCGCACGTCCAGCAGGGCGCCGTCGTAGACCTGCTCGGAGCGGACGGAGTGTTCGGTAAAATCCATGGGACGGGGGACGGGGGACGGGGGACGGGGGACGGGGGACGGGAAGGTGCGCCCGGCCGAGGTCGGCGTGGGCGGAGTCCGCCGGAACTTTTCGACGGCCGCCAGCCCCCTCAATCCCTCATCGCCCGGCTGGCGGCCACCTTCAGCGGGTCGACGGCCGGGGCGAGCGGGGGGTTGTAGAGCAGGTCGAGGTCCTCGGCTAGCTCGCGGACGGTGGCCCCGCGGGCGACGAGCGGGACCAGGACGTCGGACCGGAGCGCGGCGCCCTCCGCCCCGACCAGTTGCCCGCCCAGCAGGCGCCCCGTCCCGCGCTCCGTCACGAGGCGGACGTCGATCGGCGACGCCTCGGGGAACGCCGCCGTGCGGCTGAGGTGGCGGACGTCGGTCGCGACGGCGTCAAGCCCGGCGTCCTCCGCCTGCGCCAGTGACAGCCCGACCGACCCGACCTCGACCCCGAACGCGCGGACGCCCACGGCGCCGGCGAACGGGCGGAACCGGTCGGCCGTGCCGGTCGCGTTCCGGGCCGCGACGCGGGCCGTCCGCCGGGCCGTCGTGGCGAGGGGCCACAGGACGCGGCGGCCGTCGGGCGCGCGCGGGATTTCGACCACGTCGCCGCACGCCCACACGCGGCGGGCCGAGGTCCGCATCTGGTCGTCGACGGCGACCCCCCCTCGGTCGCCGAGGCGGATCCCGGCGGCTTGGGCCAGCTCGACGCGCGGCTCGACGCCGACCGAGACGACCACCATCTGGCACCCGACGAGCTCGCCCCGGTCCGTCCGGACGGCGCGGACGCGGCCGTCGTCGTCGGCCAGGATGGCCGTCACGCGCTCGGCGCGGACGGCGACGCCCGCCGCCGCGACGGCCTCGTTCATCAGGTCGCTGGCCTCGCACGCGACGGTGTTGCCCAGCACGCGGCCGTTCGGGTCCAGGATCGTCGCCCTCAAGCCGCGCTCGCGCATGGCCTCGGCCATCTCGAGCCCGATGTAGCCGCCGCCGACCACGACGACGTGGCGGACCGGCTCGGTGTCGAGCCAGCGCAGGATCGCGTGTGTGTCGACCAGGTTGCGGACGGTGAACACGCCGGCCGCGTCCTCGCCGTCGACGCCCAGGCGACGGGCGCGAGCGCCGGTCGCCAGGATGAACCGGTCGAACGGCTCCTCCGTCGTCGAGCCGAAGTGGAGGGCCTCGACGGTCAGCCGGCCGCGGCCCGGGTCGAGCGCCGTGACCCGGTGGCGGACGCGGGCGTCGACGCCGCGCGTCCGCCGGATCTCGTCGGGCGTGAGCACGACCAGGTCCGTGCCCGGCTCGAGCCGGCCGCCGATGAGGTACGGGATCTCGCACGTCCCGACGGAGATGTGGGGCCCCTCCTCGAACAGGACGACGGTGGCGTCCGGGGCCTGGCGCTTGGCTTCGGCGGCGGCGGCGGGCCCGGCGGCCAGGCCCCCAATCACAGCGATGCGCATTTAGGTCTAGGCGAGCGAGTCGGAGACGGCGTCGTGGGGCGCGCCGGCCGGGTGGTCGTGGGAGCGGGGCTCGAGGTGGCTCGTGACCTGGACCCGGCTCTCGGGGAAGAGCGCCCGCTGGCGGAGCTCGACGGCCGTCGCCCGCTGGTGGGCCTCGTCGAGGCGGAGGTCGTCGGGCATCAGGAGGTGCTGCTCGATCCAGACCTGGTCGTTGACGCGGCGGTGGCGGACGTGGTGGTGCCCGTCGATGAGCCCGTCGGCGACGGCCTGGTCGAGCGTGCCCAGCACGCGGGCCGTCGCCTCGGGCGTGGCCGTCTCCATCAGCCCGCCGTAGGCCTCGCGCATCAGCCCCCCGCTGGTCCACACGATGTTGAGCCCCACCACGATGGCGACGACCGGGTCGAGCCAGACCGCGCCCGTCGCCCACACCAGCCCGACGCCGACGAGCACGCCCAGGCTCGTCCACATGTCGGTCAGGACGTGGTGGCCGTTGGCCACGAGCACGAGCGCGTTCGTCCGCCGGCCGACGCGGACCAGGCCGAGCCCGAGGACCAGGTTGACGGCGGCCAGCGCGCCGGTTATGAGCAGGCCCAGCCCGAGCTGCTCGACCTCGGGCCCGCGGATCAGGTCCAGCGTCGCCGTCCACACGATGCCGACGGCGGCGACCAGGATCAGGGCGCCCTCGACGCCCGCCGAGACGTAGGCGATCTTGCCGTGGCCGTAGGGGTGCGCGGCGTCCGGTGGCTGGGCCGCGTACCACAGGCTGAACCCGGCCATGGCCGTCGCCGCGAGGTGGATCACCGACTCGAGCGCGTCGGACAGGATGGCCGTCGAGCCGGTGAGCCCGTACGCCGCCGCCTTGCCGACGAGCATGAGCACGGCGACCGCCAGGCTCGCCGTCATCGCCAAGCGCTGCTGGCGCTGCGCGTCGTCGCCGCGAGCGGGGCCCGGACGGGCGGGCGCGTGGGTGTGGAGCAGCATGGCGCGTGGGACGAGCCCGCCGGGTGCGAGTTTCCGGCCTCCCCCCTCCCCCGACTCATGACCCTGGAGCACGTCGGCATCGCCATCGAGAGCGCCGAGCAGGCGGCCGTCTTCGAGCGGCTGTTCGAGGCGGCCCCCTACAAAGCGGAGGTCGTCGAGCGCGAGGGCGTCCGGACGCTGTTCTTCGGCGACGGCGGACGGGCCAACGCGGCGCCCAAGATGGAGTTGGTCGAGGCCACCCGCGCCGACTCGCCCATCGCCAAGCACCTGGAGCGGCGCGGGCCCGGCCTCCACCACCTCGCCTTCGAGGTGGCCGACCTCGACGCCGAGATCGACCGGGTCCGCGCCCTCGGCGTCCGCCCGCTCGCCGACGCGCCCCGGCCCGGCGCCGACGGCAAGCGGATCGTGTTCCTCCACCCGAAGGACACGGCCGGCGTGCTGGTCGAGCTGGTCGAGAGCGTCCGCCCGCCGCCCGTCTGGACCGAGATCGAAACGCCAGTGGGGTTGGTGGCCGTCCAGCTCTCCGGGCCGGAAGACGCGCCCCGGCTCCTCGTCCTCCACGGCGCGCTCGGGTCGACCGAGCTGGAGACGGACCGGCTGATCCGGGTCTGGGAGCGGGACTTTCAGGTGATCGGGCTCGACCTCCCGGGCCACGGGCGGAGCGGTCCGCTGGCGGGCCCGGCGCCGACGTGGAGACCGTACGTGGGTGCTGCAATAACAGCTCTCGAGACCGTGGCCGCCGGCCCCGCCGCCGTCTTCGGCTTCTCGATGGGCGGCGGTGTCGCCCTCGCGCTCGCCCGCCAGCGACCCGACCTCGTCTCGCGTCTGGCCGTCCACGGCGTCAACGTGCAGTGGGACCGGGCCGAGGTCGAGGCCATGACCAACCCCATGGACCCCGCGACGATGGAGGCCGAGCACCCGTTCTGGGCCCGCCGTCTGTCCGAGGTCCACGGCGCCGACCGCTGGCGCGGGCTTGTGGACCAGATGATCGCGTTCACGCGCGGCCTGCCGGACGACCGGATGCCAGACGCCGACCTTGCCCAGATCGCCATCCCGACGCTGGTGTCAGCCGGCGACCGCGACCGCTTTTTCGACGTCCGCCACGCCGTCGGCCTGTGGCGCGCGTTGCCCGACGCCCGGCTCCAGATCTTGCCAGGCCTCGACCACCCCATCCAGGGCGTCGACGTGCCGACGTTCGCGGCCGGCGTCCGGGAGTTCCTGCTGGCATGACCGTCCGCCCGCTCCGCTCCGACGAGGTCGAGGCCGCCGCGGCTCTGGCGGCCCGGGCCTTTTTCGACGACCCGCTGTTCCAGTTCGTCTACCCCGACCCGTCGCGACGGCTCGCCGGGTTCGCAGGCGAGCACGCCGCTTACGTCCGCTACGTCTACGCGCCGTACGGCGTCTGCGAGATGGCCGAGGCGGACGGGGCCCTGGCCGGGTTGGCGCTGTGGCTCCCGCCCGGCGCCGAGGTCCCGGCGTGGCGCGAGTGGACGGCGCTCCCCGCGCTCGTCCGAGGGGCCGGGCTGCGCCGGCTGCCGGCGGTGCGGCGGGCGTACCGCGCGTTCGACGACGCGATGCCGGACGGTCGGTTCTGGTACCTCGGCCTGCTCGCCGTCGACCCCGAGGCGCAGGGCCGGGGCGTCGGGAGCGCGCTCGTCCGCGCCGGGCTCGCGCGGGCCGACGCGGGCGAAGTGGGCACCTTTTTGGAGACGGGGACGGCGACGAACGTCGCGTTCTACCGGCGGCTCGGGTTCGAGGTCACCGGCGAGATCCCGCTGCCCGGCGGCCCCACCCACTGGGCCATGTGGCGGGCCCCGGACTCCACGCCGGACTCCCTCAGGGTTTAAGCGCTCGGCGGGCCTCGGGACGTACCGAGAGCGCGAGGCACGTGGAGACGGCCCCGTACGCCCCGTAGGTCACGACCGAGACAGCCCCTCGGGGTCTCGGGAGGTGTGGTAGAGCCGCAGGGCGAGGATGCCCCCGGCCGGCAGCGGTCGGTAGACGATCAGGTAGGGGCGCGCCACAAAGCTGCGGACCTCCTCGGCGTCGGAGAGATCGGGGCGCGGCGTGCCGATCCGCGGCGTTTCCGCGAGCGTCTGCAAGCTCTCGGTGATGGCGTCGATGACCCGGTCGGCACGCAGGTCACCGGCCTGCTCGAAGATGAAGTCCCACGCCTCGGCCGCGTCGCGGCGGAACTCGGGCGTGGTCTCGTAGCTAGGCACCGGCGGTCCGCCGCTCGCGCCCTTCGCGCTTGATGGCGTCGGGGTCCCACGGGGCGACATCGCCGCGTTCGGCAGAGGCGAGGGCGTCGGCGACGCCGGCACGCATCTCCGTCAACTGGCGCATCCGGTCCAGCTCGGCGAACACACGCGACTGGTCGCGCTCGGGGAGCTCGCGGATGGTAGTCAGGATCTCCTCGACGCTCATGGCCCGGTTCTCTTCGATGCCCTCGCAGTCTAGCCGATGACGCCGTCTCGTGCAACGCCCCGAGCGCGAGCCGGCCTAAAACCGAACCCGCAGGCCACCCGTGATCGGGACCTGCGACACGTCGAACAGCCCCAGCCGGCCCGCAGCGTCGTTGCCGACGAGCCGGATCGGGGCGACGACGGGGAGCGAGACGTCGGCTCCGAACAGGCGGAAGCGGACGTCGACGCCGGCGAGGGCGCCCGCCTCGGCGCACCGAAGGGCCGCGCCCGTCACCTCGTAGCCGATGACGCGGCACGCCGTCCCGTAGGCCCCGACGGTCGGCGCCAGTCGCAGGCTCCCGACGACGCGGAGGGGCCGGCTGAGCGAGACCTGCCCGGTCCCCTGAATCCGCCGGAGGCCGAACCCGTCGTCGCCGACCCGGGGCCCGAGGTCGGCGAAGGTCGCCGTCCCCAGCAGCCGGGCGTCGAGCTCGACGCCGGCCCCGAGCCGGCGCGTCGTCCCGAGCGTCGGGCCGACGGTCAGGAACGCCCCGCCGTCGCCGTAGGTCAGGTCGCCCCCGATCACGCGCGCGCCGAGGTCGACGGACGGCGCGACGCGGCGACCGACGTCGGCGCCGACGAGGAACGCCGTCCTGCCCCCCCCACTGCTGCCGATCCCAAAGAGCGGGCTGACGTAGGTGTCCGACGAGTCGGTCAAGACCGGCTGAGCGAGGACGGAGGGGGCCAACAGGGCCGCGAGGGCCAGGGCGAACGTGCGCATGGGATCGAGCGGAAGTGGTGAAGGGAAGGCCCAAGAACGGGGCCCTCCCCTGCCTCGTGTGCCCCCCTCCTCCGGGCCCGAGCAAAAGCCTCGGCAGCCGCTGACGCGCGCTCGACACCGCCGGGCACGACGTTGCCGGGCCGGCGTACGAGCCCCCGTCCGCCCCCCGCCCGATGACCGACGCCCTCGCCGACAAGCTCAAGCACCTCCCGACCTCGCCCGGCGTTTACCAGCACAAGGACGCCGACGGGAAGGTGATCTACGTGGGCAAGGCCAAGAACCTGCGCAGCCGCGTCCGGAGCTACTTCCAGGAGGGCCGCCCGCGCGAGGCCAAGACCGAGGCGCTCGTCAAGAAGATCGCCGACGTCGAGGTGATCGTGACCGACACCGAGGTCGAGTCGCTGCTGCTGGAGGACAACCTCATCAAGCGACTCAAACCCCGCTACAACGTCCTCCTCAAAGACGACAAGAGCTACCCCTACATCTGCATCAAGAACGAGCGGTTCCCGCGCGTCTTCCCGACGCGGACCGTCCGCCGCGACGGCTCGCTGTACTTCGGGCCGTACACCGACGCCCGGGCGATGAAGCTCGTCCTGAAGACGATCAAGGACCTGTTCAAGCTCCGGTCGTGCGCGCTCCACCTGAACCAGGCCGCCATCGAGGCCGGCAAGTACCAGCCGTGCCTCGACTACCACATCCAGAAGTGCGCCGCGCCGTGCGTCGGCTACGAAACGGAGGCGCACTACGACAGCACGATCCGCCAGATCACGGCGCTCCTGAACGGCCAGACGCGCGAGCTAGTCGAACTTCTCCAGGGCGAGATGGCGCGGCTGGCGTCCGAGAAGCAGTTCGAGGAGGCCGCCGAGGTGCGGGACCGGCTGCGCGCGCTCGAGACGTACGCCCAGAAGCAGAAGGTGGTCACCGACCCCGAGGTCGACCGGGACCTGTTCGCGCTCGCGCTCGACCGCGAGGCCGACGTCGGCGTAGGCGTCCTGTTCAAGGTCCGCGAGGGCAAGATCATCGGGCGGACGCACAAGATCGTCCGGGGCGTCGAGGGGGCCGAGGACGGCGAGATCCAGCAGCGGATCGTCGAGGGCTACTACGCCGACGCGGCGTTCTTCCCCAACGAGGTCTACCTCGCCGGCGACCTCGCGGACCCGTCGGTCGTCGAGGCGCTCTTGCGCGAGAAGAAGGGGCGCCGGGTCGAGGTCCGGACGCCCCAGCGCGGCGAGAAGGTGGACCTGATGAACATGGTCGAGGCGAACGCCCGGCTCCTGCTCGGCGAGTGGAAGCTCCAGCAGGAGCAGCGCGAGGAGGACCGGATCCCGCGGTCGGTCCTGAGCCTGGAGCGCGACCTCCACCTCAAAAAACCGCCGCGCCGGATCGAGTGCTTCGACATCTCGCACTTGGGCGGGACCGGGACCGTCGCGAGCTGCGTCGTCTTCCAAGACGGCAAGCCGCGCAAGTCGGACTACCGGACGTACAAGATCCGGACGGTCGAGTCCGGCAAGCCCGACGACTTCCAGTCGATGCGCGAGGTCGTCGAGCGGCGCTACGCCCGGCTGCTCGAGGAGAACGGGCCGTGGCCAGACCTGGTCATCATCGACGGCGGCAAGGGCCAGCTGTCGTCGGCCGTCGAGTCGCTGCGGCGGGTCGACGTCTACGGCAAGTTCCCCGTCGTCGGGCTAGCGAAGCGGCTCGAAGAGGTGTTCGTGCCGGGGTCGAGCCAGTCCATCATCATCCCGCGCACGTCGTCGTCGCTCCGGCTGATCCAGCGGGTCCGTGACGAGGCCCACCGGTTCGCGGTCACGGCCCAGCGCAAGCAGCGGCGGATCAAGGACCTCAGGAGCGAGCTGCTCGACATCCCGGGCGTCGGGGCCAAGACGGCCAAGAAGCTGCTGACCCAGCTCGGGAGTCTCAAAGCAGTCAAGGCGGCGACCGAGGCCGAGATCGCGGCGTTCACGGGCCCGTCAGTGGCGGCCAAGATCCGGGCGCACTACGACGCGCCGACCGATCACGACGCGGCCGGCTGAGCTCTCGCCCGCCGGCCGCGACACCCAAAGTCTGTCTCGAATGCTACTCCGCGAGGGCCCGAAGCTGGGCCGCCGCTTCGAGGCGCCGTGCCGACACGACATCCTCATCGCGGCCCTCGTCGGAGAGGTCTCGGCGGGCCGCCTCCGGCATGTCACAGTCCGTACAACGTGCCGTCTCGGCGACGTAGGACTCGGCGGCTTCGGCTGCGCGGACCGCGACGGAACGAGTCTCTATCGGACCCCATTCGGTGCGGAAGGCCCCGACCGACTCGAGGATCGTCTCCGCCTCGGGGCTCTCGTGTTGGACGAGAGCTCGGGAATACTCCAGGGCCAATTCAGGGACTCCCTCCTCCGACCGGTTCGGGACGAGGTAACCCGTCAGCATGAGCTTAGCCATCGCCTGCTCGACGTTCGAGCGGACGACGCCGGGCTCGGCCGCCGCGACGGCCTCTTGCGCTCGATCGTGAGCGTCTTGCCAGCCGTCAGCCTTCTTGGCGATGTTCACAGTAGCCGTCAGGGCCGCCTTCACGCTCGCGGTGAGGTCTTCTTGGGAGGCTCCGGGAGCGCGGGCGAAGTCCACCCGGCTCAAGACGGGATCGGACGCCGCAGGAAGAACCTCTGCGACCGGCTGGGGATTTGTCTGCTCGCACGCCACGAGTGCGAGGAGCGAGCAGAGAAGCATCAAGCGTTTCATAGCTGTCTGGTTGATGTGAGAGCTTGCTGGAACTTATGCGTACATGTAGCACAGGGACCCGTCTGTGTAGGCGAACCCAGCGCTCCCGTCATCGCATCCCCACACGAGAAAGCACTGACCGTCTATGCCATGCGTTTCGAAAATGCAGAACGGGGCAGCAGCAGCCGGCGTTGCCAGGCCTGACCCGACGAAGAGAGACAGCGCCAGGAGGCTCTGAACTATACGTTTTGTGAGCATGAGGGTGTTGGTGATGAGACAGGCGGGCCTTCCAAGACCCAAAATTAGACTACCCCCCCCCCCCCCCTTCCGAGTCAAGGTGCATGCCGACGATTTGTGCTAGTGCTGACGCACTACCAGGGCAGGACTGGCGGTCCTCTGCGCGAGGAGCCTCTAGGCTCCAGTCCCAAGCCTGGTCAGCGCCCGGCCGGCGGCCCCGTCGTCGCGCGGACGGCGAGGGCGGCGTCGAGGACGACCGTGACCGGGTCCGCTTCGGGCTCCTCGATCTGGTCCAAGATGATCTGGACCGCGCGCCGGCCCATCTCGCGCTTGGGCACCTGGACCGTCGTCAGCGGGGCCGTCGTCTGGGTGGCCACCGGGACGTCGTCGAAGCCGACGACGGAGACGTCCTCGGGCACACGCAGGCCGAGGTCGACCAGGGCCTTGATGAGCCCGAGCGCGACGAGGTCGTTGAAGCACGCGACGGCCGTCGGCCGGTCCGCCCGCTCGCGGAAGGTGCGGAGCCCGGCTTGGTAGCCGTCCTCGAACCGGGACCCGGACGCGACGACCGCGTCGTCGGAGAACCGGAGCGGGGACTGGCTGAACGCCTTCTCGACCCCGAGCCGCCGGTCCAGGCTGTGCCGCGTGTACGCCGGGCCCGCGAAGTGGGCGATCCGCTCGTGCCCCAGCCCGATCAGGTGGCGGGCCGCCTGCTGCGCCGCGGCCACGTTGTCGACGCTCACCACGTTCGTCGGCAGGCCGAGCACCGTTTCGAGCAGGACGAACGGGAAGCCCGAGCGGCGGAGCAGGAAGAGGTGCGAGAGGTCGGCGTCGGCGTCCAGGACCGGGGCCACGATGACGCCTGAGAGATCGCGGCCGCGGAGCGAGTCGATGGCCAGGCCCTCCCGCTGGAAGTCGCCCTCGGAGGTGCACACGAACGGGACGAAGCCGCGCGCGTTGAGCTCGGCGCTCGCGCCCTTCACCACCTCGGCGTAGAACGGGTTGTCGATCTCCTTGATCACGATGCCCATGCCCGGCGGCGAGGCGTCGTCCCCGTTGCGACGGCTCCCCAGGCGCCGGGCCGAGGCCGAGGGGAGGTAGCCGAGCTCCTCGATCGTCCTCAGCACGTGGGCCCGCGTCGCGTCGCGGACGGTCGGCCGCTGGTTGATGACGGCCGAGACGGTCCCGGTCGAGACCCCGGCCTTCTCGGCGACGTCAGAGATGGTGATTCGTTTGGCCATGAGGGGGTCCGCAGAGAGGCTCAGGGTCGGATCTGGGAGGGCTGACGGGGTACTCGCGACCGCCCCGGTCCCCCGCCGGGCGCGGCCGGCGGATCATCGCAGCGCGGCGAAGAACCGGATTTATTATACCGCTTCAATTCAGTCAACCCACCCTCGCGCCCGGACAGTTGCCCCTCGCCCTCGGACCCGCTCCGCTCGTCGGACGAGGGGTCGAGAGCCCCGGCCCAGCGCTCCGGCCGGGGCGCGAGAGGGCGGGCCTCCCGAAGGCGACCCGGGCCGCGAGGCGGTCCCCACATCCCCATTCCCATGGCCTACCTCCTCGGCATCGACACCTCGACGACGGCGACCAAGGCGCTGCTGATGGACGACGCCGGCCACGTCGTCGCGGTCGGCTCGACGCCCCACGACCACTCGTCGCCGCGCCCGCTCTGGAGCGAGCAGGGCCCCGACGAGTGGTGGCGCGCGACGGCCGCGAGCGTCCGGCAGGCGCTGGCCGAGGCGGGCGCGGCCGGGCCCGACGTCCGCGCCGTCGGGCTGACGGGCCAGATGCACGGGCTCGTCCTGCTCGACGGCGCCGGTGCCGTCTTGCGACCGGCGATGCTGTGGAACGACGGCCGCGCCCAGGCTCAGTGCGACGAGATCCGCGAGCGGCTGGGCGGGCTGGACGCGCTCGTGGCCGAGACGGGCAACGACGCCTTCGCCGGGTTCACGGCGCCCAAGCTGCTGTGGGTGAAGGAGCACGAGCCCGACGTGGTCGCCCGCGTCGCCCAGGTGCTGCTGCCCAAGGACTACCTCCGCTACCGGCTGACGGGCGGCTTCGCGACCGACCGGGCGGGCGCGGGCGGGACGCTGCTCCTCGACCTCGCCTCGCGCGACTGGTCGGCGACGGTCCTCGACGCGCTCGACGTGCCGGCCGACTGGCTCCCGCCGACGCACGAGGGGCCCGAGGTCACGGGCGCCGTCTCGGCTCAGGCGGCCGAGGAGACGGGGCTCGCCGTTGGGACGCCCGTCGTGGGCGGAGGCGGTGACCAGGCGGCCACTGCCGTCGGCGTCGGAGCCGTCCGGCCGGGCGTGTGGGCGATGTCGCTCGGCACCTCCGGCGTCGTCTTCGCGCCGACCGACGCGCCGCACACGGCGCCGCAGGGGCGGGCGCACGCCTTCCCGCACGCGGTCCCCGGGCTGTGGCACCTGATGGGCGTCATGCTGTCGGCGGCCGGCTCGCTCCGGTGGTACCGCGACACGTTCGCGCCCGACACCGGCTACGACGCCCTGCTCGCCGAGGCGGCCGGCGTGGCGCCGGGGTCCGAGGGTTTGACGTTCCTCCCCTACCTCGCCGGCGAGCGGACGCCCCACGCCAACCCGCTCGCCCAGGGCGCCTTCGTCGGGCTGACGCTGCGGCACGGGCGCGGCCACGCGACGCGCGCCGTGCTGGAGGGCGTGGCGTTCGGGCTCCGCGACAACCTCGAGCTGCTCCGCCAGTCGGGCGTCGAGGCGCCGGACACGGTCCGGGTCGCCGGCGGCGGGGCCGTGAGCCCGCTGTGGCGCCAGATCCTGGCCGACACGTTGAGCGTTGCGCTCGCGCCCGTCCAGACGCCCGAGGCCGCGGCGTTCGGGGCCGCGCTGCTCGCCGGCGTCGGCGCCGGCGTGTGGCCGGACGTGGCGACGGCGACGGACGCGACCGTCACCGTCGGCGAGACGACCGAGCCGGGCGCGTCCGACCTCGGCGCGGCGTACGACCGGTTCCGGGACCTCTACGCGAGGCTCGAGCCGTCCTTCCCTCGTCCCTGACGCCGGCTGGGTGTGGCCGACCCGAGGGCGCCGCGGTTGCGCCCGGTCGGAGTCGCGGCGACCTTGCGGCCCCCTCCCCGCCTCCATGCTCAACTACATCTGGGCCGGCCTCATCATCGTCAGCCTGGTGTTCGCGCTGGCCAGCGACCTCGGCGACGTCGTCGGCGACACGTACCGGAACGCGGACCCGCTCCCGGTCCGCCTCGAGTTCGAGCGGCCGTTCGACGCCGACGCGCCGCGCCAGCCGGCCCGGCTCGTCCTCGACCCGCTCGCGTTCCGCCAGTTCTACGGCGTCGCCGACGGGACGCCCGCGCCGGCCTACGACGCCACCCTCCGCGCCACGGCCGACGGGACGCCCGAGCTGGTCTTGGACGCCGAGGCCGAGCTGCCGGCCCCGCTCGACGTCATCCGCGACGCGACGAATCCACGCGACCAGATCTTGCAAGGCACATTGCAGTCGGTCACGATCAGCCCCGACGGGACCGCGGCGACGGCCGGGTTGCAGTTCGCGCCGGTCCGGTTCGTCAAGCTCGGCGCCATCACGACGGCCGCCATCGACCTCGCCGAGGTCGCCGTGACGATTGCCATCGGGCTGGTCGGCGTGTTGGTGCTGTTCTTGGGGCTGAGCAAGATCGCCGAGGACGCCGGCATCATCTACGGGCTGGTCAAGCTGGTCCGCCCCGTGCTCCGGCCCCTCTTCCCGGACATCCCCCGAGACCACCCGGCGATGGGCATGATCGCGCTCAACCTGGCGGCGAATGTGTTCGGGCTGGGGAATGCGGCCACGCCGTTCGGGATCAAGGCGATGGAGGAGCTCCAGACGCTCAACCCCGAGCCCGACACGGCGACCGACTCGATGGCGATGCTGCTCGCGCTCAACACGGCCAGCGTCCAGCTCATCCCGCCGATCACGCTCATCGCGATCCTGGGCATCGAGACCAACAACGTCTACTTCCCGATCCTGTTCACGACCGTCGGGTCGCTGATCGTGGCCATCGTGGCGGCCAAGGGGCTGGGCCGGCTCCGCCGCTACCGGGCGACCGACCCCAACCGCGACGGGCGGACGGTCGCCGTCGTCGCCGAGGAGGGCTGAGCCATGGACACGTTCCGCGAGATCATCAGCGTCGTCTCGGTCTTCGTCCTGCCGGCGATGATCGTGGGGATCCCCCTGTACGGGCTGCTCAAGCGCGTGCCGGTCTACGAGTCGTTCGTCGAGGGCGGCAAGGAGGGGTTCGGGCTGGCCGTCCGGATCCTGCCGTACCTCGTGGCCATCTTGTTCGCGATTGGGATGTTCCGGGCGTCGGGCGCGATGGAGTGGCTGAGCGGCGCGCTCGCGCCGGTGCTCGCGCTCGTCGGGATGCCGGCCGAGGTCCTGCCGATGGCCATCGTCCGGCCGCTCACGGGCTCCGGCTCGGTCGCCATCGTGGCCGACCTGGCGGCCCAGTACGGCGAGACGTCGCTCATCACCCGGATGGCCTCGACCATGTTCGGCTCGACCGAGACCACGTTCTACGTGATCGCGGTGTACTTCGGGGCCGTCGGCGTGAGCAAGACGCGGCACGCGCTCCCGGCCGGCTTGATCGCCGACGTGGCCGCTATGCTTTTCGCGGTGTGGATGTGCCTGCTGTTCTTCGGGTAGCGGCCGGCCGCGCAGGGAACGCTCGGGGCTCGGCGTAGGGGTCGCTCCGGTTGGGCCACCGGAGGCGCCCCGAGGGAAGGGTCGGGAAAGTTCGGAACCCCCTCCGGGGCCGGAGCCAGGCGGATCGCCGGGGGTTGGGGCCGCTCACTCCCCCCCCTCCCAATGTTTTACCACGACGGCGGCAAGCTCCAGTACCCGGTCCGCGTCGACACGCCCAACCCGGTCTTCGCCAAGGCCCTCCAGCAAGCCATCGGCGGGATCCAGGGCGAGATCCGCGTGTGCCTCCAGTACCTGTTCCAGGCGTGGGGCGCCCGGGGCCCGGCCAAGTACCGCGACATGCTCTTGGAGACCGGGACCGAGGAGATCGCCCACATCGAGATGCTCGCGACCGCCGTCGCCCTGAACCTCGAGGGCGCCCCGCTCGAGCAGGACGAGGCGGCCAAGGACCCGATGGTGGCCGCCGCGCTGGGCGGCATGAACGTCCAGCACGTGATCACGACGTGCATGGCGGCGATGCCCGTCGACGCGAGCGGCGTCCCGTTCAACGCCTCCCACTGCTACGCGAGCGGGAACACGGCCGCCGACATGCTGGCCAACGCCGTCGCGGAGTCGACGGGCCGGATGTTGGCGTGCCAGCTCTACAAGATGACCGACGACGCGGGCATGAAGGACATGCTGGCCTACCTCGTCGCGCGCGACACGATGCACCAGAACCAGTGGCTCGCGGCGTGGGAGGAGCTCGGCGGACGCGAGAACCACCCGATCCCGAACAACTTCGACCAGAGCATCGAGCCGGCCGAGTTCAACTACACGTTCCTCACGTTCGGGAAGGACGAGTCGGTCCCGCAGCCCGAAGGCAACTGGTCGGGCGGCGAGAGCTTCGACGGCCGGAGCACGTTCTCGATCGAGCGGATGACGCCGCGCGGCGAGAAGCCGGACCTCGGGATGGCGAGCCCGAAGGCGGCCGTCCAGAAGGCCCAGGAGGACGGGGGCCTGCTCGACAAGATCATGCCGAGCTGAGCCCGGGCCGGCGCTGGCGGTCACGGTCGCCAGCGCCAGGTCGAGCGTCGGAAGGCGGAGGCGCGCCCGGCCGTCGGCGTGAGCCGCCTGGGTGCACCCGCTTTTTTTTGGTGATCGGGTAGCGTTCGAGGCGGGCGCGCTAACGTCGGAGTCCCCTCCGATGCCCGATACCATGGCCGACCTCGTCGCCGCTCTGAACCCGCTCCCCACCCCTCCGCGCGCACGCCGGGTCTCCTTCAAGCTCCGCATCGAGAACAAGGGGGAAGCAAGCGTCCACCTGACGCGAATCGACCCGCTCGTTGGCGAGGGGATCAAGGCCCCAGAGGCGTTCGACCTCGACCTGTTTCACAAGCAGACCGAGTTGGACGAAGAGCTCCGCCGGCTGACGCGGCTCCATCAGGACTACGAGATCGTTAGGTCAGGCGCGATCCGGGACCAGATCACCCGGGCCTACGCCGAGATGTTCACCGAAGCCCTCACGACGGCCACCGGAGCCGCCCGGATCGGCTCTCTCCCCCGGACGCTCTTACGGCTGGGCTCGGGCCGTGTCGGGGACGCCCTCAGCAACGCCGTCATGCGCGCTGAGACATACCTCTACGAGGTCGAAGACGTGGTCGACGCCAGACGACTGCTGGACGCCTCGTTCGACGAAGACGGCGGGGACGCCGCAGCGCTCCGACAAGCGTACGAGCGGGTCCTCCGGAAAGCCGAACGGATGCACGCCGAGCTCCCAGATTGGAGCACCTTCGCGACGGTCCCACCTGGCGGCGCCTTCGAGACGCACTTCGACGTCTCGTTCGGACGGGGCCTCTTCGAGCCCAGGACCAGGACGTTCTCGGTGCGCACTGGCTTCGTCGAAGACACGTCGCGGGAGACGACTGTCGCTCCGTCGTTCGTCCACGCGTCGGCGACTCACACGATCTCGCCGGACCCCTGGATGCTCTCGGTGCTCACGGTCGCCTGGGCGTTCCTTGGACTCCTGCTCGGCGCGGCGATGGACGTGGCCACCGACGACGCGAGCGACTCGCCAGTGCCCACCGCTAGCGAGGTGCTGGCCTCGGTCGGTGGGGCGGAGTGGATCGCGGCTCCCCTCTTGGCCCTGATCGTATTCAACGTGTACGAGAACCTGGACCTGGGGCAGAGGATCCAGTTGCCGGCGAGCTGGCGGAGTGCGCTCCTGATCGGGGCGCTGTGTGGTCTGTTCGGAGAGCGGATCCTGGAATCGCTGCAAGTGCTGATGGGCGCCTAGCGCACGGCGTCCAGCGCGAGGTCGAGCATCTGGAGCTGAAGCCGCACCTGGGTCTCCAGGCCGAGGCACCGAATGCCGAACCGCTCGACGGCATCCGTGAGGTCGTCGCCCTCGGCGGCCCGCTCGATCATCTCGGGCATCGCCTCTCGAAAGTCCAGCAGCGTTGCCGGGATGCCGGGCGGACCGTCGTGCGGAGCGCCGAGCACAAACAGCGGCAACTCGGGCACGACGCACAGCGGCGGACGGTCGGGCGCCGTCGTGATCGCCTGCTCCATCGACGAGCGGCGGAAGAGGGCGGCCGTCTCCGGGTCGCCCGCGTCGAGGAAGTGGCGCTGCATCGCCGCGCCCTCGGGCGTGCTCCAGAACCCGGGGCCACCGTAGCGGAACCCCTTGTCGCCGCCGCGGTCGTGGTCGTGGAGCGCGAGCCCAGCGTCGGCCGCGGCCTGGGCCCAGCCGACGCGGAGGGGGGCGTCGCGGTCCGTGCCGAGCCAGCGACGTTCGACGAGCAGCAGCGCGCCCTCCGAAAACCCCATCCCGTGCAGGCTCGCGTGGAGCGCGACCGGCGGGCCGGAGAACAGGAACGCGGTCGCCGCCCGGTTCTCCGGCCGGAGGTCCGGGTAGCCGAACTCGATGTCGCGGCCCGGCGGCTCGCGGCGACGGCCCCGGAGGTAGTGGCCCAGCGTCTCGGCCGGGCGGTCTGCGTCCCACCGCTCGATCCACCCTTGATTGCGCGCCTCGCCGTCGGGGTTGAGGTGGGGGACGATCCGCAACGTGACCTGCTCCCAGAGGTCTTCGAGGCCCCCGTCGTCCGTTCCCCACCCACGCGCCGCCAGCCCTTCGAGGACGAGCGTCCGCAACGTCTCCGGGCCGACGGGCTCGTCGGCGTGGGCCCCGGCGACGAGGGTCACCAGGCGGGGCCCGTAGCCCAGCGTCACGCCCGCGATGGGCCTCCCCTCCTCGCTCTCGCCGATGGTCTCGACCGTCGCCAGGTCCGGGTTCGCTTCACACGCGCGGCGGAGGTCGCCGGCCACCTCGTCGGAGGTGCGGAACCGGAGGTCGGACAGGTCGAGGTCGGCGAGGGTCACGGGCGGAGACTGGGGACTGGGGACTGAAGATGCTTCCTCTTGGGGCGACGAGATCACCGTGCGCCTGACACGGCCTCGCACTCACTCGAAGCCGAACCCCGAACCGAGAACCCCGAACCTACCTGGCAAACGCCGTCGCGCACCGGACCGCCCAGGCCACCGCGCCGGCCACGTCGTCCGCCGTCGGTCCGCCGTCGATGTCGTGGAGCGGCTGGGCCTCGGTCGCGCCCGACGCACGCAAGAGGCCGACCAAGCGCATCGCGGCCGTCTGGTAGTACGGGTCGTAGTCGCGGTCGCCCAGGCCGCAGACGCCGAACCGGACGCCCGAGAGGTCGGGGCGGACGGCGTCGAGCGCCTCGACGAAGTCGACGGCGTTGTCGGGGAACGTCCCGTCGGACCAGGTGCAGGTCACGGCGACGACCTGGCGGTAGTCGGCCAGGACCTCGGGGTAGGCCTCGGCCATGTCGAGAAGATGGGCGGCGAAACCGAGGTCGCCGAGCGCGTCGGCGATGGCGTCGGCGACGACCTCCGAGTTGCCGGTCTGGGTCCCGACCAGGACCAGGACGTCGGGCTGGGCGGCGCGGAGGTCGAGCATAACGGGTGATGTGTGAAGGGTGAGGGGTGATGGGCCAGTCTCTCTTCACCCATCACCCTCCACTCCTCACCCGGTCAGTCCTCCGGGTCGAGGATGGTCTCGATCCGGGCCTGGAGGTCCAAGAGGTGGTACCGCTCGGACCGCTCGCCGGCGGCCCGGTAGCGCGGGAGCGCCGCCGCGATCTCGTCCTCCAACGTCAGCAGCGCGCCGCGCGCGAGGGGCCGGACCTCCGAGCGCTCGATGGCCTCGGGCCGGTAGCCGTAGGCCCGGTCCACGAACGCGGCCGGCACCGCCGACGGCGACTCGTTCAAGAGCTCGCCCAGCCGGTCCACGTAGGCCCGCTGGAGCGCGCGCCGCGAGGCGTCGATGGCCGCGCCCCGGTCGATCTCGCGGAAGAGGCCGGCCTGGAGGTCGTCCATCATCTCGGCCGCCGGGTAGGCGTCGCCGCCGAGCCACTCGGCCTCCGCGAGCCGCCCGATGCGGACCGGGTCGAGGACGCGCGTGAGCGCCGACTCCTGCAACCGCTGGACGGTCCCGAGCACGCCGGCCGGCTGGGTCCGCGACAGGACGTCCGTGTCGAGCAGCCAGTCCGGCGTCGTGAACCCCTCGTCGACCAGGAACGCCAGGGCCGCCCGCTGGCGGTCGGCGTCGACGGGTTGGTAGACCGGGCCGGCCTCGTCGGCCGTCTTCGGGTCGATGGTGACCCCGCCGATCTGGCGCCCGACGTGGCCGAGGTAGCGGCCCCACTGGGCCACGACCTGGCCGTAGAGCTCGTCGAGGTCATCGTAGGGCTCACCGGCCGCCGTCGTCCACGTCATCAGGTTGGGGACGATCCGGCGCAGGTTCGCCAGCCCCAGCGTCGAGGCGTACACGGCGTCGTCGCCCAGGTCCTCGGCCTGCGAGCGCGGGTCGACGGGGTCGAACGTCTGGGCCCCGTAGCGGAGCGCCGGGTCGTCGCGGACCTCGGCCAACATGGCCTGGAGCCGGGCCCGCTCCTCGGCCTCCGACGCGGCGTCGGGGAAGTAGGTGTAGCCCCACTTGACGGCCCAGATGTCGTACTCGCCGACGCGCGGCATGAGCTGGGTCACGCCGTCGCCGGGCTGGGCGACGTAGTTGAACCGGGCGTAGTCCATGATCGACGGCGCCGTCCCGTGCGTCGCCGTGAACGTCGGGCTCCGCAGGCTGTCGACCGGATACGCCGTCGACGAGATCCAGTTGTGCGGGAGCCCCAGCGTGTGGCCGACCTCGTGGGCCGACACGAACCGGACGAGCTCGCCCATCACGTCCTGGCGGAACGTGGTCCCGCGCGCGGCCGGGTCCACGGCGGCGGTCTGGACGAAGTACCAGTTCCGGAGCAGGTTCATCACGTTGTGGAACCACCGGATGTCGGACTCCAGGATCTGGCCCGTCCGCGGGTCGTGGACGTGCGGGCCCTGGGCGTTCTGGACGTCGGACGCGAGGTAGCGGATGACGGAGTACCGGACGTCCTCGGGGCTCCAGTCCGGGTCGTCGGCCGGGGCGTCCTCAGCGCGGATCGCGTTCTTGAAGCCGGCCGCCTCGAAGGCCACGTTCCAGTCCCGGACGCCCTGCTTCAGCGGCTCGCGCCACTCGGCCGGCGTCGCCGGGTCGATGTAGTAGACGATGGGCTCGACCGGCTCGACGAGCTCGCCCCTGGCGTAGGTTTCCATATCGCTCGGGACCAGCTGCCAGCGCGTGATGTAGCGGCGCTCCTCGGCGCGCTGGGCCGACAGGCCGTAGTCGGTCTGGGCGATCGAGAAGTAGCCGACGCGCGGGTCGTGCCGGCGCGGGCGCATCGGGTCGTCGGGCAGGAGGACCATCGAGTGGGCCATCTCGACCGACAGCGTGCCCGTCGAGGCGTTCTCCGGCGGCTCGGCCGCGTCGTACGTCAGGACCGAGCGGACCTCGACGTTGCGGGGGAACGCCATCGCCCGGGCCAGGAACGAGCGGTCGGTGTCGAGCTTCCGCACCTTGAACTCCTCGCGCGCCCCTCGCGGCAGCCCGAACACCGGGAGGTCCGTCGTGAACGTCTTCGTCAGGTCCACGACGACCGACGCCGAGTCCGGCCCGATGGCCTCGATGGCGAGCCGGGCCACGATCGGCTCGAACTGGGAGTCCTGGACGGCCTGGTAGACCGGCAGCGACGGGTCGGCGACGTTCGCGTAGCGGACCGTCCGCAGCAGGACGTGGTCGCCGTGTCGCTCCCAGCGGACGGCCTGGGTGTTCACCTTCGTCCCGCCGTACTCGTAGCCCTCGGTCGTCTTGGCGAGCCGGCTCACGATCAGCATCTCGCGGCCGAACAGGGAGTCCGGGATCTGGACGAGCAGCTTCGAGCCGCCGTCCTCGAGGTGGACGTCGAACAGGCCCTCATCCGTCTCGGCGTCGTCCGTGACGACCTCATCGAACGGCTTGAAGTCGTCGTCTGCGGAGTCCGTCGTGTCGGCCCGAGCTGGGGTCGGCGTGGCGACGGGCTGGACGGTGGAGCAACCGCCGACGAGCAGGACGGCCGAGGCGAGCGTGAACCAACGGAGCATGGGACCGAGTGGGGAGTGTGGGGGTGTGGGAGTATCGGGGCGGACGGGGACGGAGGCGAACGAAAAGGGCGGAGTCGGCTACCCACACTCCTCCTCACCGCGCGACGCCGCTGCGGACGGCGATCAGGCGATCGGTAAAGCGGCGGGGGTCGGCGAGGTAGGCGTAGGCCGTGAACAGCGAGGGCCCGCTGAGCCCGGGCGTCTGGGCGTCCGCCCCGACGTAGCCGTAGACGTAGCGGCCTTGCTTGAGCAGGAGCGTCCGCTCGTAGCGGCCGTTCGCGTCGACCCACTCCATCTCGCTCTCGGGCGTCCGCCGCCAGCCGTTGAACGGGCCGACGACGTAGACGCGCCGCGGCGACTGGCGGCTCTGGGGCGGGACGTAGCGGAACGTGGTGGCCACGTACTCGGCGTCGACGTCCGCGCGGCCGACGTCGCGGTACGAGGTCTCGATAAGGGGGATCGACGCCAGCACGGCCTGGCGGACGTCGCCGCCGAACTCGGCGAAGTCGAGGTCCAAGAGCGCTGTCGGCGGGGCCGCCGCCCGGTCCACCTCGACGACCTCCGTGTTGACGCCCAAGAACCCGAGGTCGACCTCGAACAGGGCCGACTGCTCGGCGAACGCCTGGTCGCGGGGCAGGTAGAACTGGTACAGCGCCAGGTCCACGAGCGACGGCTGGGGCGCGCACCGGAGGTTGTCCGTCCGCCCGTTCCGCCCGAAGCAGACCGTGTACTGCGAGCCGTCGTACTCCTGGAGCCGCGCGTCCGGCCGTAAGCGCGCCGCCGGCTGGATCGCGAACCCGACCGACCCGTCCTGGATCGCCGACCCGAACACGAGGTCGACCTCGGCGAGCTGCTCGGTCACGAAGAACGGGACGTCGAACAGCAGCGCCCCGTCGGTGTCGCGGACGACCGCCCGGTAGTTCCCGCTCACCCGGAAGCCGACGTTGGCGTTCGGAAAATCGTAGCGGTAGTGGACGTAGGGCACGTCGACGGCCGAGCCGGACCGCTCGTAGTCCAAGATCCGGTCGGTCTCGAACCCGTCGAGGTACTCGCCCGGCAGCAGGTCCACGCGCCCGAGCCGGTCGGTGTGGACGAACGAGATGTCGAGGGGCAGCCCGACCTCCTGGCCGATCAGGTCGAACTCGAGCCGGAGCGGCTGATTCGCGCCGAGCGTCGTGACGGGCAGCGTGGCCTCGTCGCCGAGCACGTGGAGCTGGAGGGCCCCGACGCGGGCGTCGGCCACGATCGTCTCGCCGACGCGGGCGGGCGGGACGGCGTCGGGCGTGGCCCCGAGCTCCTCCTCAGGGAGCGCGCAGCCCGTCGCGAGCAGCAGGGCGACGAGCGGCAGAGCACGGAGTGAGGGCATCGGGGGCGGGCTGGGGATCGGCGAAGATAGGCGGAGGGTCGGCCAGGCTCTGGCGCCAGGCGGTCCGCCGAGCGCGGTCGGCGGCCAGGGCGGCCAAGCTCCGGGGGCCCCTCGCGGCGAACGCCGAGTCGAGGCCGGCGAGTAGACGCGCGCTGGCCGTGAGGGCTCCGGCCCGGTACGCCATTGTGCCCTGGAGGAGGCGGAGCACGCGGCGCCCCTCGGTCGCCGAGTCGTCGGACTCGTCGCGCCCTCCCCCGACGGCGTCCCCTCTCCCCGTGGGAGAGGGACAGGGTGAGGGGCCGGCCCACGGCCCGAGCATGGATCGCCCCCCCTCACCCCCCAGAGGGTGGGGAGGGAGCCTTGTCCCGGAGGTTGCGACGCCCCCGGTCACGTCGCGACTCAGGTCGTCCGGGCACCACGCGCGAGCCAAGGCCCAGGCCTCGGACGGCCGGTCGTCGGCTGCGAGGTCGAGCGCGGCCAGGACCGGGGCCTCGGCCCGGAGCGACGGCGGGACGTCGCCGGGCGTCGCCCCGAGCCACTCGCGCAGGACGTCGCGCGAGAGCCCGGCCCGCTGGCGGACGAGCAGCCGGCCGACGGCGTCGACGGGCGCGAGCGAGTCGGCGGCGGCGCGGTAGGTCGCGGCGGCGTCGCGGCCGAGCAGGCGGCGGACGTCGGCGAGGTGGACGAGGGCGGCGGCGTCGGGGACGCTGTCGGCCAGGGCGACGGCCCGGTCGAGGTCGGCCGCGGTGGCGGGCTCCCCGCTCGCGAGCCGGGCGCGCAAGTCGCCGCGAAGAGCGGGCAGCCACAACGGGTTGTCGGCCCGCGCTGCCCGGAAGGCGCGGGCGGCAGCGGCCACGTCGCCGTCGTCCCACGCTTGGGCGCCGTCGCGCGTGAGCCGGGCGTAGGCGGGCAGGTGGTGCGGGCACCGCGCCTCGAACAGCGACGGCCGCGAAAAGAGCCACCGGGCCACGGCGACCGCCTCGGGGTCGACGGGGATCTGGGCGAGGTCGGCGGCCCAGGCGTCGGCGAGGGACGCGAGCGAGCGGCCGTAGGCGGGCTCGAAGCGGCCCGTCCGGTACGCCCGGCGGAGCGGCTCGGCCCCGAAGCGGTCCAGGAGCCAGGCCACGAACGCCCCGTTCGCCGTGTAGGCCACGCCCGCCCGCGCTGTCCAGAACCCGCCCGGCGACATCGTCCGGCGGACCGCGTCGGCCGGGTCGCCCAGCCCGCCGGCCCCGTCCTCCAGCACGCGGCCGGCGACGACGAGCGCGGTCGCGTCCGGCAGCCCGTCGGGCGGTTCGAGCGCGACGGCCAGCCCCTCAACGAGGCCGACGGCCGGCGACGCCTTCACGACTGGCATCCCGACCTCGCGCGCCAGCACGTGGACCAGCTCGTGGCCCAGCGACCGCTCGACCTCGTCGGCCAGCATGTGGACCTGGGGCGTCGGGAGCCACACCGGGACCACGCTCGTCTCGCGCGAGCCGATGAGCGCCGCCTTGGTGTCGGCGTCCGGGTAGAGGTAGACGGCGACCGGGACCGGGGGGCGGACGCCCAGCCGCGCCGACAGCGTCTCGAACCGGAACAGCGCCTCGCTCGCCAGCCGCGCCCGCTCGGGAACGGGCGTGTCCGGCGCGAGGTGGAGCACGACCGGACCGAGGTCGACGCGCGCCGAGAGCACGCGCTGGATCCCCCGCTCGGTCTGGACGATCCCCAACGGCTGCCCGGCCACGACCGAGACGACGACCCCGGCGAGCGCGGCGGCGCCAAGTCGGACCGCCCTCCGCCCTCCTCCCCGCGCGGCTCGCCCGACCGCCACGAGCGCGACGGCCCACAGCAGCGTCTGGGCCTTCGCCGCGAACAGGCCCGGCCGGATCGCCAGCTCCTCGTCGTAGATCGGGCCGAGCACGCCGCCGAAGACGGAGCTGTAGGTGAACAGCTGCGGGTGAACCAAGAGATCGACCGCGACGCCGGCGAGCGCGACGACGAGCGCGGTGATCGCCGCCGTCGTTCGGGGCGCGCGGACGCGCAGGCCCGTGATCGCGACCGCCAGCCCCAACCCGAACAGCACGCTCGGCGGGACGAGAACCAAAAACAGCCCGAGGCCCTGGAGGTAGCCGCAGTTGGGCCGCCACAGCAGCGACACGGTCAGCAGCCCCAGGGGCACCGCGAGCAGTCCCAGGTGGGCGCGGGCGACGGCCCCCAGCTCCGCGCCGCGCTGGAACACCCCGACGCTCCCCACCGCCGCCGTCAGGCAGCCGACCGCCGCGAGCACCGCGCTCGCCTCGGCGTGGAGCACACCGAAAACGGGGATCGGCCACAGGGCGACGGTCGCCAGCGCGTACACCGCCGCGACCCGCCGGGCGTGGCGGCGACCGTCGAACGGGAGGGGCGGGGTCAGAGTCAGGGGGAGTCGAGCGGTCTGTGTGTGGCCGGCCCCATCACAGCCAGGGCTGCTACGTCTTTCAGAGAGCGTCCAACTCACACCCGTCATTCTCGCGCACGCGGGAATCCACACGCAGCAGCTCCTTGGCGAGAAGCTCCCTATGGATCCCCGCGTTCGCGAGGATGACGAATGGGGGGAGAGATCGACTGTAGAGCCTGCCCTCGCCAGCGCCCCGACGGGACCCGCTTACAGCAACCCCAGCGACACGCCGACGCTCAGGACCTCGCGGAGCTGGACGTCGGCCGACACGTCGGCGTCGTACAGGGCCGTCCCCTCGATGCGGACGTTGAGCACGTCGTTGACCTTGAGCACGAGCCCGTTCTCGAACACGACGTCCGGCGCCTCGGCCCCGATCTGGCTGAACCCCTGGAACGCCGCCAGCCGCGACCGCAGCGTGACGTTCTCCGCCAACGGCCGCTCCAGGGCCAGCTCGGCGTCGACGCCGGCCTCGACGCGGACCGCCTCGTCGAGGGCGTTGCCGTAGACCGGCCGGAGCCGCTCAATCGCGACGACCGTCTCCTTCAGCCCCAGCCCCAACCGTCCGACCAGCCCGTTGCCGGGCCGGTACGCCAGGCCCACGGTCTGGGCAAAGACGAGCGGGGCGAGCGCATCGGACACTTTGAGCGCTTGGCCCGGCACGACCGACAGCGACGGGTAGTCGGCGGCGGCCGGGGCGTAGTCGTAGCCCGGCGCGAACTGGCTGCGGACGGTCGCCGAGACGGCCGGGCGGATCGGGCGGTCCGACGCGAGCTCGGCGGTCACGGCGTAGCGGGCCACGTCGAGTGCCTTGCGGAGGGCCAGCGTGTCCTGGCGCAGCACGCCCAGCGCCAGCCGGAGCTCCTGCGTCGTGAGGACCGACCCGACGACGCGGTCGAACTGGCCGTCGACCTCGGCCGTGGCCGCGAGCGCGCTGACGCCGCCCTCCTGCCAGTTCGAGAAGGCCGCCTGGTTGCCCGCCAGCGACGCGACGAGCGACGAGCGCCAGCCGTCGGCGGCCCGCAGCGTGTCGGCCTCCTGAGCCTGGGCGGTGACGAAGACGGCGAGGACGACGGCGAGGGTGACGATGCGCATGGGGCCGGGGCCAAACGAGACGAGGCCACGTCACCGAGTGACGCGGCCTCGCAGGGTCGGGACAGACGAGCTAGTCGTTCTTCTTGTCCTGGACGTCCACGCGGATGTCCTGGGCGAGCTGCTTGAGCTCCTGCATGCCCTTCCGGACCCGAGTGCCGGCGGCCTTGTTGCCCTTGTCGTAGAACTTGCCGAAGTCGTCCTCCAGGGAGGCGACGTGCTCCTGGAGCTTGCTATACATGCTGGCCATAGTGAGGGGAGGGTTGGGGGAAAATGGGCGGCGGGCCCTCGGCAGATCGCCGTTCTGGGCCCGCCAGGGGCTTCAACATACCGTCTCCGCGCCCGGCGATCAAGCGGCGCCCCCCTAAACGAGGCCATTTGGGGCGGTCCGCTGTCCGCGCCACGGGCTCATCCCACCGACAACACGGCGGTTGGCCCCCCTGGCTGCCGGAGAGCCGCGCGGAGGCCTACGCGTACGTGGCCGCGCTCCCCACCCGCCCGCCGGATGGCCTCGGCGTCCGGGACGACCCCTTGGTGGTCCGCGAGCGCCCCGTCGCCGTCCAGCGAGGCCGTCGAGAGCGCGGCGACCGGGACCTCCAGCGAGGCCGCCAGCACGCCCGCCGAGCGGGCCGGGTCGACCTCGACGAGCGCGCCCTCGCCCGCGGCCAGCGACGCCACGACCGCGACGACGCCCTGGCCCACGAGGTCCCCCAGCCAGCCCGTCCGCCCCGCCACGACGTGGCCGTCGGCGACCTTGAGCAGGCCCCGGTCGGCGCCCATCACGCGGATGGCCGAGACGCCTGCCTCGTTGAGCTCGTGGACGACCTCGCGGTTGAGGTCCCGGGTCGCCCGCTCGACCGCCGCCCTCCCCTCAGCGTCGTCGACCCGCCAGACGCCGTCGGCCGCCGTCGGCATCCGGCCGAGGGATTCGAGCGCCCGCTCGCCCCGCTCGCCGCTCCCGTGGATCAGGACCAGCCCGGTCCCCCGGGCGGCGACGTCGCGGGCCAGGCCGGGCACGAACAGCGGGTCGCCGAGGAAGTAGGGGTCGAGGTAGACGACGAGCATGGGCAACGCAGGGCGGGGGCCGCTCCGCGGCGGCGCGGTCCCGGAACGACCGCGGCTCGTCCGAGGTCCGTGCTCGGGCTCCCGACGTGCGCTACAGCGAGCGGTGCGCGAGCGAGAAGGGGGCCTGGACCCGAGGCCAGCACCCCGTCCGCGGCGGCCCCGAGTTGCGGCCCACCTCGTCGTCTTCGCAGACGCCGCCCGGCGGCCGGTCCTCCCGCCCCCTGAGGAAATACAAGGCCCCGGCGCCCAGGGCGATCCACCACGGGATCCCCGCCCGCGACGCGCTGGGGACGGGGGCCGCGACCGGGCCGAACACACCAGCCATCGGCGTGGGCTGCGCGGACGACGGCGGGAGCGGGCGTGCCGGCGGGACGACGCTCCCAACCCGGACCGTGTCCCGGCGGACGTCCTCGCGGACGACCGGCGGACGCTCAGGCCTCGGGCGGCCGTCGAGCCGCCGCGCGCCCCCCTCGCGGAGCACGCCGAAGTCGGCGTCCCCGCCCAGGCAGCAGCAGCAGTCCCGCTTGCGGACGACGACGTGGAGGCGGGCGTCGCCGCCCAGCGTGTCGGGGAGGACCTCGACGTCCCGGTCGAACGGCTCGTCGCACGGGACGTCGACCACGTCGACGACGATCTCCCTCGGCTCGCCGGGCTCCATCGGGGCGATGCCGACGCGCGACGCGGCGAGAAGGGTAAAGAGGAGGACGACCCCGCCGACGCCGGCCGCGAAGTGCCGGAGGCGGGTGCTCTTGTGGTAAGGGCGGGAGTAGGGTTTCATGGCACGCGGTGGGGACGGCGACGCCGTGAGCGAAGCCCCGCCCACACGGCACCGGATCGGACTCAACGGTACTCGAATGGAAATGCGCCATTCCATTCTTCCCGTCCGTCGATCCGGCGCTTGAGGCCGTCTCCAAGCCGCTCGTCCCCCCGCCCGCTCTGGAGCCGGGCCGGTCCGCCTGCCGGTCGGTCGTGCCGACGGGGCAGGACCGTCGCGGCCAAGTTCTCCACACGGGTTGCCCACGTTGGCCGGCCCCCGTGATCTTGCGGGCGGTCCCCCCGCCGCCCGATGCCCGAGTTCTGCCACCTCCACTGCCACACCCAGTACTCGCTCCTCGACGGAGCGGCCCGGATCGACAAGCTCATCGGGCGCGCGGCGGAGCTCGGCCACCCGGCCGTGGCCATCACGGACCACGGGAATCTGTACGGCGTCCCCGAGTTCTACACCAAGGCCCAGCGGGCGGGCGTCCAGCCCATCATCGGGTGCGAGTTCTACGTCACGCCGTCGGGCATGGCCGACAAAGGGGACCGGACGCGGTACCACCAGGTGCTCCTCGCCAAGAGCCTGGAGGGCTACCGGAACCTTATCAAGCTCTCGTCGCTGAGCTACACCGACGGCTACTACTACAAGCCCCGGATCGACCGCGACACGCTCCGCCAGCACAGCGCCGGGCTCGTCGCGACCACGTGCTGCTTGCAGGGCGAGGTGTTGCAGGCCATCCTCAAGAAGGGCGAGGACGAGGCGCGCGCCGTGTTCGAGGACTACCTCGACATCTTCGGCGAGGACTACTACATCGAGGTCCAGGACCACGCGATCCCCGAGCAGCGCCGGTGCAACGCGGTCCTGATGCGGTGGGCCGAGGCGTACGGCGTCCGGGTCATCGCGACGAACGACGTCCACTACGTGGCCCAGGCCGACGCCGAGGCCCAGGACGTCCTGCTGTGTTTGCAGACGGGGAAGGACCTCCACGACCCGAACCGGATGCGGTTCGAGAACGACCAGTTCTACCTCAAGTCGGCCGACGAGATGCGGTCGGCGTTCGGCTCGTCCGTCCGCGACGGCGTGTTCTCGACGGCCGCCGCGGTCGACGCCGCGCTCGACGCGACGCGCGAGATCGCCGACAAGTGCCACCTGGAGTTGCCGATGGGCCAACTCCTGATGCCCCACTTCCCCATCCCGCCGTCGTTCGACGGTCCGGGCGCCTACCTCCGCCACCTGACGTACGAGGGCGCGCGGCGGCGGTGGCCCGAGGTCTCCGAGACGATCCGCGAGCGGCTCGACCTGGAGCTGGGCGTGATCGGGTCGATGGGGTTCGACGGCTACTTCCTGATCGTCCAGGACTTTACGACCGCCGCACGAGACCTCGGCGTGAGCGTGGGTCCGGGGCGCGGGTCGGCGGCGGGCTCGGCCGTGGCCTACTGCTTGGGGATCACCAACATCGACCCGCTCCAATACGACCTGCTGTTCGAGCGCTTCCTCAACCCCGAGCGCGTGTCGATGCCCGACATCGACATCGACTTCGACGACCGGGGGCGCGGCAAAGTCATCGACTACGTCGTCGAGAAGTACGGGCGCGAGTCCGTGTGCCAGATCGTGACGTTCGGGACGATGGGCTCGAAGTCGGTGATCCGCGACGTGTCCCGTGTGCTGGGCGTGCCGCTGCCCGAGGCCGACCGGATCGCCAAGCTGATCCCGGACGGCGTCAAGGTGACGCTCGAAGCCGCCAAGGGCGAGGTCAAGGAGTTCGCGGACCTGTACCAGCACCAGGACCCCCAGATCCGCAAGCTGATGCACTACGCGACGGTCTTGGAAGGATCGGCGCGGCACACGGGCGTCCACGCGGCCGGCGTCATCATCGCGCCGGGCGACGTGAGCCAGTACGTCCCGGTCTCGATCCAGAAGGGCAAGGGCGGCGCCGGCGACGCCGTCGTGACGCAGTACGATGGGAAGTACATCGAGGACTTCGGCCTCTTGAAGATGGACTTCCTCGGCCTCAAAACGCTGACGATCCTGGACGACGCGCTCGCGCTCATCGAGGAGAACCACGGGATCACGATCGACCTGGACGCGGTCCCGCTCGACGACCCGGCCACGTTCAAGCTGTTCCAGAAAGGCGACACCATCTCGATCTTCCAGTTCGAGTCGTCGGGCATGCGCGAGTGGATGCGCAAGCTCAAGCCGACGTCGCTCGACGACTTGATCGCGATGAACGCGCTCTACCGGCCCGGCCCGATGGACCTCATCCCGAGCTACATCGACCGGAAGCACGGCAAGGAGCCCGTCGAGTACCCGCACGAGATGCTGCGCGGCATCCTGGAGCCGACCTACGGCATCCCGGTCTACCAGGAGCAGGTCATGCAGATGGCCCAGGTCATGGGCGGCTACACGTTGGGCGGGGCCGACCTGCTCCGCCGCGCGATGGGAAAGAAAAAGCAGTCCGAGATGGACATCCAACGGGTCACGTTTGTGGACGGCGCGGCTGACAAGGGCGTCGATGCGCGGAAAGCAAACGAGGTCTTCGATATGATGGCCAAGTTTGCAGGATACGGATTTAACAAAAGTCACTCGGCTGCATATTCCGTCGTCGCTTACCACACGGCCTACCTCAAGGCCCACTACCCGGCCGAGTTCATGGCGGCCGTGCTCACGACCGAGATGGCCGCCAGCGACAAGCTGGCCGTCGCGCTCGACGCGACCCGGAGCGCGGGCATCGAGATCCTGCCGCCGTGCGTGAACCGGAGCCAGGCCCACTTCACGGTCGAGCACGGGCGGATCCGGTTCGGGCTCGGCGCCATCAAGGGGGTCGGGCTGGGCGCCATCGAGGCGCTCGTCGAGGCGCGCGACGCGGCCGGCGGCGCGTTCGACGACCTGTTCGCGCTGTGCAAAGACCTCGACCTCCGGACGGTCGGCAAGAAGACGCTGGAGGGGCTGGCGGCGGCGGGCGCGCTCGACGCCTTCGAGGGCCACCGCCGCCAGCACTGGGACGCCGTCGACCTGGCGTGGAGCTACGCCCAGAAGCACCAGGCCGACAAGGCGGCCGGCCAGTTCTCGATGTTCGGCGCCGGCGAGGCGACCGGGAGCTCGTTCGTCCCGGCCCTCCCCCACTGCGAGCCGTGGACCAAGGGCGAGACGCTCCGTCACGAGCGCGACCTGATGGGGTTCTACGTCTCGGGCCACCCGCTCGACGACTTCGCCGCCGAGGTCGCCACGTTCGGGACGGTCCAGCTCGGCCACGCCGACGGCGTGATGCACGAGTCGGACCAGACGGCCATCGGGATCGTGACCGAGATCACGCGGCGGACGACCAAGTCCGGCCGGCCCATCGCGTTCGTGACGCTGGAGGACACGACGGGCCAGGCCGAGGTGGTCCTGTTCGCCCAGACGCTGGAGCGCTGCGGCCACATGCTCTTGGTCGACGAGGTGATGATGGTCAAGGGCAAGGCCGAGACCTCCAGCGGCAACATCAAGCTGGTCGCCAAGGACGTGTTGCCGATGTGGCGCGTGCGCGAGCAGCTCGTCAAGGCGCTCACGGTGCGAATCGACGTCGACACGACGACCGAGGCGGACGTGACGGCGATCAAGTCGTTGTGTGACGCCCATCCCGGCGCGTGCAAGGTCTACTTCGAACTGGCGTCGTCGGCGATGCCGCGGCCGGTCCGCCTCCACGCGAGGACGGCGGTCGTGGACCTGACGCCGGAGCTGATGAAAGGGCTCACTAGAAGACTTGGAACCGGCTCACTCGTTCTCGAATCTGAGGTATGAGCATGAACCGCCCGCGCCCAATTCTCATTGATACATGCATCTTCGAGTCAGAACGATTCGATGTAAAAAATTCAAAGTTTTCGCGGATCTCCGAGCTATGCCAATTCGAAGTTGGCAGACTCGCGTCTTTCCCTGCGCTGGATCGTGAGATCCGAGAGCACATGAGGGAGTATGCTGCGAATGCGCGAGCCCAACTTCGTAAAGCATCCATTGCTTCCATTGGGGTACTTGAGCCGGGAACAGAGAGTTTACTGACTCCAGGATCCGTCCCCGCCCCCGACTCCCTTTTCAAGGAGATGGAGGCACGGTACGACTCCTATCTGCAGTCAAGCAAATCTGCTAACATAGGCTTCAGCTACGTTTCCCTGCCTGACGTCGTTGATCGCTACTTCTATCGCGCTGCCCCATTCTGCGGGAAGAAACCTAAGGAGCAGATGATAGACGCGCTGACGCTTTCAGCTGCTGAGAACTGGGGCGAGTGGACTGGTAGGGAAGTGCTACTGGTATCAAATGATGAGCAATGGATCGAATTTAATAATGATTCTAAATACACGGTAATTTTTAGAAAACTAGACACACTTATTGATTTCCTCACTCGGCAGGGTGGAGTAAAGTCGTTCGGCGGTGACTACAGCAAACTTTCCGATCATGCGTTCGATAAGGCACGGTCCACGAAACCAACCGGGGGCTACGTCATCACAAGAACAAATACAGCAGAACCAAATAGCATAGAGCGAGACGTACGCACGTTCGGCGATCTATTGGAGGAAATTAGATTTGGGCACGTGTATATTTCCATCTCAAGCAAAGGTGCAAAACTTATACATACCTCATTTATTTCTGATCAGTGTGCCTTGATTGCCTCAAGGTTTCCAAATCGACTTGCGCTCTACCATCGGATCGCCAAGTCTCAGTACTTTCAGACTCTCGCCCGGAAGCGAGAGCCATCCTGGCCTCAGGAAACGCTCTTCTACATCGCAGTGATTAGTGGCCCAGAATCGGGATATCCGAAACACCCAAAGTTAGTTCTGGGATCAGGCGAGACGATTACCGACTGGGAGTCCTTTTCCGGAATGGCTGTCCAAGCAATCCAGAACCTTCGGCCGAGCACGGAAGACAAGCTGACCAGAACACTTCGCACTGCATACCATCTTGGTTTCTCTCATCTTGAGAGAAGCACCGACCTGGAAGAGGTCCGTCTCATTTCCCAACATTCTGCGACTGGCTGATTGTGAAGAGGCGCCGCTCCCACCATGCCCTCGCTCCCCCGTCTCGGCCTCCTCAGTGCCCTCCTCGTCGTCGCCGGCTGCGGCGACACGGCCCGCCTCACCGTCGCCGAGGGGACAGGGCCCGACCCGGCGCTCCCCCCGCCCAACACGTCTCTGATCCCGACGGTCCACATCGCCGACGCCGAGCCGTGGCCGGACGGGCGGAGTCCGACGCCCGCCGCCGGGCTCGCCGTCGAGCCGTTCGCGTCCGGGCTCGACCACCCGCGCTGGCTCCACGTGCTGCCCAACGGAGACGTGTTGGTGGCCGAGTCGGCCGCGCCTGCGAAGGCCGGGACGAACGGGCTGATCGGCCGGATCCGGACGTACTTCTCCAAGAAGGCCGGCGCCGCCGTCCCCAGCGCCGACCGGATCACCCTCCTTCGCGACACCGACGACGACGGCGACGCGGACGTCCGCTTCCCGCTCTTGCAGAACCTCGCGTCTCCGTTCGGAATGGCGCTCGTCGGTGACCGGCTGCTCGTGGCCAACAGCGGCTCGCTCGTGGCCTTCCCCTACCGGACCGGCGACACCCGGATCACGGCCGCGCCCGACACGCTGGCGCACCTGCCCACCGGGACCTACAACCAGCACTGGACGCGGAGCCTCATCGCCGACCCGGACGGGCGGACCGTCTACGTCGGCGTCGGCTCGGCGAGCAACGTCGGCGAGCACGGGTTGGACGAGGAGGTCGGCCGCGCGGCGATCTGGGCCGTCGATGTCGAGACCGGCGACACGCGGCTGTTCGCGACGGGCTTGCGCAACCCGGTCGGCCTGGCGGTCGAGCCAACGACGGGCGCGCTGTGGACGGCCGTCAACGAGCGCGACGAGTTGGGCAGCGACTTGGTCCCGGACTACATGACGGCCGTGCAGGACGGCGGCTTCTACGGGTGGCCGTACAGCTACTTCGGCGACCACGTCGACACGCGCGTCGAGCCGCAGCGGCCGGACCTGGTGGCCCGGGCCCTCGTGCCCGACTACGCGCTCGGCCCGCACACGGCGTCGCTCGGCCTGGCGTGGTCCGACGGCGGCGCGCTGGCGGCCTACGGGCCGGGCATGGTCGTCGGCCAGCACGGGTCGTGGAATCGCAAGCCCAAGAGCGGCTACAAGGTCGTGTTCGTCCCCTTCGCCGATGGCCGGCCCGACGGCGCCCCGCGCGACGTGCTGACTGGGTTCCTGTCCGAAGATGAGGAGGAGGCGTACGGTCGGCCCGTCGGCGTGGTGATCGCGAGCGACGGCGCGCTGCTCGTCGCGGACGATGTCGGCAACACGGTGTGGCGCGTGACCGCCCGCTAACGCCTCACCGTCCGAGGGGGCGGCGCGCTCGCTTGCCCTGGTCCGTAAACTCGACGGCCTCAGAGGCTGTTTGATAGTGGCTCCGTACCGCTCGTGACGTCCCCTCTCTCTCTGGGAGAGGCCCGGTGAGGGTCTGGAAGCGCTTCGTGTAGCCTCGTGCTCGTCCCGACCGCCCCCCTCACCCTCGCCCTCTCCCCCCAGGGGGTGGAGAGGGGACCTGATCTCCTCGTACCAAACAGCTTCTCACGCCTCCGACCCATGTCCACGATCCCGTTCGCGGGGCGCCTCGCCGCCCTCTCCCTCGCCCTTCTCGGCCTCGCGTCCGCCGCGAGCGCCCAGCAGCTCACGACGCCCCGCGTCAGCCCGCACGCCCGGGTGACGCAGACGGTGGGCCTGACCGAGCTGTCGGTCGACTACCACCGGCCGGCCGTCAACGGGCGCCGCGTCTGGGGCGACCTGGTGCCGTACGGCGAGGTCTGGCGGGCCGGGGCGAACGAGAACACCGTGTTCGAGACGTCGACCGACCTGATGGTCGAGGGCGAGCCGCTCCCGGCCGGGCGCTACGGGTTCCACACGATCCCGGGCGAGGACACCTGGACCGTCGTCTTCTCGACCGTCTCGGTCGCTTGGGGCTCGTACACCTACGACCCGGCCGAGGACGCCCTGCGCGTGACCGTCGTCCCGCGCCCGGCGCCGATGACGGAGCGCCTCTCGTTCCACTTCGACGACCCCGACGAGGACTCGGCCACGCTCGTCCTGTCGTGGGACGAGCTCGAGGTGCCGGTCTCGCTCGTGGCCGACACGCCGGCGGCGGTGCTCGCCAGCATGGAGGCCGAGCTCCGCGGCGTCGCCGGGTTCTACTGGGAGGGGTGGAACCAGATCGCCCAGTACGCCCTCGACACCGACCGCCGCCTCGACGACGCGCTGGGCTGGATCGACCGCTCCATCGGTGTCCGCCCGACGTTCGCCAACACGATGACGAAGGCGGCGCTCTTGGACGCCTCCGGCCGGGCCGACCAAGCGGCCGAGGTGAGGACGGAGGCCTTCGGGCTCGCGACCGAGGACGACGTCCGGGCCTACGCCCGCGAGCGGCGCCGCGCCGGCCGGCCCGACCAGGCCGACGCCGTCCTCGCGCGGATCGGCGAGATCCCGTAGCCGGGAGCGTGTGATCTCAGGTCTGGTCGCTCAGTAGTCGTACGGAGTGAGGAGTGTGGGGGTACGGAAGGGGTCGGCTCTCCACACCCCCTCCTCCCACACCCCCACACTCTGACCGGATTTGGTGTGACACGCGGCTGACACCGGGGCCCGTCATCTTTCCGCTGCACCCTCGCAGCCGGCCGATGACCCGCTCGCACGTCCCCGCCCTCCAGCGCGCCCTGAGCGCCCACGAGGCCGCTCCCACGGCCCGCATGGGCGCCCACCTGGCGGACTACTCGTTCCGCTTCGACACCGACGCCCCGCCGACGTCGGCCCCGCGCCCGACGGGGCCGGGGACCGGCTGGACGCTGGCCGAGACGTTGCGCGAGCTCCGTTTGCGCAACACCGGCGTGGTCCCGACGACACGGGGCCTGCGGGTCCGCCACGCGCACCGGGTGCCCGAGCTCGCTGCCGCCGTCCGCACGCACGCCGACGCGGTGGGGCTCTGGCTCGACCTCGGCCGCCCGGCCCCGACCGGCGGGTGGGACGACGAG
Source organism: Rubrivirga sp. (assembly GCF_965213695.1). Taxonomy (GTDB): domain Bacteria; phylum Bacteroidota; class Rhodothermia; order Rhodothermales; family Rubricoccaceae; genus Rubrivirga. The sequence continues at coordinate 2,038,639 of NZ_OZ243912.1, read as the reverse complement.
GTCGCGTTCCAGGCCGCGTGGCTCGACGCCCGCCTGGGGACGCCGCCGACGCCGCTCGCGCTCCGCCCCGGCGTCGCCGTGACCGACTGGGCCCGGTTCCGGGCGTCGGTTGGGGGCGCCCTGGCGCAAGGGCCCGACGCGCCGTCGGCCGCGACCCTCCGGCGGGACCTCGCGGACCTGTTCGCCGGGCACGCCCGGTTCGGCGTCCGGCCGGTCCCGCGTCGGCGGCCGGCCCGCGCGGCGTAGTCGGCCCAGCGGCGCGGGCCCGCCCGGGTTCCCCGTCGCTCCACGGTGCGGGCCGGCCGGTGCTCGCGCGGCGGCGGTAGTTTGGGGTCCCTTCTCCCTGGATCCCGCCATGTCTGCCCTCCCGACGCTCGACCTCCACCCGCTCCCTGAGGACCAGCGCCTGTCCTTTTTCGGCGCCCTCTTCGCCATGTCGGCCGCCGACCGCGACATGGACGAGAGCGAGGACGACCGGATCTTCGAGTCGCTCGACCTGGGCGACCTCTCGGGCGACGCCCGCCGGCGGGTCTTCCAGCTCGCGATCCAGCCGCCGCCGCTCGAGCGGTGCCTCCTGGCGTTCCGCGACACCGACCTCGAGCTCCGCCGCGCGCTGATGCTCAACCTCATTGACGTCGTCCTGGCGGACGGCCTGATCGAGCCGGCCGAGCACGTCGGGCTCCACGAGGCGCGCGAGGTGCTCGGGCTCGACCGCGACGACATGGCCCGGCTCCACGACGCCGCGTTCTCGGTCCAAGGTGCCGAGGTCCAGCGCCCGATCCGCCCGATCCCGCTGTCCGAGGTGAGCGAGGGGTAGACCGGTCTCGGACGAGACGCCTCTCCGCTCAGTACGGCGCGGGGTCGCGGGGGAGGGCCGTCGGGTGGACGTCCGAGTCGGCGTCGCCGACGGTCGGCGTCGGGGTGTCGTCGCCGGGCTCCTCGGGCTCGATGCCCGCGCCGACCTGCTCGGCCCACGCCTGCGTGAACTCGGCGCCGACGAGGACGATGAGGGCCGAGTAGTAGATCCAGACCAGGAGCAGCGCGAGCGAGCCGGCGGCCCCGAACGCCGAGCCGGGGTCGGCCGTGCCGAGGTAGAGCCCGATGGCGGCCTTGCCGATCGTGAACAGGAGGGCCGTCACGAGGGCCCCCACAGCCACGTCGCGCCACGAGATCTCGGCGTCCGGCAGCGTCCGGAACAAGACGGCGAAGAGCGCCGCCGTGACGCCGAACCCGACGACGAGGTTGAGGATCTGGACGAGCGTCCCGGCCACGCCGTCGCCCGCGACCGACGCCGCCGCGTCGCCCAGCGCGGCCAGGACGGCGCTGAGCACGAGGGAGACCAGCAGGAGGAACGCGATGGTGAGGACCATCCCGAACGAGAGCACCCGCTTGAGCACGAGTGAGACGAGCCCGCCCCCCTCGCTGGCGGCCTCGACCTCCCACGCCCGGTTGAGCGCTTTCTGGAGCTCGGCGAACGCGCCGGTGGCCCCGAACAGCAGCGCCGCGATCCCGGCCAGCTTCGCCCCGATCCCCGTCCCCATCGTGCTCGCGTTCTCGATCATCCCCCGCACGGCGTCCGCGGCGCCCCCGCCGACGGCGGCTCCGGCCTGCTCTGTTAGGACCCGGGTCACCTCGTCCGGCCCGAACACGGCCCCGGCGATGGCCACCAGCAGCACGAGCAGCGGCGGCAGCGAGAACACGGTGTAGTACGCGATGGCCGCCGCGAGCGACGGCACGTCGTCGTCGGTGACCTCCTTGGCGGTGGTGACGGCGAGGGACTTGACGAGGGGCCAGGACAGCGTCATCGGGCAGAGGGGCTGGGCAGAGGGGGATGGTTGGAACGCCCGGCTCCCGGTCCCGTTCGCGGCGTCCGCTCTCTTCCGTCCTGTGCCCCACCTTCGACTCGACGACGACGGCCAGTCGGTCACCCTCGACCTCCACGGCGCCCGCGTCGCCGAGGCCCTCGACCTGGCCCGGGCCGCCGTCGCCCAAGCCGCGAGCCACGGCCGGCGGACGGTCCGCCTGATCCACGGGACCTCGACGGCCGACCGCGGCGCCGACCGGACCATCAAGGGCGCGCTCCACCAAGCCCTCGACGACGGCGACTTCGACCGCGCGGTCACGTCCAGCTTCCGGGGCGAGGGCACGCTGACGTTGGGCCTCCACCCCGCCGCCTCTCCCGCCCCCGGCCGCCTGCGCCTCGCCGACCTCCGCCGATGACCCGCCCCCGAATCGGGATTACGACCTCGCTCAACACGACCGACGCGGGCGCGCGCGAGCAGCGCCTCGACCTCGCCTACGTCCGCGCCGTCGAGCGGGCCGGCGGGCTGCCGCTCGTCGTCCCGATGCTGGCGACCGACGAGGCCGCCGACGCCTTCGCGGCCCTGCTCGACGGGCTCGTCGTGACCGGTGGCCCGGCCGTCACCGACGGGCTGGTGGGCCGCCTGCCGGACGACATCGACGAGACCGACCCCGACCGCGTCGCCTCCGACGTCCGCATCCTGCGGGCCTTTCTCGACGCCGGACGCCCGACGCTGGGCATCTGCTACGGGATGCAGCTCGCGAGCGCGCTCCGGGGCGGCACGATCTACGCCGACGTCGAGCGCCAGGTCGAGGGAACGGCGGTCCACAGCCGGGGGCGCGGGGGGACCGAGCACCCCGTCGCCGTCGTCGCGGGGAGCCGGTTCCGCCAGGTCGTCGGGCGCGACGCGCTCGTCGTCAACACGCGGCACGTCCAGGCGATTGCTGAGCCGGGCGACGGGCTGACGGTGGCGGCCCGGGCGCCGGACGGGACCATCGAGGCCATCGAGAGCGAGGACGGGTCGTTCCTCGGCGTCCAGTTCCACCCCGAGGCGATGGAGCCGGCGCTGGACGCGCTGTTCGGGGACCTGGTCGCGCGCGCTCATCTTTCGGGCCGTCAGGAACGACCGGCACCCCGGCGCGGTTTTTGAAGAGACGACGACCGACGCTCTCCCTTTTTACCTCCGATGTCCGTTCCGACCGACCCCTCCCCCTTCCGCCCCCTCCCTGAGCTCGACGACGACGTCCCGCGCGACGCGGAGGGGGCGCCCGTCGACGAGCACGACGACCTGTCGGCCCAGGGCGCGGCCGGGCGGCGGGCGTTCCGCGAGGCCGCCCGGATCCCGCTGCTGACGTTGGCGGGGTTGCTCGCCATCGGGGTCCTGGTGGCCGCCGTTTACGGCGACGAGATCCGCGCGGCGTCCCCGAAAACGGCGCCCGAGTCGGACGCCGTGGCCGAGGCGGTCGTCCCGCTCAGCCCCGACGACCCGTACACGTTCCGGGGGCTCGACATCCACCCGGACCGGCTCTACGGCCAGTACTTCGCCGGCGCCTTCGCCGGGCTCGCCTCAGACGCCGACGCCAGCGACAGCCACCTCGCCGACTTCCGCTGGCGGCTCGACATGTACCGGAAGGCCTACGGCGTCGACGACAACTTTACCATCCGCGTCATCGACGAGCGGACGGGCGAGACGTTGGAGGTCCACCAGCTCCGCGACGCCAAGGACCGGTTCGACGGCTCGGGCCAGGTCTCGTGGGACGCCGTCAACCAGGAGCGCCGCACGGCGACGCGGATGCTCCGCGACAAGTGGCGGGCCTACGGGATCCCCCAGGACGACATCGTGATCCGCTGGGGCTACGCCGACCAGACGCTGGAGGCGCGCGGGCGCGACAGCCGCTACCTCACCTACGAGGTCAACCTCGCTCGGCGCCTCGGCCTGAGCGTGCTCGCGACCGAGATCGGGACCGTCGAGACGTTCAACCAGGACCGGTTGGTGTCGTCGGCCGGCGCGCGGAGCCGGTACCAGATGATGCCCGACATCTTGCGGATGTTCGACGTCGAGCAGTACACGTTGCCGGTGGCCTCGGGCGGGACGGTCCAGGTGCGCGAGGAGTGGCACCCGCTCCTGGCGATGGAGCCCTACATGATGCTCGTCCGGGCCTACGCGAACTCGGTCGGCCACGAGCTGCCGGGGATCTCGGCGTACCACACGGGCCCGGGCAACATCTTCAAGCTGTACCGCGAGTACCTCCGGGCCAACCCGGGCACGGCGCGCGGCCAGCACGTCTCGGACGCCTACATGTGGGGCGTGACCGACGGGTTCGAGCGCGTCGACGCCGTGTCGAGCTTCGGGCCGCACTCGCGGGTCTACGTACTCAAGGCGTACGGCTCGCTCCGGGCGACGGAAGATCAGCTCATCGACCCGACCGAGACGATCCACGCCGAGCGCGTCCGGGTCCGCCCGGGCTCGACGGCCCGGCTGTCGCAGATCCTGGCGGCGCTCGAACCTCACGCCGGCCGCCTCAACTGGGGCCCGGTCGAGGGCGAGACGCTGTACGAGAAGTTCCGCGACCTCAACCCCCACATCGACCTGCCGATGGCGCCCAGCGGCGTCCCCGCCTCGGGCGACCTCCGGCTGACGGCGTCGGCGGGGAGCACGCCGGTCCGGTTTTTCCTGCCCGCCGGGGCCACGTCCGTCCTGCGCCGCGTCGGGCTCGACGTGATCGGCGAGTCGGAGCCGTTCAACGAGCGGACGTTCCTGTTGGAGGACGGCGAGCGGACCCCGACCGACGTCGCCTACGACCGACTCGTGGCCGAGACCGGCCGGTTCGGGTTCACGCGCTCGGCCCAGGCCCGCATGGACCGGATCCACGACCAGCTCCAGGAGCTGGCGTCTCAGAACCCGGACTCGCGCTACCGCCAAACCCAGGCCAAGGTGGCCCGGATCCACCGCTCGATCTGGCGGACGTCGTCGTTCCGCGAGCTCGTGGCCACGACCGAGACGCTGCTGTCCGTCGACCCCCGCGTCAACTTGGGCCGCCAGCCTGTTGCCGATCTCACGCCGGACTCGGTCCCGCTCCGCCGCCGCGAGTCCATCGCCCCGCTCCCGGTCAAGCCGCCGCAGATCGAGGACACGATCAACTACTGAACCCGAGTGGTGTCGGAACCGAAAGAGGCGGTGGGACCGGCGACGGAGGACCGGGGACCGGCTTCCCTGACGAGTCCCAGGCGGTCTCCCGTCCCCCGTCCTCGGTCCCGACGAACGCGAGGACCGGAGGCACAACTTGGATTACTGAGGGCACGCCAGGGGAAGTCTAGTGGGCGGGGCGTGCTCGATACGTGATGCGTGATCTTCCGCGTGAGAGTCACGCATCACGCATCGGTGGCGAGCGAGGACGGCCACCCGGAGAGCCTGTGGCAGGCCCTCACTCCGTCGAGACCAGCGTGCCCTGCATAAAGCGGAAGTGGCCGGGGTAGGTGCAGAGGAACGGGTAGACGCCCGGCGGAGGCATCGTGAACACGACGGCCGTCCGCTCGCCCGGGCCCGCCAGCGGCGTCGCCGTCAGGATCGCGGGGTCGTCGGGGAGCCGGTCGCCCGAGGCCGCCCGGCCGACGCGCTCGACGGCCGGCTCGGTGGCCACGACCACGACGTTGTGGACCATGGCCGGGCTCGTCGTGGCCGAGTTGTCCATCACCAGGCGGACCGTCGCTCCGGCCGGCGCCTCGACGCGGGGCGTCGCGTAGCGCATCGCGTTCTTCACCGCCGACACCACGACCTCGGCGTCGACCTCCTGGGCGAACACGGCCTGCTGCTCGGGCGACGGCCCCGGCGCCTCCGCGCACCCGGCGGCGGCGAGCGCGGCGACAAGCGCCAGCGCCCACCGTCGACCGGAAGCCGCCGTCCGTCTTCCCCGTTCCTCGTTCCTCATTCCCCGTTCCCGGCGCTGGTGGCTCGGACGTACGAGACGTTTCGCATCCGCGTGCGCCCTAGAACGACCACGCCGCGTCGTCCTCTTCGGTCCGGCGGCGGGCGCGGTGCATCAGCGTGTCGTGGAACGCCTGGACCGGCTCGTCGTCCGGCCAGCGGAGCGTGTAGCGGCCGTCGGGGCCGAGGTCCCACGCTTGGCGGTTGTCTTCGAGGCAGAACTTGAGCGTCCGCAGCAAGCGGCTCTGGGCGACCGGGTCCGTGACCGGGACGACGACCTCGACGCGGTCGTCCAAGTTGCGGCGCATCCAGTCGGCCGAGCCGATCAGGACGTCGGGCTCGCCGCCGTTGTGGAAGTAGTAGATCCGGCTGTGCTCCAAGAACCGGCCGACGATCGACACGATCCGGACGTTCTCGGACACGCCGTCGAGGCCCGGCCGCATCCGCGTGTGGCCGCGGACGATCAGGTCGATCTCGACGCCGGCCCGGCTCGCCTTGTACAGCTCCTGGATGATGTTGACGTCGTCGAGCGCGTTCATCTTGGCGATGATCCGCGCCTTCTTCCCCGCCTTGGCGTGGGCCACCTCGCGGCGGATCAACTCGACGAACCGGGGCCGGAGGTCGCGGGGGGCCACCACGAGGGTCTGGTACTCCTGCTCCGGCGCGTAGCCCGTCAGGAAGTGGAAGAGCCCGACCAGGTCCTCGCCGATGTCCTCGCGGCAGGTGAACAGGCCGAAGTCGGTGTAGAACCGGGCCGTGGTCGGGTTGTAGTTGCCCGTGCCGAGGTGGGCGTAGGTCCGCAGCCCGCCCGGCTCCTCGCGGACGACGAGCGTCGTCTTGGCGTGCGTCTTGAGCCCGACCAGCCCGTAGGCCACGTGCGCGCCAGTCCGCTCCAGCCGCTGGGCCCACTCGATGTTGTTCTCCTCGTCGAACCGGGCCTTGAGCTCGACGAGCGCGGCGACCTGCTTGCCGGCCTCAGCCGCCCGGATCAGCGCGCGGACGATGGGGCTGTCCTGGCTCGTCCGGTAGACCGTGAGCTTGATCGCAAGCACGGCCGGGTCCTGGGCCGCCTCCTCGATAAACCGCTGGGTCGAGGCGGCGAAGCTCTCGTACGGGTGGTGGACCAGGAGGTCGCCCTTGCGGATGACCGAGAACATGTCCTCGTCGTCCTCCATCACCATGTGCCGCATGCGGATGGGCACGACCGGCTCCCACGGCAAGTCCTTCAGGTCCGGCCGGTCCACGTCGGCCAGGGAGAACAGGCCGGACAGGTCGAGGAGCCCGTCGACCTCGACGACGTCCTCGGGCTCGGTCAGGTTGAGCTCGCGCCGGAGCAGGTCCCGGACGCGCTCGGGCATGTCGTGCTCGACCTCGAGCCGGACGACCTCGGAGAACTTCCGCTCGCGCAGCTCCTCCGAGATCATGGCCAACAGGTCGTCGGCCTCCTCCTCGCTCCGGTCGACGCTCGCGTTCCGGGTCACGCGGAAGGCGTAGACGCCCTCGACGTCCATCCCCCGGAACAGCTCCTCGGCGTTGTTCGCGATCACGTCCTCGACGGCGACCACGTGGTGCGGCGTCCCGTCGACGGGGAGGAACCGGGCCCGGCCGGTCGGCACCTTGAGGCGGGCGAAGTGCTCGGTCCCGCGCGTCGGGTGGCGCAACGTGACGGCGAGCGAGAGCGAGAGGTTCGAGATGAACGGGAACGGGTGACCCGAGTCGACGGCGAGCGGGGTCAGGATCGGGAAGATGGTGTCGCGGAAGATGGTGTCGAGCGCGGCCTGCTCGTGGTCCTCCAGGTCGTCGTACTCCCGGACGACGACGCCGGCGTCGGCCAGCTCGGGCCGGAGGTCCTCCTCCCAGATCCGCGACATCTCGCGCTGCATGGTGAGCGCGGCGTCGGTCGAGAGGTCGAGCTGCTGGCGGGGCGTCCGCCCGTCGGGCGAGAGGGCGCGGACGCCGGCGCCGAGCTGGCGCTTGAGCCCGCCGATCCGCTTGCGGTAGAACTCGTCGAGGTTGTTGGCCGTGATGGCCACGAACCGGACCCGCTCCAAGAGCGGCGTCCGCTCGTCGATGGCCTGGAAGAGGACGCGCCAGTTGAAGTCGATCCAGCTCAGCTCGCGGTTGAAGTAGAGCGAGGCGTGGTCGAGGGTGGCCCCGTCGGGCACCTCCGTCGGGACGACGGCGAGGGGCAGGCCCTGGTCCGGGCGCGCCTCCTCGGCGAGGTCGATCTCCATCGCTTGGGGGAGCGGCAGGGGCAGGCCGTCGCCCTGCGCGTCGGCGGTGGTGGGCTCAGAAGTCGGGTCGGTCGGGTCGTCGGCCATGGGGGCTCGGAGGGGGCTCGGCAAGGTAGAACGGCCGAGGGCGCGCCGCGCTCCCAACGGGCGACGGTCCCAGGGCGAGCGCAACCTCCCCCCCACTCTGTCATCCTGAACGGAGTGAAGGATCTCGACGCCGACGTCGGGGGCTGTCGGAGCCGGCGCGGCAGGTCTCGGAGCCCGAGTCGAGATCCTTCGCTGGCGCTCAGGATGACACGGTAGGCGAGGGATAGCCCTGCCCCTCCGCCCTCTACTCTCCCTGCGCGCCCTCGCCCCACGCCATGAACGCGCCGCTCTCGATCTGGCGCCGGAGCTCGTTCAGCGTGCCGACCTCGCGCTGGAGCGCCGCGAGGTCGTGGCCGTCCCGCTCCGCCGCCTGGATCTCGCGAGAGAGCGCGCCGATGGCCTCGCGGACCCGGTCGAGCTTGAGCTCCTTCATCGCGCTCGCGGCCACGGCGAACGGCTGGTCGTCGCGGCCCTTGGCATTGACGCCGACCTTCGACGCCCAGTTGTCGGAGAGCCCGTGCTCCTCGGCGAGCGCGTCGGTGACGAGGACCCGGGCGGCGTCCCCGACATCGCCGCGGATGAACGGGGCGGCCTCGACCGCGCCGGCCTGGAACTGGGCGATCAGCGCCTCGACCACCTGCTGCGACGGGCCCGGCGTGAACTCGTCGAGGCCCATCCGGGTCAGGACGTGCTCGACCATCGGCACGCCCTGCTCGAGCATGAGCCGGATCAGCGTCGACTCCTCGGGGCGGACGTCGGGGACCTCGACCGGCGGCGGCGCTTGGGCCTCGGGCTCGCGCTCGAACCGGCGCGGCGGCGGGGCCGGCTTCTGGCCGCCGAACAGCCGGCGGAGGTCGGCGTCGACCACGTCGAGCTCCTGGGACGCGCGCCGGAGGTAGCCCTCGATCAGGATCGGGTCCTTCATCCGGCGGATCGTTGCCAGCACGTCGCGGACGACCTCGGCCTTGCCCTCGGGCGTCGCCAGCCGGCCCGACTGGCGGGCCCGCCGCGCCAGGAAGGCCACGAAGTCGAGCCGCTCCTCGCGGAGCACCGTCCGAAACGCTTCGGCCCCGAACTGGCGGACGAACGAGTCGGGGTCGGCGCCGTCGGGGAGCGCGACGGCGTAGGGCGCCAGCTCGGCGTCGAGGGCTCGGTCGATCCCCTTCTGGGCCGCGCTCTGGCCGGCGTCGTCGGCGTCGAACAGGAGGACGAGCCGCTGGACGTCGAGCCGCTTGAGCGCGTCGAGCTGCTGCGACGTCAGCGCCGTGCCGCTCGCGGCGACCACGTTGCGGACGCCGGCGTCCCACAGCGAGACCACGTCCGCGTAGCCTTCGACGACGATGGCCTCGCGCTCGGTCCGGATGGCCCGCTTGGCCTGCTTCATCCCGTACAGGACCGTGCTTTTCTGGTAGACCTCGGTCTCGGGCGAGTTGACGTACTTGGCCGGCGTGTAGTCGGCGCTGCCGGTCTCGGTGTCGGGCAGGATCCGCCCGCCGAAGCCCAAGACTTTGCCGATGGGCGACAGGATGGGGAACATCAGCCGGTCGCGGAACACGTCGTAGTGGCCTCCCCCCTGCCGCTCCTTCGCCAGCCCGACGGCCTCGAGCACCTCGGGCTTGTAGCCGGCCTCGGTCGCCGCCGTCACCAGCCCGTCCCACGCCGGCGTCGCCACGCCGATGCCGAACTCGCGGACGGCCTCCTTCGAGAACCCGCGGCTCCGGAGGTACTCGACGGCGCGCTCGCCTTCGGGCGTCGCCAGCGCCGTGTAGAAGTAGCCCGCGGCGAACCGGAGCGCGGCGTGGAGCGACGCCTTCCGGTCGCCCTCGGTGCTCGCGCCCTCCTCCCGGATCTCGATGCCCGCGCGGTCGGCCAGGAGGCGAACCGCGTCCAAAAATCCTGCCCCTTCTATTTTCTGTACAAACGAGAACACATCGCCTGACTCTCTGCACCCGAAACAGTGAAAAAAACCTTTGTCCGGGACGACGTTGAACGACGGCGTCTTCTCGTTGTGGAACGGGCACAGCCCGACGTAGCTGCTCCCCTGCTTCTTCAGACGCACGCGGTCGCTCACCACGTCGACCAGGTCGGACGCGGCGCGGACCTCTTCGATGACGGAGTCGGGGATGCCAGGCATGGAGTCGGTGGGTCCGTGGTTCGGTGCGTCGGTGGCGGGGACGGTCTGATACCGAGTTTGATCGACGGTTCGTGCCCCGCTCCCCCTCTGTCCCCGTACGCAGGGTGCGACACGTCCCGAGCGCCAGCGGAGAGTCTACCCTACACGGCCTCGTGGCCCTGGGAGGCTCGGGAGCGGCGAGCCGCTAGATCCTTCGGCTCCGGCCGACGACGGCCTCCGCTCAGGATGACACGGGGGGGATGAGACATCCAGCGATCTGGGAAGCGGGACGGGCAGGCTCTGAACGACGGACCCACTGACGCACCGACGGACGGACCCACTCTGCGGAGCGCGTTGGGGGGTGCCGGAGTTTACCCCGGGAGCGAGCGTCGCCGGGCCACGTCGGCGGGGTCCCAGGTCACAGCGTCGCCTTCTCGCAGAACTCCGGTTTCGAGCACGGCCGCCCGCAGCCCGCCCCGCCGGACCAGCGCGTCGAAGATCCGATCCTGGCCGGTCACGCGGACGAGGTATTTGCACGGGGCACACAAGCGGACGCCCTCGAAGGCCACCTCGCCGATCCGGAACGGGACGCCGCGCAGGTCGTCGAGCGGGACGCCCTCGACGACCAGGTTCCGGCGGTGCTGTCCCTCGGCGACCGCGACGCCGAACTCGCGCTCGGCATCGGCCAGCGCCTCGGCGGCGATGAGGGTCACGTCGCGGGCGGGGCCCGGCCACCGGCTGAACGAACCCTCGCTCGCGGCGTAGCGGTCGCCGTCGAGTCCAAGGCCCGCCAGCGCTTCGGCCTCGGACAGGCGGCGGACGGGGGCGCCGGCGGCGGGCGCGAGGTAGATGGCGACGAGGCGACCGGGCATGGCGACGGAACGGAGCGACGCGCTCCGGGGTCCACGCCGCCTCCCTCCCCTTCGGCCCCCATGCCCGACACGACACGCCCCCAGGACGCCTCCGCCACCAAGCCCGTCACGCCGACGGACCAGGAGATCCCACCCACCCCCCAAGGCCGCGCCGACGACGACTCGGACGTCCGCGACGACGACGGCGACACGGACATCGAGCGGTAACGTCCCGGCCGCCCTACGGGGCTCCGGTCACCGACGGAGCGCCGATCAGCACGACGCCCTCGCCGAGCGCCAACGTGAGGGTCGGCCGCGGGCCCTCACCTCCGCGATGCGTCGAGACCGCGACGGTCCACCCGGTCCCGGGGAGCCCGACCATCGCCTCGCCGTCGCCCAGGTTGAGGGCGACGACGGCGCGGCTCTCGCCCACGGCCCGCTCGTAGGCGAACACGGCCGGGTGGCCCACGTCAAGCGAGCAGTAGGCGCCGGCGTGGAGCGCGGGCGTCGCCCGGCGGAGCGCGAGCAGACGCCGGTACAGCGACCACAGCGAGTCGGGGTCCGCCGCTTGCCCAGCCACGTTGGCGGCGGGGTGCGTCGGGTGGAGCGGGAGCCACAGGTCGGCTTCCGGCGCGGTCGAGAAGCCGGCGTTGGGAGACGTGTCCCACGCCATCGGCGTCCGGCCGCCGTCGCGGCCCAGGCCGGGCACGCCGGTCCGCACGCCGGCCGGGTCGCGGATGCGGTGATCCGGGACCTCCACCTGGGGCGTGCCGATCTCGTCGCCGGCGTAGAGCGTCGGCGTGCCGCGGAGCGTGAGGAGCAGGACGGCGGCCTGGCGGGCACCCGTCGGGCCGAGCCGCGAGATAAGACGCCTCTCGTCGTGGCTGCCCAGGACCCAGCTCGGCCACGCGCCCGGGGGGAGAGCGGCCTCGACCGCCTCGACGTGGGCGCGGAGCCCGTCGGCCGTCCACGGCGTCGCCAGCAGGCCGAAGTTCAGCGGCAGGTGCAGCTCGTCGTTGTTTCCGAAGTAGCTCGCCCACTGGGCGAGGTCGTGGCCGAGGTGGATCTCGCCGAACAGCGCCCGCTCGCGCCCGTCCGGCCAGGCGTCGACCACGCGGCGGAACTGGCGGAACAGCCCGTGGACGTCGGAGTGCGCGCGGTCCCAGACGTGGCGCTGGCGGTCGTAGTCCGAGACCGGCTTGTGGCCGGCGTCGGGGTGGGGCTCGGGCGGGTTGTCGCGGAACAGCGGGTCCTTGGCGATGTGGTGGGCCACGTCGACCCGGAAGCCGTCGACACCTCGGTCGAGCCAGAACCGCAGCGTGTCAAGCATCGCTTGGCGGAGACCGTCGTTCCGCCAGTTGAGGTCGGGCTGCTCAGGCAAAAACGAGTGGAGGTAGAACTGCTCGGTCGTCTCGTCCCACGTCCAAGCTGGCCCGCCGAACGCCGAACGCCAGTTGTTGGGAGGTTCGGGCACGCGGCCGGTGCCAGGCCCCGTGCCGGGCCTGGCGTCGCGCCAGACGTACCACGCGCGCTTCGGGGAGTCCCGCCCAGACCAGCTCTCCCGGAACCACGGGTGCCGGTCCGACGAGTGGTTCGGCACCCAGTCCACGACGACGCGCAGCCCGAGCCGGTGCGCCTCCGCGACGAGCCGGTCGAACGCCGCGAGGTCGCCGAGGTCGGGGTGGACGTCGCAGTAGTCCGCCACGTCGTAGCCGCCGTCGGCCATCGGGGACGGGTAGAACGGGCTGATCCAGACGGCGTCGACGCCCAGATCGGCCAGGTACCCGAGGCGCTGCGTGATGCCGTCGAGGTCGCCGACGCCGTCGCCGTCGGCGTCCTGGAACGAGCGGGGGTACACCTGGTAGAGGACGCCGGCCTGCCACCACGGCCGCGAGCGGTCGGCCACCGGGCTAGAGCGTGTCATGAACTCGAAGCGCTCGGCACGGCCTGCGCGCCCCGTCCTTGTCATCCTGAGCGCACGCGAAGGCATGTCCTGAGCGGAGCCAAAGGGATCTCGGCTCGAACCCCCAGATCTGCCGTGCCAGCGCCGACAGCCTCCGACGTCGGCGTCGAGATCCTTCGCTCCGCTCAGGATGACAAGGATGGAGACCGTGCATGACCCGCTCTAGCGCAATGGTCTTTGACCTTCGGTACAGCGAGGTCGCGGTCCTGGCTCCGATGCCCGGACCTCAGCGCAAAACACTCTAGCGGGCGACCAGGACGCGGCGACTCTCCGACCCGGTGCCGTCCTCCAGGCGGACGACGTAGACGCCGGCGGCGACCGCGCCCGCGTCCCAGACGAGCGCGTGCGAGCCCGGGGCGAGCGGCCCGTCCCAGAGCACGGCGACCGTCCGCCCGAGTGCGTCGACGACCGTCACCCTGGCGGTGTCGGCGCGGTCCCGGTCGAGCCGAAGCGTGACGCGGTCCCGGACCGGGTTGGGGAACGGGAGCCCGAGCCGGCCCGCGACATCGGGCCCGCCCTCCCCGTCCGTCTCGCCGGCAAAGAGCGCCATCACCTCGTCGGCCGTCAGCGCCTTGTTGTACACGCGGACGTCGTCGAGCACGCCGGGGAAGTTGAAGTCGGCCTGGCCGGGGAGCATCTGGCCGACGAGCAGCGGGAGGTCGGTCGAGCGGATCGGCCCGTCCTGGGCCACGTCGGCCGCGAGGGCGCCGTCGACGTAGAGCCGCATCCGGGCGCCGTCGTAGGTCCCGACCAAGTGCGTGAACGTGCCCTCGGCGACCGGCGACGGCGCGTCGAGGTCGACGATCCGCGCCGTCGTGTTGACGGTCCAGCGGGGGCGGGCCTCGGGCGTGAGCGAGAGCTTCCAGCGGTTCTGCCACGACCCGTGCGACACGACGAACATCTCGCGCTCGGGGAGACTGCTCGGCCGAAGCCAGACGCTCACCGAGACCTCGCGGGTCGGCGTCAGCGTCTCGGCCGACGGGATCGTCACCACGTCGTCGACGCCGTCGAAGGCCAAGGCGTGGCCGGGCACGCCGTCGTGGCCCGTCGCCGGAACGGCGCCCGAGACCGTCCCGTCGTGGTCGAACACGGTCGCGTCGTCGGCGCCGCCGTCGAGGCCGAGGTCCAGGATCAGGCGGCCGACGACGAGGAGGCGGCTCACCGTCGTCGTCGCGCCCGCGGGGTCGGTCGCCGTGCAGGTCGCCGTGACGGCCTGGGGCGCGTCGGGCGCCGCGAACGTCGTCGTCGCGCCCGACCCGCCGACGGCCCCGGCGGTGACGGTCCAGGTGTAGCTCAGCGCGTCGCCGTCGGGGTCGCTCGCGGCGCACGCCAGCTCGGCCGTCCCGCCGACGTCGACGGCGTCGGGCGACGTGATCGCGGCGCCCGTGGGCGGTTGGTTCTGGACGACGCGGAGCGTCAGCGTGTCTTCTCCGGTGCGGCTCCCGTCGCTCGCGGTGCAGGTGATGGCCACGTCGCCGACGTCGGGCGAGGACCACGTCGCCGTCCGGCCGTCCACGACGAGCGTGCCGCGCGAGGCCGTCCACGAGACCGCCGGCTCGGCCGTCTCGGCGTCGTCGGGCGTGCACCAGAGCGTGGCCGTCTGGTCGCGCGCCAGCGTCGTGTCGCTCGCGACGAGCGCACGGACGCGGGGCGGCGCGTTGCCGCCCGTCCCGTCGTCGTAGTCGATGACGACGCCGTTGACGCTGCGGCGCCCGTCGACCGACGTCTCGGCCCCGCCGGCCGTCGGGAAGACCAAGACGCGGGCGGCGTCGGGCGGGATCGCGACGGCGGCCTGGCCCGAGACGGATCGCGCGAGGAAGGCGTTCGCGGCGGCGTCGTAGACGTCGTAGGTCCCGAACGTGAGCGGGACCGTCACCGTCTGCTCCGTGTCGTACGGGTTGTAGATCAGGAACGACTGGAAGGACGGCGTCCGGTAGACGTCGGTCTTGCGGAGGTCGAGGCGCAGGACGCCCGGCACCTCGGTCGAGTCGACGACGGCGGCGAGGTAGCCGACCGAGGCCGAGCTGTAGAGCGAGAGGTTGGTCGGCGCCCAGTTGTTGCGGAGGGCGTCGCCGGTCGCGAAGGGGCTCACGCCGTTGAAAGTGCCCCGGAGCGCCTCGTACGCCAGCAGCCCGCGCGGGTCATTCGTGAACGCCCAGTCTTCGCCGTCCTGGTTCTCGGCCGGCAGCGCGGTGCTGTAGAACAGGCGCGAGGCGCTCGCCAGGTTGACCATCCACCGGCCGATGGCGCGGGCGAACCGGTCGTCGTAGCGGGCGACCGGGACGAGCGCCGCCGCCTGCTGGAAACCGTTGAGCGCGAAGGCGTAGCCGTCGCCGTCGACCTCGCCCACGAGTCCGTCGAGCGTGTAACCCCCTCGCGTTTTGTTGGCGATGGTGCCCCAGCCGCGGAGCGGACCTCGCTCGAACGACCACGTCAGCAGCTTCTCGATGTCGAAGTGGGTGCCGACCTCGGCGTTCATCCGCGCCGCCGCCAGCGTCCCGTACGGGAGCTGGAGCTCGTAGGACGGGTTCTGGCTCTGGCGCTCGAGCGCCGCCAGCGCCTGCTCGGCCCCGATCCGGTACCGCTCGTCGCCCGTCTCCCGGTACGCCGAGTACAGCAGCCAGCCGATGGCCCCGGCCGCCTCGGGCTCGGGCACGCCGTCGAGCCGTGGCGTCATGGTCGAGAGCGCGAAGCCGCGGTAGGTGATGGCCGGCAGGCTCCACGGCGCCGCGCTCCCGCCGAGCGCTTGGACGGCGCTCAGCCACTGGTCGGCCACCAGGCGGAACTGGCGGTCGAACTCGCCGACGCCGGGGTACTGCGCCCGGAGCTGGTAGAAGAAGACGTTGGGCATCGTGTCGTACCACCAGTCGTCGCCCGACGTCGCGCGCGGCGCGTTGAGGTAGACGTTCTCTTCGGGCCGGCGGTTGAAGAACTGCTCAGCCCGGAGCACCCAGTCGACGCCGAACTGGCTCCGCTTCGACGCCCCTGCCCACGTCGCGCCGACGAGCGCCGGCAGCGCCGTGATGGCCTCGCCCGGAATCTCGTTGCCCTGCCCCACGTACGTCTCGATCCCGAACGACCCGTGCTCGGGGTAGTTGACCGTCCCGCCGTAGGTGGCCGCCAGCGGGAGGTACGTACCGGTGCGAGAAAGGTCGAAGATCAGCGAGTCGGCGCCGCGCGTGACGGCGTCCCAGTCGCGGAGCCGGTAGTCGGCGGGCAGCGCCGGCATCTGGTCGACGCGCGGGATCGGCACCTGCTGGGCGCGGACTGGCGCGAGCGCGGCGGCGACGAGGAGGACGAGGAGTGCGCGGCGGAGCGGTGACATGTTTAACGGGACAGACGGCCGTCCGCTGATGGTGAGAAGGCCGGAGTCGGACAGTCCCCGCCCCCTCCGAGACAAGGGCGCTTCGTTTTCGGAGCTCTGTCGTACTGCCAATCAAACCGGCCGTCATCCCCGCGAACGCGGGGATCCATAGGAGGGCGCTCGCCGAGACGGAGCGCCGGATGGATTGGCTGCGCCGTCCTCGAAGACTCGGGTCCCGCGTTCGCGGGAATGACGGCTATGGTGAGGAGTCGAATCATGGAGACTCTGAGGCGGCGCTCTCGAGGTGGGCCACCAAATCCGCCACGACCAGGCGAGCGCCGAAGATGCGGCTGTCGGCCCCGGCGTACGGGACGACCAGGCGCTCACCGACGACGACGTTGGCGCACGAGAACACCACGTTGTCGACGCCCAGATCGGGGTCGCCGACGCACTCGGCGTCGCCCTCGGGGACGAGGATCGGCTCGACGCGGGCGACGACGGGCGTCTCGGACGCCGGCTCGACCAGCATCGCCGAGAGGTTGTAGAGCCGGCAGCCGTCGAACGACAGGTGGCCCTGGTGATAAAGCGCGAGGAACCGCCCGTCGCCCAGGGCGATGGGCGGGCCGGCCGCGCCGAGCCACGACCGCGCGTGGCCGTGGAACCGGTACGACGCGAGCGCGAGCCCGTGCGAGGCCCACGGCCCGTCCGGCGACGGCGCCGAGGCGAGGTGCATCGCCATCGGGTGCGTCCCCCCCATCGGCCGGTGCCACAGCCACCACCGGCCGCCGGCCGGCTCCGGGAAGAGCGCCCCGTTCTTGTCGCCGTGCGCGTTCACATCCCCCGGGACGGGCCCGTGGACCGTCCACCGGACGAAGTCGCGCGTGGTCGCGAGGCACAGCTGGACGTGGCCGGCCACCCCGTGCGCCAGCGCCCCGTCGCCGCCGGCCCCGCTCGTGTAGCCCGTGTAGTGGAGGTAGTACGTGTCGCCGACGAGGGTGCAGCGGGGGTCCTCGACGCCCAGGTCGTGGAACGGTTGGTCGGGCGCGAGCACCGGCTCGGCCGCGCGCCAGACGAGGTCGAGGTCCGGCGTGAACACGGCGAGGCCGAGCGACGAGGCCGCGTGCCGGCCGGCCGGCGTCTCGCGGGCGTAGGCCGTCCCCTGGGCGCGGTACAGCATCACGCACGCGCCCTCCGCCAGCCGCTCGCGCGCGTCGCCGCCCAGCCCCCAGGTGTCCATCATCCGGTCGAGGTCTGGGCCCGGCTCGACCATCACGGCGGCCGGGTTGAGCACGACGGCCGACTCCCACGGGTGCTCGGCGACGGGCTCCAGGACGGGCCGCCCGCCGTGCATCCGCTCGACGGCGACGGGGCTCGCACCGAGGGTCCGCCGGCGGTCGCGGTGGCCGGCAAAGTCGAACGTGACGGTGGGGACGACCGACGGCACGCGCGCCTCGTCGGTGAGCAGGTCGAGGACGTCGGCGAGCGGCGCCCAGGCGTGGCCGACGGCCGAGTCGGCGGCGCCGTAGTAGAGGTGGAGGTCGCCGTCCTCGACGGCGGCGCCCTGGGGGAACACGACGTTGGGCACGTCGCCCTCGACCTCGAAGGAGCGCTCGGGCACCAGGACCGGCCGCGACGTTCGCGCGATGACACGGCGGGGGTCGTCGAGGTCCAAGAGCGCCAGGCCGGCGCGGTAGACGTGGGCCGCGTCGGCGGCGTGGTAGACCACGAGCCAGCCCTCAGGCGTCCAGATCGGCGGCGGGCCCATGCCGACCTTCTTCTCCTCCCACGGCCGCTCGGGGCGCAGCACGACGGACTCGTCGAGCCGAGCGAACTCGCGCTCCCAGAACCGGCCGCCGGGGTCCACCATCTGCCCCTCGTCCTCGAAGAAGACGACCTGGACGTCGGGCGCGATCCGGTGGAACATGGCGATCCGCCCGCCGACGAGGTCGGGAAACAGCGCGGCGTCCTTGTCGCGGACGTCGGGCCCAATCCGCCCAAACCGCTCGACGCTCCGCCAGTCGGTCGTCGAGGCGAGCGCGATGCCCACGCCGCGGTCCGCCGTCGCGGCGGGCTCGGCGAGCGCCGTGTACGTGATCCACCAGCGGTCGCCGAGGCGCGTCACGCGGGCGTCCTCGCACCCATAGCGGTCGACCTCGCCCGACGGCGAGATCAGGGGCTCGGGCGCGAGCCGGAACGTCCCGTCGGACTGGCGGGTGGCGAGGCCGAGCACCGAGACGTAGTTCTCGTACCCGAACGTGGCCTCGTACGCGTCGGTGTGCTCGACCTCGACGCGGCGGTGGCCGGCCGGGACGCCGCGCGCGAGCAGCCGGAGCGTGCCGTCGGCGTCGAGCGCGGCGCCGGGGTTGAACACGGCGCCCGAGGCCCACGGCACGTCGGCGGTCGGCTCCAGGACCGGCACGGAGGCGCGTGCAAAGAGGTCGATGGCCTCGGCGTTTGGGCGCGTCGTCGGGGCGGCGACGGGGGGAGAGGAAATCATGGAGCGAGCGAAGCGAGAAAGGCGTCGGCGTCCGAGCCGGTGTGGACGGACGAGGTGTTGGCCGCGCGGTCGAGCGCGACGACGGCGCGGCGGCCGTCGGCGGTCCACACGCGGTAGCGGACGGTCCGGCCGTCCACAGCGCCGGTCCGGGGCGGATCGGACCGGGCGTGCATCCACGGCACGGCGACGGGGTCGAGGCCGACTTCGAGCAAGGTCATCTGGGCCTCGATGGTGCTCTCGGCGCCCGCGTTCCAGTTGACCCTGTCGGGCGACAAGATGCCGTCGTAGCCGCGCCCGGCCGAGTCGGCCATGACGGCGTCGGCCGGGTTGTCGCCGGCGAACCAGGCGGCGGCGAGGCCAGCGAGGACGCCGTAGTCCGGGTCGCCGGTCGCTTGGTGCAGCCGCGCCAGCCCGACGGCGGCCGGGCGGACGTCGTAGGCGATCTGCTCGAACGCCCGCTCGGCGCCCGTCGCGTAGGTGATCTCGTGGAGCCAGCCCTCGACCAGCAGGTGCGCGTAGAGCGAGCGCGCCTCGGCTTGGGCACTCGCGAGCGCGGCGTCGGGGAGCACGTCGGCGACGACACCGCTCGCGAGCGCCTGGGTCTGGCTGTTCCCCCACCCGTGCCACCCGCCGACCCACGAGGCGTGGCCGCCCCAGGGCGACGCGGCGAGCGACCCGAACCGGAGCGCGCCGATCCCCTCGGCGAACTGGCGCGCGCGCCGGGCGCCCTCGGCCGTCGGCGCGACGCGCTCGACCTCGACCAGGCCGAGGAGCAGCTCGCTCGTCGCGTCGGCGCCGGTCTCGGCGATGAGCCACTGCGGGAACGGGCGGCCGTCCTCCGGTTCCGTCTCGCCGTAGCGCGCCAGCAGCCGGTCGAGGTGCGGCTCGACGCGGCGGACGGCCGCCAGCGCTGCGGCGGCCTCGGCAGGGTCGCTCTGGGCCAGCACGCGCGCGCCCGTCCCGAGCGCCCACACGGCCCGGGCCGTCCACCACGAAACGTCCGAGGCCACGCTCGTCACGAACGTCGTGTTGGGCGTCAGGTCGCGGTCCCAGACGAAGTTGTAGAACAGGCCGCTCGGCGTCTGGAGGTGGCGGACGAACCGCAACAGCTTCACCGCCGTCCGCCGCGAGGCCTCGTCGCCGGTCTCTTGGTAGTGGCGGAGATACACGACGGCCGCCCGCGCCACGTCGTCGACGCACGCGATGCCCTCGTCGTGGTCACCGACGAAGATCCAGCCGCCGTTCCCGTCCGGCTCGGCGTAGATGTGGACGAGCCGGAGCGTGTCGCCGTTGACCACGACGTCCTCGCCGAGGAAGTCGAGGTGGTCGAGGTTGAAGCCGGAGGCATCGAGCGCGGGCACCGGCGACATCTCCATCTGCACTGCGGACGGGGCCACGAAGGCAGGCGGCGCGCAGGCGCTCGCAGCGAAGAGGAGCACCGCCAGCCACGAGGGCAGGTCCCTACCCCACCCCACACCTGCCGATCCCCTGCTTTCCTTCAAGGGGGACTGTCCGCCCCTACCAGCTCGCGCCGACCCCCTGCTCCCCTTCCGGTCGCTCCGCTCCCAGGTCGGGGAGCTGTCCCCCTTGAAGGGGGACAGTCTGGGCGCCCGCTGAGCGGAGCGAGGGGCGGACGGACGGGGGGTCCGTCCGCCGGGCTCTGCGATCTGTAGTCCGGGGTCTGTCATCCTTTGAGGCCGCTGGTGGCCAGGCTTTCGACGAACCGCCGCTGAAACACGAGGTAGGCCGCAATGATGGGAACGGCGAGCAAGAGGGCCGCCGCGAGCTGGGGCCCGAGCCGGCCCTCGGCCCCGCCGCCGACGGCGAACAGGGCGACGGTCTGGGGCATCGTCATCATCTCCTGCTCCCTCACGACCATGAGCGGCCACAGCACCTCGTTCCAGCTCCCGATAAAGACCAGGATGCCGGCCGTGACGAGCGCCGGGACCGACGCCGGCCACACGATCTGGAACAGGATCCGGAGCTCGCCCGCCCCGTCGATCCGGGCCGCGTCGACCAGGCTCTGGGGCAGCGTCACGAAGTGCTGGCGGAGGACGAGCACGGCCGTCGCGTTCATCATGAACGGGACCACGAGCCCGGCGTAGCTGTCGGTCCACCCGAACCCGACGACGAGCGTGTAGAGCGGGATGAGCAACACCAAAAACGGGACCATCATCGTGAACAGGATGACGGAGAACGCCGCGTCGCGCCCGCGCCACGTCAGCCGCGACAAGCCGTAGGCGGTGAGCGACCCGAACACGAGCGCCAGCGTCGTCACGCAGCCCGTCACGACGACCGAGTTGAGGAACGACCGGCCCAGCGGGACCGACCCGAACACGAGGCGGTAGCTCTCGACGGTCCACTCGGACGGGAACGGGTTGAGCGCCGCGATGTCGGTCTCGGGCTTGAACGTCGCCAGCGCCATCCACACGAACGGGTACGCGAACACGACGGCGCCCACGACGAGCGTCGCATACGCCAGCACGGTACGAGTCAGAGACGAGGTCACAAAAAGGAGAATCGTAGGGGCACGGCGTGCCGTGCCCTCTCTCACGAAGGGATCAGGCCACGTCCGACTCCACCACCCGCCGCTGCACGAGCACGACGGCGAAGATCAGCAACGCGAACGCCAGACCAAGCGTGGCCGCGTAGCCCATGTGGTTAAAGTAGAACGCCTGGTTGTAGATGTAGAGCAGGCCCGACAACGTGCTGTTCAGCGGACCGCCGCCGGTCAGCACGTAGGGTTCGACGAAGAGGGAAAATCCGCCAATGGTCGAGAGCACGACGACGGTCACCATCATCGGGTTGAGCATGGGCAACGTGATGAGCCGCCAGCGCTGCCAGCGGCTCGCGCCCTCGACGTCGGCCGCCTCGTACAACGTCGGCGGGACGTTCTGCAAGCCGGCCAGGAACAGCAGCACGTAGAGCCCGACGTTCTTCCAGGTGGCCACGAGCGCGATCGACGGCATCGCCCAGGCCGGCGACACGAGCCACGGCACGGCCTCCCCGCCGAGCGCCCCCAGCACGCCGTTCACGTAGCCCCCGTCGAAGGCGAAGAGCTGCTGGAACAGGATCGTCACGACGACGCCCGACACGACGACGGGCAGGAAGTAGACGGTCCGGAAAAAGGACCGGCCCTTCAGCTTGCCGTTGAGGAGCTCGGCGAAGAGGAGCGCGACGGCGATCTGGAGCGGGATGTGGAGCGCGAGGAACACGCCCGTGTTGAGCATGGCCCGGGCGAACAGGTCGTCTTGGGCCAGCCGCGCGATGTTGCCCGTCCCGATCCACTCCATCGGCGTCACGACGTCCCAGCGGTGGAAGATGAGGACGGCCGCGAAAACGAGCGGGTACCCAAAGAACAAGCCGAGGTGGGCGAGGTAGGGCGCCGCGAACGCGACGCCGCGCCAGTCGGACCGCTCGCGCCGAGGCGGGGGCGGATCGACGGCCCAGGCGGGGACGGCCGGGACGTCGGTCGCCGGCTGCATCGCGGGGACCGTCTCCTCCGCCACCGTGTGGGGCGTCTCGCTCATTCTGCCCACGCCCGCAAGACGCCGATCCGCTCGGTGATGCTCTGGACCGCCTGGACGGGCGACTCGACGCCGTAGATCACCCGCTCGTAGCCCTGGGCCACGGCGTCGAGCGTTTCGGGCAGATCGGGCACCGCGTCGACGCCGCGCGTGGCCGCGGCCTGCTCGGCGAAGCGCCGCATCGACGGGTAGGTCGCGAAGAACGGCGCGAGCTGGGGGTCGTCCAGGAGCCCGGAGCGGATCGGGATCTGGCGCGTCGTCTCGATCAGCATCCGGTCGGCTTGGGGCGAGACGAGGTACTGGGCGAAGGCCCACGCCGCCTCCGGATGCCGGGTCGTGGCGAAGAGCGCGATGTTCTTGTAGTCGCCGTAGGTCACGGGCGGGCCGTCGTCGAGTGGCGTCCCGTCCGGCACCGGGACGGGCGCGAAGTCGACGGCGAGGTCGGGCGCGTTCTCGGCCAGCCAGCCAATCGTCCACGGGCCGGTAAAGTCGGTGGCGACGCGGCCCTGGGCGAACGCATTGCCCTGTAGTGTCGAGCGGGGGTAATCGCCCCGGGCGTAGAGCGTCTGGAAAAAGCCGAGCACGTCGCTCATCGCCTCGTTGTCAATGGCGAGGTCGCCCTCGGCGTCGAACAGCGTCCGCCCGCCGGATGCGGCGACGTAGAGCGGGTAGACATCGAAGGTTCGCTGCCACCAGATCGGGCGGATGTCGCGCGTCCCCATCCAGCGGTCGTTCCGGCCGTCGCCGTCGGTGTCGGCCGTGACGCGCTCGGCGGCGGCGAGGTACTCCGAGTAGGTCCGGGGGACGCGCGCCACGCCGGCGTCCCGGAGCATCTCCGGGTTGACCATCATCAGGATCGGGTTCGTCTTCCACGGGAGCTGGTAGAACCGGCCGTCGGCGCTGCGGAACCGCTCGACGAGCTCGGGCGGGACGCGCGCCGCCATCAGGCTGTCGAAGCCCGGCAACCCGTCGAGCGGCACGAGGCCGCCCGCGCGGACCATGTCGTGGAGCGCGCTGGGCGCGATGTTCGAGCAGATGTCGGGCGTCGTCCCGGCGACGATGGACGCGAGGAGGACCTCCTCCGACGACTGGCCCGCCGGGATCGGCTGGACGGCGACTTGGACGTCGGGGTGCGTCCGGTTCCACCGGGCCACGAGGGTGTCGGCGACGGTCCGCTCCTGGGGGTTCTGGCTCGTCCAGTAGACCAGCCGGATCGGCCCGTCGGCCTCGGCCGCGCGCTCGCCGCCGCCGCACCCCGCGAGGGCGACCAGGGCGATGAGCAGGACTAGGACAGTGCGCAAGGTCAGAGGATGGGTACGAGGTACAGGGTACCTGGTACGGAATGTTCGGTCGGGTCCGGCACGGGAGCGTACCCCGTACCGCGTACCCGTCAGAAGCTGAGGCTGAGGCCGATCATCTGGACCTGCCCCAACCGGCCCGCGTCGCGGTACGCGAGGTCGATCGACGCCATCCCGTCCGGGTACGGAAGCGGCTGGCGGACGCCGACGCCGAGCGAGAGCCCGCCCTCGGCCTCGTCGAGGAACAGGCCCTGGTAGCCGCCGCGGAGGTAGAACCGCTCGCGGAAGCCGTACTCGACGCCCACGTTCAGGCTCTCGTAGTTCGACGACGGGTGGAGCGCGTCGACGGCGACGGTGAGCTGGTTGAGGCGCGTGTTGAGCGGGCGCGTCACGACGCCCAGCCGGAAGTCGAGCGGCAGGCTCCACCGGTCGAGCGCGAGGTCGGCCGGGATCCGGCCGTTGTTGCCCTCCTGGCTCGGCGCCGGGTCCACGAACGTGCGCAGGTCGCGGCCGTCGAGCTGGAGGTCGGAGCCGAAGTTCGAGAGCTGGGCGCCAATCGTGAGCCCGCCGAAAAAGTCGGTCCGGAACTGGGTCCCGACGTCGACGGCGACGCTCGAAGCGGTCGAGTTCCAGATCCGCTGCTGGACGTACTTGACCGTCCCGCCGAGCGAGAACCGGTCGGTGATGGCTCGGCCGTAGCTCAGCCCGACCGCGAGGTCGGCCGCGTCGAACGTCTCGCCGGTCCCCTGTTGGTTCAGCTCCGTCCGGACGACCATCTCGGGCACGCCCAGCAGCGTCACGCTCGCGCCGACGACGCCGCCGGCCATCGGGACGGCGACGCCCGCGAAGTCGTGGCGGACGTCGGCGAGCCACTCCGAGTGGGCCGTGACGGCCTGGGACGACGTCATCTGGCTCAGCCCGGCCGGGTTCCAGTAGAGCGCCGTCGCGTCGTCGACGGTCGCCGTGAAGGCGCCGCCGAGCGCGTTGCCCCGCGCGCCGACGCCGATGGTCAGGAACGGGGCGGCCGTCGTCCCCCGCCGCGAGACGTTCTGGGCCGAGGCCGCGTCGGCGACGCCCAGCGCGAGCACCAGCAGGAGCGTGAGACCGCGGAGCACCAATGCCTCTCGCGCCGGCCCCCCGCTCCCCTTCGAGAAGAGATGTCCGCCTCCCCCTGCTCTCTCCCGGACCCCCTGCTCTCTCCCGACCCCCCCGCTCCCCTTCCGGTCGCTTCGCTCCCAGCTCGGGAAGCTGTCCCCCTTCAAGGGGGACAGTCCGTGCGCCCGTTGAGCACTTCGGCGGGGCTCAGCACAGGCTCCGCGAGGGGCGCCCGGACGGGGGGTCCGCACCCACAGCATCCCGGGTGGCGAAGACCGACCAAACTTGGGATCGTTCATGGGGCTACTTGATGAGGGCGAACCGCCCGACGGACTCGCCGACGCCCGGCGCGTCGACGTGGAAGAGGTAGACGCCGAAGGCCACGGTCATCCCGTCGCTCGACACCAGGTCCCACGGCTCCTGGCCGTCGTCGACCGTCGAGTCATGCGTGAGCGTCTGGACCAGCTCGCCCGTGATCGTGTAGATCCGGATGGTACACTGGGGCGGCAGGTTCATGAAGTAGATCCGCCGCTCGCCCCGGCCGACGAGGTACGGGTTGGCCGGCTCGAACGTGCTCGTGGCCACGTACGGGTTGGGCACCACGTAGACGTCGTCGAGCGTCTCGCGGGCGACCTCGGCGTCGAACTCGGGCGCCGTGAACTGGAAGTCGACGTGGTCGCCCGTCGCGAACGGCCGGGTCGGGCCGAACGACAGGACGGCGCCGGCCGCCGGCGGGCGCGGCTCGATGCCGGCGTCGGGCGGCAGCAGGCGGAACGCCCAGCCGGCCGTCCACGCCCCGCCGGCCTGCATCGGGGTCGCCCCCGGCCTCACGCCGTCGACCAGGACGACCAAGTCGCCGGGGTCCCACATCCCGTTGCGCAAGTCCGGGTTGTCCTCGACCAGGATCACGTCCTGGCGCCGCCCCAGCGTCACGTTATACACCTCGAACGGCAACCCGACCGCCGTCTGTCCGAACGCCAGCACCAGGCTCGACTGGGCGACCGTCCCCGGCTCGGCGAAGCGGACCTCGAAGTCGTACGGGAACGGGACGAACCGCGTCGGCGAGACGGCCGGCGTGACCGTCCCCGGCGTGACGATGGGGACGAGCGTGCCGCCGTCGCCCTCGGTGAAGGCCACGCGCGAGTCCGGGATGGCGATCTCGGAGGGCGCCTCGACGGCGATGGAGAACCCGGCCGTGAGCGGGAGCTCGTTGAGGCCGGGCCGGATGGTGCCCGTCTCGAGGACGGTCCCGGTGGCCGTCTCGACCAGGTCGTAGGTCGGGCGGAGGTCCGTGTCCCAGACCGCGTCGGGGTTCGTGAACCGGAGCTGGTAGCGGCCGTCGGCGTTGAGCGACGGGGGCGAGACGATGGCGAGGTCGATGGCGCCTGTCCCCCGGACCTGGCGGTCGAACGCGGCCACGCCCGGGGCGACGTAGCCCGCCGCCGGCGCACGCGGCGTGGCCTGGGCCGTGTTGACGTCGGTCGTGATGTTGCCCGAGAGGTCGTTGTTGATGACGGCCGTCGTGATCGACGGCGACAGCCCGTCGACCTGGCCGTCGGGCGTGGTCGGGATCGAGCCGTCGGCGTTGCGGGTGACGAGCCCGCGGTCGTAGGCCACGAGCGCGTAGTAGTACGTCTGCCCGTTGACCACGTCGCGGTCGATGTAGCTGTGCCGCAGGCCGGAGTCGGTGCCCAGGTTGAACTGGACGCCGTTGACGGGGACCGGGTGGAGCCCGCGCGTGCCGTTCGCCAGGTCGAACTGGGCGAGGGGCCGCTGGTAGACCGGGTTGCCGTAGGCGTCGGTGACGAGGAGGTTCTCGCGGAAGTTGGGCTCGGTCGAGCGGTAGATCATGTACCCCTCGAAGTCGAACTCGCGCAGGAAGGGGTCATACGACAGCTCGGCGCGCGTGTCCCAGGTGAGGGTGACCTCGCCGTCGCCGGGCGTCGCGGTCAACGTCGGCTTGTCGGGCGGGCGGGCGAACTGGTAGTTCGCGTTGTAGATCTGCTGGACCGTCTGCTTCTTGCGCGCCAGCGACGAGTTCTCGATCTGGCGCGGGTCCGAGAAGTCCTTGTCGGCGAAGATCAAGGCCATCGAGAACCGCTCGGTCTGGCCGGCGTGGAGCGGGAACGGGCCGCTCGAAAAGAACATCCCCAGGTTCCGGCCGCCCTCCAGCACCACGTCCTGGGGCGGGAGCGCTTGGCGGAAGACGAAGTAGTCCTCGGCGTCGTCCTCCAACTCGTAGGTGTGGACGTCGAAGATCGAGAAGCCCGTGAGCCCGATCTGGTCCGACTCGTCCTTGTCGAGCGCGTCGAAGTTCGGCTCGCCCGCTGTCGGCCGCCCGTCGCCCTCGCCGACGTCGCGGCCCGGGTAGTTCGAGGCGTTCGGGCCGAGCCCGTCGGCGCCGACGTCGTCGTTGAGCGGCTCGCCGACGCTGTACTGGCCGTCCTCATCGACGTCGGTAAACCGCTGCCAGTTCAGGTTCTCGTCGCCCGTCCACCACCGGCCGTCGCGGAACGCCGCGGTGTTCTCGAGCGGCCCGTAGAACCGCTCGAAGTCCTCCAGATCGTAGCGCGCGGCGACGGCGGCGCGGATCGCCTCGGCGCCTTCGATGAGGTCGCCGGGCCCGCTGTCGCGCGTCTCGTCGGTGATCCCGTCCTCGTCGTTGTCGACGCCGTCGGTGCTGTTGCCGGGCGACTCGAGGAAGGCGTAGCCGGCCGTCGCGACCGGGCTGAACTGGCCGGGCGACCCGATCCCGTCGGCGTCGAAGGCGAAGGCGAGGTCGAGCCGCGTGTTGTAGGCGCCCTCGTCGTCGCCCGAGTCGTCGGTCCCGCCGATGCCCCAGTCGAGGTACTGCGCGAACACGACGTCGTCGTAGTCCTGCTCGCACTCGTTCGTGATCTCGTAGACCCAGAAGATGACGTCCTGCGCCAGCGGGTGATTCCACTGGAGTCCGCGGACGGCCACCTCCAGTCCGAGCCCGCCGCGGTCGGTGTCGCCGGGGCACGGGTAAAAGCGGTGCGGCGGCTGGGTCCACTCGGGGTCGAAGGCGTCGTCCATCACGAAGTACGTCTCGACGTCGGCGTTCGTGACCCCGCGCCCGAAGAGCCCGTTCCACTGGCCGGCCCAGTCGATGGGCCGGTCGGGCCACGTCGAAGGCCACGTGCGGGGGTCGTCGGACCGGGCGGGGCTGGCCTGGCGCGGGTTCGAGTAGCCGGGGACGGGGTGCCATCCCCACGGGACCTGCGTCACGGGGTCCCGGTCGATGTCCTCGCGGTAGTTCGTCGACATCGGGTAGATCACGTTCCCGTTCGCGTCGCGGGCCGCGACCGAGACGACGAACGCGATCCCGTCGATGTAGCTGTGGCCCGAGCCCTTCGGCCACTCGGCCGACGGCTGGTCTGGGTAGCGCGCGATCTCGCCGTGGTTGGCGTAGAGCGTCCGGACACGGTTGCCGTCCAAGACGCCCCACTGGGTGAGCTGGGGGTTGCCGTCGTTCGGGTCGGCTTGGCGCTGGGCGAGCGCCGGAGCCACCAGCACGAGGGCGAGGGCGATCAGGAGAGGGGCACGGAGCATGGACCGGGTGCGGGGTACTTGGTACGGGGTACGGTTCGCCGGGTACCAAGTACCCCGTACCCCGTACCGCATCAGAGGTCGACCGAGACGCCGAACTGGATCTGGCGCGGGGCCGAGTAGAAGTCGGGCCGGAGCAGGAACTCCTCGCGCGTGTTGAGCCCGAGCGGCTGGCCCGAGTAGAAGCGGAGGTTGGGCTCGGCCCGGCCGGTGTCGGTGTAGACGTTCGTGAGGTTGTCGGCGTCGAACAGGTTGT
Source organism: Rubrivirga sp. (assembly GCF_965213695.1). Lineage (GTDB taxonomy): Bacteria > Bacteroidota > Rhodothermia > Rhodothermales > Rubricoccaceae > Rubrivirga. The sequence goes on along the minus strand of NZ_OZ243912.1, from coordinate 2,010,118 downwards.
AGACGCGCAAGAACAGGCCCGGCCGCAGGCCCCCGATCCGGACCTGGCGCGTGGCGAACAGGTCGACGGAGGCCACCCCGGGCCGCCGCGCCGAGTTCTCGACGCCCGTCCGCTCGTCGGCCCGGGTCGGGGTGTACGGCAGGCCCGAGCCCAACCGGCCGACCAGGCTGACGAGCCCGTAGCTCCGGTCGGCCTCGCCGACGGCCACGCGGACGTTGAGCTGGTGGCGGCGGTCCCAGTCGAGCGGCGAGAGCTGGGTCGGCTGCGTCCGCCCGTCGTTGGCCCCTTCCAAGAGCAGCACGTCGCGGGGGTTCGAGGCGTTGCCCTCGGCGATCTGGTACGTGTAGTCCACGTTGAGCCCGAGCCCGGCGCGGCCGGCGGCGCCCCGCCCGGCCCGGCGCTCGAACGCCAGCGTCACGCCGCGCACGTTGCCGTAGTCGCGGTTCGTGTAGCGGCCGTAGTACGAGAGCTGGAAGTTCTCGCCGACGCCCGGCGCGATCCGCTCGATCCGGGTGCCGAGCAGGTTCCGGATGTCCTTGTAGTAGACCGTCAGGTTGAGGCCCGTGTTCGACGTGATCCCCTGCTGGAGCCCGATCTCGTAGGCGACGGTCTTCTGCGGCTCCAGGTCGGCGTAGCCGAACGCCCGGCCGAGCCCGGCCTCGGGGCTGTAGACGTAGTCCGGGTTGGTGAACAGGAAGTCGAAGGGGGGCATCTGAAAAAAGTGCCCGTACGCCACGTGGACCACGCCCTGCTCCGAGATCGGGTAGGCGAACCCCAGGCGAGGCGAGAGCTGGACCTTGACGTCGGTCGCGACGCGCTCGCCGGTCGTCGGCCGGGTAAAGTCCGAGGGGACCGACGTCCGGGCGTCGAAGTAGTCGAGGCGGACGCCGAGGTTCACCACGAAGTAGTCGAGCTCGATCTTGTCCTGGAGGTACGCCGACGCCTCGATGGGCCGCTCTTCGTACGACACGTGCGCCGGCGTGCCCGCCTCCGGGATCGCGGGCTCGAACCCGGTCGAGGCGTTGTTCCGGATGTCGAACCGGTCGAGCCCGAGCGTGTGGGCCTTGACCTCGACGCCGCCCTTGACCAGGTGCGCCCGCGTGAGCTGGCTCGTCACGTCGACCCGGCCGACGGCCGTCCGGGTGTCGCGCGTGAAGTAGGCGTTGCGGACGCCGCCGAGGTAGAAGCTGAAGTTCGGCGCCAGCTCGCGGAGCGCGGCGTCGTTGGGGTAGCGCGGGTCGAGCGGGTCCTCGTACACGTACTCGTCGACGGCGTTCGCGAACACGGCCCCCTTGACGTCGACGAACGTGGTGGCCGACAGGAGCGCGGTGTAGGTCCCGATGATCGACTCCGACGCGCCGTAGACCGTCGTCTGGCCGGCCGGGTTGTAGCGGAACAGCGGGTCGTAGTTCTGGCCGCGGTCGCGCTGGACGAGCCCGTTGAGCGCCAACCGGCCGCCGGGGACCTGGGCGGTCAGCTTGAGCTGGGCCGTCGTCTGCTCGGACCAGTTGAGGCTGGCGAGCGTGCTGTCGCCGAGGCCGGGGACGAACACGGTCCGGTCGTCGACCTGGACGGGGACGCGCTCGCCCGTCGAGGCGTAGGTCGGCGTCACGACCTGGCGGCCGTAGAGGTAGCCGTCGTTGCGGACGGCCCGGCCCGACGCGAAGAACGTCAGGCGGTCGCCGAGCCCGGGGACGGGCCCGCCGAGCGACCCGTTGGCCTCGACGTTGCCGAGCGGCGAGAACGACCGGGGCCGCTCGAACAGGTCGTCGCGGCTCGTCCCGTAGTCGCCGCCGTAGGCCGAGAGCGAGGCCCGGTACTCGGTCCCCCCGTCCTTCGTCACGATGTTGACGACGCCCGACTGGGCCTGCCCGTACTCGGCGTTGAACGTGCCCGAGATGACCTGGACCTCCTGGATCGCCTGGTTCTCGACCTGGAACGCGAACGACTGGTCGTACACGTCGTTGACCGGCACGCCGTCGACGAGGTAGGCCACCTCGCCGACGCGCCCGCCGCGGAAGTGGCCCTCGACCACGCCGGCCTGCAAGTTGACGACGTCCTGGAACGACTGGACCGGCAGCGCCTCCAGGTCCTCGGCCGAGACCGAGCTCTCGCTCGACGTCCGGTCCCGCTGGACGATGGGCCGCGTGGCCTGGACGACGACCTCCTCGCCCTGGACGCTCTCCTCCGCCAACGACAGGTCGATGGTCGTCGTCTGGTCGATCCGGACGCGGACGCCCTCGACCGTCTGCGGCGCGTACCCGACGTAGGACGCACGGAGGTCGTACGTGCCCGGCCGCACGCCGACGATGTCGTAGTACCCGTCGACGTTCGTGGCCGCGCCCCGCCCCGTCTCCCCCACCACGACGGCGACGCCGATCAGGGGCTCCTGGGTGGCCGCGTCGACGATGCGGCCGGAGACCTTGCCGGTCTGCGCGAGCGCGGCGGGCACCCACAAGACCGCGATGAGGGCGCAGAGGCCGACGGACCGGGAAAGCGCGTGAGACACTGTCATCGGGGAGGGGGTGAACCTGGCGCGGGGCGCCGAGGGGCCGCCTCGGTGGCAGCCCCCCGCGCCTCGCCATCGCTCGGGGCCGAGGACGACTCCCCGGCCCCGGTGCCGTCCCTAGCGAACGACGGTGATCCGGCGGGCCTCCGTGTGCGTCGGCGTCCGCAGGACCACGAGGTAGGTCCCGCTGGAGACGTCGCCCGTCTCGAACGTGACGACGTGGTCGTCAGCGGTCATCGGCACACCGTCGGCCAGGAGGGCGACGCGGCGGCCCAGGAGGTCGTACACCTCGAGCGTCACGTCCTCGGCCTGCGGCAACGTGAACCGGATCTCGGTCCGCGCCGAGAACGGGTTGGGCGCGTTCGCGCGCAGCCACGACGCACGCGCGCCGTCCGGACCACCGTTGTCCGGGCCGCCCTCGCTCGCCGTGGCGAACAGCCGGCCGCCGCCGATGTTGGTGATCGAGACGTCGTCCCAGTAGGTGGCGCCGGTGAACTGGTGCCAGTAGCGGAGCCGGACCTCCATCCCGACGGCGTTCTCGAGCGGGTAGAGGACGAAGGCGTAGTTCGTCCACCCGTTGTCGGCCTGGCGCGGCAAGAGCGGGATGACCTGAGTGTTGTAGTCCCCGTTGAGCCGGATGTCGGCCCCCCCGATCTCGTTGTACCCGGCCGCGCCGGATTCGAGCGACGAGTACCAGAGCGCCGTGATCCCGACGTTGTTGTCGCCCGTCCCGATCTCGGCCGGCGACGCGTTCCCCTCGGTCTTGAGCCAGTACGAGACCAGCATCGGCTCGCCGGGCATGGCCGGCACGCGCTCGGTGATCACGACGGCCTCGCCGCCGACGTCGGCCGCGCTCCCCAACCGCTCGATGCGGACCGAGGCGTCGCCGGTGTGGGCCTCCTCGGTCGTCTTCGTGACGGCCCACTCGGGGTCCTCGGGGCCCGTCCCGAAGCTCGGCCAGAACGTGTACCAGTCGGCCGGGAGGTCGACGTTCGCCCCGTGCCACGTGTTCTCGGTCACGAAGAAGTCGTCGACGTAGACCGTGCCCGTCGCCGACGCCCCCTTCCGGACGACGGCCGTCACGCTCTTGACCTCGACCTGGGGGATGATCTCGCCGAGGTCCGCCGTGCTCACCCGGACCCAGCCGTCGGTCGAGGCCGCGCCCTGGGGGACGTCGAGGACGATGTCCTGGCCCAGCGCGTCGTTCCCGTCGGCGTCGCGGAACGTGAGGACCATCTGGAACTTGGCGTCGTCGGAGGCCGGGGCCGTGTTGACGCCCTCGGCGTAGACCCAGGCCCCGAGCGTGATGGCCTGGTTGGCGGCGAACCCGCTCTCCCAGTTCCGGATCACCTCGTCCTGGGTCCACGACGCCGCGCCCGAGCCCGAGAGCTTGAGCGAGTACGCGCCCGAGTGCGACCGGTCGGTCGACCACTCGGCCCCGTCGCCCGACGGCTCCCAGTAGCTCGGCCGGTCGCCCTCGAAGCCCTCGGCCGACTCGGACAGCAGGTTCGGGAGCTCCATCGTCACGTCGTCGACGTCGGCGATAACCACGTCGTCCCAATACGTCACGCCGGTAAACTGGTGCCAGTAGCGGAGCCGGACCTCCATCCCGACGGCGTTCTCGAGCGGGTAGAGGACGAACGAGTACTGGGTCCAGCCGTTGTCCGCCTGACGGGGGAGGAGTGGGATGACCTGGGGGTTGTACTCCCCGTTGAGCCGGATGTCGGCCCCCCCGATCTCGTTGTACCCCGCCGCGCCGGATTCGAGCGACGAGTACCAGAGCGCCGTGATCCCGACGTTGTTGTCGCCCGTCCCGATCTCGGCCGGCGACGCATTGTTCTCGGTCTTGAGCCAGTAGCTCACCAGGACCGGCTGGCCGACCGTCACGGGGACGCGCTCAGTGATGGCCACGGCCTCGCCGCCGACGTCGTCCGGCGTCCCGAGCCGCTCGATCCGCAGGCTCGCGTCGCCCGAGTGCGACTCGTCCGTCGTCTTCGTGACGGCCCACTCGGGGTCCTCGGGGCCCGTCCCGAAGCTCGGCCAGAACGTGTACCAGTCGGCCGGGAGGTCGACGTTCGCCCCGTGCCACGTGTTCTCGGTCACGAAGAAGTCGTCGACGTAGACCGTGCCCGTCGCCGACGCCCCCTTCCGGACGACGGCCGTCACGCTCTTGACCTCGACCTGGGGGATGATCTCGCCGAGGTCCGCCGTGCTCACCCGGACCCAGCCGTCGGTCGAGGCCGCGCCCTGGGGGACGTCGAGGACGATGTCCTGGCCCAGCGCGTCGTTCCCGTCGGCGTCGCGGAACGTGAGGACCATCTGGAACTTGGCGTCGTCGGAGGCCGGGGCCGTGTTGACGCCCTCGGCGTAGACCCAGGCCCCGAGCGTGATGGCCTGGTTGGCGGCGAACCCGCTCTCCCAGTTCCGGATCACCTCGTCCTGGGTCCACGACGCCGCGCCCGAGCCCGAGAGCTTGAGCGAGTACGCGCCCGAGTGCGACCGGTCGGTCGACCACTCGGCCCCGTCACCCGACGGCTCCCAATACGACGGGCGGTCGGCCTCGAAGCCGCCGTCCTGGAGCTTGTTGGTGACCGCGAGAGCGGAGGCGTCTTGGGCCTGCGTCGGGAGGGCGCTCCACAGGAGGGCCGCTGCGGGGAGAACTCGGAGTAGCGATCGGATCATGAGAGTGGGAGGTTGAACGGACAGAGACGCGCCTGGAGACGCGAGAGGAGGGTCTAGCTCGACGCCCGGACGACGAGGTCCGTAGCGATCTGGGTGACGGACGAGGCCCGGTCGAACCGGGCGGCGACCGGGCCGACGGGGACGGCGCGTTCGGCGAGCACGCCGAGGGCGACCTCGCCCAGCTGCTCCTTGCACACGCGGACCGTCGTGAGCGGGGGCGCCGCCAGCGCGGCCCCCTCCACGTCGTCGAAGCCGACGACGGCGAGGTCTGAGGGGACGTCGAGGCCGCGGTCGCGGGCGGCGTCCAAGAGGCCGAGCGCCAGGGCGTCGTTGCCGCAGAACACCGCGCGGGGGCGGTCGGGACCGTCCAGGAGGTGGGCACCCAAGCGGGCCCCGGCGGTGCGGTCGGCGGCCCCGTCGTCGGTCACGACGTGGGCGTCGGCGACCGCGTGCCCCGCTGCGGCCATCGAGGCCACGAACGCGCTGCACCGGGCGGCCAGGCTCGGGTGGTCCCGGTCGGCGCCCAAGAACGCGGCCCGGGTGTGGCCCCGCTCGACGAGGTGGGCCGCCACGAGCGCCGCGCCGCCCTCGTTGTCGACCTGGACCGACGGGGCCCCATCGCGGGCGTAGTCGGCCAGGACGTAGGGGAGGCCGGACCGACCCAGCGCGTCCAGGAAGTCGCCGTCGACGCGGCCGGCCACCACGATCCCGTCGACGCTGTGCTCGGAGAGGAAGCGGGGGGCGTGGCTGGCGTCGTAGCGCTCGGGGACGGTCGCGAGCAGGACGTAGAGCCCGCGGCGCCGGGCCTCGAACTCGGCGCCCAAAAAGACGCGGGTGTAGAACGGCTCGCTCTGGCGGAAGTGGTCCTCGCGGAGCACGAACCCGAGGTTGCCCGTCCGCCCGGCGGCCAGCCCCCTCGCCGTCCGCGACGGCGTGTATCCCAACCGCGTGGCCGCCGTCTGGACGCGGGACCGCGTGGCCTCGGCGACGGCCCCCTTCCCGTTCATCACGAGCGAGACGGTCGAGATCGAGACGCCCGCCTGGGCGGCGACGTCGGTGATGGTGACGCGGTCGGGCATGGGTGGGATCGGGAGCGCTTCCAGTCGAAGCGCTTCGATAGATACTTCACCGTCCCGTCATCGTCAAGTCACTTTTGCACGGCCGAGCGGAGGACCGTCCCTGAACGGCACCCCGACGCTCGTTTCCCCATCGAAGCGTTTCGACCCCTTGAGCGTCGCCGAGGGCCAGGCCGGGGATCCCCCGGAGTCACAGCCCGGCTCTCGGCCCGCGCCGTCGGCCAGGGCCCCACCGACTGGCGTCAGTCGTGGACTCGCCGAGCGCTCGCCGATGGACCGGCTTACGTGACAGACCTCCGAGCTTTTACCGCCTCACTCTGTCATCCTGAGCGCCAGCGAAGGACCTCAACTCGGACGCCCGGACCACCGGCTGTCCGGGCTGGGGAAGCTGGCGTTGAGATCCTTCGTCGCTCCGCTCCTCAGGATGACGAGCTGGGGTGGCCCCGGTACGGCCCTATTGCAGCGTCAGAGGGACCACGTCGGTGAACGAGACGGGAGCCCCTCCCCCACGCTCCGGGTTGGGCGTGAGCGGTGGAGAGACCGGCCCGTTCCCGGCGCGCTACTCCGCGACGGAGGCGCCGGTCCGCTCGCGGATGGCTCGTTCGATGGTGGCCGCCAGCGTCTGGGGCGCCACGGGCTTCGAGAGGTAGTCGTCGCAGCCCGCCTCGAGGCACCGCTCGCGGTCGCCCTTCATGGCGTTGGCCGTGAGCGCGACGATGGCCGGCGCCGGGTGGCGGCCGGGGTCGGCCCGGATCCGGCGGGCGGCCTCGAACCCGTCCATGACCGGCATCATGATGTCCATGAGCACCAGGTCGAACGGCTCGTGGCGGACGGCCAGGACGGCCTTGGCCCCGTCCACGACGACCGTCGGGCGGTAGCCGAGCCGGCGGAGCGTCGTCCCGGTCACCTTCCGCATGACCGGGTCGTCCTCGGCGAGCAGGACCCGGGCGGCCGGCAGGATGGAGTCGGTCTGCATGACCTCGGCCCGCTCGGGCTGAGGCCGGTCGGCGTCGGGCGCCGGAGCGGTGGCCGGTGTGGGGACGGCCGGCGCGCGGGCCGGGACCTCGGGCCCCGGGCGGCCCTCCGTGCGCGGGGCGGCGCCGACGGAGACCGTGAACCGGAACACCGACCCGCCCCCGGGGGCCGACTCCGCCCGCATCTCGCCGCCCATCATCCCCACGAGCCGGCGGCAGATCGCGAGCCCGAGGCCCGTCCCGCCGTGCGTCCGCGCCGTCGAGTCGTCGGCCTGGACGAACTCGTCGAACACGGCCTCCAGCCGGTCCGGCGCGATCCCGACGCCCGTGTCTTGGACGGCGAACGCCAGCGTGAGCGCGCCCGGGTCCGCCCCGGGCTCGGCCTCGACGTGGACCCGGACGGACCCCTCGTCGGTGAACTTGACGGCGTTCGTCAGCAGGTTGGCGAGCACCTGGCGGACGCGCATGGGGTCGCCGAAGACCGTCTCCGGCACGTCGTCGGCGGCCTGGCCGGTCAGCGCGAGCCCCTTGGCGGCCCCCTGCTGGGCGACCATCGCCAGCGCCTCCTCGATGGCCCCCTCCGGGCTGAACGGCTGCTCGTCGATCTCGAGCATCCCGGCCTCGATCTTCGACAGGTCCAGGACGTCGTTGACGACGGCGAGCAGGGCGTCGCTCGACGTCCGGATCGTGTCGACGAAGTCCTGCTGCTCGGGGTCGAGGTCCGTGTCGAGGAGCAGCGTCGTCATGCCGGTCACGCCGCTCATGAGCGTCCGGATCTCGTGGCTCGTCGTGGCCAGGAGCTCGCCGCTGGCGCGGGCGGCAGCCTCGGCCTGGCGCTTGCCGTCGAGGAGCCGGGCCTCGGCCGCCTGCTGGGCCGTCGCGTCGCGCGACAGGACGACGACCCCGACGACGGCGCCCGACCGGCTCCGGACGGGGACCCGGGTCGTCAGGCGGAGGTCGCCGGCCCGGTCCGTCTCCTCTTGGTCGAAGGCCGGGACCCCGCTCTGCATCACCGCGTCGGCCTCGCTCCAGCGCTGGGCGGCGAGCACGCTCTCGGCCCGGGCGCCCGCGCGGCTCCCCTGGGTGCTCGCCTGGTTCATGAAGACGACGCGGCCCGAGCGGTTGAGGGCCACGACGGGGGTCGGGAGGGCGTCGAGGATGGCGTGGAGCGTCCGGCGCTGGGACTCGGACTCGCGCCCGGTCGCCTCGTCGTCCGTCGCGTCGCGGAGGCACACGCCGAACAGGGGCCCGCCGGCCCCCGCGACCCGCCGGATGGAGAGCTCGGCGACGGACTCCGTCCCGTCGGCGCGGACGACCGGGAGGGTCCACCTGTCGCCCTCGCGACCGGCGTCGGCCCAGGACTGGAGCCGGTCCCGGTAGGCGTCTCGGTGGGCCGGCGGGAGCACCCTCTCCGCGAACCCGAACCCAACGAGCGCGTCCGAGCGGTGGCCCAGCATGGCCTGGGCGGCCGCGTTGACGGCCCGCACCCGGTCGTCCGCGTCGAGGACGACGAAGGGGTCCGAGACCGCGTCGAGGATCGCGGCCGGGAGCCCCTCCGCCTGAGCCTCGGCGGCGGGCACCGGGCGGAACCGGCGGGCGACCCGTTCGAGCCACGTCTCGGGCCGAGCGGGCGTGCCGGCCTTGCGCGCGATCCACGAGGACTCGGCCCGCTGCTCCGTCCCGGAGGCTCGTTCGTCCACCTCCGGGCGCGCGGCGCTCGCGGGGGGAGAGTCGGACGAGGAGGCGTCGCCGCGGAGGAGCTGCGCGTCGGGCGGCATGGCGAGGGAGGGTCGTGGGGGTCTCCGGTATCGGCGCACGCCCCGGCGCCTAAAGGGGCGGGCCGGGGCGAGCCGGCGCCTCGTCCCCCGCCGCCGTACCGTGGGGGGTCCACCTCCGACGCGATGCCCCGCTCTGAACCTATCCGCCTCCCGAACGCGACCGGCCAGACGCTGGCGGCCCGCCTCGACCTCCCCGACGCCGGCGAGCCCGTCGCGCACGCCTTGTTCGCCCACTGCTTCACGTGCTCGAAGGACCTCCACGCCGTCCGCCGGATCGCTCGGGGGCTGACCGAGCGTGGGCTGGGCGTGCTGTCGGTCGACTTTACCGGGCTCGGCGACTCCGAGGGCGCGTTCGAGGACACGTCGTTCTCGACGACGGTCGGCGACCTGGTCTCGGCCGCGCGGTTTCTGGAGGAGACGCACGCGGCGCCGCAGCTGCTGGTGGGCCACTCGCTGGGCGGCGCGGCCGTGCTCGCGGCGGCCGGCCAGTTGCCCGCCGTCCGCGCCGTGGCCACCATCGGGGCGCCGTGCGACCCGGGCCACGTCCGCCACCACTTCGTGGACCAGGAGGCCGACATCGTCGCCGACGGGCAGGCCGTGGTCGACCTCGGCGGGCGGCCGTTCACCATCCGCCGGCAGTTCCTCGACGACCTCGACACGCACGACCGGATGCGCGAGCGGATCGGCGCGCTCGGCCGGGCGCTCCTGGTGTTCCACTCGCCCCAAGACGCGACCGTCGGCATCGAGCAGGCGCGGCACCTGTTCGAGGCCGCCCGGCACCCCAAGAGCTTCGTCTCGCTCGACGGCGCCGACCACCTCCTGACCGACCCCGCCGACGCCCGCTACGTCGCCGACGTGCTGGCGGCGTGGGCGACGCGCTACCTCTGCCCCGCCGAGCCCGCCCCGGCCTACGACGACCCGGCGGTGACGGCCGAGATCGGCGCGTCCGGCTTCCGCACGGCGCTCGGCGCCCGCGGCTTCACGGTCGTCGCCGACGAGCCGGCGTCGGTCGGCGGGACGGAGACTGGGCCGACGCCCTACGACCTGTTGGGGATGGCGCTCGGCGCGTGCACGGCCATGACCGTCCGGATGTACGCCGACCGGAAAGGCGTCGGCCTCGACGGCGTCGGCGTGACGGTGACGCACGCCCGCGTCCACGCCGACGACTGCGAGCGCTGCGCGACCGAGGGCGGCCACGTCAGCCGGCTCACGCGGACCGTCCGCCTGGACGGCGACCTCGACGACGCCACGCGCGCCCGGCTCCTCGAGATCGCCGACCGCTGCCCGGTCCACAAGACGCTGGAGGGCGAGATCGACATCGTGACGACGGAGGGATAAGAGCCGTTTGGCGAAGAGGTCCGACAGGAGCCCTCCCTCCCCGCCTCGTTTTCACCGAACAGTTTCTGAGGCTGAGGAGCGTGGAGCCGGTGGGACGCGCTCGCCCCGCCCCCGTACGACGGCGCGCGCTCGGGGCGTCCCTGGACCGTCCGTGGTTCGGAACCCGTTCCGAGCCCGCCCGGTCCGCCTCTCCCCTGCCCCGCCCGCCATGCCGACCGCCGTCTCGCCGTCTCCTCCCGCCACCGAGGCGTCCCTCGCGTCCCGCTTCGCGGAGGTCCGCCAGTTTACCGAGTCACTGTGCGAGGGGCTCGCGACCGAGGACTACGTCGTCCAGTCGATGGAGGACGTGTCGCCGACCAAGTGGCACTTGGCCCACACGACGTGGTTCTGGGAGACCTTCGTGCTCGTCCCGTTCGTCGACGGCTACGCGCTCTACGACGAGCGCTACCCGTACCTGTTCAACAGCTACTACGTCCAGGCCGGCGAGCGGCACTGCCGGGCCCAGCGGGGCTACCTCTCGCGCCCGACCGTCGCCGACGTGTTCGCCTACCGCCGCCACGTGACGGACGCGATGGGCGCGTTCCTGGCCGACCTCGACGAGGCGGAGCGGCCCGAGGTCGCCGACGTGGTCGAGGTCGGGCTCCACCACGAGCAGCAGCACCAGGAGCTGATGCTGACCGACCTCAAGCACGTGTTCGCCGTCAACCCGCTGCGGCCGGCGTTCCGCGAGCGCGCCGAGGTCCCGTCCGTGGCCCCGGGCCCGCTCCGCTGGCGGTCGTTCGACGCCGGGCTCCACGAGCTCGGGTTCGAGCCGCGCGACGAGTCCACGAGCGCCGGCCGGTTCCACTTCGACAACGAGTCGCCGCGGCACCGGGCGTTCGTCGAGGGCTTCGAGATCGCCGACCGGCTGGTGACGTGCGGCGACTACCTCGCGTTCATGGCCGACGGCGGCTACGACGCCACACCGCTGTGGCTCTCGCTGGGCTGGGCGACGCGCGTCGAGCGCGAGTGGACCGAGCCGTTCTACTGGGAAGAGCGCGACGGCGAGTGGTGGCACTACACCTTAGCAGGGATGCGGCCCGTCGAGCATGACGAGCCGGTCACGCACCTCAGCTACTTCGAGGCCGACGCCTACGCGCGGTGGGCCGGCGCCCGGCTGCCCTCGGAGGCCGAATGGGAGGTGGCCGCTCGGACCGTCTGGGACGGGACCGGCGACGCGCCCGGTAGCTTCGCGGACGCCGGCCGCTTGCACCCCGCCCCGGCCGAGCCCGCCGGCGGCGACGGGGCGCTGGCGGCCGAGCCCGCGCTCCGCCAGATGTTCGGCGAGGTGTGGCAGTGGACGCACAGCCAGTACTCGCCGTACCCCGGCTACCGGCCCGTCGCGGGCGCCCTCGGCGAGTACAACGGCAAGTTCATGGCCAACCAGTTCGTCCTGCGCGGCGGGAGCGTGGCCACCTCGCGGAGCCACATCCGCCCGACGTACCGCAACTTCTTCCCGCCCGAGGCCACGTGGCAGTTCACGGGCCTCCGCCTCGCCCGCTCGTGACCGACACCGCCGTCGCCACCTCCCCCTTCGCCCGCGACGTGCTGGCGGGGCTGGCCCACCGCCCGCGCGCGATCCCGGCCAAGTACTTCTACGACGAGGCCGGCTCGCGCCTGTTCGACGAGATCACCCGGCTCGACGCCTACTACCCGACGCGGACCGAGCGCCAGATCCTGACCGACCACGGCGACGAGATCGTCGACGCCATCGGCAAGAACGCGGCACTCGTCGAGTACGGCTCCGGGTCGAGCGAGAAGACGCGCGTCCTGCTCGACGCGCTCCACGCCCGGCGGACGCTGGCGGCCTACGTCCCCATCGACATCTCGCGAGCGTTCCTCTTCGAGACCGCCGCCGGGCTCCGCGACGCCTACCCCGGCCTGCCCGTCCTGCCCGTCGCCGCCGACTACACCCGGCCGTACGCGCTCCCCGCGCTCCCGCCCGAGACGTCCCGGATCGTCGTGTTCTTCCCCGGCTCGACCATCGGCAACTTCACGCACGACGAGACGCGGCGCTTCCTCGCCCACGTGGCGACGGTCGTCGGCGACGACGGCGCGCTGCTCGTCGGCGTGGACCAGTGGAAGGACGCCGACGTGCTCCGCCGGGCCTACGACGACCCCGACGGCGTGACGGCCGCGTTCAACCTCAACGTGCTCCGCCGGATCAACCGCGAGCTCGGCGGCGACGCCGACCTCGACGCCTGGGCCCACGAGGTCCGCCTGGACGACGACGCGCAGCGCGTCGAGATGCACGTGCGGAGCCTGCGCGACCAGACGCTGACGGTCTGCGGCCGGTCGTTCGCGTTCCGAGAGGGCGAGACGGTCCACACCGAGGACTCCCACAAGTTCGGCCCCGACGGGCTGGCGGGGCTGGCGGAGGACGCCGGCTGGGCCCGTCAGCGGCGGTGGACGGACCCGCGAGCGTGGTTCGCCGTCGAGCTCTACGCGGCGGCGCCTGGGCCGCGCTAGCTTCCGGGATGGGAAAGAAGAAAAAAGCCCCCCGCAAGATCCTGGGCGTCGACATCGGCGGGTCCGGGATCAAGGGCGCGCCGGTCCAGACGCGGACCGGCGAGCTGATCTCGGAGCGCTACCGGATCCCGACGCCCCAGCCGGCGACCCCGAAGGCCGTGGCCGAGACGGTCCACGAGATCATGAAGGCGACGGGCTGGAAGAAGCCCATCGGCTGCACGGTCCCGGGCCGCGTCGTCCGCGGCGTGGTCCAGACGGCGGCCAACATCGACGACGCCTGGATCGGGACCGACGCGCGGTCGCTGTTCTCGAAGGTCTGCGGCGTCCCCGTCGCCGTCCTCAACGACGCCGACGCGGCGGGCGTGGCGGAGATGAAGTACGGGGCCGGCAAAAAGGAGGAGGGCACGACGCTCCTGCTCACGTTCGGGACCGGCATCGGCAGCGCCCTCTTCGTCGACGGCTGCCTGGTCCCGAACACCGAGTTCGGCCACATCCGCTACGACCACCGGATCGCCGAGCACGTCGCGGCCGACTCGGTCCGGACCAAGGAGCACCTGTCGTGGGAGAAGTGGGCCAAGCGGCGCGTCCAGCCCGTCTTGGAGATGTACGAGTTCCTGCTGGCGCCGGACCTCATCATCGTCGGCGGCGGCGTGAGCAAGCCCGAGCGGTGGGAGATCTTCTCGCCGTTCCTCGACACGAAGGCCAAGCTCGTGCCCGCCGCGCTCGGCAACGAGGCCGGCATCGTCGGGGCCGCGCTGGCGTGCCGCGAGATGCTGAAGGCGGGATGAGGTCTCGCAGGTCGGGCGGGTGTAGCGGGTCGGGCGAGTTCCTTCGACGGCCACGTCCAGATGCGACCGCCTCCAAGCTCGGCCGGCACGAACCCGCTCAACCTGCCGGACCCGCCCCACCTGCCGAACCCGCGCCCCCGTGATCGAGCTCGACCGCGACGCCCCGCTACCGATCGGCGAGCAGCTCGTTCAGGGGCTGCGGTACGAGATCGCGTCGGGGCGGTACCGGCCGGGCTCGCGGCTCCCGTCGACGCGGGTGCTCGGCGACCAGCTCGAGATCTCGTTCCACACGGTCCGGAAGGCGTACCAGAAGCTGGCCGAGGAGGGCATCGTCGACGTCCGGCGCGGCGCGGGCTACGTCGTCGTCGAGCGGCAGCCGCTGTCCCGGGCCGAGCGGCTGGAACGGGGCGCGGGCGTGGTCGAGGACGCCCTCCACAAGCTCGTCGGGCTGGGGCTCGGCGACGACGAGGTCGAGTACGTGGTCCAGGAGGGCCTGCAGTTTTTCGAGCGGCCCGGCACGCGGCGCGCGCTCGTGTTCGCGGCCGGTTACCGCGAGCTGGCCGAGAGCGGCGCCGAGCAGGCCGGGGCCGCGTTGCAGGAGCGCGTCACGGCGTCGCTGCTGACGGAGCTCGGGACGCTGGCCCAGGTCGACGGGTTGGTCGTGGCCCTCCCCGACCTCCGGGCGGCGCGGCGCGCGCTCCCCGACGCCGAGATCGTCGGGGCCGCCGTCGAGTACCCGCTCGACGTGCTCGAGCGGGTCGCCCGGCTCGGCCCCGGCGAGTCGCTCGGGCTCGTCACGCGGTGGGCCGACGCCGTGGCCCCGCTGTCCGACGAGGTCCGCCGGCGGACCGGGTTCGCGGGCCCGCTCCTGGGCCTGCCCGTCGACGCCGACCGGCGCCAGCTCGAGACGGTCGTCCGCCAGTCCGACGTCGTCGTGTTCTCGCCCCAGGCGCGGCGGCGCGTCCGCCCGGTGTTGCAGCGGCTCTCGACGCCCCACGCCGAGCTGGCCCCGACGCTGGCGCCGGCCTCGCTCGCCCGCATCCGCGACGCGCTGGCGGGGTGACGGGGGACGGGGGACGGGGGACGGGGGACGGGGGACGGGCAAGATGTCCGTCGCCGACCGCTCGCACCACCGACGGGCCACCGAGTTGCCCACGGAGCGCCCACGCCGCTCCCCTCTGCCCGTTCCCCGTTCCCATTTCCCATTTCCGCGAGCGCAGCGAGCCCCCCTACCCCATCGTCGAGCGCTCCTCCGAGGTCGGGACCGACTCGTCGGGCGTCGTGTCGGTGACCGGGTCCGGCGTGGTCTCCAAGTTTTCCGAGGCCCCGTCGCCGGCCGGCTCGTCCTCCTGGTCCGGGTACTTGACGCGGAAGTGGTAGATCCCGCACAAGAGCGCGTGGAACGTCTCCTTGATCCGGGCGAGGTCGGCGAACGTCAGCGTCGACTCGTCGAGCTGGCCGTCGGCGACGCGGGCGGCGACGATGCCGTCGATGAGCGACTCCAGGCGGCGGGGCGTCGGCTTGCCCAGGCTCCGCGAGGCGGCCTCGACCGAGTCGGCGAGCATCACGATGGCCTGCTCGTTGGTTTGGGGGCGAGGGCCCGGGTAGCGGTAGTCCGACTCGTCGACGACGTCCGGGTCCTCCTCGGCCTCCTGGGCCTTGCGGTAGAAGAACTCGATGAGCCCCGTCCCGTGGTGGCTCGCGATAAAGTCGACGACGACCTCGGGCAGGTTCTGCTCCTTGCCCAGCTGGACGCCCTCCTTGACGTGCGCCGCGATGACGAGCGCGCTCATCGACGGCTTCAGCTTTTCGTGGGGGTTCTCGCCCGGCTGCTGGTTCTCGATAAAGTACTCGGGCTTGAGCATCTTCCCGATGTCGTGGTACAGCGCGCCGACCCGGGCGCGGAGCGCGTTCGCGCCGATGGCGTCGGCGGCGGCCTCGGCGAGGTTGGCCACCTGGAGCGAGTGGTTGAACGTGCCCGGCGCCTGCATCGAGAGCTTCTTCAGGAGCGTCCGGTTCGTGTCGGAGAGCTCCAAGAGCGTCATGTCGGTCGTCACGCCAAACACCTTCTCCATCCCCCACAGGACCGGCGCCGCGAGCAGGATCAGCGCCGCGTTGACGGCCACGGCCACGACGTCGGCCCAGAACAGGTTCGAGAACGGGTCGGCCCGGAGCAGCTCGTGGCCGACGAGCACCAGCACGTAGGCCAGGAACACGAGCCCGGCCGAGGCCAGGATCTGGCTCCGGTTCTTCACGTCGCGGACCGAGAACACGGCCAACACGCCCACGATGAGCGTCGCGAACGTGTATGGGAAGTCGTACCCAAACGCGAGCCCGCCGATGGCCGCCAGCGTCATCGTCGCGAAGCTCCCGACGCGGCTGTCGAACACGATTGTCAGCAGGATCGACGCGAGCGACACGGGGACGGCGTATGGGGCCGCGCCGCCGAACGCGCCGGCTATCAAGAACCCCGCGATGGCGGCCCCGAGCACGATGCACGCCAACGTGAACTGGCGGAGGTCGGCGAAGATGGCCGGGCGCAGGAGGTAGGTGTAGAGGAAGAACAGGGCGATGGCCGAGAACACCAGGATCGACCGGCCGAGGACCGTCGTGAGCCACGAGTTGTCGCCGCTCCGCTCGCGCTGGGCGTAGTCGAGCGACTGGAGCATCTCGAACCGCTCCTCGGTGACCTCGTCGTAGCGCCGGATGATGATCTGGCTCTCGCGGACGCGGCCCCGCGTGGGGAGGACCGACCGCAACGTCTGGTCGCGCTTGCGCTGGGTCGCCTCGGCGTCGTAGACGAGCGAGGGGTCGAGGGAAGAGGCGAACAGAGCGGCCCCGATGCCGACCGTGTCGGGCCGGTTCGGGAACGCGGCGAACAGGCTCCGCCGCGCCAGCACCGCCGCCTGGTCCACGCCGACGACGTCGGACCGGCGGCGCTCCATCTCGCTCCGCTGCTCGAGGTCCTGGACGAGCAGGGTCGGCGAGCGGACCGAGTCGATGGGGACGTCCAGGACGCCCCGGGCGAGCAACTCGCGCGAGATCCGGCTGGCCTCGCCCAGAAGCTGGTCGTCGAGCGTGGGCCCGCTGCGCTGGCCCGTCGCCACGTCGTAGGCCGAGGCCAGCAGGAGCTGCCACTGACGCGGGCTCAGGCTGAGCGAGATGGAGCCGCGCTGGGCGACGTAGCGGAGCGAGTCGCGGCGGAGCGCCGCCCGCACGCCGTCGGGGTCGGCGGGCGCGTCGGCGTCGGGGTCGGCGGTGAGCGCTTGGTCGAGCCGGTCCCGGGTCCGCCGCCAGTCGACGTAGGCGACGAAGGCCGAGTCGAGCCGGGCGTCGACGGAGTCGAGCCGGGCCAGCGTCTGGGCCAGCGCCTCGGGCCGCTGCCGGAAGATGGGCGACTCGGACGCCAAGACCGAGTCGCGGCGTGATCGGATCTCCTGGTCCGGCAGCCGGATCGAGAAGTCGAACGGGGCCACCACGTCGTCCGACTGCCACACGTCGCCGACGCGGGCCGTCCCGTCGTAGACGGCCACGTTTGGGAACGCCAGCAGCGCCAGCACGGCCAGCGCCGCGAACAGGCCGACCCGGGCGGCCACCTCGCGCGGGGCCATCTTCGGCGTCTCGCGGTCGCTCCGGCGGTCCGTGCGGAGGCCGGCCCGGCGGGAGTAGCGGCCGGACTTGGGGGACAGACCGAGGCGGTCGAGGAAGCTCATGGGTCGGTGGGACGCCCCGCCGCCGGATCGGCTCCCGCGTGCCGCGCGGCCAGGAGCGTCCCCAGACCGACCGTGAGCGCGCTCCCGATGGCGGGGTACAGCGGCCACGCGACGGCCCGCAGGTCGAGCGCCGCCCGCGTCTCGGGCGACGGCCGCCAGTCGGCCACCCAGCTCCCCATCTCGGGGCTCCACCACAGCCCGAAGATGATCAGGACCATCGCCACAATCGTGACGGCGAACGCGATCATGGCGTCGGCCTGGCGGGCGCGGCGCGAGACGAGGCCGAGCAGGAAGGCGCCCAAGAGCCCGCCATACGTGAACCCGGCGATGCCGAGCCCCAGCTCGACGACGGGGTTGTCGAGCCCGGTGAACAGCATGGCGAACCCGACGAACACGCCGGCCCACACGAGCGTCAGCACGCGGCTGAGGGCCAGCGCCTGCTCGGGCGTCCGCGGCGTTTTGCCGAACCGCTCCAACAGGTCCATCAGCGTCGAGCCGGCGAGCGCGTTGAGCGACGACGACAGCGTGCTCATGGCGGCGGCCACGATCCCGGCCAGCAGCAGCCCCCGCAAGCCCGGCGGCATCTCGTCCAGGATGTAGCGGGGGAACAGCTCGTCGCCGCGCGTCAGGCCGAGATCGGCGAGGGCCGCGCCGCCGTAATGGACCCACAGCATGAGCCCGACCAGCAAGAACAGGGCGAACTGGACGGCCACGAACACGCCGCTCCAGACCATCGCCTTGCGGCCCTCAGCGAGCGTCCGGCACGCCAGGATCCGCTGGACGATGAGCTGGTCGGTCCCGTGCGAGGCCATCGCGAACACGGCCCCGCCGAGGACGGCGACGGGCAGCGCGTAGGGCGACGTGAGCAGGATGCCCAGCCCCTCCCCGATCCCGGGGTCGACGAGCTGGAGCTTGCCGGCCGCCGCCGCCGCCGCCCACGACCCGGCCGACGGCGACGCCGCCAGCAGCCCGACCGCCACGACCGCCCCGCCGACGTAGATCCCCATCTGGACCACGTCCATCCAGACGACCGCCTTCAGCCCGCCGACGTAGGTGTAGGCCGCCGTCACGACCCCGATCCCCAGGATCACCGCCGGATACCCGACCTCGAACCCGGCCGCGCGCGCCACGACCTGGATCGGGATGGCCGTCGCGAACAGGCGGACGCCGTCGGCCAGCAGCCGCGTGAGGAGGAAGGTGACGGACGCCATCCCCCGCATCCCGTCGCCAAAGCGGTCGCCCAGGAAGGCGTACGCGGTCTGGAGCTCGCCGCGGAAGTAGCGCGGCAGGAAGACGGCCGCCACGACCACGCGCCCGATGAGGTAGCCGATGGCGAGCTGCAAGAACGTCAGCGCGCCGGCGTAGGCCACGGCCGGCACACCGATGACCGTCAGCGTGCTGGTCTCGGTGGCTACGACCGAGAAGCAGACGGCCCACCACGGCAGGTCGCGCCCGCCCAAAAAGTAGTCCTGCGTCGACGTCTGCCGGCCGCCGGCCCGGAGCCCGAAGGCCACGATCCCGACGGCGTAGAGGGCGAGGACGACGAGGTCGAGGGGCGTCAGCACGGGCTATCGGGTCGGGAGGACCGTTTGGTTGAGGCGGTCGAGCAAGCGCCCGACCGCCCGGGCCGCGGACGCGGCGTCGGGCTCGCCCTGGACCATCAGGTCGTAGAACGGCTCCCGGTCGGCGTGGTGGCGGCCGACGCGGACGGCCGCGGGCGAGGCGCCGACCAGCAGCGCGGCCCCAAGATCGTCCGGATCGGCCAGGTTGAGGGCGACGTCGGGCGGCGGGCTCCAGATCGCCGCCCGCACCGCGGCCGACGGGAGGCCGAGCCGGTCGCGGTCGTCGTCCGCCAGCAGGCGGAGCCCGTCGGCGAACGCGGTGGGCGGGTCGGCCGCGAGCGGCGCCAGGAGGACAGGCCGGACGCGAGCTGGCGGGACGGCGAGCGTCTCGAGCAGCGCCCACGTCGCCCGCTGTCCCGCAGCGCCGTCAGGCAACACCACCAGCACCCGGCGGTCGGAGAGGGGCGGCAACGGGCGGGACCGGCGGGCCGCCAGTGCCGACCGGACCGCTCGGCGAGCGAGCGCCTGGCGGATCGCTTCGATCACGACCCGAACAGGTCGCCCTGATCCGTCCGGTCGCCGGGCGTCGGCTCGGGGCTCACCGGGGCGTCGCTCGCTCCGGGCTCATCAGAACCGCTCTCCTCCCCCCCGCCGTCATCCCCGCGCACGCGGGCATCCATACGAGGCCGCTCGGAAAGCTCCTCGTTCTCGGGCTGCCCCTCCTCGATCTGTCCCTCTCCCTGAGGGAGAGGGGACGTCGCCTGGGGGAGCGGGGCGCCGTCGAGGATCGCGCGGAGGCCGGCCTCGTCGACGGTCGGGACGCCCAGCTCGACGGCGGTCGCCAGTTTCGAGCCGGCCGCCTCGCCGGCGACGACCAGGCCCGTCTTTTTCGACACGCTCCCGCTGACCTTCCCGCCGACCTCCTCGATGAGGGCCTTCGCCTGGGGCCGCGTCAACGTCGGCAGCGTCCCGGTCAGGACGACGGTCACGCCCGCGAGCGGAGCGGCCTCATCAACCGCCGCGGCGACCCGCTCACCCGGCTGGCGCGCCGTGTTGACGCCGGCGTCGCGGAGCCGCTGGACCATCGTCCGGTTCGGCTCCTCGGCGAACCAGTCGACCACGCTCTCGGCCACGACCGGCCCGATCCCGTCGATGGCCTCCAACTCTTCTTGCGTGGCGGCGGCGAGCGCGTCCAGGCTCTCGTGGTGGGCGACCAGGTCGCGGGCGACCGTCTCGCCGACGTGGCGGATGCCGAGCGCGAACAGGAGCCGCGCGAGCGGTCGGCTCTTCGACGCCTCCAGCCCGGCCACGATGTTGTCGACCTTCTTCTCGGCGAACCGGTCGAGTGCTTCCAGCTCGTCCCGACGGTCGGCGAGGGTGTACAAGTCGGGAAGGTCGGCGACCAGGCCCTCGTCGACGAGCGTGATGGCGCCCTTCTTCCCGATCCCGTCCACGTCCATCGCGTTGCGCGACACGTAGTGCTCGATGGCCCGCTTGAGCTGGCCCGGGCACCCGCCCTCGACGTGGCGCACGTCGGCCTCGCCCTCACGCCGCTCGACGGGGCGCCCGCAGACGGGGCACGCCGACGGGGACACGTAGGCGGGCCGGTCGCGCTCCGCGTCGGCCGCGACGGGCCCGACGACGGCCGGGATCACGTCGCCGGCCCGCTTCACCACCACGTCGTCGCCGACCCGGATGTCGCGCGACGTGATGTAGTCGGCGTTGTGGAGCGTGGCCTTCGAGACGGTCACCCCGCCGACGTGGACGGGCTCCAGGATCGCCAGCGGCTTGATGACGCCCGTCCGCCCGACGTTGTGCTCGATGTCGAGCAAGCGCGTGGTGGCCTCGCGGGCGGGGAACTTGACGGCGATGGCCCAGCGCGGCTCGGTCGCCCGGAAGCCCAGGACCTCCTGGTAGTCCAGCCGGTCCACCTTGACCACGACCCCGTCGATCTCGACGTCGAGACGGTCGCGGCGGGCGGCCCAGTCGGCGCAGAAGGCGACGAGCGCGTCGACGTCGGAAAAAATCTGGCGGTGGGCCTCGGTCGGGAAGCCGAGCCCGTCGAGCCAGTCGAGCACGGCCGACTGGCGGTCGGGGATCGTGCCCTCGACCGGGCCGACGCCGTAGGCGTAGAACGCGAGGCCGCGCGACGCGGTGACGGCGGGGTCGAGCTGGCGGAGGCTCCCGACGGCCCCGTTGCGCGGGTTCGCGAGCGGTTTCTCGCCGGCCTCGACGAGGCGCTCGTTGAGCGCCTCGAACGCCGACCGCGCCAGGTACGCCTCGCCCCGGACCTCGACCGACGCCAGCGCTCCGTCGCCCAGCCGGAGCGGGACGGCACGGACCGTCCGCACGTTGGCCGTCACGTCCTCGCCGACGCGGCCGTTGCCGCGCGTGGCGGCCCGGACGAGGACGCCGGACTCGTAGGTCAGCGCCAGCGCCAACCCGTCGATCTTGAGCTCGGCCACGAACGCCGGCCGCTCGCCCTCGGCCAGCACGCCGTCGAGGCCCTTCAGCACGCGGTCGACCCAGGCCCGCAGGTCGGCCTCGTCGAAGGCGTTGCCGAGCGACAACAGCGGGACCGGGTGGGCCACCTTGTCGAAGGCGTCGAGCGCCGCGCCGCCGACCCGGTGCGTCGGCGAGTCGGGGGTGACGAGGTCGGGGTGGGCCTCCTCGACGGCCCGGAGCGCGTGGAACAGCCGGTCGTACTGGGTGTCGCCGACCAGGCTCTCGCCGTCGGTGTAGTACGCCCGGGCGAGCGCGCGGACGACCGGGCGGAGCTCGGCGGCCAGGGCCGCGGCGGGGTCGCGCGCGAGCTCGGCGGGCGCGAGGCGGTCGAGGCGCGCGAGCAGGTCGAGCGCGGAGCCGACGAGGTCCATCCTACTCGAACGCGGCCGGGTCCTGGGCCGGCGGGGCGGCCCCGACCTCGGGTGCCGGGCCGGCGGCGTCGGCCGCCGCGAGCGAGTCGAGCACGGCCTGGCCCGACTGCCGGTCGAGCCGCAGGGCCCGTCCGCTCCGGGGCGTGAACCGCAGGCCCTGGATCTCGACCGTCGCCTCGGAAAAGTCGGAGCCCGGGTCCTCGCCCCAGAGGACCAAGACGGAGTCGGCCTCGAAGGTCTCGGAGGCGCCCTGGTCGATCCAGTACGGGCGGCGGTCGCCCGCGTCTTGGGTCACGCGGAACGACTGGAGCCCGTCGCCGCCGGCCGTCACGACGGCCCGGATCGGGAGCTGGAGCCGGGGCCCGGCCGCCGCGCCCGCGCCGATGCCGGACGAGTCGATGGCGACCTCTTCGCCGGCCGCCCCCACGGCGATCGTGTCGGGCGCGTCGTCGTCGGGCGAGTCGCCGGCGAAGATCAAGAAGTAAAAGGCGAGCGCGAGCGCGACCACGACGGCGCCGAACAGGGCCAGGATGGTCGTCCAGTTCTTGTCGAACGACCGCCGGGCCGTCGGCACGGCGGGCCGGTTGACGCGGGCCGGAGCCGTGGGCCGCTCGGGCTCCGCCGGCCGGGCCTCCGGCGGGGGCGTGTTGCGCAAGGCCTGGACGGCCGGGGCCGGGCCGGACGCCGCGGCGGGCGGCCCCGGCTCGGCGGCGGGCCGCTCGGCGTCGGCGGGCGCGGGGTCGGCCGGCTCGGCGTCGGACGGCGCGGGTCGGCGGGCGGTCGTCGCCGGGCCCGACGGCGACGCCCGGGCCGGTGCCGACGCCGGGTCGAAGTCGGGGTGGAGCGCCCCGTCGTAGCTCCCCGCCTTCTGCGCCGCGTAGGCCGCCGTGATCGCGCTCGGCGCGACGCCGACGGCCTTGCCGTACGACTGCAAAAAGGCCTTGAGGTAGACCTCGTTGTAGGTCGGGTCGCCCACCAGGTCGCCCTCCTCGAACCGGCGGAGGACGTCGACGGGGATGCGCGTCTGCTGCTGGATGTCGCTCAGCGACAGGCCCCGGGCCTCGCGGGCGGCGCGGAGATCGGCTTCGAACGGTCCGGAGGGCACGGGCACGGGTGGCGGGACGAGCAAAGGTAGCGTCGGCCCGACCACGTGGGGGGTGCCCCGAGGGTTCCACCGGGGCAGGGCGGGCGCGTTCTCCAGTCCGCGAGCCGGAGCCGGAGTGTGGGAGGAGGGAGCGTGGGGGACATGCACGCCTACACCCCCATCCTCCGACCCCGTCTCCGAGCCGCGAGCCGAGAACGCGCTCGCCCTGTCCACCGGGGCTATCGCGTACTCCCCCGCCTTGTCATCCTGAGCCTGTGAAGGATCTCACCTCGGACCCCGGGATCTGCCGCGCCGGCTCCGATGGTCTCCACCGCCGGGTCTCCACCGTCGGCGTCGAGGTCCTTCACGGCGTCCGGGATGACACCGTAGGCGAGGTTGCGGTGGACCTGGAGGTCCCACCACGGCCCGAACCGACGACCGCCCGGCGACGTGCCGAGCGGTCGGTGTCGGGTAGGCCGGATTTGAACCGACGACCCCCAAGCCCCCAGCTTGGTGCGCTACCTGGCTGCGCCACTACCCGTTGCGATACCGCGGTGCGAGCCCGGGGGCTCGGCGGTGCGGGACGCGAAAACTAGAGGCCGCCTCAGAGGCCCCGCAACACGTCCGCCAAAAACGCACGGAGGTCGCGGAGCTGGTCGTGGGGGACGTCGGCGAGCGCGGCGCGGGCCGAGGCGTCGTCGCCCGCGGCGAGGACTTGGCGGGCCCCTTCGAGCGTGTACTTCTCGTCGTAGACCAGGGACTGGATCCGGCGGACGACGGCGATGTCGGGCTCGGTGTAGGCCCGGTTGCCGGCCCGGTTCTTCTTGGGGCGGAGCTGGTCGAACTCGCCCTCCCAGTAGCGCAGGACGTGGGGCTTGAGGCCGGTCATCTCGCTGACCTCGCGGATCGAGTAGTAGAGCTTCCGGATCCCGGTCGACATGGTGAGGATCGCGTGCGGACCGGCGGCGACCGGGGCCGCGCGGTACGTTCGGCGGGTCTCCCCCCGGTGCTGTGCCGCGCGTCTCGCTCGCCCCCGAAGTCGGCCTGTTGGCCGTGGTCCTGGTGTGGGGGGTCAACTTCGCGGTGATTAAAGTACCACTGGAGGTGGCCCCGCCCTTCACGGTCAACCTGCTCCGGTTCGTCGTGTCGGCGTCGGTGCTGGGCGGGCTCCACCTGCGGCAGGCCCGGGCGCGGGGCGTGTCGCCGGCCGCGACGTTCGCCGCCGGCCCGGCGCGCGTGGTCGGGATCGGGCTGCTGGGGATCCTGGCGTACCAGGCCGTCTTCATCCTGGGGATCGACCGGGTCTCGGCCGGGACGGGCGCGCTGCTGATCGCGTCGAGCCCGGCGTGGACGGCCGTCGCGGCGCATGCGCTCGGCCACGAGCGGCTGCTGGCGCTCGGGTGGGCCGGCATGGTCGCGAGCCTGGTCGGCGTCGGGCTCGTCGTCGTCGGCAACCCCGGCGCGGCGTTCGAGGGCGACGGCTCGGGCGTGGCCCTGATGCTGGCCGCCGCACTCGCGTGGGGCCTCTACACGACGCTGTCCCGGCCGCTCTTGCAGCGCGGCGCGTCGGCGCTCGGGCTCACGTTCTGGGGGATCGTCGTCTCGGCGCCGGGACTGTTCCTACTGGCCGCGCCGGAGTTCCCGACCGTCGACTGGCCGGCGTTCGGCCCGGCCGAGGTCGGCGCGATCCTGTTCTCGGGCGGGCTCTCGACGGGCCTGGCCTACGCCATCTGGAACGAGTCCGTGTTGCAGGTCGGCGCGTCGCGGACGGCGGCGTTCTCGAACCTGGTCCCCGTCGTGGGCGTGGTCGCGGGCGTCGTGCTGCGCGGCGAGTCGGTGACGCTGCTCCAGGTGGCCGGCGGCGTGCTCATCGTGGCCGGCGTGGTCGTGGTGCGCCGTCGCGGGATCGGGCCCGCGCTGGCGCGAGCGACGGCCCCGGAGTAGTGTCATCTGGCTGCTGGCTCCGGCAGGAGTGTGTGGTATCCGTTCCTCGGATTCGTGCCCCCCTGATGGACTTGCGCCCATCGGTTCCTTGCCAGATCAGGTGCTCGTTCAGACAGACAGATTTATTTCCCATTCGTACTTGACGCCCCCCCCCCCTCCCCGACTACCATCGGCACCGCTTCGCGAGGGATTGTCCCTCTGCGTGCAACCCATCAAACCCCATACGCTGATGAAACCACAACTCGTCGTGCTGACCGCACTCCTGGCGCTCAGCGCGTGCGACTCTTCCACCGCCCCCAGTGGCGCTGGCGACGCCCCCAACACGGCGGCCTCACTCACGGGCGACCTCCAGATCAAATACGTGAGCGGCGACCTCGACCTTCGCACCTTCGCCTCCGGCAACGCATTCGACGAGGCGGCGGCGGCCGTCAGGGAGCGGGCGCTCGCGACAGGCTCCCCCGTCCTCGTTCACGAGAGCCTCCGGCCCTACGGCGACCACCCCGACTTCGCCCCGCCCGAGGAGCTCGCGCTCGCGGACGAGGCCGGTCGCGTGGTCATTGGAGACCGGACGTACCAGCTCGGCCGCGGTGGCGAGCCGTCCTCGACGGTGACGCTGACGTCGACCGGCCAGGAGGTTGAGCGGTTCTATCCCGGTGGCACCCCGAACGCAGGGGTCATCAACCCCAACAACGAGCGTGCGTTCGGCTGCACCGATTACGGGCAGCGGACGCTGGCCTCGGGGGCCACCCGGTGGGTCCGGGCCTCCTACTCCCACGCCTCGTGGATCTCATGGACTCGGCTCCGGATGAACGCGAAGACCGAGATCCTCACCTCGACGATCCGTCCGACCAACTCCAGCGACTGCAAGGTCGACCAACCGCGTTTCGTGGACGCCCGGCCGTCTGACTTCCCAAACGCCTTCGTGGGCGCTCGGGTCGTCGGGAAAGACGAGGGGCTGTGCACGGACAAGGGTGCGTATGGGAATCGGGGCCAAGTATTCGTTGAGGCCCGGGACTCGCGCGGTCCGGGTACGAAGGTGTCCTACAGCGAGCACTGGTTCACCCCGAGCGGCGGGACCATAGCGAGCGCGCAGAGAACTTCGTTAGACAACCCCGACGAAGACTCCTGCGACGATTACTAACCGCCTCGTCCTCCCAAGTTGGTACGACGACGGGCGAACCAGTCGACTGGTTCGCCCGTCGCTCCGTGAACCCATCACTCTATGGTCGACCCCCATCGCGCGCCCCCCCCACCGAGCTTGAAGGCTCGGTGCCACCGGACGCTTGCGAGCGTCGCGCTCGTCTGCGCGTCGGCCGCGGCGGTCGCACAGCCGTCGGCCGTCGGCGGGTCGGTCGTCGACGCGGTCACGTCGGAGGTTCTGCCCGGCGCGTCGGTGTACGCTCCGGCGCTAGGGGTAGGGACCACGACAAACGCCTACGGCCACTTCTCGCTCGGTCTCCCGGCTGGGGTCGACTCCCTCGCGCTTTCCATACGGTATCTCGGCTATGTCCCCGGCTCTTTGACCGTCGCCTCGTCTGACCCCGCACCCATCGTCGTCCGGCTTGTCCCGGGCGTCGACTCCCTCGGGGGAGTCGCCATCGAGGCGGCCCGTTCGGACGCCGCGTCCGACGGCATCCGACTCTCGGCCCGGGAGGTGAGCCGGGTCCCGGCCCTCCTCGGGGAGGCGGACGTCATGAAGGTCGTCCAGTTGCTCCCAGGCGTGGCGCAGGGGGCGGAGGGAACGACGGGGCTCCACGTGAGGGGCGGGTCACCGGATCAGACGCTTCTCCTCCTCGACGGCGCGACGGTCTACAACGCGGCCCACCTTTTCGGTGCCGTCTCCATTTTCAACCCCGACGTAGTCCAGAGCGTCCGGCTCGCGACGAATGGGCTCTCGGCGAAGGAGGGCGGGCGGCTGGGGTCAGTGCTCGAGGTGGTCACCCGAGACGGCCGACGGGACCGGGTGGGTGGCGTGGGCTCGGTCGGGGTGCTCGCCTCGCGGGCGACGATTGAGGGACCGCTCGCCGGGGGCCGCGGGGCGTTCCTGGTCGCGGGGCGCCGGACGTACGCTGACCTCTTCACGCGGCTCTTCCTCGACCGTGACGAGGAAGGGTACCGCGCTTCGGCCGGGTACGCATTCTGGGACGGGACGGCAAAGGCGTCGTACGACTTGGATTCGCAGACGCGCCTGTTCGCGAGCGCGTACGCGGGCCGGGACCACCTTTACGGGCGTGCCCGGGAGGCCTTTGGGGAGGATGAGGAAACCGATCAAGACGATCTCGCCTGGGGGAACCTGACGGGGACAGTACGGGCGACCCGGCGGTTCGGACCCCGGATGTTCGCCAGCGCGGTCGCCGCGTACAGCAGGTACGGGTTCGATGTCGCCCGCGTCCGGACGGCGTCGTTCGGCGACGATGACCGGCTGTACCGGTTCGAGCAGGGGTCAGGCCTGACCGACTGGTCCGTTCGGGCAGACGCGGAATGGGCGCCGCACCCGGACCACTCCGTCGGGTTCGGAGGCGGGGTCTCGTTCAAGTCGTACCAGCCAGTCCGGCTCATCCGGGAATCGCGGGGAGTCGGCGCCCCGTTGTTCGCCGAGGCCGACGCGCGTGCGGAGACCGTGACGTCCTCGGTCTACGTCGAGGACGAGGTCCGCCTGGCCCGGTCCGTCCGCGTCGCGGTCGGTCTCCGGCTCGACGTGCACGGCGTCGACGGGGTCGTCTTCCTGGGGCCGCAGCCCAGGCTCCGGATCACGGCCCCGCTCGGCGGGTCGTGGACGGTCACGTCGTCCGTGGAGCGGCACTGGCAGCCGCTCCACCTCCTCTCGAACGCCGGGATCGGTCTCCCCACGGACCTCTGGGTCCCGGCCACGGCCAGCCTTCCCCCGGCTTCCGGCACCCAGTATTCCGTCGGTGTCCTTTGGCGACGGCCGGGGGGCGAGGTCACCGTCGGGGCGTACGCGCGCGAGATGGACGGGCTCGTAGAGTACCGGAACCCGGGCGGATCGCTTCCCTCCGGGGCCGCGTGGGAAGAGGCGGTGACCACGGGCGGCGGGACCGCTTACGGTGTTGAGATCTCGGCGCGGCGGACGGTGGGCCGGCTGGAGGGATGGGCGACCTACTCGCTCTCCCGGTCTATGCGTTCGTTCCCCGAGATCGAGGCGGGCCGGCCGTTCCCGTACCGATACGACCGGACCCACAACGCGAACGTAACCCTGTCCTACGCACTGAGCGCCCACCAGCGATTCGGCGCCACCTGGGTGGCCGCGACTGGGCTCGCCGCCACGTTCCCCATTGGGAGGTACCTCAGCGCCGACCAGTTCCAGTACGGCCCCCGAAATGGCGGACGGTTCCCCACCTACCACCGCCTCGACGTGTCGTATGCCCGCGACATCGGCCGCGGGACTCTGTCCGTCGGGGCGTACAACGTCTACAACCGACAGAACCCGTTCGCGCTCAGCCTCACGGTGGCCGAGGTCGCCACGGTCCCGGGCGAGACCGATTACGTCCGCCAAATCAAATCGACGAGCCTCTTTCCAATTCTCCCCCATGTCAGCTACCAACGGGCTTTCTAGGCAGGCCCTTGCGTCCGTGCTCGCGCTGGTCGTGGCTGGCGGGTGCGAGACCCTCATCACACCGGACCCCGACGACGCCGTCCCCGTGCTCGCGGTAGACGCCGAGTGGACCGCGGGCGAGGGGTGGTCCGTACAGGTCGAGCGGACGGTCGGGCTTAACGAGCCCCTCGACTCGACGTGGGTGAGCGACGCGACCGTCGTCGCTTCGGGTCCCGCGGGTCAGACGACCACGTTCGTGCACGGGACCCGTGGGGGTTATGTCGGCGGCGGCAGCCCTTCGGCGGGCGAGAGCTACGTTCTCGGCGTCTCGGCTCCTGGACTCCCTTCTGTACGATCAGCCTGTACGGTCCCGTCGCCGGTCGAGGGGCTCCGAGTCGAGGGCGCACCGGGGGGGGGTCTCTCCGTCCGCTTCTCCGACCCCGCTGGACGCGGCGACAACTACGTCTTGACCCTCGAAGCGCTGACCGCCACGGGCGACACGCTGGGCGTGGTCTTCGAGACGGACAACCCGTCGATTCGGGACGAGTCGTTCTGGACAGCGATCCAAGGGTCCGGCAACCGCGCAACCTTCTCCCTTGCCCCCTTCGGCGACGCACAGTTCGACGGGAAGACCTTCGAGGCCGTGATCGTCCCGTCCGTCTCGGCCGGCACCGACGTCCGGTCCTACGAGGCCCTGCTGAACGTGGGGAACAGGGCCTACGTCGAGTGGTGGCGAGAGCTTGTCACAAGGTCGGACGCGAACCCCTTCGCGGAGGCCGCCGTGCCATACTCGAACATCGAGGGCGGGGTCGGATCACTCCGTTGCCGGACGACTCAAAGAGCGGCTGTCACCCTTCAAAAAGCTTTGGTGGGACACGGGTCGTAGGGCACGGGATGAGGGAGGCACCCGCCAGACCTGCTGTGTCGTTGCACCAGCAGGTCAAGCGCTGGGGCTCACGTTCTGGGGGATCGTCGTCTCGGCGCCGGGACTGTTCCTGCTGGCCGCGCCCGAGCTGCCGACCGTCGAGTGGCCGGCGTTCGGCCCGGTCGAGGTCGGCGCGATCCTGTTCTCGGGCGGGCTCTCGACGGGCCTGGCCTACGCCATCTGGAACGAGTCCGTGTTGCAGGTCGGCGCGTCGCGGACGGCGGCGTTCTCGAACCTGGTCCCCGTCGTGGGCGTGGTCGCGGGCGTCGTCCTGCGCGGGGAGACGGTGACGCTGCTCCAGGTGGCCGGCGGCGCGCTCATCGTGGCCGGCGTGGTCGTGGTCCGCCGCCGCGGGATCGGGCCCGCGCTGGCGCGAGCGACGGCGCCGGAGTGACGGATGCGGGAGGGGTGTGTGATACCTGCTCTCTAGGGCGTGGGGACATTCGCGGGGTCAGGCTCGCACGAGGTCACGATTTCGGCCTCGCAAGGAGCGCGAGGAGTCCGGGGCCGTAGCCCCGGACGACGAGTGCGACGCGGTGAGGGCGGGATCTGGCCCGTGAGAGCCGATCTGGGTGATTGTCCACACGCCCTAATACGGAGTCGGAGAGTTCGCTGTGCATGAGTGCTCCTCCCGATTTCCCCCTCACCCTGTCCCTCTCCCTCGGGGAGAGGGGACCTCGTAGGAGAGTGCACGGCTTTCTCCGCGATCCCGTCTAACGTTTTTGAGTCATCCCCGCGAAGGCGGGGATCACTCAGCTGGGGAGTGGAGCACAAACCAAGACGTGACATGAGTGTGGGAGGGGGAGTTCACTCCCACACCCTCGCCCTCCGCACTCCCACAGCGACGAACGGAGACAGATCAACCGGACGTAGCAGGAGCGTAACCGTGGCCACCGCCCCCTCCTCCCACACCCCCCACTCCTCGACTACGCCCCGATCACGTCGAACGTCGAGCCCGTGACCGGCTCCTTGCGCACCTCGATCCGGATCGGGAAGGCGTCTTTGAGCTCGTCGAGGTGGGTAATGACCAGGATCGTCTCGAAGTCGTCCTGGATGGCGCGGATGGCTCCGATCAACCGCTGCAACCCCTCGGCATCTTGCGTTCCGAACCCCTCGTCGATGACGAGCGTGCGGATCTGGGTGCCGGACCGCTCGGCGAGCATCTGGCTGAGCGCGATCCGCAGGGCGAAGTTGACGCGGAAGGCCTCGCCGCCGGAGTACGTCTCGTAGGACCGGGCCACGCCCTGGTCGTCGGTGATCCGGATGTCGAGCGTCTCCTTCGTCCCGCCGCCCGTCTTCTTGTCCTTGAGCGTTTCGAGCGCGACGCGCGTCCGCCCCCGGCTGAGGCGGTCGAGCAGCGCGTTGGCGCGGGCTTCGATCTCGGGCAGCGTCTCCTCGATGATGAGCGACGGGATCCCGTTCTTGCCGAACGCGCGGCGGAGGTGGCCGTAGAGGGCCCGCTCGCGCTTGACGTCGCGGAGCTCGGCGCGGAGCTCGGTCCGGCGCTGGCGGTCGCGCGCGGCCCGGTCGAGCCGCTCGGTAAGCGCTCCCAGCCGGCCCTGGGCCTGGGCCAGGCGGCCGGCCGCGTCCTGGCGCGCGGCCTCGGCCTGGGCGCGCTCCTGGTCGGCCACGACGCGGTCGGCGAGCTTTTCTTGGAGCGCGTCGAGGGCGGCCTGCCGGGACTCGCGGTCGGCGACGAGGGCGCGTCGGTCGGCGGCCAGGGCCGCGCGGCGCTCGCCCAGCTCGGCCCGCTGGCGGCGCGCGTCGAGGAGCTCGGCGAGCCGGCGGGGCGCGTCGGCGAGCGCGTCGAGGGCCTTGCCGACGCGCTCGTGCTCGGCCGGGTCGAAGCCGAGCGCGGCGACCTGGGCGTCGAGCGTGGCCATCCGCCGAAGGCCGTCGGCGTTGTGGTCGCCGCGGTCGAGGGCCGCCCGGCGCTCGACGAGGGCGGACGCCCGCCGGGTGCGGTCGGCGCGGGCGCCGGCCAGGCGCTCCCCGGCCACGGCGAGCGTCCGCAGGACGCCGGCCCAGTGGTCGCGGAGCGCGGCGTCGGCGCGGGCCTGGGCGTGGGCCTCGGCGTCGTAGGCGATCTCGGCGCGGGCGTCCGCCAGCGTCGTCCGCTCGGCGCGGGCCTCGGGGCTGAACGCCTCGTCGTCGATCTGGCGGCGCAAGCGGCGGGCCTCGGTGCGGAGCTCCGTCAGCCGGGCCTCCCCCGCCGCGACGCGCTCGGCCCGGTCCCGAGCGGCGGCGAGCGCCCGAGCGGCCTCCCCGCCGGCCTCGACGGCTTTGCCCAAGCGGACGAACTCGGCCCGGAGCGCGTCGCGCCGAGCGACGGCCGCTTGGCGCTCGGCGGTCGTCTCCCGCGTCGCCTCGGCGATCTCGGCGAGCTCGGCGTCGGTGACGGCCAGCACCTCGGCACGGTGGGCCTCGGTGAGGTCGGTCCCGCACGTCGGGCACGTCTCGTCGTCGGACGCCGCGAGCTTCTGGCGGCGCGTCTCGACGCGGGCACGGTCGGAAAGGAGCGACTGGAGCCGGCCGTCGAGGGCGCCGACGGCCCGCGACGCCTCGGTCCCCTCGGCCTGCAGCGCCTCGCGCCGCTCGGCCGCCGCCGTGCCTGCCCGGACCGCCGCGTCGAGCGCGTCCGTGTCTACGGCCTCGGCCCCCTTGACCTCGGCCGCCAGCCGCTTGCCCTCCTCGACGACCTGGGCCCACTTGCCTTCGAGCGCGCCCTTGTCGGCCGCGAGCGTTTTGTCGATGGTCTCGACGCGGTGGTCGATCCGGGTCCGCTCGGCCGCTGCCGCCTCGTGGCGAGCCAGATCGGCCGCGGCGGCGACGGCGCGTGCGTGCGCCGCCTCGGCCTCGGCCTGACTCGCGACGGCCACCTCGTCCGACTCGATCTGGCGATCGAGGGTCGTGAGCGCCGCCTCAGAGGAGACGATCTCGGCGCGGGCCTCGGCCGTCCGCTGCTGGAGCTCCAGGCGCAACGTGTGCCGCTGGCCGTCGATGCCTCGGAACAAGGCGGCCTTCTCGTCAAGGGCGGCCCGCTGCTGGCGGAGCGACTCGTAGCGGGAGTGCTCGGCCTCGATGGCGTCGGCGCGGGCCAAGAGCGCGTCGGCCGCCTCGATCTTGGCGCCGACGGCCGCGTCGTCCCGGTCGAGGGCGGCGAGGCGGGCCGCGAGATCCGCGAGGGCGGCGGCGAGCGCCTCGGCCTCGCGCGCGGCGGCGTCGAGCGCGCTGATCCGGGCGGCGGCCCGGGCGACGGTCGCGGCGGCCCGGTCGACCTCGGCCCGGGCCTCGGCCACCGCTTGGGCCACCGCCTCGCGCTCGGCCTCCCACTCGCCGACGGGTTCGAGCGCGGCGTCCAACCGCTCGCCCTCGGCCTCGAGCGCCGTCGCCCGCTCGCGCAGGCGCGACCACCGCTGGCCGGCCCGGCCCGCCATCGCCTCGTAGCGGCCGAGCGCCAGGATCTTGCCCAGGATCTCCTTCCGCTCGCCGGGCTTCTTCTTGGTGAACTCGTCGCTCCGGCCCTGGAGCAAAAACGTCGAGTTGATGAACGTCTCGTAGTCGATCCCGACGCGCTCGTCGATGGCTGCCTGCGTGGCCCGGACCGACTCGGCCGTCAGCGCCTGCCACCCGTCGCCGTCGCGGACCTGGAGCTCGAGCCCGGGCTTCGACGTCTTCCCGCTCGCCGACTGGGTGTAGCTCCGCACGACCCGGAGCTCGACGTCGCCGACGCGGAACGAGAAGTCGACCTCCATCGCCCGCGTCCCGACCCGGAGCAGCTCCTCGTCGGGCTTGCGGGCCTCGCCCGACTTGCGGGCCTCGCCCCAGACGGCCCACGTCATGGCGTCGAGCAGCGCGCTCTTGCCCTGGCCGTTGCCGCCCGAGAGGCACGCCACGTGGATCCCCTCCAGGTCGAGGACCGGGGCGGCCTCGCCGTACGACAGGAAGTTGGTGAGCCGGAGCCGGAGGGGGATCATTCGATTGCACGACCGGCGGCCAAGCTAGCGCCGGCCGGCGTCGGCCTTGTGTCAGTGGGGACTGGGGACTGGGGACTGGGGACTGGGGACTGGGGACTGGGGACTGGGGACTGGGGACTGGGGACTGGGGAAGGTGCCGGCCAGGTCTCGGAGACGCAAGCCAACCCTCTGCCATTTCCCCTTTCCCCGCTCCCACTTCCCGCGAGCGGAGCGAGCTACTCCAGCGGCTCCTCGCCCGTCACCGACTCCGGCCGCCCCTCCTGCCACGTGTGGAACTTGTCGACGAGCGCGGCCTGCAAGCCCGGCGTGACTGTGCGGACGACGGACCAGACCTCGGGCGCCAGCGCCTCGATGGGGTCGTAGAGGACGGACGCCTGGCGGTCCTCGGCGTCCACCAGGAGGGGGCCGGCGCCGGGGATCGGGGCGAACGACGTGGCCAGCAGGAAGACGCTGAGGCCAAACGCTGCCCGGAGCGCGCCGAGCGCGCCGCCGGCCGCCGTGTCGAGCGCGCCCAGCTTGATCGCCTCCAACGTTTTTCGCACGACGTGGGCCGCCGTCGTCAGCGCCGCCAGCACGGCGCCGAACACGACGATGAAGCCCAGGACCGGCGCCGTCCGCGGGCTCACGCCCAGGCTCGCGGCCACCCCCTCGCCGACCGGCGCCATCAGCGCGGTTGCGGCAACGAACCCGAGCACCCAGCCCACCGTCCCGACGACCTGCATCAGCGCGCCCGTCCGCAGCCCGCGCCACAGGCCGACGGCTAGCACCGCCCCCAGGACCATGTCGAGGCCCGTCACCCGGCGCCGAGCAGCTCCTTCACCACGGCCTGGACGCGCGAGCCCTCGGCGACGCCGCGGAGCTCGGTCATGGCCTCGCCCATCACGCGGCCCATGTCCTTCATGGTCGTGGCCCCGGTCCGCTGGACGATGGCGTGGACGACCCGGTGGATGTCCTCGTCGGTCGCCTGGGCCGGGAGGTAGGCCTCGATGTAGCCCAGCTCGGCCGCCTCGCGCTCGGCGAGGTCGTCGCGGCCGGCCTCCTGGAACTGGGCGATCGAGTCGCGCCGCTGCTTGGCCTGCTTGGCGACGATGGCGACCAGCTCGTCGTCCGTCGCCGGGCCGTCGCCGGACTTCTCCTTCTCCGTGATGGCGGACTGGAGCATCCGGATCGCGGTCAGGCGGACCTTGTCCTTCTGACGCATGGCGTCCTTCAGGTCTCGGGCGAGCGTCTCTTTGAGCATGGGTCGAGGGGGATGGCCCGAAGCTACCGACGCCCCCGCCCGGCGTTCCCGGTTCGCAGGGAGTGCGGCGGAGCCCGGACGCGCGCGCAGGCGGCCCCACCGCCGACCTCCCCTCCTGCCCTACCGCAGCACGAACCGGAGCGCCAACGCACCGATCCCGACCTGCATCGCGCCCAAGGCAACGGCCGAGTACCGGTCGAGCCGCAGGGCCTCCTGCCGGACGACCTCGTTCCCGAAGTCGGCCGAGCCCTCGGCCCGGTAGCGGTCGTCGGCGCTGTCGGCCCGGAACTTGTAGTGGACCGCGACGGCCCCGGCCGCCAGCGCCGCGGCGCCGATGCCCACGTCGATGAGCGTCCGGCCCAGCGTGGACCGCTCGGTCGGCAAGAGCGCGGTCTCGGGGACGGCGTCGGCGCGGAGGGGGAGGACGAGCGTGACGGACTCGGCGCCGGCGCCGACCGACTGGCGGACCTCCTGGTAGCCGTCGAGCGCCGCGATCAGCACGGCCGGCCCGTCGGTCTCGACCGTCAGCGGGGCGGTCCCCAGCGTGTCGCGGACGCCGTTCCGCTCGCGGACGACGAGCGCCCGGATCGGCAACGTCTCGACGCGCAGCCGCGTCGGGAGCGAGAGCGCGACGGTGGCCGAGTCGCCGGCCGCGACGGTCACCGTGGCCGACGCCCGGCGCGGGTCCCACGCCTGGGCGTCGTCGAGCAGCACGACCTCGCGCGTCCCGGCCTCGACGCCGATCCACTCGCCGGCCGCGCCCGCCCGCACGCCGTCGACCACGACCTCACCCGCGGGGGCCTCGACGCGGACGTGGGCGGTCTGGGCGACGGCGGGCCCGGCGAGCAGGAGCAGAAACGCGAGCCGGATCATGGCGCCGTGTGGAACGCGACGACGTGGCGCGGCTCGACGAGCACCACGAGGAGCCCGCCGCCGACGGCGAGGGCGCTCTTGACGCGGCCCCGGAGCTCGGTCGACCACTCCTCCCGGCCCGTTGCCCCGTCGACCACGACCAGGCGCTTGTCGAGCGTCCCGAACACGACGCGGTCGCCGACCCAGGCCGGCTCGCCGGTCACGTTGCCGTCGCCGACGACGCGCCAGCGCTCGGCGCCCGTCGCCGGGTCGAGCGCGCGGACGGACCCGTCGCTGAACCCGACCGCCAGGCTGGGCCCGGGGGCCACCGTCGTCACCCGGAGCGGGTCGTCGTCCTGCGTCTGCCAGACGACGGCGCCGGTCGCCGCGTCCAAGCGCGTGACGCCGCCGCGCGTGGTCGAGACGTAGACGGCGTCGCCCGCGACGGCCGGAGCGGCGTAGACCGGCCCGCCGACACCGACCGCCCACCGCTCGGCGCCCGTCGCCGCGTCGAGGCGGACGACCCGGCCGGCGTCGTCGGCCACGACCACGTCGGCGCCGAGGGGCTGGGGCGCCGCGTGGATCTGGGCGTTGTCGGTGGCCGGCCGCTCCCACCGCTCGTCGCCCGTCGCCACGTCGAGCCCGAGCACGCGGCCGTCGAGCGTCCCCACGACGACGGTCTCCTCGACGCGCGCCACGCCGGCCTGGACGGCCCCGCCGCGCCAGCGCCACTGCCGGCGCCCACGCCGGACGTCGTAGGCCTCGACGCCGCCCCGGCGCTCGGCCGTCGGCACGTAGAGCGTCTCGCCGTCGGGCGACGTCGCGAGCTGCCCCTCGACGCTGTCGCCGAACTCGCCCGTGCCCTCGACGCGGCCCGTCTCACGGTCGATCACGACGACCTCCCCGTTCCGCGTCCCCACGACGACGTAGCGGTCGGTCACGCGCGCGGCCGACGGGCCGAACGCGCCGTCGGCGTCGCG
Source organism: Rubrivirga sp. (assembly GCF_965213695.1). GTDB lineage: Bacteria > Bacteroidota > Rhodothermia > Rhodothermales > Rubricoccaceae > Rubrivirga. Next base: position 1,973,759 of record NZ_OZ243912.1, on the reverse strand, counting down.
CTCCCACAGCAGGCCGAGCGGGAACGAGGGCGCCTCGGCCGTCGGAGCCCCGAGCGGGGCGCCGAGCTGGATCGACGAGCAGCCCGCCAGCGCGAGCCCGAGCAGGAGCAGGCGCCGCATCAGAAGTCGTAGCCGAAGAAGAACTGGCTGAACGGCCGCTTCTCGGACCAGTCGAACCCGTCGTTGAACCGGTACCCGACGTCGTACCGGAGCACGACGGCCCCGAGCAAGTTGGCCCGGATGCCGGCCCCGAACGACCCCTTGGTCGTCCCGACCAACAGGTCCTCGCCTGGGCCGAGGAGCGAGTAGTCCGGGTCGAGGAAGACGTCGTTGTAGCCGTCGGTCCAGTTGTGGGCCGCGTCGGCGAAGAGCGCCCCGCGCAAGCCGGCGATGACGGGGAACAGCGGCGGGCGACGCGCCAGCGGGAACCGGAGCTCGTGCGACGTGAACCACAGCTTCGACCCGCGCACGCGGAGGAACGGGAACCCGCGGAGCGACCACGACCCACCCAAGAGGTTCAGCCGCGCCCGCCGGCCCACGTTCGCGCGGACGAGCCCCCACGACGCGAACGTCACCTGGTCGCTGATCCGGAGGTAGTTCCGGAGGTCGGCCGTGACCGAGTAGTAGCTCTCGTTCGACAGCCACAGGTCGGTCGTGTAGCCGACGCTGAGGTTGCCGCGGAAGCCCTGGACCGGCCCCCACGGGCCGTAGAGCGCGTGGTCCTCGACGAGCGTGACCGCGTTCGCCAGCGACGCCGTCCGCAACGTGTCGAACGACGCCGTGCGGTCGGCCGACCGCAGCAGGCCGGTCTTCTCACCGATGGCGAACGACGTCTCGACGTCGATCCGGCGGAAGAACGACAGGGGGTAGCTCACCAGCCCCAGCACGCCGACGCGCTGCTCGTACGACGGGATGCGCGAGGCCTGGGCCGGGTCCGTCCGGTCGTAGCGCGGGCCGGCCAGCCGGAAGGCCCCGTAGCCGACGTTGGCGCGGCGGCCGAGGTGGAGCCGAGTGACGGCCACATTCAGCCCGTCCAAGAACGACCGGCCGCCCTGGAGCGAGTTGGCCGAGTACGCCGTGACGTAGATCCGGTCGTTGCCCAGCATGTCCGAGAACGCGACCGTCGCGCCGCCGGCCTGGGCGCTGGCCGTCGTCGTGGTGGCGAAGCCGCCCTGGGCGATGTCGAGCTGGTAGCGCGTGACGTACGGCTCGCCCGGCTCGCCCTCGACGTCGTAGCGGGCGTGGGCCCACGGCTGGGCCACCGGCGCCGCGCCCGCGTCGACGACGAGCTCGGGGTCGGCCGCGAGCGAGTCGACGTCGAGCGCGCGGACGGTGAACCGGAAGTCCTCGAACGCGGCGAACACGAGGGCGCCGTCGCCGACCCAGTACGGGTCGAAGGCGGCGCTCGCGAACCGCGTCAGCTGGCGGAGCCGGACGGGCGGCGGCGCCGCGACGCTGTCGGCCACGGCTTCGGCGCCCCCGGGCACGACGATGCCCCCTGCCAGCGCGGGCGTCGGATTCAGCTCGGCGACCCAGAGATCCTGGGCGCTGAACTTGCCGTCGGCCTCGCGGCGGGCGCTGGCGAAGGCCAAGCGCCGGCCGTCGGGCGACCACCGCGGCGACAAGTCCACCTGCGGACCGGCGGTGACGTGGCGGATGGCGCCCGAGTCGAGGTCGAGCGTGAACAAGTTCGTGGCGCCGTCGGCGCCCCACGCCGTCCGGTCGGAGGCGAACACGACGGTCCGCCCGTCCGGGCTGAGGTCGGGCGCGCTGTCGGTGTAGGCGTCGTTCGTGAGCTGGCGGAGCGCGCCCGCGTCGCGGTCGTAGAGGTAGAGGTCGGCCTGGCCGCCCCGGTCGATCCCCGCGAACACGAGCACGCGCCCGCCCTCCGAGACCGTCGGCGAGTAGAGGGCGACCAGCTCGTCGAACCCGAGCATGACGATCCGGCGGTCGGCCACCAGGTCGTAGAGGTGGATCACGTCGGTCGCGCCGCGCTTCGAGACGACGGCCAGGACGCCGTCGTCGCTCACGTCGAGCCGGCTCTCGAACAGGTGGAACGCCTCGAAGTCGAGCGACCGCCCGGCCTCGAGCACCGCCCGGGGCTCGCCGGCTGGCTTTAGTTCGTCGTCGACGGGCTGGGCGAGCACGGCCGAGTAGCTCCCGCGGTTCGAGTAGAACAGGACCTCGCGCGTGCCGTCGGGCCGCGTCCAGGCGACCGGCTTCGCGTTGAACCCGCGCGCGCCGACGGGCTGGGTCGTCAGCGACGCGACGTCGACGTCGACCAGCTTTGGCGTGTACTGGGCGCGGACCCACGCCTCCCACCGGTCCGAGATCGTCTCGCCCTCCTCCCCCAGCACGACCTCCATCACGCGCCCGAAGTCCGTATCCCGCCACGCCTCCTCGATCAGGTCCAGCAGCCGCTCCTCGCCGTAGGTCTCGGCCACGAACCGGCAGAACGCCTCGCCCTCCTTGTACATCACGTACGACCCGGCGATGCGGTCCATGTCGTGGAGCGGCACGAAAAAGTTCGAGGCGACGGCGTCGCGCAGGATCATCTCGTGCTGGAAGTCGGGCTCGCCGCTCCAGTACTCGGCGATCCCCTCGGTGAACCACAGCGGCAGGAACTGGTCGGTCGGCCGGCGGTGGTCCCTCAGCACGCGCGACAGCTTGTTGAACGTGAACACGTGGACCAGCTCGTGGCGGATGACGCGCTGGAACCGGTGGAGGTCGCCGTCGGCCGGGATCACGACGCGGCCCTTGAGGAACTCGAAGAACCCGCCGACGCCGTCGGGGATGAACCCCGGCGTGATGTTGGTCTGCTTAAAGTGGAGGTTCGTCGCGTAGAAGACGAGCGGGACGCGGTGCGTCAGCGACAGGTCGAAGCGCGTCTCGAGCACGGTGTACCAGTCCTCGGCCGTCTGGGCCCCGATGGCGGCCAGGTCCTCGGCCTCGGGGTAGTAGTAGACGTCGAAGTGCTCGGTCTCGAGCACGTGCCAGTCGAACCCCTCGTACTGGATCTTATTCCGCCCGAACCCCTGGGCGTGCGCCGACGCCGCCAGCCCGACGAGGGCCAGCGCCACGAGAGAGAGCCGGAGTCCGCCCTGGAGTCGGTGCGTCATGGAGATCGGTGCCGCGCGCGCGGCTCGGGGACGCTAGGCACGAACGCCGCCCGGTGCAAGGGCAGAACCCCCCGGCCCTCCCCCATCGTGCCCGGCGTCACTCGGCGAACGTCCGGTTGTACTCCCAGACGGCCCGGGCCTGGCCCCGCTGCCCCCGTGCGAGCAGCACCCCCGAGCCGATGGAGAGCCCGATCCCGCTTGTCAGGAACCCTGTCCGCACCCCGTCAGACAGTTCGTCGTTCGGGACGATGGCAGCAACGTAGAGAGCGACGCCTGCGAGCCCCATCAGGAACCCGCCGCGGAGGTCGGCCCGCGACTGCTCGGCGTGGTCGAGCGCGAGCGGCGAGCCGGCGACGGCGTCCGCGAGCGTCCCCCCGAACAGCGACAGCCGGCTGACGGTCTCGGGCGCCTCGACGGAGCCGCGGACGATCTGCGTGCTGAAGTACCCCCGCTCGATGCGGAGCGCGCAGTCGGCGTACGAGCACGCTGCGTCGGCGACCGGCTGGGCGACGGCGGGAGCCGAAACGAGGAGGGCGAGGAGCAGGAGTCGGCGCATGGGTCGCGTGTCAGGTCGGGCCGGCCACGCTAGCTCGGATCGGCGCCGGGCAGCAAGGCCGTTCGGGGGCTCCAACGCTGAGGGCCCGGAGCCCGCTCACGCCAGCGTCTTCTTGAGCGCCTGGATCGTCTCGACCGGCGTCGGGTCGACGCCTTTGCGGACGGCGAGCCAGAAGCTGGCCGCGTCGCCGAGCTGGACGAGCGAGAGCGCCCGCGCCAGCCGGGAGTCGCCCTCAGACCGAAGCTCGGTCCACCCGGCAATTCCGTCGGCCACCAGGTCGCGCGTGGCGTCGAACCGCTTGGCGACCTGGGTGTGGTCGTCGGCGTCGCGCAGGGCCACGACGTGCATCCGGTCCAGCAGCGCGGGCGGGCCGGACTCGAACCCCATGATCTCGTTGTGGTCCAGCTCCGGCAGCACGTTGCCGACCGCCGGGTGCTTCGCGTTCTCGTGCATCTGGGTCCGCCACCGCATCCCGACCGGCTCCAGCAGCCCGACGCCCGTATAGACGACCGGCAGCGCGTCCTCGAACGACGCCGCGAGGTCGCGGGCCGGGTTGCCGTCGGCGTCTCGGTCGTGGCGCTCGGCGCGGTCGCGGGCGGCGGAGAGCGCGGACTCGAACTCGGCGTCCGACAGCGTTGCCAGGCCCAACGTGCGAGCCAACCGCAAGACGACGCCGAGCGAGTAGCCCAGCGCCGCGCGCGGCTGCAACCCGCCGGGGATGGTTACGACGTCGAGCCCGTCGGACTGGGCGATCTCGGCGAGGCGGCCCCCCGACGTGATGGCGAGCCGCCGGGCGCCCCGCTCTTTCGCGTCGGCGAACGCGCTCAGCGTCTCCTCCGTCCCGCCCGAGTAGCTCGACGCGACGACGAGCGTCCGCTCCCCTACCCACCCGGGCAACGTGTACCCCCGGTTGACGACGAACGGCAGCGGCGCCGTCGGCTCGACGATGCCGCGGACGAGGTCGCCGCCGATGGCCGACCCGCCCATCCCGCACAGGACGATCCCGTCGAGCGAGCCCGCGTCGAGGCCGACCCCGTCGACGGACTCGCCACGGCGCCAGCCCTCCGCGAGGTGGTCGGGGAATGCGCGGACGGCGGCGCGCATGTCGCCGGGATCGAGGGACGGGTCGTACAGGTCGGGCATGGGGAGGAGCGGCGGTGGGGGAAGCGAGGGATGGAGGGTCGGACCTGTCTCGGGGGGGGACCCGGGTTGCCCATCCAAGCAGCCGTCATCCCCGCGCACGCGGGGATCCATAAGCGGATGCTCGCCGAACACGAGGCCCGTATGGATTCCCGCGTACGCGGGAAGGACGGAGTGTTGTTTGGACACGATCAGAGAAGCCCCTCAGCCCGAAGGAGTGAGCGGGACGAGCGGAGGACGGGGAGGACGCCCTACGCTCCACGCATTCAGTCGGCGGGGTCGGCCGCCATCCGGTCGGCGATGCGGCGGGCGAGGCCGCCGTCGGGCTCGTCGAGGCCCAAGAGCTCGGCGAGGTCGCGGTTGTGGCAGGCGAGGAACGTTTCGAGCAGGCGGCGGACGGCGTCGGCGTCGGGCTGGCGGAGCGCGCGGCGGGCCAGGTCCTGGGCCTCGTCGAGCGTGAACGCGCGCAGGACGCGCTTGACGAGCGTGAGATAGGCCGGCGACGCGCTCAGCGTCCGGACGCCCAGGCCCACCAAGAGCGGCGTCACGCGCGGGTCGGCGGCCACCTCGCCGCAGACGGACACCGGGATGCCGGCGGCCTCGGCGGCGCGGACCGTCCGGTCGATGAGCCCGAGCACGGCCGGGTGGAGCTCGCGGTAGAGCCCGGCCACCAGGTCGTTGCCGCGGTCGACGGCGAGGGTGAACTGGGTCAGGTCATTCGTCCCGATCGAGAAGAAGTCGACGTTGCGGGCGAACAGGTCGGCCTGGAGCGCGACCGACGGGACCTCGACCATGATGCCGAGCGGGACGTCGGCGCGGAACTCGGCGCCCTCGGCCTCGAGCTCGGCGCAGACCGACCGGAGCGTCCGCCGGAACTGGCGGACCTCGTCGATGCCCGAGACCATCGGCAACAAGATCTTGGACGGCTCGGCGTCGGGCGCGGCGGCGGCGGCGCGGAGGACGGCGCGGAGCTGGGGCCGCAGCAAGTCCGGCTTGTCGAGCAGGATCCGCAGCCCGCGCCAGCCCAGGAACGGGTTGGCCTCGCGTCGGGCCATCGGCAGCACCTTGTCGCCGCCGAGGTCGAGGAGCCGGAACGTGACCGGGTCCGGGGCCGCCGCCACGACGGCATCGCGGTAGACCGCGTACTGCTGCTCCTCGTCGAGCGCGCGGCCCTGGGTCAGGAACAGCATCTCGGTCCGGAACAGGCCGACGCCCTGGGCCCCAAACTCGTGGAGCAGCGGGAATTCCTCCCGGAACTCGACGTTGGCCTGGAGCGCGACCGGGTGGCCGTCCTTGGTCTCCGACGGCGCGGCCAGGATCGCGTCGCGGTCGGCCGTGAGCCCGGCGAACCGGGCGGCCTTGGCCTCAGCCGCCGCCAGCGTCTCGGGCTCGGGGTTGACGATGACGGTCCCCGAGAACCCGTCGACCACCACCACGTCGTCGGCGTGGACGTGCTCGGCGAGCCCGTGCAAGCTGACCACGGCCGGCACGCCGAGCGCCCGGGCCATGATCGAGACGTGGCTCGTCGGGCCCCCGAAGTCGAGGACGACGCCGAGCACGCCGCGCCGGCTGAACAGGAGCACGTCGGCCGCCGTCAGGTTCTCGGCCACGACCACCTTGTGGGGGTCGATGCGCGAGACCGCCCGGCCCTGCTGGAGGTTGCGCAGGACCCGGTTCTGGACGTCGAGGAAGTCGGCGGCCCGCTCCCGCAGCGCCGCGTTCGGGCTCGCCTCGAGCCGCCGCCGGTGCTCGGCCAACACCGACTGGACGGCCCACCCCGCGCCCGTCGCCTGCTCGCGGACGCGCTGGACGACGGCGTCGTAGAACTGGCGGTCGCGGAGGATGAGGCCCTGGGCGTCGAAGATCCCAGCCGACCCCTCGCCCAGCTTCTCCCGCGCCACGACCACGATCTTGCGCAGCTCGCGCTCGCTCCGGCGGACGGCCCGCTCGAACCGGTCCAGCTCGGCCTCGACGTCGGCCGCGTCGAGCTCCTCGGGCTCGGCCTGGTACGCGCCCGCCGCGAACAGGTACGCCGGCCCGACGGCCACGCCGGGGGCCACGCCGATCCCCTCGACCCGGATCTCGGGGGGGCCGGCGGCTCCGTTCGTGTCGGGGGGCTCTGGGGTCATGGGTACGGGGTACAGGGTGCGGGGTGCCGGGCGGCCTGGGGCGGAGACGACCTCGGAAGGCCGCCCGTACCGCGTGCCCGGATTAGATGGCCTCGCCGAACCCGCGCTCGAACAAGGCCTCGAGCGCGTCGGCGGCCTCGGCCTCGTCGGGGCCCTCGAACAGCAGGTCGAGCGTGGCGCCCTGCTCGGCCGCCAGCGTCATCACGCCGATGATGCTCTTGCCGTTGATCTCGTAGCCGTCCTTCCGGATAAAGAACTCGGACTCGAACCGCGACGCCTCGCGGACGATCATCGACGCCGGGCGCGTGTGGACGCCGGCTTTGTTGCGGACCGTTACCTCGCGTGTGATCATGGCTTAGGACGTGCGGGTGGCGAGGCCGAGGGCGAGCGCGCGCAGGGCGTCGCCGGCGGGGCCGGGCGGGAGTGAGGCGAGCCCGGCCCGGCCCGCTTCGGTAAAGTGGCCGACGGCCTGGGCCGCCGTGTCGAGGACGCCCAGGGCGTCGAGCCGGTTGCGGACGCGGGGCACGTCGTCGGGGTCGAGGCCGCCGTCGAGCACGGCCGCGAGCCAGTCGCGGTCGGCCGCTCGGGCGCGGGGCCGGGCCGTGAGCACCAGGAACGTCCGCTTGCCCTCGACCAGGTCGCCGCCGATGGGCTTGCCGAGGGCCTGGGCGTCGGCCGTCACGTCGAGGAGGTCGTCCTGGATCTGGAACGCGCGGCCGAGCGCCACGCCCGCCTGGCGGAGCGACGAGACGGCGGCTCGCGAGGCACCGCCGAGGAGGGCGCCGAGCTCGAGCGCGTGCTCCAAGAGCGCGCCCGTCTTCCGGTCGATCATCGCGAGGTACTCGTCGGCCGTCACGTCGTCGCGCGCCTCGAAGGCCACGTCGAGCGTCTGCCCCTCGCACAGCCGGGCGACGGTCCGGTAGTGGGCCTCCGCCCGCTCCCCCGCGCCGTCCCCGTCGCCGACGACCATCCGGGCCGCCAGGCCCATCATCAGGTCGCCGGCCAGGATCGCCGTCGGCGTGTCCCACCGGCGGTGGACCGTCGGCCGGCCGCGCCGGGTCGCCGCGCGGTCCATGATGTCGTCGTGGACGAGCGTGAAGTTGTGGAACACCTCGACGCCGAGCGCGGCCGGCAGCGCCGCGGCCCGGGCGGCCTCGCCCCCGAACGCCTGGGCCGCCAGCAGCACGAGCGCCGGGCGGACCCGCTTGCCGCCGCCGTCCAGCACGTAGCGGACGGGCGCGTACAGCCCGGCCGGCTCGGCGGGCAGGTCGAGCGCGGCGAGGGCGGCGTCGACCTCGGCGGCGACGGCCGCGAGGGGGGGGTCGAGCGTGACGGCCACCTCAGATCCCGGCCAGGCCGCGGTCCTTGGCCAACACGCCCGAGATCCGGCCTTGGACCTCGTCGAGCGTCCCCGTCCCGTCGACCTCGAAGTAGCGAACGTGTTCGCGGAGGAACGCCTCGACCGGCGCCGTCTCCTGGTGGTACACCTCGAGCCGGTGGCGGATCGCGTCCGGCTCGTCGTCGGGCCGGTGGACCAGCGCGTCGGCGTCGAGGTCGGCCGGGGGCGGGTTAAAGTCGAGGTGGTAGATGGCGCCGGTCTCGGGGTCCGTCCGCCGCCGCGACAGCCGCTGGACGACGGCCTCGTCCGGCACGCGCAGGCTCACGACGGCGTCGAGCGGGGCGCCCGCGTCGGCGAGGTGGGCCAGGATCCACTCGGCCTGGGGGACGGTCCGCGGGTAGCCGTCGAGCACGAAGTCGCCGTGCGCCAGCGTCTCCAGGCGGTCGGCGACGATCCCGTTCGTGACGTCGTCCGAGACCAGCTCGCCGGCCTCCAGGAGCTCGCTCACGCGCGTCCCGAGCGGCGTCCGCTCGCGGATGGCCGTACGGAACAGGTCGCCGGTCGAGAGGTGGGTGAGGCCGTGGGCCTGGGCGAGGCGCTTGGCCTGCGTCCCCTTGCCGGCCCCCGGAGGGCCGAAGAGAGCGATTCGCATCGGGAGGCGTGGAGGGAGCGCCGAAGATACGGGGGCCCTCGCGCGAGGGCCCGCCGGCGTCAGTCGGCGAGCGCGTCGATCGTCCCGTCGTGGCCCGTGTACCGGCGGACGACGACGTCCATCGCCGCCTTGACGCCGAACCCGACCGCCGTCTGCAACGCGATGTCGAACGCCTGCCGCGACGACGACCGTTCCCGCTCGGCGCCCGCGCCGGTGTCGCCGTAGGCCACCGGCATCGGTTCCATCGAGCGGCGCAGCGCGGCCTCCGTGTCCTCCCCCCGCGCGACCCGGTGGGCCGCCTCCTCGAGCGCCACGTCGAGCCGCGCGCGGACGAACCCGACGGTGTCCTCGGGGTCGGGCCGTCGCTTGGCCCGGGCCCAGAGCCCGAGCAGCATCCCGACGAACGCGCCCGCCCCAGCGGCCCCGGCCACGAACAGCTCGGGCTTCTCCCGGATCCGGTCCGGGAGCGGGCGCCCGTCGATGTTGACGTCGTCGAACACCGTCATCGCCTCGTGCTTGAGCGCGTCGATGTGGTACTGGATGTCGCGCTCACGCGCGATCAGCCGCTGGCGGACTTGGTCGGCCGTGAGGTGGAGCTTGGCGAGGTCCGAGTCCGGGACGATCGCGCTGGGGAGCGAGTCGGGGCCGGACTCGAGGGCCTTGGTGGGGGACAGCGGGCCGGGTGTGGGCATGGGTCAGGCGGCGGCGTTGCGGACGGACTCTTCTTGGTCGCTCTGGATCTTCTCGCGGTCGCGGCTCTGGGTGTCGCGCTCTCGCCGGCGGGCTTCGGCCGCGCGCTCCTGCGCCCGGCGGACACTCCGGAGCCCGAGCCAGCCCAGCACGGCCGCGCCGACGAGGAGCAGGACCGTCGTGACGAAGAAGCCCCACGCGACGCTGCCGAGCAGGGCCCCGATCCCGAGGGCGATCGTGACGAACAGGAACAAGACGGCGGTCAGGGCCAGGAGCGCGGCCGGCACGAAGAAGCCGGCGGCGTTGGCGTAGTGCTGGAACCGCTCGATCTGGGCCTGAATCCCCTCGATCTGGCGCTTGACCAGGTCGATCCGGAGCTCGGTCCACTCCCTCAGGTCGGCCGAGAGCGCGGCGAGGTGGCCGGTCACCCGGTCCAGCTTGGTCTGGTGCGGCGGCAGCATCCGCGACTCCGGGGCCACCACGGGCGCGCCGCCGAGCAGGGGCGACGCGGCCCCGAGCGTCGGCGAGGGCTCCTCGATCCGGGCCGGCAGCGTGGACGGCGGCGCGACGGGCGGCACGGCGCGCGGGACCGCCCCGACGGGCGGGGGGCCCGGAGGCCCTGCCGGCGGCGGGTCCGCGGGGAGCGGGACGGACGGCGGCGGCACGGCGGGCGGCGGGACGGCCGGCAAAGGCGGACGGGCCATCGAGAGGGGGCGGAGCACGGAGAGGGACGGGGCGTACACGGCACCCCCGCCCCAGGTTGCCACTCCCCCATGACGATCTCTTCTCGCCCGACCCCCAACCCCGACAGCCTCAAGTTCGAGGTCGAGGGCGCCTCCGTCATCGACGGGGGCCTGTTCGCCTTCCACTCGGCCCGGGAGGCCGACGACCACGACCTCGGCCGCGACCTGTTCGCCATCCGTGGCGTCGAGACGCTGCTCATCGTGCCCCAGTTCGTGACGGTCACCAAGCACCCCGCCGCCGACTGGGACCAGCTCGTCGAGGGCATCGAGCACGTCCTCCGCCAGCACGTCGGGGGGTGAAGGGCGAGGAGTACGGGGGTGTGGGCGTACGGCAAGAGCACGCTCCGATACCCTCCTCCCGCTCTTCCACCCTCACCCCGTCGACACCGGCACCGCCGCCCGGATCAGGTCGGCGGCGCGCTCGGCGATCATCAGCGTCGGCGCGTTCGTGTTGCCGTTGGTGATCGTCGGCATGACGGAGGCGTCGACGACGCGCAGGCCCTCGACGCCGCGGACGCGGAGCGCGGGGTCGACGACGGAGTCCTCGTCCGCCCCCATCCGGCACGTGCCGACGGGGTGGTACAGCGTCTCGCACGTCTGGCGGACGTGCGCGGCCAGATCCCTGTCGGAGAACGACGCGGGGCCGGGTGAGATCGGGTCGCCGCGGAACCGGTCGAGCGGACCGGCCTCGGCGATCTCGCGCGCCAGCCGGAGCCCGGCCACCAAGACGTCGACGTCGGCCGGCTCGGCGAGCGCGTTCGGGTCGATAAGAGGGTGGGCCTCCGGGTCGGCGCTCTGGAGCCGCAAGCGGCCCCGGCTCAGCGGGCGAACCAACGTCGGGCCGAGCGAGAAGCCGTGGTCGGTCGGCGGCGTCAGGCCGTGGCCGGAAAAAAGGACGGGGGCCACGTGGAACTGGAGGTCCGGCACGCCGCCGCCGACCGTCGAGTCCGCGAACAGGCCGGCCTCAGCGATGTTCGACGCCAGCATCCCGCGCCGGCTGACGAGGTAGCGCAAGACGCTCGCCAGCCCCTCCGAGTTGATGAGCGAGACGGGCTCGGTCAGCGCGTAGTGGAGGCCGACGATCAGGTGGTCGTGGAGGTTGTCGCCCACGGCGGGCCGGTCGAGCACGACGTCGATCCCCAACGCCCCCAGCTCGTCGGCGGGGCCGATCCCGGACAGCATCAGCAGCTGGGGCGAGTTGACGGCGCCGCCGCACACGATCACCTCGCGCTCGGCCGAGATCCGCTCAACCCGTCCGTCGACCGCCACCTCGACGCCGACGGCCCGCCCGCTCTCGACCACGACCCGGCGGACGTGGGCGCCGGTCCGCACGGTCAGGTTGGGCCGGCGCGAGGCCGGCTTCAGGAACGCCGTCGCGGCCGACACCCGGCGGCCCCGCTTCTGGGTGAGCTGGTAGAGCCCGGCGCCGGCTTGCTCGGCCCCGTTGAAGTCCGGGTTGCGCGCGTGCCCGACGGCCTCGGCCGCGTCGAGGAACGCCAGGCTCACCGGGCTCGGGTCCTTCGGGTCCTCGACCCGGAGCGGCCCGCCGACCCCGTGGTAGGCGGACGCGCCGCGCACGTTGTCCTCGCTCCGCTTGAAGGTTGGCAGGACGTCCGCGAACCCCCAACCGTCGCACCCGTCGGCGGCCCACCCGTCGAAGTCGGCGGGGTGACCGCGGACGTAGATCATCGCGTTGATCGACGACGACCCGCCGAGCACCTTGCCGCGCGGCCAGTACAGCTCGCGGTCGCCCGCGCCGGGCTGGGGGACGGTGTGGTAGTTCCAGTCGGCCTCGGACTGGAACAGCTTCGAGAACGCGGCCGGGATGTGGATCTCGGGGCGGACGTCGCGGTCGCCGGCTTCCAAGAGGAGGACCGAGACGTCCGGGTCCTCGCTCAGCCGGGCCGCGAGCACGCACCCGGCCGACCCGCCGCCGACGATGAGGTAGTCTGTCATGGGATTCGCTTTGACGCAGTGCGGCAACGTACCTCCGGGCCGAGCCGTGTCCAAGTCGCCGCGGACCGCGCGGACCCCCAACGTCGGGGCCGGGCCACCCCGGCGAGCACAGCGCTTGCGGGAGGTCCTGCGTCGACGTGCAGCGGCGGGTTAGCCCGCTTTGGTGTACGGACCGGGTACATGGGTAACACTTCTGACCGGCAACATGGGTAACAGATCCGTTCACCGGCATAGTCCATCACCAGCCCCGATGCGCTATGCCCTGGATAAAGACCTGCCCCATGACCGAACGCGCCCGCTTCGTCCTCGCCCATCAGCAGGGCCTCTACTCCATGACCGAGCTCTGCGCTCGCTTCAACGTCAGCCGCAAGACCGGCTACAAGTGGCTCGGCCGCTTCGAGGAGGGCGGCCTCGACGGCCTTGCTGATCAGAACCGCGCCCCGAAGACGTGCCCCCACCAGACCCCGCCGGAGGTGGAGGCTCTCCTCGTCGCCTGCCGGGAGGCGCACCCACGGTGGGGGCCACGCAAGCTCCTCGACTACCTCGCCCCGCGTCACCCCGCCCTCGTGCTGCCGATGCCCTCGACGGTCGGGACCATCCTCAAGCGCCATGGTCTGGTCGAGCCACGCCGACGGCGGCGCACGGCGCGGCATCCGGGGGCGGTGCCGCTGACTACCACCGCTCCGAACGAGGTCTGGAGCGCCGACTTCAAGGGCGAGTTCAAGACGCTCGACGGCCTCTACTGCTACCCCCTGACGGTGGCCGACGCGCACTCGCGCTACGTGCTCGGCTGCACGGGCCTGCCGTCGGTCAAGCAGGACGGGGCGAAGGCGCAGTTCGAGCGGCTCTTCCACACCTACGGCCTCCCATCTGCGATCCGCACCGATAACGGGGTCCCCTTCGCTACACAGGCGCTCTGCGGCCTCTCCCGGCTCTCGGTGTGGTGGATCAAACTGGGCATCACGCACCACCGCATCGAGCCGGGCCGCCCGCAGCAGAATGGTCGACACGAGCGGATGCACAGGGACCTCAAGGCAGAGACGACGCGCCCGCCCGAGCGGAATCGGGAGCAGCAACAGGATCGCTTCGACGGCTTCCGCGCGGAGTTCAACGAAGAGCGCCCCCACGAGGCACTCGGCGGCGACACCCCGGCTTCGCACTACCGCCGCTCCGAGCGGGCACTGCCCGAGACGCTATCGGAGCCGGAGTATCCGGCGCACTTCGAGGTACGGTGGGTCTCGAAGTGTGGCACCTACAAGTGGAAGCGGCAGCAGCTCTTCATCAGCCAAGCGCTCGGGCACGAGTGGATCGCCTTCGAGGAGGTAGACGACGGGGTGTGGTCGGTCTACTTCTACGACGTGCTGCTGGCGCGGCTCGACGAGCGCGACTTCAAGCTTCAGGCCGCCGTAGCTTGAGCCGAAAGTGTTACCGATGTGCCCGGTCTAAACTGTTACCTATCTCCCCGGCTCCTACAGCTTCGGGGGTGCCTTTTGCTCCCGTTGCTGGCGCTCTTGCGCTCGCGTCCGATAGTACGCCAACAGCTTCTGAGGGTCGTGCCCGCATTCCGCCGAGATCGCGTGACGCGCATCGCGCACACGCCTGATGGCCGGGTCATCCTTCATCGTCGGTACCTCCTAGCAGTTCGAGTGGTGTCACTAGCGTCGGGACGAACAGCCCCAGGATAGTGTTTATACGCTTGATCTGGCCGAACTTGTTCGCGTTCGCCAGGTGGCGGCAGTTCCACGTCAGCAGGAAGTCGCACTTGTGGTAGGAGGCCAGCGCCAAGTGGAGCGCGTCACCGAGTGGGTCGTTCGGCATGAGCTTGTGCTGGATGTAGGCCGTCGCCACCTCCACGACTTCGGGTTCGATGGGGAGCAGCTCAAGCGGCTCGATCAGCGACAAGGCTCCCGCCCTAACCGGGTGGTCGCCTCGTTCGAGTTCGTCAACGACAGCATCGCTGGTGAGGACGTCGAAGGCGGAGCGATGCTCGTCCCACCACTGCCGCGTCCATGTGCGGCGGGCGACCATCTCAGGCTCGGTTCGGACTTCGTGGTAGAAGCTCGGGATAGTCGTCTCGATGTAGACGTTGAGCATAGCCACGGTATCCTATCTAAGGGCACCAGGAGGCATAACAGATGGACGCTCAGCCGCCGAGGGCTGAGGGCGGGGCGGTAGGTCAGAGCGCGAGATGCGCTGCCGCCCCGCCCGGAGCAAATCACGCTGATGCCCTCGGTCGGCCTGCAGCGGCGGGTTCTACGGCGGCCCACCCTGCGGAGACAGAAGCGAGTCCTTCGTTCCAGCTTGCTCCGCCAGCCGATCCCGAGCGGCTTCCAACGACTGCTCGTAGCTGTCGTCGCCGTCGGGCGGTACGATGACCCTATCGAGCGCGCCTTCCAGCCTCCACAGAGCGGCCACCTCGCCGCCGTGGACGAGGGAGTAGTCGCCTGTCTCGTCGCCACGCTCGACGAACGCGCGGAGGACGAGCGCCTCGTCGGGGGAGAGCGTGATCGTGACGGTCTCTTCGGGCACGGTTACAGGATGGCAAGCCGCCGTAGAACCAGAAGTTATGCCGCCACCGGCCACCCGTCCTCGCCGTCGAGGCGGACCGCCAGCGTCCCGCGCAGCAGCGCCTCCAGGTCGCGCCCGACGAAGTCGTAGCGCCAGCCGGGGAAGGCCTCGGCCACGGCATCCGGCCCGGCCTCGACAAGCGCCGCGAGCTGGGACTTGGTGGCGACGAGGCCCGAGTCGACCTCCTGGCGCTCGCAGCGACCGGCCAGGAAGCCCTGGGCCACCAGCAGACGAGCCGCACGGCGGTGGTCGTCGGGGCCCGGGCGTCCGCGCCGCTCGACCCGCTCGGGCTCAGCGGCGGCGCCGGCCTCGACGGCGCCGAGCAGGCCGTCGGCGTAGCGGCCCAGCTGGCGGTCGGTCAGGCGGAGCTTGCGCAAGTCGTCCTCGGACCTCGGCATCCGCTCGGCGACCTGGGCCAGCGCCTCGTCGGGGAGCACCATCCGGCGCGTCCGGTCCAGGCGGCGGGCCTCGACCTCGCGCCACGCGGCGACGGCCCGGAGCACGGCGCGCTGGCGGCCCGACATCCGGCCGAGCCCTCGCACCTTGAGCCGGTCGACGGCGTCGCTCGGGTCGGCCTCGTCGTAGAGCGAGCGCTCGTCGTAGCGCTCCATCTCGGAGGCGACCCAGGCCGTCCGGTCGCGGGCCTCGGCCTCGGCCAGCAGCGTGTCGTAGACGTCGAGCAGGAAGCGGACGTCGTCCTCGGCGTAGCGGGCCTGCGAATCGGAGAGCGGGCGCCGGAGCCAGTTCGACCGGGTCTCCCCCTTCTCGAGGCGGACGCCCGTGGCCCACTCGACCAGGTCCTGCAACGACGCCGTCGCCGTCTGCCCGACGAGTCCCGCCGCGCGCTGGGTGTCGAAGGCGTTGACCGGGAGCGAGTCGGTCGCGCGTGCCAGGATCTGCAAGTCCTGGGCCGCGTCGTGGAGCACCTTGACCACGCCCGGGTCCTCGAGCACGTCTCCGAGCGCGCCGAGCTGTCCGTCGAGGGCGACGGTGTCGACCAGGTGGATGTCGTCACCGCCGAGCCCAACTTGCACGAGCCCCAGGCCGGGGTAGTAGCTCCGCTCCCAGACGAACTCGGTGTCGAGGGCGACGGCCGGCAACGCTCGGGCGCGGTCGCAGAGCTGGCGGAGTCGGTCCGTCGTGTCGATGAGACTGCTCACTCGACCGCCCGCTTCAAGGTGCAGCCGAACGCCTGCGTCCGCTGGACCTCGATGGGCAGGCCGGCGACGCTCTGGTCCATGGCCTGCGCGAGGTACGGCACGCGGACGCGGTCGGCCGAGGCCGGGCTGTCGTCGAGCGTCCCGTCGTAGCGGAGGGCGCCGGTCCCATCGAAGAAGAAGGCGTGGGGCGCGTTCGTGGCCCCGAACGCGGCGGCGAGCCGGCCGTCGGGATCCGCCAGGTACGGCATCACCAGGCCGGCCGTGGTGGCCATCTCGCGCGAGGCCGCCAGCGTCTCGCGCTCGGACACGGCCGGGTCGTTCGCGTTGACGAGGACGAACCCGATGCCGGCCGGCGTGTAGCGCGTGGCCAGGTCCGCCAGGCGCGGGGTGTAGCGGTCGGTCCAGGGGCAGGCGTTGCTCCAGAACACGACGACGAGCCCGGCCGGGCCGCCGGCCGTCGCCAGCGTGGACTGGGCGCCGTCGGCCGTGGCGAACGACTCGGCCGCGAGCGGGACCGGGTCGCCGTAGGTCAGGCCTTGGGCGGACGCGCCCACAGCGAGCAAGGCAGAAAACAGGAGGAGTCGGGTCATGAGGAGGTGGAGCCAGTGCGGGCGGCGTCGACGGTGGCGACGAGCTCGTCGTAGCTCATCACCCCGACGTGCGTGTCCTGGACGATGCCGTCGCCGTCCAGGACCATCGTGATGGGGAGCGCGCCGCCGACGAACGGGTTGAGTTGGGACGTGACGTCGCCCTGGCCGGTGTAGAGGTACGACGGGTCGGAGACGTCGTGCTCGGCCAGGAACGCGCGGACGAGCGGGAGGTCCGTCGGCTGGTCGAGCGAGACGAACCGGACGTGGACGCCCTCGCCCTCCATCTCCTGGCCGTAGCGGACGAACTCGGGGAACTCCTGCCGGCACGGGACGCACCACGTCGCCCAGAAGTTGAGGACGACGAGGTCGGCGTCGAGCCCATCGAGGTCGTCGACGAGCGCCTCGGCGCTGGCGACCTCGACGAGCGGGAGGTCGGCGCCGGGGGCCGCGTCGGCGCTGGCGTCCGCGTCGGCGGTGTCACTCGTGCAGCCGGCGACGGCGAGCAGGGTCAGGAGGAGGAGGGGTCGCATGGGGAACGTTGGATCGGCGGGCTCAACGCACGGCGGGTGGGCGAAGTGCCGCTAGCGGGCGGGGGTTCGCTCGACGGGCACGCGGCCCGCGGCGAGCGCGTCGGCGACCACGCCCCACGTGACGAGCCCGTCGTCGGAGCGCGGCTCGAAGAGCATCACGGCCACGCGGCCGAGTGGCTGGTCGACGGGCACGATCAGCCCCGATCCGCCCGCCCCGGACGCCGGCTCCCACGCCCCGAAGACCTCCTGCTGGCGGACGTTCTGGAACGGCCGCTCGGCCGTGCGCACGCTGTCGAGGCGGAACCGCTGGCGGCCGGACGACGGGAAGGCGCCGCGGCGGTACGCGATCCCGTGCGCGTCGAGCAGGTCGGCCACAGCGTCGGCGGCGTCCTCGGCCACGAGGTACAGCGCTGGGGCGACGACGGTCTCCTCGGGCCCGAAGCGGACGTAGGCCGGCATCGTCTCGGGGACGCGGACGTCGCGGCGCTGGAGCATCGGCGAGCCCGTCACGGGGTGGGCGACCGTGTCGACCTCGCCCAGCAGGATCTCGACCGGCCGCGGCAGCGCTTGCCACGTCGCCCGGACGGCCACCCCCTCCCCCATCACGCGCTCGGCGTCGGCCCGGTTCGCCTGCTGGCGGACCGACGTGGCCTCCTCCCACACGCGCTCGACGATCTCCTCGACGAACCGCCGCGAGACGGCCACGCGCTCGGCGAACGGGGCGTAGCTGTACGCCTCCGACAGGATCCCGTAGCGCCCCCGCAAGCCGACGTAGTTGGTCGAGAACCGGGGCTGGCCACTGAACGAGTACCACCCACGCGGCGCGGCGGCCTCCTCCCCGAACGCGCCGGGCACGTTGCCGTAGTGGTACGTGGCGAAGCCGTCGGTCGCCAGGATCGCGTCCGAGATCGCGGGGAGCCAGCGGTCCCACAGGTCGGCGTCGATGCCGGCCGGCGTGTTCGGCGACAGGCCGGGCGCATACGTCAGGTGGTACCCCATCGCCGTCCCGTCGGTCGTGTGGAGGTCGACGACGACGTGGGGGTCGGCGTCGCGGATCAGGCCGACGAGCGCGCGCGCCTCGGGCGACGCGAGCTTCATAAAGTCGCGGTTGAGGTCGAGCCCGTCCGCGTTCGGGCGGACGCCCATCCCTCCAACGGGCCCGAGTTGCAACGGCCGGTTGTCATAGCCGATCCGCTCGTTCCCGTCGGCGTTGTAGATCGGGGCCACCATCAGCACGACCGAGTCGGCCCAGGCGGAATGCTCGCCGGCGGCGAGATCACGGAGCAACTCCAGCATGGCGTCTTTGCCGGCCACCTCGCCCCCGTGGATGTTGCCGATGACGAGGACCCGCGTTTTGCCGGTCGCGCGGATGGCTTCGGGCGTGGCCGCGTCGGCGCCCCAGACGGCGAGCGGGAGCGGGCGCCCCTCGACGGTCGTGCCGAACGTGCCGAGGCGCAAGTCCGAGAGCCCTTCGAGCTGGCGGAGGACATCGAGCACCTCGCGGTGCCGGCTCGTCCGCGTGTAGCCCGACTCCTCGGCCGGCGTCCGGACGAGCCGGGCCGACGACTCGATCCTTTCGACGCCAGGCATCGACCCCTCCACGGCCGGCGGGGCGCTGGCGCAGCCGGCGACGAGGGCGGCCACCAGGGCGACGACGGCAGGACCCCCCGTCCAGTCGCCCATCGCTTTGCTCAACGGGCGACTGGACTGTCCCCCTTCAAGGGGGACAGCCGGTCTCGCGCGGAGCGAAGCGATGGCGAGAGCGGCGGGGGGTCCGGCGGCGAGGAGGGCCCTGGCGACATCGCGTATTGTGCGCCTGCGGGGGGTCGGAGGAGTGGCCATCAGTCGGGGGTCGGGGCCGCCAGCCGGCGGACCATCCACTTGTTCAGAGCGAACAGCGCCGCCAGCGCGACCCCCCACTGGAGCAGGCACGTCGCGGCGCTGTACGGCTCGAACGGGTCGAGCCAGTTCTCGGAGTAGTCCGTCGCCGCGAGCCACAGCCACCACCCGAGCAGCACGACGGCCTGGAGCGGGATCGCGAACCGGATCCAAAGCTCCCACAGCCGGGGCAGCCGCCAGTCGGTCTCCGTCGCCACCTCGGCGCGCAACCGGGCCGCGCCGTGGCGGATGACCGCCAGCGCGATAAAGGCGCCCGACAGCATCAGGGCCACGCCCCACACGAAGTCCTGGTTGCCGAAGAACTGATCGGACAGCGCGCTCGGCACGCCCACCAAAAACGCCACGACGCCCACGCCAGCGACGGCCTTGCGGCGCGGCGTCCCGAGGTCGACGACGACGCGCGTCGAGAGCTCGATCATCGAGATCAGGCTCGACAGCGCGGCGAACGTCAGGGCGAGGAAGAACAGGACCGCCAGCGGGGCGCCCAGCGGCATCTCGGCGAAGAGCGCCGGCATCCAGATGAACGTGAGTCCCGTGCTCCGCTCGCCGCTCGTCCGCATCACGTCGAGGACCTCGGCCTGGCTCATCTGGGGCCCGAGGACGGCGAAGACGATCCCGAAGATCATGGTCCCGGCCAAAAGCGACACCGTGTTGTTGCCGACGCCCGTCAGCACGGCGTTGCGGACGACGCCGTCCTCCTTGCGCATGTAGGCCGCGTAGGTCAGGATCAGGCCCCACCCGGCGCCGGTGTCCCAGGCGTTCTGGGTCAGCGCCTCCAGCCAGACCGACGCCGAGCCCAGCGTGGACCAGTCGGGCGTGAACAGGTAGGCCACGCCCGCGCCGGCGCCGGGCAGCGTCAGCGCGCGCACGACGGCCACCACGACGATCGCCAGCAGCGTCGGCACCAACACCGTGTTCGCCCGCTCGATGGTCTTGACGCCGCCGCGCACGGCGAGCACGCCGAGGGCCATCATCCCGCCGTGGAGCACGATGGGCCAGGGCGAGGCCTGGAACGCCCGCCACGCCGCCAGCGACCCCTCGCTCGTCGGCGGCAGGCCCGACAGCGCCGACGAGGCCACGTAGTAGGCGCACCACCCGGCGACGACGCTGTAGTAGCACATGATGGCCGCGGCCACGAACGCGACGAACGCGCCCAGCCACGCCACCTTCGGGCCGGCCAGCGTCGCGAACGTGCCCACGACGCCCTGCCGCCCCCGCTGCCCCAGCGCGTATTCGGCGATGATGAGCGGGATGCTCCACGCCACCAGGAACACGAGCCAGGCGACCAGGAACGCGCCGGCCCCGTCCTCGCCCGCGTTCGACGCCGCGATCCGCGGGAACCGCCAGATGTTGCCGGTCCCGACGGCGATCCCGAGCACGCTCAGGATGAGCCCCCACCGGGACGTGAAGCGGGCGGACGAGGATGGGTCGGCCGAGACGGGGTCCATGCGGGAGGCGGCGAGGAGGGCGGGGTCGAGGGGGCGGCGTCAGGACGGGCCCGGGCGCTCCCACCCGGCCGGGCTCGGCACGGGCGCGTCGGCGTCCGCCGGAGGATCGGGCTGGAGCGCATCGGGGGCCGAGGTCGCCGGGGAGGGCGCCGACGCGGCCGACGGGCCGTGCGACTCGGACGGGACCGGCACGGACGGCGGGTCCTCAGCCGGAGCGCTCGCGGCCGGCTCGTCCAGCGCGTAGCCCGCGATCTCGTCGGCCGCCGCGAGGTAGTCGACGGCGCCGCGCGTCGTGTGGCGCGAGTCGAACACGGTCCGCCCGTCCCTACTGGCGACGGCGAGCGACGACGACGTCCGGATGGCCGTCGCCAGGACGGCGTCGTGGTACTTGGCCCGGAGGTACTCGGCGTAGCGGGCGTGCCGGTTGAGCCGGGCGTCGACCTGGGTCAAGAGGAACCGGGGCGTCGCCAGGCGGGGGTTCAGCTTGTCCTGGACGAGCCCGGCCGTCTGCCACGTCTGCTCGGCCCCGACGACGGGCTGGTACTCGGGCGTCACCGGGATCACGACGTGGTCCGAGGCGACCAGCGCGTTCATGGTGTAGACCGAGAGCGCCGCGGCCGTGTCGACCAGGATGAGGTCGTAGTCGTGGCCGGCGCGGACGGTCTCGCGGAGCCACAGGACGTCGGTCGGCCGGGTCAGCCGGCGGAGCGCCTTGGTGAGCCCCATCGACGAGCCGATCAGGTCGAACCCGCTGACGGCGTGGACGGGGAACGTCTGCAAGTCCGCCTCAGCGTCGAGCAGGCCCAGGCCCGAGTGCTCCGGCGGCGGCTCGGGCGCGCCCAGCATCCGCGTCAGGAACCCCTGGGGGTCGAGGTCGACGACCAGGACCCGCCGCCCCTGCCGGCCCATGGCGGCGGCCAGGTGGATGGAGGTCGTGGTCTTGCCGGTACCCCCTTTGTGGTTGCAGACGGTGAGGACGGACACGCGGAGCCGGGTGCGAGCGAGCCGCCAAGATAGACCGCCGTTCGGGGGGCGGCCGGAGCCACGCCCCCCCCACGGCGCGCGCGCACGTCCCTTTTCACCCTGAGCGCCACCGACGGACCTACCGGACGCGGGCGCCGAGTCGGTCGGGGCTCCCAGGCGGCGGGCCGCTAGATCCTTCGACTCCGGCCGACTTCGCTCACCAAACAGCTTCTCAGGACGACAAAAACCGGGAGGGCATCGGAGGTCGCGGTAGCCCCGGCACCGCCCTGGGGCGGCGCGGTCGCGGCGGCGTCGAGGCCGCCACCAGCCCGACCCGGTTAAGTCGCCCGCCGAGCGCCCGATACCGGGGCCGGCCTCCCCCGCAGCCCGATGGTCCCCCGCAAGCGCCCCCAGCCCCCCTTCAGCTCGTTCGGCTGGTCGCTCTCCGGCGCGCTCCTGATCGCGCTGAGCCTGCCGCCGCTGGGGATGTACCCGCTCGCCTGGGTCGGCCTGGTCCCGCTCCTCGCGCGGTGGGCCCAGCGCCGGCCCAGCGTCGACTACGTCCGCGAGCTGTACGCGCTGCTCCTGACCACGAGCTGCTGCGTCGGGTTCTGGCTCCTGTTCAACCCGGACGCCTCGCGCGCGGCGTTCGGCGGCGTCAGCCTGTTCGTCGTGCCGATCCCGCTCGTGGCCGCGTTCGCCGTGGCCGGCGTCGTCCGCGACCGGCTCGGGCTGGTGGCCGGGCTGGTCTCGCTGGCCGTCAACGTGCTGGCCGCCGAGTTCGTAACGCTGGCCGTCGGGATGTCGGTCCCGTGGCTGGTCCTGGGCTACACCCAGGCCGACGCCGTCGACTTTATCCAGATGGCCGACGTCGGGGGCGTCCTGCTCCTGAGCCTCTGGGTGTTGCTCTTGAACGTCACCGCGTTCCTCGCGCTCCCCCGCCCCGGGGCGTCCGGGGACCTCGCCACCAGCCGCGGCGCGTCGATGGCCGTGTTCACGGCGCTCGTCGCGGTCCCCGTCGCCTACGGCGGCGTCCGGACGGCCCAGGCCGACGTCCCCGCCGGCTACACGACGGTCGGCATCGTCCAGCCCGGCGTGTCGCCTCGCGACTGGGACGGCCAGGAGGCGGCGGTCAAAGTCGACCACCTCGCCGGGCTCTCCGACGAGCTGCTGGCGGGCGGCCCCCCCCGCGCGTCGGCCGGGGGCTCGACGGCGCCGGCCGCGCCTCCGAACACGTCCGGCATCCGGCTCCTCGTGTGGCCCCAGACGTCGCTCCCGTTTATGGGGACGGACCAGGGCGAGGCCCAGCTCTACGACCGGCTCCAGCGCTGGGCCGAAGCCCGCGGGGTGACGCTGCTGGCCGGCGCCCTCGTCGCCGCCGAGGGCGTCGAGCGCGGCCACCGGTCGCCCGACGCCGACGAGATCGCCAACGCGGCCGTCCTGATCCGGCCCGGCAAGCCGGCCCTCCGCTACGACCAGATGCGGGGCGTCCCGTTCGCCGACCGCGAGGCCGCCGCCGGCACCGACCGGGTCCTGTTCGACGCCGACGGGACCGAGATCGCGACGGCGGTCGGGTTCGAGTCGATGTTCGGCGACCACGTCCGCCGGTTCACCGAGGCCGGGGCCGACATCATCGTGGTCCTGTCCCGGAACGACCTCTGGGGCCGCTCGGCGGGCCTCTACCAGCACCTCCAGTTTACCCGGATGCGGGCCATCGAGTCCCGCCGCGCGGTCGTGATCTCGACCGTCAACGGGATCTCGGCGCTCATCCACCCCAGCGGCGAGATCGAGGAGACGGCCGGGTGGATGGACCAGGACACCCGCGCCCTCCAGGTGCCGACGTTCCGCGGCGAGACGTTCTACGTCCGCCACGGCGACTGGCTCGGGCGCTGGGCGCTGGGGCTGGCGCTCGTGTTCAACCTCGGCGCGATCGCCGTGTCGGTGTACGCGCCCGAGCTGGTCCGGTCGAGGCGGCTCGCGCCGGGGCCCGCCCGCCGTCGGCCGTCGGTGGCGTAGGACCGCGCGGGAGGCGGGCCGAGACCGCCAGAACAAGGGGGAATCCACTCCCACACACCCACCCTCCGAACCCGTTTCCGAGCCGCGAGTCGAAAATGCCCTCGCCCTGGGGAAGGGCTAAGGGGGAGCGCACGCTCTGGCGCAGACCTCCTGCTCCCCTTCCGGTTGCGGAGCCTGTCCTGAGCGGAGCCGAAGGGCTCCCAGGCCGGGAAGTTGTCTTCCTTCAAGGGCAGGGCCGCTACGTTCTCGGGCGCGAGTCGTATTCCTACACAAAACGACAGTCATCCCCGCGCAGGCGGGGATCCATACGGTGCCGCTCGCCGAACACAATGGCCGCATGGATTCCCGCGTGCGCGGGAATGACGACTGTCCATTGGTTGCTATCGACAGAACGTAGCAGCCCTGCCCTCAGGGGGGACCGTCCGGGCGCCCGTTGAGCGGAGCGAGGGGCGTGCGGACAGGGGGTCCGCCAGCCGGTGCCGGGGCGTCGTTCGAGCGTGCGCTCGCCCCGGGGAAGGGCCACGCCCGACGCTCCGCGACCACAACACGGGGCGATCTTGTGCCCATGCTGTCCCTCCGCGTCCCGCTCGTCCTCGCGTCCGCGTCGCCGCGTCGGCGCGACCTGCTGGCCCGGTTGGGGCTGGCGTTCGACGTCCGCCCGAGCGACGCCGACGAGACGTGGCCGGAGGGCCTCGACCCCGGACCGGCCGCCGCCGAGGTCGCCCTGCGCAAGGCCCGCGCGACGCCGGCCGAGGGCGCGCTCGTCCTGGCCGCCGACACCGTCGTCGTGCTCGACGGCGAGGTCCTGGGCAAGCCGGCCGACGCCGACGACGCGGCCCGAACCCTGAGACGCCTCAGCGGCCGGACGCACACGGTCGCGACCGGGATCGCGCTGGGCCTCGACGGCCGGGAGGCGACGGCGTTCGAGACGACGGCCGTCACGTTCGCGGCCCTCTCCGACGCCGAGATCGCGGCCTACGTCACGACCGGGTCGCCGCTCGACAAGGCCGGCGCGTACGGGATCCAGGACGACCTGGGGGCCGTCTTCGTCGAGCGGATCGAGGGCGACTACTTCAACGTCGTCGGCCTGCCGCTCCGGCGGCTCTACGCGACGCTGCGCGTGTTCGTCCCCGACTTGGTCTCGCTCGCCTGACCCGATGCGCTTGTTCCTCGCCCTCCTCCTCGCGGCCCTCGTCGGCTGCGCCGAGGACCCCGCCCCGACGCCTCCCCCGCCGACCGACCCCGCCCCGGCGCCGGCCGTGGACGGCCGCCAGTCGGTCGCCGACGTGGTCTCGGCCAACCCGCAGTTGCGGACGCTCGCCCGGCTCCTGGCCGCCAGCGGGCTCGACGCCACGCTCGCCGACACGGCCACGACCACCACCCTGTTCGCCCCCACCGACGACGCCTTCGCCGCGCTCGGCGACGACGCCGTCGCGGCCCTTGAAGCCGACCCCGACGCCGCGCGCGCCGCCCTCCTCGGCCACGTCGTGGCCACCCGGATGCTCTCCGTCGACGTGTTCCCGGACCTGTCGATCGAGACCGTCGGCGGGTCCGAGGTCTCGTTTGTCGAGGCCGGCGACGGGCTCGCCGTCCGCTCGGGCGGCACGACGGCCCGGATCACCGACGCCGACCTCGACGCCGACAACGGCGTCGTCCACCTTATCGACGCCGTCCTCCGATGACCTCCGACGGCCCCGTCTACGTTCTCGTTGGGGGCACCGGCGGCATCGGCGCCCCGCTCGCGCGGCGGCTCGCGGGCGAGGGCGCCCGCGTCGTGCTCGGCGCCCGCGATGGCGACCGGCTGGCGGCGCTCGCCGGCGAGATCGGCGCCCGGGCGTTCACGCTCGACGCGACCGACGCCGACGCCGTCTCGGGCCTGGTCTCGGCCGCCGCCGAGGCCCACGGCCGGGTCGACGGGGCCGTCAACCTGGTCGGCTCGATCCTGCTCAAGCCGGCGCACGCGACGTCGCCCGACGAGCTCGACGAAACGCTCACGCTGAACCTCAAGACGGCGTTCTACCTCGTCCGCGCGGCGGCCCGGGCGATGCCGTCGAACAAGGAGCCGGGCGGTGGCTCCATCGTGCTCCTGTCGAGCGTGGCCGGCCGCTACGGGTTGTCGAACCACGAGGCGATCGCGGCGGCCAAGGCCGGCGTCGAGGGCCTCGTTCGGTCGGCCGCGGCGACGTACGCGCCCAAAGGCATCCGCGTCAACGCCGTCGCGCCGGGGCTCGTGAGGACGCCGCTGGCGGGGCGGTTGGTGGCGACCGAGCAGGCCGAGGCGGCGTCGGCCGCGCTCCACCCGTTGGGGCGGATCGGCGAGCCCGAGGATCTGACCGACGCGCTCGCGTTCCTGCTCGACCGCGGGCGGAGCGGGTGGGTCACCGGCCAGACCCTGTCGGTCGACGGCGGCTTCGCGACCGTCCGGCCCCGATAACCCGGCGCCGGGGCACGGCCGAGGCCGGCGCCGACGTTGGGCACAAGCGGCGACCCCTGCGATTCCGCCGCGTATGTTGATCCCGATGGCGCGTCCCCCCGGACCCCGCACCTCTATGTCTCTGATCGTCAAGGTCGCCGTGGCCGTCGGCCTGGCCGCCGCGGCCCTCTGGTCGTCCACGTCCGTCCCCGTCACCGCGCCGCCCGTGGCCCCCGTCCTGTGGGCGTCGGCCGAGGCGCCCGCTCGGGCCGTCGCCGACACCCTGTCCATCGGGGCCGCAATTGGGCAGTTGGTCGCGGCGCCGGAAGATGCCGCGGGGCTGGCCGGGCTGATCGACGCCGGCCGCGTCGGGCGCGTGGTCGTCTCGCCCCGGACGGTCGACGCCCAGCTTCGCCGGGTGCGGGCGTGGCAGGACCGGGCGCCGCTCCCGGTCGCCCTGGCGACCGACGCCGAGCACGTGGCCGTCGACGGGCCGGAGACCGCGAGCGCGGCCGTCCTGGCGGCGGCGGGCCGCCCGGACCTCGCCTACATGACCGGGAAGGCGCGGGCGGAGGTGGCGCGCGGGCTGGGCGTCCAGGTGTCCGGCACGCGGCTGGCGCTGGCGGCCGGAGCCTCCCCCTACGGCCCGACCGCCGGCGGCGCCGTCGAGCAAGGGCTCGTCCGCGGCCTGCGCGCGGGCGGCGCCCTGCCCGCCGCGCACCTGGTCGACGCGAGCGGTCTCGACGCCTTCGACGCGCTCGCCGGGGCCGGCCTGATGGAGGTCGACGTCGACGTCTCGACGGCGGACGGCGCGGCCCTCGTCGGGGCGATCCGCGACCGGGGCACCTTCAACGGGCTCGTCGTCGCCGACCTCGGGCCGTCCGGGAGCGCCGTCGCGTCGGTCCTGGACGGGGCGGACGTGGTCGTCTCCCCTGCCCCGGCCGTGGCCTACGACTCGCTGGCCCGGGCCGTCCGCACCGGCCGGCTCTCGGCGGCCCGAGTTCGGGAGGCGGCGCGGCGGGTCCTGGCGGCCAAGGCGTGGAGCGGGCTCGACCTCGACCGCCCCCGCGCCTCCGACGTGGGCGACGCGGCGGGAGGCGGGATCCGGATCGACCCGTGGCGGGCGCCCTCGGCGTCGCTCGACCACCGGGCGGGCCTGCTCGCGACCGAGGTGGCCCGCGCCGGCGTCACCGTGATCCAGCGCGACGGCGGCCCGCTCCCGCTCGTCGGGCCCGGCGCGCGGCGCGTGTTCACGGTCCTGCTCGACCCCGGGCTCGACGCCGACCTCGGCGTCCCGTTCGCGAACGCGCTCGCCAGCGCCCTCGGGGCGGACCGGGCCGCGAGCTACGCCCGGCTCGGCCTGGGCGACCCGTCGAGTATCGAGTCCCAGGCCCTCACCGCAGCGGCCGACGCCGACCTGGTCGTGCTCGCCGCGTTCCCCGAGGCCGACGGGCGGCTGGCGCCGCGGCACCTTGCGTTTGTCCGCGCGCTCAACGACCGGCGGCCGGTCGTGCTGGCGGCGTTCGGCGACGCCCGGCTGGCGGCCGGCGTGCGGCGCCCCGAGGCGCTCGTCGTCGGGTACGACGGCTCGCGGGCCGCGCAGACGGCGGCGGCCGAGGCCGTCGCCGGCCAGATCGGCGTCTCGGGGCGGCTCCCCCACGGCATCGCCGGGCTCGCGGCGGCCGGCGACGGCGTCCGCTTCCGGCAGCAGGCGGTCCGGCCGGGCGCCCCGGAGGAGGCCGGGCTCGACCCCGAGGCCGCCGCGCGCGTCGACGCGGTGATGGAGCGGGCGCTCGCGTCGGGCGCGTTCCCGGGCGGGGCCGTCGCCGTCGGGCGGGCCGGCGTGCTGGTCCGGCTCCGGGGCTACGGCCGGCTGACGGCCGGCGGCGCCCGCGTCACGCCCGACACGCCCTACGACCTCGCCTCGCTCACCAAGGTCGTCGGGACGACGGCCGCCGTGATGCGGCTGGTCGAGGACGGCCGGCTCGACCTCGACGCCAAGGTCACCGACTACGTCCCCCGGTTCCAGCCCCGCGGCGGCGCGTCGGTCACCATCCGCCAGCTCCTGGCCCACTCGGCCGGCCAGCGCCCGTGGTACCCGTTCCACACCCGCGGCCTGACGACGCGCGAGCGCGCGCTCGACTTCATCTACGCCGACACGTTGCGGACCGCGCCCGGCCGGCGCTCGACCTACAGCGACTTCGACATGATCGTGCTCGGCGAGGTGCTCCAGGCCGTCACCGGCGAGGGCCTCGACGACCTCCTCGACGAGCAGGTGTTCGGGCCCTTGGGGATGGCGGCCACGGGCTTCCGCGCCGTCGGCACCCGGGACCCCGACGCGGCACCGACCGAATACGACGGCACCTGGCGCCGGCGGACGTTGCAGGGCGAGGTCCACGACGAGGCCGCGTCCGTGTTCGGCGGCGTCGCCGGCCACGCCGGCCTGTTCTCGACGGCCTCCGACATGGCCCGGTTCGCGTTCGTGCTCGCGAACGGCGGCGAGGGCTACGGCACGCGCCTGTTCCGGCGGACGACCATCGACCGGTTCACCGAGCGCGTCCGCCTGCGGAGCACCTACCCGACCGGGCTCGGGTGGATGGTCAACCACGGCGAGACGTCGGCGGGGTCCGAGTTCGGGCCGCGCTCGTTCGGCCACACCGGGTTCACCGGCACGTCGATCTGGGTCGACCCCGACCAGGAGCTGTTCGTGGTCCTGCTGACGAACCGGGTCCACCCCTCGCGGCGGAACACGCGGATCCGCGACGTCCGCCCGGCCCTGGCCGACGCCGTGGCCGGGGCCGTCCGGACGCCGCCCGGCGAGCCGGCCCGGGCCTGGGGCTTCGGCCCCGTCCCCGCCGACCTCCCCCGCGTCGCCGAGCGGTAGAACCGGTGGTTCGGCGGCGCTACCTAACCCACGTTGTGCCTCCGGTCCTCGCGTTCGTCCGGACCGAGGACGGGGGACGGAAGGCCGCCGGAGACTTCGTCAGGGAAGCCGGTCCCCGGTCCTTCGTCTCCGGTCCCACCGCCTCTTTCGGTTCCGACACCACTCGGGTTACCTGCATGCCCCTCGGGCACCCTGCAAAACTCTCGCGAGTCATGTTCAGATCAGTCTTGTTTGCCGCTCTCATCGTCTTCGGGACGGCCTGTGACACCTCCGCCCCATCTACTTCGGCGGTACGCTCGTTCGTCCAGGTAGATGTCATCTCGCCTGACGACTACCCGTTTTACGGCGCTCTGGCTACTGGAGACGTGGATGGTGACGGCGATCCCGACTTGCTCGTCTCTGGCGTCAACCGGGAGCTAGGTCAGGACCGGGCCTTCGAGCAACGGGTGTTCTTGAACGACGAGGGGCGGTTCAGAGCTGCGGCCCTCCTCCCGGAGGACCTCGCGCGGCGGGCGGGGCGAAGCCAACTCGGTGACTACGACGGCGATGGGGATGCGGACATCCTGTTCGGCAGCCTCGATAGCGGCCCCTCCGTCGTCCGTGTCTACCCATCGCTCGGCGCGCGCTTCGGCACCGGGATCGACATCGCCAGCGAACGGACTAGCCTTCTGCGTTGGCTTGACATCGACGGCGACGGCGACCTCGACGTGGCCACCATCGACAGGGCCAACTGCGAGACTGGACTCGCGATCTACCGGAACGACAGGGGGGCGTTCACCGCGTTGGCTCCGGTGCCGGGCGCGGGGCTCGGCTTCTTGGAGCCGGGCGATGTTGACGGCGACGGCGACCTCGACTTGATCGCGGGGGGGTACGAGAGCGGGTGCAACTTCCCCTCCCCCGGCGTCACGACCCTCTTCCGAAATGAGCGGGGCACGTTCGTCGCGTCGGACCTGGGACTGGAACCCATCACCGGCTCTCGGACCATCGCGTGGCTCGACGCTGACGGAGACGGGGATCAGGACCTGCTCTATACCGGGTCCTGCGTGGAAGTGGGCGGTGGGTGCGCCGCCACGTTCGACGAGGTCACAGCGCTCTACCGGAACGACGGGGGCCGCTTGACGAGGACTCCTCTCGACCTCGGCCGGATCACGGGCGTGCGAGGGGTAGCTGTCGCGGACTACGACGGCGACGGCGACGACGACTTCGCCGCGTTCGGGGTCACGGCAGGGGGGGAGTACGTCGCGGGCATCTACACGAGCGGCAGCGACGGTTTCGCTGAGGTGGAGACGGGTCTAACGGGGGTCAAAGACGGCGGGCTTGCTTGGGCCGACTATGACGGCGACGGCAATCTCGACTTACTCGTGTCGGGGTCGGGGAACACGAACGTAGTCGGCGACGGCTTCATCACCGTGCTCCGGCAAGTGTTAGGTAGCGAGGAGACGTAGGGGTCTCCGAACACCGCGCCGCCGAACCCGCCGCTGCAGGCCGACGATAGGCTCTAGCGTTCTCGGCGTCTGGTGGCTCCGGCGCTTACGTTGCCCGTCTGAACATCCGCAGCCTCAGCCTCTCGCGGCTGAGCGGTCATCTGTCCTGTCGCCCTCACGCCATGCGCTACGCCTTGTTCGCCCTGGTCCTCGCCGCCGCGCCCGGCTGCGATGTGGACGGATGCGAGACGTTCGCGTGGGACGGTCCCGCGCTCGTCGTCTTCGTCCGCGACGCGGAGACGGAGGCCCCGTTGGGCGCCGGGGTCTCCGTCGTGGCTCAGGCGGACGCCTATTCGGAGCGACTCACGCTGGTAGAGTCGCAGCCGCCGGTGTTCGAGGGGCTCTCCCTGGCTCACGGCCGGCCACCCGTCGATGCCGGGTCGTACACCGTGACGGTCTCGGCCGGGGGATACGAGCCGGCCACGGCTGTGGCCGAGGTCGTGGCCGACGACGTCTGCTTCAGCACCCCTCGGCCGAGCGGGCCGGCCGAGCTGACCATCGAGTTGACGCCCTCCGCGCCCTGACAGGAACCCGACGGCGCGCCGCGCGGTGCTCAGCCCTCGCCCCCCACGCCATGCCGACCTACACCTACCGCCGCCCCGACGGGACCACCTTCGACGTGTTCCAGAAGATGTCCGACCCCGCGCTCGCCGAGGACCCAGAGACCGGCGTCCCGGTCCAGCGCGTGATCTCGGGCGGCGCCGGCCTCCAGTTCAAGGGCGACGGCTTCTACATCACCGACTACGCCAAGAAGAGCTCCGACAAGGGCTCGGACTCCGGCGACTCGAAGACCGAGTCCAAGAGCGAGTCCAAGGCGGACGCGGCCCCAGCGAAGACGGCGGACGCGAAGACCTCGACCTCGTCCAACGGGGCCTCGAAGGGCTCGTCCACCGACGACTGATACGAGGTCCCGGAGTTTGTGCCTCGCGCTCGGGCGACGGACCCTCACCCTGTCCCTCTCCCAGAGGGAGAGGGGACGCCGGGAGCGGCCTCGCGGTGACGAGCGGCCAGAGGCACAAACCATCAGAGCCGGTATGGTACCGGAGCCGGTCGACCGGCTTGGCGTCCCCCAGCGTCGTCCCCCAGCGTCTGACGTAGGCCGGGTGCGCCCTACCGAGGGCCGAGGCAGGCGCGGGTCCGCCGGACGTGGCACGGCGCTGAACGGCCGCAGCCCTACGGCACGACGCCGGACCGCCACTGCCGCTGGGCCTGGCGGACGAGGTCGGAGTAGATCCGGCTCCGCTGCAACGTCAGGACGGTGAACGGCGCCCGGTCGCCGGCCCGACCGGCGGTCCTCTCGAACTCGAACACGGACGGGGCGGCGCCGCCCAAGGCGTACGACCACCGCTCGCCGGTCGGCGTGGCCTCAACGAAGCGGGGCGGGCCGAGCAGGACGTAGAGCATCCCGCGGTCCGTCTTCCACCCGTCCTTGTAGGTCGCGAACAGCCGGTTCGCCTCCTCGACGCGCTCGTAGTACGCGCGGACCGTCGCCGCGGCCAGGCGCCGGTCGTCCAGGCGGTCGCCCCAGAACCGGTCGAAGGCCCGCCGCCGCTCGCGCGTGGTCTCGGCGGCCTCCAGCGCGTCGAGCTCGCCCGGCGACGCGAGGTAGACGAGCGGCCCGAGCAGGTCGCCGAGCCGGGTCACCAGCGGGTAGTCGCGGCGGCGGACGACGAACGTCCGCTCGGCCCGGTCGAGCGCCCGGCCGTCCGGTCCGACCAGACGGACCTCGGCGCGGTAGACGCCGGGCCCGAGCGCCGGCAGCGGCGCCACCACGTCGAGCGCCGGCGACGGGTCGAGGACCGTCTGCCGGACGACCTGGACGGTGTCGACACTTCCCACGTCGACGCCGCGCCCGATCAGGCCGAGCTCGGTCGGCGTAAAGTCGTCGGCGCGCACGGCGGGGGCGTCGTCGGCGTCGAGGCGAACGACGGCGAACGCGGTCACGGCCCCATCGGGCACGTCGACGGCCTGGACGACGGCCCGGAGCGAGTCGAGCCCGGCCGGCACCGACGCCGCGTCGACCGGGCCGACGGCGCCGGCCGCGTCGGCCCCTTCGAACCGGAGCCCGCCCAGCGTGGCCGCCGCCGACGGCGACGGCACCACGACGACGGCGGACCGCTCGGCCGTCCGGTCGCTCGCCTCGTCCTCTACCACCCCCCGGACCACGTAGCGGCCGGGCGGGACCTCGAACCGCTCGACGCGCCACACGGGCACCGCGTCCCGGGCGGCGGCGGCGTCGGCCACGCGCAGGGTGTCGCGGGCGGACCGCGACCGGGCCGCGCCCCCCTCCTGCTCGACCGTCACCACCCAGCTCGCGACCGCGGCGAGTCCGTCGCCCGACGGCCGGAAGATGACCGACGCGGGCGGGACGCCGAGGGCCACGTCGATGCCGGTCGAGTCGTCGCGGACGGTGGCCACGGCGTCGAGCACGAACACGGGCTCGCCCGCGCGGTAGGCCACGCTGGCGGCGTCGAGCCGGGGCGGCGGCGGGCCCGAGCCCACGCAGCCGGCAACGGCCAGTAGGACGAGGCCCGCCGAGAGGGCGCCACGCATGGCGTCCCTACGGTCGCGAGCGGGTCGGGGCGTCCGGCGACAAGAGGACGAGGCCAGCACGGGCCGTCAGCACATCGACGCCTCGGCCGCCGCCACGATCGCGGCGAACGACTCGGCGTCGAGGCTGGCGCCGCCGACGAGCGCGCCGTCGAGGTCGTCCTGGTCGAACAGTTCGGCCGCGTTGTCGGGCTTGACGCTGCCGCCGTACAGGATCTCGACGTCCTCGCCGTCCTCGAACCGCTCGCCCAGGGCCCGGCGGATCGCCGCGTGCATGGCCTGGGCCTGCTCTGGCGTCGCCGTCCGGCCCGTGCCGATGGCCCAGACCGGCTCGTAGGCCACCACCAGGTCGGCCGAGTCGACGCCGTCGAGCGAGGCCGCGAGCTGGGCCAGGACGATGGCTTCGGCGTCGCCGGACTCGCGCTCGTCCAGGGTCTCGCCGACGCACAGGATCGGGGCCAGCCCGGCGGCCTGGGCCGCCCGGACCTTCTCGGCCACGAACGCGCTCGTCTCCCCCATCTGCCGCCGCTCGGAGTGGCCCACGATGACGTACTCGACGTCGAGGTCCGTGAGCATCCCC
Source organism: Rubrivirga sp. (assembly GCF_965213695.1). Lineage (GTDB taxonomy): Bacteria > Bacteroidota > Rhodothermia > Rhodothermales > Rubricoccaceae > Rubrivirga. Next base: position 1,940,350 of record NZ_OZ243912.1, on the reverse strand, counting down.
GCCGAGACCTCGCCCGTGAACGCGCCGCCGTCGGCCGGGTGGAGGTTCTGGGCGCCCAGCCGGACCTCGCTGCCGCGCACGCGCTCGGCGACGGCGTCGAGCCAGACGGCCGGCGGGCAGATCGCGACGCCGACCTCGTCGGAGAGGTCGGCGGTGGCCCGCACGATCTCGGCGGCCAGGCCGACCGCGTCGGCGTGGCCCAGGTTCATCTTCCAGTTTCCGGCAACGAGCATTGGGGGTGGGGATAGCGTCCAGGGGGCGAATGGCGGCCGGCGGCCGCTCGGTCGGAGGGCGCTCGGTCGGAGGGCCGCCGCGCCCGGTACGGCGACGGGGCGGCGTTCGTTCGCGACGGGCTCGCGCGGCGAGGCGCCGGGCCACCCGGTCGGTCCATCGAGCGAACCGTCAGGGATGAAGCCGGGCCAAACGGTCCAGAATCTCCTGGGCGTGGCGGTCGGTCTTAGGCCGCCTGAACACGTGGAGCACCCGGCCGTCGGGCCCGATCAGGAAGGTCGTCCGCTTGACGCCGACCGTCTTCTTGCCATACAGGTTCTTCTCGCCCCAGGCGCCGTAGGCGGTCAGGATCTCGCGGTCCGGGTCGGCGAGCAGCGGGAACCCCAGGTTGTATTTCTGGGCGAACCGCCGGTGGCTCTCGACCGGGTCGGGCGAGACGCCGACGACGGCGACGCCGGCCTCCGCCAGCTCGGCCGTGTGGTCGCGGAGGTTGCACGCTTGTGTGGTGCAGCCGGGCGTGTCGTCCTTGGGGTAGACGTAGAGCGCGAGCGGGCGGCCGGCGAAGTCGGCGAGGCGGACGGTGGCGCCGGTCTGGTCGACGCCTTCGAAGGGCGGCGCGGGGTCGCCGGGCGCGGGCATGTCAGCCATCGGTCGGGATCGTGAGGGCGTCGGCGAGGGCGCGGACGAGGTCGAGGCGGTCGTGGGCCGTGAGGTCGAGCTGGAGCGGGGTGACCGACACGAACCCGTCGCGGATGGCCGCCAGGTCCGTGTCGTCGCCCTCGTCGAGGTCGACGAACCGGCCGCCGAGCCAGTAGTACGGCCGCTGGGTCGGGTCGAACCGCTCCTCGAACTCCTCCTCCCACCGCGACCGGGCCTGGCGCGTGGCCCGGATCCCCGCGAGGTCCGCGAGCGCGAGGTCGGGGACGTTGACGTTGAGCAGGACGCCCGGCGGAAGCCCGTCGGCGAGGACGCGCTCGGCGAGCTGGCGGGCGGCCCAGCCGGCCGTCTCGAAGTCGGTCGGCGCCCAGGCGTCGTGGGAGACGGCGAAGGCCGGGACGCCCAGGATCGTCGCCTCGGTCGCCGCGCTGACCGTCCCCGAGTACATCACGTTGACAGCCGTGTTGGGCCCGTGGTTGATGCCGGAGACGACGAGGTCGGGCGGGCGCGGAAGCAGCTTCTGGGCCGCGATCTTGACGCAGTCGGCCGGCGTCCCCGTCACGGCGCGGGCCCAGACCGGCCCGCTCGGCCCGTCGAACACCCAGGGGTGGACCCGCATCGGGTCCCGGACCGTGATCGCGTGGCCGACCGCGCTCTGCTCGGCGAACGGGGCCACCACGGCGAGCGTCCCGAGCCCGTCGAGCGCCGACGCCAGCGCCGCGATCCCCGCCGCGTCGATCCCGTCGTCGTTGCAGATCAGGACGAGGGGCCGGTCGGTCGGGGCGTCGAGCGGGTCGGGACGAGTCACGGACGGGTGGACGGGTGGACGGGTGGACGGGTGGACGGGTGGACGGGTGGACGGGTGGACGGGTGGGAAGATGCCACCGCCCACGCCCCCGGTGGGCCGGAGAGCCGCGAGTTGCCCGGAACTTTTCGTCGGCCGCCCGTGCTCACCGCTCACCGCTCACCGCTCACCGCTCACCGCTCACCGCTCACCGCCCACGGCTCACCGCTCAGTAGCTCTCGTCGTCGCTGGGGAACGCCCGCTGGCGGACGTCCTCGACGTAGCGGCCGACGGCGTCCACGACCGTCTCCCCCAGGTCGGCGTAGTGGCGGACGAAGCGGGGGTTGAAGTCCTTCGTCAGCCCGAGGAGGTCGTGCGTCACGAGCACCTGGCCGCTGCACCCGACGCCGGCCCCGATCCCGATCGTCGGCACGTCGACGCTGGCGGTGAGCTCGGCCGCGAGCCCGGCCGGGATCTTCTCGAGCACGACGCCGAACACGCCGGCCTCGGCCAGCTTCTTGAGGTCGGCCCGGGTCTGGTCGGCCTCCTCCGTCTCGCGAGCGCGCACCTTGTAGGTCCCGAACTTGTAGATGCTCTGGGGCGTCAGCCCGAGGTGGCCCATGACCGGGATGCCGGCGGCCAGGATCCGGCGGACCGACCCGAGCACGCGCGAGCCGCCCTCGAGCTTGACGGCGTGGGCCCCGGTCTCTTTCATCACCCGGATCGCCGACCGCAACGCCTCGCGGCTCGACCCCTGGTACGCCCCGAACGGCAGGTCAACGACGACGAGCGCCCGCTGGACGCCGCGGACGACGCACTGGGCGTGGTAGATCATCTGGTCGAGCGTGATCGGGAGCGTCGTCTCGTGGCCCGCCATCACGTTCGACGCCGAGTCGCCGACCAAGAGCACGTCGACGCCGGCCTCGTCCAAGAGCCGGGCCGAGGTGTAGTCGTAGGCCGTCAGCATGGCGATCGGCGTGCCCTCGTCGCGCATCGTCTGCAACGTCTGGGTGGTCACGCGGCGGACGTCGGCGGCGGTCGCGGAGTGGACGGTCTGGGTGCTCATCGGGCTCGGGGAGGGGCCGGAGGATACGGCGTCTGCCTCGCTCTCTCGCGGGCGGGGTTGCCGGGGACCACGCCGAGCGCATGCGGCCTCCTTCCCCCCGCTGTCCGGCGGGTCGCCGAGCCCGTCCTGAGCGGATCCAAAGGGCTCCGCGCTCGGACCGTCCGTTCCACCCTGTTCGTGCCGACCCCCTGCGCCCCTTCCGGTCGCTGCGCTCCCAGGTCGGGGAGCTGTCCCCCTTGAAGGGGGACCGTCCGGGTGCCCGTCGAGCGGAGCGAGGGGCGCTCGGACGGGGGGTTCTGCCGCCCGCCCGCTCTCTCGCCGGAGGCCGCCCTTGGTAGGGCGCGAGCCGGCGGGTTGCCCCTATGGCCGGACGTCGCGAGGAACGGCGCGAGGCAAAGCCGGATGGGACGACCAGGCTCGGTACGACCCCACAAAAAAAGGCGCCGCCTCGACCGAGGCGGCGCCCTGAAGGCCGAGCGGGTCCGGCTACTGACCGGGCACCGAGACCGGCGGGGCCTGGGCCTGCGGCTGCTGGCCGACCGGCGCCGAGTTCGGGTCGATCCCCAGCCGGCCCATGATGGCCGGCGTCAGGTCGTCGACGCGGTCGCTCCGGTAGAGGAACACCGGGGCGTTGTTGGCGACCGTCGGGAGGACCAGGTCGTAGCTGCCGGCGGCGGCCTCGGCCTGGATGGCCTCGTCGATCCGGTTGAGGACGGGCTGGAGCAGCCGGGCCTCGGCGTAGCTGAGGTACTGGAGCCCCTGGACCTCGGCCTGCTCGATGTCGTTGCGGAGCGCGAGCAGCTCCTGCTGGCGCTCCTGGCGCGCGGCGTCGGTCGCGAGCGGGCTCTGGTCGAACGTCTGGTACGCCTCGAGCTGGGTGTTGAACACCTGCTGGAGCGAGTCCTGGACCACGCGGACGCGCTGGCCGACGGCGGCCTGCTGCTGCTGGAGCTGCGTCTGGACGTCAGCGAAGGCCGGCATCCGGATCACGATCTGGTCCGTGTCGACGAAGCCGACCTTCATCGGCTGGGCGAGGGCCGCCGGCGCGAGGGCGACGGCGACGGCGGCGAGGAGGAGACGGCGGAGGGTCATGGGGGGAGTCGGAGTCGGGTGGAGAGGGAGACGGGGGGCCGTCTCTCAGCGGTTAGCGGGTGGCGGCGGTCCCGCCCGCCCCGAGCCCGATCCCGAGCTCTTCGAGCACGAGCGGGGTCAGGTCGTAGCGGGACCGGGTGAACAGGAAGACGTAGTCGCCCGAGCGGTCGAACACGTAGTCGTACTCGCCGTCGTCGGCGACGGCCTCGACGGCGGCGAGCAGCCGCTCCTGGGCCGGGCGGAGCTTGGCTTGCTGCTCGCGGAACAGCTCGCCCTGGGGGCCGAAGTAGCGGCTCCGGAGCGCGTCGCGCTCGGACCGCTTGTCCCCGATCAGGGCCTGCTGGGCCTGCCGCTCGTCGTCGGTGTACAGGATCTCGCGGGCGGCGAACTGGTCGGCCATCCGGTCGGCCTCGGCCGTCAACGCGGTGACCTCGGCCTGCCACTGCTGCGTCAGCCGCTCGAGCTCCTGCTGGGCCGACTGGAACTCGGGCATCTGGGCCAGGACGTCCGCCGAGTCGATGTACCCGATCTTCTGCTGGGCGAGCGCGGGGCCCGCGAGGACGGCGGCGAGGAGGGCGAGGGCGAGCAGGCGCATGGGGTGAGGGGGAACGGGTGAAGAGTGATGGGGACGGAGCTGGGGGGTTGGGGAGGCGAGGCCGAGGGCCCTTCGCCCACGTCCCTTCACCCCTCACCCACTACCGGCCGCCGAGCGAGAACTGGAAGTGCCAGCCGGGCTGGGCCTCCTCGAGGTCACTCCCGGACGTCCCCAGTGGGGCGAACTCGTCGATCCGGTAGCCGAGGTTGACATCGACCAAGCCCAGAATGGGCAGGAAGATCCGGGCGCCGAAGCCGGCCGAGCGGAAGAGCCGGGCCGGGTCGTAGTCCTCGAACCCGTCGTACGTGTTGGCCGCGTCGGCGAAGAGGTAAGGCGCGAGCGAGAGCTGGGGCGTCTGGAACAGCAAGATGCCGAGCTCGGCCTCGTACTTGTTCAAGATCCGCCCGCCGACCGGGACCCCGTTCTGGCGCGGGCCGACGGCCTCCAACGGGTAGCCCCGCAGGAACACCAGGTCCCGGCCGAACCCGCGCGAGATGCTCGACGTCCCCGACGCCTCGAGCGGGGTCCCGCCGATGAGGTACCGCTGGAACCGGACGTCGTCGCCCGTCAGCGAGCCGATGTAGCCGAACCGCGTCCGGACGCTCGCCGTGAGCCGCCCGGCGACCGGCGTGTAGAACGCCGACTCGAGGTCCCACTTGTGGTACTGGATAAAGTCGCCGATGGGCGGGGCGACCGTCACCGTGAGCCCGAGCTGGGACCCGCTCTGGGGGAAGGTCGGGTTGTCGAGCGCGTTCCGCGACAGCGACTGGCTGACCGTGAGCTCCTGGCTCAGGCCCTCCGGCAGCACGTTGCTGTTGAGCCCCTCGACGTCGTAGAGCCGGTAGCCGAGGTTGGTCCCGGTCGTAAAGAAGTCGTCGGGCCACTTGAGCCGCTGGCGGTAGAACACCGACGCCGAGGCCGTCGAGTACAGGCCGCCGGTCCCCGTCAGCGACGAGAACTGCTGGCGCCGGTACGAGAGCGAGAACCCGACCGGCGTGGCCCGGCCCCGGAACCACGGCTCGGTAAACGAGAGCGAGTAGATCTGGGCTCGCGTCCCGTAGGTCTGGACCTGGAGCGAGAGCTGCTGCCCGTCGCCGGTCGGCATCCCGCCGCCGACGCCCTTGACCAGGTTCTGGACCGAGAAGTTGGCGAACGTGACCCGGGCCGACAGGATCAGCCCGATGTTGCCCCCGCCGTAGCCGCCCGAGAGCTCGAGCTGGTCCGACGACGTCTCGGCCAGGTTGTACACCAGGTCGACCGTCTTGTCCTCCTCGTTGACCTGGACGGCCGGGCCGGCGCCGAAGCTGGCCGGGTCGAAGTAGTTGAGCGTCGAGAGCTCGCGGACGCTCCGCTCGATGGCCTGGCGGCTGAACGGCTGGCCCGGGACCGTCCGGAGCTCGCGGCGGATCACGTGCTCCTTGGTCCGCGTGTTGCCCGCGATCCGGACGTCGCCGAACTCGTAGACCTCGCCCTCGGTGATCTCGAAGAACAGGTCGAGCGAGTCGCCGGGCGCCTCGACGATCTCGGGCGCGATGTAGAACTCGTAGTAGCCCCGGTCCTGGTACAGGCTCGTGATGTCGGTCTTGTCCTGGGTGTAGTACAGGTTCTGCTCCATCCGCGTCCGGTCGTAGGCGTCGCCGGGCGAGAGCCCGAGCGCGAGCTGGAGCTGGGCGTCGGAGTAGACCGTGTTCCCCTCGAAGACGACGTCGCGGATGTGGTACTTCGGCCCCTCGGCCACCTCGACCTCGACCACCAGCTCCTCCTCGCCCTCGTCGGTCACCCGGGTGAACACGGAGTCGCGGACGACGCGGGCGCCGTAGTAGCCCCGGTCGTTGTAGTAGCGGACGAGCGCGGCCAGGTCCTCCTCGAACTTCTCGTCGTCGAACGTCTCGCGCTTCCAGAACCGCCACCACCGGCGCTCGGGCGTGTTCTTGAGCCGGCGCTGCAACGTCCCCTCCGAGAACACCTCGTTGCCGACGAACCGGACGTCGGCGACCGACTGGCGCTCGCCGCGGTCGACGGTGAACGTGACCGTGACGCGGCCGTCGCCGTCGGTCGTCTGGGCCACGTCGATCGACGGGTCGCGGTAGCCGGCCCCGCGGAGCTCGTCACGGATGGCGAGCCGGGCCCGCTCGACGTCGGCCGGGCGGACGGCGCGGCCCCGCAGCAGCGGGATCCGGGGCGTCACGTCGTCGACCGTCGACGACTTGAGCCCCTCGATGGTGAACCCGGCCAGGCGCGGCTGCTCCTCGACCTGGATCGTCAAGAACACGCCGTCGCCGGCAATCTCGGTCGCCTCGATCTCGGCGTCGGAGTAGCCGCCGCGCGAGTACAGCAGGCGGACGGCCTCGCCGAACGAGGGGTCCCACGGCAACGTGACCCGGCTCCCGGGCCGGAGCCCGCTGATGGACCGGGCGAGGGCCTCGCTGTTCGCGTCGAGCGCGCCCTCGACCGAGAGCGACAGGATCTCGTAGGTCTGGGCCGGGGTCGCGGGCGCGGCCGTCTGCGCGAGGGCAGGCGCGGCGGTGACGAGGAGGACGGCGAGGGCGCGCAGGGGTGCGAGCGATCGAGTCATGCGGAGCGCGGCGGCGGGACGGGCCGGCGGAAGCCGGGCGGAGCGACGGAGGGTACGGCGGGGCCCCGAGGGGGCGGGCGCAGAGACGGCGAAAACGGCACGTCTGGGCGTGGCTTCCCGAACGGCACCCTGGACGGCTTATTGCAACCGGGCCCGGAGGGCGCCGCGTCTTCCCCTAGCGGAGGGCGGGGCACGCAAGCGCTGAGGTCGGAGCCGACCGTACTGCGTAGCCCCACGTTGCACTCTACCCATCCGGGACCGGGGACGGAGGACGGGAGACCGACTCTCATGCCTGTCCTCGGTCCACGGCCTCCGGTCTTGCGAGGCCGATGTCCACCCCCCGCGACCAAGATGGGTGCCCCGTATCCACCCGAAAGGCGCGCTAGGCGTCGGCCACGCGGCCGTAGCGGCGGTCGCGGTCCTGGTAGCTCCGGATGGCGTCGTAGAGCGCCTGGCGGCGGAAGTCGGGCCAGTACTTCTCCGTCACGTACAGCTCGGTGTAGGCGACCTGCCACAGGAGGAAGTTGCTCAGCCGCATCTCGCCCGCCGTGCGGACCAACAGGTCGGGGTCGGGCAGCCCCCGCGTCAGCAGCGCGTCCGAGACCGTGTCCTCGGTGATGGTGGCCGGGTCGAGCGCGCCGGCCTGCGCGGCCCGGGCGATCTGGCGGACGGCCTCGGTGATCTCCCACCGCGAGCCGTAGCTGAGCGCGAGCGTCAGCGTCATCCGCGTGTTGCCGGCCGTCAGGTCGAGCGACTCCTGGAGCTCGCGCTGGCCCCGCTCGGGCAGCCGGCCGAGGTCGCCGATGGCGTGGAGCCGGATCCCGTTGCGGTGGAGCTTCTCGGCCTCCTTCCGCAACGTCCGCACCAGGAGCTCCATCAGCGCCGTGACCTCGGCCGCGGGCCGGTGCCAGTTCTCGGTCGAGAACGTGTAGAGCGTCAGGTGCTCGACGCCGATCTGGGCGCACGCCTCGGTCACGTCGCGGACCGACACGACGCCCTCGCGGTGGCCGGTGACGCGCGTCTTGCCCCGGGACTTGGCCCACCGGCCGTTCCCGTCCATGATGCACGCGACGTGGGCCGGGATCGGCCCGCGCGCTTTCAGCCCGGCCTGCGCCTGCTGGTCGGCCACGCTGGGCTCGGCGCCGGAGAGGCGGACGGGCGTGTCGAGGGCGTGCGGCATGGGCCGAAGGTAGCCCGGCTGCCGGCCGCGTTCCCCTGAGGTCCCGCGAATCCGGCGCGGGCCACAGCCCCTCCCCCCTTCCGCCAGCGCGCGGCTAGGCGCCAGGGCAAGAGGCGGGCCTCCCACCCCGCGCCCGATGGACGTTCTAAACCGCAGCGGCCCACCCCGGAGGGCGGGCCGCTGCCGTGCGCGGTACGGCTCGGGCCCGGCTACGAGTCGTCGTCGCGGCGGAGGGTCAAGCGGTTGTGGACGTCGTCGACGCCGCGGACGGACTCGGCGATGTCCTCGGCCCGGCGCTTCTGGGCGCGGTCCGAGACGGTCCCCGTCAGCGTGACCTCCCCGTCCTCGGCCGTGACCTGGATCCTGGAGGCGTCGACCCGACCGTCGTCGGTCAGCCGCTCGTTGACCTGCTCGACCATCCGGTCCGCCGACCGCGCGTAGCCCTCGGGGCCGACGCCGGCGTGGGGCCCGTCGTAGCGCGAGCGGCCCGCCAGGGTGTCGCCCTCGTAGCGGCCCCGGTACCCGTTGTGGTCCCCGAAGTCGCGGACGTAGCGCCGGTTGTAGTCGCGGTCGTACCGGTCGTCGAGGTACGAGTCGTCGTCGCGGTCGGTGGAGCGGTACGTGTCGCGGTCGGACCGGTCACGGCGCGCGTAGCGGTCGTTCGCGTAGCGGTCGTCGTCGTACTCCCGGTCGCGGATGCCTGGGTCCCGGCCGGGGTAGTTGCGGACGTCGTCGACGGGGCCGCGGCCGGCGTAGTCCCACCGGTCGGGACCGCTCTCGCGCTCGTAGCCGTCGAACTCGCGCTCGAGGTCGTCGCGAGCGTCGTCGAGGCGGTCGTCGCGGTCGTACCGTGCGCGGGAGCGGTCACCGTAGCGGTCGTCGTCGGACCGGTCGTAGCGGCCGGACCGGTTGGCCCCGTAGAGAGTGCCGCGTCGGTAGCGGCGGTCGGAATCGGAATCGTAGCGTGCCATGAATAGAGGGGAGAGAGAAGAGGAGGTCGGGCAGAGCCCGCGGTCTCCTCTTCCACCGTCCCTCTCCCCGCCAGATCCGACGGCGGGGGAGTTCGGGGAGGGCGCCACTCGGTACGGAGCCGATCTCCCAGGGCCCGATGGGGGGCTCCCCCACCGGCCGGAGCGCGGGACCGGCCACACCCTGGCGCCGTCCCGTTCGTCAGCGCGAGAGGTAGAGGTTCCGCATCTCGAACGGCTTCGCGATGTGCTCGTCCGTGATGTCGTCGACGAACGCGATGGCCTCGCCGGTCGACTTCATCTCGGGGCCCAGCTCCTTGGTCACCTCGGGGAACTTGTCCCACGAGAACACCGGCTCCTTGACCGCGAACCCTTCGAGCGTCGACTCGAGGTCGCCGGCCTCGCGGAAGTCCGCCAGCTTGGCCCCCATCATCAGCTTGGCGCCGATCCGGGCGACGGGGACGCCCGTCGCCTTGGCCACGAACGGGACCGTCCGCGAGGCGCGCGGGTTGGCCTCGATCACGTAGACCGTCTCGACGCCGCCCTTCGACTGGACCGCCAGCTGCGTGTTCATCATGCCGACCACGCCCAGGCGCGTGGCGATCCGCTCGACCGTCTGCCGGATCGTGGCGATGGACGAGTCGCTGAGCGAGAACGGCGGGATGACGGCCGTCGAGTCGCCCGAGTGGACGCCGGCCGGCTCGATGTGCTGCATCACGCCGGCGATCCACACCTCGTCGCCGTCGGCCAGGCAGTCGACGTCGACCTCGACGGCGTTCTCCAGGAAGAGGTCGAGCAGGATCTGGTTGTCCGGGAACAGGGTCAGGATGTTGGCGACATACTCGGCCACCTCGTCCTTGTTGATCGCGATCCGCATGCCCTGGCCGCCGAGCACGTAGCTCGGCCGGATCAGGATCGGGTAGCCGATGGCCTCGGCCACCTCGACGGCCTGCTCGACCGTGTGGGCCATGCCGTAGGGCGGGAACGGGATGCCGAGCTCCTCGAGGATCTGGGAGAACTTGCCCCGGTCCTCGGCCAGGTCCATGTTCTCGTAGGGCGTCCCGAAGATGGGGAGCCCCCGCGCCACCACGTCGCGCGCGAGCTTGAGCGCCGTCTGCCCGCCGAGCTGCAGGATGATCCCGTCGGGCGCCTCCAGGTCCACGATGTCGGCGACGCGCTCCCAGAAGACGGGCTCGAAGTAGAGCTTGTCGGCGATGTCGAAGTCGGTCGAGACCGTCTCGGGGTTGCAGTTGATCATGATCGCCTCGTAGCCCATCTCGCGCGCCGCGAGGACGCCGTGGACGCACGAGTAGTCGAACTCGATGCCCTGCCCGATCCGGTTCGGGCCGGACCCGAGGATCAGCGCCTTCGGTCGGTCGCTCCGCGTCGTCTCGGTCGCCTCGGGGTCGCCGGCGCCGTCATACGTTGAGTAGAAGTAGGGCGTCTCGGCCTCAAACTCGCCGGCGCAGGTGTCGACCACGCGGAACGTCGGCGTGAGCCCCAGGCTCTTCCGGTACTCGCGGACCTCCGCCTCGGTGCTCTCGGTCATGCGCGCGATCTGGACGTCCGAGAACCCGTGCCGCTTGAGGCGCAGCAGCGCGTCGCGGTCGAGCTCGGCCAGCGGCGTGCCCTCCGTCGCCTGCTCCATCGTGACCAAGTCCCGAACCTGGTTCAAGAACCACGGGTCCACCTTGGTCACGTCGTGGACCTCGGCGACCGACGCGCCCAGCCGGAAGGCGTGGCGGACGTGGATCAGCCGGTCCCAGTACGGACGCGCCAGCCGGTCGCGGACGACGGCCCGGTCGGGCAACATCCCGTCCAATCCCGAATGCCCTTGCTCCAGGCTCTGGAAGGCTTTCTGGAGCGACTCCGTGAACGTCCGCCCAATCGCCATCACCTCGCCGACCGCCTTCATCTGGGTCGTCAGGACCTCGTCGACGCCCTCGAACTTGTCGAAATTCCAGCGCGGGATCTTGGTCACCACGTAGTCGAGCGCCGGCTCGAAGCACGCGCTCGTGGTCCCGGTCACCTCGTTGGGCAGCTCGTCGAGCGTGTAGCCGACGGCCAGCCGCGCGGCCACCTTGGCAATCGGGTAGCCCGTCGCCTTCGACGCGAGCGCCGACGACCGCGACACGCGCGGGTTGATCTCGATCACGATCATCCGCCCCGTCGCCGGGTCGACGGCGAACTGGATGTTGCACCCGCCCGCGAACGTCCCGATGGACCGCATCGCGCGGATCGCCGCGTCGCGCATCGCTTGGTACTGGGGGTCCGTCAGCGTCTGCTGCGGGGCGACGGTCACGCTGTCGCCGGTGTGGACGCCCATCGGGTCGAGGTTCTCGATGGAGCAGATGATGACGACGTTGTCCTTCTCGTCGCGGAGCAGCTCGAGCTCGTACTCCTTCCATCCAAAAAGACACTCCTCGATCAGGACCTCGTGGACGGGCGACAGCTCGAGCCCGCGCGTGACCTTGGTGTCGAACTCGTCGGCGGTCCAGACGATGCCGCCGCCGGCCCCGCCCATCGTGAAGCTGGGCCGGATGACGATGGGCTTGAACCCGCCGATCCCGCCCGCGCCGCCGGCCAGCTCCTGGGTGATCTCCTTGGCCTCCAGCAGCGACTTGGCCACGCGCGACGCCGCCTGGTCGATGCCGACCCGCTCCATCAAATCCCGGAACGCCTGCCGGTCCTCGGTGATGTGGATCGCGTCGATGTCGACCCCGATCACCTGGATCCCCTCGCGCTCCCAGTAGCCCTGCTGGTGGAGCGTGTCGGCGAGGTTGAGCGCCGTCTGGCCGCCCATCGTGGGCAACACGGCGTCGGGCCGTTCTTTCTCGACAATCTCCTTGATGCTCGCGGCCGTCATCTCCTGGAGGTAGACCACGTCGGCCGACATCGGGTCGGTCATGATGGTGGCCGGGTTCGAGTTGAGGAGGACCACGCGGTAGCCCTCCTGGCGGAGCGCCTTGGCGGCCTGCGTCCCGGAGTAGTCGAACTCGCAGGCCTGCCCGATCACGATGGGGCCGGAGCCGATGAGCAGGATGGTCGAGATGTCGGTGCGCTTGGGCATTCTTCGGTACGGGGTACCAGGTACGGGGTACAGGGGGATCGGAGACGTACCCGGTACCCTGTACCGAGTACCTGCGGGCGCTAGCCCGCCGAGAAGCCGCCGACGGTCTTGGTCTCCTCGCGCTCGACGACGACGAGCGCGGCGAACTGGGCGGGCGCCGTCGCCCCGCCGGTCCCGCCCATGGCAGACGTCGACACGAGCCGCCAGTCGTCGTTTAGGAGGGCCGTGAGCTCGTCGACGCTCTCCGCCGGGTGGCCGGGCGTGTAGTGGACGACGAGGACCTTGCGTTCTTTCGCCATGGGATCAGGGGGTGGGCGCCTCGAAGAGGCGTGTGAAGGTGAACGCTTGGGGCGTCGGGCCCTCGGCGTGGAGACGGTCCAAGCGGTCGCCGGCCTCGGCGGGCGTCGGGCGGTGGCCGGCCGGGACCCACCACAGCGCGTAGTGCGGGCGGCCGAACGCCGAGAACCACTCCTTCCGGCGCTTCACGTAGTGGGCGTGGCCCGAGCGGTAGGTGTAGGCCCGGAGGGCGTCGACCGACTCCCAGACACTCATGTTGATCAAGACCGTGTCGTCGTCGAACACGCGGAGGGCCGTCGCGTCGCCGTCGTCGTCCTGGAGCCGCCAGACGAAGCCGGGCGACCGCTCGGCCAACAGGTTGATCGGGTCGAGGGCCCGCTTGAACTCGGCCATGACCGGCCCGTCCATGGGGCCCAAGATCCGGCCGACGTTGACTTGCGCGAGGTGGTGCATCGGGTCAGCGGCCGACGGGGTGCCACAAGTCGTCGAACGCCGCCGGCTCGCCGATCACCGACGCCAGCATCTGCTCCACCAACTCGGACCCGGTCATGCCGGCCCGCTTGGCGACGGCCTCCAGCTCGGCGGACAGTCCCGATTGGAACGAGGTCAGGTCGAACCGCCAGCGTCCGTCCTCGCGCGAGAACCCGAACTGGAGCGTGGGAACCGGCCGGCCGGCCGACTCCAACGTGGCCGTGGCCCGATCACCGCGAACCGTCACGCGCCCGAGCTCGATCCGCTCGACGCTCTCGCGCCCGATCCACCCGCGGTCGACGCCGTACACGAACGCCGAGACGGGGTCCATCGCGCGGAGCGTGTCGGCCGAGACGCGGCCCCGCAGGGCGAGCACGAGCAGCTGGTGGATCAGCGGCTCGCGGGCGACGGTCGCCGAGTCGGCGTCGAGCGCGAGGTCGAGCATCGCGCCGTAGTAGCGGACCGTCGCGGCGTCGACGGCGTCGAGCGCGGCCCGTCCGTCCGACGCCAGGACGGCCGTCCGGTACGCCTCGAACGCCTGGGCGACGGCGGCCGGGTCGTCCTGGGCGGCGAGCGGCGGGGCCGCCAGCGCGAGAAGCGCCAGACCGGCGGCGAGGCGCCGCGCCAGCGTGGACCGATGGAGAACGTGAGGGAGGCGCATGGGTCAGGCGGACGGGTCTCGGCCGTCGATGAGTGCGTGGAGCGCGGCCACATCGAGCTGGTCCTTGGGGCGGAGCGAGTCGCTCTTGAGCCGGAGTAGGCCCTCCGCGCCAAGAAACCGGACGGCCGCGCCGTCCAGGTCGTGGACCACAGAGAGCGGAAGCAGATCGGCGTAAGTGTGGCCGCTCATCACCGTGAACACGTCGATGTCGAAGTCCTCGGCGATCCGAACGCAGCCCTCTTCGAGGGGGAAGTCGTCGGGCGCGAGCCCGGCGGCGGCGCCGGACCCGAACGTGGAGAGGACGTCGATGAGGCGCCGGAGGTTGGGCGGAGAGGGCTCGACGAGCACGTCGACGTCGATCGTGGCCCGAGCGAAGCCGGCCTTCGCCACGGCCAGCCCGCCGACCACGAGGAAGTCAACCCCGGCCCGGGACATCGCGGCCAACGCGCTTGCGAACGTGAGCATCGGGGTTGACGGGGAGGATGCCGAGCGACCGGAGGTGCTGGCGGAGCCGCCAGACGACCGCGACCGGCTCGCGCTCGCGCGGCGTGCCGACGGTCTTGCGGACGGTGCCGCGAGGGTCGGGGAGCGTCTCAGGCATCGGCCTCGACGGGGTCGGCGTCGGGCTCGGGCACGGCGGGCGGCGCGGGCGCCTCGCCGTCCATCAGGGCGACGAACTGGTCGAACAGGTAGCGGCTGTCGTGGGGGCCTGGGCACGCCTCGGGGTGGTACTGGACCGAGAAACCGGGGAACCGCGAGAACCGCAAGCCCTCGACCGTCCCGTCGTTGAGGTTCCGGTGGTCGACCTCGGCGACGCCCTCGCTCCCCTCCTCCCGGACCGCGAACCCGTGGTTCTGGGTCGAGATCTCGACGTGGCCCGTCGTCAGGTTGAGGACGGGGTGGTTGGCGCCGCGGTGGCCGACCTTCATCTTGTACACCTCCAGCCCCTCCGCGAGCGCCATCAGCTGGTGGCCGAGGCAGATCCCGAACGTCGGCGTGCCGCTGGCGATCACGGCCCGGGCCGCGTCGATGGCCTCGGGCATGGCGCGGGGGTCGCCCGGCCCGTTCGAGAAGAAGACGCCGTCGGGCTCCCACGCCATCACGTCCTCAACGGGCGTGCCGGCGGGGAACACCCGAATGGCGCAGCCGAGCGCCGCGAACGACCGCAGGATGTTCCGCTTGACGCCGTAGTCGAACACGGCCACCCGGCGCTCGCCGTCGGCGCTGAAATCGTACGGCTCGGCCGTCGTGACGCCGCTCGCCAGCTCGAGCCCGTCCATGCTCGGCGCGGCCTGGGCCTTGGCCACCAAGGAGGCGTCGTCCAGGTCGACCGACGAGATCACGCAGTTCATCACGCCCCGCTGGCGGATGTGGCGGACGAGCCGCCGCGTGTCGACGCCTGAGATGCCAACGAGGCCGTGGCGCACCATGTAGGCGTCGAGCGTCTCCTCCATTCGGGCGTTCGACGGGTCGCGCGAGAACTCGCGGACGACGAGCCCGGCCACGTGGGGCCGGTCGGCCTCGGTCGCCGCCTCGAAGGCGCCGTAGTTGCCGATGTGCGGGTACGTCATCAGCATGACCTGGCCGGCGTAGCTCGGGTCGGTCAGGATCTCCTGGTACCCGCTCATCGACGTGTTGAAGCACAGCTCGCCCGCCGTCTCGCCGACGGCGCCGACGGCGGTGCCGGCCACGACGGTGCCGTCTTCGAGGGCGAGCTTGGCGGGGCGGGGGTCGGTCATGGGCGCGGGCACAAAAAAAGCCCTCCGAAAAACGGAAGGCTCAACGGCGGGAGGGCCGCAACGGGGAAGGCGAATCGGGAAAGGTCCGGGGGGCGGGCATGGCGTCCGACGGCTCCGACGAAGGTACCGACGGATTCCGACCGGGCGGGCCTGGCCGTCATCGGATTCACACGGCGTTGAACCGGAGACGCCCGCGTCGCCCTCAGCGTCCGCCCGATGGTCCGTCCGCACCAGGTGACCGGGCCGACGGCGCGGTACCGTTCGCTCTCCTCCGCCCCGTCGCCCGATGTCCGGTTCGTCGCCCTGGTCGTTCTCCTGGTCCCTCTCCTCGCCGGGTGCGTGTACACCCGCCCGGCCTCGCTCGCCTCGCCCGCCGACCGGGCCGAGGTCAACGCCCGGGCCGAGCGGGGCCACCCCGTCCTCGCGCTCGCGGGCGAGCGGGGCCGCCAGGTCCGCGCGCTGCGTGTTGGCCCAGACACGACGACGTGGGTCGACAAACGGACCGGGGAGGCCCGCTCGGCGCCCACGTCGGACGTGACCGCCGTGTCGTTCCGGCGGGACGGGGCCGGCGCGCTGAAGGGGGCCGCCATCGGCGCGACCGCCGGGGCCCTGCTGTACTACGTCATCGCCCACGTCGACCCAATCCCCCTACTCCCGCCGAGGCTCGCGGCCGGGCTCGGAGCGGTGGCCGCCGCTCCCTTCGGCGCGCTCGCCGGCGCGGCCGTGTCGGAGCGGCACGTGTACCGCGTCGTCCCCGAGCCCGAGGTCGCGCGGGCGGGTCCGCCGTGCGGGGGGCCCCCGCTCGCGTGCGCGGCGCCGGCGCACGGGGCCGGGCGGTAAGACCCGCACCGCGGGCGGAGTGGCCTCGGTCCGTGCGAGCTTGCGCCCTCCGCCCGGGATGGCGTTGGGCTCGCGGCCGAGCACCTCCGCGCACGGCCCGGCGCTCTCGGCCCGTTCCGCCCCCATGCCCGACGCCGCCCGGCTCCCCTCCCGCCGCGACCGCCACGCCGTCACGCGCGCGCTGGCGAGCCTCGCCGCGAGCCTGGGCCTAGTCGTCGCCGCGTTCGTGTGGTGGCCC
This sequence comes from Rubrivirga sp., assembly GCF_965213695.1. GTDB lineage: Bacteria > Bacteroidota > Rhodothermia > Rhodothermales > Rubricoccaceae > Rubrivirga. Next base: position 1,923,886 of record NZ_OZ243912.1, on the reverse strand, counting down.
GACGTCGACCTCGGGCCCGACCTCCCGCGCTCGGCCCCGACGCGCGAGCAGGTCGTGTTCGAGATGGTCGAGCCAACGCGCCAGCCGCCGCCGTCGGCGCTCCCCCCCGCCCCGCCCCCGGCCCCGACGCCGTCGGAGCGCCCGCCCGTCGAGGTCCCGGACGAGCGGCTGGCGGAGGAGATCGTCCGCGACATCGAGCTGCCCGTCGTGCCGGCGCCCCGGCCGTCGCCTCGGCGGTCGCCCGCCATCGGGCCGCCGGCCCCGCCCGCGCCAGGCCCACCGGCGCCGGGTCCGCCAGCGCCCTCCGGCCCCCCGCCCGCGGCCGACCGGATCGTCGAGCGGCCGGACCGGAGCCCGCGGCTGAGCGGGCAGGCGCTCCCGGTGTACCCGCGCGGCGCGTCCGTCTCCGGCTTCCGGGGGAGCGCGCGCGTCCGCGTCCTGGTCAACGCCGGGGGCCGGGTGACCGACGCCGAGATCGTCCAGCGCGTGACGTTCGACCGCGACCGCGAGGTGGCCGTGGCCGCGTTCCCGCCCGAGTTCGACGCGGCCGTCCTGGAGGCCGCCCGCCGCCACGTGTTCCGCCCCGCGCGCGACGGCGGCGAGCGCGTCCGCGCCTACGCTTTCATCTCGGTGTCGCTCGACCCGCCGGAATAGGGTTCGGAGTTCGGAGTTCGGAGAAATGGCCGTCTCTGGAATGGGCCGCAAGCTCAGAGGCCACAGGTTGCCCGGAACTTTTCCACGGCCGCGAGTCCCCCGTCCCCCGTCCCCCGTCCCCCGTCCCCCGTCCCCCGTCCCCCGTCCCCCGTCCCCCGTCCCCCGTCCCCCGTCCCCCGTCCCCCGTCCCGGCGAGCGCAGCGAGCCTAGAACGACAGCTGCATCGTGTCGGGCGGGTTGAAGTAGGCCGTCCCCCCGCGGACGCTCGCCATCTGGCGGACCAGCTCGTCGAACGTGGCCGGTGCCCCCACGAAGTCGATCCGGCTCGCGTCGACGATGAGCAGCGGGCTCTTGGTGTAGTGGAAAAAGTACTGGTCGTAGGCCTCGACCAGCTCGGCGAGGTACCCCCGGTCCATGTCCGACTCGTAGCTCCGGCCCCGCAGCGCGACGTTGTGGAGCAGCCGGTCGACCGACGACCGGAGGTAGACGACCAAGTCGGGGACCGGCGCCGCCGGCTCCATGATGCCGTAGAGCGTCTCGTACAGCCGGACCTCGTCGCCCGACAGCGTGACGTGGGCGAAGATCCGGTCCTTGTCGAACGAGTAGTCCGAGACGACGTGGGGCACGAACAGGTCGCGCGTGGCGAGCGCCTTCTGCTGCTTGAACCGGCTCGCGAGGAACGCGAGCTGGGTCTGGAAGGCCCACCGGTCCCGGTCCGTGTAGAACCGGTCGAGGAACGGGTTCTCCTCGAACTCCTCGAGCACCACCCGGCCCCCCGCCCGGTTCGCCAGCATCCGGGCCATCGTCGTCTTGCCGGCGCCGATCACGCCCTCGACGACGACGTAGCCGAGGTGGGCGGGGAGCGTGGGGGCGGGCATGGCAACGGGGTGGCGGGGCCTAAAGATCGAGACAGCGCCCCCCTCCGGGACGTTGACGATTGGGTGATTCCGCCGGTCTCCTTCCCACCCCGAGCGGCCTGGAGAATCCGAGATGGCCCCCGCCGCCGTCCACGCTCTGTCTCCGGTTACAGTCCCCGCACACGACACTTTAAAGTCCCATCCCCCCCGCCGATACCCGGGGCATGACCTCCCCGGCCTCCGCCCCTACCTGGTACGACGCCACCGCCCGCGTGCCGCGGCGGGGCCAAGTCGTCCGCGTGCTCACGGCGACCGGCGTCGACCACGTGGCCCAGTTCCTCGTCCACCACACCGAGGCCTGGCCGTCGGGCGCGGCGTGGTCGCTGGGGCAGAGCCGGGCCTGGCTCCCCTTCGCCGACGTCGTCGCGTGGTCGCCGGACCCGGAGGCCCGCCCGCAGCAGGACCGGCGGCACCAGGACCGCCGGCGCGCGTCCGCCACGGCCATGGCCGTCACCGCCGCGGCCGTCGCCGCGGCCGGCCCGGACGCCGACGAGCCCCCGCAGCGTCCCGCGGTCTTGGACGAGCTCCGCACCGAGATCCGCCGGACGCGGGCCGTGCTGACGCTCATCCCGGCGGAGTGCATGGACTGGACGCCGTACCCGTCGCTCCCGTCGCTCCGCGTGCTCGCCCTCCGGCTCGTCCGGATCGTCGCCCGGGTCGGGTGGATCCTCGAGTTCGACGAGGTCGAGCTCTCGTTCGAACCGACGGCCGACGACCTGGCCGCCGTGACCGACCTGGTCGCGGCGTACCACGCCAACGAGCGCGAGGTCGAGGCGCTGATGGACGGCGTCGGCGCGGGCGCGCTCCGGGCGCCGTGGTGCCTCCAGGAGAACGGGGAGCCCGTCGCGCGGATGACCCGGGGCGACGCGCTCCGCCAGCTCGGGCTCACCCCGATCGTCTACCACCGGGGCGAGACGGCCCTGCTCCTGACGGCGCTCGGGCTCCACCCGCCCCACCCGTACCCCGTCTGGGCCTTCGACGACGCCCCGGCCAACTGAGCGGACGGCCGGCCCCCCGTCCGGCGAGTCCGTCTCTGTTCGGGCTTGGGAGAGGGGTCACGGCCAGAGACGCGCCGACGTCCGCTCGACGCGGCTCGTGTCCGGACAGTCGTCCAGGAGGTCGGCCACGCTCCGCCCGAGGCCGGGGACGACGCGGTCGGCGGCGACGTCGGCGAGGGGGACGAGGACGAACCGGCGCGCGTCGAGGGCCGGGTGCGGCACCGTGAGGTCGGGCCCGGCGATCTCGTCGTCGCCCCAGAGCAGCAGGTCGAGGTCGAGCGGGCGCGGGGCCCAGCGCTCGGCGGCGGGCTCGCGACCGGCGGCGCGCTCGATGGCGCGGAGCGCGCGGAGCAGCGCCGGCGGGTCGAGGCGGGTCTGGAGGCCCACGACGGCGTTGAGGTGGTCGGGCTGGGGCGCGGCCCCGGGCCGGACGAGCGCCGCGGTCTCGTAGACCGCGCTCGACGCCACGACGGCCGTCTCGGGCAGCGCGTCGAGCGCGGCGACGGCGCCGCGCAACGCCGCCAGCCGGTCGCCGAGGTTCGCCCCCAGCGCGACGAACGCCTCGGTCACGACCCCGGCGCGTGGTGGACGACGACCTCGGCCCGGTCGCACGGCCCGCCGACGGGCGGGTTCGGCTTGCGGACCGTGACCTCGACCGACGCGACGGCCGGGTACGCCGCCCCGACGGCTTGGGCGATCTGCCACGCGACCCGCTCGATAAGGGTCGCCGGCGTCCCCGTCACCACGTCGCGGACGAGCGCGTAGACCCGCTCGTAGTCCACCGTTTTCGACAGGTCGTCCTGCTCCGCGGCCTCCCGCACGTCGAGCGCCATCGCGACGTCGACCTCGTAGCGACCGCCGATCCGGTGCTCCTCCTCCATCACCCCGTGGTGGGCGTAGAACACGGCGTTGACGAGGCGGACCGTAGCGAGGGACGTGGACACGTGGACCCGTGGACATGTGGAGCCCCGAAGATCGCACGGCGCGTCCGAGCGGGGCCCACCCGTCCCCAAGTCCACGGGTCGAGGCCCTACAGCCCCAGCGCGTCCAGCAGCGCCGCGTCGTCCGGCGAGATCGTGCCGCGCTGGCGGGCGTCGAGCAGGCGGCCGGCGTAGAGCGTCGCGTAGAGGCCGAGGACGCCGTCGTCGCGGCGGGCGTGCTCGTCGAAGAGCGCCGTCGCCTCCGGGCTCCGCCAGGCTGGGGGGACGTGGACGGCGCGCGGGCCGAACGGGCCGTCGGTGGCCGGGGCGGGGAAGCTCTTCTCGGGCTCGAACAGGCGCCGGCCGAGGTGGCAGCCCGTGCACTGGGTCGGCACGCGGAGCGCGCGCGGCTCGGTCCGGGTGGCCGGCGCGAGCGCCCCGTCGGGCCCGTAGACGGCGAAGTCCCAGAACCCGTCGGCCCGGCGGACCTTCGCCGTCGTCTCGACGACGACGCCGTCGACGAGGTGCTCGCCGACGATCCAGGTCCCGGCGGGGTACTCCATCGTGCCGGTCTCCGCGAACGCCGTCATCGCCTGCCGGAGCGCGGGCTCGGACACCGAGATCCGGCGCCGGGCCGCCGTCATCACGCCGTCGACCTCGACGGTGAACCGGGGGGAATCCTCGTTGGGGAGCCCGGCCGTCGTCGCGGGCAGGTCGACGGCGTCGGAGTAGCTCGCCTCCAGCATGGCCGCCAGCTCGTCCCAGTCGATGGCGCCGTCGCCGTTCGCGTCGGCGAGCGCGGCGCGGGCGGCCGGAGGCAGCCGCTGCGGGTGGAGCACGTAGGCGTCGCCGTCGCGCGAGAGCAGGCCCGCCTCGACCGGGTCACCGCCGTCGGGCCCGACGTAGGCGCCCAGGACCGAGCCGAGCAGCTTGTCGGGGTCGTCGCGGTCGAGCCGGAGTGGGACCGCGTCGGCCGTCTGGACGTCGACGGGGCCGCCGCCGCAGCCGGCGAGCGCGAGGAGGGCAAGGAGCAGGCGAGTCATGAGAGCACGGAGAGCACGGAGAGCACGGAGAGCACGGAGAGCACGGAGAGCACGGAGAGCACGGAGAGCACGGAACGTGCGGGCGGGTGAGGTCGCAGTCAAGCCACTCTCCGCGCTCTCGCCGCGGAGCGGCGCTCTCTGCGGCGCCCGCCGCGCCCTCGCCGCGAAGCGGCGCTCCCCACGGCCCGACTCAGGGGCCCAGCTCGGCGAGGGCGGCGCGGGCGCGGGCGTCGGTCGGGTCGAGGCGGAGCAGCTCCTGGAAGCGGGCGCGGGCGTCGGCCGTCCGGCCCTGGCGCGCCAAGACCAGGCCGAGGTTGCCCAGGGCCGAGCGCTCGGCGGGGTCGAGCCGGAGCGCGGCCTCGAACTGGGCGCGCGCGGCGTCGAGGTCGCCCGACGCCAGGAGCGCGGCGCCCAACGTCGCCCGGGCCGGCGCCAGGCGGGGGTCGAGGGCGACGGCCCGGCGCAGGGCGCCGAGCGCTCCCTCGACCCGGTTCTGGCGCAGGCGCGCGGCCCCGAGCGCGGTCCAGGCGTCGGGGTGGCGGAGCGGGTCCTGGGCCACGGCCGCCTCGAGCGCCGCGGCGGCCTCGCCGACCCGGCCGGCCTCAGCCAGCGCCGTCCCCAGGCGGACCCGGGACTCGGTCAGCCGCGGCGCCAGCCGGACCGCCTCCGCCAGCGCCTCGGCCGCCTCGGCGTGCCGCCCCCGGGCCGACTCGACCACGCCCAGCCACAGCCACGCGTACGGCGCGGCCGGGTCCCGAGCGACGGCCTCCTCCAGCACAGCCTGGGCCGACGCCAGCGAGTCCTGCTCCAACAGCGCCCGGCCCAGGACGACCCGGAGGTCGGTCCGCTCGACGCCGGCCGCGAGCGCCCGCCGGGCCAGCCGCGCCACGCGCGGGAGGTAAGCCGTGAGCGGGTGCTGCGTCTCGTACAGCGAGAACGTCGCCAGCGCCAGCGCCGCGTCCGCTTCAGCCGCGCTCGGCGGGTCGCCGCCAGCGGCTAGGTTGACGAGCCGGAACGGCGTCTCGCCGCGGACGTCCTCGCGCGTCGCCGTCGCCTGGGTCGACGGCGGCGGGTCGCGGCGGATCCAGTGGTCCGTGAACGAGACGTGGGGGATGTCCGACGTGCCGGCCTGGCGCATGTGGCAGCTCACGCAATCGCCGGTCATGGCCTCCGCCACGGTCTCCGCCGCCGGCCGCGAGCAGGCGTCGAGGTGCGCCGACGGCCCGTGGCACGACGTGCACGTCTGGTTGAAGTGGTCGGCCGGGAGCTGGGCCGTCGGCGTGTGCGGGTCGTGGCACGTCGTGCAGGTCATCGGGCGGTCGGTCCCCTGGCTCTCTTGGAAGCAGGCGCTCCGCATCATCCGCTCGGCGTGGCTGGCGATCCCGAACCGGACGGGGTCCTCGACCGACGCCTCGGTCGCGAACACGGCGCGGTGGGCCGCCAGCGGCCGGCCCGGTCGGTACGTCGTCGCGTCGTGGCCCGGGGCGTAGACGGTCTCGCCGGTCAGGTGGCACTGCTGGCAGACGTCGAGCTGGAGGTCGGTCGCGAGCCCGGCCGGGTTGACGATCTGGGGGTCCGAGGGCGAGCCGCCGGCCTCGAACGCGGCGACGTGGGCCGAGCCCGGCCCGTGGCACCGCTCGCACGAGATGCCGAGCGGGACGTCGGTGTAGAAGTTCTGGCTCGTCTCATGTGCCGGCCGGGCGTCGTGGCAGGTGAGGCAGTCGAGCGTGATCGGCCGGTCGAACCGGGCGTTCCCGTCGCGGTAGCCCGGGCTGAGGTCCCACAGCGCCCGCTCGACGTACCACGTCAGCGGCATCTCGGTGAGGTACTCGCCGTGGGCCGCGTCGCCGCCGGCCGCCGCCATCAGGTACGACCGCGTCGCGTTGCCCGAGCCGACCACGTAGTCGACGGCCTCGACGCGGGCGTAGCCCGGCAGCTCGGGCCGGGTCTCGCGCTGGAACAGGGTGTCGCCGCGGACGAACGCCTGGTAGCAGTACCCGTCGGACGCGCAGACGACCGGCCCGGCGCCGCCCGGCCCGAACCGCTCGGGCGCCGTGGCCGGGTCGAACCGGCTGAGCGAGCGGCCCATCCCCGTCTGGGCGTAGCTCGCGGCGAGGTCGGCGTGGCACTGCTGGCAGGCCCCGTCGCCGACGTAGGTCCACGACGCATCGCCGGCCACCTCGGGCGCGGCCGAGCGGCAGGCGGAGAGGGCGTAGGCCGAGGCCAGCGCGGCCACGGCGAGGGTCAGGACGAGGCGGGCTCGCACGGGTGCAGGGGGCGACGCCGAAAGATACCGGCCGGCCTGGCCGGATCGGTCCCGTCTGGAGCGCCCTGCCCGCGGCGCCCGCCCCCGGCATCATCGTTGCCCCTCCCCTCGGTGACCCTCCCCCGCCCCCGGACGGCCTCGCCGACCCCGTGCCGATTACCGATCTACTCGATTCCGTTCCGTTCTCGCTCGGCGCCCCGGCGCCCGAGCCCTCGGAACCGGCCCCGACGGCCGACCGCGTCGGCGCGTCTGAGCGGCCGGGCCGCCCGTCCGGCGACGGCGCCTCCGAGCCCACGGGGGAGCGGCCGGGCCTCCGGATCGTCACGCTCGACACGTTGAACGCGCTGGACCTCGAGGGCCCCCCTGCGCCTCCCTCTCCGGAGCCCCCGGCGGCGACGGTCGCGGGCCTCGGGGAGCGGCCCCCCACCACGTCGCGGCCACCGCTCCCGAGCTGGGCGGTCGCGGCGACCGGGGGCCTGGCGCTGCTCAGCATCGCCCTGATCGCCGCCCTCGCGGTCGCCCTCACCGGGTCGACGGACGCCGTGGCGCCCTCGGCCGACCCCGCCGCGACCCGCCCGGCGCCCGCCGACGCGGCCACGCCGCCGGCCCCGTCGCCCGCCTCGTTCCCCGCCGACCCCTCGCCCATCCCGGTCGACCTGTTGACGCGCTTGGAGGAGGCCAGCAACGAGCCCCTCGACGTCGAGTTGTCCCGGCTGCTCGACGCGATCCAGCACGGGTTCGGCCGGCGGAGCGCCCAGCTCGAGCCGACCCTCCGGTCCTACGTCTACCGGATGGGGAGCCGGTTCGAGTGGAACCCCGACACGTTCCGCGTCGCCGCGACCGCCCCCGACCCGGCCCTCGCCGCCGCCCGCGCCGCTCTCTTGGAGCGGCTTTTCGAAGACGCCGTGGCCGCCGGCCGGCTCGACGTCGGCACGGGCGTCGGCCCGGACGCCCTCACCCTCGTCACCGAGTAGCCCGAATCCGATGTTGTACGCCATCCTTGTCCTGGCCATCGTCGCCGGCTCCGCCGTCGTCGGGGTCACCGTCGCGTTCCTCCGCGCCCGCCAGGGCGACGCCGACAGCGCCGAGCGCCCGGCCCCGTCCGACGCGGTCGCCGAGGCCGTCTCCGCCATCGGCGCCCAGATCGAGAAGGCCGTGGCGGCCCAGTCGCTCCAGGGCGAGACCCAGCGCCAGCTCCTCGCCCAGAAGCTCGACACGGTCCGCCACACGGTCGAGGGCCAGCAGAACCAGGTCCAGGGGCTCCGCAGCGAGCTCCGCCACGAGGCCCGCCGCCGCGACGACGAGCTGGCCGAGATCCGCCACCAGATCGGGGCCATCCAGCAGACGGTCGGGCTCCCGGCCGCGACTCCGCTCGCCCTCCCCCCCGCCCCGCCGCTCGCCGACGACCCGCCGGCGCTCGACCCGTCCGTCGAGGAGACCGCTGACGACGACGCGCTCGACGCCTCGTTCGAGGACGTCTCCTTCGAGGACGTCTCGTTCTCGGTCGCCCCGTCCGGGGCCCCGGCCGGCGACGAGGCGGAGACGTTCAAGGCCGAAACGTTCGAGGCGGCCGGGCTCGACACGGCGTCGCCCGACCCGTCGAGCGCCGAGGCGCCGTCGGTCGACGAGGACACCGGGGCCGCCCCGCCCCTTTTCTCGGAGACCTTCTCGGAGGCCTTCCTCGGGCTCGACTCCACCCAGCCCGACCCGGCCCCGACCGGCGACTCGTTCGACGCGCCGGCCGCCGTCTCCCCCGCGTACGATCCGGCCCTGATGGCGAGCGAGGAGCCGCCGGCGCCCGCCGCGGATCCCACGCCCGCGCCCGTCGAGGAGGACGTCGCCGAAGAGACGTTCATCGAGGACGCCTTCGGCGAAGAGACCTTTGAAGACGCCCCCGTCGAGCCCGCCGTCGAGGAGACCGCCGTTGCCGAGCCCGCCGACGAGAGCGATGTCGCGGACGAGCCGAGCGCGTCGGACCACGACCTGCCGGACGACGACTTCGCCCTGATGCCGCCCGAGCGGCGGGCCGAGCCCGAGGACCCGTTCGCCACGACTCCGCTCTACGGCGACCCCGTTCACGGCGACGGCGCCAGGCGTGAGGGAGCGCTCGCCGACATCTTCGAGGCGTGGGACCCGTCCCAGGTGCCCTCGTCTCCCCACGCACTGACGGCGGAGCGTGGGGCCCCGGTGCTGACGCCTGACACCCCGCACTCGCTCCAGGAGACCGCGTGGATCTCTCGGGGCCCCATCACGGCGTCCCCGGACGACTTCGTGGGGCTCCCGTCGACGCGGCCGGCCGAGGCCACCCCGACGCAGGCCCCCGCCTCGACTACTGCGGAGAGCGAGCTCGTTGACCTCTCGGCTCTGGCTCCCCCGGCGCCCGCGCCGTCTCCGGCGACGGGTTCCGTCCCGGACTCCACGGCTCCCGAGTCCCCCGCCGTGCTGGCCGAGGTCGCCCCTGCGGAGGACGACGCGCCCGAGCTCGCGGCTTCCGAGGAGCCCCCCGCACCCGCTGCCCCCGACGCAAGCGCGGAGACGCCCGAGCTGACCGAGGACCTCACCGTCATCACCACGGTCGACGCCGAGACGCAGCGGCTGCTCTACCAAGCCGGCGTCCGGTCGCTCGAGGAGATCGCCCACTGGGGCCGCGGGGACGCGCGCCGGGTCTCGGTCCACGTCGGGGTGTCCGAGGAGACGATCATGAACCAGTGGGTGTTCGAGGCCCAGGCGGCCCTGTTCAACCGCTACTCGCAGCAGGCCGGCGCGTGACGCCAGGGGGGCGCGACCTCCCCCGCCCGTCGTCAGGCGGAGACGATCGTCGGGACGGCCGAGAGCCGGCGGAAGGCGTCGATCCGGCCGTCGAGCTCGGCGGCCGTCACGGTCAGCAGGCGGTCCGGGCCGAAGGCCTCGACCACGAACGAGGCGAGCGCGCTGCCCACCACGACGGCCTGGCGCATCGCGTCGGCGTCGGTCGCGCCGGCCCGGGCGAGGTGGCCCGCGAAGCCGCCCAGGAACGTGTCGCCGGCCCCGGTCGGGTCGACGACGTCTTCGAGCGGGTAGGCCGGGGCCGAGAACACGTCGTCGCCGCAGAACAGGAGCGCCCCGTGCTCGCCCTTCTTGACGATGACCGTCTCGGGCCCGAGCGCGCGGACGGCCCGGGCCGCGCGGACGAGGTTCGGCTCGCCCGAGAGCTGCCGCGCCTCCTCGTCGTTGATGACGAGGACGTCGACGCGGGCGAGCGTCTCGCGGAGCGCGTCGGGCGTGTTGTCGATCCAGAAGTTCATCGTGTCGGCCACGACGAGCGCGTCGCCCGACGTCTGGTCGATGACCGACGCCTGGACGGTCGGGTCGAGGTTGCCGAGGCAGACGATGCCGGGCGCGCGGTACGACGCCGGCAGGTCCGGCTCGAACGTCGCGAGCACGTTGAGGTGCGTCGCGAGCGTGTCGCGCGTGTTGAGGTCGTAGTGGTACCGGCCGGCCCAGAAGAACGTCTCGCCGTCCGGGTCGCGGACCAACCCTTCGACGTCGACGCCGCGCGAGACGAGCGCTTCGACGTGGGCGTCGGGGAAGTCCCGCCCGACGACGGCGTTGAGCTGGACCGGCGCTCCCAGCACGCGCGCCGCCAGGCAGGCGTAGGTCGCCGACCCGCCCAGGATCCGCTCGGCCCGGCCGAACGGCGTCTCGACGGTGTCGAAGGCGACGGTTCCGACGACGAGGATGCTCATGGGACGGCAGCGGTGGCGGGCGAAGGGTACGGGCAAAACGGCGACCGGGGCGCCCTGGCGAGGGACGCCCCGGTTCCTTCAGCCGAAGTTGACGCAGGGCCCGTGCGTCAGTCGTCAGTCATCGGGGGTCCGTGCGCCAGGATTCCTCCTCGCGCACCGGCGACCACCGACGAGGGACTCACCGGCTCTAATCCCGGATCTTGCCGACCCAGTCGTCGAGCTTGGCGGCGAGGACGCCGGTGACCGCCACCTTGGCCGCGTCGGCGATGGTCTCGGCGAGGTCCTTCGTTTTCTCGTAGCCCTCCTCGGCGGCGTCGCCCGTCGCCGAGGCCGCCTCGCGGAGCGCCTCGGCGGCCCGGTGGAGGCTGTCCTGGAGCGAGTCGCCGGCCGTGTCGGCAAACTCCTTCGCGTCTTTCCTGTAGACCTTCCCGCGCTTTTTGGCCTCCTTCTGGAGCTGGCGCGCGCGCTTCTCGACCTTGTCGGCGAGCGACGGCGGCTCGGGGTCCGGGAACAGGCCCGTCACCACGCGCCCGACGACCAGGCCGATGCCGGCGGCGGCCAGGATGGACAGGCCGGGGTGGGACTCGACCCAGGCCTTGACGGTCGCGACCGGGTCGTCGGTCGCGTAGTCGTCCGGCATCTCGTAATCGGCCGGGAGCGGCGGGGGGATGGTCTCGGCGGTGGCGGCCGTGGCCTGCGCGGCCGGCTCGATGGAGGCGTCGGGGACGAGCGGGTTGGGGTCGGGGATGCCCGGCGTGGGGGTCACGTCGTCGGGCGTGTCAGCGTCGGGGATGTTGGTGTCGTCGGCCATGGGAAGGGCGGGGAAAGAGGGGGCGTGTCGGCGTAGGTACGATCCGGCGCCCCCCCTTTGTTTCTCGCCGACGTGCGGGGCCGGGCCGCTCCGTAGATTGGCTCCCTCGCCGGACGCCGTCCCCCCAATGCATCTCCGGTCTCTTCGCGCGCGCCGAGCGGCGCGCTTCTGCTCCGCCGTGCCGCTGGCGCTCGTCCTGGCGGCGGTCGCGGGGTCGGTCGCGCCCGTGGCCGCCCAGGCGCCGGGCGCCGTCGACGCCCGCCCGGAGCGGTCCGAAGAGGCGTTCGAGGCGGCCAAGCTGCTCTACGACGGGGGCCAGTTCAGCGCCGCCGAGCGGGCGTTCGCCCGGTTCCTCGACCGCTCGCCCCGGGACCCCCGCGCGCCCGAGGCCCTGTTCTTCCGGGCCGAGTCGGCGCTCGCGGTCGACGACGACCGGGCGGCGGCGGCCCTCTTCGAGCGGTTCGAGCGGCTCTACCCCGGCCACCCGTACGCCGCCCGAGCCCGGCTCGCGCTCGGCCGCTACTACTACGCCCGCGGCGACGACGCCCGCGCTGAGGACGCCCTAGCCGCTGCCGCCGACGCCGCGGGCCCTCCCGGGCCGCGTGCCGAGGCGGCGTACCTGCTCGGGCTCGTCCACCGCCGCCAGGACCGGCCCGAGGCCGCCGTCGCCGCCTTCGAGCGGGCCGCCGCCGAGGACACGCCGTCGGGCGCCCCCGCGCTCTACGCGCTGGGCGAGGTCCACGCCGAGCAAGGCGACTGGCGCCGGGCCGCCGACGCCTTCGGCCGGCTCCAGACCCGCTACCCGGATTCCCCGGAGGACACGCTCGCCGGGCTCGGGCTGGCCGAAGCGTTCGTCCGCTCCGGCCAGCTCGCCGAGGGCGCCCGCGAAGCCGACCGCCGCCGCGCAACGCTCGCGGGCGACGACGCCGCCCGAGGCGCCCTGCTGGCCGGCGAGACCTGGCTCCGCCTGGGCGACGCCGACCGCGCCGACGCGGCCTCGGCCGCTGTGCCGGCCGATAGCCGCTACGCCCGCCGCGCCGCCCTCGCCCGGGGCCGCGTCGCCTCCGCCCGCGGCGATTTTTCCGACGCCGTCGCGTTCTACCAGACCGCCCGCGCCGGAACGGCCGATGGCCAGGACGACGCCGTCGCGCATGAGGCGGCCTATTACGAGGGCGTCGCCCTGAAGGCGCTCGGCCAGCTCGGCGACGCCGAGGCCCGGTGGGTCCAGGCGACCGAGCGCCGGCCGGACGGGGCCTACGCCCAAGCAGCCCTCCTCGAGCTCGGCCTGCTCCGCTACGAGCGGCGCCGCTACGACGAGGCGGCCCAGGCGTTCGACCAGCTGCTCGCGCTCTCGCCGCGCGGGCCCTACGCCGGCGAGGCCGCCCGGATGCTGGGCGAGGCCTACGCGGCGTCCGGCCAGACCGACCGGGCGCGCGACGCCTTCCGCCGGGCCGAGGGCCTGGGCACGGCGACGGCCGAGACCCGGGCCGAGGTCGCCTTCCAGGACGCCTACGCCCTGTTCGTCGGCGGGCGCTACGCCGAGGCCGTCCCCGCGCTCGTCGCCGTGGCCAACGGGGACCCGACCGGTCCGCGCGCGGGCGAGGCCCTGTTCTGGGCCGGCGAGAGCGCGTTCCAGGCGCGCGAGTACGCCCGCGCCGAGGCCATCTTGCGCGACCTGCTCGACCGCTACCCGGACCACCCCCGCGCCGACGCCGCCCGCTACGTCATCGCCTGGACGTTCTACCAGCGCGGCCAGACGGCCGCCGCCGCCGACGCCTTCGAGCGGTTCTTGTCGGCCTACACGCGGTCCGGCGAGCTCGTCCCCTACTACGCCGACGCGCTGCTCCGCTTGGGCGACCTCTACTCGGCGCTGGGTCGCTACCAGGACGCCCGGCTCGTCTACGGCCGCGTCGCCGCCGCCACGCCGGACCGCCAGGGCGGCGACTACGCCCTGTTCCAGACGGCCCAGGTGCTCGGCCGCGAGGGGCAGACCGACCAGGCGCTCCAGGCGTACGGCCGCCTTTTGCGTGAGTACCCCGAGTCCGAGCGGTACGCCCAGGCGCTGCTGGCGCAGGGGGCGCTGTACTCGGCGCGCGGGCAGGACAGCCTGGCCGTCGCCGCCTACGAGCGGGTGTTGCGCGAGCGGCCCCAGCGCGGCGCGGCGGCGCTGCTGGGCCTGGGCGACGTCCAGATGAACAACGAGCGGTACGCCCAGGCCGAGACGTTCTACCGGCGCGTGTTCGAGCGCTACCCGTCGAGCCCGCTCACCGTCGACGCCTTCAGCGGGCTCGCCGACGCGCTCGACGCCCAGGGCCGCGGCGACGAGGTCGACCGGGCGTTCGCCGAGGTCGACGCCGGGCTCGGCGGGCGCGAAGAACGCCAGCGGCTGCGCTACGCCCGCGCCCTGCTCGCGCTGACGTCGGGCCAGGACTCGCTGGCGGTGTCGCTCCTGGAGGAGGTGCTGTCCGGCACGCCCCCCGCCGACCTGGAGCAGGACGCGCTGCTGGCGCTGGGCGGCGCCTACGCCTCGACCGGCCGGTCCGCCGACGCCGCCCGCGCGCTCCGTCGCCTGCTCTCGCGCTACCCCGACGGCCCGCTCTCGGACGAGGCCACGTTGCGGCTGGCCGAGGCGCTCCTCGCGTCGGGCGACGCCGAGGGCGCCCGGATCGCCGCCGGCCAGCTCCGCACCCGGGGCGCCGCCAGCCCCGAGCGCGTCGCCGACGCCTACGCGCTCGAAGCGTCCGCCCTCCGAACCCTCGGCCGCGCCGACGAGGCCGACCGGCTGTTGCGCGAGCTCGTCGGCCGCTACCCGACCACGTCGGCGGCCCAGGCGGCGCTGCGGGACCGGCCCGAGCTCGAAGCCCCCGCGCCCGAGCCCGACGACTCGGACGACAACCGGTAACCCGATGCGACGACTCCTGCTGGCGGCCGTCCTGGTCCCCGCCCTCGCCCAGGCCCAGCCCGACGACCGCTCCCAGCTCCCGAGCCTGACGCCGGCCGTGTTCGAGAGCCGCGGCGTGATCGCCGTGACGCTGCCCGTCGTCGAGCGCCAGCCGCTGTCCGGCTTCGGCCCGCTGCCCCGGCGCTACGTCGTCCCGGCCGAGCGCGAGCCGGTGACGCAGCCGTTCGACCCCGACCTCGACGCCCTCCCGGCGCTCGCGCTGGCGCCACCGCCCGAGCCGCCCGCGACGGACCTCGACGTCCGCAACTTGCGGGCCGAGGCCGGGGCCGGGGCCTACCTCGCCCGCTACGGCCGGCTCGACCTGTCGGCCGGCGGCGCGGCCGGCGAGTTCTTCGTCGACGCGGCCTACGACGGGTTCCCCGAGACCGACGGCCGCATCGCCTCCGACCGGGTCGAGGTCCGGGCCGGAGGGCAGTCGTTCGGGCCGGGTCGGGTCCGGCTGGAGGGCTACGGGCTGTTCGATGCCTACACGACGCCCGGGCTGGGCTTCTCGCGGCGGATGCGCCAGATGGCCGGGGCCGAGCTCGGGCTCGAAACCGTCGGGAGTGTGCCGGCGGCCGTCACGGTCGGGTTCGAGCAGGGCCGGCTGACCCGGGCCGACGACTCCGAGACGACGACCGAGGGCCGCGTCGACGCCGCCGCACGGGTCGCCCTGTTCCAACAGAGCCTGCTCGCCGACCTCGCCGGCGGCACGGCCGGGTCCGGCTCGGTCGGGACCGACGTCCAGTACGGCGCGGCCGGGATCGCGCTGTCCCTCGCCGGCGCCGACGGGCTCCGCCTGACGCTCGGCGCGCGGGCGCTGGTCTACGACGCCTCGGCCACGGCTGGCGCCGGCGACGCCCAGGCCATCGGCCCCATCGTCGACGTCCGGCTCCCGCTCGGGCCGGCCGCGTCGGCGTTCGCGGTCAACGACCCGCACCTCGCCGTCCGCTCGCTGACCGACCTGACGGGCGACAACCCGTACGTCGTCGCCGCCCCCATCGTGGCGCCCGACGTGGTCCCGGTCGACGCCCGCGCCGGGCTCGAGCTCCGGTCGGCCGTGGCCCGGGCCCGCGTCTTCGGGACGGCCTTCGTGGCCCCGACCTTCCTCGCGTTCGAGGAGTTCTCCGGCGGGTTCGACGCCGTCTACCTCGACGCCCGCTCGTACGGCATCGGCGCCGACCTCGCCCTGGTGTTGCCGTTGGGGGCGACGGCCTCGGCCGGGGTCGAGGTCCGGTCCGGCCGGGCCGAGGGCGGCGAGATCCCGTTTTTCGCGCCGCTCGTCGGCCGGGCCGGCGTCCAGGTCCCGTTCGCGTCGGGCCGAGGCCGCGTCGGGCTCGCGGCCGACGCCGAGAGCGCACGGCCGACCGACCGGCTGGGCGACCTCGAGGCGGCGGCGTTCGGGCGCCTGTCGCTCGACGCCCGCTACGCCCTCACCGGCCCGCTCGCGGTCGTGCTCCGGGGCGAGCGGCTGCTCGGCGAGGCCGAGCGGTGGCCCGGCTTCCCCGAGCCCCCGTTCACGGTCCTGCTCGGCGTGCGGCTCGCTCGCTGAGCGCGGTCTACCTTTGTCGATGCCCGACCCGTCCGCCCCGTGACCCCTCTCGACGCCGTCGCCGCCGCCATCCGAGAGCGCCTGCTCGCCGGTCAGCCGGCCCCGCTGCTGGGCCTGGGCACGCTCGTCCGCCAGCACGTCGCCGCGCGTGTCGAGGAGCGGGCCGACGGGAGCCGGGTGCTGCTCCCGCCCGGCGAGACCGTCGGGCTGGACCCGGAGGCCCGCGCCGAGCCGTCGCTCTCGCTCCCGTTCGCGCGGCTCATGGCGATCTCGCCGGACGTGGCCGACCGGTTCTACAGCGAGGCGATCGACCAGATCGAGGCCCGGCTCGCGGCCACGGGCGAGGTGCGCCTGCCCGGCGTCGGCCTGCTGCGGCGGACGAGCGGGGGCGTCGTGCTGGGCGTCGAGGCCGAGCTGCTGGCGGCCGTCAACCGGCGCTACGAGGGGCTGGCGCCCGTCCCGACGGCCCCGCTTCGCGCGCCAGCGCCAGACGACGCCGAGCCTGAGCCGGAGGGGCGGTCGCATCCTCCCCAGGAGGAGCCCCCTCTCCCCACGGAAGAGGGACAGGGCGAGGGGCCGAGCCCGGACGGCCACTCCCCGGAAGATGGAGAGGAAGACTCGCCTTCCGAGGACGCGACCGCCCTGGCCGACCCCGACGACCTCTCCGACCCGGACGAGGCGGATGCGGACGTGGCTGAAGGAACGACCGAGGGCGCGGACGACGCCTCGACGGGCGACTCCGAACCGCCGGAGGTCGAGGAGCTTCGGCCGCTGAGGGACCTCGACTCGGCCGGCCTCGCCGCCCCCTTCGTCCCCCCGTCCCCGGACGAGGGCGACGACGAGACGTGGGCGCCGCCCGACCCCGACTGGACGCCTCCGGCCGTCGAAGTCGTCCCCCCTTCCGACGACCTCGACGTCCTCGCCGAGGAGGACGACCCGGGTGGCCCGGACCCGGAGGTGCTCGCAGCCCCCTTCGGCGGGCCCGACGGCCCGGCCCCGGCCGACGTCCTCCCCCCCACCCCCGACCACCGGCAGCCCCCGCCGGGCCACCCCTCCGAGCCGTCCGACGCACCGTCGCCCGACGACGGGTGGACGCAGGAGACGTGGACGGCCCCCGGGCTGGAGTCCGCGTTCGGCACGGCGCCCGAGGGCCTTCCGGAGGTCGACCCGCTCGACTCCGCCATCGAGGACGCCGACTTCGACGTGGTCGACGGCGGCACGGACCCGCCCCCCCTCTCCGTCTTCGCCGAGGCCGACCCGGTGGCGGAGGCGGGCTCCGACCCGTTCCTCCCCCCTCACGTCGTCGTCCCCTCCCCGGCCGTCGTCGACGCTCCGGGCGCCGGGGGCGCCCCCGGCGCGGACGTCGGCCCGCCCCCTCGCCGGACGCATTCCAGCCGCTGGGAGGCCGCCGACGATCCAGCCGGCCGGCGCTGGGTGTGGTGGGCGCTGGCGGGCCTGGTGCTGGCCCTGCTCGCCGCCGCCGTCTGGCTCTGGCCCGAGATCGGTCCCCGCCTCCGCGGGGAGCCGGGCCCGGCCGAGACGATCACCGTCGATGCCGCCCCGACGCCGTCGGCCCGGCCGCTCGCCGCCGCCGTCGACGGCGACCCGGACTCCGGCGGGGTCGACGCGGGCCCGAGGGCGCTCGACGTCCCCAGCGGCGCGGTCGGGAGGGCCACGGAGGCGCAGCCGGGTCGCCTGCCGGGAGTGCCCCCCGCGTCGCCGTCCGCCGACCCGTCCGCTCCCCGCGCGAGCCGCGGCCAGGCCCCGGGCCCCGCGCTCCTCCCCCCCCGCGTCAGCGGCCTGGGCCCGGCCGACGTCCGCGCGCTCGCCGGCCGTGACGAGCCGATCACGCCGCGCGCCGACGCCTGGACGCTCGTGGTCCTCTCGACGTCGTCCCGCACTCGGGCCGACGAGACCCACGACCTCTACCGACGGGCCGGCTACCGGACCGCCGTCCTGACCTCCCGGAGCGGCCAACTCCGCGTCGCCGTCGGCCAGTACCCGACGCGCGCCGACGCCGTCCGCCTGCTCGACCGGCTCCCGCCCCAAGCGCCGGCCGACACGTGGCCGCTCGACCTCCAAACGCTCTAGCCGCTCGCGCGGCCGCTCATGCTCGCCCTCCAAGCTGTCCTCCCCGACACGGCGCTCGCGCCTGCCGACACCCTCAACGCGGCGGCCTCCGAGCCCACGTTCGCCGAGTCGCTCCGCGGCGGCTTGGAGCTGCTCTTCTTGGGCGGCTGGTCGATGATCCCCATCGTCCTGCTGTCGGTCCTGATGGTGGCCCTGGTGTGGGAGCGGATCCGCGCGCTCCGCCGGGCCCAAGGCGACCCCGACACGTTGACGCGGAACGTGGCCGACTACGTGGGCAACGGCGACGTGACCGGGGCGATGGCGTACTGCCGCGAGCGGAACACGCCGGCCTCGCGGATCTTGCAGCGCGGGCTGGAGCGGTTGGGGCGGCCCATCGGCGAGATCAAGGAGGCCGTCGGCGAGGCCGGCCGGCGCGAGACGTTCGACCTCGAAAAGCGGATGGACCTGCTGGCGTCGATCGCCGCCATCGCCCCGATGCTCGGGTTCCTGGGGACGGTGACCGGCATGATCGGGGCGTTCCGCCAGATCCAGCGCTACGAGGGCCTGGTGAACCCGTCGCTCCTGGCCGGCGGCATCTGGGAGGCGCTCGTCACGACGGCCGCCGGGCTCGCGGTCGGGCTGCTGGCGCTGTTCGCGTACAACCTGCTCGTCGGGCGGATCGCGCGGCTCGTCAACGGGCTCGAGCGCGTCTCGTCCGACTTTATCGACTTCCTCCAGACGCCGGCCGACCGCCGCCGCTAGCGGGGGGCTGAGACCTCCGGTAGAGCGAGGTCGAGGGTTCAGAGTTCGGGGGTCGCAAGGACTCGCACCCCAGCGACCCCTGAACCCCGAACTCTGAACCCCGGGCTCCGCTGGCCGGACCCCAACGCAACCCACCCGAATGGCCACCTTCGACTTCTCGACCGGCCGCAAGGCGCTCACGGCGTTCAGCCTGGCGTCGCTGACGGACATCGTCCTGCTGCTGCTCATCTTCTTCCTGCTCACGTCGTCGTTCGTGACCCAGAACGGGTTGCGCGTGACGCTCCCCGACGTGGCCGCGGCGGCGCCGCTGGAGCAGCTCTACGTGGCCGTGACCATCGACGACCGGGGCGACTTCTTCGTCGAGGACCGCGAGGTGGCCCGCGACAGCCTGACGGCTGCCATCGCCGCCGTCCGCGAGGGGAAGACGTCGCTGGCCGTCTACGCCGACCGCGAGGCGACCATCGACGGGCTGGCGGCCGTGGCCTCGGCCGCGTCGGCGCTCGACATGCGGGTGTCCATCGCGACGGAGGCGGCGACGCCGGAGTAGACGGGCTCGACCAATAGATGGCCGCTTGCTCTGTTGAGGAGCTCGCGGGACCGGAGTCTACGGCTGGCGTTCGACGGTGGCACCCGCCGCTGATCCGATGGCCAACCGACTGCTCCGCTTCGCCCGGCTCGCCCACGAGGTCGCCCAAGACGCGATCCCCGAGCGCGCCCACCGGTTCGCACCCAAGCGTTACACCGAGCCCCAGCTGCTGGCCTGCCTGCTCGTCAGGGAGCACCTCCGCCTCGACTCCCGCACCGCCCAGGAAACACCCGACGCCTCCGACGGGCTTCGTGACGCCATCGGCCTCACCGTCGTCCCGGACTACTCCACGCTGTGGCGTTTCGCCTCCACGCTGTGGCGTTTCGCCCACGACAAGGCGACGGCGGACGTGGTCGCAACGGCGCTCGTAGAGACCATTCGCCGGTCTAAGGCCTCGGGACACGATCCGCCGCCAAGCCCTCCCCTGATCGCCATCGACTCGACGGGCATGTTCTGCGGCCACGCCTCGCGCTACTTCGACCAACGACGTCGCAAGGGCTCGACGTCGACCTACCCGGCGCGAGCCTTACCCGGCGCGAGCCTACCAGAAGTGGGCCGCCGCGCTCTGGATCGGCCCTCAGCTCGTCACCGCACAGCTCTCGAAGCCGGGTCCGTGCGGCGACTACCCAGACCTGCCGCCGCTGGCCGAGGTCTCGGTCGCTTCCGTGCCGGGCGCAGTCGTCCTGGCCGATGCCGGCTACGACTCGGAGCGTAACGACGTCTTCTGCCGCGAGTCCCTCGGCGTCAGATCGCTGATTCCGGCGAAGACGCGGCGGTACGTGGCCGGGCCGAGTGGCCGCTACCGGGCCGAGATGGTCGCCGCGCTCGGGTGCGCGACGCTGATGGCGAGCCGGGGCCGCGCAAGGCGTACGGTCAGCGGTGGTTGGTCGAGACGCTGATGTCGGTCGTCAAGCGGAAGGGGGGCGAGCGGCTCACGGCCCGGCTGCCCGCGATGCAGGAGGCGCAGGCGCTACTCCGGGGCGTCGTCTACAACGTGTACCGGCTCGTCGGGCTCGGTGTCCGACCTACCTTCGCCGGCCCGTGAGCTTCTCAACAGAGCAAGGTCCGCTCACCCGCGAAGGGCCGCGCGGCGGTGGGACGAGGCAAAGTAGACGCCGAGGCTCGGACGAAGCAAGACCGTCAAGCCCTTCGTCGGCGTGCAGCGGCGGGTTACGCCGCGTGCTTGATACCGCTACGGGAACCTCCGATAAATCTCGCGCCGGTGCAGGAAGCGCAGCACCACCACCGCGTCCTCCTCCAGCTTCAAACCAAGCCGGTAGTCGCCGATGCGAATGCGGTAGTAGCTGCTCCAACCCTGCATCCGCTTCACGTTCGCCACCGCGCCGAACTCCTCCGCCGTTTCCACCTGCTCGATTACCTGCTGAAGGCGCGCCAGTAGCTGCGCGTTGCCCCTGAGCTTCTTCAGGTCTCGTTCGAAGCTCTTGCGGAAGATGACCCTCAACTTCGGCCCTCCAGTAGATCGAAGATTCGCTCCCGGCTGACGACTTCGGTCGCTTCGCCTTCGTGCATTGCCTCACCGAAGGCGATGTCTTCGAGCACGTCAGCGACGACGGCGCGGAGCAGGTCCTGCTGCTCGGAGACGGCCTCGATCAGGGCTTCCTTGAGCGCTTGCTTGAGCGCGTCTTCAGAGATGGTAGCTTCGGACATGGCAGGCAAGGAGCTGCTAAGTGGAAGTTCTCCAACGGCACGGGCAGCAGGCAGGTTCGGCCAGCGGCATAACAGAGGGCCGCTCAACCGCGAAGGGCTGAGGGCGCGATGACAGAACGAAGCGAAAGTAGCGCCGGCGCTCGGACGAGCCGAGGACGCTGACGCCCTTCGTCGGCTTGGAGCGGCGGGTTAGCCCGCTTTGGTGTACGGACCGGGTACATGGGTAACACTTCTGACCGGCAACATGGGTAACAGATCCGTTCACCGGCATAGTCCATCACCAGCCCCGATGCGCTATGCCCTGGATAAAGACCTGCCCCATGACCGAACGCGCCCGCTTCGTCCTCGCCCATCAGCAGGGCCTCTACTCCATGACCGAGCTCTGCGCTCGCTTCAACGTCAGCCGCAAGACCGGCTACAAGTGGCTCGGCCGCTTCGAGGAGGGCGGCCTCGACGGCCTTGCTGATCAGAACCGCGCCCCGAAGACGTGCCCCCACCAGACCCCGCCGGAGGTGGAGGCTCTCCTCGTCGCCTGCCGGGAGGCGCACCCACGGTGGGGGCCACGCAAGCTCCTCGACTACCTCGCCCCGCGTCACCCCGCCCTCGTGCTGCCGATGCCCTCGACGGTCGGGACCATCCTCAAGCGCCATGGTCTGGTCGAGCCACGCCGACGGCGGCGCACGGCGCGGCATCCGGGGGCGGTGCCGCTGACTACCACCGCTCCGAACGAGGTCTGGAGCGCCGACTTCAAGGGCGAGTTCAAGACGCTCGACGGCCTCTACTGCTACCCCCTGACGGTGGCCGACGCGCACTCGCGCTACGTGCTCGGCTGCACGGGCCTGCCGTCGGTCAAGCAGGACGGGGCGAAGGCGCAGTTCGAGCGGCTCTTCCACACCTACGGCCTCCCATCTGCGATCCGCACCGATAACGGGGTCCCCTTCGCTACACAGGCGCTCTGCGGCCTCTCCCGGCTCTCGGTGTGGTGGATCAAACTGGGCATCACGCACCACCGCATCGAGCCGGGCCGCCCGCAGCAGAATGGTCGACACGAGCGGATGCACAGGGACCTCAAGGCAGAGACGACGCGCCCGCCCGAGCGGAATCGGGAGCAGCAACAGGATCGCTTCGACGGCTTCCGCGCGGAGTTCAACGAAGAGCGCCCCCACGAGGCACTCGGCGGCGACACCCCGGCTTCGCACTACCGCCGCTCCGAGCGGGCACTGCCCGAGACGCTATCGGAGCCGGAGTATCCGGCGCACTTCGAGGTACGGTGGGTCTCGAAGTGTGGCACCTACAAGTGGAAGCGGCAGCAGCTCTTCATCAGCCAAGCGCTCGGGCACGAGTGGATCGCCTTCGAGGAGGTAGACGACGGGGTGTGGTCGGTCTACTTCTACGACGTGCTGCTGGCGCGGCTCGACGAGCGCGACTTCAAGCTTCAGGCCGCCGTAGCTTGAGCCGAAAGTGTTACCGATGTGCCCGGTCTAAACTGTTACCTATCTCCCCGGCTCCTACAAGAGCCAATCGTCATCATCGAAGTTAATCGGGCTAGTCAGCCTCACGTCATCGCCTTTGAGCCACACATCGTAGCCGTCCCTTTCATGAGGAAGCACATCGACTCTCCTGGTTTGATCCACGTAAGCGAATGCCGTGTTGAAGTTTGAGTCTAGCGAGTAGTGAATTCGGGCGATCAAAGAGGCGATGGTCTTATCCCCACTCAGCGACGGCGACCCATCTGGCCCGTACCGGACGAACTGGCCGCGGTTGGTCGAGAAGCCAAACGTGACTTCTTCATCTTCATCCTCTGGGACCCACGTAACAGATGCTGTCTCGCAATCACCATAGACCATGAACGCTTCTAGTATCGGCATTGCTGGAAGCTCCTCCTTCGGTATCTCTTTCAGATTGTCAACGATCCGTTTGCGGAGTGAGCCGCAGTTGATCCTAGCTCGCTGGCGGCTGTCAGTCTGGACTGACCAAGCTAAGGCGAACAACAGGGGGCGCTGCATTTCAGGTCCGCTGAACGACTTGTAGAAAGAGCGACAGTTCTTCCATTTCCTGCCAAAGTCCACGAGCAGCGACAAGGTGTCATCGACTCCCTTGTGGTTGAGACTGCCTTTCACTTCCACTACCGCCCGGACTGCTTCGGGTCTGAGGACAACAAACTCCTCATCTTGATAGACCGTGGGATAAGCCGCTCGGTCGTAGACGACAACATCCAATTGACGGGAAAGCACATGAGGCGGGAGTTCGCCCTCTCGCTGATCCTTCTTCTCGTCCACATCGGTCATATGCTGCGTCGGGAACAGTACGAAACCAGTTCCGACCGCGTATCTAGTAGGTAGGGAGTCCGATATAACGTCTCTGAGCAACTTCTCTTTATATTCTCCTAGGCTCGGGTGGTGGGCGTTTCTCAATAGCTGACCAAGCCAGTCTATTTGCAAAGCAAACCGCTCACCCAACATTGCGGCGAAGCTGGTCAGGTCTCCCGTCTTTGTGTCGAACTCCGGCCTTTCGTTGTAGGCCATAGGCGATTTAGCGAGGTCGTTGAGAAGCCGCCTAACACATGGACGCTCAGCCGCGAAGGGCTTGCGGCACATCCGAGGCCCAAAGCTACGGAGGCGCCGGAGCCCCGTGGAGCCCGATTACGCTGGCGCCCTTCGTCGGCCTGCAGCGGCGGGTTCTACCGCGCGCCCCTCTACGGCCGCCACTACGACGCGGTGCAAACGGACGGGGCGAGACCGCCCGCCCCAACCGCCAGCGCCGCCGCGAGAGAGCACCGGCACGATGCCCCGCCCCGCTGGCGACGGTTGCGCAAGAGACCAAAGCGCCGGACTTGAACGGCTGGCGAGAGCGCGGTAGAACAGGGGGCCGCTCACCCGCGCAGGGCAAACAGCACCACGGTTGGACGAGGCACAGAATACGCCGAAGCCCGGACGAGCCGATAACGCTGACGCCCTGCGTCGGCGTGCAGCGGCGGGTTACACCGCCGACCTGTTGGCACCGAGCTTTCCGGCTTTGACTAGCGACTCGTTCAACTCGGCTGCGCGTCGGCGAAAGAACGCAACCCTAGCCTCCCACGGTTGGCCTTCGAGCTGTTCGTGCTGGGCGTCGCGGATGCGGCGAACCTCCGCTACGGCGTCGATCCTGAGATCAGTCTTCTTTTCCATAGCTCGTTACCTCCCGAGGCGAATAGATCTGGACGGGCTTGTAGCCCTGCTCGATGTTGACGGCGTTGAACAGCCGGATCTTATCGAAGCGTACGATGTGACGGAAGTTCCAGCTTACGAGAACGTCTACCCCGGTCACCGTCGCCAGCGCGATGTGGAGCGCGTCGTTCGAGTACTTCGGTGGCAGGATGCGACGCGAATTGTACGCAGCGGCGAGGTCCCGGACGTCGTCATTCAGTTCGAGCACCTCGGCTCCAAGCTGGACCAGTTCTGCATACTGATCTCGGACAGGCTCTGGGGCTGGTTCGATCTCAGCGGCGACGACCACCGAGAGGACGGGGACGAGGAGGCCGAGGCGGAAGTCCTGCATCAGCCCGTTTGACCAAGCTGCAAACTCGGCGTCGAAGCATCCGCCGATGACGGAGGTGTCGGTGTAGATGCGCTGCTGCTTCATGCCGCCAAAATACGGAGGCTCGGTTTGGCAGAGCGCAAGGCGGTGTAACAGAGGGCCGCTCAGCCGCGAAGGGCTCGTGGCACATCGGTGGCCCAAAGCTACGAAGGCGCCGGAGCCCCGTGGAGCCCAAAAACGCTGGCGCCCTTCGTCGGCCTGCAGCGGCGGGTTCTACCGCGCGCCCCTCTACGGCCGCCACTACGACGCGGTGCAAACGGACGTGGCGAGACCGCCCGCCCCAACCGCCAGTGCGGCCGCGAGAGAGCGACGCCACCGCGCTCTGCCCCGCTGGCGACGGTGGTGCAGGAGACCCGAGCACTGAACCCGACGGATGGCACGAGCGCGGTAGAACAGAGGGCCGCTCAACCGCCCTGGGCTGAGGGCGCGGCGGTCGAGGCGAGCAATGATAGCGCCGATGTCCCGACCGGAGCGAGAACGCTGGCGCCTAGGGTCGGCTTGCAGCGGCGGGTTATGCCGCGTTTTGCTCCGAAAGATGTTGGTGAAGCACTAATAGTTCATCGCGTACATCTCGATGAGACATACCCTCAACGGAGCCCCAAGTTTTGACGTACGGCCGACTGTCGCTCAACTCAGTTCTGAATATGAAGGAGCCGCTAGCTTTGTTTTCGAAACGATCCCCCTCTTGAACCATTCGGTCCAGCCGTCGGATCGAGGATACGGCAGCATTCAAGTAATCCATTCGACTGAAATCATTAGACGAGGCGCTCATTTCGTTGGATGTTGTACCCTCTATCATTTTGCCTTCAATCTGGATTATTCCATTGGTGAGTTCTTGTGAGAACGAATATTCTATCCCTTCATACTTGGCAGATAAAACGTAAATGCCTGATTCAATGCCTCCCGAGTTTCCGCAATTACCACATGATACAGGACTAGGCATGTTGCTCAACAAAGACATGGCATCGAGGCTGGGGGAGAAGTAAAGGTGTCCTTTGTGCATCTCGCACATCAGGCGCCAGTTCGGAATTGACTGTATTTGGTCCGGCGTAATCTGTTTCAATACCTCCGAGTTGTTCTGACACTTGAGGCAGCCTACCGTGTATGTAATGGTCATCGTCATTGGATCAAGAGCAAGTAGAGTGGGAGCGGCATAACCAGTGCTTCTGCGGCGGGCCGGGTCACCAGATCCAGGGACCCGTCACCAAATGTAGTGACGGTCATTAGATCTAGTGACCCTCCAGTCGGACCATCCGGTCCGCCAGCCCCAGGCTCTCGACCGAGCTGGCACGGAGGCGCCAGAGCTTGCGGGCGCCGTCCCACGTCCCCCCCGCTCGCTTCACCCGGCGGGCCACCTCCGCCTCGCCCCACGCGACCCGGACCCCGACCACCGCGTCCGGGCGGACACGCGGAGACCAGTCTGCCTCATCCACGATCACCTCCACCGTCGTCACCCGGCGCTGGCGGGCCGAGTCGTACCGGTAGCGCACGCAGACGAGGCGGTCGCCGAAGCGGTCGGTGTACCGGCGTGCGCCGCGCTGGCCGGGGCGGAGGGTCTGGCCGACTCGCATGGGAGGAAGTCGCGGTCCGACCCCAAACCTACGAACCGCTCCCCGCTCCCCTATCTCACCGTCTCCACGGGCGCCGCGACGTGGGCGAGCATCCGGTGGAGCAGGTCCGTCCGCGAGCACACCGACGGGGCCACGACCACGATCCGCGCGCCCGTCGCCTCGTTGTGCAACAGCGCCGCGCAGGGGTAGCGCTCGCGCCGGGGGCCCGTGACCAGCTGGTGTTCGCGCTCGGTGAACGCCAGCGGCGTGAACGTCCACGGCTTGCGGACCGACCAGTCGGTGTAGACCACCTCGACCCGCTGGTCGGGGTCGACCACGCCGCCCTCGACGTCGAACACGCCGCGGCACTCGGTCTCGAACCCGAACAGGCCGAGCCCGTGCTCCCAGGCCGCGAACAGCGGGCCGTCGCCCCAGTAGACCGTCCCTTGGTGCTCGGGGTGGTCCAAGAGCTCGCCGTCGCGGGGGTCCACGTCCTGCCACCGCCCGTCGGCCCAGCGCTTCCACCAGAACAGCCCGGCGTGGCCGCCCATCTGGGCGCCGCCGTGGTAGTGGTCCGTCAGGTCGATGCGCGGGAAGCGGGGGCCGAGCAGGAGCAGCGAGCCGCCGCGGTCGAGGAACCCGTCGATCATGTCGGTCACCGACCGGCCCCGCTTGGTCGTGAACGGCAACTCGTTGCCGACGATCACCAAGAGGTCGCCGTCGCCGTCGAGGTCGCCGATCTCGCGCGCGGCCACGTGGCGCATCCGGCCGAAGTAGCTGACGGCCGAGCGGACGAAGTCCTGCAAGATGTCGGCGAACAGCCGGGGCTCGTCCATCAGGAGGGGCCGCTCGACGGGGAACGGCGCGGGCAGCGGGGGCATGGCGAGGTCGCCGCTCCAGACGCGCTGCGGGGCGTACGCGACCTCGACGACGTGGCGCCCGCCCGGCGCGAGCGGGACGCGGAGGTACTCGCTCGCCCCGTCCTCCTCGGCCTCGGGCGTGATCTCGGTGCCGTCGAGCGTGACCATCTCCAGGGCCTCGCGCGGCGGCACCCGCAGCTCGAGCCGCTCGACGGCCGTCCCGTCGAGGACCACGCGGACGCCGTCGGCGGTCTGCTCGTACTCCAGCCGGCCCGCGACCAGGTCCAGGTCGGCCGACCACTCCTCCCACGCTCGGGGCGTGGCCGGGGCCAGCCGGATCGCGCGCTCGCCGGGCTCGCGGATGCTCAGGCCGACGAGCCCGTACTGGACCGCGTCGAGCATGGCCCCCGATCCCGTGATGAAGGCGTGGCCGACGACGTCGTCCTGGGCGCCGTCCTCCGGGTCGAGGTACTCCTCGCACAGGCCGGGCAGCGTCGGCCGGGCGAACGTGTCGACGATCTTCGACAGGACGTGCAAGCCGCCGTCGGCGTCGAAGTTCTGGAACCGGGCCTTGGCCTCGTGCGCCATCCACCACGGCCACACGCGGCCGTTGTGGTCGTTGTCGGCCGGGACGTAGCGCATGGGGAGGTCCGTGGTGACGGTCCCGAACGGGCGCCACGACCGCTCCCGGATCGTTTCCAACGTGCGGAACCGCTCGTTCCGGCTGGCGATCCGCTCGCCGACGGCGATGGCGTTGTCGGCCAGCATGAGCGCCGTGTCGGGGACGCCCCACTGGACGGCGTTGTTGAAGTAGCCGGTGTCGTTCCAGAAGGCGTCGTGGATCGACTGGCGCGAGCGCGCCGCGAGGTCGTCGTAGCGGCCGGCGTCGGCGGCGCGGCCGAGGGCGCGGCACACCATCGCCATCCGGCGCAAGGCCGCGTAATAGAGCGCGTTCGAGTACAGCGTCCGCTGGCCCTCGACGAGCCGGAGGAACCGGCTGTGGTCCATCCACTCGGTCACGTCGACGATGAGCCCGTCGCGGTCGGCGTCGCGGTCGATCCAGACCTCGACCCACGGCTCGAAGGCGGCCGTCATCCGCGCCAGCCAGGCGGCGTCGCCGGTGTGCTTGTAGACGCGCCAGACGAGCTTGAGGAGCCACCCGAGCCCCTCCGCCGAGCCGCCCTGGCTCGTGTCGTCGGACACCTTGAGCCCGGTCGGGTCGTGGGCCGAATACCGGTCGGCCTCGTAGTCGAGCGTCGCGAGCACGGCGTCGACGAGCCCGGCCGCCAGGCCGCCCGGTCCGAAGCCCGAGCCGAAGTCGCGGCTCCAGACGTCGCGCCAGCGGAAGATGTCGCAGACCATCTTCGAGCCGTCGCCGCCGGGCCGGCCGGCCGCGTCCGGGACCCAGTCGTAGCCCAAGAGCAGGTGGGCCTTGGCGAACTCGACGGCCCGGTCCAGCTCGGCGACCGGGGTCCGGAGCCGGAGCCCGCGCTCGGCGGTCTGGGCCGCCCACGCTTGGACGGCCTCGAACGGGTCGCCGACGGCCTCGGCCGCGGAGGCGTCGCCGAGCAGGAACGCCGCTCGCGCGTCGGCATCGAGGCGGACGTGGAGCGCGCCCGTCGCGTCGTCCTCCCGGGTCGCCGTGGTCGGCTCGGGGTCGGCGGTCCACACGACGGCCACGCCGTCGGCGAGCGCGAGCTCGTCCCCGTCCGTCTCCACCTCGGGCCCGGTTAGCTCGAGCGTCCACTCGGCCTCAGCGTCCGACTCGACGAGCACGACCATCAGCGCGGCGTCGGGCTGGGCCGCCAGCGTGACCGCGCCGCGCTCGGTCTCGTAGCGCGTCCGCCCCGGCACGACGACCGTGCGGACGGACCCCGCGTCGGCCGGTTCGCCGTCGACGAGGAGCCGGTAGCCAGACGACGGGCCGGCGAAGACGAACTCGGCCGAGGCCGCGCGCGCGCGCGCGATCAGCCGGCCGTTGCCGACGACGGTTTCGACGTCGTGGTCGAAGACGAGGGGATCCATACAGACGCTCGGGGGGACGGACAAAAGCTACGCGCCCCGCCCGGCGAGGACCGGACGGGGCGCCGTGAGGTGGCATGCGAAGGCACGTCTTCGGCGTCGCTTCCCAGACCCCCCGTCTGGCCGCCCATCGCTTCGCTCATCAGGGAACCGGACGATCCCCTTTCAAAGACGGGTTTGGTCGGTCCTAGACGGTGTTTCCAATTGAACTCCAACAAACAGTAGTCATCCCCGCGAAAGCGGGGACCCATGCGGCGTTCAGCCAGCGGGCCGGACCGTATAGGTCCCCGCTTTCGCGGGGATGACTCACCTTGTCTGTGTAATCGACTGAGAGCTTGGCGGCCCCGCCCTCCAAGAGTCACGGCTTTCCGAGGTGGAAGCGGAGCGACCCGCCGGAAAGCGGGGGGTCGGGAGGCCGCACGTGCTCACCGCGACGACAAGACCGAACGGGGCGGCTACCCCAGCTGGGCCTTCGCTTCGCGGTAGCGACGGTCCGCCTCGTCCCAATTGACCACGTTCCACCACGCGCTCACGTAGTCGGGCCGCTTGTTCTGGTACTTCAGGTAGTAGGCGTGCTCCCACACGTCGATCCCCAGGATGCCGACGTGGCCGTGGAGCGCCGGGCTGTCCTGGTTCGGCATCCCGTGGATGTGCAAGCCGGGCCCGGTCCCGTAGCCGAGCCACGCCCAGCCGGACCCGAACTGGGTCTTGGCCGCCGTCTCGAACTTCTCCTTGAAGGCGCCGAACGACCCGAACGTCTCGTCGATGGCGCTCGCCAGGTCGCCCGTCGGGGTGCCGCCACCGCTCGGCGACATCGTCGTCCAGAAGATGCCGTGGTTGAGGTAGCCGCCGCCGTTGTTCCGGACGGCCGTCTGCTTGTCCTCGGGGAGCGCGTCGAGGTTGGCGAGCGTCTCGGTGATCGGTTGGTCGGCCCACTCGGTCCCTTCGAGGGCGGCGTTGAGCTTGTCGGTGTAGCCCTGGTGGTGCTTGCCGTGGTGGATCCGCATCGTCTGCTCGTCGATGTGGGGCTCCAGGGCGTCGGTTTCGTACGGGAGGGGCGGAAGCTCGAAGGCCATCGGAGTGGGGGTTGGTGAGGGGGGCCCCTGGTACCCCGCCCCGCCAGCGCCGTTTCCGAAGAGGTGGACCCGCGGACGTGCGGACCCGTGGACGTGTGATCCAAGTCCGGCTGCTCCGTGCCGGCTCGGCGTGGGACCGAGTGCGGGAGGAGGGGGTGTGGGGGGGGAACACTCCCTCCTCCCACACTCCTCCCGGATTGGGTGTGATTCTACCATCGGACGACCCGCCGACCACGGGTCCTCTGCCGTTTGCCCCGTCCCCCTACTAGAGAGCAGGGCTGCTAAGTTCTGAGCATCCGGTCGAATTGCTAAACAAAACGACGGTCATCCCCGCGCACGCGGGGATCTATAGGATGCCGCTCGCCGAGACACGGCTGCGTATGGATTCCCGCGTGCGCGGGGATGACTCCTCTTCTTTCTGTGGTCGGCGGAGAACTTAGCGGCCCTGCTTGCTGAGGGCGCCGAGCCGCCCGGCTGGCCTGAGCGAGCCTCCCGCGCACGGCCCTACAGCGCGTCGAGCATCCGCTGGCGTCCGCCGGTCGTCAGGCGACCGAGGGCGACGAGGCGGTCGAGCGCGGCCTCGACGGCCCGGCGGTCCGAGTCGTCGGCCGTCGGGTCGTCGGGCGGCACGGGGCTGCGGACGCCGTGCGCCAGCACCTGCTGTAAGAACCGCTCGACGTACTCGGCCGCGCCGGGCTGTCCCGAAAAGTCGAGCGTCTCGGTCACCGTCGCCCGGCCCCGGTTCAGGTCGATCTGGACCTCGCGCCCGCCCAGCAGCTTCCGCTTGGCGCGGACCCCCACGACGTCCTCGTAGCGGACCACGCGCGCCGGCTGGAGGTCGTTGTTCTGGAACACCAGCCGGTCGGCCAGGAACACGGCGCCGTCCTTGGCCGAGCCCAGCCGCGTCGCGTCGTAGAGCGCGAGCACGTCGGCCGGGTCGACGTCGGGCGCGTAGTCGGCGAGGGCGGCGCGGAGCTTCGGCGCCGGCACGTCGGGGGCGACGTAGAGGCCGAGGTCGGGCGCCGTCGGGAGGTACTCGCGGAGGAAGGACTCCATGATCGGGCGGGCGGGGCGTGGGGAGCGGTCCAACCCCACCGGGCGCTCGGCGTTCTGCCCGCTCGGGTCGCCGGCTACTTGCGTTTTGCCAGCTCGGCCGCGCGCCGGAGGACCCGCCGCTCCAGCTCGTCCTGGTGCTCCACGACGGCCTGCTGGCCCAGCGCCATCGAGCGCGCCATGACCTGCGGCATCAGGCGGACGGACTTCTGGCCGGTCTCCGTCCGGTAGAACGCCGAGAGGTCGCGGAGCTCCGGCTCGGTGAAGGTCTCGACGTAGATCGCGACGATGTCCTCGCGGAGCGACTCGAAGCTGAGGTGCTCGGCGAGGAAGTCCCGCATCACGTCCTCGAACGGGAGGAGGTCGGGGTTCTGCTGGATCTGCGCCCCGATCATCAGGTCGAGGCTGCTCGCGAGCGCGGTCTCGACGCCGGCCAGCTCGAGCAGCTCCTCGGCCGCCGCCCGGTGCGACGCCGAGACGTCTTGGGCCGAGGCCGCGCTGGCAAGCGCGACGAGAACGAAGGTAAGGAGGAGCCGGGCCATCGCGCTACGGGACGACTTGGACGACGGCGTCCGGCGCGAACGCCGCCGCGGTCACGTCGATCACGCCGGCCGGCAGGATGCCGAGCACGAGCAGCGCGACCGCGCACGCGGCGACCACGATGCCCGTCGCCCGGGCGACCGGGAACGGCTGCCGCGCGTTGTCGGGCGCCTCGTCGGGGCTCTGCATCCACATGACCACGAGCACGCGGAGGTAGTAGTAGCCCGAGACGACCGACGCGAGCACGCCCAGCACGGCCAGCCACACGAGCCCCGCGTCGACAGCGGCGGCGAACACGAGGTACTTCCCGATAAAGCCCGCGAGCGGCGGGAAGCCGGTCAGCGCGAACATGAACACGCCCATCGCCACGCCCAGCCACGGCTTCCGGTAGCCGACGCCGGCCAGGCTCGACAGGTCCTGGTCGGCCCCCTGCTCGCCGTCCCACTCGAGCGCCCCGATCACGCCGAAGGCGCCCAGGTTCATCAGCGTGTACGCCAGCAGGTAGAACAGCGAGGCCCCGTAGCCGGCCGCCGTCCCGGCCGCCAGGCCCGCCAGGATGTAGCCCGCGTGGGCGACCGACGAGTAAGCCAGCATCCGCTTGACGTTCGACTGGACGAGCGCGACCACGTTGCCGACCACCATCGTCACCGCGGCCACGACGGCGAGCGTGAGCTGGACCGTCCCATCGACCAGGACCGGGGGGAGCGCGCGCGAGAGCACCACGGCGAGCGCGGCGAACGTCGCCGCCTTCGACGCCGTCGACATAAAGGCCGTCAGCGCCGTCGGGGCGCCCTGGTAGACGTCGGGCGTCCACATGTGGAACGGGACGGCCGACACCTTGAAAAAGAACCCGACCAAGAGCAGCCCCACGCCGGCCAGGAACAGGCCGGTCCGCCCCGTCACCGCGACGCCCTCGGCCAAGAGCGCCAGCTCCATCGTCCCCGTCGCGCCGTAGAGGAGAGCGAGCCCGTAGAGGAAGAACCCGGTCGAGAACGCGCCCAGCAGGAAGTACTTCAGCGCGCTCTCGTTCGCCGTCGACTCCTCGCGGACGAGCCCCGTCAACACGTAGAGACAGACCGACATCGTCTCCAACCCGACGAAGAGGGTGACCAGGCTCCCGGCCGAGGCCAGCGTCATCATGCCGGCCGTGGCGAACAGGATCAGCCCGTGGACCTCGCCGTAGTTCCGGCCCAGCCGCGAGAGGTACGGGACCGTCAGCGCAACGCTCGCGATGGCCCCGACCAGGACGATGAGGTTGGCGATCGCCGCGGCCCCGCCGACGTACACCTGCCCCTCGAACGCCGTCCCCGCGTCGCCGACGGCGAACGCCTGCCAGACGCCGGCCACGGCCATCCCGACGCCGGCGATCCACGGGATCGAGGCGTCGTCGTTGCGGAAGGCGTCGAGCAGGACGACGAGCACCCCCAGCCCGGCCACGAGCAAGATCGGGCCGGTCGCGGCGAGGTCGGCGAGGAAGAAGTCGTACATCAAGGGGGAGTGGACGAGTGGACCAGTGGGCGAGTGGACACGTGGGGAGCGGGGACCCGAGGGGTCAGCCGCCGGCCCGTGCGCTCGGCCACTCGCTCACGGCTTGGGCGAAGGCGAGGTCGGTCTCGGTCACGCGGTTGCCCGCGTCGTGCGTCGAGAGCGCCAGGCCGACCCGGTCGTAGACGTTCGTGATCTCGGGGTGGTGGTCCCGGCCCTCGGCCTCGAACGCGACGAGCGTCAGGAAGGCAAAGGCTTGGCGGAAGTCGTCGAACGCGAAGTCGCGGGCGATCCAGTTCTCGTCGCCGTCGGCCTCGCGGCGCCAGCCCGGGGGGAGCGTGGCGTCGATCTCGGAGTCGGAGAGGGGCGTGCGGGCGGGCATCGAGGGGTACGAGGTACTCGGTACGGGGTACGACCGCACGAGGCTGACCCTCGTACCCGGTACCCTCGTACCGATTTAGAAGCGGAGCATCACGCCGGCCGCCTCGACGACGGCCTGGGCGTGGCTGGCGTCCGGCGGGTGCGGGAGGACGTAGCCCGAGAAGAAGACGAGCCAGACCACGATGTAGATCGGGACCAGGATCGGGAGCGAGTACTTCACGACGTAGCCCACGAACGACGGCGTGTCGACCCCGGCCGACTCGGCGATGGCCTTGACCATGAAGTTGGGCCCGTTGCCGATGTAGGTGAGGGCGCCCCAGAACACCGAGGCCACCGAGATGGCCTGGAGGTAGAACGTCTCGGCCGGCAGCGTCGTCCCGAGCGCGAAGTCGCGGACCATCTCGGGCACGTTGACGTCGCTGCCGAACTTGCCCATCGCCGCCGAGAGGAAGCTGACGTAGGTCGGCGCGTTGTCCAAGACGCCCGAGAGCACGCCGGTCCCGAAGTAGAACGACGTCACGCCGAGGGCGTCGGCGTTCTCGGCCGCGAACGCGCCGATCAGCGTGAGCGCCGGCTGCATCGTCAGGAAGATGCCGATGAACAGGTAGCCGACCTCCTTGATCGGCTCGAAGTTGAAGTCGTTGCCCTGCAAGATGGCCCGGTCGGCCGTCTTGTAGGCCCCGAAGGCGACCAGGCCCATGATCACCTCGCGGATGCCGAACGGGACCCCGAAGTGGTGGAGGTCGATGATCGTCCCCTCCAGGGCCGGGATCACCTTGGGATCGATAAAGACGGCCGCGATCACGATGGCGAGCCAGCCGAAGCCGGCCTTGCCCAAGATCTCGAGCTCCGGCTTGCGCACGCCGCTCAGGTCCACCTCGTCCGGCGTGTGGACCGGCGCCACGTCCTCGACGCCCGGCGCCTCGGGCACGACCGGCGCCCCGGGCACCTCGCCCGGCTCGACGTCGATGCCTCGGTCTTCGGCCTCCTCGCGCAAGCTCTCGGCCGTGTTGCGGCGGTCGAACACGTAGAACACGGCCGCCAGGACCAGGACCGTCGGCATCCAGATGTACCAGATGTGGGTGACGGTCCAGAAGAACGGGACGCCGCGCAAGAAGCCCAGGAACAGCGGCGGGTCCCCGATCGGCGTCAGCGCCCCGCCGACGTTCGAGACGATGAAGATGAAGAAGATGATGTGGTACGCCTTCAGCCGCCCCGCGTTGAGCCGCATGTAGGGCCGGATGAGCAGCATCGAGGCGCCCGTCGTCCCGATAAAGTTGCTCAGGACGGCGCCGACGAGCAGCAGGATCGTGTTGGCGCGCGGCGTCCCCGCGAAGTCCGTCTTGATCAGGATGCAGCCTGAGGCGACGTAGAGCGAGCCCAACAGCGCGATAAAGGCGAAGTACTCCTCGGCCGCGTGCAAAATCGGGATCCCGTCGCCGAGCACGGCGAGGTAGTAGGCGGCCACCAGCAGGCCGAGCGCGACGGCGACCTTGGGGTAGTGGTGGTGCCAGAAGTGCGGGTAGAACAGCGGGCCGGTCGCGATCATCCCGAGCAACAGCGCGAACGGGACGACGAGCCAGACCGGCGGCATCGGCCCGTGGTGGCCGCCCTCGTCGGCCCCGTGGCCCTCGCCGTCGCCGTGCGCTTCGTCGGCGATCTCGCCGGCCGCCTCGATGGCCGCCGCGTCGTCCTCGATGTCGAGCGCCTCGACCGACGGCGGCGCGTCCTGCGCTTCGAGGGCGTCCTCGACGGCGGCGGGCGGCGCCTCCGAGGCCGGGGTCGGGACGTCGACGGCGTCCTGGGCGACGGCCGGAGCCGCCAGCAGCAGCGCGAGGACCGCGAGCAGCGTCGTCGGAGTCAGCAGGGTGAGCCGGGGCATGAGCGCAAGGGGTGAGAGGGGGAGCTACTCGCTGTGAGCCGGGGCCGCCGCCGGCACGGCCGGGGCCGGGAACACGGCCACCTCGTCGGGCCACAGGACCGGGACCACGACCACCTCGTCGCCGGCGCCCTCGACGGCGTCGGCCTTGGCGATGGACGTCTCCAAGAGGGACCGGACGGCCCGCTCGGACTGGGCCAGGAACGGGGCCGGCCAGAACCCGAGGATCAGCATCAGCGCCGCCAGGGGCATCAACAGCCCGATCTCGCGGCCGTTGAGGTCGGTCATCGCCGCGTTCCGCTCGTCGGTGATCTCGCCGAAGAACGTCCGGTACACCATCCACAGGAGGTAGACGGCGGCGAAGATGACGCCCGTCGTGGCCACGGCGATGAGGACGGGGTTGCCGACCGTCGGCGAGTCCCACGAGCCGAGCAGGATCATGAACTCGCCCACGAACCCGTTGAGCCCGGGGAGCCCGGCCGAGGCGAACACGCTGAACAGCATGAAGAACGCCAGCACGGGGACGGACTTGGCGATCCCCCCGTAGTCGGCCATCGCCCGCGTGTGCCGCCGCTCGTACAGCATCCCGATGATGAGGAACAGCGCGCCGGTCGAGATCCCGTGGTTGACCATCTGGATGAGGGCGCCCTGCACGGCCACCACGTCGAACGCGAACACGCCCAAGACCACGAACCCCAGGTGGCTCACCGACGAGTAGGCCACCAGCTTCTTGACGTCGGTCTGGGCGAACGCCACCAAGGCTCCGTAGACGATCCCGACGACGGCCAGAATGGCGACCGGCATCGCGAACCGCTCGGAGGCGTTCGGGAAGAACGGGATGACGAACCGGAGCAGCCCGTACGTCCCCATCTTCAAGAGCACGCCGGCGAGGACGACCGAGCCGCCGGTCGGCGCCTGGGTGTGGGCGTCGGGGAGCCAGGTGTGGAGCGGGAACAGTGGCACCTTGATCGCGAACGCGAGCCCGAACAGCCCGAACAGCCACATCTGCGAGCCGAGCGGGACGCCGAACTGGACCAGCTTGTACCAGTCGGTCGTGAACACGCCGCTGTTCACCGCGTCGCCCGCTGCGAAGCCCAGCCACAGGATGCCGACCAGCATCAGCAGCGACCCGACGAGCGTGTAGATCACGAACTTGATCGCGGCGTAGATCCGGTCCTCCCCGCCCCAGATGCCGATGATGAACACCATCGGGATCAGCGTGAGCTCGAAGAAGATGTAGAACAGGAAGACGTCGAACGAGGCGAACACGCCGAGCACGCCGGTCTCGAGCAGCAGCATCAGCGCGTAGTACCCCTTGTGCGCCTTGCCGATGTAGGTCCACGACGACAGGACGATGATCGGGCCGAGCAGCGTCGTCAGCAGGATCAGCAGCAGGTTCAGCCCGTCGACGCCCACGAAGTAGGTGATGTCGACGGCGCCGAACCACGGCAGCCGCGTCGCCAGCTGGGGCCCGGCGGCGGTCGAGACGGCCGGGTCGAACCCGAGCCACAGCCCGAGCGAGACCACGAACGTGGCGACGGTCACGCCGAGCGCGCCCCACCGGATCGCGTCCACCGACGGGAGCGCCAGCAGCAGCAGCGCGCCGAGCGCCGGCAGGAAGATGACGAGCGAGAGGAGCCCGGGGAGGTCGGCCATTAGAGGCTGGTACGAGGTACGGGGTACGCGGTACGACCGGACGCGAGCGGCCCCGTGAGGCGACCCGTACCCAGTACCCTGTACCTCGTACCGTTCATCAGACGAAGAGGACGAGCGCGACGACGGCCACCACGCCCACGACGATCGCCAGCGCGTACGTCTGGACGACGCCCGTTTGGGCCCCGCGCAGCCAGCCGGCCAGCCCGCGGACCCCGTGCGCCAGCCCCATCACGCCGCCGTCGACCACGCGCTTGTCGAACGGGCCGAGCCCCTCGCGCGAGCCGCGCACGACCGGCTGGACGACGGCCGCGTCGTAGGCCTCGTCCCAGAACCACTTGCGGCTGGCGATGCCGTAGAGCCAGCCCATCGAGCGGCGGACGGTCCGGTCGGCGTCCGGCCCGCGCTTGCCAAACCGGAGGCCGAGCCACGCGACGCCAACGCCGACGAGGGCGAGCGCCGCGCCCAGCCCGAGCAAGATCCACTCGACCGTGTGCGAGGCGTGATGGACGTCCAGCGTCGCGAACATGGACCCGGCCGGGGCCGTCGCCGCCTCGAGCGCGTCGGCGACCGGGCCGAGGTGGCCGTCGTGGCCGACGAGCCAGCCGTGGATCCACGAGGCGTTCTCGCCGAACACAGCCGGCAGGCCGAGGAATCCAGCGCCGGCCGCGAGCACGGCGAGCACCAGCAGCGGCACCGTCATCGTCCACGGGCTCTCGTGGGCCCGCGTGTCCAGCGCGCCCGGCCACCGCGACTCGCCCTCGAACGTGAGCAGGTAGGCCCGCGTCATGTAGATCGCCGTCAGCACGGCCGTGATCAGGCCGACGACCCACAGGGCCATGTAGCCGATGTGGACGTTCTGGCCGAACTCGAACGTGCGGAACAGGATCTCGTCCTTCGAGAAGAAGCCGGCGAGCGGCGGGATGCCGGCGATGGCGAGCGTCGAGACCAGGAAGGTGATCGCCGTGACGGGCATGTCCTTGCGCAGGCCGCCCATCGTCCGCATGTCCTGGGCGTCGAACGGGCCGTCGTAGGGGAGCGGGCTGTGGCGCAACGTGTCCTGGTCGGCCTCCGAGTCGAGCGGCGTCTCGGGGTGGCCGTGGCCGTGGCTCGGGATCAGCCCCCGGTGCTCGAGGTCGTGCTCGACGTGGTGCATCGAGTGAATGACGGAGCCACTCCCCAAGAACAAACACGCCTTGAAGAAGGCGTGGGTCATCACGTGGAAGATGGCCACGAAGAACGCGCCGACGCCGGCCGCCAGGAACATGTAGCCCAGCTGGCTCACCGTCGAGTACGCCAGCACGCGCTTGATGTCGTTCTGGGTGATGGCGATGGTCGCCGCCATGATGGCCGTCAGCGCGCCGATCGTGGCGATGACCGCCATCGCGCCGGGCTGGAGCAGGACGAGGGACGACAGCCGCGCCAGCAGGTACAGGCCCGACGTCACCATCGTCGCCGCGTGGATGAGCGCCGAGACGGGCGTCGGCCCGGCCATGGCGTCGGGGAGCCAGACGAACAGCGGGATCTGGGCGCTCTTGCCCGTCGCCCCGATAAAGAGCAGCAAGCAGACCCACAGCCCGGTGCTCCCCTCGAACAGCGCCAGCGTCTCGGGCGCCAGCAGCGTCGTAAAGTCGAGCCCGAACGGACCGGCCGTGGCCGCCGTCACCGTCCGGTAGATGATGAACATGGCCAGCAGGAAGGCGAAGTCGCCGATCCGGTTGACGATGAACGCCTTGTTGGCCGCCGCCGAGTTCTTGAGGTCCGTGTACCAGAACCCGATCAGCAAGTAGCTGCACAGCCCGACGCCCTCCCAGCCCAGGAACAGCACCGGCAGGTTCTCCGCGAGCACCAGGTTGAGCATCGCGAAGATGAACAGGTTGAGGTAGGCGAAAAACCGCCAGTACCCCGGGTCCCCGTGCATGTACCCGATGCTGTACAGGTGGATGAGCGACCCGACGCCGGTGACGACCATCGTCATCAGCAGCGAGAGCTCGTCGATCCGATACGCGAAGTCGACCCGCAAGTCGCCGGCCGCCATCCAGGTAAAGTAGCGGACCACCTCGGGGTTCTCGTACCCCAGGAACAGCATCACGGTGACCGCGAACGGGACCGCGACGGCCGCCAGCGCCAGCCCGCCGAGCAGCCCCTCCTGCTTCCGGTACCCGGGCGAGAACAGGCCCATCATCCCGTTGAACGCGGCCACGAGCAGCGGCGGGAGCAGGATGAGCCGGACGAGGAGTTCCATGGTGGAGGGCAAGGGGGATGGGGCACGTGGCAAGGGGCGGAGAGGCCTCGTGCCTCATGCCCCCTGCCCCTTTACCCTCTAAACAGGCGCAGCTCGTCGACGTTGATCGTCAGCTTGTTGCGGAACATGGCAATGACGATGGCGAGCCCGACGGCGGCCTCGGCCGCGGCCACGCTCATCACGAAGAAGACCAGGATCTGGCCGTCCACGTCGCCGAAAGCCTGGCTGAACGCGACGAGCGTGAGGTTGACCGCGTTCAGCATGAGCTCGATGCTCAGGAACACGACGATCACGTTCCGCCGGAGCAGCACGCCTAGCACGCCGATCGTGAAGA
Source organism: Rubrivirga sp. (assembly GCF_965213695.1). Taxonomy (GTDB): domain Bacteria; phylum Bacteroidota; class Rhodothermia; order Rhodothermales; family Rubricoccaceae; genus Rubrivirga. Next base: position 1,884,319 of record NZ_OZ243912.1, on the reverse strand, counting down.
GCACCGCGCTCAGCGAGAGGTACCAGGTGAGGTCCATGTGTTTGGTACGGGGTACCAGGTACGGGGTACGGCGGGACGGTGGGCGCAGCGAGTACCTCGTACCCTGTACCACGTACCGTCGTCAGACGAATCGTTTCTTGGCGAGGAGGACGGCGCCGATGGTGGCCGCCAAGAGCAGGGCGCCGACGATCTCGAGCGTGAAGGCGTGCCGGGTCAGGAGCGCGATCCCGATCTGCTCGACCGACGTCGGGTCGAGCGGGACCACGGCGACCTCGCCGGGCAGCACGACCTCGGCGTCGCCCTCGGGGCCGACGACGACGGCCGGCCCGACCGGGTCGACGACGGCCACCTCGACGTCGGTCGGGTCGGCGACCAGGTCGGTCCGCTGGGCGACGGCCGTCAGGAGCAGCGCCAGCACGGCGACGCCGCCGACGAAGGCGGCGGCGCGGAGCCAGGTGAACGCGCTGAGCCGGGGCGTCTGCTCCAGGTTCAGGAGCATGATCACGAACAGGAACAGGACCATGATGGCCCCGGCGTAGACCAGGATCTGGACGACCCCGATGAACGCCGCGTTCAGCGTGAGGTAGAGGCAGGCGATGGCGATCATCGTCTGGACCATCCAGAGCGCGCTGGCGACGGGGCTCCGCGAGATCAGCATGCCGAGCGAGCCGGCCACCGCGAACACGGCGAACACGAAGAAGAGGAACGTCTCCACGGCGAGGGGTGAGGGGGAGCCGGGTCCGGGCGCGACGCCCGGTGAGGGGACGCCAAGATACCGGCCGCCAGGCGACGCGGACAACCGGGCGGAGATCCTGTCAGGATCTCTCGGTGAAGAGCCGACGGGGGCCCGCACGGGCCACGACTCGGGCGGTGCCCGGCCCGGCGCGCTCGCGGGGCCGGCTATCTTCGGCCCCGCATGGACGCCCCGGCTCCCCCTGCTGCCCCCCGGCGTCGCGTCCGCAAGCGCGACCTGGTCGTGCCGGTGCTCCTGAGCCTGGGCGCCGTCGGCGTGATCCTGTGGCTGACGTACGAGCCCGGCGCGTTCGCCGCCGTCCGGTCCACGTTCGAGCCGCTCTACTTGCTGGGCGCCCTCGGGATGCTGGCCTTGCAGATCACGTCGGGCGGGTTGCGGCTCCGCCACGTCTCGCGCGGCGCGCTCGGCCCGGCGGCGGGCGTCCGGGCCCAGCTCACGTGGGACTTCATGTCGGCCGTGACGCCGTCGGCGATGGGCGGGGCCCCGTTCGCGGCGTTCTTCATCGCCAAGGAGAACGGGGTCGCCTACGGGCGGGTCACGGCGCTCATGCTGTTCACGATGCTGATGGACCAGCTGTGGTTCGCCATCCTGATCGTGACGCTCTACGTCTCGGCCATCTGGCTCCCCGTGTTCCCGACGGCGCTCGGCGCGGCCGGGATCGGGACCGTCGCCGCCTACCTCGGCGGGATGCTGTGCTACATCGCGTTCTTCGCCTACGCGACGCTCGTCCGGCCCGAGCTGCTGGAGGGGCTGGCGAATCGGATCGTCCGGTTCCGGTGGCTCCGCCGGTTCGAGGGGACCGTCCGCCGCGAGACGCGGAAGCTCCGCCAGCAGGCGACGGTCCTGCGCGGCCAGCGGCCGTCGTTCTACCTCCAGGGCGCCGCCTACACGCTGCTCTACTGGACGGCCCGCTACGGCATCGTCCTCCTGGTGGCCCTCAGCTTCTGGCGCGAGTTCCGCCACGTCCTGTTCGTGATGCGGACGGCCGGGCTCTGGCTCGCCGGCCTGGCCATGCCGACGCCGGGCGGCTCGGGCGGCATCGAGGCGCTCTACATGCTGTACCTCGCGCCGCTGCTGCCGTCGGGCTACGGCGGGCCGGCGCTCTTCGTCTGGCGGATCGTGGCGTACTACGGCGTCCTGGCGCTCGGCCTGTTCGTGGCCGGCGGCGCCGTCCGCGCCCTCCTCGCTGGCGAGACGCCCCCCGAGCCCATGGCGCCCGGCGCCCCTCCCCCCTCCCCATGACGCCCCGCCCTGTCGACGACCGCCGCGCCGAGGCCGACCGGTTCGACCTCCGCCAGATCCACCCCGTCTTGCGGTTCGGGTCGGCGAGCGACCGCTACGCGGCCTGGCTCGACCAGGTCTACCCCCGCGACGTCTGGGCCGGCGAGGTGACGACGCGCAAGAAGACCGTCGGCGGGCGGTCGTTCGAGGAGCGGCTGCTCCCGGTCGCCTCGGTCGAGGACTACTTCCTGCACTTCGGCGTCCTGGAGCTCGACTTCACCTACTACCGCCCGCTCGTCGAGGCGACCGGGAAGCCGTCGCCGAGCCTGTTCACGCTGGAGCACTATGCGGACGCCTCGCCCGCGAACGCGCGCTACCTGCTCAAAGCGCCCCAGCAGGTTGTGGCCCGCCGGCTCCGCCGCAAGGTCGATGGGCGGTGGGCCTACGTCGAGAACCCGGACTACCTGAACCCAGAGCTGTTCACGACGCAGTTCCTGGTGCCGGCCCAGCAGAAGTTGGGCGTCAAGCTCGCGGGCGTGATCCTGGAGCAGCCCTACGAGCGGGCCGCCGAGAGCCCGCCGCCCGAGACGTTCGTGGCCGAGTGGGACCGGTTCATCGGCGAGGTCCCGAACGACGCCACGTACCACCTCGAAGTCCGCTCGTCGCACCTGCTGACGCCGGCCTACTTCGAGTGGTTGGCGAACCGGGACCTCGGGTTCTGCTTTAGCCACTGGCAGTGGCTCCCGCCGCTCATCGACCAGTGGTCGCTGGTCGGCGAGCGGTTCACGTCGGGCGCGGGCGAGGCCGTCGTCCGGCTGATCCAGCCGCGCGACATGGCGTTCGACGAGTCGTGGCAGAGGGCCTACCCGTTCGAGGGCCCGGCGGCCGGGCTCAGCGACACGGCCGCCGCGCGCCGGATGGTCGACGAGACGACGGCGCTGATGTACCAGGCCGTCGAGGCCGGCGTCGTGCTCCACGTGATCGGCAACAACCGGGCGTGGGGCAACACGCCGGACCTCGGGCGGACGCTGGCGCACCGCTTCCTCGACTTCGCCGAGCGGAAGGGGGCGTAGGCTCGCTCCGCTGGCGGGAAGGGGGGCCGGGCCGTCCCCGGATCCCTCTCCCTATGCCGCGGCGGGCGGGAAGAGCGTATAGATCGTCGCGACGGGCCGGGCCTCGGCGTCGGGCGCGGCCTCAGCCGTCTCGGCGACGGTCTCGGCGGCTTGCTCCGTGGCCTGCTCGGCGCGGCGCTGGGCGGCGGCGAGCTGGGCCACCTGCCGGCGAACACGGCGGGCGCGGCGCCGGGCCGAGCGGTTCAGGATCGAGTTGAGCTGCAACCGGATGGCCTCGGTCGTCCGGGGCCCGACGCCGTCGAGGTCCTGGAGCCGGCCGTCGTGGGCCGCCCGCTCGAGCTCGGCGAGCGACTCGACGCCGAGCTCGTCGACCAGCCGCTGGGCCAGCCGCCGGCTCACGCCGGGGACCGTCGCCAGCAGCGCCGCCGGGTCGTCGGCGCGCAAGAGCCGGTCGCGGAGCCCGATCCGCCCGGTCTCGACGTACTGGGCGATGTGGTGGGCCAGGCTCACGCCGATGCCGGGCAGCGACAGCAGCGCCTCGCGCCCGCCGGCCCCGTAGAGCCGGGCCACGGGCTCATCGAGGTCGCGGACCATCGCGGCGGCCTGGAGGTACGCCTGGACGCGGTACGGGTTGGATTCGCCCTGGCGGACGAGCACCTCGGCCATCTGGTCGAGCGCCTCGGCCAGCTCGGGGTTCGTCGGTCCGATGGGAGACATGGGTCGTGGAGTCAATGTGGCCCAAGTTCGAGTCCGTCGGTGCCATGTGTCTGTCACACGAAGCGCCCGACCCATACCGGCCCTCACGTTGCCTCCAGACCTAATTTTTAGGCTCGCCGGACCGCTCCCCTCTCGCATGTGCGGGCGGGGCCCGTGCGCTACTCGAACTGGGCCCGGAACGCCTCCATCTCGGCCCTTAGACGCTCGACCTCCGCCTCCAGCTCGCTCACCCGCTCGGCCAGCGTCGGCCCGCCGGCGAGCGGAACAGTAGCCATCTCCTCATCGGCGCCAGCCGGCGGGGCGGCCTCGACCTCGCCGGACAGCGTGTGCGCGTACCGGTCGGCCGACTGGCCCGGCTCGCGCTCCAGCCGGACCACCAGCGGCTCGTCGCGGTCGCCGAGCAGCCACAGCGCCTCCTCGGCGTCCTCGACACTCTCGAAGTCGGCCAGGCGGGCGGTCCGGGTGCGGATCTCGCCAGGCGTCTGCGGGCCCCGCAGCATCAGCACGGCGAGCGTGGCCAGCTCGCGGCGCGACAGGTCGAGCGCGCGGTCGAGCGTGTGGCGGAACTTGGCGACGCGGTGGCCGGCCCCGGCCGTCGTCCCGGCCAGGCCACGGCGCATCAGCCGCTCGGCGGCGTCCTTCACCTCGCGCTCCGAAAAATCGGTGACCGGGTCCCGCGACGACTTCTGGTTGCACGCGGCGACGAGCGAGTTGAGCGTCAGCGGGTAGTGGTCGGGCGTGGTGAGGGCCTTCTCGATGAGGGCGCCGGCGACGCGGGTCTCGGTGGCGTCGAGCGTGGGGCGGGACATGCGGGGGACGGGGGACGGGGGACGGGGGACGGGGGACGGGGGACGGGGGACGGGGGACGGGGGACGGGGGACGGGGGACGGAAGGTGGCCGAGTGATCCGGCGCGCGCAAGTCGGTTCGTGCCGATTCGTAGGGACAGGATGAATCACGTCCGCGGGCCTTTACCGCGCTCCGCCTCGGCGACGAATTGGGCGACGGCGTGGTCGAACAGGCCGGTCCACGCCGAGGGCGGCGGCGCGACGACCGTCAGCGGCTCGCGCCGGGTCGGGTGCTCGACCGTCAGGCGGACGGCGTGCAAGGCGATCCCGTGGCCGTCCGCGAATGGAATGGGATTGCCATAACGGAAGTCCCCCAGGACCGGCGCGCCGCGCGCGGCCAGTTGCGCCCGGATCTGGTGCTTCCGCCCCGTCGCCAGCTCGACCTCGACCAGGCTCCGACGGTCGTCCGACGCCAGGGTCCGCCAACGGAGCGCCGCGCGCTGGCTGCCGGGCCGATCCACCGGGACCACCCGGACGCTCCCCCCCTCCCCCCTGTCGATCCCGTCGACGGCCTCGGCCCACGCGCCGCCGTCGCCCAACGCGCCCTCGACGACAGCGAGGTACGTCTTGTCCGGCACGCGGCGGCGGAACTGGTCGCTCAGCCGCGACGCCGCCTTCGACGTCCGCGCCAGCGCGACGACCCCGCTCGTCGGCCGGTCGAGCCGGTGGACGAGCCCGACGAACACGTTGCCGGGCTTGTCGAACCGCTCTTTGAGGTACGCCTTCGCGAGCGTGACCAGGTCCGGGTCGCCCGTCGCGTCGGCCTGCGACAACAGGCCCGGCGGCTTGTCGACGACGAGCAGGTGGTTGTCGAGGTGGAGCGGGCTCACCAGGGATCGGCGGTCAACGGACCGCAAGATCTCACGCCCCGACCTCCCGTAGGGGCGTGGCGTGCCACGCCCTCTCGGAGCCACGAGACGGTCCTCAGACCTCCGCCTCCACGAGCGCCGGGTCGTCGACGGGCTGGGCCACGAACCGGACGACGGCCACGAGCACGGCGGCGCAGATCGGCATCATCACCCACCACGGCACGTTGAACCCGGTCGGCAGCGTGCCGAGCAGGAGCGCGACGCCGCCCGTCGTGAGCGCGTACGGGAGCTGGGTGCGGACGTGGTCGATGTGGTCGCACGACGACGCGAGCGACGACAGGATCGTCGTGTCCGAGATCGGCGAGCAGTGGTCGCCCCAGACGGCGCCGGCCAGGACCGCCGAGACCGTCGAGTAGATGATGTGGTGGTACTCGCCCGTCGTGTGGAGCCCGTCGGCGGCGAGAACGCCCCAGGCGAGCGGGATCACGAGCGGCATCAGGATCCCCATCGTCCCCCACGACGAGCCCGTCGAGAACGCCGTCGCCGCCGCGAGCAGGAACACGAGCGCCGGCACGAACCCGGGCGCCAGCGTGCCCGAGAGCGCCGTCACGAGCACGTCGGCCGTGCCCAGCGCCTCGTTGACCCCGGCCAGCGACCACGCCAGCACCAGGATGATGACGGCCAGCAGCATCGTCCGCATCCCGAGGTACCACGCCTCGACGGCCTGCTCCAACGTCAGGATCCGCTGGCCGACCGTCAGCACGATGGCGGTGAGGACCGCCGCGAGCGAGGCCCACATCATCGCCGTGTAGCTGTTGGCGTCGCCGATCACGTTCGTCAGCGTCATCTCGCCCCCGCCCTCGGCGACCGCCGCGCGGCCCGTGAGCACCAGCCCTACGATCACGCCGACGACCAGCACCCCGATGGGCAACACGGCGTTGACGAGTCGCTTGGGCGCGTCCTCCGGCGGCGTCATCAGGTCCGACTCGGCCTCGGCCGCCTCGGCGTTCGAGCCGGGCCGGTAGAGCTGGCCCGTCTGTCTCGCGCGGCGCTCGGCGGCCAGCATCGGCCCGAAGTCGCGGCGCGTGCCGGCGATGAGGTAGACGAAGAAGAGCGCCAGGATCGGGTAGAACGAGTACGGGATCGAGTTGAGGAAGACCGAGTACGCGCCCTCGTCGTAGCCCGGGAGCGCGTCGATGGCCGTCCCGATGAGCCCGACCTCGTAGCCGATCCAGGTCGTCGTCAGCGCGAGGCAGGCGACCGGCGCGGCGGTCGAGTCGACGATGTAGGCCAGCTTCTCCCTACTCACGCGGAGGCGGTCCGTGATCGGCCGCATCGTCCCGCCCACGATCAGCGTGTTGGCGTAGTCGTCGAAAAAGACGGCCGTGCCCAGGATCGCCGTCGCGAGCTGCCCGCGCCCGGCCGACCGCGCCCACCGCGTCGCCACGTCGACGATGGCGGCCGTCCCGCCGTTTTTCTGGATGAGCCCGACCGTCCCCCCGATCATCAGCGTGAAGATGATGATGGCCGCGTGGTCGCTGTCGGCGAGGGCCCCGAGCACGTAGACCTGGACGGTTGCGAACAGGCCCGTGAACCAGCCGAAGGCCAGGTCGCCGGTCACGATCCAGGCGCCGAGCCAGACGCCGAGGAACAGGGCCACGATGACCTGGCGGAACAGGAGCGCCGCCGCGATCGCCAGCAGCGCCGGCAACACCGCCAGCCACCCCACGTCGGGCGGCGCCTCCTCGACGGCGACCTCCCCAGCCTCGACCTCCTCCACCACGGGCGCCGCGTCGAGCCCGGCCGGCGCCCCGTCCAGCAGCACCGGCGCGTCCGCCGCCGACGAGTCGGTCTGGACCGGCGCGATCACCTCCTGCTGGAGCGTCGTCGCGGCCGACGAACCCGGCGACGAGAGCTCCTGCGCCGCCGCGCTGCCCGAGACGACGGCGAGCGCCAGCAGCACCGCGACCAGCCCCCCAAGCCGGGGCCGACGGCCTCTCACAGACGGCAACCCTGCCCGAGTCTCCGCTTCGTCCGACCGCTCGACAACCCCGTCGTCCCCGCGCACGCGGGGACCCACACGGAGCCAATCGCCCGGCACGCACACCGCATGGATTCCCGCGTGCGCGGGAATGACGGTCGGTGTAGGGCTGCTGGACGAAGATCTCAGCAGCCCACCGAGGACTGCGGACCGCGGACCGCGAGCCGCACCGCGTCCAGGCCGACCGCCAGCGGGGCGGCCCGAAGAACCCCCCAGTCCCCGGTCCCCAGTCCCCCGTCCCGTGAGCGAAGCGAGCGTCATGTGGTCCCGAAGATGCGGTCGCCGGCGTCGCCGAGGCCGGGCCGGATGAAGGCGTTCTCGTCGAGCTGGCGGTCCAGCGCGGCCGTGAAGATGGGGACGTCCGGGTGGTACTCTTCGAGGCGGGCGACGCCCTCGGGCGCGGCCACCAGGCACACGAACGCGAGGTCGCGCGCGCCCCGGCTCTTGAGGTGGTTGACGGCGCCCGACGCGCTCCCGCCCGTCGCCAGCATCGGGTCCACGACGAACACCCGAGCGGCCGTCACCTGGGGCGGCACGTTCGAGTAGTAGTCGACCGGCTCGTGCGACTGCTCGTCGCGGTACATCCCCAGGTGGCCGACGCGGGCCTCGGGCACGAACCGGACGAACCCGTCGACCAGCCCGAGCCCGGCGCGCAAGACGGGCACCACGACGACCTCCCGAGCCAGCCGGTACCCCGTCGTCTCCTCGAGCGGCGTCTGGACGGTCGTCTCCTCGACGGGCAGCGACCGGAGCGCCTCGTAGGCCAGGATGGCCGAGACGTCGGACAACGTCTGCCGGAACTGCCCGTAGGGCGTCGCGGCGTCGCGCAGCGTGGTCAGCGCGCGCTTGAGGAGCGGGTGGTCGACGACGGTCAGCATGAACGATGAACGCAGAACGATGAACGAGGAAGGGGCGACGTCGCTGAGCAGGATGAGAGGAGGAGGGCCTTCATCATTCCGCCTTCGACGTTCAGCGTTCTAGGGCGTGTGGACATTCGCGAGGTCAGGCTCGCACGAGGTCACGATTTCGGCCTCGCAAGGAGCGCGAGGAGTCCGGGGCCGTAGCCCCGGACGACGAGTGCGACGCGGTGAGGGCGGGATCTGGCCCGTGAGAGCCGATCTGGGTGATTGTCCACACGCCCTAGAGGCGGCCTTCGGCCTTCGCCTTTTTGTGGGCCTCCTCGTTCTCGACCCACGGCCGGCGCTCGAAGTAGCTGTCGGTCAGCTTCTTCAAGACCGGCGAGAGGAGCAGCAGCGCGAGCACGTTGGGCAGCGTCACCAGCGACAGGGCCACGTCGCCGAGGTCCCAGATCGTCGTCACCGCGAGGACGGCGCCGACAAAGTGCATCACGACAAAGACGGCCTTGAACGGCAGGATCGCCCGCGTCCCGAACAGGTAGTTCGCGCAGCGGTCGCCGTAGTAGCTCCACGAGATCGACGTCGAGACGGCGAACAGGACGACCGAGATGAGCACGATGAAGCGGCCCATCCCGCCGAGCCCGATCGGCGCCAGCCCGCGCTCGAACGCCAGCGTCGTCAGCGGCGCCGACGTGCGGACCGTGTTGGCGTAGAACGTCTCGACCACGTTCCCGTCGGCGTCGAGGACGGCCCGCGTGCTCGGGTCGATGGTGCCCGTGAACGGGACGGTCTGAGCCTCGTCGAGGTAGAGCGTGTCGATGCCGACGTTGAACCGGCCGACGCGCGGCCCGTCGAGCGCCTGCGGGATCCCCTCGTTGTACGAGATCGGGTCGGCGCCGAGGTAGGTCGTGAAGCCCGTGTCGCGCGTGCCCTCGACGATGGAGACGTTCGAGGCGTCGAGGTCGACGGCCGCCGGGGCCGTCGCCTCGAACGCGCCCGTGGTCACGAGCACCAACCCCGTCATCGTGCAGATCAGGATCGTGTCGATGAACGGCTCCAAGAGCGCCACGACGCCCTCGCTCACCGGCTCGTCGGTCTTGGCCGCCGAGTGGGCGATGGGGGCCGAGCCCTGGCCGGCCTCGTTCGAGAAGAGCCCGCGCTGGACGCCGTAGAGCATCGTCAAGAGGAACACGCCGGCGCCGGTCCCCGCCACGCCCGAGGTCGGGTTGAAGGCCTCGGAGAAGATCCGCCCGAACGCCGCCGGCACCGCGCCGATGTTGAGGACCAAGATGAGGAGCGCGCCGAACACGTAGACGGCCGCCATCACCGGAGCCACGATGCTCGTCACCTTGCCGATCCGCTGGATCCCGCCCAGGATCACGCCGCCGACGATGGTCGCCGTGACCAAGCCCGTGATCCAGACCGGGACGCCGAACGAGTCGAACACCTGGGTCGCGACCGTATTCGCCTGGACCGCGTTGCCCGTCATGAACGACGTGAGCATGAGCGCGAACGCGAAGAACATGGCGACGGGCTTCCAGTTGCGGCCGAGCCCCCGCTCGATGTAGTACATCGGGCCGCCCGAGACCGAGCCCTCCCACGCCTTCCCGTCCTGGTCCACGTGGACGTCGCGGTACTGCTGGGCGAGCGTGACCTCGGAGTACTTCGTCGCCATACCCAGGAGCGCTGTGACCCACATCCAGAACAGCGCGCCGGGCCCGCCGATGTGGATCGCCAGGGCCACGCCCGCGATGTTGCCCACGCCGACCGTTGCGCTCAGCGCCGTCGTGAGCGCCTGGAAGTGCGTGACGTCGCCGGGCTCGTCGGGGTCGTCGTAGCGGCCGGTCGCGACGGCGAACCCATGGCCGAGCCGGCGGAACTGGACGAACCCGAGCCGGATGGTCAGGAACAGCCCCGTCCCGAGGAGCCCGATGACGAGCGGCCACCGGAGCACGTTGTTGATGGCGTCGATGACGACGGAGAGGAGCTCCATGTGGCGGGCGGGCGTGGGAATGTGAAGCCGCGAAGATAGACGCGGCGGGCGGAGTGTGGGAGAAGGGGGTATGGGAGCGGGGGCGGCCGGAACGAACCGTCTCCACCCTTCCCACACGCCCGCTCTACTCCTCCCCCAGGTCCTCCAGCAGCCGCTCCACGACGACCTGGCGCGACGGGTCCGGGGTGCCGAACGAGTCCACCAGCGCGAGGTACTGGCGCAAGTCGCGGCGGGCCCCGACGCTGTCGCCGGCGTACGACCGGACGACGCCGCGGTCGAGCACGTGGCGCGGCTCGCCCGGAGCGAGGGCGGCGGCCCGGTCGAGGTCCTCGATCGTGCGGACCCAGCCGCCGTCCAGGGCCTGGGCCACGAAGGCGCGGCGGCTGTAGATCTCGTCGAGCGGCGTCCCTCGCGCGGGCGTCCCCCCCTCGACCGCCTCGATGGCCGCGCTCAAGTCGGCGTAGGCCAGCCGGACGTCGTCGACGTCGCCGGCGTCGTCCCACCGCGCCCACCGGCACAGCCCACGCGCGACGAGCGCGTCCGGCGCCCCGGGCGACCGGTCCAGGACCGAGTCGAGGCGGGCCACCCCGGCGTCGGCGTCGCCGTCGAGGCACCGGTCGAGCCCGTCCCGGACGGCCGCCACGTCGAGCGGGGCCCCGTCGGGCGGCGGCGCGGGCGCGTCTGGGCCGCACCCGCCGGCCGCGAGCGCCGCCAGCAGGACGACCGGCCACGCGCCGCGCACTACAGCGAGTCCGGGTCGACCTCGACCAGCCGCCCGCGCACCAGCGCCAGCGTCCGCGCGGGGAAGGCCTTGACGAGTCGGTAGTCGTGCGTCGCCATCAGGAGCGCGGTCCCCTGGCGGTGGACCTTGACGAGCAGCTTCTGGATCTCGTCGGCCACGCGCGGGTCGAGGTTGCCCGTCGGCTCGTCGGCCAGGACGAGGCGGGGGTGGTTCACGAGCGCCCGCGCGATGCAGGCCCGCTGCTGCTCGCCGCCCGAGAGCTCGCTCGGCCGGGCCTTCGCCCGGTGGCCCAGCCCGACGAGCGCCAGCGCCTGGAGCGCCCGCTCCCGGACCTCCTTCCCCCGCTTCCCGGTCGCGTAGAGCGCGAAGGCCACGTTGTCGTAGGCGCTCCGGTCGGGGAGCAGCTGGAAGTCCTGGAACACGATCCCCAGCATCCGCCGGAGCAGCGGGATGTCGTTCGGCTTGGTCGTGTCGGACTGGTACGGCCCCACGCGGACCAGCCCGTACTCGGGCTGGAGGTCCATGTAGAGCAGCTTGAGGATCGTCGACTTCCCGCTCCCGGTCGGGCCGATGAGGTAGGCCATCTCGCCCGGCTGCATCGTCAGGTTGAGGTCACTCGCGACGTCGACGCGGGCGCCGGACGGGTCGGTGTAGCCGGCGGCCACGTTGCGGATCTCGACGAGCGGGCGCGCGCGCGGAGCGCCGGCCGAGGGCGGCGCGGCGGAGTCGGAGATGCGTTCGACGACGGGGTCCACAAGGGTCGGAGGGGGACGGCCCAAGCTACGCCGGACGGGCCTCCGAGTCGGCCCGGGCGAACACCCAGTGGACGCGCTCCGTCGCGTCGTCGGCCGGGACGTCCTCGAACTCGTCGTAGGCGGCGACCGCGGCGAGGCCGGCGGCGGCGGCGGCGGCCTCGACCTCGTCCATCGTGTAGGCCCGCTGGACGTGCGTCTCGCGGAGCCGGCGGCCGTCGGGCAGCGTCAGCTCGAACTCGGTCGTGTGGAGCCGGGCGCCGGCGTCGTAGCGGCTCGTCCGGAGGTACGAGAAGGCGTCGGTCTCGCCGGCGTCGTCGAACCCGTCGGCGGCGTGGTTGACCGAGTTGGCCGGCGTCGACTGGTCGACGACGGCGATCCCGTCGGGCGCGAGCGCGTCGCGGACGCTCTCGAAGAGCGCCGTCACGGCGTCGAGGTCCAGGAGATAGTTGAGCCCGTCGTAGACCAGCACCACCAGGTCGGCCGGCGGGCCGGGAACCGTCTCCCCGAACGCCAGCACGCCCAGCGCGACCGGCCGGCCCGCCCGGCGCACCGTCTCGCGCGCCTGCTCGACCATCGCCGGCGACCCGTCGAACGCGCGGTAGTCGTAGCCCGACGGCGGCGGCCCGTACGGCTGGAGGGCGACGGCCAGCGCGCCCGTCCCGCACCCCAGCTCGGCCACGCTCCGGGCTTGGGGGTGGTGGCGCCGGACGATCCCCTGGACGGTGGCCGCCCACATCGGGTAGTCGACGTGGGCCATCACGGCGTCGTAGCCGGCGGCGAGGGCGGAGTACGGGTCGGGCACGACGGGGGACGGGGGACGGGGGACGGGGGACGGGGGACGGGGGACGGGGGACGGGGGACGGGGGACGGGAAGATGCTCGACCCGGACGGAGGGTGCCAGCCGGCGGCGAGGAAGTCGCTCCGAATCCGAGTGGAGCGTGGGAGGAGTCGCTTGGACGAGGACGTCCGCCCCTGGTCACCGCTCTGAGCCCCGACCTTGTCATCCTGAGCGGATGCGAAGGATCTCAACGCGGAGGGCTAAGCCGTAGGGAACGGTACCGGCGGGCTCGGGCATCGTGCTGAGATCCCCCGCCTTCGCGGGGGCAGGCTCTTCGCAGGCTCAGGATGACAAGAGGAGAGATCGTGCTCGCCCCGGCGGCGTCGCCCCCCTCCCACACTCCCACACGCCCCACTCCGCCGGAGCGCCCGCTACTGCCCCTGCCCCGCCAGCGCCGTCCGGACCGTGCGGAACAGGATCTTGGCGTCCAGGCTCAGGCTCATCGTCTCGATGTAGAACAGGTCGTACTTCAGCTTCTGGCGGACGTCCTCGAGGTCGGCGTCGTAGCGCCACTTGACCTGGGCCAGGCCCGTCACGCCGGGCTGGACGCGGTGGCGGCGGCTGTAGAGCGGGATCCGGTCCGTCAGCTTCTCGACGAAGTAGGGCCGCTCGGGGCGGGGCCCGACCAGGCTCATCTGGCCCGTCAGCACGTTCCACATCTGGGGGATCTCGTCCAGGCGCAGGCGGCGGAGCCAGCGGCCGAGCGGGGTCACGCGGGCGTCGCGCTGCTCGGCCCAGACCGGGCCCGTGTGGCGCTCGGCGTCGTCGACCATCGTCCGGAACTTGAGCATCGTGAACGGCCGCCCGTGCCGGCCGACGCGCGTTTGGCGGTAGATGGCCGGGCCGGGCGACGTGCTCCGCACGAGGGCCCCGATCACCAGCCACGCCGGGGCCCCGACGAGCAGCACGAGTGCGCTCACGACCACGTCGGCGATCCGCTTGGTCCGCCGCTCCCAGGCCGGCATCGGTTCGGGCAGGACCTCGATGAGCGGGAGCCCGTAGGTGTGCTCGGTCCGCGCCATGCCGCCGACGGCGGCGTAGAAGTCGGGGACCAGCTTGAGCGTGACCGGCTTCCCGTCGCAGACGCGCAAGACCTCGTCGAGCGTCGCGTGGTCCTCGGTCCCCAACGCCAGGATCACGTCCTGGACTCGCAAGCGGTCGATCAGGCCCGGAAGCTCGGCCACGGCCGCCTCGGGCGCGCCGGCCGCCGTCACCTCGATGGCGCCCCTCGGCAAGGCGTCGCCGCCGGGGAACCGCTCGGAGATCGTCACGGGCTCGGCCCCGGGGTCGACCAGGACCGGCACGGCCGACGGCGCCCGCAGGCGGACGGCCCCGACGATCTCGATGTTGGCCGCCGGGTACCGCGCGAGGTCGTGGTACAGCGTCTCGACCCGGTCCGACCACCCGACCACGACGGCCCGGTGCCGGCCGTAGCCCCGGACCACGAGCGCCCGCTGGACGGCCCGCACGGTGAGCCGCGCCGCGCCGACGGCCCCAAACTGAGCGAGCGCGTAGACGCCGATGGCCGTCCGCAGCTCGCTCGCCTCCAACCGGTCCACCACGAGCCCGAACAACAGCGCCAAGCACCCGAAGGCGACCACCTTCGCCAGCGTCGCCAGCTCGTCGAGCCGGCCCCGTGCGTAGCGCTCGGCGTACAGGCCCGAGAACGCGAACAGCACCCCCCAGCCCAGCACCAGCACCGCGATCCCCCCGGCGTCCGACCCCGCGACGGCGGGGAGCCAGTCCCACCCGGCGCGGCCCGAGACCACCGCGGCCAGCACGGCGGCGGTAGCGAGGGCGTCCCCCAGGACGAGGGCGAGGATCTCAATGCGACGAGACAAGCGCGGCGGGGGGGATACGCGTAGCGAAAACGTCTCGATGCAGAGGGGGGCGTGTGAGCGAGGGGAAAGTAGACGCCCCACGCCGAGCGCGCAAGCGGGGTCTCCCCGGGCGATACCTTTGGCCCCATGCGCCGGACCGTCGGTCTCCTCCTCTTCGTCCTCCCCCTCGCGGCGCGAGCCCAGCCCGAGATCGTCCCGGCCGAGCACGCCGTTTACGAGTGGCTGGCCGACCAACGCGCGGCCGGGGCCCTCCCCGAGTACCGCCACGAGACGTTGCCCTACGACCGGGCGACGGTCCGCCGGCACCTCGACTCGCTGTCCGTCCACGCCGACCGGATCGGGCCGTCGGGCCGGTTCTGGCTCGACGAGTTCCGCCGCGAGTTTTTCGAGCCGCTCGACCGCGTCAACAGCATCGCTGGCGATGGGCAGGCCGGCTTCTTCGACCCTGACGCCGAGCGGACCTTCGGGTTCTTCCGCGACTCGACGTGGCGGGTCTCGGTCTGGGGCGAGGGCGTCGTCGAGCACCGGGCGGCGAGCGGGAGCATCGACGCGAGCGGGCTGGCGCGGAGCGCCCAACTGACGTTCGAGGCGAGCTGGAAGGACCGCGTCGGGCTCTACACGAGCACGCTCTCGGGCACCCAGATGACGGGGAGCGCGAACGTGCTCGCGGCCGACCCCGTGCTGGCCCCGCTCTACTACATCTCGCGCGACCCGGTCAACGTGGCCGGCCCGTTCGACCGGACGACGGCGTCGCTCCGGGTCGTCGGCGGCCCGTTCTCGGCCGAGATCGCGAACGAACGCCTGCGCTACGGGGCCTCCGTCGACGCGCCCGTCGTCCTGGCGGATGGGGCCGACTACCTCCCGTTCGTCCGGTTGGGGCTCCAGGGGCGGAGCGTGACCGTCCAGCTCGTCCACGCGGGCCTCAGCAGCCCGTCCCAGTTCGTGGTGGACGAGTCGCCCGGCGGCGACCAGTTTTTCGACCAGCCCCAGCGCTACCTCGCCGTCCAGCGGCTCGACGTCCAGCCGACCGGGTGGTGGACGTGGTCGTACACGGGCATGGTCGTTTATGGCCGGCGCGGGCCCGAGGTCGCCTACCTCAACCCGCTCTACCCCGTCAAGGCCGCCGAGCACGCGCTCTACGACCGCGACAACACGCTGTTCTCGCTCGAGACGACGGTCCGCCCGCTCCCCGGCTTGGAAGGCAACTTCACCTGGCTCGTCGACGACCTGGCCACCGCGTCCCTCGGCGACGGCCTCTTCGCCAACAAGTGGGGGATCCAGACCGGGCTCAAGGCGACCGTGCCGGGGTCCGGGGTGACGCTGTTCGGCGAGTACGTCCGGATCGAGCCGTACACCTACTCGCACCGCTTCCGCGAGGACGGGTTCTACTTCAACTCGTACGTCCACAACGGCTTCGGGCTGGGCCACCCGCTGGGGCCAAACGCGGACCAGCTGCTGGCGGGCGTGACCGCGTGGCTCCCGTTCCGCGCGCGAGCCCGCGTGTCGGGCCGCTACGTGCGGAAGGGCGAGAACCCGGTCGACCCCGTGACGGGCGAGGTCACGAACGTCGGCGGCGACGTCCGGCTCGGCGAGGCGCCGGCCGACGGGCGGGCGCCCTTCCTGGCCGGCGACGTGTTCAAGGGCCCGGGCGTGCGGACCGTCGTCGAGGTCGAACCGGCTCGGGGCGTCGCGCTCCGGCTCTACGGCGACGTCCAGTGGTGGGACGACCGGCCGACCGAGCGCTTCTGGCGGTTGGGGCTGGCGGTCCGGCCGTAGTGCCCGGCCTCTCGACCTGGCACGGCGCGGGCGCTACGGTCGACTACGTCGAGGTCCGGTCGTGGGGCCGAGTCCGGGTCGCGGCCGGCGCGCCGACGGGTCCCGTCGAGGGCCGGCCGGCGGCGGCGGCGGCGTTCGAGCGCGACGCCCGCGCGGCGAGCGCCCGCGTGTTGTGGTTCGCCGTCGAAAATCCGGCCGACGTCGGCCCCGACCGGCCGTCGGTCGTGATCGGGGCGGAGCCGGTGTGGCGGACGGGCCGGTGGCCCGAGATCGTGGCGAGCAAGGCGTCGGTGCGGGCCCAGATCCGCCGCGCGGCCAACAAGGGCGTGGTCGCCGAGCGGTGGCCGGCCAAGCGGGCGTCGGCGTCGCCCGAGCTCCGCACGGTGTTGGCGGACTGGCTGGCGCGGCGTGGCTTGCCCCCACTCGCGTTCTTGGCCGACCCGTTCGTGCTGGACGAGCCGGGCGACCGCCAGTTCGTCGTCGCCATGCGCGACGGCGCGGTCGTCGGCTACCTCGCCTTCGTGCCGGGCGACGAGGCGTTCGTCGAGTGGATCATCCGGGCCCGCGACGCGCCGAACGGGACGTCGGCCCTGCTCCTCGACGCGGCCGTCCGCGACTTGCCTCCCGACGGTACGTTCACTCTGGGCTTGGTCCCGCTCTCGACCCACGCCCCGCTCTCCGAGGACGCACCGCCGCTGCTCGTCCGCGCGCTGCTGGCGTGGACGCGGGCGCACGCGACGCGCTTCTACAACTTCGACGGGTTGGAGCGCTTCAAGGCCAAGTTCGTCCCCGACCGCTGGCGCCCGCTCTCGCTCGTCACCGACGGCCGCCCGGTCTCGATGTGGACGTTCCACGACGTGGCCGCCGCGTTCGCCGCACCCCGCGCCCCGACCCGGTTCGTCGCCCGAGCGCTCGCGGACGCGGTCGTCGAGGAGGCCGGGACGCTGGCCCGACGGCTCGCGCCCGCCCTCGGAGCGGGGAGGGAGTGAGCGGAAGGGAAGGAGTCAAAACCGTTGTGTCCTTCGCAGTCCCCACACCGTGTCATCCTGAGCGACCGCGAAGGATCTAGCTGCTCGCGGCCCGGCAGACTCGACCGACTCGGCGCTTACGTCCAGCAGATCCTTCGCTGGCGCTCAGGATGACAAGAGCGAGAGACTGCGCTAGCCCTGGAGGTGGCGATCCACACACGCCCTCCCCCCACACCCCCGCACCCCCACACTCCACCCGGCTCAGTTCTCCGCCCGGAAGCGGAAGGTCACGTTCGTCGTCTGGTTGACCTGGAGCGCGTTCGACGGGAGCGGCTGGGCGCGGCACCCCGAGACGACCTGGCGGACGGCCCCGTTGAGCGCCGCGTTGCGCGTGACCGGCCGGTCGGCCACGTAGCGACCATTCGGGGCGAACGTGACGCGGTGGACGACCTGGCCCTCGACCCCGCCGAACGGCGGTTCGGGACAGTACGTCACCGACCGCGTGCCGAACTGGAAGCCGACCTCGGCCGGGGCGTCGCCGCCGGAGCCCGTCCCGGAGCCCGTCGCCGAGCCGGCCGTCGGGGCGTCGCCCTGGGAGGTGCCGGTGCCCGTCGTCGGGCGGGGCTGGGTCGGAGACGTCGGGTTGGGCTCCGTCCGTGTCGCTCGCGACGGCGGGTTGGGCCGTGCCGGGCGGGCGTCGTCACTCTGGACGGGCCGCGGCAGCGGGCGCTCGGCACGGGGCGGCGTCGGCGTCCGCTCGGGGATCCGGGCCTGGGTGGGCGCGGGCGGCGTCGGCCGCTCGGCCTCCGGCTGCGTCATCGACTCCGACGACGTGCCCGCCTCGGCCCGCTCGGGCGGCCCGGTCTGGACGGGCACCGTCGGCGCCGGGCCGAACTCGATCTCGGTGAGCTGCGGTGGCCAGTCCGGGTCCGTCGCCTGGGGCGGCACCGACAGCCCGAGCGCCAGCAACAGCAGGACGACCGCGTGGAGCGAGACGCTCAGGAGCAGGCCGGTGCGGTCGTCGGGCGAGACCATCGGGAGATCAGCGGGCGGGGGACGCGGAGCCGAGCGAGCCGGCCCCGAAACGATACGCCAGCGAGACCCGGTGCGAGAACCCGAGCTCGCTCCCCAGCCCGCCGAAGTCGCCGAACCCGTAGTCGATCGCGAGGGGGCCCAGGTTCACCCCGGCCCCGACCGACGGCGTGATCTGGGTCCCGAACCGCTCGCTCGTGGCCACGTCGGCGATGCCGGCGCGGAAGGCGAGCACGTCGCGGAACGTCATCTCCGCCCCCAGACGGGGCCGGAACGACACGCCGGCCGCGTCGAGCACGTTGGCGGCCTGGCCGTCGAAGCCGAGGTCGAGGTCGGCGGCGAGCGTCATCCCCACGTCCTCGGACAATGGCAAGACCGTCGCCGCGCCCAGCCGCGCCAGCGGGAGCACGACCTCGGTCAGCCCCACCGGCCGGCTCTCCTCGGGGACCTCCGCAAAGCGGGCGTCGTCGACGGACCACGACTGGACCATCCCCGTCGCGTCCTGGACGTTGACACCGAGCCGGACGCGCCCCAAGTCGAGCTGGGCCCCGACGTCGAGCGAGTAGCCCCACGCGCTCGCGAACTCGCCCACGCCGCGACGGATCACCTTGGCCGACGCCCCGACCGACAGCGCGCGGTTGATCCCGCGGGCGTACGACACGAAGAGGGCGTTGTCGGCCGCCGAGAACAGCGTGACGTTGTCCGGGTTGACCTGGCCCGTCGCCGGGTCGTAGGCGTCGAGCGTGTTGGCGATGTCGTCGACGGCCGAGCGGACGAACGTGACGCCCAGCGTCGAGCGCGACGAGAGCGGGTAGGCCACGGCGGCGTAGTCGAACGAGACGGCCCCGTCGAACCGCTCGGCGTGCATGTAGGCGGCCTCGGGCGTGGCCACCCCGTCGAGCCCGGCCACGTTCCAGTACCCGGCGGTCACGTCGTTGGCGTGCGCCACGTACGCCCCGCCCATCCCCAGGGCCCGGGCGCCGACGCCCGACGCGAGGAACTCGGCCCCGTACTTGACGGCCGTCCGGCCCGACGAGGGCTCGGGGGCGTCTTGGGCCTGCGCGACGGGCGCGGCGGCAAGGAGGAGAGCGGCGAGCCAGACGCGGCGCGGCGAGAGAATCATGGAGTCTGGAGAGGACGACGTACCAGGATGCAGACGCGCGCGGGGAGGGCTCAGGTGGGAACGGGACGCAAGCTCGGTCATTGCCACGCCCAGGGCAAGGCGCTTACGCCGCCCCTCGGGCATCGGCCACCGCCCGCTCGGCCTGAAGCACGTGGCGGAGGTTGTGCTGCCCCAGCACCTCGATGAAAACGCCGAGAGGGAGCTTGAAGAACGGCAGGAACGGCTCGAGCACCTTGACCCGGGCGAGGTCGAGCCCGTCGGCCGCGTCGACGATGGCGAGGAGCGCGTCGGTGTCCGAGTCGAACCGGCCGAGCGCCCGCTCGCGGTCGATGTCGGACCGCAGGCCCCGGGCCGACGGCGGCTTCATCGCCGGGAGCGTCGGGATCGCGCGCGAGCCGGGCGTGACGGCCGCGATAAACCGGCGGCCGACCCAACCGTACCGGAACGGCCCCTGGCCCCGTGGCTCCGTCCGCGCGACGGCCTCCTCCAGGTACGGCATGTAGCCCTTGGCCGTCCGGTTCAGGTGGACCACGCACTCGGCGGCCGACCACCCCTTCGCCGAGGGCTTGGCGTTGAACACGTCGTCCGGCAGGCCGTCAACGAGGGCGTCGAGGCGGTCGCGGGCCTCGACGAACGGGGCTTTGAGATCGGTCATGGCGAGCGGCGGAGGCGGGCGGCGAACGCGCCGTCGGTCCCGTGGACGTGGGGCAGCGCGCGGTAGACGTCGCCGTCCACGAAGGCGTCGGGAACCCAGGGTGCGACGGGCTCGATGGAGAACTCGGGGTGCCGGTCCACAAAAGCGGCCACGCGGTCGTCGTTCTCCTCGGGCTCGACGGAGCACGTCGAGTACACGAGGAGCCCGCCGGGGCGGACGTGCCGGGCGGCGGCGTCGAGCAGCCGGTCCTGAAGCTCGGTCAGCTCGGCCAGCCCCTCGGGGCTCCGGCGCCAGCGCAGGTCGGCGCGCTTGGCGAGCACACCCGTCCCCGAGCACGGCGCGTCGAGGAGCACACGGTCGAACGCTCCGTCGCCGTCCCACGTCGTCAGGTCGCCCTTGACCGGGCGGACGGACGCCAGCCCGTGCCGCCGGGCGGCTCCGGCGATCAGCCCGACTTTGGCCTCGCTGAGGTCGAGGGCGACGACCTCGCCCCGGTCGCCCATCTGCTGGGCGGCGTAGACCGTCTTCCCGCCTGGCGCCGCCGCCGCATCTAAGACCCGCTCGCCCGCTTGGGGCGCGAGCACATCGACCACGAGCCCGGCCGCGACGTCCTGGACGGCCACCGTCCCCTCGTCCAACAAGCCGGACCGCAGGACGGGCTGGAGCCGGTCGACGGCCACGAAGGCGTCGGACCACGGCGACGGCTCGGCCTCGACGCCGAGGTCGGCGAGCTGGCGGAGCGCGTCGGCGCGGGCGTCGGGCGGGAGGCGGAGCGTGAAGGCGCCCGGCGCGTTGCTGGCGGCGAGGAACGCGCGCGTGGCGTCCTCGCCCCACCGCGCGAGCCACCGGCGGACGGTCCACGTCGGGTGCGAAAAGCGGACGGCGAGGTCGTCGGCGAGATTGCCGGAGGCGGGCTCGGGCAGCGTGCCCGCGCGGCGGGCCCGGTCGAGCGCGCGCAGGACGCCGTTGGCGAGGTTGCCGGCGCCCCTGTGGAGCACCTGCTTGGCCGCCTCGACCGACTCGTTGACGGCCGCGTGCGGCGCCGTCTCGCGGACGACCAGGTCATAGGCCCCGATCCGCAAGACCTGCAACAGCTCGGGGTCGAGGTCGCCGAGCCGACCGCGGACGAAGGCGGCGAGCAGAAAGTCGAGCCACCGCTTCTGGCGCGTCACGCCGGCCACGTAGTCGACGGCCCGCCGTGAGACCTCGGGGTCGTGCGCGCCGTCGGCCAGGCGGGCGACGTGGGCGCCGTCGTCCTCGACGCGGAGCAGGCGCTGGACGGCCAGGACGCGGGCGCTGGGGGCGGGGTCGCTCATGCAGGGAAGCTAGGCGGCCCCCGACGGACGCGCCGTGAGGAGGCGGTTCAAGTCACGCCAGGCGACTCGATCCCGGCGCCGACCGAACCCGACGGCCGCCCGCCCGTTTGGACGACTCCTCTCTCCCCCTCCCCTCATGGCCACCTGCGACACCTGCGGCAACGACTACGACAAAAGCTTCACCGTCACGCTCCACTCCGGCGAGACGATGACGTTCGACTCCATCGAGTGCGCCGCCCGCCAGATCGCGCCGACCTGCGAGGTCTGCGGCGTCCGGATCCTCGGCCACGGCTTGGAAGCCGGCGACCGGGTCTTCTGCTGCGACCACTGCGCGGGGAAGGCCGGGGTCGACCAACTTCAGGACAGCGTGTAGGAGACCCGCGTGCGCCCTGTCCCTCCGGGGAGTCAAGGACGGGGGACCGCCGGGTCGAGCCGTCTCTGGCCCTCGGTCTCGTGGGACCAGGGCCGGTATCCCGTAACGTGGGTTCCAGAAAAGGGTCCGGGCGGCTGCTACAGCCCGACCTGGAGGCCGACGTGGATCTTGCCCTGCGACGGCCCGATCTCCGGGTTGAGCGCGTAGCTCACCGTCGCCACGCCGAGCCCGGTGGCCAGCCGGAGGCCGGCGCCGTAGCCGACGAGCGCCCGCCGCTCGGCGAGGGCGCCGGGCCCGGCCGGACGGTCGAAGCCCCCGCCGTCGACGAACGCGAACGCGAACGAGACGTCGTCGAACAGGACGCGGTACTCGGCCAGGCCCCGGACGGTGCTCTGGGCCAGGAACTCGGCGTCGTCGTAGCCGCGGAACGAGGTCGCGCCGCCGAACCGGACCAGGTCGCCCTCGTCGACGAGCCCGTCGATCCCGGCCTGCTGCTGAGTCACGGTCGCGTCGGCGCCGAGCACGAGGGTCTGGCGCGTCAGCGTCGGGAGGTAGGCGCGCGCTCGGGTCGTCAGCCGACGCCGGGCGCCGGGGGCCGCGTCGAGGGCGTCGCCGCCGCGCCGGCCCTGCTCGGCCAGGACGTCAAAGGCGACGCCGCGGCGGGGCGCGCGGGGCCGGTCGAGACGAGCGAACACGAGCCCGACGCCGACCAGCACGTCGTCCGTCCGGCGGACGCGCGGGCGGCCGTCGACGAGCTCGGCGCCGAACGTGCCGGGCCGGACCGACTCGCTGGCGAGCGACGCGACCAGGTCGAGCGTCGGGTCGAGCGCGTAGCGGAAGTCGACCGAGGCCCGCTGGCGCGCCAGCGTCGAGTCGCGCGAGGTGCCGGCGAACGACAAGCCCGCGCCGAGCGGGCTCCCCAGCACGAACGGGTCCGAGACGGCCACGCCGAACGCCGACGCCAACCCGGGCGTCCGCTCCAGCGCGACGGTCGCCGTCCGCCCGCCGCCGAACAGGTTGCGCAGGTCGACGCGCCCGCTCCCGACGACCCCGCCGCCGGCCCCGCCGCTGGGCGGGAGGTAGCCGAGCACGACGTCGAACGCGCCGGGCGGCGCCTCGACCACGGGCACCTGGAGCACCAGGTCGCCGGACTCGTCGCGCGCCAGCACCGGCACGCCCACGTCGGCGTAGAGGCCGGAGGCCTCGAGCCGCTCCCTCACCCGGACGGCGTCGAGCGCCGAGGGCGGCGTCGGCCCGCCCAGCCCGGCCCGGCGCGTCGCGTAGGCCCGCGACGGCGACCGGGCCCCGGCTAGCTCGACGGCGACGACGCGGCCCTCGGGCCCTTCGTCGATGCGGACCGTGACGTCGACGGCTTCCCCCCCGCTGGCCACCTCGACCTCCGGCACGAGTTGGGCGTCGGCGAACCCGCGCAGCGCGTACCGCTCGGCCGTCCGCCCCAGGTCAGCCGCCAGTTCCGACGACCGGAACCGCCGGCCGGGCCGGGTCTGCCAGTCGTGGTCGGCGTCGGCCAGCGTCGTGCCGACGAGCGTGACGCGGCGGACGACGGCCGGCGGGCCGGGCGTCACGAACGCGGTGTCGGCGCGGGCCGAGTCGAGCCGCGCCAGCAGAAAGCCACGCCCGGCCAGCGTGTCGGCGGCGGCGGCGGCGCTCGGCGCCGTCACGACCTGGGCCGAGTCGGGCGTGACGACGGTCCACCGCGCCTGGGCGCCGGCCGGCAGGGCGAGCGCGACGAGCCCAGCGAGCCCCAGGGCCCGTGGTACCTTCCGCCACATCGCCTCCGTGTTCCGTGCTCGCATTGCGTCTGGGTCTCCTCGTGTGCGCCCTCGGCTTGGCGCCGACGGCCGGGGCCGAACGCGCGCCCGCCGCGCCGCCGTACGCCGACCAAGCTAGCCGCGCCGACACGCTCCGGTACTCGGTCCGCGCGGGCGAGACGCTGATCGTCGCGCTGCCAGCGAGCGGCGAGGTGTCGTACCACGTCGTCGAGGCGCCGGCCCTGTCGTGGCTCGTCGACCGCTCGTTCATGTGGCAGACGCTGGCGCGCGAGCGCGGTACGTTGCCGGTCCGGCTGCGCCGGACGGCGCCAGGCCGAGCTACGGAGGAGGTCGTCCTGCTCGTCGAGATCACCGGCTGAGATGGCCGAGGCCGGCGACGGACTGGACGACGCGCTCGACACCGCGGCCTCGCCCGAGGTCCGAGACGCCTTCCGCCAGTCCTTGCCCGCGTGGTTCGACGGCGCCCGGCGGCCGATGCCGTGGCGCGAGCCTGGAAAAGACGGACGGCGCGACCCGTACCGCGTCTGGGTGTCGGAGGTCATGCTCCAGCAAACGCGGGTCGAGACGGCGACGCCCTACTTCCGCCGGTTCGTCGAGCGGTTCCCGACGGTCGAGGCCCTCGCGGCAGCGCCCCTCGACGACGTCCTCAAGCACTGGGAGGGGCTCGGCTACTACAGCCGCGCCCGCAACCTCCACCGCGCGGCCGGCCAGGTCGTCGCCGAGCACGGCGGCGCGGTCCCGTCCACGGAGGAGGCGTTCCGCGCGCTCCCCGGCGTCGGCCCGTACACGGCCGCGGCCGTGCTGTCGCTCGCGTTCGACGCGCCGCTGGCCGTCTTGGACGGCAACGTCATTCGGGTGCTGACGCGCGTCTTCGCCGTCACCGCCGACGCGCGCGCCGGCCGGACCCGGACCGCGCTCCAAACCCTCGCCGACGCCTTGCTCGACCGCGAGCGCCCGGGCCGGTGGAACGAGAGCGTGATGGAGCTGGGGGCGACGGTCTGCACGCCGCGCTCGCCGGCCTGCCCGCGGTGCCCGCTCCGGCCCGTGTGCCAGGCCGCCGCGCTCGGCACGCCCGAGGCGTTCCCCGTCGTCTCGAAGCGCGCGCCGACGCCGCACCACACCATCGCCGTCGGGGTCGTCACCGACGACGACGGGCGGGTCCTGATCCAGCGCCGGCCGGAGGACGCCATGCTGGGCGGGCTGTGGGAGTTCCCCGGCGGCAAGGTCGAGCCGGGCGAGTCGCTCGAAGACGCCTGCGCGCGCGAGGTCCGCGAGGAGCTGGGGGTCGAGGTGGCCGTCGGCGCGCCCATCGCTCGGGTCGAGCACGCCTACTCGCACTTCCGGATCACGATGCACGCCTTCCGCTGCCGCGTGGTCTCGGGCGAGCCGCGGACCGAAACGGGCGAGCCCTGGGCCTGGGTGGCCATTGGCGACCTCGACGGGTACGCCTTCCCGCGGGCCAACGGCCGCGTGATCGAGGCCCTGCGCGAGCAGGTGCGGGCGCCCCGCTTGTTGTAAACCCACGTTGCGCCTGAACTGGGACAGGCTGGAGGACCGGCGACGGAGGGCCGGGGACCGGCTTCCCTGACGAGTCTCGGGCGGTCTTCCGTCCCCGGTCCTCGGTCCTGATGGACCCGAAGACCACAGGCACCACGTAGGTTTGTAAGGCCACCTCCGGGCGGAGGCGGACCCGTCGGACTCGGCGGAGCGCATCCCGCCCGGCCGGCCGGCGTACGTTGCCGCCCCGCCCCTCGCGCTCATGGAAGGCCTGGTCGATCTCCTCCCGCTCCTCTTCATTGGGCTGTACTACTTGCTGGCGTCGCGGCGTAAGGCGAGGGTCCGAAAGGCCGCGCAGCGCAGGGTCGAGGCGCCCCAGTCCGAGTTGGTCCAGGACGAGCCCCGCGCGGCGACCCCGTTCCAGACCTTCCTCGACCAGCTCGAGGAGGCGATGCAGGAGGCCAACGGGTCCGCCCCGGAGCCCGAGCCCGTTCCGCCTCCCGTCGTCGAACTCCCGGAGCGCCCGCGCGGCCCCCGGTTGCCGACGGCCACCCCGGAGTTCCGCACGCTCCCCGGCTCGTTCGACGCCCCGACGCCGGTCGACCACGACGCCCACGGATTCGGCCGCGACAACCCGCTCTCCGAGGAGCGCTTCGAGCAGGCGCCCGCCTTCGCCCCGCCACCGGCGCCGGCCGACCGGTCGTTCGACCCCCACGGGCTCCGCCAGCGGCGCCGCGCGGCCAAGGCCACCAAGGCGGCCACGTGGCGACGGCGCTTGCGGGACCCCGAGGCCGCGCGTGACGCCTTCGTCTTGCAGACCATCTTCGGCCCGCGCGGCGGGATCCGAGGCGACCGGCCGAAGCGCTAGATCGCGTCGAGCTCGTCGACCGGGCCCTTCTTGAAGATCGACGCCGCGACGGCCCCGCCGATGGCGCCGATCAGGGCCGCGATCACCAGATTGACGATCGCGCCGCCGATGCCCTGGAACATCTCGCCCATCTGCATGGCCTGCTCGATGGCCTCGGGCTCCATCCCCTGCGCGATGAGCTGGTCGCGCTGCCGCTCGAGCAGCTCCGCGTTCGACGGGTACGCCCCGACGGCCTGGAGCAGCCGCGTGATCCCGTAGCTCACCAGCCCGCCCAGGGCGACGGCCGCCGCGCCCAAGCCGGCGCCGGTCCCCGCAGGAATCGTGAGCCCGTTCGTCGAGGTGTAATGCCACACGGCGACGGCCGGGCCCGCCAGCGCCGCCAGGCAGCACAGCACGCCGACGAGGTACTGCCCCGTCTGCCCCGTGTTGATGGCGATGAACCCGATGATCAGGCCGGCGACGGCGTAGACGGCGGCCCCGAGAACGATGGAGGGAGTCTTGCTGGGCATTACGAGTCGAGCGAGGGGGTGAAGGCAAGGGACCGACGGGCGGCCAGGAGATTCGCGGCCAAGATGAGGCCGGCGGTCGCGCCGAACAGGGCGCCGGTGAGCGTCCGCGAGAGCGGGGTGTTCGCCCACACGCCGAGCGCCCCGAGCCCCCAGTCGACGGCGGTCGGGACGAGGGCGGCGACCAGCCAGAGACCCTGCGGGCGGCGCCGGACTCCGGCGAGCAGGGACGCTCCAGCCAACGGCGCGAGGGCCAAGCCTGCCAGGAGCCCGACTAGGACCCCCGAGCAGCGGTGGCACAGCGCGACCGGCCCGCCCGCGAGGTGGGGCGACCGCTCGGGCATCTGGTGGCAGACGGCCGCGAAGGCGTGGTGGACGAACGTCCCGGCGTCGCCGCCCAGGACCGGCGGGAGCACCGCCAGCACGGCGAGCGTACCGACCGCGCCGAGCGCGGCCAGCCAGCCCATCGTCAGAGTCCTGGAGCGTGCCATGACGGAAACCTACGGCCGTGCCCGGCGAGGGATGCGCCCGACTTGATCCCCTCTTAACGCTGAGCGCGGGACCCTGGGGGAGGCCCCGAGGTACCACCCCTAGCACTCTCGCGGGGAGAGTGCTAACCTGACTCCCACGCGGCTCTGCCGCGACCTCTGTTCCCCCCTTTCCAACCCACACCATGGCAGCATCCATCAAGCCGCTCGGCGACCGCGTCGTCGTCAAGCCCCAGGACGCCGAGACCCAGACCGCCGGCGGCCTTTACATCCCCGACACCGCCAAGGAGAAGCCCCAGCGCGGGACCGTCCTGGCCGTCGGCCCGGGCAAGGTCGAGAACGGGACCAAGGTCGACATGACCGTCTCCGAGAACGACACGGTCCTCTACGGCAAGTACGCCGGCACCGAGATCCAGCTCGACGGCGACGACGTCCTCATCATGCGCGAGTCGGACATCCTCGGGATCGTCAACAGCTAGTCCCGGACTGCGTGATGCGTGATGCGTGATTCTCACGCGCCCCGCGTCGCGCCCTCCGACACCGCTCCCTCACGCATCACGTATCACGAATCAACACCATGTCAAAGCAAATCACGTTCGACGCGGACGCCCGCAACCAGCTCAAGGAGGGCGTCGACGCGCTCGCGAATGCCGTCAAGGTGACGCTCGGGCCCAAGGGCCGCAACGTCATCATCGAGAAGAAGTTCGGCGCCCCGACCGTCACCAAGGACGGCGTGACCGTCGCCAAGGAGATCGAGCTCGAGGACAAGATCGCCAACGTCGGCGCCCAGATGGTCAAGGAGGTCGCCTCCAAGACGTCCGACGTGGCCGGTGACGGCACGACGACGGCCACGGTCCTGGCCCAAGCCATCATGACGCAGGGCCTGCGCTCGGTCAACTCGGGCGCCAACCCGATGGACCTCAAGCGCGGCATCGACAAGGCCGTCGTTCAGGTCGTCAAGGAACTCAAGACGCTCTCGCGCGAGGTCGGCGGGAAGGACGAGATCGCCCAGGTCGGGTCCATCTCGGCCAACAACGACAACGAGATCGGCGACCTCATCGCCGAGGCGATGGAGAAGGTCGGCAAGGACGGCGTGATCACGGTCGAGGAGGCCAAGGGGACCGACACGTCGCTCGACACGGTCGAGGGCATGCAGTTCGACCGCGGCTACCTCTCGCCCTACTTCGTGACCGACCCCGACGCGATGGAGGTCGTGCTGGAGGACGCGCTCGTGCTCGTCCACGACAAGAAGATCTCGGCGATGAAGGACCTGCTCCCGGTCCTGGAGAAGGTGGCCCAGATGAGCGCCCCGCTCCTGATCGTGGCCGAGGACATCGACGGCGAGGCCCTCGCCACGCTCGTCGTGAACAAGCTCCGCGGCACCCTCCGTGTGGCCGCCGTCAAGGCCCCCGGCTTCGGCGACCGCCGCAAGGCCATGCTGGAGGACATCGCGGTCCTGACCGGCGGGACGGTCCTGTCGGAGGAGAAGGGCTTCAAGCTCGAGAACGCCACGCTCGACACCCTCGGCCGCGTCCAGCGCGTCGTCATCACGAAGGACAACACGACGCTCGTGGACGGCGCCGGTGAGCAGGGTCAGATCTCGGCCCGGATCAACCAGATCAAGGCCCAGGTCGAGACGACGACCTCGGACTACGACCGCGAGAAGCTCCAGGAGCGGCTCGCCAAGCTGTCCGGCGGCGTCGCCGTCATCAAGATCGGCGCGGCGACCGAGCCCGAGATGAAGGAGAAGAAGGCCCGCGTCGAGGACGCGCTCCACGCCACGCGCGCGGCCGTCGAGGAGGGGATCGTCGCCGGCGGCGGCGTCGCCTTCGTCCGCACGCTCTCGGCCCTCGACAACGTCGAGACCGAGAACGAGGACCAGCAGATCGGCGTCCGGATCGTGCGCCGCGCGCTCGAGGAGCCGCTCCGCCAGATCGTCAACAACGCCGGCCTCGAAGGCTCGGTCGTCGTCCAGAAGGTGAAGGACGGCACGGACGACTTCGGGTTCAACGCCCGGACGGAGGAGTACGGCAACCTGCTCTCGATGGGCGTCGTGGACCCGACCAAGGTCACGCGCACGGCGCTCGAGAACGCGGCCTCCGTCGCCGGCCTGCTCCTGACCACGCAGTCGGTCATCGTCGACAAGCCCGAGGACGCGCCGGCGATGCCGGCCGGCGGCGGGATGGGCGGCATGGGCGGCGGCATGGACTTCTAGGTCCGGCCTCGCAAGGACGGCCGGCGGACCTCGTCCGTCGGCTCTGGGGCGGCCTCCTTCGGGGGGCCGCCCTTCTTTGTGGCCGGCCGCCCTCGTCCTTCACGCGAAGTCCGGCGGCTGGCGGCGACTCTCCCGCGACGTCGCCCGTTCGGACCTCATGCGCTGCCTCGCCCTCCTCGTGCTTCTGTCGGGCTGCGGGTGGCCGGCCGTGCTGCCGGACGGCGTGGAGCGTGGGGAAGCGCCGGACCTCGGGCGACTAGATCGGCTCGTCCACGAGACGGCGACCGCCGCGCGCCGCGACGAGGGCCTGAGACCGCTGGCGTGGTCCGACAAGCTGGCGGCCGTCGCCCGGGCCCACAGCCGAGACATGGCGAGGCGGGGCTACTTCGGCCACGTCACCCCGGAGGGCCTCTCGGCCCAGGACCGCGCCCGAGCGGCCGGCGTCGACTGCCGCGTCCCGGTCGACGGCGGGCGGACGCGGGTCGGCGTCTCCGAGAACCTGTACACGAGCACCCGGTACCTCCGCGTCCGCACCCGCGCCGTGGGGGGCCGGGCCACGCGCACGGCCGACTGGCTCTCGCCGGAGGAGCTCGCCCGGCGGACCGTCGACGGCTGGCTCGGCAGCCCGGGCCACCGCCGCAACCTCCTCGACGCGACCTCGCGCTCGCACGGCGTCGGCATCGCCACGGACGGCGACGACCGCGTCTTCGTCACCCACGTCCTGTGCTGACCGTCTCGCCCCGAACTGTCTCGCGCGTCGCCTGGGGCGTCCTGGGCTACACCGTCCTGGTGATCCTGTGGGGCGCGTTCGTCCGGGCGTCCGGCTCGGGCGCCGGCTGCGGGGCCCACTGGCCGCTGTGCAACGGCGAGGTGGTCCCGACGGCGCCGGCGCTCAGCACGGTCGTCGAGTTCGGCCACCGGGTCACGAGCGCGCTTGCCGGGGTCGCGGCGCTGGTGCTCGTCGCCGTCGTGTTCCGAGGGACACCGAAGGGATCGCCGGTGCGGAAGGCGGCCGTGGCCTCGCTCGTGTTCATGGTGTTGGAGGGCGGCATCGGCGCCGCGCTCGTCCTGTTCGAGTACGTCGCCTACAACCCGTCCATCGGCCGGGCGATCTGGATGGCGGCGCACCTGACGAACACGTTCCTGCTGCTGGGCGCGCTCACGCTCACCGCGTGGTGGTCCGAGGGGATGGAGACGCCGCGGCTGGGCGTGCGCCCGGCCGTCGGCTGGGTGGCCGCGACGCTGGCGGCCACGCTCGTGCTCGGGGCCGGCGGCGCCGTCACCGCGCTCGGCGACACGCTCGTCTTGGGCGGCGGGATCGACCCGGCAACGGACCCCGTCGTGGCCGCGCTGCTCGGCGCCCGCGTCTTCCACCCGACGATGGCGTTCCTCACGCTGGCCGTCCTGGGCGCGGCCGTGATCGGGACGCGGTCGGCGGGGCGGGCGAAGACGTTGGGGATGGCGCTCGTTGGCGGGTTCCTGGCGCAGATGGCGCTGGGCGCGCTCAACGTGGCGCTCCTGGCGCCGATCTGGCTCCAGATCGTCCACCTGCTGATGACGGACCTGATCTGGATCGCGATGGTGATTTGGGCCTCCGAGGTGCTGGCGGCGCCCATCCGGGAACCGGCGATGGTAGCGGCCTGATGTGCCTGGTCGTCTTCGCGCTCGACGCCCACCCGAGGCACCGGCTGGTGCTGGCGGGCAACCGCGACGAGGCGTTCGCCCGGCCGGCCGCCGGGCTCGCGCCGTGGGACGACGCGCCCGACGTGATCGCCGGTCGCGACCTCGAAGCGGGCGGGACGTGGCTCGGCATCACCCCGACCGGCCGGTGGGCCGTGTTGACGAACGTGCGCGACCCGCTCCACCCGCGCGCGGCTCTCCGCTCCCGGGGCGCCCTCGCCGCCGACTTCTTGCGCGGGGACGCGGCCCCACTCGACTACGCCGCCGCCGTCCACGCCGCCCGGGCCGACTTCGACGGGTTCAACCTGGTCGTCGGCGACGCCCAAGCGGTGGCCGTCGTCTCGACCCGCACCGACGCCGTGACGACGTTGGGGCCGGGCGTCTACGGCCTGTCTAACGACCGGCTCGACACGCCGTGGCCCAAGCTCGTCCGCGCCCGGCGTCGCTTGCGCGAGGCCCTGCGCGCCGACGCCGTCGACCCGGCGGTCCTCCTCGCGCTCCTGGACGACACCGAGCGGGCGCCGGACGCGGACCTGCCAGACACCGGGGTCGGCCTCGACCTGGAGCGGCTCCTCTCCCCGATCCGGATCGTGGCCGGCGACTACGGCACGCGCGTCTCGACGGCGCTCGTCCTGGACCGCGACGGCGGCGGGGCGGTCGTCGAGCAGACCTGGAACCGAGGCGGAACGTCGGGGCCGCTGGTAAGCAAGACGGTGGGGAGTGGAGGGTAGAAGGTGCCGGGGCCGGGCTGTCTCGGCCTTCCTTACCTGTCATCCTGAGCGCCAGCGAAGGATCTGCTGGACGCCAGCGCCGAGTCGGCCGGGGCCACCGGGGGGCGAGCGACTAGATCCTTCGCAGGCTCAGGATGACATGCTGAAGGAGGACGAATTCGCCTCGCCCGTGGGACGCCCCTCCACCCTACCCCGCCAGCAGTTCCGCC
This sequence comes from Rubrivirga sp., assembly GCF_965213695.1. Lineage (GTDB taxonomy): Bacteria > Bacteroidota > Rhodothermia > Rhodothermales > Rubricoccaceae > Rubrivirga. Next base: position 1,852,602 of record NZ_OZ243912.1, on the reverse strand, counting down.
TTGAACCGCTCCGCCAGCGCGTCGGCGGCTTGGGGCGACCCGGCCTCGGTGTAGACCCGCAGGATCGGCTCTGTGTTGGACTTGCGGACGTGAGCCCAGCCCTCGTCCAAGTCCACCTTGACGCCGTCGACGGTCGAGACGCGGCCCTCATACCGCGACGCGAGGGCGGCCAGGAGCGCGTCGGCGTCGAGGTCGTCGGTGAGCGGCAGCTTGTGCTTGGCGATGGAGTAGGCCGGGTACGAGTCGCGGATCTCGCTCAGCGACCGGCCCGTCTCGGCCAAATGCTGGAGCACGAGCGCCACGCCGACGAGCGCGTCGCGCCCGTAGTGGAGCGCCGGCAGGATCACGCCGCCGTTGCCCTCGCCCCCGATCACCGCGTCCGCCTCCTGCATCGCGCGGACGACGTGGATCTCGCCCACCTTCGACCGGACGACCCGCTGCCCGTGCCGCGCGGCCACGTCGTCGAGGGCCCGGCTCGACGACAGGTTCGTCCCAACCGGCCCGGGCGTCTTGCCGAGCACAAAGTCGGCCGCGATCACCTGGGTCAGCTCCTCCCCGAAAAAGCGCCCGCCGTCCTCGACGAACGCGAGCCGGTCCGCGTCGGGATCCACCACGATGCCGAGGTCGGCGCCGGACTCGGCCACGCGCGACGTGATCCCGCTCAGGTGGGCCGGCAGCGGCTCCGGGTTGTGGGCGAAGAGGCCCGTGACCTCGCCGTTGAGCACCTCGACATCGTCCACGCCCAAGGCCGAGAGCATGGCCGGGATGGCGAACGCGCCGACCGAGTTGATCCCGTCGACGACGACCTGGAAGTCGGCCCGGCGGATCGTGTCGGCGTCGACGAACGGGAGGTCGAGGATTTTTTCGATGTGGTACGGGAGCAGGTCGTCGGTCCGGTACCCACCGAGGTCTTGGTAGCCGACGGTCTGGTCGGCCACCCCGCCGTCGGCCAGCGCGAGCACCGCGGCGCCCTCGTCGGGCCCGAGGAACTCGCCGTTGCCGTCGAGCAGCTTGAGCGCGTTCCACTCGGCCGGGTTGTGGCTGGCGGACAGGATGACGGCCCCGTCGGCGCCGTGCTTCAGCACGCCCATCGCCACGCTCGGCGTCGTCGCGAGGCCGCCGTCGACGACGTCGCAGCCGGCGCTCTGCAACGTGGCCGTGATGAGCCGGGCGCAGACGTCGCCCGTCACGCGGCCGTCGCGGCCGACGACGACGAGCGGCGCGCGGCCAGCCTGACCTCGGAGCCAGGCCCCGAAGGCGGAGGCGTAGCGGACGAGCGCGGCCGGGTCGAGGCCGTCGCCGAAGACGCCGCGGATGCCGGAGACGGAAGCGATGAGGGGCATGAGGAGAGGGGTCGTGCGGGTACGGCGGGTCTCGCGGGTCGGGCAACGCGCGGTCGTCGCGGGAGCGGGCAAAATGCGCACGGACCGGCGACGAGATGGACTCGGTGCGGTCCCACGAGCGGGCCGGATCTCGTCTGCCCGTTCCTCGTCTCTCGTTCCCCGTTCCCTCCCCCCGTCCTGCCCGTTTTTTGACGGAACGGTGCGGTCTCCGCGCGTTGATTGACTCCCCCCGCCCCACGCACGCATGAGGCCCAGCCCCTCGTCCGCCGTGGCCGTCGCCGTCGAGGCTCCGACCGCGTCCACCCTGCTCTCGGACTACAAGGAGCTTCTGAAGCCCGGGATCACGGCGTTCGTCGTGGTGATGGCCGCCGCGGGGTATCTCCTGGGCGCGACCGGGCCCGTCGACTGGGTGGTGCTGCTGGGGCTCATGGCGGGGACCGGGCTGACCGGCGGCGGCGCGGCAGCGCTCAACCACGTCGTCGAGCGTGAGCACGACGCCCGGATGGCACGGACGGCGACCCGCCCGCTCCCCGGCGGCCGGATGAGCCCGAGCCACGCGACGACCTACGCGGCGGTGTGTGTGGTCGTCGGCGCGGTCGTGCTGGCGACCACCACGAACCCGCTCACGACCGGGCTCGCGCTCCTGACGGTGGCCCTCTACGTCGGCGTCTACACGCCGCTCAAGCGGACGACCGTCCACAACACACTCGTCGGGGCGATCCCGGGCGCGCTGCCGGCGCTCGGCGGGGCCGCCGCGGCGACCGGCGCACTCGACGCGGTCGGCTGGGCGCTGTTCGCGATCCTGTACTTGTGGCAGCTCCCCCACTTCTACGCGCTCGCCTGGATGTTCCGCGAGGACTACCGGCGCGGCGGCTTCCGGATGTTGCCGAGCGCGGACCGAGGCGAGCGGACGCTGGCGGCGATGGTGCTCGGGGCGTCGCTCTTGCTGCTCGTGGCCGGCGTGCTGCCGGCGGCGGTCGGGCAGGCCGGCCCGCTGTTCCTCGCCGGGATGGCCGGGCTCGGGACGGCGTTCACGATCCCGGCCTTCTCGTTCTTCTCCGAGCCCACCGACGCCCGCGCCCGGCGGCTCCTGCTGGCGTCGATCGCCTACGTCCCGGCCTTCTTCGTGCTCGTCGTCGCCGACTTCCTCCTCCGCTAGGGCGGAATGCGTGTGGGTGGAGGGGGTGTGGGAGGGGCGACACCGCTCCACCGGGCCCCTCCCACACACCCCGACGTCCGCACCACCCTGAACCCCAGGGCGACCGCATGTTGATGATCTCCGGCCCGAACCCCCCGTCCGAGCGCCCATCGCTTCGCTCAGCGGGCGCTCAGACTGTCCCCCTGACTCAGGGGGACAGCGTTCCGAGCCTGGGAGCGCAGCGACCGGCCGGAAAGCGGGGGGTCCGGGGCGAGCATGCGGTCGCCCTGCCCTGAACCCCGCTTTCGTGGCCGACCCCGTCCCCGCGCTGGTGGCCACCGGCGTCGCCCACACGTTCGGGGAGACCCGGGCGCTCGACGGCGTGAGCCTGACCGTCGGCGCGCGAGAGCGGGTGGCGCTGTTGGGGCGGAACGGGAGCGGGAAGACGACGCTGCTCCGCGTCGCGTCGACCCAGCTCCGGCCGGACGCCGGCCGCGTCGAGGTCGCTGGCGCCGACGTGGTGGGCCAGCCGGATGTCGTCCGCCGGCACCTCGGCGTCGTGTTCCAGAGCCCCGCGCTCGACCCCGCGCTGACGGCGCGCGAGGCGCTCCGGCTCCAGGCGGCGCTGGTCCGCATCGACCGGGCGGAGGTGGCCGGCCGCGTCGCGGACGCCTTGGCGGACGCCGGCCTGGCCGACCGCGCCGGCGACCGGGTCGGCACGTTCTCGGGCGGGATGGTCCGGCGCCTCGACCTCGCGCGGGGCTTGCTCCACCGGCCGACGCTCGCGCTCTTGGACGAGCCGACGACCGGGCTCGACGTGTTGGCCCGCGACGCCTTCTGGGCCGCCCTCGACCGCCGCCGCGCCGACGGCGCCCAGGTCGTCGCCACGCACGCGATGGACGAGGCCGCCCGCTGCGACCGCGTCGTGATCGTGGACGCCGGCCGCGTCGTCGCCGACGGGACGCCGGACGCGCTCACGTCGGCGCTCGGGCCGGACGCGCTCTGGCTCGACACCGACGACGCCGACGCACTGGCGGCCACGCTCCGCGGCGAGGGCCACGACGCCCGCGCCGTCGTCGACCGCGTGCTGGTGGTGTCGCCGTCCGCCCGCGACCTCGTCGCGCCGTTCTACGCCCGGCCCGACGTCCGCGCCCTGTCGATCCAGCCTCCCACCCTGGCGGACGTGTTTGCGGCCGTCGTGGGCGGGCGGGGGGGCCGATGACCGCCGCCGTCCTCGCCCTGTGGGGCCGCGAGATCCGCGTGTTCCTGCGCGACCGGGCCCGCGTCGTCGGCGTGCTGGCGCAGCCGGTGTTGTTCTGGGTCGTGTTCGGGTTCGGCTTCGCCGGCAGCGTCGTCGTGCCGGGCTCCGACGCCGGGTACCTCCAGTACCTGTTGCCCGGGATGGTGGCCCTGACCGTCCTGTTCACGGCGATCTACTCGACGCTGTCGGTCGTGGAGGACCGCCAGTCGGGCGTGCTCCAGGCCGTGCTGGTAGCGCCGCAGCCGCGCGCGGCGCTCGTACTCGGCGTCGTTCTCGGGGGGACGACGCTGGCCGTCGGGCAAGCCGCGTTGATTGGAGCCCTCGGGCCGACGGTCGGGTTGTGGCCGGGGCTGGCGGGAACGGCCGTCGCGCTGCTGGCGGCCGTCCTGCTGGCCGTCACGTTCTGCGCGTTCGGGTTCGTGATGGCGTGGCGGCTCCGGACGGGCCGGGCGTACCACGCCGTGATGAACGTCGTCCTGATCCCGGTGTGGCTGCTGTCGGGCGCGTTCTTCCCCGAGGCCGGCGCGTCGGCGGCGGTCGCGCTCGCGATGCGGCTGAACCCGGCGACGTACGGGGTCGGCCTGCTCCGCTACGGGATGGGCGGGCTGCCGGACGCGATCCCGGGGACAACGCTGAGCCTGGGTCTGTGCCTGGGCGTGAGCGTGGGGGTCGCCGGGCTCGCGCTCGGGCTGGCGGCGCGGACGGCCCGGCGGTCGGCGCCGTGAGCCCCGATCTCGCCGAGTGGGTCCTGACCTACGGCGCGGCGGGCCTGGCGCTGGCCGCGTTCGTCGGGGCGACGCTGGTGCCGGTCTCGTCCGAGGCCGCGTTCGTGGCCGCCGTCGCGGCCGGGCTGGCGCCGCCGACGGCCCTGCTGTGGGCGAGCGTCGGCAACACGGCCGGGTGCCTGGTCAACTACGCCATCGGGCGGCTGGCGCGCGAGCGCATCGGCGACCGGCTGATGGCGTCGCGGTCCGGGCGCGCGGCGCTGGGCTGGACCGAGCGCTGGGGCGTCCCCGCACTGCTGCTCTCGTGGCTCCCCGTCGTCGGCGACCCGCTGACGCTGGCGGCCGGCGTCGGGCGCGTGCCGCTGGCGTGGTTCGTTCCGCTCGTGGCCGGGCTGCGCGTGGCGAGGTACGCGGCGCTGCTGTGGCTCGTGTAAGGACGACCGAGTCCGGGACAGGTGGGAGCGCCCGCGACCCTGGAGGGCGCCCTCCGTACGCACGATGCGGACGGCCCTCTCGTGCGGAGCGCCCTCTGCTCAGAGCCCGTGGTCGGCGGCGTGCGAGAGCGCCGAGGGCGTCTGACACCCGACGATGGCCGGGGCCTCGTGGATCAGCCCGTCGTTCGTGAGCGCCTCGACCATGAACAGCGCGAAGTCCACGCGGCGCGTCCGGTTGCTCGCCAGGACGGGGTCGCCCACGTGCCGGCTCCACACGGGGAGCCCCTCGCTCTCGCCTTCGTCGAGGTCGCTCCCCCTGACGACGGTCCAACGCGCGTCGCTCTCGAAGACCCGCCGGCACGCCTCGACCTGGTCGTCGACCTCCGCGTAGCGGAAGAGCTTGGCGAGCCAGCCGCCGACCTTGACGAGCGTCGTGAACGTCCGCGAGTAGACGTCCTGCCCGTCCCGGGTGATGTGCCACCCGCACGAGAAGACGAGCCGCGCGCCGGGCCCGGCCGCGTCCAGCACGGCCTGCGCCGTTCCCGACGCATACTGCTGGACGCCCCACGGCGCCAGGACCGTCAGGACCCCGTCGCACCCCGCGACGGCCTCCCGGACGACGGCGCGGTCGTCCGTCCGCCCGGGGACGACCGTGATGCGCTCGCGGAAGGCGTCGAGCTTGCCCACGCTCTGCTCGCGGCAGACGCCGGTCACGGCGTAGCCCCGGTCCAGGGCGTGCCAGACCATGTACCGGCCGAGCTTGCCCGAGGCTCCGACGATGCAGACACGGTTCATGGTCGTTCGCCGCAGCGAGGAGGGCACGCAGCAAGATCGTTTCATCGGCGGAGACCGTCGCCCGAAGCCCCGTTCCGAGTCCGCCGGGCCGCCTACTGGCAGAACGGCTCGCGCGGCGCCATCCCCGCCTGGGCCGTGTTGACCCAGGCCGCCGGCCGGTCCGGCCCGTGCTCGACCAGGCGGACCCACAGCTCCGTCACCGGCTGGCGGATCACCTCGACCTGGCCGCCGCCGTCGTCGTAGCCGGGCACGTAGCCGACGTAGGTCTCGCCCCGGACGGAGAACACGACCGAGCCCTCGCCGCCCGGCGCGAGAACCGCCACCTCGTCGCCCGGCGAGAGCAGCAGCCGCTCGGGCGCGCGCGCCCCCAACCGGCTGGCCTCCGCCGTGATCGGCCGGCGGACGCGGGCCAGGCCCGGCGCCAGGACGGCCGTCAGCGACTCCGAGTAGTCGTTGGCGTCGATCCGCCGCTCGGCGTCGACGGTCCGGAGGGGCGTGCTCATCGGCGTCGGCGCGCTGTAGGCGCGGACGGCCGACCGCGTCGACCACTGGGCGTAGCAGCCCTCGTCGGCGGCGCCGCCCGGAAGAAACGAGGCCGGCAGTGGGCTCGACTGGGCGACAGCCAGTGCCGGGAAGAGGACGAGGGCGAGGACGAGGCGGCGCCCCGCAGGCGGGATCTTCGACATGGGGGGTCGGGGAGGACGCCCGAAGGTAGGCGGATTCACACGTCTGCCGCGTCGGCTTCACCCCAGCCCCCCCGCCGTCGGGCGCGGTCGGCCCGCCCGTGCCGTTTCTTGCAGCATGGAGACGCCCCGCCCCGACCTCCGCTCGCTCGACGCCCCCGCGCTGGAGGCGCTCGCCCTCGACATGGGCGAGCCGCGCTTCCGCGGGCGCCAGCTGTTCAAGTGGATCCACGAGAAGGGCGCGACGTCGTTCGACGCCATGACCGACTTGCCGGCCGGCTTCCGCGAGCGGCTCGCCGAGACCGCCCAGCTCGGGACGCTGACGGAGGTCCGCCGCCAGCAGGCCACCGACCGGACGCTCAAGAGCCTGTTCCGGCTCCCCTCCGGCCGCCACATCGAGACCGTCCTCATCCCCGACCTCGACGACGACGGGGCCGCCCGCCGGCTGACGGTCTGCGTCTCGTCCCAGGTCGGGTGTGCGATGGAGTGCTCGTTCTGCGCGACGGGGCTCATGGGGTTCCAGGAGAACCTGACGGCCGGCCAGATCGCCGAGCAGGTCCACGCCATGGACCGCGTCGCGCGCGAGACGTTCGGCCGAGGCGTGACGAACGTCGTCTACATGGGGATGGGCGAGCCGATGCAGAACTACGGCGCCGTGACCGCCAGCCTCGACCTGCTGTGCGACGGGCTCGGCCTGTCGCCCAAGCGGGTCACCGTCTCGACGGTCGGGCTCGCCCGCCGGATCCGCGACTTCGCCGACGACCAGGCCGAGGGCCGCGTCCGCCCGGCCGGGCTCGCGATCAGCCTCCACGCGCCGACCGACGGCCAGCGGAGCGCGATCATGCCCGTCAACCGGTCGGAGAAGACGGACCTCAAGGCGCTCGGGCAGGCCGTCCGCCACTGGTACGCCGTGACGGGCCGGCCCGTGACCTACGAGTACTGCCTGTTCTCGGGCGTCAACGACACGGTCGAGGACGCGCGCAACCTGGCCCGGATCGCGAGCTGGGCCCCGTGCAAGGTCAACTTGATCATGTACAACCCGGTCGAGGGCACCGACTTCCGGTCGTCCGACGAGCCGACGTTGGAGGCGTTCATCGCCGAGCTGGTGCGGCGGCGCGTCCGCGTGACGGTCCGCCGGAGCCGGGGTCAGGACATCGACGCGGCGTGCGGGCAGCTGGCGGTCGCGGAGGGGTGAGTCGCCGTACGGGAGGCGTGTGGGAGGCTGAGTGAGAGGAATTCTCGCCCTGGATCGCCCCCTCGTCACTGGTAGGGGGAGGGTTTCACAGAGGACGCCACTCCCCGACCCCCGACCCCGTCATCCCCGCGCAGGCGGGGATCCAGAGTGCCGAGCGACACCGTGCCCCGACGCCCTGGATCCCCGCCTGCGCGGGGATGACGACATGAGAGGGCGGAGCCGGATTGTGAAAGCCTCCCCTTGTCAGCCCCTCGTCGGGAGAGCCGATGTCGGCTCACCGCGTCGACTCGCTCCTCCGGCGCCGGGCCATGTCGGCGGCCAGGCGGACGGCGGCCCGCATCGACGAGGCGTCCGCGACGCCCTGGCCGGCGAGGTCGAACGCCGTCCCGTGGTCCGGGCTCGTCCGGACGATGGGGAGCCCGAGCGTGACGTTGACGCCGGCCCCTTGGGCGAGCGCCTTGAACGGGGCGAGCCCCTGGTCGTGGAGCATCGCCACGACGGCGTCGACGTTCCGCCAGCCGCCCCGTCCAAAAAAAGCGTCGGCGGGGAACGGGCCCTCGACGGCGCGGCCCTCGGCGCGGAGCCCGTCGAGCGCAGGGCGGATCACGTCGATCTCCTCGCGCCCGATGACGCCGCCGTCGCCCGCGTGCGGGTTGAGGCCCAAGACCGCCAGCCGCGGCGCCTCGATGCCGAGGTCACACGCGAGCGCGTCGGCCAGCGTCCGGCACGTCCTCTGAATCCGTTCGACGGTGATGAGGGCCGGGACCGCCGAGACCGGGACGTGGATCGTCACCAGCGCGACGCGGAGCGGGCCCGCCGGGAGGTCGGCCGCGAGCACCATCACGACGGTCGACGCGCCCGTCCGCTGCTGCAAGAACTCGGTGTGGCCCGGGACGGTGTAGCCGGCGAGCGCGATGGCCTCCTTCGAGATCGGCGCCGTCACGATGCCGTCGACGCGGCCGTCGAGCGCGAGGTCGACCGCGAGCGCGACGGCCTCCATCGCCCGGCGCCCACCCTCGGCCGTCGTCTGCCCGGCGTCCAGCGCCGGCCGGCTCCCGGGGTCCGGGTCGAGAACCGCCAGCCCCTCCCCCGCTGCCTCGGCCACATCAGACACCTCCCTCGCGGGCCCCAGCCCGAGCGCCTGGGCCTGCTGGCGGAGCACGGCAGCGCTGCCGACCGCGAGCAGGTCGGCGCCGTCGTCGTGGCGGGCCGCTTTGAGGACGACCTCGGGGCCGATCCCATTCGGGTCGCCCAGGCTGACAGCCAAGAGCGGGCGGGCCATCTACTCGGGGAGCGTTGTGGCCGAGCCGGCGGGCACCCCGCTCTGGCGGGGCAGGGTGTCTGTCGGGACGGCGATGGGATCGGCGGCGGCGGACGGCGGGACCTCGGCCGGCGTCGTCACGTCCGGGTTGGTGGTGCCGGCGGCGTCGGGGTCGGTCGCGCAGGCGGCGAGCGGGAGGAGCAGCGCGAGGGCGAGGGGTCGGGGCATTGCGAGTAGAGGGTGGAAAGCAGAGGATAGGGGCGCCCGCGTCGCGGTTGGCGCTCGCGGCAGGGCGAGCGCATGCTACTGACCTCCGGCCCGGACCCCCCGTCCGAGCGCCCATCGCTTCGCTCAGCGGGCGCCCAGACGGTCCCCCTGGATCAGCCAGACTGTCCCCCTGGATCAGGGGGACAGCTTTCCGAGCCTGGGAGCCCTTCGGCTCCGCTCAGGACAGGCTCAGCGACCGGCCGGAAAGCGGGGGGTCTGGGTTTAGCATGAGCTCGTCCAGACGCTCGCGGGCTCCCAGCCTGTCCCGGCCATTCGCCATCCTCTACCTTCCACCCTCTACCTCCTCCGCCAGCAAATCGAGGAGCAAGCGGACGCCGAAGCCGCTGGCGCCGGTCGGCCGGTAGCCGTAGGCCGTGTCCAAAAACGCGGGCCGAGCGAGGTCGATGTGGACCCACGGGAAGGCCGGCTCGCCGTCGGTCCGGGTGAACGGTTCCAAAAAGGCGGCGGCCGTGATCGTCCCGGCCATCCGCCCGCCGACGTTTTTCAGGTCGGCCACGTCGCTCTTGAGCTGGTCGCGGTAGTGGGGGTAGAGCGGGAGCGGCCACGCCAGGTCGCCCGTCGCCTCGCCGGCCCGGTGGACGCGGTCGGCCAGGGCGCGGTCGGCGTCGCGGGCGACCACGGCGGCGACGCGCTCGCCGAGCGCGATGCCCTGGGCGCCGGTCAGCGTGGCCGCGTCCAAGACCCAGCGGGGCCCGAGGCCGCGGGCGTAGCTGAGGGCGTCGGCCAGGAGCAGGCGGCCCTCGGCGTCGGTGTTGAGGACCTCGACCGTCGCGCCCGAGTGCATCGTGAGGACGTCGCCGGGGGCGTAGGCCCGGCCGCCGGGCCGGTTGTCCGACATCGGCAGGAGCCCGATCACCCTCGTCTTCAGCCCCAGCCGCGCGGCCCCGACGACGGCCGCCGCGACGGCCGCGCCGCCCGCCATGTCGGCCTTCATCTTGTCCATCGAGTCCTTCGTCGGCTTGAGCGACAGGCCGCCCGTGTCGTACGTCACCGTCTTGCCGACGAGGACGACCGGCGCGTCGCTTTCCGTGCCGTCGGGCGCCCACTCCAGCACGACGAACCGGGGCGGGTCCAGGCTCCCCCGGTTGACGCCGAGCAGGCCGCCCATCCCCTCGGCCTCGATCCGGGCTTTGTCCCACACGTCGCACGCGACGCCGGCCTCGGTCGCCGTCTCGGCGATCCGGTCGGCGAGCGCCGCGGGCATCTTGGCGTCGGGCGGGAGGTTGACGAGGTCTCGGGCCCAGCTCGTGACCTCGGCCCGAACGTCGGCCTGGCGGACGGCGGCGTCGAGATCGTCCGGCGCGTCGTCGGTCCAGACGGCGAGATCCGGAGAGGCGGGCGCCTCCTCGGTGCGGTAGGCGTCGAACCGGTAGCTCGCCAGGCGGAACCCCTCGACGAGCGCCGCCGCCGTCTCGGCCCCATCGCTGGGCGGGACCGCCAGCACGACGCGGTCGATCCCGAGCCCGCCCATCGGCCCGGCGACCGACGCCGAGGCCCACCGCCAGCGCTCGGCCCCGGGCTCGTCGCCGACCGCGACGACGGCGACCCGCGCTCCGTCCTCGCGCACGATGAGCGCCGGCCGCTTCCCCGCGGTGGCGTCGGCCAGGGCCGTGTCGAAGGCGGGTCCGAGGGCGCTCCGCCAAGGCTCGGGCCCGTCGCCGTCGACGGGGAGGACGAGGAGGCCGGGCTGGGCGAACAGGTCGCCGGACACGAGAGACGTCATGGTGCGGAGGTCGGAGTCGAGGGCGAAAGAAAGTGATCAGCGGCCAACGCGGTACAGTCGTCCCGGCTCCGCCCTCGGGGCTGTCGCAACCTCCCCCCCGCCTTGTCATCCTGAACGGAGTGAAGGATCTCAACGCCGACGGCGGAGGCCATTGGAGCCGGCGCGGCAGGTTTCGGAGTCCGAGGTGAGACCCTTCGCACGCTCAGGATGACACCGTAGGCGAGGTTGCGGTGGCTCTCGCTCCGCCACGCTGGGCCTCCGCTCGACCTCCAGCACCAGGCCCATGGTGTCTTCCAGTCGGTTGCTCGGCGCAGTCAACCGAACGCCCGGGCCAAACGCCAGTTCAGGTGCTCGTCGAGGAGGACCCGCATCAAGCAAGCTCATCCTGGGGCGTCACCTCCAGAGCTTCTTCGAGCGCGAGGGACAGGAACGCCTCGGCCTGCTCGCGGCGGACGCTGGGAAAGCCGTCGAGGAACCGCTCGGTGGAGTCGCCCGCTTTGAGGTGGTCGATCAGGCTGGCCACCGGAACGCGGGTGCCCGTGAACACGGGGGTGCCGCCCATGATCTCGAGATGGGAATGGTGGACGGCGCGCTTGTCCATCCTCGGGGCGGGTCTGTCTGCGGAGACCGAGGAACGCGCCCCGCCCGCTTCTGATCGCTCTTACTCCAGCGTCCCCTTGAACTGAGCGAGCAGCGCGAGGTCGGCGTCGGAGAGCCCGCCGTCGTCGGCGGCCAGCGCGGGGTCGGCGGCGACGTGGGGGGGCGCGGCGTCGATCACGTCCTTCATCGTCCGCGCGAGCTGGCCGTCCTTGACGAAGGCGCCCGAGGCGTTGGGGTGGCCGCCCCCGCCGAACCGCGTCGCCCAGCCGTTGATGGGGCAGTCGCCCTTGGAGCGGAACGAGAGCTTGACGCCCGACGGCAGCTCCAAGAAGATGACGGCCGCCAGCACGCCGTCGAGCGCGAGCCCGTAGTTGATGAGCCCCTCGGTCTCGTCGAAAAAGGCGCCGGACTGGCGGACCATGTCCTGGGTCACGAAGAGCGTCGCGAGCCGGCCGTCGTAGTGCGTCGTGATGGTGGCCAGCGACGCGCTCAGGAGCGCGAGCCCCTCGCGGCTCCGGCCGTCAAAGATGGCCACGTGGATCGGCTCTGGGCGCAAGTCGCCGCGCTCCAACACGTCGGCCACGATGGCGTGCGTGCGGGGCGTCGTGGCGCCGTAGCGGAACGACCCGGTGTCGGTCATGATGCCGACGTAGAGCGCCGTCGCGACGGCCCGGTCGATGAGCGCCGGGTCGATGCCGGCGATCAAGTCGTAGGCGATCTCGGCCGCCGCCGCCGTGTCCGTGCGGACGCAGGCGACGTCGAACCAGCGCTCGGGGTCCGGGTGGTGATCGAGCAACAGGACAGGCTTTCCCGCCTTCCGGAACACGTCGCCGACGTCCCCTAGCCGGTGCGCCGCATTCGCGTCGACGACCAAGAGCACGTCGGCGTCGGCGACGGCCTGGGCTTGGGCGAGGTCGCCGGACTCGTAGACGTGGAGGAGCCCGGCCGGCTGCTCCTCGGCGAGCCAGTCGAGGTTGCGTGGGACGCGGTCGGCGTTGAGGACCGTGACCGTCTTGCCCAACGTCTGGAGCGCCCGCGCCAGCGCCAGCTCGGTCCCGATCGCGTCGCCGTCCGGCCGGAGGTGCGTCGTCATCACGACCCGGTCGGCCCCGACGAGGGCGTCGCGGACGGCGGAGAGGTCGGGCGAGTCGCGGACGGGCGTCATGGGGCGGGCGCGGCGGGGGAAGCTACGTGCGGCGGGCGGACACGGCCTCCGCTCCCTCCGCGTCCTCGACCAGCCGCTCGTCGTGGGACCCGCCGCCCGGGCCCGCCTCGGTCGGCGCCGTCGCCAGCACGGGCCGGCGGACGCGCTCGCCCCGGTCGGTCGTCAGGATGATGCGCGGGCCGCGGTCGAACGTGAGGTAGTTGTAGAGCCAGTTGACGAAGACGGAGATCCGGTTGCGGAAGCCGACGAGCTTGACGAGGTGGACCAGGAGCCACCCCATCCACGCGAGGAAGCCCGTCAGTTTGAGGCCGCCCGGCGTCTGGAGCACGGCGGCGTTCCGGCCAATCGTCGCCATCTGGCCGAGGTCCGAGTACCGGAACGGCGCGTCGGCCGCGTCGCCGGACGCCATCGCCTCGATGAGCCGGGCGACGTGGCGGCCCTGCTGGATCGCGACCTGGGCCACCTGCGGGTACAGGTCGCCCCCAGGATCCGTCGCCCCCGCCGCGTCGCCGACGACGAACACGGCGTCGTGGGCGGGCACCCGCAGCGTCTCGTCCACCACGACGCGCCCGCCGTCCGTCTGCTCCAGCCCGAGCGCGTCGGCGAGCGGGTTGGCCTGGACGCCGGCGGCCCAGACGACGGTCCCGGCTGCGATGCGGGCACCGTCTTCGAGGATCACACCGTCGGGCTCGACCCGGGCGACGTGGGTCCCGAGCCGGACTTCGGCCCCCTTTTTTACGAGCGTGTCCCGGGTGTACGCGCGGAGGTCGGCGTCGTAGCCCGCCAGCGGGAGCCGCTCGCCGTCCACCAGCACGACGCGAGCCCTGCCGACGTCGACCGTCGGGAAGTCCTCGGCCAGCACGCCGAACAGCTCACGGAGCGCGCCGGCCATCTCGACGCCCGTCGGCCCGCCCCCGACGACGACCGTCGTCAGCGCGCCCGCGTCGATCCGGTGCGGGTCGCGGGCGGCGGCCTCGAACTGGCTCAAGACGTGGCTCCGGAGGGCGATCGCGTCCGGCACGTTCTTGATCGGGAAGGCGTGCTCGAACGCGCCCTCGACCCCGTAGAACGCCGTCGAGGCGCCGGGCGCGAGCACGAGCACGTCGTACCCCACCGTCTCGCCGGTGTCGAGCGAGAGCGTCCGGGCGTCGAGGTCGGCCCCGGTCACGAGCCCCAAGCGGACGTCGGCGTTCTGCTGGGTCCGCACGATGTGGCGGATGGGCTGCGTGATGTCGGACGTGTCGAGCCCGGCCGTGGCCACCTGGTACAGGAGCGGCTGGAACTTGTGGTAGTTGTTCCGGTCGACCAGCAGCACGTCGACGGCCGCGCGGCGGAGGGCGAGCACGCACTCGAGGCCGCCGTGCCCCGCGCCGACCACGACGACCCGGGGGCGGGTTCCGGGAGCGAGTCCGAGCGGGGGCGTCGGCATGAGGTCGGGGGGGGAGCGTCGGTCAAGTACGGGGCGGCGACGGGCGGGGTTGGCGCCCGGCGGTGAACACTCGGGGGAGGCGCGCGCATCGGGGGGCGCCCGAGATCGGCGGGTCGGGCACGCTCGATGGCGGCGGCGCGTCATCTTCGCTCGTTCCCTGGCCCCCTCGTTTATGCCCCCCCTCTTCTCTCTCCTCGCTGCGGCGGTCGCCGCCGTCCCCGTCGCCCTGGGCGCCCTGCTGTGGCGGGGCCGCGTGCTCCACGAGCGGTCCCAGTCCCGCGAGCTCTTCGCGTCGCGCGACGGCCACTGACGCGGGGTCAGTACCCGCGCGCCTCGGTCAGCAGCGCGCGCCACCGCCCGCTCGCGTCCCGGCGGACGGTTACGACGGTGACCTCCGACAGCCCCGCCTCGGCGCCGCCCTCACGTTGCAAGATGACGTGGGCGTCGGCCCCGTCGGCGACCCGGCCAACGACCGTGGCCGGGCGGCCGGGCGGCCAGACGCCGATGGCGCCGAGCCCGGCGAGGTAGAGCGCCGCGAGGTCCCGGTCGCCGAGGGCGTCGAGCGAGCGGACGTCGGCGACGCCGACCTCGGCCAGGGGGAAGTCCCCCTCTTGGAGCCCGTCGCGGACGCGGACCGTCGGGCCGTCGAGGCGGAGCAGGCCGAGGGCATCGGGACGGACGGCGGCCTGGGCGCTCGGGTGGAGCGCGTCGGCGGCCTCGGCCCAGGCCCGTCGGCGCAAGGCGTCGACGAAGGCGAGCGCCGCCCGGTCGGCCTCGTCGGAGCCCGCGGCGGGCGGGGCCGGAGGGTCGGCCGGCGGGGCCGACGGGGCGACCGGACGCGGCGCGCGAGGCGTGGCCGTGGCGACCGTTGGCCCCCGCAGCGCTCGAGCGAGCCGCTCGGCGTCGGCGGCCGGCAGCCCGGCGATCTGGACCAGCCCATTCGCCACGACGCCCTCGACCCGGGCCGACGACAGCACGCGGCCGTCGTGGAGAACGGCCAGGGCGCGGCCCGTCGCGGCCGTCGTCACGCGCGAGAGCACCAGCGCAGAGGCCTCGTCGAGCCAGACCGAGACGGCGGCCACCCCGTCGGCGTCCTCCTCCAGCCCGACCGTCACGACCGACGACGCCGGCACCTCGAGCACCGCCTCGCCGACGTAGACCGCGGCGCCAGACGGGTCGAGGTGGCGCCGCAGGCCGGTCGTGTCGCCCGGCGCGTCCGGCGTGACGGCGAGGTGGAGCCGGAGCTGGGCCTCCGCCGGGACCGCTAACGCGAGGACGGCGAGCCCGACGGCGAGGGCGAGGCGCGTCACCCCGCGTCGTCGCCGAGCGGAGGCGGCTCAGCCGGCGGCTCGTCCGCGTCGTCGGTGAGGACGGGGTCGTGGTCGCGGTGGTCACCGTGCTCCTTGACGTAGCGTCGGTTGTACTCCCGCTCGTACTCCTCGTCGATCTCCTTCCCCTGCTGGACGCGGTCGAAGGCCGGGTTGTTGGGGTCGAGACGGACGTCGGACTCCTCGGGCTCGGTAAAGAGCCGCATGGCCTGGGGCGCCTCGCCCTCCGAGAGGTCGGGGTCGCGGTCCTCGTCGGGGTCGAGCGGTCGGTCGGGGTCGAGCGGTCGGTCGGGGTCTGGGGTCATCGGTCCGGAGGAAGGGGGCCGTTGTATGCGGCCGGCGCGGCAACGTTCGGGGGAGTCGCGCGGGGTCGGCGGCCACCCGTTCGACTCGCTCCACCTCCTGAACCCGCTGGACGTCCCCCCTACCCGAACCAGCGGACGGCGTCGTTGAAGATGACGAACACCATCAGGGCCAGGATCAGGGCCACGCCGAGCTGCTGGACCACGAGCCGGACCTTGAGCGACGGCTCGCGGCGGACGACGGCCTCGTACGCGAGGAACACCAGGTGCCCGCCGTCGAGGGCCGGGATCGGCAGGATGTTGAACACCGCCAGCGCGATCGAGAGGTAGGCCACGAACGACCAGAACGCGCGGAGCCCGAGGTCGGCGGCCTCCTTCGACTGCTTGGCGATCATGAGCGGCCCGCCCACGTTGTCGCGGACGCTCTCGCGCCCGGTCACCAGCTTGCCGATAAAGGCGAACGTGGCCGTCGTGAGGCCGACCGTCTGGTCGACGCCGGACGCGAGCGCGGCCCCCAAGCCCAGGGTCTCCGTCCGCTGGCCGATGGCCGTCGCGTCGATGACGACGCCGAGCTGGTAGCCGTCGCCGGCCGGGCGCGGGGCGACGTCGGCCTGGTACACGGCCGCCGCGCCGCGCCGCTCGACGAGCCGGGCGGCCGGGCCGGCGGCCCCGAGCGAGTCCGGCCGGGCCCACACGACCGTCACCGGCCGGCCCTCGCTGCCGGCGACCTGGTCGGTCAGGCGGTCCCACGAGGTCGTCGGCTCGCCGCCGATGGACAGGATGCGGTCGCCGGGCTGGAGGCCGGCGGCCTCGGCCGGGGACCCCGTGGCGACCGACCCGAGCACGGGCGGGATCCGGTACGAGATGCCGAAGGCCGACTCGATCCCCGGGGTCTCACCCGCCCGCTCGAGCGCCGCCGAGCGCCGCGAGAGCTTGGACGCCAGCCCCTCCGGGCCCGTCAGCTCGGCCCGGCCGTCCTCGCGCAGGACCGTCATCCGGAAGGGGTCGCCGGAGAGCGTCTCGGGCGTGAACACGTCCTCGATCCGCTCGACCGGCTCCCCGTTGACCCCGACGATCCGGTCGCCCGAGCGGAGCCCCATCTCGGCCGCGACCGAGCCCTCGGCGATCTCCAGCGGCATGTTCTCGGCCGGCGTGTACGAGCGCCCGTAGGCGAACGCGAGCGCGCTGAACAGGACGACGGCGAAGACCAGGTTGAAGATGACCCCGGCCGAGATCACGACGCTCCGCTGCCACACCGGCTTCGACCGGAACTCGTCGGGCTGGGGCTCGCTCTCGAGCCCCTCGGCGTCCAGGCTCTCGTCCACCATCCCGGCGATCTTGACGTAGCCGCCGAGCGGGATCGCCCCCAGCCGGTACTCCGTGTCCCCGACCTTCTTGTCGACGATGTTGGGCGGGAAGCCGAGCGAGAACGCGTCGACGCGCATCCCGAACAGCCGGGCCGCCAGGAAGTGGCCGAGCTCGTGGACGAACACGAGCACGCCGAGCGCGAGCGCGACCCAGAGGAAGTAGGACAGCGTGTCGAAGAGGGCGTCCATCGGGATCGGGGCGACGGCCAGGCCGTCAGGCAGGGGTGGGCGTGCGGACGGCGTCGGCCGCGCGGCGGGCGTCCCGGTCAACGGCGAGGAGCCCGTCGAGCGTGCCCGCCGGGCGGGCCGCGGCCAGGCCGGCCTCGACGAGTCGGGGGACGTCGGTAAAGCGGATCGACCCGTCCAAGAACCGGGCCACGGCCACCTCGTTGGCGGCGTTGAGCGCCGCCGGCGCCGAGCCGCCGGCGCGGAGCGCGTCGAAGGCCAGGCCGAGGCACGGGAACCGGGACCGGTCGGCGGCCTCGAACGTGAGCGGGCCCGTCCGGGTCCAGTCGAGCCTCGGATGGTCGGCCGGCCACCGCTCGGGGTACGACAAGGCCACCTGGATCGGGACCCGCATGTCGGGCGGCCCGACCTGGGCCTTCGACGACCCGTCGACGAACTCGACGACCGAGTGGACGACCGACTGGGGGTGGACCACGACGTCGATCCGGTCGGCCGGGACGCCGAACAGCCACCGCGCCTCGATCACCTCGAGCCCCTTGTTCATCAGCGTCGCCGAGTCGACCGAGACCTTGGCGCCCATCGACCAGTTGGGGTGGGCGACGGCCTCGTCCGGCGTGATGGCGTCGAAGGTCTCGGCGGGGCGCTCGCGGAACGGGCCGCCCGAGGCCGTCAGGATCAGCCGGGCGACGGAGCCGGCGGGCTCGCCGACCAGGCACTGGAACAGCGCCGAGTGCTCCGAATCGACCGGGACGACGACGGCGCCGGACCGGGCGGCGGCGGCCTCGACGAGCGCGCCGGCCACGACCAGCGACTCCTTGTTGGCGAGGGCCACCGTCTTGCCCGCCTCGACGGCCGCCAGCGTCGGGACCAGCCCGGCCACGCCGACGATGGCCGCGACCACGACGTCGACGTCCGGCGCTTGGGCCAGCGCACGGACGGCCTCGGCGCCGGCGGCGACCTCGATGTCGGTCCCGCCGAGCGCGGTGCGCAAGTCGCCGTAGGCGCCTTCGTCGGCGATGACGACGCGGCGGGGGCGGACGCGGCGGGCCTGCTCCGCTAGCTCCTCCCACCGCGTCCCGGCTGCCAGCGACTCGATGCGGACGTGCTGGGGGAAGCGCGTGGCCACGTCGAGCGTCTGGACGCCGATGGAGCCCGTCGAGCCCAGGACGGCCACGCCGCGCGGGTCGTCGCCGGGGCGCGGCGCGGGCGGTCGGAGGTCGGGGAGCATGCAGCGGCGCCGCACGAACGGCGCGTCCGGAGCGTTGACGGCGGGCGCCCAAGATAGCGGTGCCCGCCGAGCGCGACGGCCGACTACCGCGCCTTCCCGTCTGTCGGGCCCCCTCCCGCGGCGTCCCCAGGGCCGCCACGTTCTTTGTCGACCATACAACTGACAGCTGTCATTCCCGCGCACGCGGGAACCTATCCGGTGCTCCGTCTCGGCGAGCGCCCCCCTATGGATCCCCGCGTGCGCGGGGATGACTGTCGTTTTATTTAGCCATTTGACTTGCTTCGCAGAACCTAGCAGTCCCGCCCTCAGCGTCTCTCCTTCCCACGGGAGAGGGGCAGAGCCTCCCCGGTGCTCGATCCAGGGGTGAGGGGCTCGCGTCCTCGTCTACCTTGACCCGCTCCCCCCGTCCGCCTCGTGCCGAGACCCCGGTTCCTTCTCCTTGCCCTCGTGC
Organism: Rubrivirga sp.; assembly: GCF_965213695.1. Classification (GTDB taxonomy): domain Bacteria; phylum Bacteroidota; class Rhodothermia; order Rhodothermales; family Rubricoccaceae; genus Rubrivirga. The sequence continues at coordinate 1,833,700 of NZ_OZ243912.1, read as the reverse complement.
TGGCCGCGACCGGCGGCGCGGCGAGCGCCCAGGTGCCCGTCCCGTCACCGCGCGTCCAGCTCCAGGACGAGGCGCCGTCCCAGAGCTACGCGCTCGCGGCGACGCTGCTCGCGAACGGCCGCGTCGAGGAGGCGACGGCCCTGCTCGAAGACCTCTACGCCGCCAACCCGGCCGACGTCGCGGTCCTGATCAAGCTGGAAGAGGCCTACGTCGCCGGCCGGCGGTTCGACGACTTGGTCGGGCTCGTGGACCGGCGGATCGTCCGGGAAGGGCGGACGGCCGAGCTGCTCGCGTCTCGCGGCACGGCCCTCGCCCGCGCCGACCGGCCCGACGAGGCCGACCGCGCCTGGACCGAGGCGCTCGCCATCGACCCGGACGATCCGCAGACGGTCCGCTCGGTCGTCAACGCGCTCGGCGAGCTCCGCCTGTTCGACCGCGCCGCCGACGTGCTCGCGGAGGGGCGCGAGCGGCTGGGCGACGCGATCTCGGCGCTCGAGCTGGCCCACGTCTACGGGCTCGCCCTCGACTACCCCCGCGCTGTCGACCTCTACCTCGAAGCCCTGGCCGACGACCCCGCGCTCCGCCCGACCGTCCAAACGCGGCTGACGCGGCTGGTCGCGGGCCAGGGCGCACCGGAGGCGTTCGCTGCCGCCTTCCAGCGGGCGGCGACGCTCGACCCGCTCGACCGGGGCGTCCGCGAGCTCCAGGCGTGGCTGGCGCTGGAACAGGGCCAGTACGACGTGGCCCTCGACGCCGTCCGCGCGCTCGACCGGCTGGAGCGAGAGCAGGGCCAGTCGCTCGTCGCCTTCGCCGACCAGGCGAACGCCGCGGGCGCGACCGACGTCGCCGCGCGCGCGCTCGACGAGGTGCTGGAGCGCCACCCCGACGGACCCGTCGCCCCCATCGCCCGACTCGCGCGCGCGCGGCTGTGGGACGCCCAGGCCCGCGCCGACCGCGAGCGGGCCGACCTCGGCCCGACGCCGGCCGCCGACGCCGCCAGAGACGCCTACGCCGCCGTTCTCGATGCCGACCCCGCTGACCCTCGGCGGCCCGCCGTCGCCCTGGCCCTGGCGGATTTGCTCCGCGACGTCTACCGCGCCTACGACGACGCCGAGCGCTGGCTCGGCGAGGCCGCTGCTGGTCGCGATGTCGGCGTAACGTCGCAGGCGCGGCTCACGTTGGGCGAGGTGGCCCTCCGGCGCGGCGACCTCGACGCCGCGCGCCAGCGGTTCGCCGACGTCGACGAGGCCGTCCGCATCGGGCCGCTCGCCGAGCAGGCGCGGTACGAGCTGGCGCTGATTGACTTCTACGAGGGGTTCATGTACTCGGCGCTGGCGCGGGCGGAGGCGCTCGACGAGAACACGGCGGCCGACGCCGCGAACGACGCCATCGCGCTCCGCGTGACGCTCAACGACGCGCTCGACCCGGAGGCCATGCCCGGGCCGGACGTCGACCTCACAGGCGACCCGCTCCACGTCTACGGCCGGGCCGCGCTCCGCCACCGCCGCGGCCTCTACGGCGAGGCGCTCGCCACGCTCGACTCGCTCGACGCCACGGCCGGACTGGCCCACGCGCTCGCCGACGAGTCGCTCTACCTCCGCGCCTCCGTCCAGCTCGCCGACGGCGCCCCGGAGGCGTCGGTCGCGACGCTCGACCAGCTTCTCGATCGGCATCCCGACTCGTTCTTCGTCGACCGCGCGCTGCGGAGCCAAGCGGAGACCTACGAGACCCAGCTGGACGACCCGACCGCGGCGGCCGAGCGGTACGACCGGCTCCTGGAGCGCTTCCCCGGGTCCCCACTCGCCCCCGAGGCGCGCGAGGTGCTCCGCCGCTTGCGCGCCGCCCTCAACTCGTGACCCGCCGCGCTGGGGACGCTCCCCCGCCAGCGAGCGGCGCCGTTCCCACACCTCCCTTCGCCTCCCCCGCCATGCGAACCGCTCTCGCCGCGCTCGCCCTCCTCCTCGCCCCTGCCGTCGGCGCCCAGGACCTCCTGATCCCGATGGACGAGGTCCAGGCCGACCACCTCCGGGCCTACGGCGCCGTCTACGTCGCCTTGGATCGCGGGCTCGACGTCGACTGGCTCCTCAACGTCCGCGGCGGGTCGTTCGTGGTGCCGGCCCAGGCCGATCTCCAGACCGAGCTCCGCTCGCGCGGCGTCACGTTCGAGCCCGTCGACGGCGCCCAGGCCATGGCCGACGCCGAGTCGCCGGCGTCGAACACGTCGGTCGTCCGCCTGGAGAAGGCGCCGACGATCGCCGTCTACGCGCCCGACCAGACGCTGCCCTGGGACGACGCCGTCCTGCTGGCGCTGACCTACGCCGAGGTCCCCTACGAGCAGATCTACGACGCCGACGTGCTGGCGGGCCGGCTGAGCGAGTTCGACTGGGTACACCTCCACCACGAGGACTTTTCGGGCCAGTACGGCAAGTTCTACGCGGCCTACAGCGGGACCGCGTGGTACCAGCAGCAGCAGCAGGAGGCCGAGGCCTCGGCCCGTGCGTTCGGCTACCCCAAGGTGAGCGCGCTCAAGCTGGCCGTCGCCCAGGCCATCCGCCAGTATGTCGTCGACGGCGGGTTCCTGTTCGCGATGTGCTCCGGCGCCGACACGTTCGACCTGGCGCTGGCGGCCGAGGGCCTCGACGTCGTTCCGGCCCAGATCGACGGGGACGGGCAGACGCCGGGCGTCCGCGATCTCCTCGACTTCTCCGGCACGCTGGCGTTCGAGGACTTCCGCCCCGAGCTCAACGTGATGGAGTACGAGCACGCCGACATCGACGCGCCGCCGCCGCCGTCGCTCCGAAACCCGCTGACGGACTACTTCACGCTGTTCGAGTTCTCGGCCCGGTGGGACCCCGTCCCGACGATGCTGACGCAGAACCACGTCGCCAGCGTCCGCGGGTTCATGGGCCAGACGACGGCGTTCCGCGCCGACGCCGTCAAGCCGGGCGTGGTGGTCCTGGCGAAGAGCCCGACGACCGGGTCGGTCCGCTACCTCTACGGGCCGGCCGGCCAGGGCTTCTTCGCGTTCTACGGCGGCCACGACCCCGAGGACTACCAGCACTTCGTCGGCGACCCGCCGACGGACCTGTCGCTCCACCGGAACTCGCCGGGGTACCGGCTGATCCTGAACAACGTGCTGTTCCCGGCCGCCAAGAAGCAGCCGCAGAAGACGTAGCGCTGTTGCCTTGGCCGAGTAGCTTCGGGCCGTGCCCCTCGTCTACCTCGACAACTGCGCGCTTCAGCGCCCGCTCGACGACCGGGATCAGTTCCGTGTCCGCGCGGAGGCCGACGCCGTCACCGCCGTCCTCGCGGCCGTCGAGACGGGGGCCGTCTCCCTCGCCACGTCCGCCGCGCTCCGGGCCGAGTCCTCTCGTGTGCAGCACCGGAGCCGCCGCGATTTTGCCGACCGCGTCCTCGCGCTCGCGTCTGTCGACGCCCGCCGCTCCGCGGACGTGGAGGACCTGACCGCGGTCTATCGGCAGGCTGGGCTCAAGCCCTTCGACGCGCTCCACCTCGCCTCTGCCGTCGGCACAGGCGCCGACTACTTTTGCACCACGGACGACCGCTTGCTGCGACTGGGCCGCCTTGCGAACACCCGGTCGACCCTCGTCGTTACTCCGCCCGAGCTTGCCACGGCCCTGGACCTATGAGCACCGCCGCCTCCCCACGACCTCCGCACCGAACGACCGCCGAGGTCAACGCCGCTGGGATCCACGCGCTCGTGTCGGCCCTCGGCGTTGCCGACGCCGCGCGGTTCCTCCAGCAGTACGGCCCGGGCCTCGGCGACTACACGGCGGAGCGCGACGCTTTGCTCGGAGACCTGGACATGGAGGACGTCCTGGCGCTCGCTCGGGAACACGACCGAGAACGATGAACACGCTTGCCAGACTCGAACGGCGGTACGACGCCCAATGCGACGAGGATTGGGAGCACGCCTGGGGCGTGACCATTGTGACGCTCGACAACCCGGGCTGGGATGTCCAGATTGACTTGGACGGCACATACCTCGAAAGCGTCCCGTTCGAGCCTGTCTATCGACATCGAGCCTGAGAGGGAGTGGGTGCGGTGCGAGGTGAGGGGCCAGAAATTCGAGGGGCACGGTGGTCCGCACCAGCTCGAACGGATCCTCCGAACGTTCCTCGATTGGGCGAACCGCCACGAGGAGGCCGCTCTCACGAAGAGAAAGCGGTAGAGAGCGCGCGTTCCCCAAGACCGAGCGTGGCCGTCTCAGCCCGTTGGCGCGGGGTCCGTCAGGCGGAACGCCGGGCCCGGGCTCGCTGAGGCGACCGGGGCCGGTTCTGGAACGGGATCGAGCAAGAACTCGCGCCACAGCGTCCACGCCCACGGCTCGGCGCGGATGTGGCCCGCCAGCTGGTCCAGGAGGGCCTGCTCGTCTCCGGTGTGGGGGCCGTCGAGGTCGGCCCAGAGCTCGCCGTCGCGGAACGTGACCGAGATCGTGTAGAGCCCCACGCGGCCCGCCGCCGCCAGCCGGACCGCGCCGACGGGGAGGGGTCGCTCGACGCCGAGCAGCGTCCGGATGTCCGCGCCTGGGACCGGGACGTCCTGCATCACGATCAAGCTTCGGCCCTCGCGGAGCGCGCGGAGGTAGGCCAGCGGGCTCCGCCCCGGCAGCAGCTGGAGCGGCCCGATGAGCCGGTGGCGGACCGCCGCCTGATGCGCCTCCCACCGCTGCCACGGCTCGGCGACGGCGTCGGGCCCCGGTCCGCCCTCGCTGCCATAGGGAAACCGGATGACGCGGTCGTCCCGCTCGGCCGCCAGCGCCGCCGCCCCGATCATGTGGTACCCGCTCCACCCGACCACGACGGCCGGCTCGCCGCGCGCCTCGAACGCGCGGAGTCCGGGGCCTCGGCGGACGGGCGTGTCGGGCCGGAGGTAGACCCACTCGCCGCGCAGCCGCGCCAGCGCCTTGCGGTAGGCGAACCGGAGCCGGCCGAGCCCGTCCGGGTGGCCGACCTGGCGGAGGTAGGCCGTCGTCTGGGCCGGCGAGACGGCCAGCATGGGGAGCGCCGCCGGGACCGCCAGCGCTCGCGCGAGCCGGTCGAACGCCCGGGGGCTCATCGACGCCGCGAGCGGCCGGGCCACGTCGTAGAGCAGCCGGTCGGCCAGGCGGTGGGCGAGGGAGGGGCGGGCGGGGCTCGGCATAGGACGGGGGCGTCGCGGCGCCCGGAGGGCCGAGAGGCATCGGTGTCGGCGCGGCCGGCGGCGCCGTGAGACAGGCGCCTAGCTTGTCGCCCGTCCGTTCCTCCGACCGCTCCCGAACCCCGTGACGCCCCAGCCCCCCTCCGTCGGCACCTGCCGCATGAACGAGCTCGTGCTCCCCAACGACACCAACACGCTGGGCAACCTGATGGGCGGGCGGCTCCTGCATTTCATGGACGTCTGCGCCGCGATCGCCGCCCAGCGGCACTCGCACCGGACCGTCGTCACGGCGAGCGTCGACTCGGTCGACTTCCGGGCGGCCGTCCGGCTGGGCGAGGTCGTCGTGCTGGAGGCGGCCGTGACGCGGGCGTTCACGACGTCGATGGAAGTGGCCATCGAGGTGTGGGCCGAGGACAACGGGACGGGCGAGCGGCGGCACTGCAACCGGGCGTTCTTCACGTTCGTCGCCGTCGACCAGAGCGGCCGACCGATCCCCGTCGCGCCCGTCGCTCCGGAGACCGACGACGAGCGGGCGCGCTATGAGGCCGCCGCGCGCCGCCGCGAGCTCCGGCTCGTCTTGGCCGGCCGCCTGCGCCTGGAGGACGCCGACGGGCTCCGCGAGCACCTCGACGGGCTCGCCCTCGACCCGCCCGGGGAGCCGGAGCGCTGACGCCGCGTTCACGGCGCCCCACCACGTTCGTCCTCATGCGCCGTCTCCTCACGGCCCTCGCGCTCCTCGTCGCCGCTCCGGCCTCGGCCCAGCTCGCCGTCGGCGGCCAGATCGGCGACCCGACCGGCCTGTCGCTCAAACTCGGGCGCGGGCAAGGCGCCGTGATCGTGGCCGTCGGCTGGGACCTCGACGAGTCGGTCTCGGCCGAGGGCCACTACCTCCTGTCGTCGCGGCGGCTCCAGGGGTCGCGGACGGCGTCGCTGTTCTACGGGCCCGGCGTGTTCGTCCGCACCGGGGGGCGGACCGACGACCTCGGCGTGAGCCTGGGCATCGGGCTGGAAGCCCTGTTGACGCCCGAGATCGAGCTGTACGGGCTGGTCTCGCCGCGCCTCCAGCTGGTCGAGGAGACCGACGTCGAGGTCGGGGCCGGTCTCGGGCTCCGCTTGCGCCTGTAGCTTGCGCCATGCCCGATACGCCCGCCCGCCCCATCCGCGTCCTGATCGCCAAGGTCGGCTTGGACGGCCACGACCGGGGCGCCAAGGTCGTGGCCGCCGCCCTGCGCGACGCCGGGATGGAGGTGATCTACACCGGCCTGCGCAAGACGCCCGAGGTCGTCGTCCGCGCGGCCGAGGAGGAGGACGTCGACGCCGTGGGCGTGTCGATCCTGTCGGGCGCGCACGGGACGGTTCTGCCCCGGTTGCGGACGCTGCTGGATGAGGCCGGGCTCGACGACGTGCTTCTGGTGGCCGGCGGCACCATCCCGTCCGACGACGCCGACGACCTGCTGGCGCGGGGCGTCGTGGACCAGGTGTTCACGCCGGGCGCGTCGCTGGCGGCCATCGCCGACAGTCTGGAGGCGTCGGTTCAGGCGCGGCGGGGGGGTTAGCGATGCTGCCGCCCCGCCTCCTCATCACCGGGGCGAACGGACTCGTCGGGCAGGCGCTGGTCCGCGCCGCCGCCCGGTGGCCCGGCGCCGACGTGCTCGCCACGGGCCGGGGGCCGGCCGCGCTCCACGACCGCGGCGGCTACGCCCGCCTCGACGTCCTCGACGCCGACGCCGTCGAGCGTGTGTTCCAAGACTTCGCGCCCGACGCCGTGCTCCACGCGGCCGGCGTCGCCCAGGTCGAGGCTTGCGAGGCCGACCGCCAGGCGTGCTGGGCCCTCAACGTCGACGCCGTCGTGACGCTGGCCGCGGCGTGCGACCGCCACGGCGCCCGCCTGGTGTTGCCCTCGACCGACTTCGTGTTCGACGGGCTCGCCGGGCCCTACGCCGAGGCCGACCGGCCGGCGCCCATCAACGCCTACGGCCGCTCGAAGCTGGCCGCCGAGAACGCGCTTCGGACCTCGCGCCTGACCGAGTGGGCCGTCGCCCGGACGACGATGGTGTTCGGCGTCCCGGCCGGCGACGAGCCCCGGCTCGACGTCGTCCGCTGGCTCGTGCGCGAGCTCGGCGCCGGCCGCCCCGTCCGCGTCGCCGCCGACCAGCTCCGGACGCCGACCTACGACGCCGACCTGGCCGACGGGATGCTGCGGATCGTCCGGTTCCGCCGGACGGGCGTGTTCCACGTCTCGGGCCGGGAGCAGGTCAGCGTGCTCGACCTCGCCCACCGCGTCGCCGAGTCGTTCGACCTGGACGCCTCCCTGATCTCGGCCACCACGACGGCCGAGCTCCACCCGGGCGCCCCGCGCCCGCTCCGCGCCGGGCTCCTGATCCTGCGCGCCGAGACCGAGCTCGGCTACCGCCCCCGCCCCCTCGAAGCGTCGCTCGACGCCGTCCGCGACCGGCTGGGGCTCAACGAGCGGGTGTGAGTCCGGGGCCGGAAGGAGTGTGGGTGTACGAGGGGCCGTCCCGGTACTCCACGTTGCACCTTCCTCGGGGACGGAAGACCGCCTGACGGACCCGTCTTCCGTCCTCGGTCCCCGGTCCCGCGGCGTCAAGACCTGTGCCTCACAACGTGCCCCCCACACTCCCCGCTCCTCCCCAGCCCTACGGCTCGGCCGGGACGAACAGGATCTGCTGGCGCGAGCCGTCGGGCCGGACGATGAGGTAGGTCCCGTCGCGGCGGAGCACGGACTGGCCGGCGAGGTACGCCTCGAGCTCGACGGTCCCCGTCGGGCACGCCCGGCGCGTGCACGCGAGCGTGTTCGGGACCGTCAGCACGCTGTCGCGGACGGCGTAGCGGCCCGAGCACTGGTTGCACGACGAGACCGACAGCGAGCCCTGGGGCCCGAACGAGACCTGCTCCCCCATCCCCCGGTGGACCACGCCGTCGTCCGCGACGATCCGTTCGAGCGACCACGTGGTCCCCGGCACGTCGGCCGCGAGCCCGACGGGGGCCGACGGCCCGCAGCCGGCGAGCGTGCACAAGACGGCGAGGGAGGCGAGGACGACACGCACGGCGACCGGGGGAGTGGGCCGGCAAGCTACGGGCCGCGACGGTCCCGACCGACCGCGTCGGGAGTCCCCTCAGGGCGACCGCATCCTCGGCGAGCGTCTCCCCCTCCCCCCTCGCGGGCAGGGCCGCTACGTTCTTCGTCGGCCATACAAACAACAGCCGTCATTGGCTGGCGCCGTCGCTTCGCGGTCCCGCGCACGCGGGAATCCATCTGGTGCTCCGTCTCGGCGAGCGCCCCCCTATGGATCCCCGCGTGCGCGGGGATGACTACCCTTTTGTTTAGCAATCTGACTCGCCTCGCAGAACGTAGCAGCCCTGCCCCTCGCGGGGGAAGAGAGGACGCCACAGGTGCGCGCGCGACGACGTTGGAGGGCGGAGAGCCTGCGAAGGCGGGCCGATCGGTCTGGGCCGGCGCCGGACCGGGCTAGCTTTCGTCTTTCCCCGCCCCGGCCATGATCGACCTCGACCTCCTCCGCGACGACCCCGACCGCGTCCGCCGCTCGATGGAGGCCAAGCGGCTCGGCGACCCAGCGACGGTCGACCTCGCGCTCGACCTCGACCGCCAGCGGCGCGAGGCCGTCACCGAGCTCAACGGGCTCCAGCAGCGCCAGGGCGAGCTCGGGCGCGAGATCGGCCCGCTGATGAAGGCCGGCAAGCGCGACGAAGCGGCCGGCCTGCTGGAGGAGTCGAACGCGGTCAAGGCCCAGGTCAAGGAGCTGGAGGAGAGCGTCCGCACGCTCGACGCCGACCTGCGCGACGCGATGCTGGCGATCCCCAACCCGATCCACACCAGCGTCCCGGTCGGCGGCGAGGACGCGAACGTGGTCGAGACGGAGTGGGGCGACAAGCCGACGTTCGACTTCGAGCCGCTCCCCCACTGGGAGCTCGCCGAGAAGCACGGGCTGGTGGACTTCGAGCGCGGGGCCAAGGTGACGGGTGCCGGCTTTCCCTTTTACGTGGGGAAGGGCGCGCGATTGCAGCGGGCGCTCGTCGCCCTGTTCCTCGACCTGGCGACCGACGCCGGCTACACCGAGGTCCAGGCGCCGATCCTGGTCAACGAGGACTCGGGCGTCGGAACCGGCCAGCTCCCCGACAAGGAGGGCCAGATGTATGTCATCGAGGAGATCGATAGTGCTGAGGTCAATCGACTTTTGTTTCTGACCCGGTTCTTGCACGAGGGGATCAAGTTGAACGAGCAGTATCTCGATCTACAAACTCCAAAGAGCGATGGCGTCACCCCAGAAGAGAGAATCGCGGAAGGCAAGAAGCTCCTCGACGTAGTTCAAGAAAAGCTTGAAACAGCTCATCCTCTCTATCTCGTCCCGACCGCCGAGGTGCCGCTGACCAACTACCTCCGCGACGAGATCCTGGCGCCGGACGCGCTGCCCATCAAGCTCACCGGCTACACACCGTGCTTCCGCCGCGAGGCCGGCAGCTACGGCAAGGACGTCCGCGGGCTCAACCGGCTCCACCAGTTCGACAAGGTCGAGCTGGTCCGGTTTGTGGACCCGGCCACCAGCTACGACCACCTCGAAGAGCTCCGCGAGGACGCCGAGCGGGCCGTCCGGTCGCTCGGCCTTCCCTACCGCCGGCTGGTGCTGGCGTCGGGCGACCTGGGCGTGACACAGGCCAAGACCTACGACCTCGAAGTGTGGAGCGCGGGCCAGCGCCGCTGGCTCGAAGTGTCGTCGGTGTCCAACTTCGAGGCGTACCAGGCGCGGCGGGCGAACGTCCGGTTCCGGCCGGCCGAGGGCGAGAAGCCCCAGTTCGTCCACACGCTCAACGGGTCGGGGCTGGCGCTGCCGCGGATCGTGGCCGCGCTGTTGGAGAACGGCCAGCAGGCCGACGGGTCGGTCGTGCTGCCGGAGCGGTTGGCCGAGGTCGCCGGCTTCGACCGGATCGGATAGGGCCGCCCACTGGGGTCTACCGCAAGCTCCCCTACCGTGTCATCCTGACCGCGACGCACCTGTAAAGTTACGGCACCCAGGCCTGGGCTGTGCAGAGGCTGTGGACAACTGAGTGCTGCGAAGGGGTGTTCAGGGGGTTGTGCAGCGGCCGGGAGATGGTTATGCTCTGGCATGCCCAACGCGCAGGACTTCCTAATCCGCCAACTCAGCACAGACCTTGCTCGGCTGCGCGAGGTCGCGCGTGCCCGGGAAGTGCAGATCGAACGGCTTCGGTTGGAGAATGAGAAGGCCGCTGAGAAAGCGCGGGCGCTAGAACAAACACTCAACTTCTACAAGGAGCAGACACCGGCTGAGTTGTTCTCAGCTTCCGGCGACGGTGCTGCTGAACCCGAAGCCAGCGGGGCGTCTCCTGACGAGCCTCATTACTCGCTCACGGTCACCGAAGCAGGCGACAAGATCTTGCCGCCGGGGTACATCCGCACCGAGATCTTTCGCTTCATCCGCGAGAAGGGCCGGTTCGTCCACTCCGGCGAGGTTCAAGAGGCGATCCGAGAAGACGTGATCAACCGCTTCGGCGACGAGGATCTTGTCCCGCACCGGTTTTCCGTCTCGCGGAACCTCAAGACCCAATGGGAGAAGGGCAAGATCGCCCGCGTGGTGTACGGGAACGGGCTCCACAACTACTATCACGGACTAACCGAGTGGGTGGTCGGTGAGAGCGAGGAGAGGCGGTATGTGAGTCCCATCTATGCACCGCCCGCCGAGCAACTAGGCGACGCGGCCACGCTCGAACCCGAGTTCCCTGAACACGACTGAACCCTAAACCACATAGAACAAGACCGGAGACGCACAAGGGCGGGCGCGGATAGCGACGCGGAGGGCTTCCACCCCTCAGCCGGTAGGACGGCTGATCCGCTTTCCGCCTAGTGACGCGGGGTTATGGCCCACGGCCCGCGCCCGTCCCTGTGCGACTCTCAGTTTGTCAAATCCTGCCGGTAGCGGCTGCCACCGCTACCCGATGACCGGGCGGTCTCATTAGCCGCTAGTGCATAGCGCACGGTACTGGCCCGAGGCAGGCAGGGCGCAGGGGCTGGGTAACACCAGCCCCTGCGTTCCGTTGTGGGAAACGTACGCTCTGCGGCTCCTGCGCGCAACAGACACCCCAATGAAGGACGAACCGACCCCGAGGGGACAGCGCGGCCAACGCAGTGAAACGCTTGGTGTGAGATAGACAGAGCTTCTCCGGCCGGCGCGCCCTTCGAAACGGATGTCATCCCCGCGCACGTGGGATCCATGCGGTGCCGCAGTCGACCGGGAGACCGTATGGATTCCCGCGTGCGCGGGAATGACGGCATGGACGAGAGGGCGTTGAAGAGCTTGCCCAGAGGAGGACACGGCAGGCAAGGCCGCGAGCCCCACCCGAGGCGCCGCTCGCGTCGTCCTCGTGTAACCATCAGGGGCGCGCGTGCGTGGTGGACGGCGAACGGCGGTAATGTTTCCGCAGACGGAGGCCGATCCCTCTCAAACCCGCCGACCGCCCGATGGACCGCCGACGCTTCCTCTCCCCGTCCCGCCAGCGCTCGTCGTCGGAGTTCGAGGTGTTGCCCGGCGTGTTGGCCCGGGGCGGCGACGTCGACTGGGGCTACCGCGCCGCCCGGCCAGACCGCGCCGAGGCCCGCCGCGCCGACGCCGGCTCGGCGCCCGTCCCGCTCGACACCGACGCCGGCCTCGAGCCCTACGTCCCCTCCGACGACGTCCCGTGGACGCCGCGCCGGGCCCGGCACCTCTTGCGCCGGACCGGGTTCGCCGCGCTCCCCGCCGCCGTCGACGCGGTGCTGGCGGCCACGCCCGGCGCCGTCGTGGACGCGCTCGTGGACGGCGTGGTGGCCCTGCCCCCCGACCCGTCGCCGCCGTGGATCGACGACGCGCCGCCGCACTGGTCCGAGCCCGAGGCGGTCAAGCGGGCCTATTGGGACGAGAACTGGCCCCGGTTCCACAGCCGGCGGATCGCCTTCCTGATGGAGGCCCTCGGCGAGCCCGCCCTGCCCCCGCTCGACGACGCCGTCCGTGGCCTCCACCAGCGGCTCCGGGTGATGTGGCACAACCACTTCGTAACGCATCGCGAGAGCTACTCGCTCGCCCCGTGGGCCGTCCGCTACTGGCAGCTGTTGGGCCGGAACGCGCTCGGCAACGTCCGGACGTTCGTCCACCAGGCGGGGCTCGACCCGGCCATGCTGGTCTACCTCAACGGGGTCTACAACCGGGCCGAGGCGCCGAACGAGAACTACGCCCGCGAGCTCCTGGAGCTGTTCACGATGGGGATCACCGGGCCCGACGGACGGCCGAACTACACCCAGACCGACGTCACCGAGATCTCGCGCGCGTTGACCGGCTGGGGCGTCGACTACTACGGCGAGACGGCGACGCCGCTCGAAGCCGTCTTCGTCCCCGAGTGGCACGACACGGGGGAGAAGACCATCTTCGGACGGACCGGGCCCTGGGGCTACGACGACGTGATCGACCTGGTGTTCGAGAAGCGGACGAGCGAGGCCGCACACTGGATCGCGACCGTGCTCTACCGCGAGTTCGTCTACGACGTCCCCCACCCCGCCGTCGTCGCAGCGCTCGCCGACCGACTGGTCGCCGAGAACTGGGAGTTGGCGCCGGTCGTCCGGGCGCTGCTCCGGAGCGAGCACTTTTTCAGCGACGCCGCCCTCGGCGCCCAGATTCGGAGCCCACTCGCCCACCACGTCGGGGTCCACCGCGAGATCGGCTTTGAGCCCGACGCCGAGTTCGTCGGGGCGGTCCACTACACGATGATCCTGTGCGGTCAGACGCTGTTCGAGCCGCCAACCGTCGCCGGGTGGCCGGGCGGGCGGACGTGGCTTGACACGAGCCGCTTGACGTCGCGCTGGCTCTACGACTCGTGGCTGGTCTGGCAGCAGGAGACCTTCCGCGACTTCGCCGCCACCATGCCCGACCCGTGGGACGCCGCCCGCCTGGCCGCCGACCTCGCCGACGCCCTGCTCGGCACGCCGCTGACGCCGGCCGAGGCCCAGGCGCTCACGCCCATCCTGCTCAACGGCATCCCGCCGTACGAGTGGAACCCCCTCGTGCCCGGCGCCGAGAACCGGATCCGCCAGCTCGTCGGCCACCTGCTCCGCCTGCCGGAGCTCCAGCTCGCCTAGCCATGTGCAGCACCGCCCACGGACGCGCCATCGCCCTCGAGCACGGAGCGGCCCACGACCACGACCACGCCGCGTGGACGCGGCGCGACTTCCTCGTCCGGTCCGGCCTCGCCGCCGTCGGCGGGTCCGTCGCCGTCGGGTCGACGCCGGTCCGGGCGCTCGCGCGGTCGCCGCTCGTCGAGGCGCTGCGGCTGGTCGAGACCGACCGGGTGCTGGTGCTCGTCCAGCTCCAGGGCGGCAACGACGGGCTGAACACGGTCGTCCCGGTCCGCAACGACGCCTACTACCGGGCCCGGCCGACGCTCGGCATCGCGCGCGCCGACACGTTCGACCTCGGCAACGACCGGGGCCTGAACCACCAGATGGCCGCGGTCCGACCGCTGTGGGACCGCGGCGACCTCGCCATCGTCCAGGGCGTCGGGTACCCGGACCAGGACTTGTCGCACTTCCGGGGGACCGACGTCTGGCTCTCGGCCTCGCCCGCCGACGAAGTGTGGACGTCGGGCTGGGCCGGCCGCGTGCTCGCCCGCGACTTCCCCGACTTCGAGACGGACCCGCCCCTGTCGCCGCCGGCCGTCCAGATCGGGACGTCGGCGCCGCTGCTGTTCGAGGGCGGCCAGGCCGGCTACGGCATGGCGATGCTGGACGTCGAGGTGTTCTTGCGACTGGCGGAGGGCGGCGACCCGTACCCCATCGGCGACGCGCCGCCGGCCGGGGCCGGGGCCGAGCTCGGGTTCGTCCGCCAGATCGCCAACGACGCCTTCCGCTACCGCGGCGCCATCGAGGCCGCGACCGCCGTCGGCCACAACGCCGTCGCGTACCCCGACGTCGACATCGGCCGGGAGCTGGCGGCCGTGGCCCGGCTCATCAAGGGCCGGCTGGACTCGCGCATCTACCTCGTCTCGCTCGGCGGCTTCGACACCCACGCCGACCAGGCCGACGACCACGGCCGCCTCTTGGCCGAGCTCTCGGGGTCCCTCGCCGCCTTCTTCGCCGACCTCGAAACGACCGACGACGACGAGCGGACGCTGGCGATGACGTTCTCGGAGTTCGGCCGCCGCGTCGACGAGAATGGGTCGAAGGGGACGGACCACGGGACGTCGGCCCCGCTCTTCCTGGCCGGGCCCGCCGCCCGGGGCGGAATCGTCGGGCCCGACCCCGACCTCGACGCGCTCGACGACGACGGCAATCTGCGCCACGCCCACGACTTCCGCCAGGTCTACGCCTCCGTCATCGAGTCGTGGTTCGGGCTCGACCCGGCCGTGTCGGCGGCCGTCCTGGGCGACGCCTTCGAGCCGCTGCCCGTCGTCGAGCAGCTCAACGTCGCGAGCGCGCCGACGCCAGCCGTCGAGGCCGTCCGCCTCGACCCGCCCCGGCCGAACCCGCTGCGCGGGCGGGGCCGGGTCTCGTTCGCCCTCGCCGAGGCCGGCCCCGTCGTGTTGGACGTGTTCGACGTCCGTGGCCGCGCCGTCGCCCGGCTGGCCGACGGCGTCCGCACGGCGGGCCCGCACGCGGTCGACTTCGACGCGACCGGTCTGCCGGCCGGGACCTACCTCGTCCGCCTGACCGCGGGCGGCCAAGCGCGGACCGTGCAGGCGACCGTCGTCCGCTGACGTCGGCTACACCGGGCGGGCGACGAGGGCGTCGCGGATCTCGGTCAGCAGCGCCTGGTCGGCCGTCAGCTCGGGCTCGGCCGGCGTCTCCTCCTTTTTGAGCGTGTTGATCCACTTGACGACGACGAAGATCGAGAACGCGACGAGCAGGAAGGTCACGATCGTGTTGACCAGCGTCCCCCACTGGAGGACGACCGCGCCGGCCTCCTGCGCCGCCGCCAGCGTCGCGTAGGGCCCCGGCGTCGCCCCCTCCTGAAGCACGGTGAAGATGTTCGAGAAGTCGACGCCGCCGATGAGCAGCCCGACGAGCGGCATCACGATGCCGTCGACCAAGGCCGCGACGATGGTCGCGAACGCCGCGCCGATGACCAGGCCGACGGCCAGGTCGACGACGTTGCCCTTGATGGCGAAGTCCTTGAACTCGTTCCACATGCGAGCGGAGGGTGGGTGAGGGAGCCGGAAGGTCCGCCTTTTCGGGCTCGGCCACAACTCGGCCGCGCCGGGCCGGGGGTGGGCGCATGACAAAGTGCGACATCAGCGTCGCCCCCGAGACCCCCTGTCCGGGCACCCATCGCTCCGCTCAAGGGCGACCAGACTGTCCCCCTTGAAGAGGGACAGCGTTCCGAGCCGGGAGCGGAGGCGGGGCCTGAGCGACCTGCCGGAAAGCGGGGGGGTCGGAAGTCGCTGGCGTCGCACCCCGCCCCGGCAGCAGGACCGAAACGAAGTGCGCCCGCCCCGGCCGAAGCCAGGACGGGCGCTCTCGTCCGTCAGAGGCGGGCGTCGCTTAGTCGCGGCGCCGGCCGCGACCGCGGCCCCGGCCACCGCCGCCGCCGTTGCTGTCGCGCTCCTCGCGGCGCTTCTGCATGGCCTCCTTCTCCTCCTCGGTCGGCTCCGGCAGGAACGGCTTGCGGCTCACGCGGAGCTTGCCGCCGTCGCGGATCTCGATAAGCTGGACCTCGAGCTTGTCGCCGACCTGCGTCACGTCCTCCGGAGAGTTGACGTAGCCGTGGGCCATCTCCGAGACGTGCAACATGGCCTCCTTGCCCGGCATGATCTCCAAGATCGCGCCGAACGGGAGCAGGTTCTTGACCGTGCCCGTGTACTTCTCGCCGACCTCGGGCTGGGTCACGATGCCCCGGATGATGTCGACGGCCGCGTAGGCCGCGTCCATGTCCGGCGCGGCCACGGTCACGTAGCCCTTGCCGTCCTTCTCGTCGATGTTGATCGAGGCGCCGGTGTCGGCCTGGATCCCCTTGATGATCTTGCCGCCGGGCCCGATGATGGCGCCGATAAAGTCCTGGTCGATGACGACCTGGATGAGGCGCGGGGCGCTCGGCGAGATGTCCTCGCGGGGCTCGGCCAACGTTTCGGCCATCTTGTCGAGGATGTGCTCGCGGCCCTTCTTGGCCTGCTCGAGCGCCTCGCGCATCGTCGACATCTGGAGCCCGTCGATCTTGATGTCCATCTGGCACGCCGTGATGCCGTCTCGCGTGCCGCAGAGCTTGAAGTCCATGTCGCCGAGGTGGTCCTCGGTGCCCAGGATGTCGCTCAGGACGGCCACCTTGTCGCCCTCGGCGATCAGACCCATCGCGATGCCCGCGACCGGCTTCTCGACCGGGACGCCGGCGGCCATGAGCGCCATCGAGCCGCCACAGACCGTCGCCATCGACGACGAGCCGTTGGACTCGAGCACGTCCGAGATGATGCGGACGGTGTACGGGAACTCCTCCTCGCCCGGCATGAGCTTGGCGAGCGCGCGCTCGGCCAACATGCCGTGGCCGATCTCGCGGCGGCTCGGGCCGCGCAGGAACCGGGTCTCACCGACCGAGAACGGCGGGAAGTTGTAGTGGAGGTAGAACCGCTTGTCGGTCTGGTCGAACAGCTGGTCGACGGCCTGGACGTCGCGGCCGGTGCCGAGCGTGACCATGACGAGGGCCTGGGTCTCGCCGCGCGTGAACACGGCCGAGCCGTGAACCTTGGGGAGCACGTCGACCTCGGTCCAGATGTCGCGGATCTCGTCCGTCTTGCGGCCGTCGAGGCGGCGGCCGTCGTTCAGGATCATCTCGCGCATCACCCGGCTCTCGGCCGCCTTGAACGCCTCCTTGACGTCGTCGACCGAGTGGCCGTCGTCGGTCGCGGACGGGCGGACGTCCTTGCCGTCCTCGGTCTCGCCCGAGATCGGGAAGAGCTTGTCGATGAGGCCGTCGCGGATCTCGCGGACGCCGCCGTAGAAGCTGGCCTTGTCGTAGTCCTTGCGGAGGTGGGCGTCGACCTCCGACTGGATCATGCCGTAGACCTTGTCGACCAGGTCGGCGTCGGCGGCGACCGTCTCGTACTCGAGCGGCTCGGGCGCCCCGTCGCGCTCGTCGCGCTGGGCCACGAACTCCTGGATCCCGGCGACGATGGTCTTGATGGCCTCGAAGCCGAACTCGAGCGCGGCCACCATGTCGTCCTCCGAGATCTCGTCCATCTCGCCCTCGACCATCGCGATCGCGTCGGCCTTGCCAGCCACGATGAGGTCGACGTCGGACTCGGCCCGCTGGGCCTGGGTCGGGAACAGGACGAACTCGCCGTCGACGCGGCCGACGCGGACATGCGCCGTCGGGCCGTCGAACGGGCTGCCGGAGAGCGAGAGCGCGGCCGACGAGCCGATCCCGGCGATCACGTCGGCGTCCATCTCGGCGTCGGCCGCCAGGACGTAGTTGAGGACCTGGACCTCGTTCCGGAACCCGTCCGGGAAGAGCGGCCGGATGGTCCGGTCGATAAGGCGCGACGTCAGCGTCTCCTTGTCGCTCGGCCGGGCCTCGCGCTTGAAGAAGCCGCCGGGGAACACGCCGCCGGCCGAGAACCGCTCGCGGTAGTCGACGGTGAGCGGGAAAAAGTGCTGGCCGTCCTTGGCGCTCTTGTCGGTGACGGCCGTCGACAGGACGACGGTGTCGCCGAGCGAGGTGACGACGGCGCCGTCGGCCTGCTTGGCGAGCTTGCCGGTCTCGATGGTCAGCGTTTTGCCGCCGACCTCGATGGTTTGGGTGATAGCCTGGGGGGCTGCCATGGGGGTGTGGGGTGCGGAGCCGGTCTGGTTCGGGCTCCTGATGAGAGTCGGGGCGGGGCCTCCGGGAATCCGTTCTCGGGCGCGCCGGGCCGGACGCCGTAGCGTCCGCCGGGCGCGTGCGAGAACCGACCACCGGGGGGCGTCCGCCCCTGGAGTGTCCGGGCCCGCCGGTCGGCGGGCCGGAACGAAAAACGGCGGCGCCCCGCAGTGGGACGCCGCCGAGTCGGTTAGCGCCGGAGGCCGAGCTCCGCGACGATGGCGCGGTAGCGCTCGATGTCGCTCTCGCGGAGGTAGGCCAGGAGCCGGCGCCGCTTGCCGACCATCTTGAGCAGGCCGAGCCGGGACGCGTGGTCCTTCCGGTGGCCCTTGAGGTGCTCGGTCAGGTCGTTGATGCGGGCGGTGAAGATGGCGATCTGGACCTCGGGCTTGCCCGTGTCCTGACCGCTGGCACCGTGCTTCTCGACGATGCTCTGCTTGTTGTCCTTCGTGATCATGGTCGATCCTCTGCCGATCTGCGATGCGGGAGAAGACCGTCGCCCCGGTCGATCGGGGGTGGGGCGGACAGTCGTATGAACGCTTGTTGAGCGTCTTTAAAAGGTATGAAAGGGGCCCCTCCATCGGCCTCTGCGGTCTCTTCACGGCGGCGCGCGCCGTCCCCGACCGCGCGGTCTCGGACCGCGGTCCGGGCGGCCCTGAGCCGGGTCTGGGGGATCCCGGTGCGACGCACCGTCGGCACAGGGCGGCGGGACCTTGGGGGCCCACCCTCCCCCATCACGATGGCGACTCCGCAAGACCAGACCGACACGACCTCGAACGCCCAAAAGGACCCGGACAACTGGACCACCGGCGACGAGGAGATGACGGGCGCCCAGCGCTCGTACCTCCACACGCTCGCCCAGGAGGCCGGCGAGGACCCGGCCCAGTACGACGGGCTCAGCAAGGCCGAGGCCTCGAAGAAGATCGACGAGCTTCAGGCCGAGACCGGCCGCGGCGCCTGACCTCGCGCCCTCGCTTTTCCGACGCCCCGGCCGCCTGGTGCTGCCGGGTCGTCAGCGTGCCGGGTAGAGCGGCAGCCGCTCGACGCGGTGGAACGTGATCCCGAAGGGCGCCTGCGGCGGGCGGATGGTCGCCTCGAACACGACGGCCCGCGTCGCCCGGTCGACCTCGACGACGCGGCCGACCGGCCCGGCGCTCGTCGGGACGGCGCCCGGCGCGAACAAGACGGTCCCCGCGCCCGTGTGGACGTCGACGTCGGACACGATGCGGGAGTAGGTCGCCGCGCCGCGCTCGCGCCCGTACTCCCAGAGCTGGCGGACCGTCCCGGCGGCGGCGTCGACGCGGTAGATCACGGCGCGGCTGTAGGTGCCCGGCTGCTGGTAGCCCCGGTTGTCGCCGTTGTCGAACACCGCGAGCGAGCCGTCCGGCAGGACCTTGGGCGCGTGCTGGTACCACGCCCACTCGAAGTCCGGGTGCCGCGCGGTGCCGTCGAGCACGGCCGCGTCGGTGATGGGCTGGCCGTCGGCGTCGAGCGGCTGCAACAGCTTTGGCTCCAGGTCGGACCGCCAGCCGCGGTGCGGCGCCAAGATCCAGACCACCCGGTTGTCGCGCGTCAGCTTGACCAGGCCCTGGGTCCGCCCCGAGACCACGATCGTGTCGTCGGCCGGGTCGTAGGCCAGGCCGTTGCCGTGGAACCAGTCGACGTCGAGGTCCGCGAGGTCGGTCGGCCACGCGCGGCGCGTCGGGTCGAGCGACTGCCTCAGGTCCCACACGGTCACGATGGCGCCGGACACCCGGTCGATCTCGATGACGTGGTCCTCGACCGTCGGCGCGCCGTCGCGGTTGACGGTCGCCAGGAAGTTCCCGTTCGGCATCTCGAGCACCTGGTGGTGGAACGAGAACCCCGGCATCGCCCACGACTCGACCCGTCGGCCCAGCATGTCGACCTCGTAGATCCGGCCCGAGTTGCGGTCGCCGAAGTAGAGGTTGCCGTTCGCCAGCCGCTCGACGCCGTCGTCGAAGAACAGGCCGCCGAGGTCGGGGTCCCCGGAAAAATCGAGGGCCCAGCGGATGGCGCCGGCCGCGTCGAAGGCGAACGCGCGCTGGGGCGTGACGGACCCGGCGTGGCCGAAGTAGCTGACCAGCGTCAGCCCGGGCTTGGCGCTCGCGCGCGCGGGCACGTCGACGGTGACCTCGGGGAAGTCGGCCGCGAGCGGGCCCGCGGTGATCGACAGGTCCCGGGTTCCGAGCGACGCCCCGTCGGCCCCGAACAGCTCCAGCGTGACGGCGGTCTCCTCGCCCGGGTAGAGGCCGAGGACCGGGACGCGCTGATCGTCGGCGAGGTCGGTGAACCGATGGCGGATCTCGGTGCCGGGCCCGCCCTTCCCCTCGACCGTCACCTCGACGGCCACCGGCTGCGTCGTCGCGAGGGTGACCTCGGCCGAGAGCGGCGCGAGCCCCGTCGGGTCGACGCGGACGGAGAGCGCGGTGATGACGCCGGTCGGCTCGGGCGGCGTCGGCTCGGGCCCGGTCCCGTCGCAGCCGGCGGACGCGAGCACGACGGCGAAGGCAACGACGCGGGCGAAAGTGGTGGGGCGCATCGGTCGGGAGAACGCGGGCCCCCACGATACGACCCCGTCGGCCTGGAGGAAGCCGTCGCCAGCTTGGGGGGTCGCGCACCTCGGTTCCTACCTGGTTCCTCTCGCTTCAGCTCCGGATTTGCCAGGCGAGTTTACCCGCGAGCCGGTCGCGCGTAGGCGGCGCGGCTGAGGCCCAGGCGTGGGTCGTTGTACTCGACCACCACAGCGCGGGTACCCTCGGGTGCGGACACGCTCTCGATGTGGACCTCGACCTCGGACGGCGCGGGGGAGCAGACGGGGCGGACCAGGCCGTCGGCGTCGCCGCACACGGGCCGCGGCAACGCGGCCACCGACTCGCGGGTAACCGCGACGACCAGCGTGTCGCCGGCCGCTGCGGCGTCCAGTCGAACGGCCCGAATCGGCTCGTAGCCGCGGACCGTGGCCCGTCCGAACACGTGCGCATCCGGCTGGGCTTGGGTCACCAGCCGGACGCCGCCCGCCGGGACATACACGGACACGATCTCGGCCACCGAGCGCTCGACTTCGACCCGAACCACGAGCGTGTCGACGGGACCGGTGGCGGCCCGCGCGTCCAGGAAGCTCCGCTCGCTCCCGTAGTCGGGGAAATTGCAGTCGAAGCAGCCGACGAGGAGAGTCAGGGCGAGAGAGGGGACGAGGAGACGCACGGGGGTCAGGGTCGGGCGGGGCGCCAAAAGTATCCGAAGCGAGCACCGAGTCCGGGTCACTACGGCGCCCCTCCTGCATACAGAGACGCCCCGGCCGCGCGAGGCGACCGGGGCGTCCGGTTCGTCAAATCCGTCGGGCTTAGCCCAGGCGGCGGTTGATCTCGGCCAACGTCTCGTCGTCGGCGGCGCCCGGCGTGGCCGGGGCCCCCAGGATGTCGCCGTCGCCGGTCGAGAGGCCGCGGTCGAGCGCGTCCTGCGTGGCCTGGAGCGCCTCCAGCTCCTGGCGGCTGCCGACGACGATGTCGCGGTAGTCGCGGAGCCCCGTCCCGGCCGGGACGAGGTGGCCGATGATGACGTTCTCCTTGAGCCCCAGCAGGCCGTCCTGGCGCGCCGCGATGGCCGCCTCGGTGAGCACCTTGGTGGTCTCCTGGAAGCTCGCCGCCGAGATGAACGAGTCGGTCCGGAGCGCGGCCTGGGTGATCCCCAACAGGACCGGCTCGGCGACGGCGAGCTCCGCGTCGCGGACCTCGATCTCCGGCTTGTCCTCGCGCTTGAGCGCCGAGTTGGCGTCGCGGAGCTGGCGCCGCGAGATCGACTGCCCGATCCGCAAGTCCGACTCGGCCGCGTCGACCACGACGAAGCTGTCGTAGAGCTCGTCGTTGGTCTGCTCGAGCTGGAGCCGGTCGACCAGGTCCCCTTCCAGGAACGGCGTGTCGCCGGGGTCCGAGATCCGGACCTTCTGCATCATCTGGCGGACGACGACCTCGATGTGCTTGTCGTTGATGCCGACGCCCTGCAACCGGTAGACCTCCTGGACCTCGTTGACGAGGTACTCCTGGACCGCGGTGGGCCCGAGGATCGCCAGGATGTCCTGGGGCGAGATCTGCCCGTCGGAGAGCGCCTCGCCCGCGCGGACGAAGTCGTTCTCGTGGACCAGCAGGTGCTTGCTCAGAGAGACGAGGTACGTCTTCTCCGTCGCCCCGTCGCGGCTCGTCACGAGGACCTCTTGCGAGCCGCGCTTGCGGCCGCCGAACGACACGACGCCGTCGATCTCGGTCACGACGGCCGGGTCCGACGGCTGGCGCGCCTCGAACAGCTCGATCACGCGCGGCAGGCCGCCCGTGATGTCGCGCGTGCCGGCCGACTGGCGTGGGAGCTTGGCGAGCACGGTGCCGGCCTGGATCGCGTCGCCGGCCGTGACCTGGAGGCGGGCCCGGACGGGCATCGTGTACTCGCGGCCGCCCTCGCCCTCGATGACGAGGGCCGGCGTGAGCGAGCGCTCGCGCGACTCGGTGATGACCTTCTCGCGGAAGCCCGTCTGCTCGTCGGACTCCTCGCGGTAGGTCGTCCCCTCGATGATGTCTTGGAAGCGGACGGTGCCCACGGTCTCGGCCACGATGACCGAGTTGTACGGGTCCCACGTCGCGATCACGTCGCCCTTCTCGACCGCGTCGCCCTCGGCCACGGCCACGTCGGCGCCGTAGGGGATCGTGTACGAGATCCGCTGCTTCCCGTCCTTGTCGAGGATCCGGACCTCGCCCGAGCGCCCGAGCGCGATCGTGCGCGGGGTCTCGCCCGACTCGTCGGTGACCGTCCGCAGGTTCTCGAAAGCGACCGTCCCGGCGAACTTGGCCTCGATCGTCGACTCGGCCGCGATGCGCGAGGCCGTGCCGCCGATGTGGAAGGTCCGCAGCGTAAGCTGGGTCCCGGGCTCGCCGATGGACTGGGCCGCGATGACGCCGACGGCCTCGCCGATCTGGACCATCCGGCCATTCGCCAGGTCGCGGCCGTAGCACAGCGCGCAGACGCCGCGCTGGGCCTCGCACGCCAACACCGACCGGATCTCGACCGTCTCCAACGACGTCGCCGCGATCCGGTCCGCGATCTCGTCCGTGATCATGTCGTCGCGGCGCAGGAGCACGTCGCCCGACTCGGGGTCGCGGACGTCGTGGACCGACACGCGGCCGACGATCCGGTCGCGGAGCGACTCGACGACGTCCTCGTTGTCCTTGAGCGCCTCCATCCGGACGCCGCGGAGCGTGCCGCAGTCGGGCTCCTGGATCGAGACGTCCTGGGACACGTCGACCAGGCGGCGCGTGAGGTAGCCGGCGTCGGCCGTCTTGAGCGCCGTGTCGGCCAAGCCCTTGCGGGCGCCGTGCGTCGAGATAAAGTACTCGGCGACCGAGAGGCCCTCCTTGAAGTTGGACTTGATCGGGTTCTCGATGATCGAGCCCGCCGAGCCGGCGGCCGACTTCTGGGGCTTGGCCATCAAGCCACGCATCCCGCCGAGCTGGCGGATCTGCTCGCGCGAGCCACGGGCGCCGGAGTCGGCCATCATGTAGATGGCGTTGAACCCCTCCTGGTCGTCCTGGAGCGCGTCGTACAAGACGTTCGAGACCTCGTTGTTGGTCGAGGTCCAGACGTCGATGACCTGGTTGTACCGCTCGGCCTCGGTGATGAAGCCCATCTCGTAGTTCGAGCGGATGTCGTCGACGCGGCCCTCGGCCTCACGGATCAGCGTCTCCTTGGCGTCCGGCACCACGATGTCGCTCAGCGAGAAGCTCAGCCCGCCCAGCATGGCCTGCCCGAAGCCGAGGTCCTTGACCTCGTCCAGGAACGTGGCCGTGCGCGGGAAGTCGGTCGCCTTGAACACGCCCGCGATGATCCCGCGGAGGTTCTTCTTGGTCAGGACCTGGTCGATGTAGCCGACGCCCTCGGGCACGATGTCGTTGAAGAGGGCCCGGCCGACGGCCGTGTCGATGACCTCGCCGGCCTGGTGCTCGCCGTCGAACGTGGGCTCCTCCAGCTTCAGCTTGATCCGCGCGTGGAGCGCGACCTGGTCCTGGTCGAACGCCTGGCGGACCTCGCGCGTCGAGCCGAAGATCATGCCCTCGCCTTTCTCGCCGGCCCGGTCCTTCGTCATGTAGTACATGCCGAGCACCATGTCCTGCGACGGGACCGCCACCGGGCCCCCGTGCGCCGGCGACATGATGTTGTGGGACGCCAGCATCAGGATGCTCGCCTCCAGGATCGCGTCGTGCGACAGCGGCACGTGGACCGCCATCTGGTCGCCGTCGAAGTCGGCGTTGAACGCCGTCGTGACGAGGGGGTGCAGGCGGATCGCCTTGCCCTCGATCAAGACCGGCTGGAACGCCTGGATCCCCAAGCGGTGGAGCGTCGGCGCCCGGTTCAGCATCACCGGGTGGCCGTCGATCACCTTCTCCAGGATGTCGAAGACGTCGGCCGTCCGGCGGTCGACGACCTTCTTGGCCGACTTCACCGTCTTGACGATGCCGCGCTCGATGAGCTTGCGGATGATGAACGGCTTGAACAGCTCGACGGCCATCTGCTTGGGCAGGCCACACTCGTGGAGCTTGAGCTCCGGCCCGACCACGATGACCGACCGGCCCGAGTAGTCGACGCGCTTGCCCAACAGGTTCTGGCGGAACCGGCCCTGCTTGCCCTTGAGCATGTCGCTCAGCGACTTCAGCGCGCGGTTCGAGTCCGAGCGGACGGCGTTCGCCTTGCGCGAGTTGTCGAACAGCGAGTCGACGGCCTCCTGCAACATCCGCTTCTCGTTGCGCAGGATGACCTCCGGCGCCTTGATGTCGATGAGGCGCTTGAGCCGGTTGTTCCGGATGATGACGCGCCGGTACAGGTCGTTGAGGTCCGACGTGGCGAACCGGCCGCCCTCGAGCGGGACGAGGGGACGCAACTCCGGCGGGATCACCGGGATCACCTTCATCACCATCCACTCCGGCTTGTTCTCCATCCGGGCGTTCGCCGCGCGGAAGGACTCGACGATGCCGAGCCGCTTCAAGGCCTCGGCCTTGCGGGCCTGGCTCGTCTCGGTCCGCGCCTGGAAGCGGAGCTCGGTCGCCAGCATGTCCGGGTCGAGCCGCTTGAGCAACTCCTCGACGGCCTCGCCGCCGATCATGGCCACGAACTTCTCGGGGTCGTCGTCGGCCAGCCGGTTGTTGTCCTCGCGGATCTGGTAGAGGACGTCGAAATACTCGTTCTCGGTCAGCAGCGTGCCCTGCTCGATGCCGAGGTTGACCGCCCCGCCCGGGTTCACCACGACGTAGGCCTCGTAGTAGATGACCCGGTCGAGGTCCTTCGACTTCATGCCCAGGAGCGCGCCGATCTTGTTCGGCAGGCTCTTGAAGTACCAGATGTGGACGACCGGCACGGACAGCGTGATGTGCCCGAACCGCTCGCGCCGGACCGACTTCTGGGTCACCTCGACGCCGCAGCGGTCGCAGATGATGCCCTTGTACCGGATCCGCTTGTACTTGCCGCAGTGGCACTCCCAGTCCTTGACCGGGCCGAAGATCTTCTCGCAGAACAGCCCGTCCTTCTCCGGCTTAAACGAGCGGTAGTTGATCGTCTCCGGCTTGAGCACCTCGCCGAACGACCGCTCCAAGATGGTCTCGGGCGAGCTCAGGCTGACCGTGATCGAGCTGTAGTACTTCTTCTGCGCCGGCTGCGCCGGCTGGATGCCGAATGCCATAGGTGGATTTGATGATCGGATGATTGGTGATCGGGTGATTGAGGGCAATCGGGGACTGGCAGCGTGAACCGGCCACTCGCCCGATCACCCGATCAATCAATCCTCACTTCCAGGCCGAGGCCCTGCATCTCGCGGAGCAGGACGTTGAACGACTCGGGCACGTTGGGCTCGGGGATGTTGTCGCCCTTGACGATGGCCTCGTAGGCCTTCGAGCGGCCCTGGACGTCGTCGGACTTGACTGTCAGGAGCTCGCGCAGGACGTTCGAGGCGCCGTAGGCGTAGAGCGCCCACACCTCCATCTCGCCGAACCGCTGGCCGCCGAACTGGGCCTTGCCGCCCAACGGCTGCTGCGTGATGAGCGAGTAGGGGCCAATCGAGCGGGCGTGGATCTTGTCGTCGACCAGGTGCGACAGCTTGAGCATGTAGATCTGCCCGACCGTCGTCTTCTGGTCGAACGCCTTGCCCGTCTGGCCGTCGAACAGCTGGACGCGGCCGTCGTCGGGGAGGCCGGCCTCGCGGAGCTTGCCCGCGATGTCGTCCATCGACGCGCCGTCGAAGGCCGGCGTGGCGTAGGTCTCGCCCAGCTTCTCGCCGGCCCAGCCCAACAACGTCTCGAAGATCTGTCCCAGGTTCATCCGCGACGGGACACCGAGGGGGTTGAGGCAGATGTCGACCGGGGTGCCGTCCTCCAGGAACGGCATGTCCTCCTCGGGGACGATCTTGGCGACGACGCCCTTGTTGCCGTGGCGCCCGGCCATCTTGTCGCCGACCTGGAGCTTGCGCTTTTTGGCCACGTAGACCTTGGCCAGCTGGACGATCCCCGGCGGGAGCTCGTCGCCCATCTGGATCCGGTACTCCTCCTGCTCGGCCGAGCCGGTCACCTCCTGGTGGCGCCGCTGGTAGTTGGCCAAGAGCTTCCACGCCTGGCGGTTCGTCTCCTCGTCGTTGGTGTACTCCTGGCGGATCTTGAGGTCGGCCGGCTCGATGGCCTTGAACGCCGTCTTGGCCAGCTTGCCGCCCTCGGACACCACGACGGTTCCGTCGCGGAGCTCGATGGCCGAGCCCGCCTTCTTGGACCCGACGAGCTGGAAGAACCGCTCGTAGAACGACTGCTGGAGCGCCTCGACCTCGCGGTCGAGCTGGCGCTGGATCTCCTCGAGTCGCTTCTCCTCGGCCTTCTTGGTGATGGCGTCGGTCTTGCGGCGCGAGAACAGCATCGTGTCGATCACGACCCCGTTCATGCCCGGCTTGGCCTTGAGGCTCGCGTCCTTGACGTCGCCGGCCTTGTCGCCGAAGATGGCACGGAGGAGCTTCTCCTCGGGCGTCGGGTCGGTCTCGCCCTTGGGCGTGATCTTGCCGACGATGATGTCGCCCGGGTTGATCTCGGCCCCGACGCGGACGATGCCGCGCTCGTCGAGGTCCTTGGTCGCCTCCTCGGAGACGTTGGGGATCTCGCGCGTGAGCTCCTCCTCGCCCCGCTTGGTGTCGCGGACCTGGTGGTCGAACTCCTCGATGTGGACCGAGGTGAAGATGTCCTGCTTGACCACGCGCTCCGAGATGACGATGGCGTCCTCGAAGTTGTAGCCCTTCCAGGGCATGAAGGCCACCAGCACGTTCTTGCCGAGGGCCAACTCGCCGCGCTCGGTCGACGCGCCGTCGGCCAGGAGGTCGCCCTTCTTCACCTTCATGCCGGCGGCGACGCGCGGCTTCTGGGTGACGTTGGTGTCCTGGTTCGTCCGGCGGAACTTGACGAGCGGGTACGTCCGGACCGGCTCCTCGAACGCCGCGTCGGCGTCCTCGGGCGTCTCGTCGTAGCGGACCGTGATCTTGGTCGCGTCGACGTACTCGACCGTCCCGTCGCCCTCGGCGACCAGGATGGCGCGGCTGTCGCGCGCGATCCGCCCCTCGAGCCCGGTGCCGACGTAGGGCGCCGACGGCTGCAAGAGCGGCACGGCCTGGCGCTGCATGTTCGAGCCCATCAACGCGCGGTTGGCGTCGTCGTGCTCCAAGAACGGGATGAGCGAGGCGGCCGGCGAGATGATCTGGTTCGGCGCCACGTCCATGTAGTCGATCTCGTCGGGCGAGACGAGGGGGACGTCGCCACCGATCCGGGCGCGGACCAAGTCGTTGGCATACGTCCCGTCGTCGTTGAGCGGGGCGTTCGCCTGAGCGATGGTGTAGCGGTCCTCGTCCTCGGCCGAGAGGTACTCGATCTGCTTGCTGACCTTCCCGTTCTTGACCTTCCGGTACGGCGTCTCGATAAACCCGAACTGGTTAACCACGCCGTGCGTGCAGAGCGACGAGATGAGCCCGATGTTCGGGCCCTCCGGCGTCTCGATGGGGCAGAGCCGGCCGTAGTGCGTGTAGTGGACGTCGCGGACCTCGAAGCCGGCCCGCTCGCGCGTCAGGCCGCCCGGCCCGAGCGCGGACATCCGACGCTTGTGCGTCAGCTCCGCGAGCGGGTTGGTCTGGTCCATGAACTGGCTCAGCTGGTTCGTCCCGAAGAAGGTGTTGATCACCGACGAGACGGTCCGGGCGTTGACCAGGTCCTGGGGCGTGAACTTGTCGGCGTCGCGGAGATTCATCCGCTCCTTGATCGTCCGCGCCATGCGCGCCAAGCCGAGCGAGAACTGGCTCTGGAGCTGCTCCCCGACCGTCCGCACGCGGCGGTTGCCGAGGTGGTCGATGTCGTCGACGTTCGACTTCCCGTTCTGGAGCTTGACGAGCTCGGTGATGATCGCGACGATGTCCTCCTTCGACAGCGTCACCGAGGTGTCCTCGCCGCTCAGCCCCAACCGCTTGTTCATGCGGTACCGGCCGACGGCGCCCAGATCGTAACGCTTGTCGGAGAAGAACAGGCGGTCGAGGAGGGCGCGCGCCGCGTCCACGTCGGGCGCCTCGGCGCTGCGCAGCGTCTCGTAGAGGTGCTTGAGCGCCTCGTCCGACGAGTGCGTCGGGTCCTTCTTGAGCGTGTTGAGGAGCGTCGACATGTCGAGGCCCGGGTCGTCGGCGTCCTCGTCCACCTCGCGGCGGACGATGACGGTCTCGACCTTGGCGTCCTTCAACGTGCCGTAGTCGTCCTCCGTCAGCTCGTGCTCGGCCGGGAGGATCACCTCGCGCTCGGACGTCTCCTGGAGCACCTCGCCGGTGTCCTCGTCGATCACCTCGTGCTTGACCTCGACCGTGACCGAGGCGGCCAGCACGCGGCCGACGAGCTTGGCGTACGCCTTCTTGGTCGTCACCTTCTCCTCGTCCGCCAAGTCGAACAGGTTGACGATCTCGGCGTCGGACGAGTAGCCCAGCGCGCGCAAGAGCGCCGTGACCGGCAGCTTCTTCTTGCGGTCGATGTAGGCCCACATCACGTTCGCGACGTCGGTCGAGAACTCGATCCACGAGCCCCGGAAGGGGATCACGCGGGCGCTGTACAGGTCCGTCCCGTTGGGGTGGACCGACTGGCTAAAGAAGACGCCCGGGCTCCGGTGGAGCTGGCTCACGATGACCCGCTCGGCGCCGTTGACGACGAACGTGCCCTTCTCCGTCATGACGGGGAGGTTGCCGAGGTAGACGTCCTGCTGGATCGCCTCCTCCGGCTCGTCCTCGTCCTCGTCCTCCTTGGCGCTCAGGCGCAGCTTGGCCTTGAGCGGGAGGGCGTAGGTCAGGCCCTGCGCCAGGCACTCCTCGATGGAGTGCTTGGGCGCCTCCAGCGTGAAGTGGAGGTACTCGAGCGTGTAGCGCTCGCGGGTGTCGGTGATCGGGAAGTGCTCCCGGAACGTGGCCTCCAGGCCCTTGGCCGGGTCCCGCTCCTCGGGGACCAGCTCGGCCTGGAGGAACTCGTGGTAGGACCGGAGCTGGATCTCGAGGAAGTCCGGGAAGTCGAGGACCGGCGCGATGTCCGCGAACGACTGGCGAGTGCTCTCGCCGTTGGGCGCCGGTCGCGCCGCGCTCTTGCTGTTGCTCAAGGCGTACCCCTGGGTGTGATGACCGTTGATGCGAAGGGCCCGGCCGCGGCTCTGAAGCCGCCGGGCGGCGCCGGCCGATGGCTCGGGCGACGCGGGCATCCGAGACCCCGCACGCGGCGGGATCATCGGGGTGAACCGGAGGGCGGAACACGGTGTTCCGTTCGGTTCGTGTGCAGGCCGGACGTCGCCGGGCCGCACGTCGGCCGCACCCAGAAGCGGGCGCCGCCGGATGCCGCGAACGCCCGCCCTCCGCTCGGCAAAGCCGGGGAGAGCGGGCGACACGCGACGACGCGGACGGCACGGGGCCGCCCGCCCAGACTTACTTGAGCTCGACCGTGGCGCCGGCGCCCTCGAGCTTGCCCTGGACCTCGGTGGCCTCCTCCTTCGAGACGCCCTCCTTGATCGGCGACGGGGCGTTGTCGACGAGCTCCTTGGCCTCCTTGAGGCCCAGGCCCGTGATCCCGCGGACCTCCTTGATCACGGCGATCTTGTTGCCGCCGATCCCCGAGAGGATCACGTCGAACTCGGTCTGCTCCTCGGCCGCGGCGGCGCCGTCGCCCCCGGCCGGGCCGGCCATGACGGCGGCGGCGGCGGCCGGCTCGATGCCGTACTCGTCCTTGAGGACCGTGAGCAGCTCGTTGGCCTCCTTGATGGTGAGGTTGACCAGGCTCTCGGCGATGCTGTTGATGTCTGCCATTGGGGTGGGGGGTTCCTGCGGCGGTCTCGGCCCGGACGGGCTGCGCCGCGTGTTATGGATGGGTCCGCCGAAGCGGGGGTGAGATCAGCTGTCCTCCTTCTCGGAGATCTGCTGGATGACGCTGGCCAGGCCAGCGCCCTGCGCGCCGAGGGCCGACGCGACGTTCGTGATCGGAGCCATGAGGAGCCCCAAGATGTCGGCGAGCAACTCGTCCTTGCTCTTGAGCTTGGCGAGCACGTCGAGGCTGCCCTCGCCGTAGATGGCGCCGTCGATGTAGGCACCCTTGAAGCGGGGGATCTCGAGGTCGTGGTCCTCGAGGAACTTCTTGAGCACCTTGGCTGGG
Source organism: Rubrivirga sp. (assembly GCF_965213695.1). GTDB lineage: Bacteria > Bacteroidota > Rhodothermia > Rhodothermales > Rubricoccaceae > Rubrivirga. The sequence continues at coordinate 1,802,943 of NZ_OZ243912.1, read as the reverse complement.
CCAGCCGGGTCGTTCGTGAAGGCCACGGCCGTCGGGCCGTTGAGCTCGTCGAGCAGGTCGTCGAACCCGCCCCGGGCCTCCATCGCCCGCCGGAGGAGCGTGTTCTTGAGGACCTTGTACTGGACGTCGGCCTCGCGGAAGGCGCGGCGGAGGCCCGTGGCCTGCTCGACCGTCAGGCCCTGGTAGTCGGTGAGGTAGACCGTGTTGGCCCCTTCGAGCGTCTCCTCGATGGCCCCGAGGGCCTCCTCCTTCTGCGCTTTGGTCAGCGGCATGTCTTTGGAGTCGAATGTTTGAAAGTGGAACGTGGAAGGTGAGATGCGGTGCGCACGTCCGACCTTCCACTCTGCACATTCAACGGTTAGCGGGTGGCAATGACGGCGGCGCCGCGGTCGACCGGGACGGCCGGGCCCATCGTCGTCGAGAGCGTGACGCTCCTGACGTAGAGGCCCTTCGCGGCAGCCGGCCGCAAGCGGACGATCTCCTTGAGGAAGGCGTCGGCGTTGTCGCGGATCTGGTCCTGGGAGAACGACACGTTGCCAATCGACGTGTGGATGATCCCGGCCTTGTCGACGCGGAAGTCGATCCGGCCCGCCTTGACGGCCTCGACGGCTTCGGCCAGGTCGTTCGTCACCGTGCCCGACTTCGGGTTCGGCATCAGCCCGCGAGGGCCGAGCACGCGGCCCAGCCGGCCGACGACCGGCATCACGTCCGGGCTGGCGATCAGGACGTCGAAGTCGGTGAACCCCTCGTTCTGGATCTTGTCGGCGTAGTCGTCGAGCCCGACCATGTCGGCGCCGGCGTCTCTCGCTTCGGCCTGCTTGCCCTCGTTCGTGAGCACGAGCACGCGGACGGTCTTGCCGGTCCCGTGCGGGAGCGCGACCGAGCCGCGGACCATCTGGTCGGCGTGGCGGGGGTCGACGCCCAGCCGGATGTCGATGTCGACGGACTCCTCGAACTTGGCGCCGCCGGTCTTCTTGACCAGCTCGGCCGCCGTGTCGAGCGGGAGCGCGCCGCCGGCCTCCTCGGTCGCCGCCGCGACGAGCTCGGCCGCCTGACGGTAGCGCTTGCCTCTCTTTGCCATGGGTGTGGGGGGTGTGCGGTGCAACCGCCAGCGTGGCTGGCTCCCGCAGTGGAAACAGGTACGTGGTACTCGGTACGAGGTACGCTCGGCCCGGGGGCCGTACCGCGTACCCGGTACCCCGTACCGCTTAGGCGACCGGAGCGCCGGTGACCGTCAGGCCCATCGAGCGGGCCGTGCCCGCGATCATCCGGGCGGCGTTGTCGAGGTCCGTCGCGTTGAGGTCCTCGATCTTCTGCTGGGCGATGTCCCGGCACTGGTCCCAGGTCACCTTCCCGACCTTCTCGCGGAGCGGGTCGCCGGCGCCCTTCTGGACCTTCGCGGCCATCTTGAGCAGGACCGCCGCCGGCGGGCTCTTCGTGATGAACGTGAAGCTCTTGTCGCCGAAGACCGTGATGACGACGGGGATCACGAGCCCCATCTTGTCCTGCGTCGCGGCGTTGAACGCCTTGCAGAACTCCATGATGTTGACGCCCTTCTGGCCGAGCGCCGGGCCGATCGGGGGGGCCGGCGACGCCTGGCCCGCCTTGATCTGCAGCTTGATGTAGCCGTCGACTTTCTTCGCCATGACTGGGGTGCGGTGCAACCGCCGGGGTCTCCGGCTCCCGCGCAGGTGGGGCTACGCCGGGGCGTAGCGGATCGAGAAGGTACCGGCTCCTCGACGCCAGATCCGTCCCCTCCGCAGGCTTCGCCCGCGTTTCACTCCCACCCCGCCGTTCCTCCGTCCGGCCCGTCTGGCGAAGCGCCGACGACATGTGCCGACCTCGTCTCGACACCCCTCGGCCCCCTCTCCGACGGTGTTGAGGACGGGGCGGCATCCGGGAACCGCCCCATCAGGGGCCGTCGCTCCAGCGCCCCCGCCGCCCTCCCCAAGGGAAGCAGAGTTGCTACGTTCTGCGAAACGAGTCAGATTCCTAAACAAAACGGCAGTCATCCCCGCGCACGCGGGGATCCATAGGCGGCGGCTCGCCGGACCGTCGCCGCGCATGGATTCCCGCATGCGCGGGAATGACACCTGTTATTTGTACGGTCGGCAAAGAACGTAGCAGCCCTGCCCAAGGGAAGGGATAAAAAACGTAGCGCCCTCGCAGATTCCGCGCGCCCCGTGCAGCGCTGTCGCCGCGAGGTCCGTATCGGCAGGTGTTCCTTACCTCTTCGAGCCATGCCCCGCCGTCCCCTCCCCACCCTCCTCGTCGCCCTCGCGCTCGCGGCGACCGGCTGCGACACCACCGGGCCGGGCGCGTCGGGCCCGCCGACCGAGATCACGCTCACGGCCGAGGCCGAGGCCCTCATCAACCACAGCAACGCCTTCGGCGTCGGGCTCTTCGCAGAGGTCGCGGCCACCGACGACCGCAACCTCATGCTCTCGCCGCTCAGCGCCAGCGTCGCCCTCACGATGCTCCTGAATGGGACCGACGGCGACACCTACGCGCAGATCCGAGACATGCTGGGCTACGCGCCCGACCAGGACCTCGACGCCGTCAACGCGGCCTACCAGAGCCTGCGGACCCAGTTGCTCGCGGCCGACCCCGAGGTCCAGTTCGCCCTCGCGAATGCCGTGTTCTACGACCAGGCGTTCGACCAGGCGTCGCCCGTCAAGGCCCCGTTCCTGGCCGCGATGCGCGGGCCGTTCGACGCGACCGTCCAGTCCCTCGACTTCGGCTCGCCCTCGGCGCCCGGCGTCATCAACGGGTGGGCCAGCGACCACACCGAGGGCCGCGTCCCGAAGGTGATCGAGGAGATCGGCGCGGACCTCGTCCTCGTCCTCATGAACGCGCTCTACTTCAAGGGGGATTGGTCGGCCCAGTTCGACCCGGCCCGGACGACGGCCTCGGACTTTACGCTGGCGGACGGCCGGACGGTCCAGACGCCGATCATGACCGGGCTCGTGCCGGCCCTGACGGTCCGCGGCGACGGCTACTCGGCGCTCGAGCTCCCCTACGGCCGGGCCAACTTTTCCTTCGTCGTCCTGATGCCCGACGACGCCGGCCTCGCCGACTTTGCCCGCCAGCTCGACGCCGGCTTCTGGGCCGACGCCACCACGCGGCTCGACGCGGCCGGCGCGTTTAGCGGCGTCGAGGTTGGACTCCCGCGATTCTCGTTCACGACCGACAAATTCCTCAACGACCAGCTCAAAGCTCTCGGCATGGTCGACGCCTTCGGGCCGGCCGCGGACCTGTCGCGGATGAGCGACGCCGGCCTCTACGTCGACTTCGTCAAGCAGAACACGTTCTTGCGCGTGGACGAGGAGGGCTCCGAGGCCGCCGCCGTCACGACCGTCGGGGTCGCTCTAGAATCGGCCGGGCCGTCGTTCTACGCGAACCGGCCCTTCGTCTTCGCCATCCGCGAGCGGACCACCGACACGCTCCTGTTCATCGGCCAGGTGGCCGACCCGCGGTCGTAAGGCTTCTCCACCATCGCCGCATGACCGGCCCGCGTGCCCACTGACTCCGAGCTGATCCGCGGGTGCCAGCGTGGGCACCCGCCGAGCCAGGAAGCGCTCTACCGGCGCTACTGGTCGTTCGCGATGTCGGTCGGCCTCCGCTACGCCCGCTCGCGCGACGACGCGCTCGAAATCTGCCACGACGCTTTCCTCAAGGCCTTCCGAGCGATGGACCGCGTGGACCCGGACCGACCCTTCAAGCCCTGGTTCCGGAGCCTCTTGGTCCGGTGCGCCGTCGACCGCCACCGCTCGACCCGGCGCTACCACGCCACGCTCGACACCGACGCCGAGCCGCCGGAGCCGGGCGTCGGCGCCGGGCACTCGATCACGGTCGAGGCGACGGAGATCCTGCTCCTGCTGGCCGAGCTCTCGGACGTCCAGCGGGCCGTGTTCAACCTCTACGAGGTCGAGGGCTACACGCACGACGAGATCGCGGTGCTGCTTGGGATCGCGCCCGGCACGTCGCGCTCGCACCTGACCCGGGCCAAGCGCCAGCTCCAGGCCCTCTACCACCAGCGCGTCGGGGTGCAGCCATGACCGACTTCGACGACCGCTTCGCGGAGCGCGTCCGCGAGGTGTTCGACGCCTACGGCGAGCCGGTCGACCCGGCGGCGTGGGCCCGGATGCGCGAGGCGTTGGGGCCGGTCCCCGCTGCGGACCGTCCGCCGCTGGCAAGCCCGACGAGGGCTCGGCGCCGATGGGCCGGCGTGGCCGCGCTCGTCGCCGTGCTGGCGGTCGGCGGAGGTGTGTGGCTCCTCGCCACCCGACCCGCCCCGAGCGCCGAGCGCGCGCGCGCCCTCGTCGCCGACGTGACCTCGCCGGGTCCTGCTTCGACCGACGGAACGCCGTCAGCCAGGGCGGAAGAGGCCGCTCCGGCTCGGGACGCCGCCGTGCCTCCGTCGACGCCCGGCCGTGTGGCGCTCCGCGCGAGTGGCCGTCCGTCCGCTCCCACCGCTCGTCGTCCTCAGCCAGCGGCGGGCCACCGAACGCATCCGCCGGACGGCCCCGCCCCGGTCGAGCCGCCGCTGGCGCCCGTCGACACACCAGCGGTGTTCCCGTCCGTCGCCCAGGCGGAGCCTCCCCTCCCCGACCGACCGCTCGCGCCGGCCGGCCCGTCCGTGCTCGTGCTCCCAAGCCGACCACCGGACGCTCGCCCGGACCGACCGACTGCGCGTCCCCCAGCCCAAAGCTGGGGACGTCCCGCGCTGTCCGTGGTAGCCGGGGTCACCTCGACGGTCTCGGACGGGCGGCTCGCCGACGGCGGCGGCGTCTCGGCGGGGCTCTCAGGCGCGCTCCCGGTCGGCCGCCGCATGTCGGTCTCGGGCGGAGCCCAGCTCGCCTACGCCCGGTTCGTCACCGAGGGCGACCTGGCCACCCCGTTGGCGCAATCCGACCTGGCGCGGCCTCTCGACGTGGCGTCGCGCAGTGAGGTCACCACGCTCGCCATCGAGATCCCGTTCGACCTCTCGGTCGACGTCGTGCGGAGCCGGCGCGCGCGCTTGGGCGTGGCCGTCGGGCTCACGTCGGCGGTCTACCTCGACCAGTCGTTCCGGGACGAGGGCGTGCGTTACTCCGGCCGGCTCGTCGACGACCCCACCCGGGCCGGCGGCTCCCTCTTCGTCGTGGGCGCCGAGGCGTACGAGACGCGCGAGTCGGCGGGCGCCGGGAGCCGGGTCGACCTCGCGCGCCAGCTCACCCTCGCCCTCCGCCTCACGTCGGGCGCGAGCGCGTCCGCCCCGACCATCGAGGTCTTCGGGCGGCTCCCGCTGGGTGGCCTCACCACCCGCGACCTGCCGCTGACGACGCTGGGCGCGCGCCTCCGCGTCCCGATCCCGATCCGCTAGCGCGGAATCGCCAGATGAACCGCTCACGCTTTCCCCGAATTCGGACGTCCGACGGGTGACGCAGAACCCCAGCGGTCCGGTATCAGACCACGCGCCGGTGGTCCACGTCGAGGCCGACGGGCCGTCCGAGAAACCGCCCGAACGCCTCCGCAGACTCTACGAGCGCTGCCCGCTCGGCGGCGGAGAACGGCGTCTGCAGCGTCACCCGGACCTCCACCCGATCCCGGTGCAGCGTGCGGCGCCACCCTCCCACCACCAAGCCGTTGCGCACGATCTGGTGGGTCGTGCTCCCGTTGCCCCATCCCGCCAGCGCGTCTGGCGTGGCGGGATCGACCGAGGGACCGTGATCCCGGTACGCCACCACGTGTTCGTCGTAGTTCGGAAGCAGGTGGACCGTCGGGTCGGGCAGGGAGACCGGGGCGACGGGCGCCACCTGCCAATAGGCCGTCCCGTCGATCTCGACCTCCTCCCCCTCGTCACCGAGCGCCGCCAGTCCGCGCCGGGCGTCCGTGACGGTGAGACCGGACCACCACGCGACGTCGTGGGGCGTGGCCGGGCCGTGGCTGCGGAGGTACCGCCGGACGAGCTCGACAAGGGCCTCCTCCGGCTCGAGCACCGGGCCGCCGGGCGCGCGCTCGTCGACGAGGGCGTAGGTCTGCGTGCGGCCTCGACGTCGGCCGCTGCACACGAGGGCGTCCGCCTCGGCGTGCATCACGAGGTGGGCGAGCCGCGGCCCCCGTGCTACGATTCCGCCCCCTTCGAGGACCTCCGCCAGTTCGGCCCGCGTGCGGTGGGCGCCGTCCGCCAGCGCGTCTGCGATCAGGCGCTGGCTGCGCCCGACCGTCCGGTCGTCGATCTCCAGCTTGCGGTCGTAGGACCGGAGCGACCGCTTGACGCGCGGCCCCGTCAGGGCCTGCATCCAGCGGAGGTCGGCGGGCCGGACCAGATGCCAGGTGGGCCGGAGGACGTGGGTGCGGAGGATCGTCCCCGCGTCGAGGGCGGCGTCGACGTCGGCTGCGGTGGCGCCGGTCGTACGCTGGGCGACGGCCCACGCCGCTCCCGGATAGTCCTGGGCCTGCACAGCCCCGAGCCAGCCCACGACGGCCTCGGGGCCCAACAGCCTCGTGCCGACGAGGCGCTGATTCCGTAGACGACGGGCCGCGAGGTTCATGGCTCCGTCGCCGGCTCGGCGCTACCCCTCGTGCTCGACCTGGAGGTAGTCGAGCTCCAGCGGCGTCTTGCGGCCGAAGATCGAGACCATCACGCGGACCTTCATCTTGTCCGGGTACACCTCCTCGACGAAGCCCGTGAACGTGTTGAACGGGCCGTCGACGACCTTGACGGCGTCGCCCTGCTTGAAGGGGATCTCCATCGTCTCGCCCTTGTCCTCGTCCATCATGCCCAGGATCCGGCCGACCTCGTCGGGCCGGAGCGGGACGGGCTCGCCGTTGGCACCGAGGAACCCGATGGTCGACGGGGCCCCGTTGATGACCTCGCGGAGGTACGGGTCGACGATGGCCTCGAGCAGGATGTAGCCCGGGAACGACGTCTTCTCGCGCGTCTTCTTCTTGCCGGCCCGCATCTCGAACACCGTCTCGGTCGGGATGATGACCTGGGTCAGCTTGTCCTCGTAGCCGAGCCGCTCGACCTCACTTTCGAGGTACTCCTTGACCTTCTTCTCGTGGCCGGAGAAGGTCCGGAGGACGAACCACTTACGGATCGGGGGGCGAGACATAGGAGGCGGTGCGGGAAGCGAGCGAGCGCTAGCTGCCGTAGATGAACCGGAGGATCGTGCTGATCACCTCGTCGGCGAAGAAGATGAACAGCGACGCCGCCAGCGCCGAGGCGAGCGTGAGCACGGTGTTGCTCATGAGCTCCTTGCGCTTGGGCCAGTTCACCTTCCGCATCTCCTTGCGGACCTCGACGAGGTAGTTCCCGGCGGCGCCGCCGGGGGCCTGCGTCTGTGTCTGTGTCGCCATGTCGGTGCCGCGTACGGCGGTGGAGTCGGTTCGGAATCGGAGCACGGGCGGCAGGACTCGAACCTGCAACCTGCGGTTTTGGAGACCGCTGCTCTGCCAATTGAGCTACGCCCGTTCAGCGGACCGCCGGCGCCCCGAAGGACGCCGGCGGTCGGGCCAATCTACGAACCGCGCGGTCGGCGGTTCAGAAGGGCTGATGGAGACCGGACTTGGGAAGCCGGCGCTCCGGCGGGATCAGTCGAGGATCTTGGAGACGACGCCCGCGCCGACCGTCCGGCCCCCCTCCCGGATCGCGAACCGGAGACCCTGCTCCATCGCCACCGGCTGGATGAGCGCGACCGTGAACTGCGTGTTGTCCCCCGGCATCACCATCTCGACCCCCTCGGCCAGCTCGATGTCCCCCGTCACGTCCGTCGTCCGGAAGTAGAACTGGGGACGGTACCCCTTGAAGAACGGGGTGTGACGGCCCCCCTCGTCCTTGCTCAGGATGTACACCTCGCACTCGAACCGCTTGTGCGGCGTGACCGCCCCCGGCTTCGTCAGGACCATCCCCCGCTCGACCGCGTCCTTCTCGATCCCCCGCAAGAGGATCCCCGCGTTGTCCCCGGCCTGGGCCGAGTCCAGGAGCTTCCTGAACATCTCGACGCCCGTCACCGTCGACGACTGCTTCGTCTCCGAGATCCCGACGATCTCGACCGGGTCCCCGACCTTGATCGCCCCCCGCTCGACCCGGCCCGTGACGACGGTCCCCCGGCCCGTGATCGAGAACACGTCCTCGACCGGCATCAGGAACGGCTGGTCGACGGCCCGCTCCGGCGTCGGGATGTACGAGTCGACGGCCGACATGAGCTCGTCGACCTTCGCCACCCACTCGGCCTCCCCGTTCAGGGCCCCGAGCGCCGACCCCTGGATCACGGGCAGGTCGTCGCCCGGGAACTCGTACGAGCCCAGGAGCTCCCGGACCTCCATCTCGACGAGCTCCAACAGCTCCTCGTCGTCGACCAAGTCGGCCTTGTTCATGAACACGACGATGTAGGGCACGCCGACCTGGCGCGCGAGGAGGATGTGCTCGCGCGTCTGGGGCATCGGCCCGTCGGTCGCCGCGACGACGAGGATGGCCCCGTCCATCTGGGCCGCCCCGGTCACCATGTTCTTGACGTAGTCGGCGTGGCCGGGGCAGTCGACGTGGGCGTAGTGCCGCTCGGCCGTCTCGTACTCGACGTGGGCCGTCGCGATCGTGATCCCGCGCTCGCGCTCCTCGGGCGCGTTGTCGATCTGGTCGAACGACATGGCCGTCCCGCCCTGGGCCTCGGCCAACACCTTCGTGATGGCCGCGGTCAGCGTCGTCTTCCCGTGGTCGACGTGGCCGATCGTGCCCACGTTGACGTGGGGCTTCGTACGCTGGAACTGTTCCTTCGCCATGGGTTCTGTGTCGTTGGCGCGCGCGGCGCTGATGAGAGGGGTGTCACGTGAGCGGCCGGAGCCGCGGAGCCTCCTCCCGGATTTGAACCGGGGACCCCTTCCTTACCATGGAAGTGCTCTACCACTGAGCTAAGGAGGCGGGTGTGGCATTGGGTGATCGGCCACCCAATCGGCAGTCTTCGATCACCAAGTCGCCGATGCCTGGGAGCGGGAGACCGGGTTCGAACCGGCGACATTCACCTTGGAAGGGTGACGCTCTACCAACTGAGCTACTCCCGCAGGACGATTGGAGGTTGCGGACCTCGGACTCGCGACGGGTGCGAATCGTCCATCGCGAATCGCCGGATCGCCAATCACCATGTGGGCAGGGAAGGATTCGAACCTCCGTACTCTTACGAGAACAGATTTACAGTCTGTCGCCTTTAACCACTCGGCCACCTGCCCGAAGAAAGAACGTGCGAGCCCGCAGGCGCGGGATCGGCGGAGCTGACGGAGGGGCTCGAACCCCCGACCTGCTGATTACAAATCAGCTGCTCTACCAACTGAGCTACGCCAGCGGCGCGGACATCGCGAAGCGCGAAGCTAGCCCGGTCCGGCGCCGGCCGTCAACCGACGGGGGGGGGGTCGGGCGCTTCCGCGCCGTCTCTTCGCCGTGAGTTCTTCGGTCGGGCCCGCCAGCGCCGCACGGCCGCGACCGCGAGGGCGGCCCCGAGCGCGACGGTCACCACGCGCCCGTAGTTCGCCAGCCAGTCGAGCACGCGCTCCCACTCGGCGCCGAGCCTGGCCCCGCCCCACACCAGCAACAGGCTCCAGGCCACGGCGCTGACCGTCGCCCACGCCGCCGTCGGCGCCCAGCGCAAGTCGGAGGCGCCGGCCAGCAGGCCGATCACGGCCCGGCCGCCGGCCAGGAACCGGTTCGCCGCGACGACGCCGTAGCCCCACCGGCTCAGCCACCGCTCGACGCGGCCGAGCGCGCCACGGGGGATCCATCGCATCCGGGCCGGGTCGTGGATCGCCTCGCCCAGGCGGCGCCCGGCGGCGAACACGGTCAGGAACCCGGCCGCGCCACCGAGGGACGCCAGCGCGACGGCCGGCCAGAACGAGAGCACGCCGAGCCCGACAAGCGACCCGCACAGGACGATGACGGTGTCGCCCCAGAGCGGCGGGACCAGGTTCTCGCCGTAGGCGATGCCCAGGAGCACCGCGTAGATGCCGGCCGGAGGCAACGCCTCCAGCCAGGTCACGAACTCGGCGACCCAGGCGGCCACCCTAGCGCTCGACCAGCAGGCAGACCGCGTGCGCCGCGGCCCCCTCGCCCGTCCCGACGAACCCCATCCCCTCCCCCGTCGTCGCCTTGACGGAGACCCGGCCGACCTCGACGCCCAGCGCGCCCGCCAGCCGCTCGCGCATCGTGTCGATGTGGGGCCGGAGCTTCGGCCGCTGCAAGACGACCGTCGCGTCCACGTTCCCGATGTCGAACCCGGCCTCGGCCACCCGGCCGACGACGGCCTCCAAGAGCCCGATGCTGTCGGCCCCCTCCCACTCGGCGTCCGTGTCGGGGAAGAGCGCGCCGATGTCGCCGAGGGCCGCCGCCCCGAGGAGGGCGTCGATCACGGCGTGCGTCAACACGTCGGCGTCGGAGTGGCCGTCGAGACCGGCCTCGGACGGGACCTCTACGCCGCCCAGGATGAGCGGCCGGCCCGCGACCAGGCGGTGGACGTCGTAGCCGTGGCCGATACGCATGGGGACGGGGGACGGGGGACGGGGGACGGGGGACGGGGGACGGGGGACGGGGGACGGGGGACGGGGGACGGGGGACGGGGAAGATGTCCGCCAATGACACGAAGCGCCAGTCGACGGCCGGAAGTCGGCCGGAACTTTTTCCCGACCGCCACCCCTCACCCCTCACCCCTCACCCCTCACCCCTCACCCCTCGCCCCTTGCCCACTCCGGCCACAGCGCTTGCGCCAGCGCCCAATCGCTGGGCCGGGTGATTTTGACGTTCCGCGCGTCGCCCTCGACGATCCGGACGGGGTAGCCGGCGTGCTGCAACAGGCCGACCTCGTCGGTCGCGAGCCAGCCCGCCGCGTTCGCCGCCGCCCGGACGAGCCAGTCGCGGCGGGCGGCCTGCGGCGTCTGCATGGCCCAGAGGCCGTCGCGCGGGACGGTCTCGCCGAAGAGCGGGCCGTCACCGCCCTGGCGGAGCGTGTCGGCCACGCGGACGGCGGCGGCGGCGGCGCCGTGCTGGCGGGCGGCGGCGACCGTCTCTGCAATAACGGCCCGTGTGACGAACGGCCGGACCGCGTCGTGCACCACGACGGTCTCGACCGACGGCGGCAACGCCCCCGCCCCGCTCGCGACCGACGCCTGGCGCGTCCGCCCCCCCGTGGCCACGCCCGCCTCGACGCCGTGCGCGGCCAGCATCGCGCGCGTGGCCCCTTCCTCGCCGGCCGGGACCACGACGACCATCGGCCCAACACCTGGATGATCGGCGAACGCCCGGAGCGTCTGGACCACGACCGGCGCTCCGCCGAGCAGGCGGAACTGCTTGGCCGGCGCGCCCGCCGCCGACATCCGCGAGCCCGACCCGCCCGCCGGCACGACGAGCCCGACCGATGCGTCCCCGTTCATCGAACGGAACGGCGCTCGACCCGGACGTGGCCGAAGGCTGCGCGAGCGGTCCCCAATCCCCAGTCCCTCATCCCCCGTCCCTCTAGAGAATCAGCATGGCGTCGCCGAACGAGAACAGGCGGTACTCCTCGCGGATGGCCGTCTGGTAGGCCTCCGTCAGCAGGTCGTGGCCGGCGAACGCCGCGACCATCATGAGCAGCGTCGACTTCGGGCGGTGGAAGTTGGTCAACAGCCGGTCCGTCACGTGGAACGTGTGGACGGGGTAGATGAACCGGTCGGTCCACCCCTCGCCGGCCTTGAGCGTCTTCGCCGCCGACAGCGTCGACTCCATCGCGCGGACGACCGTGGTCCCGCAGGCCGTGACGGTTCGGTCGGGGTGGGCGAGGGCGCGGTTGACCGCCTCGACCGCCTCCGGCCCGACCTCGAAGTACTCCGAGCCCATCCGGTGCTTGGAGAGGTCCTCGACCTCGACCGGCTGGAACGAGCCCAGGCCGAGGTGGAGCGTGACCGTGGTCACCTCGCAGCCCTTGTCGGTCATCGCCTGGAGCAGGCCCGGCGTGAAGTGGAGGCCCGACGCGGGCGCGGCGACGGCCCCGCGCCGGCGCGCGAACAGGGACTGGTAGCGGACGCGGTCGGCGGGCTCGGCCTTCCGGCGGAGGTACGGCGGGATCGGCGTCTCGCCGACCGCGTCGATGGCGTGGTAGAGCGCCTCCGGCGAGCCGTCGAACATGAACCGGAGCGTCCGCCCCCGGCTCGTCGTGTTGTCGATGACCTCGGCCGCCAGGCCGTCTCCGAACACGAGCTTGTTGCCGACGCGGACCTTCCGGGCCGGGTCCACGATCGAGTCCCACAGCCGGTGCTCGGGGTTGAGCTCGCGGAGCAGGAACGCCTCGACCTTGGCCCCCGTGTTCTCCTTGATCCCCCGGAGACGGGCCGGGAACACCATCGTGTCGTTGGCCACGAACACGTCGCCCTCCGCGAAGTAGCCCGGCAGGTCGCGGACCGCGCGGTGCTCGATGGTCCCGCTCGCGCGGTCGACGACCATCAGCCGGGCGCCGTCGCGGGGCTCGGCGGGGTACGCAGCGACGAGCCCCTTCGGGTAGTCGTAGTCGAAGTCGCTGAGGCGGAGGGCGTGCTGCCGGAAGGAGGGGTGGGCAACCTGCATGCGTGGCGGGGTCCGTGACGCGGGGCGGCCGCGGAGAGCGGCCTGGGGGCACGGGCCGGCGGTGGGGACCGCCCGAATGCGCCTGAATATAGGTCCCTCTCTAATCCATGTGGGGCCAGCGCGTTACGAAGCCGTCGGGCGGATCGTCCCGCTCACCTCGCCCAGGCTCACCCGCCGGCCATCGCGGACCGCCTCGCCCGAGATCACCACGCGGTCGCCGTCGCGCAGGAACGTCCGCGTCTCGCCGCCCGGCAGGTCGAGCGGGCGGGTCCCCCGCCACGAGAGCTCCAAGAACGACCCGTAGCTGCCCGGCGCCTCCCCGCTGATCGTCCCCGACGCCATCAGGTCGCCCGGCCGCGCGTTGCACCCGTTGACGGTGTGGTGAACGAGCTGCTGCTCGGGGCTCCAGTACAGGTTCGTCGCGTTCGACCGGGCCACGACCTCGGGCGGCGTCCCGGCCTCGCGCATCGCCTCCGTTTCCAGCGCGACGGCCAGGTCGAGGTCGAGCGCGCGCGGCTCGGCCTGGCGGAGGTACGGCAACGGCTCCGGGTTGCCGGCCGTCTCGTCCTGCGCCTCGCCCTCTACGCGGAACGGCGCGAGTGCGGCGGCCGGCACCACCCAGGGCGAGATCGACGTGGCGAAGCTCTTGCCCAAAAACGGCCCCAGCGGGACGTACTCCCACTTCTGGATGTCGCGCGCGCTCCAGTCGTTGACGAGCACGAACCCGAAGATGTGCCGCCCGGCCTGGGCCATCGGGATCGGCTCGCCGAGCGCGTTGCCGGGCCCTACGAAGAAGCCCAGCTCGAGCTCCATGTCGAGCAGCTTCGACGGGCCGAAGACCGGCGGCGCGTCGTCGTCCGGCTTCTGCTGGCCGCTCGGGCGCGTCACGTCGGTCCCGCTCACCACGACCGACGACGCCCGCCCGTGGTACCCGACCGGCAGGTGGAGCCAGTTCGGCAACAGCGCGTTGTCCGGGTCCCGGAACATCGACCCGACGTTCGTCGCGTGCTGGCGCGACGAGTAGAAGTCGGTGTAGTCGCCGATCTCGGCCGGCAGGTGCATCGTGACGTCGGCCAGTGGCACGATGGCCCGTTGCCGCAGCGTCTCCGACTCGCGGAGCGCCGGCGAGCCCTCGACGCTCAAGAGCTCCTGGAGGTGGCTCCGGACGGCGTGCCACGTGTCGGGCCCGAGCGCCATGAAGCGGTTGAGCGACCCGGCGTTGAACACGGGCTGCCGCCCGGCGCCGGCCACCCCGACCACCCCGTGGCTTTCGAGCACGGCCAGGTCCACCACGTGGTCCCCGATCCGGACGCCGCACCGGGGCGGCTCGGCCCGGGTCGAGAACACGCCGTACGGCAGGTTGTGCAGGCCGAAGCCGCTGTCGGCGGGGAGATCGAGGAAGGGGGTCATGAGATGGGAGGTTGAGCGGGTGCGGCGGGTCGGGCCGGTGCGGCGGGTTGAATGCGAGAGGCCCCCGAGCGTTCGCCGTCCGCTCGACTCATACGGGCTCCGAAGGTTCGCTGTGCATGAGGGAGCAGGCGTGATGGCCCCTCACCCTGTCCCTCTCCCGGTGGGAGAGGGGACGTCGCCGGCGACTGCATAGCCAATCGGGCGAGGCCGTATCAGGCACGAAACCGGCTGAACCCGACCGACCCGCTGAACCTGCCAACCTCTCACAGCCAGCCGAGGGCTCGGAGGTCGTCGAGCGGCTCGTCGAACGAGCACGAGCCGAAGCTGAGCGCGGACTGCGTGCGGGCGTCGGCGACCTCGGCGGCGGTGGCCCGGAGGGATCGCCAGCGCAGGCCGTCCTCGACGGACCACGACCCGGGGTCGTCGTCGGCCAGGATCTCGGCCCAGTCGTCGGGGCGGAGCCCGTGGAGGCGCGCGAGCGCGGCGCCGCCGAAGACGCCCAAAAACCCGTGCATCCGGGCGCCGACGGCCTCGTCGTCGTTGGGGAGCGGGTGGTGCAAGCCGGCCGTCGCCTTGAACGGGGCGCCCGCGCGGACCGCCTCCGAGAGCGCCCGGGCCAGCGTCTCGACGTCGGGCACCAGGTCGGGCGTGACGCCGCCGCAGCGGAGCTTGAGCGCGAACGCCGGCCGCTCCGCCCGCCCGTTCGCATCGACCACGGCCTGCGCCGCCGGCGCGACGGCGTCGGGCGCGTCGAGGAACGGGACTTCGAGGGCCGCTCGCGGCCCGGTCGCGCCGCCGTTCAAAAGAGCCGCGTCGAGGTCTCCGAGCATCCCGGCGAGCGCGTCCGCGTCCCGGGCGATCTCGGCGGGCACCTTCAGCTCGAACCGGTCGGCGCGGACGCGGTCGGGGTGGACCTTTTCCACCTCGCGGGCGGCGTCGAGCGTCCGGCGGGCGGTCTCGAGCCAGCCGTCGCCCTCGTCGGGCAGGCCCAGGACCGACAGCGGCCACGGCCCCTCGTCCACGTGATCCGCCAGCTCCCCCAAGCGGCCGGCGGGGACGATGAACCGGCCGAGCATCCAGGCGTCGGGGCTCCGGCGGTGGCCGGCGTAGGCGTCGGCCGAGGCGTCCAGCGCGAGGGCGGCCGGCGGGAACAGGCCGGCGTAGTCGATCAGGCCGTCGAGGAGGGCGTGCGCGGCGGGCGTCATGGACAGTTTCGACGGGGGAGCGAGGGCGGACCCGGACCCCGGCGGTAGGTTGGGCGTGGAAGGGTACGACCCACCCGACCCGCCTCGTGATCCCCCACCGGAGGTCCCCGGGGCGCCCCTGCGTTTCTGCCCGCCACTCCCATGTTCTCCCGCATCCTCACCCTCTCCCTCTCGCTCGTCGTCGCCCTGCTCGTCGGCGGCGCCGACGGCTGCTCCAGCGACCCGAACGTCGAGGGCGCCAAGCTCGACCTCCAGAACGGCGACTACGAGCGCGCGATGACCAACCTCGACGAGGCCCTCGAAACGAACCCCGACAACGTCGAGGCCTTGCAGCTCCGCGTCGAGGTCCTGCGCCAGCAGTACGAGAACACGGCCGGCGCCCAGCCCAAGGCCGCCTTCCTCGCCGCCAACTACGACGACATGGTCGCGACGTACCAACGCGCCCGGACGCTGGCCCCGGACGACGCGGCCAATGACCAGACCCGGCTCGCGCTGTGGGCCCTGGCTGTCAACGCCGGCAACGACGTCATCCGCGACCCCGAGGCCGACGTGGCCACGGCCGTCGACTTTTTCGAGACCTCGACGGAGCTCTACCCGGACTCGTCCCAGGGTTACCTCGGCCTGGGCCTCGCTTACCTCCGGACCGGCGACGCCGCCCAGGCCGTCGTCCCGCTCGAGCGCGGCATCGCCGTCGCCGACGACGACCCGGTCCTGGCCTACTACTACGGCCGCTCGCTCGTCCTGGCCGAGCGCGGGACCGACGCCGTGACGTTCCTCGAAGGCGCCCAGACCCGGTTCCCGGGCGACGAGGACATCCAGACGATGCTCCTCAACGCCTACACGCTCTCGGGCCAGACCGACCAGGCCATCGCCCGCTACGAGCAGGTCGTCGGCCAGCAGCCGGAGAACGCGACGTACCGCTACAACTACGGGGCCCTCCTGCTCCAGGCCGAGCGCTACGACGACGCCATCGAGCAGCTGACCGAGGCCACGCGCTTGGCGACCGACAACTCGGACGCCTTTTACAACCTGGGCGCGGCCTACCAGAACCGGGCCGCCGCGCTCAACGAGCGGGCCAACGCGACCGAAGACGTCACCGAGGCCAACCGCCTGGTCGACGAGCGGAACGAGAACCTCGAGGCCTCGCTCGGCCCGCTCATGCAGGCCCGGACGCTGTCGATGGGGACCCCCGA
Organism: Rubrivirga sp.; assembly: GCF_965213695.1. GTDB lineage: Bacteria > Bacteroidota > Rhodothermia > Rhodothermales > Rubricoccaceae > Rubrivirga. Next base: position 1,786,573 of record NZ_OZ243912.1, on the reverse strand, counting down.
CGAGGCCGGCGTCTGCGACGCGCTCTTCCGCGTCTACACCCAGCTTGGCCGCGTCGACGACGCCGAGGGCGTCTCGGAGTGCGCCGGCATCTCGATGAACTAAGGACGGCTGGTGCTATGAGTCGCCGTCTCGTGTAGCGCACCCATCCTGCGTCGGCGACATGGCGATCCCCTCTCCTCCCATGCCGTCATCCCCGCGCACGCGGGGATCCATACGGTCTCGCGACCGACCGCAGCATCGCATGGATTCCCGCGTTCGCGGGAATGACGGCTCTGGATTGGGAGGCAGACTCATTCATAGGCCGACCGTACCTGGGCCGCCGCCTGCCTTTCCCCGCGGGGGCGTGGTTCGCCGCGCCCCCGCTTCGTTTGAACCCGCCCCTCCGTGACTCCATCCGACCCCGCCGGCTTCGGCACCCGCGCCGTCCACGCCGGCCAGCGGCCCGACCCCTCGACCGGCGCCATCATGACGCCGGTCTACCAGACCAGCACCTACGTCCAGCACGCGCCCGACGTCCACCAGGGCTACGACTACGCCCGCGTCGGCAACCCCACGCGGACGGCGCTCGAGCAGAACCTGGCGTCGCTCGAAGGGGCCGCGCACGGCGTCGCCTTCGCGTCGGGCGTGGCCGGGATCGACGCGATCCTGCGGCGGCTTCGGCCCGGCGACCACGTCGTGTCCACGAGCGACCTCTACGGCGGGACGTACCGGCTCATGCGCCAGGTCCACGAGCCGATGGGCGTCGGGTTCACGTTCGTCGACCTCGCCTCGCCCGACGCACTCGCCGAGGCGATGACCGACGCGACCAAGTTGGTCTGGATCGAGACGCCGACGAACCCGCTCCTGCGCATCTATGACGTCGAGGCGCTGGCGGCCGTCGCTCGTGAGCGCGACGTGGCCGTGGCCGTCGACAACACGTTCGCGAGCCCGTACCTCCAGCGGCCACTCGCGCTCGGCGCCGACCTCGTCCTCCACTCGACGACGAAGTACCTCGGCGGCCACTCCGACGTGATCGGCGGGGCCGTCCTGACGTCGGACGACGGGTGGGCCGAGCACCTCCGGTTCCAGATCAAGGCCGTCGGCGCGGCGCCGGCCCCGCTCGACTGCTTCCTCCTGCTCCGCTCGACCAAGACGCTCCACCTGCGGATGGAGCGGCACTGCGCGAACGCCCGCGCCGTGGCCGACTTCCTGCGAGGCCACGACGCCGTCGCTCGGGTGCTGTACCCCGGCTTTGAAGACCACCCCGGCCACGAGGTCGCGGCTCGGCAGATGCGCGACTTCGGCGGGATGGTCTCGCTCGTCCTGGCCGACGACACCGTCGAGACCGCTGTTCGCTTTATGCAGTCGACCCGGCTGTTCTCGCTGGCCGAGAGCCTGGGCGGCGTCGAGAGCCTGGTCTCGCACCCGGCCTCGATGACGCACGGCTCGATCCCGGCCGACGTCCGCCGGGCGGCCGGCCTGCCCGACGGGCTCGTCCGCCTGAGCGTCGGGGTCGAGGACGAGGGCGACCTGATCGCGGACCTCAACCGGGCGCTCGCGGCCCTCGCGGAGCCCGCGCTCGTCGGCTGATCCCCGGTTGGCCGGGCCGGCCGGAACCCGGAGGGGCCGTGCGGAGATCGTGGGCAGGAGGCCACCGACCGGCCTCTTTATGTTTCGGTGATCTCGCCCGCGCTCACGTGTCGTCGTCCCCCCTGCCCTCCTCCCGGCCCGTCGCCCGCCCGACGGCGGGCCCGGCGACGACGCCCGCACCGCCGCCGACACCGCCGGTCGCCAAGCGGCGGATCAACGACATCTTGCTGGGCCGGTTCGAGCGGTGGGCGCTCCCCCGGATGGCCGCCCGGCTCCCCCGCTGGATGACGCCCGACGGGCTGACGGCCATCGCCCTCGCCGGCGCGTTCCTGTCGGCCGTCGCCTACGCGCTGGCGGGGTCCAACTTGGTCTGGCTCCACGTCGCCTCGCTGGGCCTGGTGATCCACTGGTGGGGCGACAGCCTGGACGGGACGCTGGCCCGGGTCCGCCAGATCCGGCGCGAGAAGTACGGGTTCTTCGTCGACCACCAGTGCGACGCGATCTCGACCGTCGCCCTGTGCGTCGGGCTCGGCGCGGGCGGGCTGTTGCAGATGGAGATCGCGCTCGCGGTCTGCGTCGGCGTGCTCATGCTGATGCTGCTCGTCAACATGGTGACGATCGCGCGGGACGTGTTCAAGATCTCGTTCGGGGCCGTCGGCCCGACGGAGCTGCGGGTGATCGCGATCGCGTTCAACACGCTGGCGTGGGCCGTCGGGCCGCAGTCGTTCGTCGTGTTCGGCCGGACGTGGACGGCGTTCGACGGGCTGGGGCTCCTCGCGGTGGCCCTGCTGGCGGGCGTCTACGTCGTGTTCGTCGCGAGGGAGACGCGGCTCATCGCCCGCCTCGACCCGACGCCGCCGCCCGGCGAGGACGGCATCCCGTTCGACCCGACCGGGCAGAGCCGGACGGACGACTAGCCCACGTCGCCGGGAGTCCCCGACGTCACCGCCGAGCCGGATCAAGTTGCGGGCGCGGTGGGTGTCTCCTCTCCCCCGCTGCTCGGCCATGCCCGCCCTCCCCGACTCGTTCCGCCTCGACGGCCGCGTGGCCTTGGTCACCGGCGCCTCGCGCGGCATCGGCGAGGCGATGGCCCGGGCGCTCGCCGACGCCGGCGCCCACGTCGTCGTGACCAGCCGCAAGCAGGAGGCCGTCGACGCCGTCGCCGCGTCGATCCGCGAGGACGGCGGCCAGGCGACCGGCCGCGCGCTCCACGTCGGCCACGCCGACGAGCTGGCCGACGCCGTGGCCGAGATCGCCGACGCGCATGGCGGGCTCCACGTGCTCGTCAACAACGCGGCGACGAACCCGGTCTACGGGCCCGTCGAGGAGACCGACGAGCGGGCGTTCGACCAGATCATGGGCGTCAACCTGAAAGGCCCGTTCCTGCTGGCAAAGGCCGCCCTCCCCCACCTGTCCAAGGACGGCGGCTCCATCGTCAACGTGTCGAGCATCGGGGGCGTCACGCCCGAGACGGGGCTCGGGGTCTACAGCGTCTCGAAGGCCGCGCTGCTGTCGCTGACCCAGGTGATGGCGAAGGAGTGGGGCCGCCACGGGGTCCGCGCGAACGCCGTCTGCCCGGGCCTTATCCAGACCGACTTTAGCCGGGCCCTGTGGGACGACGAGCAGACGCTCGGCCGGTTCACGCGCAACCTCCCCGCCGGCCGGATCGGCGTCCCGGGCGACCTCGCCGGCTTGGCCGTCTTCCTCGCCTCCGACGCCTCGGCCTACTGCACCGGCGGCGTGTTCACGGTCGACGGCGGCTATCTCGTCGCCTGACATGCCCGACCTCGACAACGTCCTCGCCCGTGTCCGTTCGGTCGTGGCCGACCGGCTCGTCCCGCTCGAACCGCTCCTGCTGGCGGGCGACTTCGACGCGCTGATCCCGGAGATGGACGCCGTCCGCGCCGAGATGCGTGAGGACGATTTGTGGAACCCGCACCTGGCGGCCGAGCACGGCGGCCTGGGGCTCGGCCTCGACGAGTTCGCGCACGTCAGCGAGGCGTTGGGCCGGTCGCCGCTCGGCCACCTCGCGGTCAACGCCCAGGCGCCGGACGCGGGCAACCAGGAGCTGCTGGCGGCCCACGCCACCGACGAGCAGCGCGAGCGGTTTTTGGAGCCGCTCGTCCGCGGCGAGGTCCGGTCGTGCTTCGCGATGACCGAGCCCGAGCACGCCGGCTCGAACCCGGCCGTGATGAGCACGGCGGCCACCCGCGACGACGGCGAGTGGGTGATCGACGGCCACAAGTGGTTCACGACGGCGTTCGACGGGGCCGCGGTCTGCATCGTGATGGCCGTCACCGACCCCGACGCCGAGAGCCGCTACGCCCGCGCGTCCATGCTCATCGTGCCGACCGACGCGCCGGGCCTGACGCACGTCCGCAAGCTGCCCGTGATGGGCGACCGTGGCGCCGGCTGGTTCTCCCACTCCGAGATCCGCTTCGACGGCGTGCGCGTCCCGGCCGACGCCCTGCTCGGGCCCCGCGGCGGCGGGTTCAGGCTGGCCCAAGAGCGGTTGGGGCCGGGGCGGATCCACCACTGCATGAGGTGGATCGGCATCTGCGAGCGGGCGTTCGACGCGATGTGCGCCTACGCTGGGACGCGCGAGCTGGCGCCGGGCCGGCCGCTGGCGTCGCGCGAGACGGTCCAAACGTGGATCGCCGAGAGCCGCGCCGAGATCGACGCCGCCCGGCTCTACGTCCTCGACACGGCCCGGCGGATCGCCGCCGCGCCGACCGTCGTCGAGGGACAGCGTGAGGCGCGCGTCCAGGTCTCGGCCATCAAGTTCTACGTGGCCGGCGTGCTCCAGCGCGTGCTCGACCGGGCGCTCCAGACGCACGGCGGGCTCGGGATGCTGGACGACACGCCCCTCGCCTTCTGGGTCCGCCACGAGCGCGCCGCCCGTATCTACGACGGGCCCGACGAGGTCCACCGCGGCGTCGTCGCCCGGGAGGAGCTGAAGGCCCGTGGTTTTTCCATTCCCCGCTGATGCTGCGCCCAGCTCCCATGCCGAGTCCCATTCGCGCGGATGCGTGATGCGTGAGTCTTCCGCTGGTAGATCACGCATCGGCGTCCGGCCACTGATTCCAGATCGCCGACTGTCTCCATTTCCCCACCTTGTCATCCTGAGCGGAGGCCGTCTTCGGCCGGAGTCGAAGGATCTAACCGCTCGTCGCTCCCGGCCCCCCCAGGACCCGGAGGCCACGCGGAGCAGATCCTTCGCTGGCGCTCAGGGTGACAGGGTGGGTGAGATGGACAGACTCAGAACGAGTAGGACTTCCTGACCCTCTCTGACCGCCATGCCCGCCCCTCGATTCAAAGACACCGTCGCCGTCGTCACCGGCGCCGCCGGCGGCATCGGCCGCGAGACGGCCCTCGCCTTCGCGCGCGAGGGCGCCCGCGTCGCCGTGGCCGACGTGGACGAAAGCGGCGGGGCCGAGACCGTCCGCCAGATCGAGGACGCCGGCGGCCAAGCCGTCTTCCACCGCTGCGACGTGGCACAGTCCGGCGACGTGGTCGGGCTGATGGACGGGGCCGTCGAGCGGTGGGGCCGGCTCGACGCCGTCGTCAACAACGCGGGCGTCGGCGGCGTCCGCGCGCCGACCGCGAGCTACCCCGAGGCCGACTGGGAGCGGACGCTGGCGGTCAACGCGGGCGGCGTCTTTTTAGGGACGAAGCACGCGCTCCGGCACATGACGCCGGCCGGGCGCGGGGCCGTCGTCAACGTGGCGAGCGTGGCCGGGATCGCCGGTTTCCCCGGGTCCGTGGCCTACTGCGCGTCGAAGCACGCCGTCGTCGGGATCACGCGGGCGGCGGCGCTCGAGGTGGCCAAGGCGGGCGTGACCGTCAACGCCGTCTGCCCCGCCTTCGTCGACACCGACATGGTGGACGACCTTCGGCGGGCCGACCCGTCGCTCGGCGGAAAACTGGCGGGCCAGATGCCGGTCGGCCGGTTGGGGACCGTCGCCGAGATCGCCGCCGCCATCCTGTTCCTGTGCGGCCCGGACGCCCGCTTTATGACCGGGCTCGCGCTCCCGCTCGACGGCGGCCTGACCGCGAGCTGATGCCGACGCTCTCCATCCGCGGCGCGACGCTCTACTACACCGACACCGGAGGCGACGGCGAGGCCGTGGTCTTGGGCCACGGCTACCTGATGACGCACGCGCTCTGGGACCGCGCCGTTCAACCGCTCGCCGACGCGGGCTACCGCGTCGTCCGGGTCGACTGGCGCGGGCAAGGGCGCAGCGAGGTCACGGCCGAGGGCTACGATCCCTGGGACCTGGCCGACGACCTGCTGGCGCTCCTCTCCGGTCTCGGGGTCGACCGGTTCCACTTCGTCGGCCACTCGATGGCGGGCTACGTCGGCTACCGGGCCGCGCTGCGGGCGCCGGAGCGCGTGGCGAGCCTGGTCCAGATCGGGACGTCGGCGGCGGCCGAGGGAGGGCTCGCGCTCGTCAAGTACACGGCGCTCTTGTGGGCGCTCCGGCTGTTCGGCTACGGCGCCGTGCTGGGCCAGGTCCTGCCGATCCTGTACGGGCGCCGCTACCTCGACGCGCCGGACCGCGCGCCCGACGTGGCCGAGCAGCGTCGGCGCATCCAGACCAACGACCGGCTGGGCGTCTTCCGCGCCGGGAAGGGCATCTTCGGCCGCGACGACCTGTCGGGCCGTCTCGGGGGGGTCACCGCCCCGACGCTGGTCGTCACCGGCGAGACCGACGTGCCGCACCCGCCCACCCAGGGCCGCGCCGACGCCGGGCGGGTCCCGAACGCCGAGTTCGTCCAGCTCGACGGCGTCGGCCACACGCCGCCGGAGGAGGCGCCCGACGAGGTCACCCGGCGGATCCTCGACTGGGTCCGCCGCCACCCAGCCTCCTGATGGCCGCGCTCGACCAGCCCGCCGACGTCCGCGTCCCGCTCGACCGGGCCGCCCTCGCGGAGTGGCTGGGCGACGCGCTCGGCCTCGGCGGCGACCTCGACGTCCGCCAGTTCCCGAGCGGGTTCTCGAACCTGACCTACCTCGTCACGGTCGCCGGCCGCGACCTCGTCCTGCGCCGACCGCCGCCCGGCGCCGACGTCCAGGGCGGCCACGACATGGGCCGCGAGGTCACGCTGCTGACGGCGCTGTGGGGCCACCTCCCCGTCCCCCAACCGCTCGGCTTCGAGCCGACCGGCGACGTGCTCGGCGCCCCGTTCTTCGTGATGGAGCGGGTCGAGGGCGCCATCTTGCGGAGCACCACGCCGAGCGCCGACCGCCCCGACGCCGCCGCGATGGCGACCGTGGCCGACGCCTTCCTCGACACGTTCGCCGCGCTCCACGCCGTCGACCTCGCCGCGGTCGGGCTGGCGGACTTCGGGCGGCCCCAGGGCTACGTCCGCCGCCAGATCGACGGGTGGACACGCCGCTACGACCGCGCCCGGACGGACGACGTGCCGGCCATCGACCGGGCCTTCGCGTGGCTCGACGCGAACGCGCCGCCCGAAGGCGCTCCCGCCCTCATCCACAACGACTACAAATACGACAACCTCGTCCTCGACCCGGCCGACCTCGGCACCGTCCGCGCCGTCCTCGACTGGGAGCTGGCGACCGTCGGCGACCCGCTGATGGACCTGGGCTCGACGCTGGGCTACTGGATCGAGGCCGACGACCCGCCGGCCCTCAAGGCGCTCGCGCTCAGCCCGACGTGGTGGCCCGGCAACCCGACGCGCGACGAGCTCGTCCGCCGCTACGCGGAGACCACCGGCCGCGACCCGGGCGACGGCGTCGCGTACGCCGTCTACGGCCTGCTCAAGCTGGCCGTCATCGCCCAACAGATCTACGCCCGCTGGCGGTCCGGCCACGCCACCGACCCCCGCTTCGAGGGGCTCCTCCACACCGTCCGCGCCTGCGGCGACGCCGCCCTCCGCGCCATCGACCGCGGGCGCCTCTCGTAGCCATGCCCACTACCGTTCTCGACACCGACCTCCTCGACCGGCTCTCCCGAAAGATCGACGTCGACAAGGTCCTGCGCGGGCTGGACGCGATGCCCGAGGAGCACCTCGCCCGGCTCTTGGCGGCCACCGACGGTCCCGCAGAACCGAAAGAACCGCGCGAGCCGGACCCCGACTTCTACGGCCTGTTCGACCGCCAACTCAGCGACGAGCAGCAGCGCGTCCGCCGGGTCGTCCGCCGGTTCATGGTCGAGACCGTCGAGCCGGTCGCCAACGGGTATTGGGAGCGGGGCGAGATGCCGTTCGAGCTGGTCCAGCCGCTGGCGGCGATGCTGCGGGAGGCGCTGGGCGAGACCCCGGCCGAGCGCTACTGCACCGACCCGTTCGTCGCCGGCCTCGTCAGCCTGGAGATCCCGCGCGTCGACCCGAGTCTGGGCACGTTTCTGGGGGTCCACTGGGGCCTGTGCCTGGTCTCGATCCACCTGTTCGGCAGCGACGCGCAGAAGGCGCGGTGGCTCGGCCCTCTGGAGCGGTTCGAAAAAATTGGGAGTTGGGCGCTCACCGAGCCCGCCCACGGCTCCGACGCCGCCGCCGGACTCGAGACGACGGCCACCCGAACCGGCGACACCTGGACGATCACCGGCGCCAAAAAGTGGTCCGGCAACGCCACCTTCGCCGACGTCACGGTGATCTGGGCCAAGGACACCGCCGACGGCGAGGTCAAGGGCTTCCTCGTCGAGAAGGAGACGCCCGGCTTCGAGGTGACGAAGCTGGAGGGCAAGATCGCCAAGCGGGCCGTCCAGAACGTCGACATCCGGCTCGACGGCGTCGAGGTGCCCGAGTCGAGCCGGCTGCCGGGCGTCCGGTCGTTCCGCGACGTGGCCGGCCAGCTCGCGACGGCCCGAGCCGGCGTCGCCTGGGAGGCCGTCGGCATGGCCATGGGCATCTACGAGCACACGCACCGCTACTGCACCCGGCGCGTCCAGTTCGGCAAGCCCATCGCCGGGTTCCAGTTGGTGCAGGAGAGCCTGGTGCGGATGCTCGGGAATGTGGTCGCCGTCCAGGCCGTCGTGCTCGGGCTCGGCCACGCCTACGACGAGCCGCACCGGCTCCACGAGCGCGCGAGCCTGGCCAAGGTGTTCTGCGTCGACAAGATGCGGGAGACGGCCCAGATCGGCCGCGGGCTGTTGGGCGGCAACGGCATCCTGCTCGAACACCACGTCGCTAGGCTGTTCGCCGACGCCGAGGCGGTCTACTCGTACGAGGGCTCGCGCGAGATGAACGCGCTCATCGTCGGCCGGGCCATCACCGGGCTGAGCGCGTTTGTGTAGGCGGTACGGGGTACCGGGTACGAGGTACTCCTCGGGCGGAACATCACGCTCCGGGCCCCCCGTCTGCTTCCCACACTGTACCCCGTACCCCGTACCAAGTACCACCTGAGCCATGCCCACCGTCCGCAAGCTCGTCGCCACCGTGCTCACGCCCGACTTCCGTCAGTCGGCCCGGCTGGTCGAGGAGGAGATTCCGGGACCCGGGCCGGGCGAGGTGCTCGTCCGCAACCGGGTGGCCGGGGTCAACGCGAGCGACGTCAACCTGACGGCGGGGCGGTACCAGCCGGGCGTCGAGCCCCCGTTCGACCTCGGGTTCGAGGCGGCCGGCGTGGTCGAGGCCGTCGGGCCCGGCGTCGAGCGGCTGGCCGTCGGCGACGCCGTCGCCCACTCGACGCTGGGCGGCGGGTTCCGCGACCTTGCCGTCGTGCCGGCCGCGCTGGCGGTGCCCGTCCCCGAGCCGTCGGCCCAGGCGCTGTCGGTCCTGGTCAGCGGGCTGACGGCGTCGATCGCGCTGGAGCAGGTCGGCGAGGTCCAGGCGGGCGAGACGGTCCTGGTGACGGCCGCGGCCGGAGGGACGGGTCAGTACGCCGTCCAGCTCGCCAAGCGGGCCGGCGCCCGCGTGCTCGGCACCTGCGGGAGCGACGACAAGGCCGACCTCCTGCGCGACCTCGGCTGCGACCGGCCGATCACCTACCGGACCGAGGACGTCCGCGAGGTGCTCAAGGCCGAGGCGCCCGACGGGCTCGACGTGGTCTACGAGAGCGTCGGCGGGGCCCTGTTCGACACGGCGTTGCGGTCGCTCGCGGTCAAGGGCCGGCTGGTCAGCATCGGCTACGTCAGCGAGTACGTCGACGGGCCCGAGCGCGTGAGCGACGCCCGCGTGTACCACCGGCTGCTGGCGAAGTCGGCGAGCGTCCGCGGCTTTTTCCTGCCCCACTACGCGCGCCACTTCCCCGAGCACATGCAGCGGCTGCTGGCGCTCGTCGCCAGCGGCGAGCTGACGGTCGCCGTCGACCCGACCGAGTTCCGCGGCCTGGACGCCGTGGCCGACGCCGTCGAGCACTTGCACAGCGGCCGGAGCCTGGGCAAGGTCGTCGTCTGGCTCGACTGACAGCCTTCGACGGGGTTGTTACCCGACGCGGACCTCGTCGCCGGGCCGGACGGTGCCCTCGGTCAGCACGCGGGCGTACCACCGGGTCTGATCCGGCACGCGGTCCGGCTTGATCCGCTTGAACGCGCCGTCGGCGAACGAGCCCGCGATGGTCTTGCACGGCTCGACGCGCTGGGTCAGTTGGAGCCGCGCCCCGCCCACCTCCACCACCGCGCCGACCTCCAACGTCGGCCAGTCGAGCCCGGCCACCGTCAGGTTCTCGCCGACGGACCCGGGGAAGATGGGGTGGCCCTCGGCCTGGAGCGCCTGGATCAGCTCGAGCGAGAACAGGCAGACGGCCCGCTCCGGCCCGCCGTGGACCTTGGGGTGGTTGACGGCGTCGCCGCTCAGCCCCTCCCGCCCGACCCAAGCTTCGGCGACGGCCCGCTTCGGGACCCCGCCCGGCGACGTGTTGACCTGGAGGACGCGAGCGGGCATGGGGACGGGGGACGGGGGACGGGGGACGGGGGACGGGGGACGGGGGACGGGGGACGGGGGACGGGAAGATGGCCGTCGGCGGTCGCCCGCGCCACCGGTGGGCCGTCGAGTTGTCCACGAAGCGCCCACGCGCCCCCCTCTGCCCGTTCCCCGTCCCGCGAGCGCAGCGAGCCCCCCTTACCGCGCCCGATTGACCGTCCAGTCGTAGGCGAACGTGACCGCCCGGTCGCGGCGGAGGTCGGCCGCCGCCTTACCCGCCAGCCGAGACCGAAGCGAGGCTGCTCGGTCCGCCGACATCGCGGCCAGCAACACGTCGCCGACGCGCCGACCGCCGGACTCGAAGTCGCCAGCGAACCAGTCGAACAGGGACGACACCACCAGCCGGCGACCGTCGGCGCGGACGGCGCGGGACGAGGCGACGAACAGGCGGAAACGCGCGTCGAGGTCGGCGTCGAGCGTCGCGGCCCGATACGACCGGGCGCGGAGCGGCGGGCACGAGACGGCGGCGCAGTTGAGCGCAGCGTGGATGCGATAGTCGACCCGGCTCGGGCGCAAGGCGCGGAGCGCGCGTGGCACCGGCGCCCCGGCGACTCGGTCCTGCCGGCGCAGGACCCCGTGCTCCAGTTGGTCGAGCGTCATCGTCTGCCCCGCCACAACGACGGGCTGGCGAAAAAAGGCGCCGAACAGGTCCTGCCGCTCCAGGTTCGTCGCCCGCGGGTGGGCCAAGACGCGCGCCAGCACGTGGGCGTTGTAGGCGTTGATGAGGAACGTCGTCTTCTGGGCGTCCGTCCGCAGCGCGCCGGGGTCCTGCCGGGCGATGGCGGCGAGCGCCGCGTCGAGGTCGTCGCGGTGGCGTGACGCGAGGGCTCGGTAGTCGACGCGGCCGTCGGACTGGACGACGGCGCCGAGCACGCGGTCGAGTGGGCCTTCGACGGCGGCTTGCGCCGAGGCCGGCGCGGCCATCGCGAGCAGGAAAACGGCGAGCAGCGGGAGTCGGAGCATACCCGTCCAACGCGCTGTCGGCGCGCGGTCTTACTCGCCGTCCGGGATCTCGCGTGGTGGCCCGACGCGGCCGATGACTCGGACCTGCTTGACCGGCTCGTCGGCGTCCGTCGTCCAGAGCACGAGCGGGACCGACACGGCCCCGTCGATGGCGAGCGCAGCCGGGTCAGCGATGGACACGAACAGGCCGCCGATCCGGTCCGGGAAGATGGGCCCCGGCGGTGAGGTCACGTCCACGCCGTCCGGCGCCTCGACCCGCTCGATCCGCACCGGGCGGTCGCCGACATTCGCGAACTGGAACGCGGTCTGCAACGGCTCGCCGGCCGGGGCCTCTCCCCCGTCGGCCTCGACGCGGTCGAACGCGAGCGACCCGAGCGGGACGCCCGTCTCGGCCAGCGCCGGGCGGACCACGCCCGAGATCCGCAGCGTCACGGCGTCGGCGCCCTCGGCCACGACGAACACGGCCTTCTCGAAGTCGCCGGGCCGGCCCGCCGGGTCGTACGCCACCTCGACCGTGCCCGAGCCGCCGGGCGCCACCGGGTCGCTCGTCCACGACGGCGTGGTGCAGCCGCACGCGGCCTCGACGCTCGTCAGCCGGAGCGGCGCGTCGCCCGCGTTCGTGAACCGGAACGTCCGGTGGACGGGCCCGTCGGCCTCAGCGATCCGGCCGAGGTCGAGGGTTTCGGTGTCGAACGCGACCCGCCCCTGCGCGAGCGCGGGACTGGCGAGGGCCACGAGCAGGACGAGGGAGCCGAGGGTCCGTTTCAAAACTCGAGCACCTCGCGGGCGGCGGCCAGGATGTCGTCGTCCTGGGGAAGCACCTCCTTTTCGAGCACGTCGGCGTAGGGGATCGACGAGAACGCGCCGGCGACGCGCTTGACGGGAGCATCAAGGTGGCCGAAGGCGGCGTCGGAGACCTGGGCGGCCACCTCGGCGCCGAAGCCCATGAACTCGTGGTCCTCGTAGGCCACCAGCACGCGGCCCGTCTTCCGTGCCGAGGCCAGGACCGTCTCTCGGTCGAACGGCAAGATCGACCGGACGTCGACGACCTCGACCGAGACGCCCTCCTTTTCCAGCGCCTTCGCCACGTTGAGCGCCTTGTAGACGATGGCGCCCCACGTCACGATCGTCAGGTCCGTGCCCTCCCGGACGACGGCGGCCGTGCCGAGCGGGACGAGGTAGTCGGCGTGGGGCTCGGGCCGGCGGGCGGGGCCCTGGCGGTAGAGCGCCTTGTGCTCCAGGAACAGGACGGGGTCGTGGCCCCGGATCGCCGTCTTGAGCAGGCCCTTCGCGTCGGCCGCGTTCGACGGCATCACGACGTGGAGCCCGGGCCAGTGGCCGAAGATGGCCTCGATGTTCTGGCTGTGGCACAGGCCGCCGTGGATGTAGCCGCCGCACGGGACGCGGAGCACCATCGGGCACGCCCACTCATTGTTGGAGCGGTAGCGCATCGAGGCCACCTGGTTCCGGAGCGGCTGCATCCCGGGCCAGATGTAGTCGGCGAACTGGATCTCGACGACGGGCATGTAGCCGGCCGCCGCGAGCCCGACGGCGCTGCCGATCACCGAGTGCTCGGCGAGCGGGCTGTTGAAGCACCGGTCGCGCCCGTGCCGCTCGGTCAGCCCGCGCGTGGCCGTGAACACGCCGCCCTTGCCGCCGCCGACGTCCTCGCCGTAGACCAGCACGCGCGGGTCCCGCGCCATCTCCTCGTCGAGCGCGTGGTTGATCGCGTCGACCATGACGACCAGGTCGCCGGTCTCGCCGTCGGCCTCGTACTCGCGCTCGTCGGGCCCCTCGTAGTAGACGTGGCGGGTCGCGTCGGCCGGGTCGGGGTCGGGCTCGGCCTCGACGGCCCGGGCGATCCGGTCGACCTCGGCGGCCACCTCCTGCTCGAGCGCGTCGACCTCGGCGTCGGTCAGGATCCCGGCCTCGACGAGCCGGGCGGCGAAGCGCGGGATCGGGTCGCGGGCGATGTCGGCCTCGATGGAGGCGGCCTCGCGGTACTTCCGGTGGTCGTCCGACGACGAGTGCGGCAGGAGCCGGACCAGGTCGGCGTGGAGCGCGACCGGCCCCTTCCCGGCGCGGATGTGGTCCATCGCGGCGCGCGCGGCGGCGGCCGATTGGAAAAAGTCCGTCCCGTCGTAGCGGATCCGCTCGAGCCCGGCGTAGCCGCCCAACAGGTGCCAGATCGAGCCGCCGGCCGTCTGCTCCTCGACCGGGACCGAGATCGCGTACTTGTTGTCCTGGACGTGGAACAGGACCGGCAACGCCTCGCGCGCGGCCCAGTTGAGCGCCTCGTGGAACGCGCCCTGGCTCGTCGAGCCCTCGCCGCCCGAGGCGTAGACGGCCCGGCTCGGTGTGCCTTGGGCGACGGCTTCGCCGTCCTCGCGCTTGACGGCGAGCGCGAACCCGACCGCCGGCACGTACTGCGCCGCCACCGACGACGACGTCGAGAGCACGTTGAGCGCGCGGTGGCCGAAGTGCTCGGGCATCTGGCGCCCCCCGCCGAACACGTCGGCCGCCTTGCCGAAGTGGGCCCGCAGCACCTCCGTCGGCGTGACGCCGATGGTGAGGGCGGTCGCGAGGTCGCGGTAGTAAAGGCAGAACCAGTCTCGGCCGCCCTTGAAGTGGCCACCGACGGCGATCTGGCTCGCCTCGTGGCCGGCCGAGCCGATGTGGAAGAACCCCTTCCCCTGCTTGAGCAAGGTCAGCATCTTGTGATCGAGCCGGCGCGAGGTCATCATCGTGCGGAGCACGGTGCGGAGCGTGTCGGGCTCGAAGTCGTCGGGGCCGAGCGGCGCCACCTCGAGCGTCCCCTCGGGCTCACCGACGCTGGCGGTCTCGGCCTTGTCCTCGTCCGTTTCCAGCTCGAAGGCGTGGTCGACGGCCGCGGTGACGGCGGCGTCTTCGAGGTCGCCACCCTCTGCGTCTTCCTTGGCGGAGAGGTCGGGGTCGGACGGTCCGTCGTCGGAGGCCGAGCCGTCGAGCGCGCCCGCTGGGCTCTCGTCGAGGCCGGCCTGGGCGAACGGGTCCGGGCCCTCGTCCTCCAGGCTCTCGGCGGCGTCCGTCGGAGGAGCCGGCTCGGCGCCCTCGGGCTCGGCCGCCGACGCCGTCTGGAACGGGTCTCGGGGTTCCTCTGACGGGACGCCGCTCGCCTCCGCCGCCACGTGGTCGTCGTCGGACGGGGCGTCCGGCTCGGCCGTCCCGGCCTCTTCAGGCGCCGAGTCGTCGGGGGCAGGAGCCGCGAAGGGGTCGGAGACGAACTCGTCCGCGCGGGCCTCGGTGATGACGGCCGGCTCGCCTCCCGCCAGAGGCGCGGCAATCGGGGCGGCCTCGCTGTCGTCGCTCGACGCCTCTCCCCCGTCGAGAAGCGCTTCCGACCCGACGGCCGAAGCGTCGCCGGCCTCGTCCTCGTCGACGCTCAGGGTGGGGACCTCGCTGGCCGCCCACACGAACGAGGGCTGGGCGTCGGTGTCGGCCGAGGCGTCGCCGAGAACGAGCGCGTCGAGCGCGGCGTCGTCGGCGCCGCCCGTGCCGAAGGTCTCCGGAGCGCCGTGGTCGACCGTGGCCCCGTCGCCGGGCTCCCCGCCGGAGGCGGTCTCGCCGTCCTCGGGCGTCAGGAACGTCCGGATCGAGAAGCGCGCGCGGGCGTCGGCAGCGGGGTCGTCGGAGCGGCGGTCGTCGGAGGCCATCGGCGGGGGAGGAAGGGGCGGGGAGACGGTGAGCGGCGACCCGCGGGCGGGCCCGCGGGGGACGGTGAAAGATACGCGGGGGTCCAACGCCGGCCGGCGTCGCTGGGTGCCGGGCGGCGTCGAGTTCGGCGCGACCGACTCTCGGAATCCGGGGCGGTCGGAACGGAACGCGCCCGTTCCCTTCCACGCCCCCATTGGGAGTTCAGGAGACGGGCGGCTAGCTTGGCCCCCTTCTTGCTATCTCTCACGAGATGCCCGCCGCCCGCCTCCTCGCCGTCGCCCTGCTGGCGCTCCTCGTTGGGCTCCCCGCCAGCGCCCAGGCCCCGCGCCTCAGCCCGTCGGCGCCGCGCGTGCTGTTCCGCGTGGCGGACTCCGTCAAGACCGACGGCGGGCAGCGCGAGCTCGTCACCCGGACCGTCACCTACGACCCCGCCGCCGGCCTCTACACCGACCGGACGACGGGCGCCGACGGCCGAGTCCTGAGCGAGTCCGTCGAGAGGACGAGCGTGATCGGGCCGACGCCGGCGGAGGCCGCGGCGGCCCGCCGGCTGGTCGCGTCCCACCCCGAGATCGCCCCGCTGATCGAGGCCGCCGGCGGGACCGTCCACGTCGAGGGCGGCTTCCCGCTCGTCCGCGAGCCCGGCCACCCGTGCGGGCCCGGCGGCCGGTGCGTCCTGATCGACGTGTTCGAGACGTCGGCCGACCGCCTGCCCCGTCCCGGAGGGGCGACGGCGCGGCGCCTCCGCTACGTCGTGGTCGACCTCCGCGCGCTCCGCGTGCTCGACGCCGACGCCGACCCCGCGGGCGACGGCAACCTCGCCAACCCGGCCGCCCGACGGCGCTCGCGCCAGTGACCACGCCTCGGACCCCGTTTGCCTGGCGCGTCGCCCTCCTGAGCCTCGGCCTGCTGGCCGCCCCGCTCGCCGCCGCCCAGATCGCGCTGACCGAGGCGACGTGCGCCACGAACGGGTCGTACGAAGACGGCCCGCCCGCGCCGACGGTCCCCAACGGCCACGTCGCGTGGCCGGCCGACGCGCCCGTCTGGGAGTTCGACCTGTACCGCCCGGCCAACCGGACGACCCTCAACGGTGGCGGCCTCGAGCTCCGCGACGTGGCATACCGGGGCCGGACGGTCCTGGCCCGCGCCAGCGTCCCCGTCCTCAACGTCGAGTACGACGAGGGGCCGGGCAGCTGCGGCTGC
Source organism: Rubrivirga sp. (assembly GCF_965213695.1). GTDB lineage: Bacteria > Bacteroidota > Rhodothermia > Rhodothermales > Rubricoccaceae > Rubrivirga. The sequence continues at coordinate 1,770,264 of NZ_OZ243912.1, read as the reverse complement.
TTCCGCGACTGGCAGACCGAGGAGGCGCCCATCGACGTCGGCGACGGCGCCGAGCTCGTGCTCCCGTGCCTCGCCCAGGCCGCGCCCGGCGACGTCCGGACGGCGTGCGAGGCGAATGCGGCGAGCCCGGACCCGGGCGGCGACGTCGGCGACTTCCAGGGCGTCTCGGTCGAGGACTACGGCGACGAGCTCGTGCTCACGGCCCACACGATGGCCGGGTGGTACCGGTACCGGATGAAGTGGCACTTCTACGCCGACGGCCGGGTCTGGCCCGAGTTCTCGTTCGCCGCCGCCGACGCCATCTGCACCGACAACGGCCACCGCCACCACGCCTACTGGCGGCTCGACTTCGACCTCGACGGGACGCCGGCCAACGACGTCGTCCGCGAGCACGCCGCGCCGGGCGGCGCCGGGCAGGTGTTCGCGTCCGAGGCCTCGCGCGTCCTCGGCGGCCCGTCCGACCCGACCTACTGGAGCGTCGTCGACGGGGCCAGCGGGATCGGCTACGAGATCCGGCCGGGCGAGCCCGACCGCCGGCTCGGCGTCGACCCGTTCTCGAAGACCGACGCGCTCGTCCTGCGGTACAAGCTCGACGAGCTCGACGACGGCCTCTCGATCACGGGGGGCGGCTGCGCATTCGCGTTCGAGCCGTTCGTCAACGGCGAGTCGCTCGAAAACCAGGACACCGTGTTCTGGATCCGCTCGGGCGCGCTCCACTCGGCCGGCAGCCCCTACGAGTGCGACGTCGTCGGGCCGATGCTCCACCCCATCGGGTTCGAGGTGGCCACGGTGCCCGGCGTCGAGGGCGTCGCGTTCGAGGCGGCCCGGCCCAACCCGTTCACGGGCTCGACCACGGCCCGCTTCCAGGTCGAGCGGACGCAGCCCGTCACGGCCGAGCTCTACGACCTCGCGGGCCGCCGCGTCCAGGTCCTGTTCGACGGCGTCGCGGCCCAGGGCGAGTGGCAGACGGTCCGGGTCGACGGGCGGACGTTGCCGGCGGGGACCTACGTCGTCCGCGTGCGGGGCGAGACGGCCCGGGGCACGGTGCGCGTCGTGCTGGTGCGGTAAGGCGTATTGCGGTGAGGTCCGGTCATCGGAGCCCGGGGTTCAGACTTCGGGGTTCAGGGTCCGCACGGTGTGGGCCCTTGCGAACCCTAAACCCGAACTCTGAACCGTCGACCCAGGGCGAGCGCCTGCTAAGAAATGGAGCGGGGCCCCTTTTGCTCCCGCTCGCCCAGACCGAAGACCGGGGACGGGGGACCGGCTCGAACCGTCGGAGGGCGCCGGTCCTCCGTCCCCGGTCCCACGGCCTCGGGGCTCCGCCACGACGCGACAGGGCGTCGCTCTGGCCGAGTTCAGATCGCATGCGCTCGCCCTGACCGTCGACCTCGCCGTACCGAATGTCTTGGACAACCACGCTATCCTGACGCTTTGCCCCGCGCCGAGCCATGACTCCAGAGACGTACCGCCACCTTCTGTCGGTGGCCCGCCGCCACGCCGTCGCCTCTGGGAACGCGGGCGACCTCCTCCACGACGCGCTGATCGTTGCCGCACGTCAGGACGTCGACCTCGACACTGATTCGGGCCAGCGGTGGCTGAGCGGCGTGCTTCGGAATCTGGCCCGGCACCAAGCCCGCACCGACGGCCGGCGTGAGCGGCGCGAAGCGGCCTTCGCTTCCGCTGACGCGCCAGAACCGGACGCCCCGCTGGCCGACGACCACCGGCCCGTCGAGCGGTGGGAGACGATGCCGTCGGCCTCGCGGCGCGTCGTCGCGCTGGCGCTCCACGGGCTCGGCAAGGACGAGATCTGCGCCGTCCTCGGCCTCTCCGACACCGCCTTCCGCCAGCGGCTCACGGTCGCCCGCCGCGCCCTCGGCCCGCTCCCCGCCGACCTCCAGCGCGAGGCGATCGCCCTCGCCTACGACCGGCGCGCCCAACGGGGCGACGACCTCGCCCTCGGGCTCGTCCGCCGTGCGCTCGTACGGAGCCTCCGCTCGACCGACGCCGTCGGCACGCACGACCCGGACGGGCACCTGATGGTGGTCGGCCGGATCGTGTGATGTGGTGAGCCGGCGTGCTCACAGGTTGGCCGCCCCCGGCAACAAGGGAGTACATCCCCCCCCCCATCCCATGACTCCCTCTGCTCTCTCCGTCTCCGCCGTCGTCTTCTTCGTCCGCGACGTGGACCGGACGGCCGCGTTTTATGGCGACGTCCTCGGCCTAGCCGTGGACCGCGTCGACAGCCCGGACGGACCGCTCCTGACGGCCGCGACGGAAAGCGGCCCATACCTCGTGTTCCTCCCCGCCGACGAGCCCCCGGGCCGGAGCCCCGTCGTCGTGTTCGGGCTCGACGGCGGGATCGAGGAGGCCGTCGAGGCCCTCGCCCGTCACAACGTCGAGATCGTCGCGCCGGTCGGCCCGGCCCCCGACGGCGGACGGACCGCCGACTTTCTCGACCCGGACGGCCACGTCCTCAGCTACCACCAGCCGGCCGAGGCCTCATGACGAGCCCGGCCCGACGTCGAGGTCGCCGTCGGCGCTCGCGCGGAGCGCCGCCTTCTCCTCGGCCGAGAAGCCGGCCCAGTGACGATCCGCCAGTGCGCCGACGAGTGCGTAGAGCAGGTGGAGCGTCACGCCGGGGTGCCGATGTTTGACCATCCGGTACGCCATCTCCGCCCCGACCGAGCGGAGGTCGTCGGCCGTCTCGATGCCGACGTCGGCCAGCATCCGGTCGGACGTCGGGCCGAGGTTTTTCAGCGACGACGGCGGCGGCGCGGTCACGCGGCCTCGGCCCGGGCCGGGGTCCCGGCCCCGTCGCCGCCCACCGCGTCGGCGAGCGGGAGCTCGAACCAGAACCGCGTCCCCCGGTTCTTGGTGCTCTCGACGTGGATCGTCGAGCCGTGGGCCTCCAGGATCTGCTTGACGATGGCGAGGCCGAGGCCGGTCCCGCCCTCCTTCCGCGACCGCGCCGTGTCGACCCGGTAGAACCGGTCGAAGATCCGGTCGAGGTGCTCCTCGGGGATGCCCCGGCCGGTGTCGACGACCTCGACGCGGGCCTTGTCCATGTGCCGCCGCATCCGGCAGCGGACCGAGCCCTCGTCCGAGTAGGCGATGGCGTTGTCGACCAAGTTGGTGAGGACCTGGCGGATCCGGTTCCGGTCGGCAACGACGGTGAGCGGGTCGTTGTCGTAGCTCAGCTCGAGCCCCTTGGCGTCGGCCTTGGGGTCGAGCATCTCGCCGATCTCGGCGATCAAGTCCTGGAGGTCGAACGCGGCCGGGCGGACCGAGTCCTCGCGGTACTCGAGCTTGGCGATCTCGATCAAGTCCGAGAACAGGCTGTTGAGCCGCTGGAGGTTGGCGAGCCCCTTCTGGGCGTACCGCTTGCGCTGGGCCGTCGGGAGCGAGTCCGAGGCGAGCGCTTCGAGGTAGCCGAACACGGCGAAGATCGGGTTCTTGACCTCGTGGCTCACGTTGCCGATGAACTCGTTCTGGATCCGCTGCATCCGCTGGAGCTCGTGGATGTCGGCCCGGAACCGGCTGGCCATGTGGTTCAGGCTCCGGGCGAGGTCTTGGAACTCGGCCGCCCGCGTCTTGACGGTGATCCGCCCGTCGAGGTCGCCCTCGTTGATCTTCTGGGCGCTCCGGGTGATCGCCGTGAGCGGGCGGGTGACCTGCTGGGCCGCCGTCCACGCGCCGAACAGCGCCGTCAGCAGCGCCAGCGCCATCCCGACGGCGAGCACGGCCTGGAGCGACTGGATGGCCCGGAGGAGGTCCGGCACCGGCTCGCCCAAGCGGACGAGCAGGCCGGTCTCGGGCCGGTACAGCGCGAGGTACAGCCGGGCCCCGCCGTCGGGCCCCCGCCGCTCGGCGAACCCCACGTGGTCGCCGGCCGCGAACGCCTCGGCGACCTCCTCGCGCTCGAAGAACGGCGTCGCCTCGGCCTCGGCCGCCGACGGCCCGAAGTCGCCGATGACCCGGTCGCGCGTGGCGATGGTCACGCCGATCTGGGTGAGCTCGGCGATCTGCTGGCCGAGCGCGAGCAGGGCCGTCCGGTCCGGCTCGGCCTCGAGCTGGACGGCGAACCGGGCGGCCTCCTCGCGCAGCGTCTCGCGTGCCGCGTCGCGGACCTGGCCGCGCAGGATCAGGAACGAGTACAGCCCCACGCCGACGACGGCCAGCCCCACGAACAGGGCGAACGTCAGCATCATCCACGTCTGGGTGGACGCCCGGCGGGGGTAGACGAGCTCGCGGACCTTGCGCCAGCGCAATGGGCTGAGGGGTCAGGGGTGAAGGGTGACGGGCACAGGTTCGAGACCCATCACCCTTTACTTATCACGCTTCACTCTCCGCCTCCTCGACGAACCGGTAGCCCACGCCGCGGACCGTCTGGATGTGCTTGGCGAACTCGCCGAGCTTCTCGCGCAAGTTCTTGATGTGGGCGTCGACCGTCCGCTCGGTCACCATCATGGCGTCCTTCCAGATGGTCTCCAACAACTGCTGGCGGGTGAACGCCTTGCGCGGGTGGCGGACGAGGTAGCGGAGCAGCTCGAACTCGGTCAGCGTCAGGCCCAGGTCGTCGCCGTCGAGCGTGGCCCGGTACTCGTCCTCGTAGATCGTGAGCCCGGCGACGGACAGCGTCTTGCTCTCCTCGGTCCCCGTCCGGCGCAGGACGGCGCGGATGTTGGCGAGCACGACCTGGGGGCTGACCGGCTTCGTGATGTACTGGTCGGCGTTCTGCAACCCCTCGAGCTGGTCGGTCTCCTCCGTCTTGGCCGTCAGCATGATGATCGGGATCTTCTCCGTCTCGACCCGGCCTCGGAGCCGCTTGGCGATCTCGAACCCGCTCATGCCGGGGAGCATCACGTCGAGCACGATCGCGTCGACGTCGGGGCCGGCCTTCGAGAGGGCCTCGTCGGCGTCGTGGGCGGTCAGGACGTTGTAGCCTTCTTCGCGGAGAAAGTGGGAGATGATCTCGACGACGTCCTCCTCGTCGTCGACGACGAGAATGGTGATCTCCTGAGGGGTGGAGGTAGCCATGAGGTGAGGGGTTGGGGTGCGGGTGAGGGGACCCTCAAGCCGAGGGCGTTCCGCGATATACACGGCCGGCCCGCCCGGGTTCTGCCGTCTTCACATTCCGGTCGCCTCGGCGCGGTCAGCCGTCGCGGTACGTGTGGTGGACGCGCGCCGTCAGGCCCGCCGTGAGCTCGTACGAGATCGTCCCGGCGCGGTCGGCGACGGCCTCCGCCGAGGGCCCGCCGGGCCCGAACACGACGGCCTCGTCGCCGAGGGCGACGGCCGCGCCCGGCCCGCCGGGGTCGCCCAGCGACACCATCGTCATGTCCATGCACACGCGGCCGACGACGGGCGCGCGGAGGTCGCCAATCGCGACCTCGCCCCGGTTCGACAGCGACCGCGGCAACCCGTCGGCGTAGCCGACGGCGAGCGTGGCGACGCGCGTCGGCCGCTCGGCCGTCCACGTCCGCCCGTAGCTGACCGTCTCGCCCGGGGCCACCGTCTGGAGGTGGACGACGCGGGCCACCAGCCGCATCGCCGGGCGGAGGCCCTCGGTCGCGCCCGACATGGCGGCGTCCGAGTCGAGCCCGTAGAGCACGCCGCCCAGCCGCGCCAGCGCGGGCCGCGACGCGAGCGCGGGCAGGCGGACGTGCGCCGGCCCGTTCGCGACGTGGACGAGCGGCGGCGCGTCGTCGCCGAGCGCGCGGAGCACGCCGTCGAACCGGCGGACCTGGGCGAGCGCGAACGACGGGTCGGCGGCGTCGGCCGTCGCGAGGTGCGTCCACAGCGCCTCGACCGTCACGCCCCCACGTCGGAGCCGGCGGACGACCTCGGCGGCGTCCTCCGGGCGGACGCCGATCCGGTGCATCCCGGTGTCCACCTTGACGTGAACCGGAACCGTCGGCGCGCGCTCAATCACGGCCTCGGCCGCCTCGGGCGACGACACGACGGCGTCCAAGCCCCACCGTTGGTAGTCGGGGAGGAAGTCGGGGAGCGGCGCGGCGAACACCAGGAGGCGCGTCTCGACACCCGCCTCGCGCAGCTCGACGGCCTCGGGGACCGTCGCGACGGCCAGCCACCCGACGCCCTCCTCGACCAAGACCCGGGCCACCGGGACCGCCCCGTGCCCGTAGGCGTCGGCCTTGACGACGCCCATCACGGAGTCGCCGCGCCGCGCCGCCAGCCGGCGGACGTTGTGGCGGATGGCGCCGAGGTCGACTTCAGCGCGGAGCGCGACAGAACTCACGTGGACGGGTGGACGGGTGGACGGGTGGAATCTCCGGCTGCCAGCTCGCGACCGCCAGCACCGACGAGGATGCGGCGCCCGACAGAGGCACCGCGCTCGGTAGGGACACCATGCATGGTGTCCGTACGGCGGGACATCGTGCCCGGCAGGGACACGACGAGTCGTGTCCGTACGGGAGACACGCCGGCGCCCTCTGCCGTTTCCCGTTTCCTCTTTCCCATTTCCTGCGAGCGGAGCGAGCTCCCCGCGAGCGGAGCGAGCCCTAAATCCCGCTCGCGATGAGGAGCTCGATGTCGCGGTGGGGCATCCCGAACATCGCCGCCAGGCTCTTCTTGGTGAGGTGCCGGCGGTAGACGTAGGCGCCGGTCCGCAGGCTCACGTTCGACCACAGCGCGTCGTTGATGCTGCCGGCCTCGCCGATTTCCAGGACGTAGGGCGTGAGCGCGTTCGAGAGCGCGTACGTCCCCGTCCGCGCGACCGACGACGGGAGGTTCGGCAAGCAGTGGTGGACGACGCCGTGGGCCACGAACGTCGGCTCGTCGGGCGTCGTGGGGCGGCTCGTCTCGACGCACCCGCCCTGGTCGATCACCAGGTCCACCACGACCGAGCCCGGCCGCATCGTGGCCACCATCTCCTCGGTCACGACGACGGGCGACCGCTGGCCGACGGCCATCGCGGCCCCGATCACGACGTCGGCGTTCTTGACGGCGCTCTCGACGTAGGTCGGGTTGGCCATGGCCGTCGTGACGCGGCGGTCCAGGACGTGCTCGATGGCCCGGAGCGCCGTCAGGTCCGTGTCGAGCACGATCGTGTGGGCCCCGAACCCGATGGCCGTCCGCGCGGCCCACTCGCCGATGACGCCGGCGCCGAGGATGACGACGGTCGCCGGGGGCACGCCCGAGATGCCGCCCAGCATCACGCCGCGCCCGCCCTCCGACGACTCGAGCAGCCGGGCCGCCGTCTGGACCGCCATCGAGCCGGAGATCTCGTGCATCATCCGGACGATGGGCAACGTCCCGTCGGCGTCGGCGATGAACTCGAAGCCGATCCCGGTGACGCGGAGCTCCATCAGCCGGCGGAGCGTCTCGGCCTGGAGCCCGCCCAGGTGGAGGGCCGAGATGAGCACCTGGCGCTCGCGCATCAGGTCGAGCTCGTCGGCCCGGGGCGGGAACACCTTGGCGATCAGGTCGCACTCGGCGTAGACCTCGCCCGGCGAGTCGACGACGTCGCAGCCGGCGTCGGCGTAGGCGGCGTCGGCGAACTGGGCCTCGGCGCCCGCGCCGGCCTCGATGCGGACTTGGTGGCCGTTGGCGACCAAGAGCGCCGCGGCGTAAGGGGCGAGGGCCACCCGGCGCTCGTCGTTGCCGGATTCGCTGGGCACGCCGATGCGGAGGCGCTGGGTGCGCTCGCCGAGCCCGGCCGGCTTTTCGAGCGGGAGCAGCGCGGGCTCGACCTTGAGGCCCTGGATGGCGGGGATTTCCATGCGGCTAAGCTACCGAAGCGGCCCCCCGTCGCGCCGTTGCCGGGCCCCCCGTGTCAGACGCCTCCCTATCCCCGGCCCCTGGCGGACCCGGCCCCGCCCCGGCGTCGTCCACCCCCCGTCACGCCCGGACCGCCATGCACCCGCTCCTCGTCGCGCTCGCCGTCCTGCTCGTCTCCGCCGCCGTCCTGCTCGCGGCGGCGCCGACCGACCCCGAGCCGTCGCCCGACCTCTCCCCCGCCGACGTCGTCCGCATCCAGGTCGAGGCGCTCCAGCACAACGACGAGCCAACCACCGACGCCGGCATCGAGACCACCTTCCGGTTCGCGTCGCCGTCGAACCAGGCGGCGACGGGGCCGATCCAGCGGTTCTCCGAGATGGTCAAGGGGCCCGTCTACGGCGACATGATCGACGCAGCTCGGGCCGAGTTCGGGCCCATCGCCGTTGACGGCGACCGGGCGGCCCAGCGCGTCACGCTGTTCCACACCGACGGCCGCCGGGCGACCTACGTGTTCGGCCTGTCGGTCCAGGAGGGCGGCGAGTGCGACGGCTGCTGGATGACGGACAGCGTCGCCCGCCGCGCCCCGGCCCTCAACGGCACCCAGCGGATCTGACACGGGAGGGCCGGGCCGGATAGCACCGAGGACCGCCGGGCAAGGGGAGTGGGCGTGGCCCCGGCGGTCGCGCTCCCCGTCCTACCCGAGCCATCGAGCGAGCAGGACGCCCCCGGCCACGGCCACGTTGAGCGACTCGACGCCGCGTGGCGACCCGGTCTCGACGCCGGGGATGAACACGAAGGGACTGCCGCTCGGCGGTCGCCGGCGGAGCCACTCGGCCACCGGGGCGGACAGGCCGTGGGCCTCGCTCCCCATCACGAGCGCGGCCGACACCCCCGGCGACCACGCGGCGACCGGGGTCCCGCCGAGATCGGCGCCCCAGACGTCCACGCCGTCCGCCGCCAGCCGGTCGAGCGTGGAGACGAGCGACGGGACCCGGGCGAGGGCGACGTCCCACAGCCCGCCCATCGACGCCCGCGCGGCCTTCGGCGTCTCGAAGTCGGCCGAGCGCTCGTCGGCGACGACGGTGCGGACGCCGAACCACGCGGCCGTCCGCACCAAGGCGCCGACGTTGCCGGGGTCCTGGACGCCGTCGAGCAGGAGCGCGGGCGCCGCGAGCGGGCCGGCGCCGTCGCCCACGACGGACCGCGACACGGCGACGACGCCCTGCGACGTCCGGGCGTCGCCGACCCGTTCGAGGTCGCGGGCGGCGACAGTCTCGACCGGGACGGGCGACGCCTCGACGAGACGTGCGACGCGGTCGTCCTCCGCCGCTTCCGGCGACACCAAGACGGCGTCGAGCGGAGCCCCCGCGGCCACCGCCGCCTCGACCGACCGGAGGCCCTCGACCAAGAACCGCCCCTGCTCGCGGCGAGCGCGAGACCGGGAGAGCTGGGCGAGGTCCTTGAGCTGCTGGCGAGTCACGGCGGGTGGACGGGTGGACGGGTGGACGGGTGGACGGGTGGACGGGTGGAATCTCCGGCCGTCGGCGCGCGACCGCCAGCGCTGAAAGAGCGGGCCCTCGGTAGGGACACGATTCATCGCGTCCGCTGGCGGCCTCCGCGCTGGCGACCCCGCGCTCGGCAGGGACACGACGAGTCGTGTCCGTACGGGAGGCTCGGTGGCCGGCTCGCGACCCTGTCCGTCCGGCCCCTCCCCCCTGCCATTTCCCCGTTTCCATCTCCGGCGAGCGCAGCGAGCCTATCCCCGCGCCTGCCCGCTTGTGGGGAGCGAAGCGAGCCCGTTCCCCGTGAACGCCTCGCGGAGATGGAACGGACCGGCCGGGCGGGCGATACGGTCTGTAGATTCGTTCCGCCGTGACGGAAGCGCTTCCGGCTTCCAACCTGCGGCCCCTCCCCCCGCCCTCCCCCCGGTCCGCCGGGACGCCATGCCGACCCCCTTCAAGCGCGACGTCGAGACCCGCGCGATCTACCAGGAGCCGACGCCTCCGATGGACAAGGACAACCCGTTCCAGTCCATGATGCAGCGGTTCGACGTGGCCGCCGAGCTGCTCGAGCTCGACTCCGGCCTGTACGACGTGCTCCGCTCGCCCTCCCGCATCCACATCACCTCGATCCCGGTCGTCATGGACGACGGGTCGCTCCGGGTGTTCGAGGGCTACCGCGTGATCCACTCCGAGGTGCTCGGGCCGTCGAAGGGCGGCATCCGGTTCGCGCCCGACGTCCACGTCGACGAGGTCAAGGCGCTCGCGGCCTGGATGACGTGGAAGTGTGCCGTCGTCGGGGTCCCGTTCGGCGGGGCCAAGGGTGGGGTCACGTGCGACCCGAGCCAGATGTCGGCCGGCGAGGTCGAGCGGCTGACGCGGCGCTACACGGCCAACCTCATCGACGTGTTCGGGCCCGACAAGGACATCCCGGCGCCCGACATGAACACGAACGAGCAGGTCATGGCCTGGCTCTTGGACACGTACTCGATGCACGCCCGGCGGACCGAGACGGCCGTCGTGACGGGCAAGCCGCTCCTGATCGGCGGCTCCGAGGGCCGGCGCGAGGCGACCGGCCGCGGCGTCATGACGACGACGATCGGCGCCATGAACCGGTTGGGGATGCGGCCCGGCCAGTCGACGGTCGCCGTCCAAGGGTTCGGCAATGTCGGGTCCGTCGCGGCCCAGCTGCTCCGCGAGCAGGGCTGCTCCATCGTCGCCGTGAGCGACGTCTCGGGCGGCTACTACAACGCCGCCGGCATCGACGTCGACGCGGCCATCACCTACGCCGAGACGCACGGCCGGTCGCTGGCGGGCTTCGACGGGGCCGAGCCGATCTCGAACGAGGAGTTGCTGGCCCTCGACGTCGACGTGCTGGCGCCGTGCGCCAAGGAGAACCAGATCACGGCGGCGAATGCGGGCGACGTCCGCGCCAAGATCGTCGCCGAGGGCGCCAACGGCCCGACGACGGCCCCGGCCGACGCCATCTTGAACGAGAACGGCGTGCTCGTCATCCCGGACATCCTGGCCAACGCGGGCGGCGTGACGGTGAGCTACTTCGAGTGGGTCCAGGACCGCCAGGGCTACTTCTGGTCCAAGGACCGCGTCAACCGCCGGCTCGACCGGATGATGCGGGCCGCCTTCGACCGGGTCTACGACGCCGCCGAGCGCTACGACACGTCGATGCGGATCGGGGCCTACGTGATCGCCATCGAGAAGGTGGCCGGGGCGCTCAAGATGCGCGGCATTTATGCGTAGGGGGACCGGGGACCGGGGACCGGGGACGGGCCGGGACGGGAGCGCTCGCTCGGTCCCCGACTCTCGGTCTCCGGTCCTGTGGCGGCTCCCGCGCTTGGCGCTCGTCGGCGTGGTCCGGCTGTACCAGGGCGCCGTCTCGCCGTGGCTCCCGGCCACGTGCCGCTACACGCCGACGTGCTCGGAGTACGCCGTCCTCGCGCTCCGGCGCTACGGCGCCGTCCGCGGGTCGGTGCTGGCCGTCTGGCGGATCGCGCGGTGCAACCCGTGGGGCGGCCACGGCCACGACCCGCCGCGCTGGTTCGGAGAGGACGGAACGGGGGGCGACGCCTCGGGGTGAGAGCGCCCCCGCTCACGCTTCCGATGTCCGCCGCCACGCACCGCGCCCGCGCCTCCGCCGAACCGCCCGTCACCTGCGCCGTCGTCACGGCGTCCGACACCCGGACCGAGGCCGACGACGTCAGCGGCAAGGCCCTGTGCGACGGGCTCCGCGAGGCCGGCCACACCCTCGAGTTCTACCGGATCGTGCCCGACGACGGCGAGGCGATCCGGGCCGTCCTGCTCCACCTCGCCGGCCGCGTCGAGGTCGTGGTCACGACGGGCGGGACCGGGATCGGGCGGCGCGACCGGACGGTCGAGGTGGCCGACCGACTCATCCAGAAGGCGTTGCCCGGCTTCGGCGAGCTGTTCCGGATGCTGTCGTTCCGGGAGATCGGCCCGGCAGCGATGCTGTCGCGGGCGACGGCCGGGCTCTACGGGCCCGAGGACGGGCCGCCGGAGACGTTGCTGTTCTGCTGCCCCGGCTCCGAGCCGGCGGTCCGGCTGGCGCTGGACCGGCTGCTCGTGCCGGACCTCCGGCACCTGGTGTGGGAGGTCGTCCGCCAGCCGGCCGAGGCCCCGGCGCCAGCGCCCGAGTTCCCCGTCGACCCGGCGGGGTCCGCCACCGCTTAGTCGTCTGGGTCGTCCGGCTCTCGTCGGACGGCCGTCGGCGTCTTGTCGGGTCTGTCGAGGGGGTGCCGGCCGTCTCCGTTCGCCGGCGGGCCGTCGGGCGAGAGCGGGAGGCGGACGGTGAACGTGGTCCCGCCCTCGCCCGTCTCGAACGTGATCGAGCCGCCGGCGGCCTCGACAGCCCGCTTCGAGATCGCGAGCCCGAGCCCCATCCCGCTCGTCTTGGTCGAGAAGCTGGGCTGGAACACGCTGTCCTGGATCTCGGGCGCGATGCCCGTCCCGTCGTCGGTGACGCGGGCCTCGGCGGCGCCGTCGTGCAGGGCCGTGCGCAAGGTGACGTGGCCGGGCGCCGGGCGGTCGGGGATGGCCTGGAGCGCGTTCGTCAGCAGGTTGACGAGGACGCGGCGGAGCTCCTCGCGGTCGGCGACGATCCACAGCGGGCCGTCGAGGTCGACGTCGAAGACGGCCCGGCCGCTGTCGGCGAGGGAGCTCTCGAACAGGGCGGCGGCCTCGCGCGCGACCTCGCGGAGGTCGACGGTCTCCGGGGCCCGCATCGGCATCCGGGCAAAGCGCGAGAAGTCGGAGGCGATCCGGTCGAGCGTCTCGATCTGGTCGATGAGCATGCCGGTCGTCCGCTCGAACTGGCCGGCAAAGCGGACGGTCTCGGGCGGGGCCTCGTCGCCGGGCTGCTGGAACGTCCGCTGGAGGTGCTGGACGGACAGCTTCATCGGCATCAACGGGTTCTTGATCTCGTGCGCCACCTGGCGGGCCATCGTGCTCCAGGCCAGCTCGCGCTCCTGCTCGGCGAGCTGGCGGCGGCTCTCGGCGAGCTGGGCCTGCATCGCGTTGAACGTCTCGACCAACTCGCCCACCTCGTCGGTCGTGTCGACCGGGATCGGCTCCTCGGCCTGGCCGGCGCCGACGGCGCGGAGCCCCTCGCGGAGCCGGCCGAACGGGCGCGTGAGCTGGCTCGCCAGGAGGTACGCGACGACCAGGATGGCCGCCATCAGCGCCAGGAGCCCGCCGAACAGCGTGGCCACGTAACGCGAGCGGCCGGCCTCGATGCCGGCCTGCTCCGACAACGTGGGGATGGCCAAGGCCTCGGCGGGGCGGCCGGCCGAGTCGGGGAGCGCGAGGTAGCCCGTCGTGTACGAGAACGTCCCGATCCGGTCGTCGGAGAACGCGAACGGCTGGTCGTCGAGGTAGAGCGCGCGGTAGACCGAGCCCGGCAAGCGCGGCTCGATCAGCCGCTGGCGGACGAGCTGGCGCCGGCTCGACGCCACCAAGTCCGCCCCGCGGTAGAGGTGGACGTCGACGCCGAGCGCGGCCGAGACGGCGTCGAGGCGGGTGCCCTCGGGCGCGTCGGGCTCGGCGGCGAACACGGCGGCGGCCCGGCTCAGCCGCTGGCGGAGCGCGTCGCGGACGGCCTCCCGGTTCTGCTCGACGATCACGCTCTGCCCGACGACGCCGGTCAGCGCCACGCTCGCCACGCCGACGATCAAGAACCGGCTGAGCACCTTGTCGCGGAACCGGGTCCGCGCGGCGGGCCAGAGCCCGGTCCGCCGCCGGAGGTAGAGCCCGATCCCGACCACGACGGCGCCGAGCGCGAGCCCGGCCAAGCTCAGCCGGAGCAGGACGAACAAGGCGTCGAGCCGGTCCGGCGCCGGGGCGCGGACGGCCACGACGTCCTGGGCGTCGTCGCCCTGGCGCTCGTAGTACGCCAGCGTCGGCCGGCCGTCGAGCGTCTCGGGGCGGCGGTAGGCCCGGGCCCGGTCGGAGAGCGCCGCGTAGACCGTCGAGTCGATCCGGAGCGGCGCCGGTCCGCGCTGGCGGACGAGCACGCCGTCGTCGTACTCGGCGTAGCCCAAGGCCTCGTCGTCGAGCCCGAACAGGCCGGTCGGGGCGAGCACGCGGGGGAACGGGGTCTCGGTCGGGAACCGAGCCGTGCGGGGCGTGACGCGGAGGTAGAGCCAGGCCGCCGTCGCGTCGCCGTCGCGGACCGGCCCGACGGCGGCCGTCCGCCGGAGCCCGCGCCGCTCGGCGACGGGCACACGGAGGCGCCGGAACCGGGGTTGGCCCTCGAGCTCGGCGTAGCTCTCGCGGAGCGCCGCGTAGCCCAGCCCGTCGTTGCCGCTGGAGGCCCCGCGCTCGACGTAGCTCCCCAACGTGTCGCCGGCCGGGGCCACGATCCGGAGCTCCGTCGCGACGTCGGCGAGCGAGCCCAAGAGCGAGCTCGACACGAGCCCGGCCGCGATGGCGTCGACGGCACGGCGCGACGAGTCGGCGGCGACGGGGTCCGCGCCCCGGGCCGAGTCGGCGAGCGCGACGGCGTCCAAGAGCGCCGGGCCGAGCGCGTCGTCGGCCTGGGCCTCGTCGAAGACCTGGTCGATGGCGGCCGTGACGCGGTCGTCGCGGTTGTCGGAGAAGGCGAACGCGGCGTCGGCCAGGAGCAGGCCGGTCCGCTCGCGGAGCGGCTCCTGCATCGCGTGGTGCAGGACGGGCGACAGGACGAGCACGCCGGTCAGCACGCCACGCGCGGTCAACGGCCACGCCCACCGCGCCCGGCTCGGGCCGACGTACGCCGCGAGCCCGACGCCTAGGGCCGCCAGCGGGAGGGACAGGCCGACCGAGACCCAGCCCGCGACCGCCGCCCCGCCTGCGGCCCCGAGCGCGGCGGCGCCGGCCGCCCACGTCCGCCGGGCGTCGCCGGCCCGAGCCAGCCGGACGGCCGCAGCGATGGCGAGCACGGCGGCGGCCAGCACGGCGAGAAGCCCGGCCAGCACGGCTACCATCGGCCCGCTCAGCAGCGGCCCCGCCTGGTCGGCGTAGGGGATCGTCGCGTCGAGCACGGCCTGCTGCACCCACCGGCCGGCCCCGACCCCCACCGCCGACGTGACCACGGCGACGCCCACGAGGGCCAGGACGAACGGGCCGCCCGCCGTCGGCCGGGCCCGCGCCGACGCCCAGCGCAACACGACGGCGAACGCCGTCGCCGCGGCCAACAGGACCACGGCCGCCGAGATCGCGAGGTCGCCCGGCGACCGGAGCGCCCCGCCGCCCAGGTCCGACGCCAGCAGCGCCGGGTCGAACAAGAGCGCCGGCCGGCGCGTCCCGTCGAGCCACCGCACGGGGACGTCGGCCGCCAGCAGGGCGTACCGCGACGCCACGGCCGCCGCGACGAGGGCGGCCCACGCGGCGCCGGCCCCAGCCCACATCCGCGGGCTCCTCCGTGCCTCGGCCGCCCGGACCGCGCGGACCAGCACCGCCCCGAGCCCGGCCAGCAGCCATCCCAGCAGCAGAACCCCGAACACGGCCGCCACGCTCTGCGCCTGGCGCCGGCGGTCGGCCGCCAGCGCCGCGACGTCGGGCACGCCCACCTCGACCGTCCCCAGCGGGCTCCCGTCGGGGCCCATCAGGTTCGCGCCCGCCCGGGCCCCGGAAAAACGGACCAGGAACGGGACCGGCGCCCCGGCCCGCCACGCATCGGCCACGTCGTAGTCCTGGAGGTAGCGGTTGCGGACGGGGACCGCCGCCTGCACCAGCTCGACCACGCGGACGGCGCCGACGACCTCGCCGCCGACCCGGACGGGCACCCACACCACGAGCGCGCTCCGGTTCGCGTCGTCACGGACCGCCCGGACCCGGAGCGAGTCCGGCGGAGAGCCCTCCAGGCGCGGGAAGTCGGGCCCGTCCCACGCGACGACGGTCCCGTCCGACGCGACGACCTCGACGGTCGAGCGGTCGGGGCGGTCCAGGCGGGCGAGCGCCTCCAGGGCCGGAGCGGACACGTCCGGCCCGTCGAGCGCGGCGACCACCTCGGGCATCGCGGCGACGGCCTCGGCCCGGCGCCGCATCACGTCGACCAGCGCCGTCAGCTCGCGCTGGACGTGGGCCACCGTCTCGGCCCGGGCGCGCTCGATGTCGGCGGGGTCGACGGCGTCCGCGCGGGCGTCTCCCCACAGCAAGGCGCCTCCCAGCAGCGCACCCAGAAGCGCGGCGACGCCGAGGAACGCGACGACGCGGCGGGACGGGGCGGGCAAGCGGCGCACGGCAAGGCGGAGGGTGCCGCGAAGCTAGGCCCGCTGGGTCTCCAGGCGAGAGCCGCGCCCCTGTTATCGCCCGCTCGTCCGAACGACGGGCCGCTGGTCGATCCGGATCGAGGACAGCTCCCAGTCCTCGTCCACGACGCGGTGGAGCACGCGGACGTTGAGCGGCGCGCCCCCCGACCGCGGCCAGTACCGACCGGTCGCGCTCTGGCCGTCGTCGCTCGACGACGGCTCCGAGAAGGCGACCCGCGACGGCGGGTAGCGCCGGAAAAAGTCGCGGAGCACGTGCTCGGCCTGGGCCCGGCGGAACATCCCGCCCTGGCCGAACAGGACGATCTCGACCCGGCCCGCGGCGTCGACCAAGACGGCGTCGGGGTCGGCGCTCTCCAGGCCGTCGGCGACGCGGCGGAGCACGTCGTCTTGGGAGGGCGCCGGGGCGCCTCCGACCAGGACGGCGGTGAACAGGAGGAGCGCGGCGACGCGCGAGGCCAACGGGGCGAGTCGCATGGGGGCGGGCGGGGGGGTCCCAACGGCGGGTCCCCGCAAAAGGTAGGCCGCCGAGCGGCCCGCCGACAACGGGGGCACTGCCGCCCCCGAACGGGCCCGTCAGGGCGAACGCGAGCCGCCAGTGGCGCGCGTGGCGGACATCGTGTCGCGTCGTGTGGTCACCCCAGGTCGACGACGGTCACGCCGTCGCCGCCGCGGTCGGGCGGGGCGACGGCGTAGGCGGCCACGTCGGGCCGGCCGGCGAGCTGCTGGTGGATGGCGGCCCGGAGCGCGCCGGTCCCCTTCCCATGCAAGATCTCGACCGACGGGACACCACCCACGACGGCCTCGTCGACGAACCGTTGGACCTCCGACAGCGCCTCGTCGACGCGCTGCCCACGCAGGTCGATCCGGACGCGGGCCGTCGAGACGGCGGCCGTCCGGGCCTCGCCGCGCCGCGCCTTGCCCGGCGTCCGTGTCGGCACCCGACCGCGGCTCTGCGGCCCGCCGACTTTGGTGAGCCGGTCGGCGTCGACGCGGCTCTGGAGCGCGCCGAGTGCCAGGAGGGCCTCGCCGTCGTC
This sequence comes from Rubrivirga sp., assembly GCF_965213695.1. Taxonomy (GTDB): domain Bacteria; phylum Bacteroidota; class Rhodothermia; order Rhodothermales; family Rubricoccaceae; genus Rubrivirga. The sequence continues at coordinate 1,753,209 of NZ_OZ243912.1, read as the reverse complement.
CAGCGCCAGCACCTCGCCGACCGGGCCGTCGGCGTCGAGCCGGACGTGGTCGCCGACGGAGATCGGACCCGCGTCGTCGGTCTGCGGAGACTGGCGCTGGGCTCGGCCGGCCACCTTCCGCTCGACCTTCTGCTTGCGCTTTTTGACGCGGGCCCGCGCTTGGTCCAGCTTCTCGCGCGCCTCCTTCGTGGTCTCGCGCTCGGCCGCCGCCTCCTTGATCTCGCGGACCGTGTTCTCGACGGCCGCGTTCGCCTCGGCCAGGATCCGGTCGGCCTCGGCGAGCGCCTGGGCCCGGCGGTGGTCGGCGTCGGCGCGGAGCCGGTCGAGCCGCTGCTCGTAGTCCTTCTGGATCCGCTCGGCGTCGGCCAGCTTGCGTTCGGCCTCGGCCTGTCGGCGCTCGGCGTCGGTCGTCCGCGTCTCGAACTCGGCGATCAGGTCCTCCAGCCGGCTTTTCCCCTCGCCCACCAGCTGGCGCGCGTCGCGGACGACGGGGCCGGCCAGCCCGACCCGGTCGGCGATCTCGAAGGCGTACGACGAGCCGGGGATGCCGGCCCGGAACCGGTACGTCGGCTGGAGCCCGGCCCGGTCGAACTCCATCGACCCGTTCGCCACGCCGTCGGTGTCGTGGGCGAACGCCTTGAGCGCGCCGATGTGGGTCGTGACGACGGTCAGCGCCTTCCGTTTGGTCAAGCGCGACAGGACGGCCTCCGCGAGGGCTCCGCCCTCGGCCGGGTCGGTTCCGGTGCCGGCCTCGTCGATGAGGCACAGCGACCGGTCGTCGGCGTCCTCCAGCATTTTGCGGACGTTCGTGAGGTGGCTCGTGAACGTCGACAGGTCGTCCTGGATCGACTGCTGATCGCCGAGGTCCACGAACAGCGCGGTCACGAGCGGGAGGCGCGTGCCGGGCGCGGCGGGGACCGGGAGCCCGTGCGACGCCATCAGCGACAGCAGCCCGACCGTCTTCATCGCGACCGACTTGCCGCCGGCATTCGGTCCGGTGATGACGAGCGTGTGCGCGTCGGCGCCCAGCTCGAGATCGAGCGGGACGACGGCCTGGGGCACGCCGCCGGGGCGCTCGGCCACCGGGAGCCGGTTCGCTTCGGCCACGCGGAGCTGCAACACGGGGTGCCGCGCCTGGACCAGCCGGAGCGCGCCGCCCTCGCCCACCTCGGGCACGATGGCGTCGAGGTCGGCCGCCAACCGGCCGACGGCCCCCAGCGCGTCGAGGTGGCCGACCGCCTCCAGCGTCCGCTCGATGTCGCGGCGGTGGTGGCGGACGTGGCCGCTAAGACCTTGCAAGATCCGCTGGATCTCACGGCCCCGTTCGAGCTCGATCTCGCGGATCTCGTTGTTGAGGTCGAGCACCGACGCCGGCTCGATGTAGACCGTCTGCCCCGACGACGACACGTCGTGGACGAACCCTTCCACTTTCCGCTTGGCCTCGGCGCGGACCGGGATCACGGCCCGGCCACCCCGGATGGTCGGCTGGTCCTCGGTCGCGTAGCCCTTCGAGGCCGCGTCGCGGAGCGCCGCCAGCACGGTCGAGCGTAGGCGGCCCTGGCGGCTCGCCAGCTCGCGCGAGATCCGCAGGAGCTCCGGGCTCGCGTCGTCTCTCACGCGGCCGTCGTCGCCGATGGCGCGGCCGATCCGGTCTTCGAGCGCTTTCAGGACGGCGATCCGGGCGGCGATGGCCCAGAGCGCGGGCGCCCGCTCGCGCCGCCGGTGGAGGTGGTCGTGGAGCCCGCGCCCGGTTTCGAGCACGCGCGCGATGGCCAGCAGCGCGTCGCCGTCGACGGCCGCGTCCTTGGGCTGGACGCGCCGGAGCACGACCTCGACCCGGTCGATTTCGCGGACGGGCGGCGGCTCGCCCGAGCGGACCAGGTCGGCCATCTCGCCGGACCGCTCCAGCCGGCCACGGACCGTCTCGAGGTCGGCCGAGGGCGCCAGCGTTTCGAGCCGGTCGCGGCCGTACGGCGTCCGCGCCAGCCCGATGAGCCGCTCGCGGACGGTGTCGAAGCCGAGCCGGCGGTCGGCGTCGGGCGGGACGAGGCGGACGGTCGTGTCGTCGGTCATCGCCGGTCAACGCGCGACGGGCGGGCCGGCTTCCGCGCGCCGGGCGAAGTCACTCCGAAACCGGGACGCCGCGCTGGCGGCACCACGCGGCGAGCTCGGGCTCGCCCAGCTCGCCCGACGCGACGCCGAGCATCGTCAGGATCGCGTCGGGCTCCTCCGCCTTTACCGGCCGTCCGTTGAGCGCGAGAAACAACGTCATCACCGCGAACGCCGTCCGCTTGTTGCCGTCGATGAACGGGTGGTTCTTGGCGATCCCGAAGGCGTACGCCGCCGCGAGGTCGAACAGGTCGGCGTCGCGCTCGTAGGCCCACTTCTGTTGGGGCCGAGCGAGCGCCGACTCCAACAGGTTCTCGTCCCGGACGCCGAAGCGCCCGCCGTACGTCCGGAGTTGGTCGTGGTGGAGCGCCTCCACGAGCGGCCGATGGATCCAGCGAGGTTCGGTCATCACTTCGCCAGCTCGCGGAAGACGTTGCCGTATTGGCGCTTGATGCCTTGGTACGCGGCCCACGCCTCCTCAAAGTCGCCGTCGTACTTCTTGAGCAAGAGCCCGTCGGCCGTCTGGACGACGTGCCACGTACTCTTCTCGTCGATCCCGGCCGCCTCGACGATCTCCTTCGGGAACGTGGCCCCGATGGAGTTGCCGATCTTGCGGAAGGTGACCGTGTGCGTGGCGGACTCGGTCGAGGGGGAGGTCTGAGGCTGGGCCATGACAGGGCGCGGGCTGGTGTAGCTACGAATGTAGCAACGCTAGTCCCGGTCTCGACCGTACCCCGCTCTTTTCGCAGGGCCGATGCCGATGGTAGGTCGCCGACCTACTCCTCCGGCCCGACCGTCGCGTGGTCGCCGATGTTCAGCGTGCCCGCGAACCCGCGGACGTCCGCGTGGTGGCCCACCAGCGAGTCGTCGAGGGCCGAGCTGTCGATGGAGGCGTCGCCGAAGACGATCGTATTGCGGACGGCCGACTCGACGACCGTCGCCCCGCCGTGGATCGCCGCGTACGGCCCGACGACCGAGTCGCGCACCGTCGCGCCCTCGCCGATAAAGACGGGCTCGATAATCTGGCTGTTCTCGACGGCCCCGTCCTTCCGGTTCTCGCCGTCCTTGCCGAGCACGATCTGCGACGTCTCCTTGATGGCCGGGATCGTGCCGCAGTCGAGCCACTCGGTCACGCGCGCCGTCTTGAAGGTGGCCCCGTCCTTGAGCATCCGGTCGAGCGCGTCGGTAAGCTGGAACTCGTCGCCCTTGCCCGTGACGCCGTTGTCCATGAGGTACGCGATCTCGCGGCCGAGGCGCTCGCCTTGCTTGACGTAGTAGATCCCGACGATGGCCTCGTTCGAGATCGGCGTGTCCGGCTTCTCGACGAAGTCGGTGATCCGGTCGGCGTCCTTGACGACGACGCCGAACCGGGACGGGTCCTCGACCTCCATCACCCAGACGACGGCGTCAGCGTCGAGGTCGGGCGTCTTGTCCATGACAAAGAGCGTGTCGGCGAAGACCAGGACGCACTCGCCGTCGAGACGGTCACCGGCCTGGGCGATGGCGTGGGCCGTGCCGAGCGCCCGGTCCTGGACGCCGAACGAGGCCGTCATCCCGAACCGCTCGCAGATCTCGGTCAGCTGTCGGCGGACCTCGTCGCCAAAGTCGGGGCCCAGGATGAACACGGCCTCGTCGAAGCCGCCGATGGACTGGTCGAACGTCTCGACGATCCGCTCGACCATCGTCCGCCCGACGACGGGGAGCAGCGGCTTGGGGGTGACATGCGTGTGGGGGCGGAGGCGTGTGCCGCGGCCGGCCATCGGGACGATCAGCTTCATAGCGAGGGGTCGGGGGAAGGGGGAGCCCGGAACCTACCATGGGGCCGCGACGACGATCCCGAGATCGGGGCGGCCGAGGCGAGCTTCGGCGAGGCTGCACGGGGCGACGAAGGGGCTCGGCCCCGGCTCCGCGCGGCGAGCCCGATGCCCACCGTGGGCGACGGCCCGTCCACCGCCGACCCCGCCCGACCGGCCTCGTTGCGCCGGTTTCGGCGGTCCGCGCGGTCGGGCATGGAACTTGGCAGCCGGACGGCGCCGTATCAGGGCCGGCTCTTTCCGTCCCCCCCCACCCCCCGCCACCCCGATGACACTCCACTCCCTTCGCTATTCGCTGGCCGCCGGGCTCATGCTCGTGTTCGGCCTCACCGCTCTCCCCGCCTGCACCAACACGGGCCGAGGCGCCGCCGCCGGCGCCGGCGCCGGCGCCGTCGTCGGCGGCGTGATCGGCCGGGCCACCGGCTCGACCGCCCGGGGCGCCATCATCGGCGCGGCCGTCGGCGGCACCGCCGGGGCCATCATCGGCCGCCAGATGGACAAGCAGGCCGAGGAGCTCGACGGCGAGCTCGAGAACGCCACCGTGACGCCCGTCCCGGGCGAGGACGGCGAGACGGCCGGCATCGCCATCCGGTTCGACAACGCGCTCCTGTTCGACCTCGGCCAGTCCACGCTCCGCGCGGGCGTCCAGGCCGACCTCCGCGACCTCGCGTCGAGCCTGCGCAACTACCCCGACCACGACGCGGTCATCGTCGGCCACGCCTCGACCGACGGCCCGACCGACTTCAACCAGGACCTCTCGCAGCGGCGCGCCCGCGCCGTCGAGGACTTCCTGGTGGGCCAGGGCGTCTCGGCCGTCCGCCTCCGGGCGGAGGGCCGCGGTGAGATGGACCCGCTCGCGGGCATCCCGGGCGACTCGCCCGAGAACCGCCGCGTCGAGATCGCCATCTACCCGAGCGAGTCGTACCGCCAGAGCCTCCAGTAAGGCCTCGGCCAGCCGGACCGGGCGTCTCCGACGCTCCTTCGGCGCTAGCTTCGCGGCCCCCGATGCTCCGGCGTCGGGGGCCGCGTCCGTTTCCCCCCGCCCGACCGATGCCCGACACGACCCCCACCGAGACCCCGTTCGAGGCCGACCGCCCGATGTCGCCGCGCGAGATGGCCCGGTGGCAGAACGAACGGATCAAGGACACGTGGCGCGTCTTCCGCATCATGAGCGAGTTCGTCGAGGGGTTCGAGCGGTTGGGGAGCGTCGGCCCGAGCGTGTCCGTGTTCGGCTCGGCGCGGACGCCGGAGGGGACGCCGCACTACGACCTGGGCGTGGCTGTGGGGAGGGAGTTGGCCGAGCGCGGCTACGCCGTCATCACGGGCGGGGGGCCGGGCATCATGCAGGCGGCCAACGAGGGCGCGCGGGCCGGCGGCGGCGTCTCGGTCGGGCTCAACATCGCGCTCCCGCACGAGCAGCACGTCAACCCATACGTCGACCCGGAGCACGACCTGACGTTCGAGTTCTTCTTCGTCCGCAAGACGATGTTCGTGAAGTACGCCCAGGGCTACATCGTGCTGCCGGGCGGGTTCGGGACGATGGACGAGTTGTTCGAGAGCCTGACGCTGATCCAGACCCGCAAGGCGGCCCGGTTCCCCGTCGTGCTCGTGGGGACGGCGTACTGGTCGGGCCTGCTGGACTGGATCCGGTCGACGTTGTTGGACGGCGGCTTCATCTCGCCCGAGGACCCCGACCTCCTCGTCCTGACCGACGACCCGGCCGAGGCCGTCGACGTGATCGACCGGTTCTGCGCCGAGGCCGGGATCTCGCCCAACTTCTGACCCGTCTCAGGGTGCCGCTCGGCCGGACGCTGGCGTCCACCAGGCCGGACGGCGAGGGCGCACGAATGGCCCCGCGCGCCCGTTCTCCCGCCCTGGCACGGCCTCTGTAGCTTCCTCTCCGGATTCCCCCACCGTTCTCACCCCGCTCCCAGGATGACCCGCTCCGCCCTCCTCGCCGCCCTCGCCTTCGGCGTCGTCACCACGGCCTCGGCCCAGACCGAGCCGGCCGAGATGCCGACCGACATGCCCGTCATGGCCGACACCGTCGCCGTCGACTCGACCGAGGCGACCGTCGAACTCGACCCCGAGCGCGCCCGCGCCCTCTACGACGAGGGCGTGACGTCGCTCCGCGCCCAGGACTATGACGCGGCCCTCCTCAAGTTCGAGGAGGCCCTCCTCTACAACCCGTCGTACGCCGCCGCGGGCTTGGGCCGCGCCCAGTCGCTCGCCGCTCAGCGCCGGCTCGACGACGCCCGGACCGCCTTCGAAGAGGCCATCGCGATGGCCAACGCCTCGGACGCCTCGAACGCGGGCGACGTCCGCTCGACGGCCCAGCGCCAGCTCGCCCAGGTCACGGCGGCCATCGAGCAGCGGGACGCTAGCGCCGCCGCGGCCGAGCAGGCCAACGCCGCCGCCGCCGGCGCCCAGGCGACGGCCGCCAAGGTCGAGGAGGCGACCCAGATGCTGGCCGGCAACGAGATCACGATGGCCCAGGCGACGGACGCCTACGCGCTCCTGGAGCAGGCCCGGATGGACGGCTACGACGCGGACCTCGTCGCCTTCTACTACGCCAAGGCCCTCAACGCCATGGAGCGCGGCGCCGACGCCGTCCCCTACGCCCAGACGGCCGTCGACGCGGCCGACCCGAGCGCCGACAACTCGGCCCTCTACATCCAGCTCGGGCTCGCCCACATGAACGCCGGCAACGCCGACCAAGCCCGGACCGCGTTCGAGTCGATCACGGACGGCCAGGCCTGGCACGGCTGGGCCCAGCACTACATCGGCCAGCTCGACAGCGAGGGCTAGGCCGAGCCCGCCGGATACGCGAGCGCCGCGCCGGAGACGTCTCCGGCGCGGCGCTTCTTTTTGGGGGTCGAGCAGCGTCGGCCCGGTCAAACGATCCGGCGGTGGCCGAGCCACCAGATGAGTAGGAGCAGCAGGACCGGCGCGACGAAGCTGACGTAGACGAGCCATTCGAGGCCGACGCCGTAGCCCTCGGGCGTCGGTGCGAGCAGGGCGAGCAGGTGGGGCATCCGGGCGGGAGGGTAGCTTGGCCGAAGCTACGCTCCATTGCCCCCGCCGATCCCCGTGCCCGTCGCCCCCACCGCCCAGGTCCACCCCTCCGCCTCCGTTGCCGCTGACGCCGAGGTTGGCCACTTCGCCGTGATCGGGGCCGGCGCCGAGGTCGGGGCCGGGTCGGTCGTGGGCCACCACGTCGTCGTCCACGACGGGAGCCGGGTCGGGGTCGGCGTCCGCGTGGACGACCACGCCGTCGTCGGGAAGCGGCCGATGCGGTCGCTCCGGAGCGCCACCACGTCGGGCGACGCCGCGCTGGCGCCCACCGTCGTCGGCGAGGGGTCGCTCGTCGGGACCGGCGCCGTCGTCTACCGCGGGGCGACGTTGGGTGCGCGCGTGTTGGTGGCCGACTACGCGACGGTGAGGGAGCGGGTCACCGTCGGCGACGAGACGATCGTCGGGCGCGGCGTGGCCATCGAGAACGACACGACGGTCGGCGCGCGCTGCAAGCTGGAGACGAACGCCTACCTCACGGCCTACTCGACGGTCGAGGACGACGTGTTCGTGGCCCCGGGCGTGCTCACGAGCAACGACGACTTTATCGGGCGGACGGAGGCGCGGAAGGCCGCGTTCGCCGGGCCGACGATCCGGCAGGGCGCGCGGCTCGGCGTCGGGGCCGTCGTGTTGCCGGGCCGCGAGGTCGAGGGCGAGGCCGTCGTCGGCGCAGGGGCCGTGCTGACCGGAACGGCGGCGGCGGGCCGTGTCTGGGTCGGCGTTCCGGCCCGCGACGCCCGCGCGGTGGCGCCGGAGCAGCTCCGCGAGAACGGGGGGTAGAGCACGGAGAGCACGGAGAGCACGGAGAGCACGGAGAGCACGGAGAGCACGGAACGTGCGAGCCTCGGGCCGCCAGGTCAAGCCACTCTCCGCGCTCTCGGCGGCGCCAGCCGCGCTCTCCCCGCGAAGCGGGGCTCTCCACGCTCTCCCCGCGCTTCACCATCCGTCCCCACGGCGCCGGGTACCTTCCGGGCCTCGCCCCCTCCCCTCCCGCATGGACCTCCAGATGGTCGATCTGCACGCGCAGATCGAGGCCACCCGCCCCGAGATCGACGCCGCCGTCGCCGCCGTGCTCGATCGGGGCGCGTTCGTGCGTGGGCCGTTCGTGGCCGCCTTCGAGGCCGAGCTCGCCGCCTACCTCACGGACTTGGGGGCTAGCTCGGATGTCTTCGCGCTCGGCGTGGGGAATGGGACCGACGCGCTCCAGATCGCGCTGATGGCACTCGGCGTGGGACCGGGCGACGAGGTGATCTGCCCGGCGTTCACGTTCGTGGCGACGGCCGAGGCCGCGGCGCTGCTGGGCGCGACGCCCGTGTTCGTCGACGTCGAACCCGACACGTTCAACCTCGACCCGAGCCTGCTCGAAGACGCGATCACCGCACGGACCCGGGCCGTCGTCCCGGTCCACCTGTTCGGCCAGTGCGCCGACGTGGCGGCGATCCGCGCCGTCTGCGACCCGCTGGGGGTCCCGGTCGTCGAGGACATGGCCCAGGCCATCGGGGCGACGTGGGACGGCGAGCCGGCGGGGACGCTGGGCGCCGTCGGGACGCTGTCGTTCTACCCGTCGAAAAACCTCGGCGCCTTCGGCGACGGCGGCGCCATCGTGACGACCGACGCCGATCTGGCCGACCGCGTCCGCCAGATCGCCAACCACGGGGCGGCCCGGAAGTACCACCACACGGCGGTCGGCGTGAACAGCCGGCTCGACGCGCTCCAGGCGGGGATCCTGTCGGTCCACCTCCGCCACCTCCCGGCGTGGACCGACGCCCGCCGCGCCGCCGCGGCCGTGTACGACGCGGCGTTCGCCGGCCTCGACGACGTGATCCGCCCGGTGCGGCGCCCCGAGGCGCGGCACGTGTTCCACCAGTACACGATCCGCGTGCCCGCCGGCGCCCGGGACGCGCTCGCGGCCGACCTCAAGGCGCGCGGCGTGCCGACGATGGTGTATTACCCGGAGCCGCTCCACCGGATGGCCCCGTACCGCTCGGACGCCGACCTGCCCGAGACCGACCGCGCCTGCGCCGAGGTCTTGTCGCTCCCGATGCACCCCCACCTCTCGGCCGCCGACATCGCGTTCGTCGCCGACTCTGTTCGCGAGTCGCTCGAGGCGGTCCGCGTAGCGGCGTGACGTCTTGGGGGGACATGATTCATCACGTCCCTACTACGGTCGCGGTGGTCGCTAGCCCCCACCGCCGTCCCGTGGCCAGCGAACCCTGAACCCTTGAACCCGCCCCGGAGGGGCCCACCCGTGTCGTCGTTCGCCTTTACAGATTCCGTCCGCGTCGGCCAGATCGGCGTCGGCCGGTGGGGGCGGAACCTGCTCCGGAACCTGGCCGCCGTGCCGACGGCCGACGTCGTCGCCGTGTGCGACCCGTCGGACCCGGCGCTGGCGGAGGCGGCCCGGCTCGCGCCCGGCGCCCGGGCCACCCGCAACGCCGACGCCGTGCTGGGCGACGACGCCGTCGAGGCCGTCGTGATCGCGACCGAGACGCCGCTCCATTTTGAACACGCGGAGGCGGCGCTTCAGGCCGGCAAGCACGTGTTCGTCGAGAAGCCGCTGGCCCAGACGGTCGAGCAGGCCGAGCGGCTGGTGGCGCTCGCCGCCGAGCGCGACCGGCGGCTGATGGTCGGCCACCTCCTGCGCTACCACCCCGCGTTCCAGCGCGTCGAAGAGATCGCGGCGCGCGGCGACCTCGGCGACCTCCGCTACCTCTACAGCGTCCGCGTCAACCTGGGCGTCGTCCGCCAGCAGGAGAACGCCTTCGACAGCCTGGCGCCGCACGACCTGGCGGTGGCGCGCGCGCTGCTCGGCGAGGCGACGGCGGTGACGGCCCAGGGCCGAGACTTTTTGCAAGATGGCGTCGAGGACGTCGTGTTCGCGACCGTCGAGTACGGCGACGCGCTCGCCCACCTCCACTGCTCGTGGCTCGACCCCCACAAGGTCCGCCGGACGACGCTCGTCGGGAGCCGCCAGATGGCCGTCGTGGACGACCAGGAGCCGGCCGAGAAGCTCCGGATCTACGACAAGGGCGTCGACGCCGTGGCCGGCTCGGCGGACGTGGCCGGCGCGCTCGCCGTCCGCGCAGGCGAGATCGCCGTCCCCTTCTTGCCGCCGGCCGAGCCGCTCCGCGTCGAGGTCGAGGAGTTCCTGGCCGCCATCCGCGAGCACCGCGCCCCGCTCACCGACGGCGTCGACGGGCTCGAAGTCGTCCGCGTGCTGGAGGCGGCGCGGACGTCGCTCCGCGAGGGCCGCCGGGTCGAGATCGCGCGGTGACTCGAAGTAGGAAACCCGAGTTGTGCCTCCGGCCCTCGCGTTCGTCGGGACCGAGGACGGGGGACGGGAGACCGCCCGAAACTCGTCAGCGAAGCCGGTCCCCGGTCTTCCGTCTCCGGTCCCACCGCCTCTTTCGGTTCCGACACAACTCGGGTTTGGGACACCATGCATGGTGCCCTGCGGGATGTCGGGCGGCTGTGCGGGGCGCGATCACCCGAACGCGGCCACCAGCCGGTCGCAGGCCTCGTCGAGCACCGGCCGCTCCTTGGCATAGCAGAACCGGAGGTGGCCGTCGCCGTCGGCCGGATCCGCGAAGAACGAGGGGCCGGGGACGCAGGCCACGCCGGCCGTCTCGATCAGCGTGGTTGTGGCCGCCCGGGCGTCCTCGAAGCCGGGTGTGCCGAGCCGGTCACCCAGACCCGCGAGCACGTAGTAGGCGCCCTCGGGCGGGTCGGCGTCGAAGCCGCAGGCGCGGAGCGCGTCGACCATCCGCGTGCGCTTGGCCGCGTAGTCCGCCAGCATCTCGGCGTAGTAGGCGTCGGGCATGGGGAGGGCCGCCGCGAGCCCGTGCTGGAGCGGGGCCGGCGCGCAGATGGCGACGAGGTCGTTGACCAGCCCCAGCTTGTCGGCCACGACCGTCGGGGCGATGGCGTAGCCCAGCCGCCAGCCGGTCATGTTGAACGTCTTCGAGACGCCCGAGAGCGTCACCGTCCGCTCGAAGGCGCCGTCGAGCGAGGCCGGCGAGACGTGGCGGCGACCGTCGTAGACCATGTGCTCGTAGATCTCGTCGGTGACCACCCACAGGTCGTGCCGCTCGGCGATCTCGTAGAGCGGGCCCAACTCGTCCTCGGCCCACACCTTGCCCGACGGGTTGGCCGGCGTGCAGACGACGACGGCTTTCGTCTGGGGACTGATCGCCGCCGCGAGCCGGTCCGCGTCGAACGCCCACCGCCCCTCGGCCTTCGCCAACGGCACGGCGACCGGGCGGACACCGTGGAGCCGCAGGATGCCGGCGTGGTAGCCGTAGAACGGCTCGAACAACACCACCTCGTCGCCCGGCTCGCACAGCGTCAGGACCGCGGCCACGAACGCGCCCGTCGACCCGCTGGTGACCACGACGGACGCGGGCCCGTCGAGCGGGATCGCGTTGAACGACCGGGCCTTCTCGGCAATCGCCGCGCGGAGGTCGGGCGTCCCGTTGTACGCCGTGTAGATCTGGGGCCCGTGCCGGAGCGCCTCGACCGTCGCCTCGACGATCTCGGGCGGCGTGGCGAGGTCGCAGATGCCCTGCCCGAGGTTGATCCCGCCGACGCGGTTGACCTCGAACGTGACCGCCCGGATGTCGGACTGGCGGAGGGCGTCGGTGCGGGCGGCGAGCGGCTTCATGCGGGGGACGGGGGACGGGGGACGGGGGACGGGGGACGGGGAAGATGTTCGTTGCCGGTCGTCTGCGCCATCGATGGGCCCCCGAGTTGCCCACGAACCGCCCACTCTGTTCCCCCACGCCGTCCCCTCAGTCCCGCGAGTGGAGCGAGCCCTCCGCCAGTTCCCCGTTCCCATTTCCCATTTCCGCGAGCGGAGCGAGCTCCCCGCGCGAGACTATTCGGCCGGTCGGCGCGTCTCTAGGGCGACCTTCCTCCTCCCCGATGCGCTCACTCGTCGCCGCCCTCGCCGTCCTGCTCGCCGTGCCCGCCTCCGCCCAGGCTCCCGTCGTCTCGACGCCCGAGAGCCGCCAAGCCGTCTCGCTGACCGTCTACAACGGCGGGTTCGGCGTCGTCCGCGAGGTCCGGCCGCTCGTGCTGGCGCGCGGCGTGACGGCGCTCCGCTTTGAAGGCGTCCCGGCCCAGATCGACCCGACGAGCCTGTCGCTCGTCTCGCTGACGGCGCCCGGCGCGCTGTCCGTCCTGGAGCAGAACTACCAGTACAACCTGATCGGGACCAACTCGGTGCTCGACGCCGCCGTCGGCCAGCGCGTCCGGATCATCCGCCAGGTCGGCGAGGCGACGGTCGTCGACGAGGGCGTGCTCCTGAGCCAGCCGAACCAGGGCCGCATCATCCGGACCGACGACGGCCGCGTGCTCGTCAACCCCGAGGGCACCATCGAGCTGCTGACGCTGCCCGAAGGGTTGCTGAGCCGGCCGTCGCTGCTGTGGCGGCTGGCGACCGACCGGCCCGGCGAGCACCGCGTCGAGGCCCGCTACCTCACCGAGGGGATGTCATGGAAGGCCGACTACGTGGCCGTGGTCGACGAGGCCGAAACGCGCGTGGACCTCACGGGCTGGGTCACGCTGGTGAACAACTCGGGCGCGAGCTACCCCGACGCCAGCCTGCAGCTCATCGCCGGCGACGTCCGCCGCGTCCAGCCCCAGCGGGGCCAAGTCTACGCGGCCGACATGGTCCAAGAGGTGGCCGTCATGGCCCGGGCCGCCGCGCCGCCCCAGCAGGAGGCGTTCTTCGAGTACCACCTCTACACGTTCCCCAACCCGACGACCATCGAGGAGCAGGAGACGAAGCAGCTCGAGCTGCTCTCGGCCGCCGACGTCGGCGTCGGGCGCCGGTTGATCTTCGACGGCTCGGGCCAGTACTTCCCGTTCTACCGCCCGCGTCGGCCCGGCGCCGTGGGCGACGAGATGAGCGCGGCCGTCGTCCTCGAGGTCGAGAACGCCGAGTCGAACAACATGGGGATGCCACTGCCGGCCGGGACCGTCCGCGTGTACAAGGCCGACCGCCGGGGCAACTTGCAGTTCCTGGGCGAGGACCGGATCGACCACACGCCGCGCAACGAGACCGTCCGCTTGTACATCGGCGACGCCTTCGACGTGGTGGGCACGCGGCGCGAGGTCCAGAACCGCCGGATCAACGACCGGACGCGCGAGATCACGGTCGAGGTCGAGGTCCGCAACCGGAAGGAGACGCCCGTCACGGTCGACGTCGTCGAGCGCGTGTTCTGGGGCGACTGGGAGATCACGGAGGCGAGCCACGAGCACGAGCGGCTCGACGCCCGGACGGCCCAGTTCACGGTCACGCTCGCGCCCGACGAGACGGCGACGGTCCGCTACACGGCCCGGCTGAGGAACTGAGAGGCATGGGGCACGAGGCAAGAGGCAAGGGGCGGCCCGTCACCAACACACGTGTTTTACAGCTCACCATGACTTCGACGGTTCTCGCTGCTCTCCTCGCTTTGGTCGCCTGCACCGACCGACCCGGCGATGTGCCCCGTGCCCCATCCCCCATGCCCCATGCCGTGGACCGCGCAGCGGTCCAGACAGGAGCCCAGCGGCTGGTGGCCGAGCGGTTCCGGCCGCTCGACGGGATGCGCGTCGGGCTCGTCACCAACCACACGGCCCGCGTCGACACGGCCGACGGCGGGTCGGCCCACCTCATCGACCGGATGCACGCCGCGCCGAACGTGATCGTCGGGGCGCTGTTCGGGCCCGAGCACGGGATCCGCGGCGACGCCGAGGCCGGCGCGGGCGTCTCCGGCGGCGTCGACGCGACGACCGGCGCTCCGGTCTACAGCTTGTACGGCCGCTCCAAAAAGCCCACGCCGCGCCAGCTCCGCGGGCTCGACGCGCTCGTGTTCGACATGCAGGACGTCGGCGCGCGGTTCTACACCTACGTCTCGACGATGGGCTACGCCATGCAGGCGGCGGCCGACGCGGGCATCCCGTTCGTCGTGCTCGACCGGCCCAACCCCATCGGCGACCGCGCCGAGGGCTGGCTGATGGAGCCGGCCCACGAGTCGTTCGTCGGCCTGTACCCGATCCCCGTCACCCACGGGCTGACGGTCGGCGAGCTGGCCCGGATGATCGTCGGCGAAAAGATGCTGCCCGGCCTGGACGGCCTCGACCTGCGCGTGGTCGAGATGACCGGCTACCGACGCGGGATGCCGTGGGAGGAGACCGGGCTGGCGTGGGTCCCGCCGTCGCCCAACGTCCCCGACATCGAAACCGCGCGGGTGTACCCAGGCACGGCCCTCTTCGAGGGGACGACGGCGAGCGAGGGCCGGGGCACGCGCGTCCCGTTCACGACGGTCGGCGCCCCGTGGGTCGACGCCGACGCGCTCGCGGCCGACCTCACTGCGGCCGGGCTGGCGGGCGTCCGCTTCGAGCCCGCGCGGTTCACCCCGGTCGACCTGCCGGGCCAGGCGACGAACCCGAAGTGGGAAGGGGAGGAGATCGGTGGAGTCCGCCTGGTCGTCACCGACCCGGCCGCGTTCCGGCCCGTCGCGACCGGCGTGGCGGTGGTGGCCGCCGTCACCCGCCAGCCCGGCGCGCCCGCCGACGTGTTCAAGACCGACTGGCTGGCGAAGCTCGCCGGCACCGACCGGCTCGGCCGGATGCTCCGCGACGGCGTCGCCCCCGCCGCCATCGTCGCGACGTGGGACGACGAGACCGCCGCGTTCGCCCTCGCCGCTGAGCCGTACCGCCTGTACCCGTAGGGGCACGGCGCGCCGTGCCCGCGCCCCCACGGCGCGCTCCGACGGCGCGCTCCGACGGCGTGATAAGCTGGCCGCGCGCCCGCTCAGCCCGCCCGCACGACCCGGACCAGCCGGTACGCCCCGTCCACCACGTCGAACCGGAGCACGACCGACGACTCGGTGACGGCCTCGTCCTCGGGCACCACGGCCCCGCTGGCGTCGTAGCCGACCGTCACCGTCGCCTGGCGCGCGGTCCCGTCGCGGCGGAAGTCGCGGGCCGTCAGCGCGAGCACGCCGTCGCGGAAGGGGCCCTCGGCGAAGGCCGCGCCGTACAAGTCGGGGAAGTCGGCCTCGGGGAAGGCGTCCGAGAACGCGGCCTGGGCGCGGACGGCGGCGCGGCCCTGGCGCACGGCGGCGCGGAACGCGGGCCACGCGGTTCGGAAGTCGGGCCGGGCCCCCTCCGCCAGGCGGGCGCTGTCCTTGGCCACGCTGTCGCGGCGGAGCGAGTCGGCGCGTACGCTGTCGGGCCGGAACCGGGGGTCCGAGAAGAGGCCCGAGTCGGCGTAGACGCTGTCAAACGGGGCCGCCCTCCGCGCCGACGGCCCACGTTCGGACTCGGCCGGGGCCTCGGTCACCTCGACCCCTTTCGAGGCGTCGCCGCCGCACCCGCCGGTGCCGCACAGGCCGGTCGCCAGCACGACGGCCACCCAAAGGCGGGGCACGTCAGCCCTCCGCCAGCGTCTCGGCCGGCACGGCGGCCCGCTCGGGGTCGGCCTCGCGGGGGACGCCCCACAGCACGGCCACGACCACGCCGAGGTAGCCGCCCAGCAGGAGCAGCGGCGCGACCACGAGCGAGAGCGCGCTGTCGACGGGGTCCGCGTTCGTCGCGTTGTCGACGACCATCAGCGCGTAGCCGAGCACGATCAGGCCGACGGCCCCGAGCAGGAGCCGGTAGTTCTGGCGGCTGAACGGCATCGTCGTGACGCCGCGCGTCGTGACGGGGCTGCGGGTCGAGGCGGCCGTCGAGCGGCGCTTGGTTCGGGTGGCCATGGGGTCGGGAGCGTGCCGGGCCCAAGGTAACGAGCCGGGCCGGCCGGCTCGCGCCTCGTCACGGGGTCGGCGTCGGGCGGGCGGAGCCGTCGAGCCCGTCGGCGTAGCCGGTCATCTCCAAGAACCCGATGCCGGGCGCCGTGCCCGTCACGTCGACGGCGCCCTCCCAGTAGCGGATGGTCGCGTCGAGCTCCTGGGCCTCGAACGCCGCCGACACCTCGACGTCGATGCCCGCTCGGGGCACGCGCAGGCGCCAGCGCGTCGGGTAGCGGCCACCGCGGGGGCTCTCCCACGTCGCCAGCGGGTCGAGCGAGAAGTCGGCGGCGCCGAGCCGCGTCTTGGTCCCGTCGGCGGCGACGAGCGAGCCCTCGGAGAGCGGGTCCTTCGAGCCGTCCGCGCGGCGGAGCTGGTAGAGCATGAGGTCGCGGCCGTCGTCGAGGTGGAGCGCGAACCAGTCCCACCCGACCTGCCCCGCGCCCAACGCCGACGTGGACCACTCGCGGTCGAGCCAGGTCAGCCCCTCGACCGGGACGGCCTCCCCGTCGGGCCGACCGTCGGCCCCGGGCAGCGTGACCGTGCCGGTCGTCGCCATCCGGGTCTGGGCGTAGTAGTAGCTCGCGTTGCCGGCCCCGACGCCCTTCTGGCTCAGCCCGCGGTCGCCCTGGAGCACGACCGGCTTGAGCGGCCGGGCCGTCAGGTCGAACGCCGCGCCCTCGGCGCTCCCCTGCAAGCGGAGCCCCACGGCGCCGCTCGCGTCGCCGACCGACTCCAGGCGGACCGGGCCGAGGTAGGCGGCGACCGGTTCGGCCGAGGCGCCCGCCAGCCCGGCGGCCCCGCGCGCGAACCGCTCCTGGTCGTAGAACCGCTCTGCCGCCACGTCGCCGATGGCCACGTGCGCCATGTAGAGCTGGTCCGTCGCCCACCCCGAGGCCCGCTCGGCGCCGGCCGTGTCGGGCGCGAGTGCCGACCGGAAGACGGTGAATTGGACGCCGAACCGCCGGCCCGTCCCGTCGGTCGCGCGGACGTTGCCGGTCACGTACCACCACTCGGCCTTGAACCCCGGGTGCGGCCCGTGGTCGGCCGGGAAGACGAAGGCGCGGACACGCTCGGCCCGGTCGTAGCCGGTCGTGTCGCCCGACATGGCTTGGGCGACGGACACGCTCGCGCCGACGGGCGCGCGGGCGTCGTCGCACGCGGCGAGGGCGAGCGCGCAGAGACAGGCGAGGACGAGGCGCACGGCGGTCGGGGGCGGTGTCGAGGTCAACGTCGCCGGGGACGCGCGCGGTTCGCCGGAGGCCGACCTGCGCCCAAGCTTCGCGCGCCCGCGACCGCGGGCCGCCCGCGACAACCTGACGGCGGGTCCGGCGTAGACTGAGGCTCCCCCTCAGGACCACCCGCCATGCGCACGCTCCTCCTCCTCCTGCTCGTCATCGTCATCTTCGGCGTCCTGCTCGCGACGCAGGACGCCAACCTGACCAACGAGGTCCGCCTCGCCCTCCCCTTCGTCGACGCCGACTGGACCGGGCCGGTCTTGTGGATGATCGGCGGGTGGTTCGGGGCCGGGCTCCTGCTCGGCTACCTCGCCGCGCTCCCCGGCCGGCTCGGCGCGTCGATGCGCGCCCGCAAGGTCGAGAAGGAGCTGACCCAGACGTCGGTCGAGCGGTCGAAGGCCATCAGCCACCTCAACGAGCCCGCCCCGCCGGCACCGGCCCGGCGCCCGGCCACGACCGAGGCCGACGAGATGCAGCGCCTGGCCGACGAGGTCGCCCGGCGGACGGAGACCGTCCATCGCGACAACCCGCCGCCGGCCGTCTGACGGCGCTCCCCGCGGCGGGGACGCTGATCCACCTCCGCCGGAAGCACTGGGTTGATCGTCAGGCGTCAGTCGCTGGCAGACCGCCTTCGGCGCGGCACCGTCGAACGGGAGGATCTTAGGGCACCGGCCCTATCGGTACACGTCTCGCCGGTTCCCGACCTTGACAACGAGCACCCCGTCGGCGACCGTGTGGACGATCCGGCACTCGCCCTGCCGGACGCGCTCGGCCTCTTGGCCCGGGAGCTCTGTGCAACCGGGCGGGCGTGGGTCGTCGCCGCCGATCCGGTCCACGACGCGCTGCCGGCCTTCTTCCGGCGGATCGCCTGGACCTCCTTCGCGGCGCTCCGCTTGACTCCGATCCAGTTCCGCTCTGGCATCAGATGGCGCCCCCGGCCCTCAGGTCGCGGACGAACGACTCAAATGAGACTGTGGGCTCGCTCGAGCGGGCGCCGACCGCGGCGAGCTCCTCGGCGTCCTCCACCAGCAGCGCGCGGACGGCTTCGTTGACGATGTCGGAGGATGGACCGCTCGGTCTCGGCAGCCTTGAGGCGGAGCGCCGAGTCGAAGTAGACGGTGGCTCTCTTCGGGCTAGCGATAGGCATGATGCTCAAGGGACGTTATAGCATCAATAGGTCCCGTGCTAGCATGAAGTTTCGAGAAGCGCGCGAATAGACGGCCGATCAGCCGCATAGGGCAACGACCGCGAGGTTGGTTCGTGGCAACATAGACGCCGGAGCCAGAGCGGAGCAAGGACGCCGGAGCCCTGTGTCGGCCTGCAGCGGCGGGTTCTGTGGCCCGGGCTAGATACCCCGCTCACGCCACCGTCTCGACATGCTCGTAGGCGAGAATCTTCCGGTCCGACGTCATCACCCGGCACCCGTGCGCCCGCGCCGTCGCTACGATGATCTGGTCTGCCGGGTCCCGGTGGAACGTGCCAGGGAGCGTGGTCGAGCACACGGCCACTTCCGGCGAGAGCGGGAGGCGCCGGACGCCCGGGTACGCCAGCGCCGCACGGAGCCAGTCGAGGACCGGGCGGTCGAGCACAAGCCGGCCGAGTTCGACCAGCTTCGCCACCTCCCAGCACGAGATCGCGCTCACGCCGAGGTCGCTCGCCTGCTCGATTGCGGCCCGCTGGGTCTCCGTCAGACGGTCGTCCCCGTTCACCCACCACACCCACACGTGCGTGTCGAAGATGATCACGCGGCCTCCCAGTCGTCGGCGCTGGCGGCTGGGCCGAACGGGTCGTCGTACCGGCGCACGCTGCCCCGGAGCGGGGCGGGGCCAGCAGCTTCAGCCCCCCGGCGAGGGCGGGGAAGGACGATGACCTCCACCTCCTCGCCCTCAGGGAACGGGAGGCCCCGGACGGTCACGGAGCCGTCGCCGGAGACGGTCGTGTCAGTGCGGTGGGCTTGCACAGGCTGTCGGGATGGTCTGGGTCTTGAACCCCCTACCACGCCGCGGGTTGCCGCCGTGGGTGCGAGGCCACAGAACAGAGGGCCGCTCACCCGCGCAGGGCGAGCAGCACGGCGTTTGAACGAAGCTACGGAAGCGCAGGCGTTTGGACGAGCCGAAAACGCTCGCGCCCTGCGTCGGCGTGCAGCGGCGGGTTAGCCAGCCGTGGCAATGAGTCAAGTTAGAACAGACTTGCTAACTCTGCCGGGATTGATGAACAGACGATTCCTATAAGAAGCCACACGAGGCCAATCGTTTCAAGTTTAAGACCTCCCACTGTGAGTTCCTCCAACTGGATCCTCAGTTTATCTGTCTGCTCTTGCCGCTCTCTCCTCTCCTTCGAGAGTTGGTCCCGCACTGCGGATATCGACTGATTGAGGCGCCGGCTTGTGTCTGAAAAGTCTGATCTGAGCTCCTTGTATCTATCCTCAAGGTACTTCAGCCGCTCCTCAACAGGCGCATCTTCTCGCAGACCCTGTATGATGCGGCCTGAAGCCGCCGACGTAGATGAAGCTGCTCCAGAGAGGTTTATTGTTCCAGTGATCGGTTGCTTAAGGGCGCCCCGTAGTTGCTTGAGCCACGAAGCGGCTTCGCTGAATACCGAGGGGCGACCGAAGAGCTTTCGGGTCTCACTCAAGCCCACGGCTACATTCAACACACCGAGCAGTTCGAGAAGGAAACCGGTATAACGGATCTGGTCTTCGAGCTTATCGGCTAGGAAGTATGATGCTACCCAAGCGCCGATAAGCCCTAGCAGAGTCAACCAAAACGGCCACCCCCTCTTCAGCACTCTGAAGAAGTTCCGGACCCGCTGAAGGTATCTCTTCTCTCGCCACCACTCCCGGCCCGACCTAAAGCTCCTGCTTACGACCTGACTTGCATGCTTTAACACATCGAGGAAGGAGTGAGCTACGAGGGGTGGGAGGCTGGCTAACCAGTACTTCTGCGTTTGGTAGGGCTACCAGATCCAGAGACCCGTCTCCGAATGTAGTGACCGTTGCCAGATCTAGTGACGCCGCCCCTCCCCCCTCCTCCCGCTCCACCCTGACGAACCCGTCGGAGACAGGGCCCATCCCCAACGCCCGAACGCGCTCCTCGGCTCAGCGGACCCGTGTAAACGCGACCGTCTGCTCGCCCCCCATCGTCTCCAGGTGCGCGAGGTAGACGCCCGACGCCGCCGGCCGGCCGTCACTCGCGGTCCCGTCCCACACGCCGACGCCCCCCGCCATCGGCACGTCGGCGACGCGGCGGCCCTGCACGTCGAACACGACGACGGCGCCCGCCTCGGCTTGCGCGCGAAACGCCACGGCGCCGGTCGACGGGTTGGGCACCACGCGGAGGCCGAGGTCGGGAGCCGGCGCGGGCTCGGCCCACGTGCCGCCAGCGGCCCGCCAGAACAGGAACCCGCCGGCCGAGGTGCCGGCCACGACCTCGGGCCGGCCGTCGCCGTCTAGGTCGCCGACGGCCGGCGTCGTCCGCCGCCGCCCGGACGGGATCGGCTCGGACGGTGCGAACTGGGGCGCCGTCGGCGTGCCGACGTTCTGGAAGGTCAGGACCGCGCCCTCGGCCGTACCCAGGAGCAGGTCGAGGTCGCCGTCGCCGTCGAGGTCCGCGAGCGCGGGGGCCGCGTCGCCGCCGACCCGGTCGGGGATGCCGATGGCGGCCTGGAACGCGGCGTCCTCGTCGGACGGGGCGCCATTCGGCGCGGTCCCGAACACCGGCAGCGCCGTCGTCCCCTGGTTGCGGTAGAGGCGGACGCGCCCGCTGGAGCCGCCGCCCAACAGGTCGAGGTCGCCGTCGCCGTCGAGGTCCGCAAGCGCGCCCCGGGCGTACTGGCCCGTGTCGACGCCCTGGAAGCGGTCGTCGACGCGCTCGTAGGCCGGCGCCGACGCCGTGCCCGTGTTGCGCAGGAACGCGAACCGCCCGTTGAACCCGCCGACCAGCAGGTCGAGGTCGCCGTCGCCGTCGAGGTCGCCGAAGACCGGAGCGTAGGCGCCGTAGTCGTACGCCAGCCCGAGCCAGTCGGCGTCCGCCAGCCGGAACGACGGCACCGCCGCCGTGCCGACGTTCTCGTAGCGGACCAGGTTGGCGCGCGACGTGTCGTCGGGGTCGACCTCGTTGGCGAGGACCAGGTCGAGGTCGCCGTCGGCGTCGAGGTCGGCGAGGGCGGCCGTCGAGCGGGAGCCGAGGTCGAGCGACTCGATGAGCCGGTCGGTCACGAGTTGGAGGTCCGGCGCCGAGGGCGTGCCGGCGTTCTCGAACGCGATCAGGTTCGAGACGGCCGTCTGCGATTGGAAGCACAGCCCGCGCTGGACGCCGACGACCAGGTCGAGGTCGCCGTCGCCGTCGGTGTCGCCGTAGGTCGGCGCGTTGTAGCCGCCCGAGGTCAGCGGCTGGCCCACGGGGAACCGCTCGGACGCGAGCGTGAGCACGGGCTCGGTCTCGGTCCCCTCGTTGAGGAAGTAGAACAGGCTCGGCGCGAAAAAGTCACCCCAGAACAGCTCCGGCGCGCCGTCGGCGTTGAGGTCGGCCAGGGCGATGGCGTTCGCCCCGTGCATCGACCCGCGCTCGGGCACGACGGGGACCGTCCGGCCGGACTCCGTCCGCTGGCACTGCGGGTTCTCCTCGTAGATGACGATGTCCTGGTAGCGGTCCGTGACGAACGAGAACACGGGCACGCCGTCGGCGTCGAGGCCCTGGTGCTCGTACGTCGTGATGGTCCCGACGTCGGCCTTGCCGGCGAACAGGTCGGGGTCGCCGTCGCCGTCGAGGTCGCCGAGGGCCGGGATCGACGAGTCCTCGACGTTGACCGGCTCGCCGGCCGCGTCGCGCAGGAGGTCGGCGCCGACCTCGAAGGCGGCCTGCTGCGGCGTCCCCACGTTGCGCCAGTAGCGGACGCGGCCCGGGTCGCCGCGCGTCAAGAGGTCGAGGTCGCCGTCGCCGTCGAGGTCACCGAAGGTGGACCAGTTGCCGGGCTCGATCCCGCCCAACCGGTCCGTCTGCCAGACCCACTCGTCCCCGTCGCGCCGGAACACCTGGAGGCCGGCGCCGCCCACGTTCACGACCAGGTCCGCGTCGCCGTCCGCGTCGATGTCGACGAGCGCGGGGCGCGGCTCGAAGAAACCGCCCGTGAACGGGATCGGCACGTCCGCACCGTCGGCGGTGATGGGGAACGGCGTCGCCTCGCGCGTGAACGTCTGGGCCGCCAGCGGGGCGCAGGCGACGGCGAGGAGGGCGAGGGGGAGGAGTCGCATGGAGATCGGCGAGGCGGGCAAGGTCAGTGGGGCGGACGGAGGGGCGGGGTGAGCGAACACCCGAACCCCCCGCTTTCCGGCAGGTCGCGGAGCCTGTCCTGAGCGGAGCCGGAGGGCTCCCGGCTCGGAAAGCTGGCTGCGCCGACGCTACGCGGTGTCCCCCTTGAAGGGGGACCGTCCGGGCGCCCGTTGACCGGAGCGTGGGGCGGGCGGACGGGGGGTCCGGATCGAGCTACATGTCGCCGTGGTCCATGCCCCCGTGATCCATCCGGCCGTGGTCCATCTCGTGGCCCCTGCCGCCGTGGAGCATCACCGGCTCGAGCCCCGACGGGTACGCCCCGAGCTGGATCACGCCCAGCACCTCGCCGGTCGGCGAGAACGCGGCGACGTTGCCGAACGCCTCCGGCCCGAGCGGCTCGCGGTCCCCGTCGCCCGGCGGCATGAACAGGAACGGCGGCGTCCAAGCGCCGTCGAGGTTGGACGAGGTGACGAAAAAGCGCGAGCCGTCATGCGCCGGCGCCGGGCTGTGGGGCTGGCTCAGCGGGCCGCTCGGAGCGCTCGCCTCGACCGTCCGGACGAGGTCGCGGGTGGCCGCGTCCAAAATGGTGACCGCGTCGCCGCGCTGGTCCGGGATCAGGAGCGCCGAGCCGTCGTGGTTGGCGTGGGCGTGGTACGGACCGTTGCCGGCCGGCGCCGCGCCGTCGAACGTGAGCGTGCCGTCCTCGGCGAGCGTCAGGAACAGGACCTCGTCGGTCGAGCGCGACGTCAACGTGACCGTGTACGGGTAGCCGGTCATCGGCATGTCGCCCATGTCCATCCCGGCGTGGTGGGCGCCCAGGATGCTGAAGTGGATAAACTCGCGCGGCGCCCCGTCGGCCGGGATCGACAGGAGCGAGACGTCGCCGGTCTCGGCGTCGTAGACGAGCGCGCGGCTGGCGGACTGCGTCCCCGTCAGCTCGGCCGTGATGGCGTAGCGGCCGTCGGGCGTCGCCGCCATCGCGTGCGGCACGTTGAACGGCGTGTCGATGGTCTCGATCTCCATCGTCTCGCGGTCCAGGATGCCGAACCCGTTCGCCAGCGGGTCCGACAGCGTCGACCGGCCGACGAACAGCCGGTCCGACGACGGGTCGAGCGACATCATCCCGGGCGTCGCGAACACACCCGGCTCGGTCCGCGCGAGCAGCACCTCGCTCGGGTCGAGCGACAGGTCCAGGCTGACCTTGGCGACGACGCCGGCCGAGACGAGCGAGACGTAGGCCACGCTCCCGTCGGCCTCGAAGGCGAAGTGGTGCGGGCCGTAGGGCGCGCTCGGGATGCCGAGCTCGTCGAAGTCGATCCGCCGGATGAGCCGCAGCGTCTCGGCGTCGACGATCGCCACGTGGTTCTCGCCCTGGACGCCGGCCAGCATCACGTGGTGGGCGTCGGCGAACGGGACCGTGTCGCCGTCCCGAGCGCCGGTTTCGATCCAGCGGTCGAGGTAGCGGACCTCGTCGGGCTCCAGGTTTCGCAGGTTCGGGAACGGAATCTCGGCCGTCGCTGGCAGGTCGCGGACGAACCGGAGCATCAGGCTCCCCTCGGCGTCGAACGGGACGACGAACCCGCTCGGGCCGGCCATCACGACGTCCATCAGCTCGTAGTCGGCCGGATCGCCGGTGCCGCCGGCCGTCGGCGCGAGCACGTGGCGGGCGGCGAGGAGCGGGCGGACGTACTCGTCGTAGTCGAGCGACGCGACGGCGTCGTAGTCGACGGTCGAGGGGTCGAACCCGTCGCGCGGGTCGATGGCGTTGCTCGCCGTGTCGCACCCAGCGAGCGCGAGGACGAGGAGGGCGGGGAGCAGGCGGGACATGGGGGAGTCGTCGGGGGAGGGTCGAACGCGGGGGCTCGGGGCCGGTTCAAGGCAGGAGCGCGCCGGCGCCAGGCGACAACGGCCTACACGCGGAAGCCGTGCCGGGCGCCTGGGGTGAGCCATGCTAGGGGCGACCCATGCTAGCCAGACCCCCCGCTCTCCGGCCGGTCGCTGCGCTCCCAGGCTCGGAACGTTGTCCCCCTTCAAGGGCAGGGTCGTTAAGTTCTGCTCGCCTCTCGCAATCGACTCCGTAAAACCAATAGTCATCCCCGCGCAGGCGGGGACCCATACGGTCCTGCTCGTGGGCGGAGCGCCGCATGGATTCCCGCGTGCGCGGGAATGACTCGTGTTGTTTGAGTGGTCGAAAAAGAACTTAACAGCCCTGCCCTTCAAGGGGGACGTCCGTCCGTTGAGCGGAGCGATGGGCGGGCGGACGGGGGGTTCGGGCCGGAGATCCGTAGCGTGCCGTCGCCCTGGCCGCCCTCCCGGAAGGTCGCGCGCCGGGCCGCGGTCCGCCGGTAGCTTGCGGCGCCCCCTCCGGTCGCCGTGCCTCTCCCCCGCCCCCTCGCCCCGACCGGCCGCGTCGCCGTGGTCGCCCCGGCGTCGGCCCCGCTCGACCCGGCCGACGCCCACGCGGGGCTGTCGGTGCTCCGCGAGCGTGGCCTGCGGGTCGAGACCGCCGACCCGGCTGGCGGCCCTGCGGCCTACCTCGCCGGGACCGACGACGCCCGCGTGGCGGCCCTCAACGCGGCCCTGGCCCGGGACGACCTCGACGCGCTCGTGTGCGTCCGCGGCGGCTACGGCGTGCTCCGCATCTTGGACCGCGTCGACTACGCGGCGGCACGCGCCCACCCCAAGCTGGTCGTCGGTTATTCCGACGTGACGGCGCTCCACCTCGCGCTGTGGAAGGAGGCCGGCCTGCCCGGCGTCTCCGGCCCGATGGTCGCCTCCGACTGGGGCGTCGGCCTCGACGCCGAGACCGAGGCCGACTTCTGGCGCGTCGTCGGCGGCGACGCGGGCTACGACGTGCGCGGGCCCGGCGGCGAGGCGCTGACGCCGCTGGCCCCAGGCGAGGCCGAGGGCGTCCTGCTCGGCGGCAACTTGGCGCTGGTTACGGCGCTCCTCGGCACGCCCTTCCTGCCCGACCTGACCGGCGCGATCCTGTTCGTGGAGGACGTCGGCGAGGCGCCGTACCGGATCGACGGGATGCTGGCGCGGCTCCGGCTGGCCGGCGTGCTCGGGCGGCTGGGCGGACTCGTGTTCGGGATGTTCACCGGCGCCGACGTCGCCCCCGGCCGGCCGACGTTCTCGGTCGACGAGGTGCTGGCGCACTACGCGCCGTCCGTCGGCGGCCCCGTCGCGTCCGGGCTCGTCTACGGCCACGTCCCGCGCAAGAGCACGCTGCCTGTCGGCGTCCGCGCCCGGCTGACGTGCGGGGCGGAGGCGCGGCTCCACGTGCTCGACCCGGTGGCGGCATGACCGGAACGACGCTCTTGGGGCTCGCCGCCGCCGCGTGCACGACGGCCTCGTTCGTGCCCCAGGTGGTCAAGGCGTGGCGCTCGGGCTCGTCGGCCGACCTCTCACTCGGGATGTACGGCCTGTTCACGGTCGGGATCGTGCTGTGGCTCGCGTACGGCATCCTCCTCTCGGACGTCCCGATCATCGTGGCGAACGTGGTCACGCTGGTGCTCGTCGCGTCCATCCTGGTCCACATCGTCCGCTACCGCAGACGGGAGGGTGGAGGGTAGAGGATGGAGAGCGGCTGCCGATCCCCGCGCCGATGTCCACTTTCCATTCTCCACCCTCTCCCCTCCGCCCTTCACCCTCTCCCCGATGCGTCTCGCCCTCTTCGCCTCCGGCGGCGGCTCGAACGTCGGCGCGATCCTCGACGCCGTCGACGCGGGGACGCTCCGGGCCGAGCCCGTGCTGCTCGTCAGCGACCGGCCCGGCGTCGGAGCCCTCGCCCGTGCCGAGGCGCGCGAGATCCCGACCGAGGTGATCGCTCCGCTCGGCGACGACGGGCGCTTTGCCCAGGCCCTGCTCGACGCGCTCGCCCGCCAGGAGGCCGACGCGGTCGCGCTCGCGGGCTACCTCCGCAAGATCCCCGCGCCCGTCGTCTGGGCGTTCCGCCACCGGATCGTGAACGTTCACCCGTCGCTGCTGCCGGCGTTCGGCGGGGCCGGGTGGTACGGCCGGCGCGTCCACCAGGGCGTGCTCGACGCCGGCTGCCAGGTGTCCGGCGCGACGGTCCACCTGGTCGACGACGAGTTCGACACCGGGCCCATCGTGTGGCAGGAGGCCGTCCGCGTGGCGCCCGACGACACGGCCGAGACGCTGGCGGCGCGCGTGCTGGCCGTCGAGCACCGGATCTTCCCCCACGCCCTCGCGCTCCTGGCCGACGGCCGCTTGCGCGTCGACGGCCGCCGCGTTTCCGTCGTCGGCGCCGACCGTCCGAACCCCGCCATCCCCTCCCCCGCTCCCCACGCCCCGCTCCCGTGATCTCTGCCAAGGACCTGCCCGCCCCCGACGACCGCTATCCCGTCCGCCGCGCCCTGCTCTCCGTGAGCGACAAGGCCGGCCTGGCCGACTTTGGCCGCCGCCTGGACGCGCTCGGCGTCGAGCTGCTCTCGACCGGCGGGACGGCGCGGGCCCTCCGCGAGGCCGGCGTGCCCGTGACCGACGTGGCCGCCGTGACCGGCTTCCCGGAGATCTTGGACGGACGTGTCAAGAGCCTGCACCCGGCCATCCACGGCGGCATCCTGGCGCGGCGGACCGACCCGGACGACCTGAACCAGCTCCGGGAGCACGGGATCGGGACCATCGACCTGGTCGCCGTCAACCTGTACCCGTTCCGCCAGGCCACGGCCGGCGGGGCGACCGACGCGGTCGCGGCCGAGAACGTCGACATCGGCGGGCCGGGGATGCTCCGGGCGGCGGCCAAGAACTTCGCCTTCGTCGCCGCCGTCGTCGACCCGGCCGACTACGGCGCCGTCGCCGACGAGCTCGACGCCCACGACGGCACGCTCTCGATGGCGACGCGCCGCCGGTTGGCGGCGACGGCCTTCGCCCACACGGCCGACTACGACACGGCCATCGCCGCGTTCTTCGCGGGCGACGGGGAGGACGGGCACCCCGCCGCGTCGCCCCTACCGAGTGCGGAGGGCCGCCAGGAAGGAGGCGACACCGAGGCCGACGCGATGCCGGCCACCTTCACCGTCGACCTCCCCAAGGCCGACGACCTCCGCTACGGAGAGAACCCGCACCAGCGGGCCGCGCTCTATGGGGACGCCTCGGATCGCTACGAGGTGCTGTGGGGCAAAGCGTTGTCGTTCAACAACCTCATCGACCTGACGGCCGCGCTCGACCTGGTCGCCGAGTTCGGCGGCGGGCCACCGACGGTCGCCATCCTGAAGCACACGAACCCGTGCGGCGTCGGTCAGGCGAAGAGTCTGGAGGCGGCCTACCACAAGGCGTTCGCGACCGACCGCCAGTCGCCGTTCGGGGGGATCGTCGTCGTGAACCGGCCGCTCGACCGGGCGACGGCCCAAGCCATCGACGCGGTGTTTACGGAGATCATCATCGCGCCGGCCTTCGAGGACGGCGTGCTCGACTTTTTGCAGCAGAAGGCGAACCGCCGCTTGGTCCGCGCCGACCTCGCGCCGGCCCGGACCCAGTGGAACGTCCGCAGCACGGCCGGCGGGCTCCTCGTCCAGGACCCCGACGCGCCGCTCGCCGCCGACGTGGGCGAGCAGTGGACGGTCCCGACCGAGCGCCGGCCGACCGAGCGCGAGTGGGCCGACCTCGACTTCGCGTGGCGCGTCTGCAAGCACGTCAAGTCGAACGCCATCGTCTACGCCCGGGACGGGGCGACGCTCGGGATCGGGGCCGGGCAGATGAGCCGGATCGACGCGAGCGAGATCGCCGTCGCGAAGGGGGCCAAGTCGGGCTTGGACTTCGACGGCTGCGTCGTCGCCTCGGACGCCTTCTTCCCGTTCGCCGACGGCCTGGAGGCCGCGGCCGAGGCCGGCGCGACGGCCGCCGTCCAGCCCGGCGGGTCGGTCCGCGACGACGAGGTGATCGCGGCGGCCGACGCCCGGGGCGTGGCCATGGCGTTCACGGGCCGCCGCCACTTCCGGCACTAGCGAGGAGTCAGGCATGAGGAATCAGGGGTCGGATGTCGTTCCTAACCCACGCTGCGCCTCTGGTCTTCGGGTCCATCAGGACCGAGGGCCGGGGACGGAAGACCGCCTGAGACTCGTCAGGGAAGCCGGTCCCCGGTCCTCCGTCTCCGGTCCTCCAGCCTCTTCCAGTTCAGGCGCAACTCGGGTTTCCTATGCCTTGCCGTACCTGATTCCTGATTCCCATCCCCTGATTCCTCAGCCCACTAACCCCCGACTGCGGCGCCCCAGGGGCCGGTTCCTCCCGGAAAAATCAAGCCGCCGCCGCCGGGACCGGCCGGGGGGCCGGGTTAGCTTGGCGTCCCGCGTGTGACGCACCCGTCGGGCTTCCTGGACGGCGGGAGGTCGGGGCCCTCCACGCGCTCCCTCTGCCTCCGACGGGCGTCCGCGCGCCCTCCCCGATCCCACCCGACCTGTGCTCAACCCGTTCTCGGTCGACGTCGCCATCGACCTCGGCACCGCCAACACGCTCATCCACGTCCGCGACAAGGGGATCGTGCTCAACGAGCCGTCCATCGTCGCCATCGACCGGCGGTCGGGCAAGCCGGTCGCCATCGGGCAGGAGGCGCTGATGATGCACGAGCGGACGCACAAGGACATCGAGACGATCCGGCCGCTCAACGACGGCGTCATCGCCGACTTCTCGGTCGCCGACGCGCTCATCCGCGGGTTCATCCGCCGGATCAAGCCGGGCTGGATGACGTCGATCGGGCGGATGGTGATCTGCGTGCCGAGCGGCATCACCGAGGTCGAGCGCCGGGCCGTCAAGGACGCGGCCCAGAACGCCGGCGCCCGCCAGGTCATGCTGATCGACGAGCCGATGGCGGCGGCCATCGGGATCGGGCTGAACGTCCAGGAGCCCGTCGGCAACATGATCGTCGACATCGGGGGCGGGACGACCGAGATCGCGGTCATCGCGCTCAACGGGATCGTCGTCGACGAGTCGATCCGCGTCGGCGGCAACGAGCTCGACGAGGCCGTGATGCAGTACTTCAAGAAGCACCACAACCTCCTTATCGGGAGCCGGACGGCCGAGCGAATCAAGTGCGAGATCGGGAGCGCCCAGAAGCTCGACCCCGAGCTCGAGCTCTCGGTCAAGGGTCGGGACCTCGTCACCGGCGTGCCCAAGACGCGCGTCGTGTCGTCGGAGGACGTCCGCGAGGCGCTCCGCCCGTCGGTCAACCAGATCGCCGCGGCCGTCGTCCGCGCCCTCGAGCGGACGCCGCCGGAGCTCGGCGGCGACGTGCTCGAGCGCGGCATCATGCTGACCGGCGGCGGCGCACTTCTCAAGGGCCTCGACGAGTACCTCCGCGAGCGGACCGAGCTCCCCGTCTTCAGCGCCGACGACCCGCTGACGGCCGTGGTCCGCGGCACGGGCTCGGTCCTGGAGGACATCGACAGCTACATGCCGGTGCTGAGCGCGTGAGGCGTGAGCGGTGAGGCGTGAGCGGTGAGCGGTGAGCGAGGTAGACCGAGGGCGCTCCCGGGTCTATTGTGCCCTGCGACCTTTCCTCGACATGCGCGATTTTCGAACGCTCCAAGTCTGGCAGAAGGCCCACGCCTGCACGTTGGCCGTCTACGACGCCACACGGGACTTCCCCTCCTCCGAGCGCTTTAACCTGACGGACCAGCTTCGGCGGTCGGCCGTCTCGGTTCCGTCGAACATCGCCGAGGGTTGTGGCCGGCACTCGGACGCCGATCAGGCTCGGTTCGTCCAAATCGCGGTCGGCTCGGCGACGGAGATGGACTACCAGCTGCTGCTCGCGAGGGACCTGGGCTACCTGAGTCCCGAGCGGTATCAGGCTCTGTCCTCACAGGCGGAGGAGGTCCGCCGGATGCTGATTGGATTTCTAAAGAGGCTCCGTCACGGGGAGAACCTGTACGCCTCACCGCTCAAGGCTCGCCGCTCACGCCTCACCGCTCGCGCTCCGAACCCCCGTCGCCGTCGCGAGTAGGCACGCCCCCCACCCTCTCCCTTCCGCCGGATGGCCCTCGCCCAGCAGGTCTGGGAGCGCTCGCGCGACTACGTCGTGTTCGGGGCGCTCCTGCTGATCGGAGTCGTGATCTTCGTGAGCCGGAACGGGCCGGCG
The DNA here is from genome assembly GCF_965213695.1 of Rubrivirga sp. Lineage (GTDB taxonomy): Bacteria > Bacteroidota > Rhodothermia > Rhodothermales > Rubricoccaceae > Rubrivirga. The sequence goes on along the minus strand of NZ_OZ243912.1, from coordinate 1,722,834 downwards.
CTCCGGGCCGCCCGGGCGGCGAGCCTGGCGATCACCGCGCCCGTCGAGAGCGTGTTCGCCCGGGCCGACCGGTTCCGCCAGTCGCTGGCCGAGAACGAGCAGCTCCGCGCCGAGACCGCCGACCTGGCCGCCGACGTGGCCCGGCTGCGCGAGGCGTCGGCCGAGAACGCCCAACTCCGGGCGCTCTTGCAGTTCGAGGACACCACGAACGTCCGCCGCGTCGTCGGGCGCGTCGTGGCGAAGGACATCACGGAGCAGACGAACCTGATGACGATCGATGTCGGGTCGCGCGACTCGGTCGAGGTCGGGATGCCGGTGATCAACGAGCGGGGGATCGTCGGGCGCGTCGTGCTGACGAGCGACCGGTACGCGGTCGTGATGCCGCACCAGAACACCCAGTTCCGGGTCCCCGCGTCGATCGAGGCGCTGGGCCGCGAGGGCGTCGTCCGGTGGGACGGGGCCTCGTTCGACCGGCTGACGATGGAGTACGTGGTCAAGACGGAGCCGGTCGAGCCCGGGATGCTGGTCGTCACGAGCCCGTTCTCGGGCGTGTTCCCCGCCGGCATCCCCGTCGGCCGCGTCGACACGGCGTACGCGGCGGCCGGCCGGAACGACTACGTGATCCACCTGGAGCCGGCCGCGCCCATCTCGGAGGTCGGCTACGTCTACGTGCTGCTGACGCGGCCCGACCCCGAGCAGGCCATCCTGGAGGCCGCCGCCCGCGACTCGCTCGGGATCGAGCGCCAGCAGGCCGAGCTCGAAGCTCGCCTCCAGGCGACGACGCCGGCCGACGACGAGTAGCGCCGGCGCCGGCCCGCTTTTTGTGCCGCCGGGTGCGTTCGGGCGGCACGATGCGCCCTTCCCCTTCCGTTCCGACGCCTCTCCGGTCGCTCACGCCATGCGCATTCGCTTCTCCGCCCGCTGGGCGGTCGTCCTCGTCGCCCTGCTCACCGTCGGCGCCAGCGCCCAGCCCACGTCGTCGCGCGCCGGCCTGGCCGAGCTGATCGACGGGGTCCTCGACGCGAGCGCGTTCGACGACGCCTACTGGGGCGTCTACGTGGTCAACCTCGACACGGGCGAGGAGCTCTACGACCGGAACGCCCAGCGGCGCTTTATTCCGGCCAGCAACATGAAGCTGCTGGCGACGGCCGCCGCGCTCGACCAGCTCGGGCCGGGCTTCCGCTACCGGACCCGGCTCTACGCCGACGGGCCGGTCCAGAACGGGACGCTGCTGGGCGCGCTCGTCGTCCAGGGCTCGGGCGACCCGTCGTTCGGCGGCCGGTTCCGCAACGGCGACGCCCTCGCCACCTTCCGCGAGTGGGCCGACAGCCTGCGCGCGCTTGGCATCCGCCGCGTCCAGGGCCCCGTCGTCGGCGACGACGACGTGTTCGACGACGTCCACCTGGGACAGGGCTGGCAGTGGGACGACCTGAAGTGGTACTACGGCGCCGAGATCGCCGGGCTCCAGTTCAACGAGGGGACGGTCCACGTCGAGGTCCACGGGACGACGCCGGGCCAGCCGGCCCGGATCGACGTCTCGCCCGACTACGGCTACGTCCGGTTCGTCAACCGGTCCACGACGACGGCCGGCGGCGGCATCCGCGAGGGCTACGACCGGGCGCTCTCCGACAACCTGTTCACGGTGACCGCCAGCGTCCCCGCCGGGCGGACCGAGACCGAGGACCTCTCCGTCGTCAACCCGACCGACTACTTCGTCTCGACGCTCGTCGGCGTGCTCCGCGACCGGGGGATCGACATCGTCGGCGACGCCGTCGACGTCGACGAGTGGGGCCGGCGCCCGCACTACGAGACGCTGACGCGCGTGGCCACGCACACGTCGCCGCCGCTCCGCGACATCGTCGAGGAGACCAACACGTCGTCGAACAACCTGTACGCCGAGCACTTGCTGCGCACGCTCGGCGCCTACGTCTACCAGGGGAGCGACCTCCCGACCGGCTCGGCGTTCGCCGGCTTCGAGGCCACCAAGCCGTTCCTCACGCGGATCGGGGTCGACCCCGAGAGCTTCCGCGTGGCCGACGGCTCCGGCTTGTCGGCGCTCAACCGGCTGACGCCGGTCGGCATCGTCGGCATCCTGCGGGGGATGCACCAGCACCCGGACCGGGCCACGCGCGAGGCGTTCGAGCAGTCGCTCCCGCTCGGCGGCTACACCGGCACGCTGCGGAACCGGTACCGCGGCGGCGACGCCCGCGGCAACGTCCGCGCCAAGACCGGCTACATCTCGGGCGCGCGGACGCTCTCGGGCTACGTCACGAGCGACCGCGGCGACCTCATCGCGTTCTCGCTGCTGTGCAACAACTACACGGTCTCGACGAGCCGCGTAAACCAGGCCCAGGACCAGATCGTCGAGCTGCTGGCGGACTACGAAGGAGAATGATGAATGAGGAAGGCGGAACGAGGAAGGCCGCCTGATCCTGGCGTGCCATCGGCTCGTACCCCTTCTCCGTTCCGCCTTCCTCGTTCCTCGCTCATGCAGATCCACGCCACGACCGTCCTCGGCGTCCTCCACAACGGCCGCGTCGCCCTCGGCTCCGACGGGCAGGCGACGATGGGCGACACCGTGATGAAGCACAAGGCGCAGAAGGTGCGCCCGCTCTACAACGGCAAGCTGCTCGCCGGCTTCGCCGGGTCCACGGCCGACGCCTTCACCTTGTTCGAGCGGTTCGAGGCCAAGCTCGAGCAGTACGGCGGCAACACGGTGAGGGCGGCCGTCGAGCTGGCCAAGGACTGGCGGACCGACCGCTACCTCCGCCGCTTGGAAGCGCTGTTGGCTGTCGCCGCCCCGGACCGGCTGCTGTTGGTCTCGGGGACGGGCGACGTCATCGAGCCGGACGACCCGATCCTGGCCATCGGCTCGGGCGGGAGCTACGCGCTCGCCGCCGGCCGGGCCATGATGAAGCACGCGCCGGACTTGTCGGCGCGCGAGATCGTCGAGGAAGGGCTCCGCATCGCGGGCGAGATCTGCATCTACACGAACCTGAACACGACGGTCCTGGAGTTGGAGGCGGAGTAGAGCCGTCGGCGGAGGCGCCGCGTGGACGTGCGCAGGAACACGTCCGTCTGATCTGTTTCCGTCTGACACCTCCTCGTTTGAGTCATCCCCGCGAAGGCGGGGACCCATACGCTGTAGGTCAGGCCGCATGGGTCCCCGCCTTCGCGGGGATGACTCGTCGTGGAACTGTTCAGCTGGAGTTGGTGTGACCCGACAGCGACGTCTAGCAGATCCTTCGCTCCACTCAGGATGACGGGATGGGGGTCGAGCGCGTGGGAACCGGGACGTTGCCGTGGCCCAGCTTTCGGTCCCGGCGGGCGCCTGGTCCGGCGGTCTCCGTAGCTTCGGCGGTGCGTCACTCTTCCGGCGCCACCGTTCCCCAGCCTTCGACCCCATGTCTGAGATCACACCCGACGCCGCCGCAGACGAGCCGGCCGGCGCCCGCCAGGCCGCCGTCCTCGTCGACTACCAGAACCTCCACCACTACCTCAAGGGCCGGATGGGCCGCGACGGTTCGTCGGCCGACCTCGCCGGCGCCCTGTTCAAGGCCCTCCGCGACCGGCTCGCGGCCGACGACACGCGACTCGTCCGGGGCCGGGCCTACGCCGACTTCGGCGGGCTCGACGACCACACGCGCCACGTCCAGCGGAGCCTGTACCTCCACGCCATCGAGCCGGTCTACGTCCCGGCCACGATGCACCGGAACACGACCGACCTCCAGCTCGCCGTCGACGCGGTCGAGATGCGGGACCGGCACCCCGAGATCACGACGTTCGTGCTCCTCGCCGGCGACCGCGACTACGCGCCCGTCGTGACGGCGCTGCTGGCGCACGGCCGCCGCGTGTTGGTCGTCGGGTTCAAGGAGCACCTGTCGCCGTACCTCCTGGAGCACACCGACGCCGGCGAGTTCGTCGACGCCAACGACCTGCTCCCGGCCGACGCCCTAGCGCCCGAGGTCGAGGTCGGCACGGCCATCCAGACGACCGAGTTCGCCGAGGTCCAGGACCCGGCCTACGAGATCAACTACGACGCGCTCGAGGTGGTCGAGAAGTTTTTCGGCCAGTACGAGGAGATCTACCTCACCCCGCTCCTGCGCCGGCTGTCCGACGAGATCGGCGAGGTCGAGGGCCACGACCCGAAGTCCTTGGTGGCCGACCTCGAAGAGTGCGGGGCCGTCCGGCTCGAACGCCGCAAGGGGATGCCGTACGACTACACCGTGCTCCTCGTCAACGGCGAGCACCCGGCCGTCGTCGAGGTCCGCGAGGAGATCCACGGGGCCGCCGTCCAGGCGACCGACGACGGGCTCCCGTTCGAGGACGACGCGGAGATCTAGGCGCGGGCCCGTGGGACGCAGTTCGTGGGAAGACGCCCCCGCACCGCGCCCGACGCCCCTCGTCCCCGCATCCCCGCCGGGCGTCGGGCGTAGCCGGCGACTCCGACCGCCAGAGCTCTTCCCATGGACGCCCCCCAGACCCTCCCCCCTGCCGCCACCGCCGACGTTGACGACCTCGCCGGGCTCACGCCCCACCAGATCGTCGCCGAGCTCGACAAGTACATCGTCGGCCAGGACGACGCCAAGCGGTCCGTCGCCATCGCGCTCCGGAACCGCTGGCGCCGGCTCCACGCCGACCCCGCGCTCCGCGACGAGATCACGCCGGCCAACATCATCCTGATCGGGCCGACCGGCGTCGGCAAGACCGAGATCGCGCGGCGGCTGGCCAAGCTGACCGGGGCCCCGTTCGTCAAGGTCGAGGCCACCAAGTTCACCGAGGTCGGCTACGTCGGCCGCGACGTCGAGTCGATGATCCGCGACTTGGTCGATCTGGCCGTGGCCCAGGCCCGCGACGCCCAGGTCGAGCGCGTCCAGGAGCCGGCCAAGGCCCAGGCCGAGGAGCGCCTGCTCGACCTGCTCTTGCCGCCGTCGAAGCCCCGCGTCCCGGCCGGCCTGGGCTTCCCCATGAGCACGACGGCGCCCGAGCCCGAGGCCCCGACCGAGGAGGACGACTTGCGCCAGCGGACGCGCGAGAAGTTCCGCGACCGCTTGCGCGCCGGCTCGCTCGACGACCGCGAGGTCGAGATCGACGTGTCGCTCGACCGGACCACGAACCTCCAGATGTTCGGCCCGATGGGGTTGGAAGAGATGGGGATCAACTTGCAGGAGATGCTGGGCGGGATGGGCAAGAAGCGCCAGAAGCGGCGCGTCAAGGTCCCCGAGGCCCTCGAGCTGCTGGCCCAGGAGGAGGCCCAGAAGCTCATCGACGGCGAGGCGGCCAAGGCCGAGGCGCTGCTGCGCGTCGAGCAGGCCGGCATCGTGTTCGTCGACGAGATCGACAAGGTGGCCGGGCGCCAGCAGGCCGGCGGCGGGTCCGGCCCGGACGTGTCTCGGGAGGGCGTCCAGCGCGACCTGTTGCCCATCGTCGAGGGCTCGACGGTGATGACCAAGCACGGGTCGGTCAAGACCGACCACATCCTGTTCATCGCGTCGGGCGCGTTCCACGTCTCGAAGCCGTCGGACCTCATCCCCGAGCTCCAGGGCCGCTTCCCGATCCGCGTCGAGCTCCAGTCGCTGAGCGAGGCCGACTTCGTCCAGATCCTGACGGCGCCCGAGAACGCGCTCCTCAAGCAGTACGGGGCGCTGTTCGGGTCGGAGGGCGTCACGTTGACGTTCACGGACGACGCCGTCCGCGCGATTGCCCAGACGGCGGCCCAGGTCAACGAGGAGGTCGAGAACATCGGCGCCCGCCGCTTGCACACGATCCTGACGACGCTCCTCGAAGACCTCCTGTTCGAGGTGCCCGACGGCCCGCACGGCGACGTCATCGAGATCACGGCGGCCGACGTCGAGGACAAGCTGGCGGGCGTGGTGAAGAACCGCGACCTCAGCCAGTACATCTTGTAGAGGCATGGGGGACGAGGCACGGGGCACGACGGGGGCGGACGGGCTCCGGGCGCCCGTCCGTCCCCGGTCTCTGCGGGCGAGTCCTTTGCCCGCCGGAACAGGGCCGGCGAGACGATCGGAGAGCAACCAAACACCAGCCGTCATTCCCGCGGACGCGGGGATCCATACGCAGCGGCGCCTCAGCGAGCGCCCCCCTATGGATCCCCGCGTCCGCGGTGACGACAATCGTTTGATTCAGCCATCTGACCTGCTGCGCAGGAGGGCCGGAGGGGTGGACCCCTCCGCCTCGTGAGCCGGGGCCGCGCCGTCGCCGACCGGCTCCGGGCGCTGGCCGAGGGCCGCTCGCTCCGCCACGTGCTGACCCTCGTCACCGGCGCGACGGCGGCACAAGCGCTGCTGTTCGCCGCCCGCCCGCTGCTGACGCGGCTGTACACGCCCGAGGCGTTCGGCCTGCTCGGCGTGTTCGTCGCCCCGGCCTACCTGCTGGCGGTCCTGGCGACGTTGCGCTACGAGGACGCGATTGCCGTGCCGCGCGAGCCGCGCGACGGGGCCGGCGTGTTCGCGCTCGCGGTCGTCGCGGCGGTGGCCACCGGACTGCTGCTGCTGCTCGGCCTCCCCTTCCGAAGCGCGGCGGCCACCGCGCTGGGAGCGCCGGAGCTGGCGCCGCTGCTGGTGTGGGTCCCGCTCGTGACCGCCGCGCTCGGCGTCGCTGGGGCGGCGCGGACGTGGCTCGCGCGCGTCGAGCGGTACCGGGCGATGTCGGCCGTGGTGCTGGCCCAGGCCGTCGTCGTCGTCGCCGTCCAGGTGGGGCTGGCGGATGCGGGGGCCTGGGGCTTGGTCGTGGGGACGGCGCTCGGGGCGGCCGTCCTCGGCGGCGCCAGCCTGGCGCTCGCTGCCGACGGCGTGGCCCTGGCGCGCAGGGTGGATCTCGGCGCGCTCGCTCGGAGGTTCCGACGGTTCCCCTTGTTTGGGCTGCCCGCGTCCGGCCTCGGCCAGCTCGCCGTGCGGCTGCCGCCCCTCGTGCTGGTGGGCGCGTTCGGGCCGGCCGTCGTCGGCTACTTCACGGTCGCCGTGGCCTCGGTCGCCGTGCCCGTCGGGCTGGTGACGGAGGCCGTCGGGCAGGTGTTCTACGTCCGCGCTGCCGAGGCCGAGCGGGCCGGGCGGCTGGGCGAGCTGGTCGAGCGCGTGTTCTCGCGGCTGGCGGCGTTCGCGGCGTTCCCCGTGCTGGCCGTCGCGCTGCTCGGGCCCGACCTGTTCGCGGTCGTGTTCAGCGAGCCGTGGCGGACGGCCGGCGAGTTCGCGCGGCTGCTGGCGCCGTGGCTGTTGCTGGCCGCCGTCGCCCCGCCGCTCACGCGCGTGTTCGACGTGACCGAGCGCCAGCGGTCCGAGCTCGCCGTCGGCGCGTGGACGGCGGCGCTGGTGGGCGCCGGGCTCGCCGTCGGCGTGTGGACGGGCGAGGTCGGGCCGGCGCTCGTGGCCCTGGCCGTCGGCGGAGCGCTGGCGCGCGTCGTCCAGCTCGGGTGGATCGCCCACGTCGGACGGGCGTCGGGCGCGCGGATGGCGCTCGACCTGGGCCGGAGCGTCGTCGCGGCGTCCGTGTGCCTGGTCCCGGCGGCACTCGCGCTGGCGTGGGGCGGCGTGTGGGCCGGGCTCGGCGCCGCCGTCGTCGGCGGCGTGGCCTACGCCGTGTGGGCGTTGCCAGCGGACGAGTCGTAGGGACACGATCCATCGTGTCCGCCCGTGCCATCAAGGCCGCTCGCGGACGCGATAAATCGTGTCCCTACAAGACAGAGAGACCCAGCGAGCGGGTCGGCTCACGCCTCACCGCTCACGCCTCATCATCCCCCTACACCACCTCGATCTCGGCGAGCCGCTTGCCGAACCGGTAGTCGCCGGACTGCGCCAGCACGCGGTCGACCAGGTTCTCCGGCACGTCGACCAAGGTCTGCTCGTCGTGGATGAGGATCTTGCCGATGGCCTTGCCCGGGATGTCGGCCGTCCGCGCCAGCGCGCTGACGACCTGGCCGGGTAGCACGCCCTCGTCGCGGCCGGCGTCGAGGGCCAGGCGGACGTAGCCGTGCTCGCGCGCGTTCCGGTCGCCGCTGTGGGACGGACCGCGCGACGGGCCCCGGCTCGGTCGCCGGTCGTGGACGGGCTGGATCGGCAGGACCGGCGCCTCAGCGCGGGCCTCCCGGGCGACGGCGAAGGCCGCCGCCGCGATTCGCATCGGGTCCTCGCCGGCCGCGACCAGGTCGAGGACCAGCTTCCGGTCCGTGTCGGTCGCCGCGTCGAGCGCGTCGGCGACGCTGGCGGCCAGCCGCTCGCGGCGGACGGCCTCGACGTCCTCGACCGTCGGCAGGTCGGCGAACGGGATCTCGCGCTTGGCGTAGCGCTCGACGCGGTGCAGCAGCCCGCGCTCCCTGGGATCGACGAGGGACAGCGCCGTCCCGTCGCGCCCGGCCCGGCCCGTCCGCCCGACGCGGTGGACGTAGGCCTCCGAGTCGACCGGGAGGTCGACGTTGAACACGTGCGAGACGTGGTCGATGTCGAGCCCGCGCGCGGCGACGTCGGTGGCCACCAGGATGCGGACGCGCTGGTTCTTGAACCGCGACAGGACGGCCGTCCGGGCGCCCTGGCTGAGCTCGCCCGAGATCGGCTCGGCGGCGTAGCCCAGCTCGCTGAGGTCGGCCGCCAGCCGCGACGTGGCCTCCCGGGTGCGGACGAACGCGAGCGCGCTCGTCACGTCGTCGGTCTCGATCAGGCGGACGAGCGCGGCCAGCTTGTCGCGGCCTCGGACGAGGTACGCCCGCTGCTCGATGGCCGCCGCCGTCCGGTCGCCGTCGGCCACGGCAATCGTCTCGGGGTCGTCGAGGTAGGTCCCCGCGATCTGGCGGATCCGGGCCGGCAACGTGGCCGAGAGCAGCGCCGTCTGGCGCGTCGTCGGCGTGGCCTGGAGGATCGTCTCGAGGTCGTCGGCGAAGCCCATCGACAGCATCTCGTCGGCCTCGTCCAGGACGACGGTCTCGACGTGGCTGAGGTCGATGAGCCCCTGGTTCAGCAGGTCGACGAGCCGGCCCGGCGTGGCCACGACGACGTCGACGCCCTGGCGGAGCCGGCGCGTCTGCTTGTGGTACGGCTGGCCGCCGGTGATCGGCAGCGTGCGGACGTTGAGGGCGCGGCCGTAGGTGAACACGGCGCTCGACACCTGGACGGCCAGCTCGCGCGTCGGGGCCAAGACGAGCGCGCGGACCGTCCCGCGGTCGTCTCGGGCCGCCAGCTTGTGGAGCATCGGGAGCGCGAAGGCGGCCGTCTTGCCGGTGCCGGTCCGGGCCTGGCCGATGGCGTCGCGGCCGTCCAAGAGGACGGGGATGAGGCCGGCCTGGATCGGCGTCGGCTCGTCGTAGCCCAGCTCGGCCACGGTGGCCGCCAGCTCGGGGCGGAGGGGGAGATCGGAGAACGTCATGGGGGTGCGCAGCGCGCGGTGCGGAGGCCGTCGGCCTCGTGAGAGCATGGGATGGCGAGTGCCTCGGGCGGTCGCCCGGTCCGGGTCCATGCTCTGCCCCTCGTCCTTCGAGAGTCCCCTTTCGGGGGGAGCCTGGGCGGCGGCCTCACGGCGCGCCGGCGTCTGGGTCCCTATCGGTGGACAGACTAACGGCGGCCCCCGGCCGGCCGTGCGCGGGCCCGGTGACGAGCCGGCGAAGACGCGGCGCAGCCCTCCCGGGCCGCCTCCCGCCCGCCGGTACCTTCCGGCCGCCCCCCACCCTGCCGTGCCCGCCCTCGCCGACCCCCGCTATGCCGCGCTCTGGGAGCGGAGCCCCGGCCGCTCGCCGTTCTCGCACCCGGCCGCCGTCGCCGCCTACGCCCGAGCGTTCGACCTGCCCGCCCGCATCCTGGCCGTCGAGGACGACGGCGGCGAGTGGACGGCCGCCGTGCCCGTCTTCGAGAAGCGGCGCGGGCCGTTCGTGGCCTCCGCCTTGCCCCCGCTCTGCCCGGTCCACCGGCCGCTGCTGGCGGAGCCGCTGTCCGAGGCCGCGACCCACGAGCGGCGCTCGCCGCTCGACGACCTCCTCACGCGCCTCGACGCCGAGACGGACCAGGCCACGTTCGCGCTCGGCGACGACGACCTCCGCCCCTACGCCTGGGCCGGGTGGACCGCCACGCCGCGCGCCACGTACCACCTCGCCCTCGACGGCGACGTCGAGGCCCGGTTCTCGTCCGACGTCCGCCGGCGCCTCCGCCGGGACGCCGCCGCGTTCGAGGTCGTCGAGGACCCGGCGCTGGCGGCCACGAGCGTGGCGCTCATGGACGCCTCGTACCTCCGCCACGGGACCGCCCTCGGGCTCGACGTGGGCGCCATGACCCGCGTCGCCGAGGCGCTCCAGGCGGCCGGGCTCGCGCGGACGGTCGCGGCGCGGCGCGGAGGCGAGGTCGAGGCCGCAGTCGTCGTCGCGAGCGACGGGCGGACGGCCTCGTACTGGATCGCCGGCAGCGTCCCGGGCTCGGCCATGACGGTCGTGATCCGCCACGTGCTCCACCGGCTGGCCGACGAGGGCGTCGAGACGTTCGACTTCTGCGGGGCCAACACGCCGTCGATCGCCGAGTTCAAGCGCCGGTTCGGGTCCGTCCTGGCGCCGGCCCCCATCGCCCGCCGCGTGTCGCACCCGGCCCTCCGCCTCGCCGACCGGCTCCGGCCGCGGTAGGAGCGGGCAGCCTACCGGCCCCCTGCGGGGAACGCGCCCGGGCTCGGCTGCGGGGCGTTCCAGGAGCCCTGCTCAGCAGCCGGAGACGAGAGGCGACAGCCGCTCTGCCATGGCGGCCTGCCCTCTCGCGTTTAAGTGGATGTAGTCCCGGTACTCATCTGGGCGGATCGTCGGCAGATCACGGACGACTTGGACGCCGAGCGAGTCCAACAAACGGAGCACTCTCTGCCCACCTTCGTTGTATTCCCCCGCCTCCACCTCGCCCGTCTCGGCGTGCAAATAGACGGTGAGGGGGACGTCTCGATCGCGGGCGTAGGCGACCAGGTCCGTCCACCCGGGGTTGAGTCCAGCGGGGGCCCGGGCCTCTGGCTCCGATTCGGAAGGCGGGGGCGAGCTCGCGTCCGGCCGCTCCGACCGGACGAGCCGGGAAAGGCGCGGGCGGGCGTATCGGTCCCAGGCCTCCCAGATGGCGCTGACCGGCCGGACGGCCGGGGCGTCTGAGCGGACCCCGACGACGGGATCGAACGTCATCTCGTCCTCCGCGTCGTGGCTCGAAAACACGGCGACGATCCGCCGGGCGCCCCCGTCCCCGTGGGCGCGGAGGAAGGCGGCGGCGTTGTCCGGCCCCCAGCTCCCCGCCGAGACGTTGACGACGCGAGACCGAGGGCCGACCAAGCTGTCGAGGAGCGTCGTGGCCAGCTCCGCCTGATCCGTAGGCGCCCCCCCGTTGATCACGCTGTCGCCGACGAACGCGGCCGCGACGCACTCGCCGTCCCGGAGCGGGCCGCTCCGGCGGCCGAGGGAATCGGTCAAGGTGCGGTTGCCGAACCGGTCGATGTCCTGGTTGGGGGCGAATGCGTACTCGTACCTCCGATCTTCGACGTACAGGGGCGGATTCGCGAAGCCGAAAAGCCTGAGCGCCAATTCGAGTAGCAGAAGAGCGGCTAGCACATAGGATGCGTATTTGATCATAGGTCGGTTCCACGTCGCATGCAATCGGGGCGTCTCCCGCCCGACCCCGGCCGGCCTCTGCACGCCGCTTGGGACGGCAACGCTCGTGGCCCCCGGCGCCGAGGGTCGAGGCCGAGCAAAGTAGCTACGGGCCCGAAAGGGGGGCGTGCGGAGACCCCGATCGTACGTCCCTGCCGCCCCGAGTCAGTCCGGCGACGGCCCCCGGGCTCCCATGGGCGCCCCCGCCCGGGAGTCGCGGCGTCTTGACCGGCGGGTCGGTGCCCGGTGTGGGATCTTCCGCCCATGCCGCCCGCCGTCTCGCTCGTCCTCCCCGCCTTCAACGAGGTCGAGAACCTCGAAGCGGCCGTGGCCCAGGCGTCTGCGGCGCTCGACCGGATCGGCCCGGCGTGGGAGATCGTCGTCGTCGACGACGGGTCGGCCGACGGGACGGGGCCGCTGGCGGACCGGCTCGCCGCCACCGACGCCCGCGTCCGCGTCGTCCACCACGCCGAGAACCGGGGGAAGGGCGTCGCGCTCCGGAGCGGCGTCGCGGCCACGCACGCGCCCGTCGTGGGCTGGACCGACGCCGACCTCCCGTTCGACATGGAGGCGCTCGGCCGGGCCTACGCCCGCCTGACCGAGACCGGGGCCGACCTGGTGGCCGGCGTCCGCACGAACCGGGACGACTACTCGCTCCGGCGCCGCGTGCTCTCCGGCACCTACAACGCCTTGGTTCGCCAGCTGCTCGGCGTGCCGCTCGACGACGTCGGGTTCGCGCTCAAGCTCATGCGCCGCGACGTGTTCGACCGGGCCGACCTGAGGAGCGACGGCGGCTTCATCGACGCCGAGCTGATGGCGTGGGCCTTCCGCCAGCGGCTCGCCATCGAGCGGGTCGGCGTCGCGTTCACCCCGCGCGTCCGCGGGACCTCGACGATGGCCGAGCCCGCGTCCGTCGCCGGCATCCTGCGCGACCTGGTCCTGTTCCGGCTCGGCCGGCTCCGCACGGGGCGTCGGGCCGTGCCCGAGACGTCGGCGTGAGCGAGCGGCCCCGGCGCGTCGGGCCGCCCGCGTTCGTCGTCGTGGCGCTGGCGGCGGCGTGCTACTGGCGCGTCGGCTACGGGTACGGGACGGGCGACCACGAGGAGCTGCTGCCCCAGCTCTTGCGCGCGCTCGACCCGACGCTCTTCCCGACCGACCCGTACCTGCTCAACGAGGCCGCCGGGTTCAGCGTCCGGTTCGTCTGGCTCGGGCTGCTGCGGGCGCTGTGCGTGGTGATGCCGCCGCCGGTCGCCGTGTTCGCCGTCAGCGTGGTGGCGTGGGCCGGGGTGAGCTGGGCCGCGTTCCGGCTGAGCGCGACGCTGGTGCCGAGTCGGGCTGCCGCGACAACCGCCGTCCTGGCGTCGATCGCGACGATCTACTGGACGCCCGGCAGCAACGCGCTCATCGCGCCGACGCTGGCCCCGGAGTCGCTGGCGTGGACGCCCGCCCTCCTCGCCGTCGCCGCGTTCGTGCGCGGGCGCCCGCTGCTCGCCGCCGGGCTGCTCGGCGTGACGGCCTGGCTCCAGACGCTGATGGGCTTGCAGATCGGCCTGATGCTCGGCTTGGTGGCGCTGTGGCAGATGGCCGACGGCGGCGCCTGGACCGCCTTCCGCCGGGCCGTCGCGTTCGGGGCCGTGTTCGCCGCCGTCGCCTCCCCCATCCTGGTCCCGACCCTCCTTACCCAGGTCGGCGCGCCGCCCGTCCCCGACGACGGGCTGACGACGTTCTTCGTGACCGCGTGGCTCCGCCAGGCCCACCACTACCTGCTGCTCTCGCAGCCCGTCGGCGTGCTCGTCCGGTTCGGCGTCGTCGTCGCGGTCGGGCTCGCGGGGCTCGCCGTGCTCCGCCGTCGGGGCGAGCCGCCCGTCGAGCACCTCCGCACGACGGCCCGGATGCTGGCGGTCATCGCTGGGCTCGTCGTGTTTTACGTGGCGATGACGGAGGGAGCCGAGAGCCTGACCGTCGCCAAGATGCAGTTTTTCCGGTTGATGCTGGTGGCCAAGCTGGTCCTGCTCACGTGGGCCTCGGGCGCGGTCGTCGCCGTCGTGCCGACCGCGTGGCAAGACGCGGCCGAGCACGTGTTCGACCGTCGGGCGTGGGGATGGGCCGGAGCCGCCGTGCTCGTCGCCGCGACGGTCGGCCTGGGCGTCGCCGACGTCGGCCGGCCCGGCGCGATGTGGCACCCGCGCGAGCACGCCGAGACCGACCTGTACCGAATCGAGACCCACGTCCGCGAGGCCACGCCGCGCGACGCCCTCTTCCTGGTCCCCCCGTCCACGACCACGTTCCGGAGCCACGCGCTCCGCTCGGTCGCCGTCAACTTCAAGCCGACCACGTTCCGCGACGACAAGATGCACGAGTGGCTGGCGCGGATCCGCGTGCTCGCCCCCGCCCCGCTCCCCGACCGCTCGGGCGGCCTCGCGGCCGTGACGGCCTGGCGCGGCTCGCTCGACTCGGCGTACCACGCCCACACGCCGGGCGAGTGGGCCGCCCTCGCCGACACCTTCGGCGCCGACTACGCCCTCGTCGACCGGACCGAGACGCCGACGCCGCCGGCCGGCGAGCCCGTTCTCGTCGAGGGCCGGTGGGCCGTCTACGCGCTCGCGCCACAGCCTCAGGGGACGGGGATCTCGACGTCGATCCCCGCTCCATGACGGTTCGCCCCCTGAGAGCGCCTATCCGCCAGGACCCTCACTCGGCACCTCACCCACAGTCGTCATCCCCGCGGACGCGGGGATCCATAGGGAGCCGCTCGCCAGGCATATGCATCGCATGGATTGGCTGGCGCCTTCGCTTCGCGGTCCCGCGTGCGCGGGAATGACGGTTTGTTGAGGGCCGTCGGCAAAGAACGCAACCAACGACCCGTCCCCCAGAGCGGGAGAGAGACCCGGCGCCACCCGGGTCCGCGCTGATTCGGAGCTAGGCGTCGTCGCCGGGGATGCCCTCGTCGAACGCGCCCGACACCTGGCCGACGTCCTTGAGATCGGCCGCGCCGCCGCGGTCGGCCCCGACGACGACGTTGTCGGCGTCGATCTCGCGCTCGACCGTGACCTGGTAGCGCATGAAGTCCTCGGACTGGCCGCCGGGCCCGGCCTCCTCGCCCGAGAGCGGGATGGCCTGGATCACCGTCCACCCCTGCCCGACCTTCCGACCGATCTCGGTCATGTGGGCGTCGACGCCGTCGTGCTCTTCGACGTTGACGGAGACGAGGAGGGTCTGCTGCTCTTTCTGCATGGGTCCGGGGAGTTGCGGTCTGGAGTGGACGCCCTGAACGCCCGTCGCCGACCGGGGTTCGTCCAGCAGCCCCTTCGCCAGCGCCCAGAACACGGCCGCGGCGTGGATCCCGTGCGCGATCCGGCCGGCCTCGACCAGCGCCGGCAGCGAGGCCGCCGGGACGAGCCGGACGCGCAGATCCTCCGTCGCCTCGGGCGTGGGGTCGGCGACCGCGTGGGCGTCGCGGGCCACGAAGAGGTGGCCGGAGTTGGTGTGCCGGCCGGGCTCGACGGCCAGCGCTCCGAGGCGGGTCCACCGAGGCGCACGGTAGCCGGTCTCTTCCAACAGCTCGCGTCGGGCTGCCACCTCGGGCGCCTCGCCGGGATCGATCATCCCCGCCGGCAGCTCGAGCGCCACCCGGTCGACCCCGTAGCGGTACTGCTCCACCAAAACGGCCTGCCCGTCGCCGGTGAGCGCGAGCGCGCACGCCCAGTCCGGGTACTCCACGACGTGGTACTCGTCCAAGACGTGGCCGTTGGGCAGGCGAACGCGGTCTTGGCGCAACGTCATCCACCAGCGGTCGACGAGCGTCTTCGTGGCGAGCTGGGTCCAGCGGCGGATCGGGGGCACCGTCGTATCGTGGTGAGGCTTGAACCTACCGCCCCGAGCCCATGCGCCCCGGTCTGCTCCTCCTCGCGCTCCTCGCCCCGCTCGCGACGGCCCAGTACGTCCCCTACACACCCACGCCCGAGTGGACCGCCGTCGGCGACGGGACCGGACAGAGCTGGGGCCACGACGTGACGAGCACCGGGTACGACGGGAGGGTCACCGTTATCGGCGCGTTCGAGGGGCCGGTCCAGTTCGGTGGGTCCGCGCTCGCGACGGACGGCTCGGGTCGGGACGTGTTCGTCGTCCAGTACGACACGGACGGCGTGCCGCTCTGGGTCCGGCAGATCGCGACGGCCGGGCGCGACGTGCTCCCCGGCGGGATCGCGTCCAACAACGAAGACGGCATCTTCGTGTCGGGGACGTTCGACGGGAGCGCCCACTTCCAGGGAGGCGAATCTCCGGACACGACGATTGCCAGCCGCGGAGGCCGCGACGCCTTCCTCGCGCGCTACTCGGCCGACGGCGACCTCGTCTGGGCCCAGACGATGGGCGGCCCCGGCGACGACCGGGGCTACCGCGTCACCGCCGACTATGACGGGGTGCACGTGGTGGGCTCCTTCGAAGCGACGGCTCTGTGGGGCTTGGAGAGCATTACTTGGGTAGTGACGTCGGCCGGCGGGTCCGACGGGTTCCTCGCGCGGCTCACACCGGAGGGTCGGGTCGAGTCCGTCCTCGGCTTCGGCGGCCCCGGCAACGACACGGCCGAGGGCGTCGATACGAACGGGGGCCGAGAGGTCGCCGTCGCGGGGTCGTTCGAGGACACGGCCGCCTTCGCGGACACCACGTTCACCAGTCGGGGCGGCTCCGACGCCTACGCCCTCTATCTGGACGAAGACGGCTCCCTCGTCGACGCGATCCACGTTGGCGGGCCTGGGGCCGACTTCGGTCGGGGAGTCGGGGTCCCGTATCACTTTGGCGATCTGGGAGCCCTCATCTTGACCGGCGCCTTCGAGAACACCGTGCAGGTCGAGAACCGAACGCTGGTCAGCGCTGGCGGGGCCGACGTGTTCATCATTGGGCAGAGCTACTACGGCCGGCCGAGGCAAGCGCACGTCGAAGCGATTCGAGGCGGCGGTCCCGGTCACGACGAAGGGCTTGACCTTGGGTTCGTCGAGGGGTTCTACGGAGACATTGGAGCGCCCTCGTCGGTCGTCACGGGTGTCATCACCGGCGACGTCACGTTTGATTGGCTCGGCTCGGACGAGCGCTCTCTTGCCGGTTTCGGAGGCCGCGACGGATTCGTCATCTCGACGACATCGTACGGCTTCCACGCTCTCGCGGCTCTGGGCGGGACAAGCGACGACGCCGGGTTCGGGGTCAGCAGCTCGGCCCTCTACGGCGACTTCGGGCATGGAAACCTAACTGGCACCTTTGTAGAGGAAGCGGCCATCGGGACCGCGACAGTGATGGGGACGCTCCGCCCGTCCGTCTTCGTCGCGGACTTCCCCGAGGGAGAGCTTGCGCCTTACTCCGTCGCGGCCGAACCGTCTCCTTTCGACGATACAAGCTCGCTGTCCGTCTTCCCCAACCCGGCCCGTCACGCGGCCACCGCCCGGCTCGACCTCGACGCCCCAGCGGACGTGACGGTCGAGGTGCTCGACGTACTCGGGCGGCGCCAGTCCACGATCCACCGGGGCGCGCTGGCGGCGGGCGAGACCCGGCTGCCGGTGCCGCTCGCGGGTCTGGCGCCGGGCGTCTACGTCGTCCGGGTGAGCGGCGGTGCGGCGACGGCCCGAGCGTTCGTGGTCGCCCGCTGAGACCGGGTGAAGAGCGGGCGGGCCGCGTTGACTTGGCCGAGGGGCGGCCCGTACCTTGGGCGTCCGCTCGGCACAGAGCGGGCTCTGCGGAACTAGCTCAGCTGGTAGAGCGCCACCTTGCCAAGGTGGAGGTCGCGGGTTCGAGTCCCGTGTTCCGCTCCCCGAACGCCCCTGGAGACGCCTCCGGGGGCGTTGTTCGTTCGGGGCCGCCCGGCACGGTCTCCGCCCCGCCGTAGACTCGGCCCGATGCCGACTGCCGACGTCTCCCCTCTCGCGTCCGCCCGCGCCGTCGTGCGGGCGCTCCGACCGCACCAGTGGGCCAAGAACGCGCTCGTCGTGCTACCGGCGGCGCTCGCCCACGAGCTCGGCAGCCCCGCCGTCGTGGCGGACCTCGCCGTGGCCGTCGTCGCAATGAGCCTGTGCGCGAGCGGGACCTACGTCGTCAACGACCTGACGGACCGCGACCGCGACCGGGCGCACCCGACGAAGCGGCGGCGGCCGTTCGCCTCCGCCGCGCTCTCTCGCGGCGCCGGCGTCGGGCTGGCCGTGGGGCTCGTCGGCGCGGCGTTCGCCGTGTCGGTGTGGGCGCTGCCCCTCGGGTTCACGGCGACGCTGGCGACCTACCTCGCGCTGACGCTGGCGTACTCGGCCGGGCTCAAGCGCGTGGCCGTCCTGGACGTGCTGGTGCTGGGCGCGCTCTACGCGCTCCGCGTGGTGGCCGGGGGCGCGGCCGTCGGCGTGCCGCTGAGCGAGTGGTTCGTCGTGTTCTCGCTGTTCTTCTTCCTGGGCCTCGGCGTGCTGAAGCGGTACGCGGAGGTCCGCCAGATCGCGGCGGGCGCGGCGCCGGCCGACAACGGGCGCGGCTACCTCGCCGGCGACGGGCCCGTGCTCGGCGCGCTCGGCGTGGGGTGCGGGCTGGTGGCCGTCTTGGTGCTGACGCTCTACGTGACGGCGCCGGAGGTCCGCGCGCTCTACGGCCGCCCCGAGATCCTGTGGGTGGCCGTCCCGGTGGTCCTCTACTGGACGGCGCGGGCGTGGCTCCTGGCCCACCGCGGCCGGATGCCCGACGACCCCGTCCTGTTCGCCGTCACCGACCCGACGACCTACGGCCTGCTGGCGCTCGTCGCGGGCGCCGTCACCGTCGCGGCGCGGTAGCGCTCGCGAGGCCAGAGCCGCCAGGCCGTCGGATACAGCGCGCGACTGGGGAACGAAACCGTTCCCATCGCGGGCCCTATGGAGCCCGACCGTTCCGCCGGGCCCGACCTTGACAGCCCCCGACCTCTCTCTCCCCTCTCGACATGCGCCTCGCCGCCCTCGGGCTCCTCGCCCTCGCGTTCGCCGCGCCGACCCAGGCCCAGGAGGCCGTCCGGCCCGGCCTCCGCTCGACGTTCGTCGTCCCCTCCCACCCGGGCGAGGCCGTCCGGATCACGACGTACGCCCGGCGACCGCCGGACCAGGGCCGACTGGCGCGTCGCTACCGCGGGCTCCGCGCCAACCGGACCGTGCGCGCCGGCCTCCCGGTCGTCTCGGCCCGGCCGGTCGCGCCGACGGTCTCGTCGCCGCGCTACACCTGGGTCCGCCAAGGCGGGTCGTTCTACCAAGTCGTCCCGAGCCGGCAGCGCTAGAGTGATGCCGAATTACCCGTGGGCCGACCCCCCGCTCCCCTTCCGGTCGCTCCGCTCCCAGGTCGGGGAGCTGTCCCCCTCGAAGGGGGACAGTCCGTCCGCCCGCTGAGCCCTTCGACTACGCTCAGCACAGGCTCCGCGAGGGGCGGACGGACGGGGGGTCCGGCCCACGACCAAAGGGTCATGACACTATGCGCCGTCGGCGTACTTGACGGAGCAGCCGTAGGGCTGGGTCGTCGCCGGGTCGGCCGGTCGTCCCTCGCGGGCGGCGGCGATGGCCGGGACGACGTAGCTCGTCGCGCCCTCCAGATCGGCGAGGTCCGACGTCGGCCGGTCGTCGACGGCGCCGTTGTAGACGAGGGTACCGGCCTCGTCGATCACGAACATGTGGGGCGTCGTCTGGGCGTCGTACGCCCGGCCGACCTCGCCGGTCGGGTCCAAGAGCACGGCCGCCTGGCGACCGCCCCGCTCCTCGGTCTCCGCGTTCATCTCGTCGCCCTCCCAGTACCCCTGCTCGCCCGGCGCCGACGACACGATGGCGAGCCAGACGACGCCGTCGGCCTCGGCTTGGGCCTGGAGCGCCTGCATGTTGTCGCCCCCGTAGTGATTCCCGACGTAGGGGCAGTCGTAGTTGAGCCATTCGAGCACGACCGTCTGCCCGCGGTAGTCGGCCAGCGAGTGGGAGGTGCCGTCGGTGTCGTCGAGGGTGAAGGCGGGGGCCGTCGCGCCCGGCGTCGGCGCAGAGGCGGTGGCCTCGGCCGGGACCTCGGCGGGCGCGTCCGTGGGGACGTCGGCCGGCTCGGAGGCGCACGCGGCGAGGACGAGGGCGAGGAGCAGAGAGAGCGGGCGCATGGGTCGGGGAGGTGAACGAGTGGACAGGTGGGCACGTGGACGACGGCCCGCCCTCGGACGTAGCGTCGTTGCATGCAACGACGCTTGGGGAACGCACAACGACGCCCGAAGAACCGCAAGGTCAGGGGCCGAATGCCAGGCCCAAGGTTAGCCCGTCAGCGCGCGGCCGTTTCGGGCGCCGTCGCCGCCAGCGCGTCCATGACGATGCCGGGCGTGAGCACCTCCGGCAACAAGACCGGCTCGGCGCCGCCGCCGGGGTAGAACACGTAGAGCGGGACGCCGGTCCGCCCGAAGCGGTCGAGGAACGCCGAGATGGCCGGGTCCTGGTCCGTCCAGTCGGCGCGGACGGTCGTGACGCCGGCGGCGTCGAACGCCTGGCGGACGGCGTCGGTCGTGAGCGTCGTCTGCTTGTTGACCTGGCACGACAAGCACCACGAGGCCGTGACGTCGACGAAGACGGGCTCGCCGTCGGCGACGAGCGCCGCGACGGTCTCGGCGTCGAACGGCATCCACTCGTCCTGGGCCGGCGCCATCGCCGTGCCGACGAGCGCGACCGCGCCCAGCGCCGACGCCAGCGCGACGGTCCGCGCGGCGAGCCGCGACCGGGCAGACGTCCGGTAGCCGCCGCTCCGCCCCCACGCCCACGCCGCCAGCCCGACCGCCACCAGCGCCAGCAGCAGCAGTGCCGCCGCGTCGAGGTCGAGGAGCTGCCCGAACAGCCAGACGAGCCAGACGGCCGTCGCCAGGAGCGGGAAGGCCAGGACGTGCTTCAGCGTCTCCATCCAGGGCCCGGGCCGGGGCAGCTTCTTCAACCACTGCGGCTGGAACGAGAGCACGACGTAGGGCAGGGCCATCCCCACGCCCAGCGCGCCGAACACGCCGAGGGCCACCGGCGCCGGCTGGACCACGGCGAACCCGAGCGCCCCGCCCATGAACGGCGCCGTACACGGCGACGCCACGACGACGGCCAGCACGCCCGACAGGAACGCCCCGCTCAGCCCCTCGCGCCGGTCCATCCGCCCGCCGACCGACGCGACGCCCTGCCCCACCTCGAACACGCCCAGCAGGTTGAGCGCCAACACCGTCATCAGCGCCGCCAGCCCGGCCACGACGGGCGGGTACCGGAGCTGGAAGCCCCAGCCCGCGCCGTCGCCCGTCGCCTTCAGCGCCAGCAGGACGGCCGCGAGCGCGAGGAACGACACGACCACGCCGGCGCCGAACACCAGCCCGTGCGTCCGCAGCGCCGCCGCGCTCTGCTCTCGGCCGCGCACGAAGCCCAGGATCTTGATGCTGAGGATCGGGAACACGCACGGCATCAGGTTGAGGATGACGCCGCCGACGAACGCGAACGCGAGCGCCGTCCACACCGTCAGCGACGACGTCGGGGCGGACGCCGCAGCCGCCGCGACGCCGCTCACCGGAACGGCCAGCTCGACCGCCCGGTCGCCGGCGACGAGCACGCCGGTCAGCTCGGAGGCGGGCCCGTCGGCGTAGGGCGACGCCGCGAGCACCGCGGCCCACGCACCGCCCTCGGCCGCGAACGACTGCGCGGCACCGTGGTCGAGCACGCCCTTCTGGTCGACGAAGAACGTTGCCCCGTCGAGCGAGACGCCGTCGGGCGGGTCGAGCGTGAGCGCGTAGCCGCCCTCAGCGAGGGCCGCCGACGCCGTCCACCCGTCGGCGGGATCGGGGAGCGCGTCGAGCGCGGCGTCGAGCGCGCCCGTCCGCACGGTCGGCCCAACGGGGATGGCGAGGGCGACGGTCTGGCGGGCGGGCAGGCAGATGTCGGAGCAGATGAGCCACCGGGCGTCGGCCGTCACCGAGACCTCGCCCCGGGCGTCGTCGGGGACCTCGACGCGGGTTAGGAACGACGGCGTGCCGCCGTGGGCGTAGGTCGCGATGCCGGCCTCCTCGTAGAGCGCGGGCGGCGGGAACCGGAGCGGCCCGGCCTCAGCGCCTGGCGGCAGCGTCCAGTCGACGGCGACGGGCTGGCCGCTGTCGCCCGGGTTGACCCAGTAGATGTGCCACCCGTCCTCGACCGTGATCTCGAGGGCCACCTCGACCGCGTCGCCGGGCGCGACGCGGCTCGCGTCGGCGACGAGCCGGGCGTCCGAGTGCGGGCTCGGGTCGGCCGGGCGCTGGGCCTGGGCGGCGACGGCCGCCAGCGCGAGAAGGAGGAGGAGCGGGCGCATCGCGTGGTGGTCCGAGACGTTCGGTTCAGCGAGGTCGATGGTTCAGCGGTCGGGGTTCAGGGTCCGCTGGGGTGTCGGCTCTTGCGAACCCTGAACCCCGACCGCTGACCCCAGGCTCCGGTGACCAGACCTCGACACTACGGGGCAAGAAACGACGGCGGCCGGGCCCAGGATCTGCGGACGCGAAGGATTCGCAGGGCCTTACGGACCCGTCTCGGGCCCGTCGGGTACCACCGGCTCCCGTTTTCCCCGCCTTCCCGTTCCCCCCCGAATGGCTGACCGCCGCGACGTCGACGCCCTCGCCCCCCAGATCCTCTCGTATCTCGAAACGCACGCCGACCGGGCGTACCGGGCCAAGGAGGTCTCCCGGGCGCTCGGGATCAAGAACCAGGGGCGCTACCAGTCGCTGCTGGAGGCGTTCGACCGGTTGCGCGACACGAACCAGGTGGCCGTCTTGAAGGGCGGGCGCGTCCAGCACCGGGGCTCGGAGCACGAGGCCGTCGGCCGGCTCTCGGTGACCACGCAGGGGTTCGGGTTCGTCGCGCTCGACGACGGGACCGAGTTCTTCGTCCGCCCCGCGCGGATGGGGACGGCGCTCCACGGCGACCGCGTCCGGGTCGCGCTGGCGGCCGAAAAACGGAACAAGCCGGCCGACCAGAAGCGCGAGGCCGAGGTCTTGGAGGTCCTCGAGCGCGGGCGGTCGAAGACCGTCGGGACGTTCTCGACGACGGGCCGCTCGGGGTGGGTCGTCCCGGACGACCAGCGGATCTCGCACGACGTGTTCGTGCTCAAGGACAACTGGAACGGGGCCCAGCCCGGCGACAAGGTGGTCGTGACCATCGAGGCGTTCGACGACCCGAAGGCGGCGCCGGAGGGCGTCATCGTCCAGGTGCTCGGGCCGGCCCACGCGCCCGGCGTCGACGTGCTCGCGCTCGCGATGGCACTCGGAGCGCCGTCCGACTTTCCCACCGAGGTCGAGGCCCAAGCCCAGAAGATCACGCCGGGCATCACCAAGAAGGAGGTCGGCCGGCGGCTCGACTTGCGCGACGCGCCCGTCTTCACCATCGACCCCGTCGACGCCAAGGACTTCGACGACGCCATCCACACGAAGGACCTGGGCGGCGGCATGACCGAGGTCGGCGTCCACATCGCGGACGTCAGCCACTACGTGCCCGAGGGCGGCATCATCGACCGCGAGGCCTACGACCGCGCGACGAGCACCTACCTCGTCGACCGCGTCATCCCGATGTTGCCCGAGGCGCTGTCGAACGGCGTCTGCTCGCTCCGCCCGAACGAGGACAAGCTGGCGTACTCGTGCATCATGACGGTCGACGGCGGCGGCAACGTCCACACGTGGGAGATCCGCGAGACCGTGATCCACTCGAAGCAGCGGTTCGCGTATGAGGAGGCCCAGGCGGTCATCGACGGGGAAAAGCACCCGATGCGGGACGAGGTGATGCGGGCCGCCGAGCTGGCGCGGACGCTCACGAAAAAGCGGATGGCCGAGGGCGCCATCGACTTCGACGTCCCCGAGGTCCGCATCCGACTCGACGAGACGGGCCAGCCGGTCGACGTCTACGAGAAG
The DNA here is from genome assembly GCF_965213695.1 of Rubrivirga sp. Lineage (GTDB taxonomy): Bacteria > Bacteroidota > Rhodothermia > Rhodothermales > Rubricoccaceae > Rubrivirga. The sequence goes on along the minus strand of NZ_OZ243912.1, from coordinate 1,699,342 downwards.
CCGCGCCAGGAGGCCAACCGGCTCATCGAGGAGTTCATGCTGCTCGCCAACCGGGCCGTCGCCCAGGAGGCGTCGAGCCGCCAGGTCCCGTTCGTCTACCGGATCCACGACAAGCCCGACCGCGAGCGGATCAAGGCGCTCGCCGACTACGTGAAGTCGTTCGGCCACAAGCTGCCCCACACCGAGGGGCTCGTCGACCGCTCGAAGCTGAACGACCTGCTGCGCGAGGTGAAGGGGACGCCCGAGGCGCCGGTCATCGAGCAGGCCGCCATCCGGTCGATGTCGAAGGCCGTCTACTCGCCCGACAACATCGGCCACTACGGGCTCGGGTTCGAGCACTACGGCCACTTCACGAGCCCCATCCGCCGCTACCCGGACCTTATCGCCCACCGGATCCTGAAGCGGATGCAGGACCAGCAGGACGGCGCCATCCCGACCGAGGAGACGCTGGCGACCCAGTCCGACCACTGCTCCGACCGCGAGCGCGAGGCGACCGAGGCCGAGCGCGAGTCGATCAAGCTGAAGCAGGTCGAGTACGCCGCGGCCCACTTGGGCGACGAGTTCGACGGGGTCGTGGTCGGCGTGACCAAGTTCGGCGTGTTCGTCCAGATGACGAAGCTGCTGGTCGAGGGGCTGTGCCACGTCCGCGAGATGGACGGCTACTGGGAGTACGACGAGCGCCGCTACACGCTGGTGTCGAAGAGCACGGGCCGGCGGATCCGCGTCGGCGACGCCTGCCGGGTCAAGATCGAGGCGGCCGAGCCGGAGACCCGCCGTGTGGACCTGGCGTTCGTCGACCTGCCCGGCCGGGCGGACGAGCCCACGAAGAAGGGCGGCGGGAGCAAGGCCAGCGAGCGCCAGAGCAAGCGCAAGACGCGGGGAGCCCGGCGCAAGAAGCGGTAGGCAGCACGCTAGCTGTTACTATTGGACCACTGCTCGCGACTTTTGCCCCAGTCATCGGTCTCGCCATGCGACCTCTCGTCATCGCTGCTGCCGTGCTCCTGCTCGCCTGCGACGCCGGAGGCCCTGCGCCGGGCGTGACCATCGAGATTCGAGCCGACCGCGCGGTCTACGCCGCGACCTCGGGTGACGTCCACATCGACGTCGGCGCCGTCAACGTCTCGGACCGTACGGTCTACTACGAGTGCAACGGGTTCCAGCACACGCTCGAACGGCGGGAGGACGAAACGTGGGTCGAGATCGGGTCCTGGTACCTCCGCCTCGCCGTTGCGTGCTATCCGAGGCGCCTCGAGCCGGGGGAGGCCGTCCTTGACCTCCCACCGATCACACGGTTACGAGTCGGTGACTTCGCTCTGTCGGCGGGGACGTACCGGGTTCGGTCGGAGTTTTTCGAGGACGAGCGACAGACTGTACCCGTGCCGTCGTCGGAGGTCGTCTCAGTGCCGTTCGAGATCCGGTAGGCGGAGACCCATCGTGGCCTCGGATCGGACGGGCCAGCGAAGGCGTTCTCGACTCCAACCCGCTTCCTCACCCGATGGACCGCGCCGACGTCTACCACTCGCACTCCGGCATCCTCAGCGGCACCCCCGTCTTCACCGGGACTCGCGTTCCGGTCGACTCCCTCGTCCACCACCTCCGCACGGGCTCCACGCTCGACGCCTTCCTCGACGACTTCCCGGGCGTCAGCCGTGAGCAGGCCGAAGCGTTTCTCGCACTCGCTCTGAACGACGCCCTCGCTCTCGTCCCACAGGAAGCGGAGTCCGTCGCCTGATGCGGGTGCTCCTCGACGAGAACGTGCCTCGGAAGCTGAAGCGGGAGTTTTCGTCCGAACACGAGGTCGTCACGGTTCAAGAGCACGGGTGGTCGGGTGTGCTCAACGGGGAGTTGCTCCGCGCGGCCGACGCCGAGTTCGAGGCCTTCGTGACGCTCGACCGGGGGATCGAGTACCAGCAGGATCGGTCTCGGCTCACGCTCCGGGTCGTCATCATCCGCGCGTTCTCGGACAAGCTCGAAGACCTCGTCCCGCTCGCTCCATCCGTTCAGGTAGCTCTCGCGCGGCTCGCGCCTGGTGGACTCGCCCACGTGTCAGGCTAGGCTGTCGCTGCCGAGGGAGGGCCAGAGCCCGAGCGTGAAGGAGGCAAGAAGCGTGAGGTGGTTCCGTTGGTGCGGCTCACCCCCGGGGATCACCCGCCCCTGCCATGAAATTTTTCACCCTGCTCGTCCTGGTCGCCCTCGTGGGCTGCCAGGCCGATTCCGACTCGTACGCCGAGGTCGAGTCGCTCGACGCTACGGCCTACGCCCCCACCGCCGACGCCGCCCTGATGGCCGAGGCCGACGTCGAGGCCAACGTCGAGGTTGCCGAATCGGCCGCGCTCGCCTCGGCCCCCTCCCGTGCGACCCCGGCTGCCGAGGCGGCCGTCTCCACCGACGCCGTCGCCACGGACGCCGCCTTCGCGTCGCGGCTGCTCCGTCGCTCGGCCGACCTCCACCTCTCGACCGAGACCCACGACGAGACGCTGCGCCAGGCCCGCGCCGTCGCCGGCCGCTACGGCGGCATCGTCTCTGGCGAGGACGGCTCGGCGTACGCCAGCGCTGAGGGCGGCAGCGCCCAGACCACGCTGACGCTGCGCGTCCCCTCCGACCGGTTCGACGCCGCGCTCGACGCCCTGGCCGCGCTCGGCACCGTCGAGTCCCGCGCCGTCGCCGTGGACGACGTGACGGCGCAGGTCGTGGACGTCGAGGCCCGGCTCCGGGCCAAGCGGGCGGCCGAGGCCCGCTACGTCGGGTTCGTGGCCCAGGCTGGCTCGATCAGCGAGATGCTGGCGGTCCAGGAGCGGCTCGACGGCGTCCGCGCCGAGATCGAGTCGATGGAGTCGCTGGCGCGGTCGCTCCGCGGCGGCGTCGCGCTCGGGACGATCCGGGCGACCATCGTCGGCCCCGCGACGACGGCGGCCCCGCCGCCGGCGCCCGGCGTGGTCGCCCAGGCCGTCGACGCGGTCGCGGCCGGCTGGCACGGCGTGTGGGCCGTCGTCCTCGGCGTGCTGCCGCTGTGGCCGCTCGCCGTGGTCGGCGCCGTCGGACTGGCCGTCTGGCGCCGGCTCTCGCCCCGCGTCGCCGTCTAGCCGACGTCGCCCGGCCGGCGGAAGATGGCGTGCGTCCAGCCGTCGTCCTCCGCCGGCTCCTGGGCCACGACGAGCCCGGCGGTCTCGGCCGACGCTTCGAGGCCGCCGGCCGCCTCGGTCTCGGCCCAGATCCAGCCGCCGGGCCGCAAGACGCGCGCGCCCTCGGCGAACACAGCCGCCAGGTCGACCGGACCGTCGGCATCCCGGGCCGAGAACACGGCCCAGTCGGCCCAGGCGTCGGGCGTGTCGAGGGCGTCGGAGCGGGCCTGCGTGACGCGGCGCGCGGCCTCCTCGGCCCCGAGCGTCGCGGCGAGCGCCTGACGGGCGGCCTCGACCGACCCAGCGTTGGAGGCGGCGCCCCACACGTCGAAGCCGAGCCGGGCGAGCGGGTCCAGGTGCCGCCCCGCCCCACAGGCGAGGTCGACCACGCGGACGCCAGGGGGGACGGCCGCCAGCGTCCTCAGGAGCGCGTCCGAGGGCGCCATCGCGCTAGGCCGTCGACGCCCGGTCGGAGTGCCCGGTGCCGGGCTTGGGGCCGAGCCGCTCGAACGTCGGCCCGTCGGGCCGCCAGGTCCGCGTGGGGACGGAGCGGTCGCAGACGGGGCAGGCCGGGACCCGGGCCTTGACGGCGGTCGCCACCAGGTCCGGCCCGTCGGCGCTAGCGAGGAGGCCGTCGCCGCCGGCGAGCGCGTCGGGCTCGATGTGGGTCGCGACGCACTCGGCGAGCGCGTCGATCACGAGGGGGTGCCCGTTGAGGCCGTTCGTGACCTCGAAGTGCGAGATCCCGTCCTTGGCCGCGACCGCCCGGGCCGTCACGTCGAGGTCGTACGCCGTGTCGACGCGGTCCGACAGGAACGAGATGGGGACGACCAGGAGCGCCGAGGCCCCGTCGTCGGCCAGGTCGGCGACGGCGTCGCCCAGCCGGGTCCCGAGGGCGCGGCCGGAGCCGAGCGGCGGCAGGAACGCGACGGTCGAGGCCCGGCCGTCGGTCCGGGCCGCCAGGACCGTGCGGACGGTCGCCTGGACGTGGCAGCAGTACGGGTCGTCGAGCTTGTGGAGGTGGCGGCGGAGCGCGCCGTGCGCGGCGAACAGGATTTGGACCCGGTCGCGGACCTCGCGCGGGAACCGCTGGAGCCCCTCGTCGACCCGCTCGTTGAGCGCGCCGACGAGCTTGGGGTGCGTCGCGTACTCGGCCACGAGCGCCGTCGGGGCCTCGACGGTCCCGTGGGCCCGCCAGTACGAGAGGGCCGAGCCGGCCATCGACGCCGAGAAGTGGGGCTGGAGCGGCAGCAGGACCACCTTCGTCACGCCGTCCTCCGCCATCCGTCGACGGGCCGTCTCCATCGACGGGTCGCCGTGGCGCATGGCGACGTAGGTCCGGAACGTGGCCCCGGTCGCCGGCCCGAACCGCCCGTTGAGCCGGCGCTGCAAGACGTCGGCCTGCTCCGAGACGTGGCGCCGGAGCGGGCTGCACCCGCCGATCATCTCGAACGAGCGCCGGAGCTCCTGGCCCCGACGGCGCGCGAGGAACCGCGCGGCTCGGGGGCGGAGCGCCCGCGGGACGGGCAGGTCGACCTCGACCGGGTCGAGCAAGCGGCTCTCGAGGAACGGCTCGACCTCGTCTGGCCGCAGAGGCCCACCTAGTTCCATCATCACCACGCCGACCACGTCCCCTTTTGAGACGGCCACGGCGCCCCGGTCGTAGGCGGCACCGGTCAAGACGGCACGGTCCGGGCGGAACGTGCGCAGGTAAGCGAGCGGAGTCATTCAGCGGGGGGAGGGAGCCGAATCCCCGGGGAGGGCCCAGGGCGCGCGGAACCCAATAAAGCTCGGCAGGCCGATCCTCATGTCGGATCTCGTTGAAGACGGACGACCCGAGCGCGGATTGACACCGGCTCCACACCGCCGCAACGCGGCATCCGAGCGCGGAGAGCGCGGGCGCCTGATCGGCAGGTCAAGCCACTCTCGACGCTCTCGCGGCGCCGGCCACCTCCTCCCGGCGGAGCGGGGCTCTCCGCGCTCTCGGCGGCGCCAGCCGCGCTCTCGCCGCGGAGCGGCGCTCTCCGCACAGAGCGGGCCTCCCCGCAGGAATCCCGGCGCACCGGCCCGCGTTCGGCCCGCATGAGCTCCGCGCCAGCCCGCTCCGCCCGATCGGCCTCCGACCCCGACCGGCCGTCCCGACCGCTGCTCCCCTCGCTCCGGCGGATCCTGGCCTACGCCCGGCCCTACCGGGGGCGGCTGGCCGTCGCGATCGCGTTCACGCTGCTCTCGACGTCGGTCGGCCTCATCATCCCGCTCGGGCTCCAGCGCCTGCTCGACTCCGTGTTCGAGGCGTCGAACGGGGCCCTGCTCGACCGGCTCGCGCTCGCGCTCGGCGGGCTGTTCGTGCTCCAGGCCGCCCTGGGGTTCGGCGGGTCGTACCTCATGGAGTGGACCGGCGAGCGCGTCGTGACCGACCTCCGGCGCGCGCTCTACGGCCACCTCCACCGGCTCGGGCTCGGGTTCTTCTCGGACCAGCGGACGGGCGAGATCACGAGCCGCCTCACGAACGACGTCTCGAAGATCCAGTCGGCCGTGACGAGCGACCTGGCCGACACGCTCCGGCTCGCGCTCACGCTCGTCGGCTCGGTCGCGCTGATGCTCGCGCTGAACTGGCGGCTGTCGCTGGTCATCTTCGCCGTCGTCCCGCCGGCCGCCGTCGCGATGCGGTCGTTCGGGATGGTCGTGCGCAAGCTGTCGCGGAGCATCCAGGACCGGCTGGCCGACACGACGGCCGTGGCCGAGGAGGCGATCTCGGCCGTCCGCGTGGTGAAGGCGTTCGCGCGCGAGCCGTACGAGGTCGGGCGCTACACGGAGGCCGTCGAGGAGCTGTTCGGCGTGGCCCGGCGGCGGGCCTGGATCGTGGCCGCGTTCTGGTCCGGCGTCGGGCTCGGGTTCTCGGTCGCGCTCACGGTCATCTTCTGGTTCGGCGGGCGCGAGGTGATCGCGGACCGGCTGACGGCCGGGGCCCTGGTCGCGTTCATCTTCTACGCGCTCAACATCGCGCGGAGCGTGGCCGGCGCCGGCCGGCTCTACACGTCGTTCCAGAGCGCGGCCGGCGCGTCGGAGCGGCTGTTCGAGATCCTCGACACGGACCCCGAGATCGCCGACGCGCCCGGCGCCCGGCCGCTCGGCCCGGTCCGCGGCGCGGTCGAGCTCGACGGCGTGACGTTCGGCTACGGCGACGGCCCGGCCATCTTGGGCGACGTGACGGTCCGGGCCGCGCCCGGCGAGACGGTCGCGCTCGTGGGCCCGAGCGGGGCCGGCAAGACGACGCTGCTCCACCTGATCCCCCGGTTCTACGACCCCCGCGACGGCGCCGTCCGGATCGACGGCGTCGACCTCCGGGACGTCACGGTCGACAGCGTGCGCGAGTCCGTCGCGCTCGTCGCCCAGGACGTCCAGCTGTTCGGGACGACGCTGCGCGAGAACATCCGCTACGGGCGGCTCGACGCGACCGACGCCGAGGTCGAGGCGGCGGCGGCGGCGGCGAACGCCCACGACTTTATCGTCGGGTTCGAAAGCGGGTACGACACGCCGGTCGGCGAGCGCGGCGTCAAGCTGTCGGGCGGCCAGCGCCAGCGGGTCGCCATCGCCCGGGCGCTGTTGAAGGACCCGCCGATCCTGCTCCTCGACGAGGCCACGAGCGCCCTCGACGCCCACAGCGAGGCGGCCGTCCAAGACGCCTTGGCCGACCTCATGACGGGCCGGACCACGTTCGTCATCGCCCACCGCTTGGCGACCGTCCGCGACGCCGACCGGATCGTGGTGCTCGACGCCGGCCGCGTCGTCGAGACCGGCACGCACGCCGAACTCGTAGCCCGCGGCGGCCTCTACGCCGACCTCGCCGAGCGCCAGTTCGTGGCCGAGGAGGCCGTGGCCTAGCGCAGAGGGGGCGGCGGGGACGGAGAGGATGGAAGGGCGGAAGGGCTCCGGCCAACACCCTCCGCCCGCTTCTCCCCCTCCGCCCCTCTCGGACGCCGAGGGCCGTCGAACCGGGACCGCCCTCCCCCCGTTCGTCCCTCCCTCTCCCATCCCCCACTCCCATGGCCCAGCAATACGACGCCCCTCCGGCGATGCAGATCGACACGGACGCTAGCTACCGCGCGACGATCGCGACCGACCGCGGCGACATCGTCCTCGACCTGTCTGCCGAGCACGCGCCCAAAACCGTCAACAACTTCGTGGCCCTGGCCCGCGACGGGTTCTACGACGGGCTCACGTTCCACCGCGTGATCCCCAACTTCATGATCCAGGGCGGCGACCCGAACGGGACCGGGACCGGCGGGCCGGGCTACCGCTTCGAGGACGAGACGAGCGGCAACCCGCTCAAGCACGAGACCGGCGTGATCTCGATGGCGAACGCGGGCCCCAACACGAACGGGAGCCAGTTCTTCATCACGCACGCGCCCCAGCCCCACCTCGACGGCCGGCACACGGTCTTCGGCAAGGTGACCGAGGGGCAGGACGTCGTCGACGCCATCCGCCAGGGCGACACGATGACGTCGGTGACGATCGAGGAGGCGTAGCCCTCGCGGCTCGACGGCGTGCGCCCCCGGCTGGGGGCGCCGTGCGTTTGGAGGCCCCCCCGCCGGCCCTCCCCTCTATCGAGATCGAGTGTTGCGGTCGGCCGTGACGACCACGCGCCCTTCCTGAGCGGCCCACGCCAGAACCGCAGAGTCCGGCGCGCCGGAGAGGCCGACGCCCTGGACGGTCTCGACAGCGAGCCGTCCGATCCGGCGCTAGAGCCCCCGCAGGATGCGGTGGTCGACGTCCTCGTCGAACGCCAGCCGGAGCATCAAGCGGCCTCGCTCGCCCCGCCCCGGCGCTGACGGCTCTGGAGCCGTCGCCTGCGGAGACGAGGTCCGAGCGGGACCTCGTCGCGGGAGCGGAGGTCGTCGGCCGTGGCGGCGCGCTCGCGGAGATAGGCGGACACGGCCTCGTGCTCGCGCGTGACGTAGCCGTAGGTGTGGTAGACGTCGGCGAGGTCGAACGACGGGAAGCTCTCGACCACCTGCTCCGGCGTCGCGCCCTCCTCGTACAGCGTGACGACGGAGTCCAGGGTGACGCGCGTACCGCCGACGCGGACGGTCCCGTCATCGGACCGGCGGAGCGGGAGCGGTCGGGCGGAAAGAGGAAGCATCGCGGAGGGAGCGGGCCGGGGCAGTCTACGACCGCCGTCGGTCACGACCGAAAGGTCCGCACACTTGGCGATGCCGGTTTTTTAGCATACCCCCTGTACCTTCTCGCGGCCGAGCCCCGTACGGACGGCACACACTCCTCCTCCTCCCCCGCCATGTCGCTGCGCCGCCGCCGGATCCAACGTGCCCTGATCGCCCTCCTGGGCGTCCTCCTCGTCACCGTCGGCGCGCGCGCGCTGCGATCTGCCACGGCGGGCCACGAGATCCGTGTCGAGCGGGTCCACGACAAGGACGCCCACACGGTGACGGTCGACGTCGCGTCGGTCTCGTCGCGCGACGTCCTGTTCGACGAGTCGTTCCGGGTCCGGTCCGGCGGCACGCTCCGGCTCGACCTGGGCAGCGAGAACGTGGCCGTCCGGACGGTCTCCGGCGACCGCGCCCGGGTCGTGGTCGAGGGCCGGGGACGCGACGCCCAAGCCGAGTTCGAGCGCCGCCGGTTCAGCGCCCGCGCCGACGGCGGCGACCTGGTCGTCCGCACGGACCCGCCGCGCCGCCGGTGGTCGATGCGCCGAACCGACGCCCGCTTCCAGGTGACCGTTGAGGTCCCGCGCCGGTACTCGGCCGTGCTCGACCTCGGCTCGGGCAACGTCGAGGTGGCCTCGCTCCAGGGTGACCTGGCCGTCGACGTCGGGAGCGGGAACGTGGACGTGGCCGACGTCGATGGGGACCGCGTGGTTTTGGACACCGGCTCGGGCAACGTCCGCGCCCGGACGCTCCGCGGCGACGTCCGCATCGACACGGGCTCGGGCAGCGTCCAGGTCGACCGCGTCGAGGGCTCGCTCGTCGTCGACACCGGCTCGGGCAGCGTGGCCGTCGGCTCGGTCGACGGGCCGTCCGAGGTCGACACGGGCTCGGGCAGCATCGAGCTCACCTTGCGCTCGGCCTCCGCCGCGTCGCTGAGCGCCGGCAGCGGGTCGGTCACCGTCCGCGTCCCGCGCGGGGCCGGGTTCGACGTGGACCTCGACGGGGGGTCGGTCCGCATCGACGAGGCCCTCGGCTTCTCGGGCGACCGCGAGCGCGACGAGGCCCGGGGCCAACTCGGACGGGGCGGGCCGCGCCTGCGCGTCGACACGGGCAGCGGGTCGATTCGGCTGGTCACCGGCTGAGCCTCGGTAGGGACACCTACGGCCAGGACAGAGGGATCACCCCGGCCTGACCCGGTCCCCGTCGACCGCTTCCGCGAGCGTTCGGCGGGCGACGTCGGGGTCCGTCGTCGGGGCCTGGCAGGCGTGGTTCTGGCAGACGTAGGCCGTCGCCCGGCCGTCGACCGCCGTCTGCTCGGCCGCGAACGGGACGAGGTCGGTGATCGGCGCCGGCCCGTCCCCGGGCGTCCGCAGGACGACGACGGCGAACGGGGCGTAGACCGAGCGGACCGCCGCCAGCATCGCGGCCGTGTCGGGGGCGTCGCGGTCGCCGGCGATCACGACCTCCTGCGCCGGGCCCTCGGCGAACGCCGCCGCCGTGAGCAAGTGCGCAAAGCCGGACGGGTGCTCGCGGACCACGTCGGGCGCGTCGAGCGCGCGGCGGGCGGCGTCCTCCAGGTCGGCCCGGCCGGTGAGCCGTGCCAGCCGGAGCCCGTTGAGCGTGGCGACGCTGTTGCCGGCCGGGATCGCCCCGTCGTCGAGCGCGCGCTGGCGGACGAGGAGGTCGGGCGCGTCGGCAGGGGCGCGGAAGGTGCCGCCGTCGGGCGCTCCGAACCGCTCCAGCATCCGGTCGTGGAGGTCGAGGGCCACCGCCAGATGCGCCTCATCGAACGAGGTTTGGTAGAGCTCGACGAGCCCCCAGACGAAGAAGGCGTAGTCGTCCACGAGGCCGGCGAGGCCGGCCTCGCCGCCGCGCCAGCGGTGCAGGAGGTCGCCGTCGTCGGTCCGCATCTCGGCGAGCAGGAAGTCGGCCGCTTCGCGAGCGGCGCGGGCGTAGTCGTCGCGGCCGAACGTCCGGGCGGCGACGGCGAAGGCGGCGACGGCGAGCCCGTTCCAGTCGGTCAGCACCTTGTCGTCGAGGAGCGGACGCGGGCGCCGAGCGCGGGCGTCGAACAGCCGGGCGCGGATGCCGTCGAGGCGGGTGCGGAGGTCGCCCACGTCGAGGCCGAGGCGGGCGGCCGTCGCCGCGAGCGGGTCGGACTGCGCCAAGGCCGGGTCGAGCAGGTGGAGCACGTTCGCGCCCGTTGGCTGGCGCGTGGCCTCGTCCAGAAAGTTGCCGTCGGGGTCCGTCCCCCAGACGTCGGCGGCGAGCCGGGCGTCGTCCGGTCCCAGGACGTCTTCGAGCTCGGCCGTCGTCCACGTGTAGAAGGCGCCCTCCTCGCGGTGGCCGGAGGCGTCGAGCGAGTCGGCGTCCTCGGCCGAGAAGAAGCCGCCCCGGTCGCTCCGCAGGTCGCGCAGGACGTAGTCGAGCGTCGCTTGGGCCGCCTCGCGGAGGTCGGGCGCGCCGACGGCGTGGTACGCCTCGGCGCACGCGAGCGCGTAGGTCGCCTGGTCGTAGAGCATCTTCTCGAAGTGGGGCAGCACCCACATCCGGTCGGTCGAGTAGCGGTGGAGCCCGCCGCCGACTTGGTCGAAGATGCCGCCCCGGCGGATCGCGCGGAGCGTGGCGACGGCCATCGCCACCAGTCGTCCGTCGCCGGTCTGGGACGCCCGGCGGAGCAGGAAGAGGGCGTGGTGCGGCGTCGGGAACTTGGGCGCGGTCCCGAACCCGCCGTGCTCCGAGTCGAACCGGCGCCCGAGCGCGTCGGCCGTGGCTGCGAGGTCGCGCTCGCCGAGCGCGTCGCCCGGTTCCAGCACGGCCATCTTGCGGACGACGCCGGCCAGCTCGGCCGCCGACCGCCGGACGCCCTCGGCGTTGTGGCGCCAGTGCTGGGACACGCTCGTCGCCAGGTCGCGGACGCCGATCCGCCCGCCCCGGCTCTCGCGCGGGAGGTAGGTCCCCACCCAAAACGGCTCGCGCGTGTCGGGCGTCAGCAGCGCCGTCAGCGGCCAGCCACCGTGGCCCGTCGCCGCGATCACGGCCGACATGTAGACGCCGTCGACGTCGGGCCGCTCCTCGCGGTCGACCTTGATCGGGACGAACGCCTCGTTGAGGAGCCGGGCCGTCACGGGGTCCTCGAACGACTCGTGCTCCATGACGTGGCACCAGTGGCACGTCGCGTAGCCGATCGACAGGAACACCGGCACGTCGCGGCGGCGGGCCTCGGCGAACGCTTGGTCCGACCACGGCCACCAGTCGACCGGGTTGTCGGCGTGGCCCAAGAGGTACGGGCTGTGGGTGTCGGCGAGGCGGTTCATGGGGGGACGTGGACGTGTGGGCGAGTGGACCTGTGGACGTGCGGGTGCGCGCATCGGTCCCACCGTCCGACCTGCGAGGCCGCCCTCTAACCCATTCCCCGCCCCTATTTCCCCGTTCCCGTAAGCGAAGCGAGCCCCCCACACCGAAAGAGCCCCCGCCTCGGCTGAGGCAGGGGCTCGATCCCGAGCGTCGCGGTGGTGGGACCCGGGGACTCGGGGACCGCGCTAGCGGACGACCGTGACCTGGCGCGTCAGCCGCTGGCCGTCGGCGTCAAGCACGACGACGTAGACGCCCGACGGCAGCGCCGACGTGTCGATCTGGATCGGCGTCCGGCCCGCGTCGAGCGCGCCGGCGTGGGGCGCGGCGACCTCGCGGCCGAGCAGGTCGAGGACCACGACGCGCACGTCGCCGGCGTGGGGCAGCGAGACCGTCGCCGTGGTCGTCGCCCCGGCCGGGTTCGGCCCGACCGCCAGCGCCAGCTCGGCCACCTCCGCCTCGGCCTTCGCCGGACGGACGGCCAGGACGTCGCTCGCGACGTCGCCCACCGCCTCGACGCCGCCGCCGCGCGGCTCGACCAACTCGCCGCCCAGGAGCGCCTGGTCCGAGAAGTACGCGACCTGCGTCACGCGGTAGCCGTAGCGCGTCACCGAGGCGTCGGTCACGATGTTGGCCCGGATCGTGGTGCCGTCGACGATGGCCCAGAACGCGGCGCGGTTGCCGGTGTAGGTCGCCTTCGTCGCCCCGCTCGCGTCCTTGATGTAGACGTAGTCGTAGTTCGTCTCCAAGTCGAACTGCTCGAAGTACATCGCGACGCGCTGGGCGCCCGGCTTCGAGTAGGTCTTCGTGTTGTTGTAGTTGTTGGGGTAGTTGTGCGGCGTCTGGAGGTTGGCCGTCTCGTAGCGCCACTGCGGCGTGCCGCCGCCCCCGCCGCCGGTCGTCCCGACGCCGACCGCGGCCCAGGCGTTCTGGACCGCCGTGTACGTCGACGAGCCCGAGCCGTAGAGGTCGGCCGTCGCCTGCAACGTGCCCTGTCGGGCACCCGCGAAGTTGGTCGACTGGGTGAAGTAGGTCGTGAGGGCGCGGTAGAAGATCTTCTCCACCTTGGCCCGACCGATCGAGGCGACGGTCACGCCGCGGAACGTGCCGCCGGCGCTGAGCAGGTAGGCCGCCTTGTTCGAGATGCCCGAGTTGATGTGGACGCCGCCGTTGTCCTGGGACCCGATGTAGCGGTCGGCGTAGTTGTCGGGCTGGTTCCCGGCCGGCGGGTTGCTCAGGCTCCGGAGCGCGTCGCCCGGCACGCCCGGCGTGTACGAGAGCTCGCCGACCGTGTAGTCGTTCCGGTCGACCATGATGGCGAAGATGTCCGACATCGACTCGTTGAGCGCGCCCGACTCGTTCTGGTAGATGAGCCCGGCCGTCGACGACGTCACAGCGTGCGTCAACTCGTGGGCCACGATGTCGAGCTCGACGAGCGGCGCGAACGTGGTCCCGTCGCCGTCGCCGTAGACCATCTGGGACCCGTTCCAGAATGCGTTGTTGTAGTTTGACGAGTAGTGGACGGTGCTCGTGATCGATGCGTTGTTGCCGTTGTAGCTGTTCCGGCCGTGCGTGTTCTTGTAGTAGTCGAACGTCGCGACGGCCCCGAAGTGGGCGTCGACGCCGGCCCGGGCCGCGGTCGCCGTGAAGTTGTTATCCGAGTCGGTGATGTAGCTGCCCGGGAGGCCCGTCCCGTTGTTGGCCGTCATCGTCCGGATGTACTGCGGGCCGCGCGTCGTGTCGTAGAGGTAGTAGCTCGAGCCCGAGAGGAACGTCGGGATCGCGAGCGTCCCGCCGAACGTGCTCGTCCCGGTCCCGTTCGTGGGGCCGGCGAACAGGACCGACGTGTCCGGAGTCCGGGCGTAGGGAACGCCGGAGGCTGCCTCGGCGCGCGGGTCGAACGTGTGGAGCGAGTTGAACCGGTGGATCACCTCGCCCGTCGCGGCATCGACGAACACCTCCCAGTTGGCCGGTGTCGGCGCGTCGACGAACAGGCGGACGTGGTACGCCAGCCGGTAGCCCTCGTCGTGCGGGAAGACGACCAGCCCGACCTGCGGGGCCCACTCGTCGACCTCGGCCTGGCCGGAGAGCGGCGCGTCGCCGACGGAGCGGCGGTACTCGACGGAGCCGAGCGCCCGCTGGGCGGCCTGGATCGACGCCGAGGCGTCGAGCGCCGGCCGCGTCGAGACGCCGACCGCGCCCGGGTGGAGGTCGCCGCCCCAGGCGTAGGCTTGGCCGCGACGGACGTGGAGCGCGCTCTCGGCGCCCCACACCGGCACGCCACCGACGGTCTGCTGCACGCGGACGTGCGTCAGGCCGAGCTGGTCGGTCGTGGTCTCGGTGACCACGACGTCGGGCGCGTCCTCGAACCCGAACGCACCCGCGTGGGCGCGGAAAAAGGCGTCGGCCGAGGTCGCCGCACCAAGGTCACCGGCCAGGAAGAGGGGGACGTCGCGGTCCTCGTGCCACGAGACGCGGTCCACAGACGCAAAGCTCGAGAGCTGGTCCGACTGGCCGCTCTGGGCGGACGCCATCGGGGCCAGCGCGAGGACGAACACGGCCAGGGCAGTCGCCCGGCGCAGAGGTGCAAAGGTCATGGATGGGGAGTGTGGTGGGGGGCCGGCAGAGTCGCCGACGCCGGGCCAACGGTAGGCGATCTCGGGCCCTTCACACAATCACAATGGGACCGTTGTCGGAGTCCTCACCCCGTCATCAGACGCGCGTCCGGCCAGCGACCGCCGTCGCTTCTTGGAATGGCGGGATTGGAGCGTGCCGCTCCAAGTATCAAGAAACAATGAACCGGACAACAGACCGAGGCCATGTGACCGGCGCATCGGACCGGTAGTGCGCGAGTCCTACCGGAGTCGTCCGGTCACACCTGCGGCGACGGGTCGAGGGGAGCACTCCGCGTCCCGTCTCCTGCCGCTCGGGAGGTGCGAGAAGAGGACGGCAGATGTCGCGAGTGTTCGGCCGGCGCGGAGCGGTCAGAGCGCCCCCTGCGCCTTGATCTGGAGGTACCGGTTGACCGCGTCGACCGTCAGCCGCTCGGGCGTCGTTAGGAGCGCGCCGATGCCGTGGCGCTCCAGCGTCCGGACGATCTCGCGCTTTTCGAGGGCGAGCGACTCGGCGGTCGCCTTGACGTAGACGTCTTCGAGCCGCTCGGCCCGGGCCGCGAGGAGGTCGCGGATGCCCGTGTTCTCGAACAGAACGACGACGACCCGGTGCGCCCGCGCGATCCGCCGGAGGTAGGGGAGCTGCCGTTCGAGCCCGGCGACCGTGTCGATGTTGGTCAAGAGCAGGACGAGGGACCGCTGGCGGAGACGCCCTCGGAGCGTCGCGTAGAGGTCCTCGAACGACGGGTCCTGGTAGCCCGGGTCGAGCCGGTAGAGCGCGTCCAAGAGCGCCGCGAGCTGGCCCCGCCGCCGGTCCGGCGCGACGACAGCGCGGGCCTCGCGGTCGAAGGCCACCAGCCCGGCCCGGTCGCCCGTCAAGAGCGCCGTGTTGAGGATCACGAGCGCCGCGTTGACGGCGTGGTCGAGCAGCGTCATGCCCTCGAACGGCGACCGCATCGCCCGGCCCATGTCGAGGGCGACGACGACCGGCTGCTCGCGCTCGTCCTGGTACGTGTTCACCATCAGCCGGGGCTCGTGCGCGCTCCGCCGCGCCGTCGCCTTCCAGTTGACCGACCGCCGGTCGTCGCCGGCCACGTACGGGCGGACCTGGTCGAACTCCATCGTGTGGCCCCGCCGCCGGACCTTCTTGACGCCGACCTCGCGGAGCCGGTCGCTCTCGGCCAGGAACGCATAGCGCCGCATCTGCTGGATCGACGGGTAGACGACGGCCTCGCCGCCCTCGGCGACGACGAACCGCCGCGCCAGCAGCCCCAGCGGCGACGAGGCGTAGACGAGCAGACGTCCGAAGCCGTACGCCCCGCGCCGGACCGGCCGGAGCGTGTACGTCAGCCTGGCCATCCCGCGCGCCTCGACCGGGACGACGTGGCCGTCGCCGCGCTCCTGGAACTGGACCGGCACCTCGTCGATCACGCGCGCCGAGATGGGGAACGGGTACCGGCTGCGGACCTCGACGGCCACCTCGTTCGGGTCGCCGAGCGACAGCTTGTCCGGCACCTCGCGCACGCCCCCGACCCCGCCGCGCGTCCCCCACAGCAGCACGCCGTCGGCCATGGCCAGGACCGCCAGCACGAACGCTCCGCCGGTGACGACGGGCAGCAGCGGCGGCCACGCGAACGCGGCCACGAACCCGGCCGCCAGCGCGAGCAGGGCCCAGAACGGGCGGGCGGTGAGAAAGAGGGATGAGGGATACGGGACGCCAGAGGCATGAGGGGCCAGCCCCTCGCCCTCCCTGCTCGGGACGGAGTGCCCTCCCCCATCCCTCCATCCCTCCCCGTCCCGTATCCCTCCCCTCATCGCGGCACCTCGATCTCCTCGACGATCCGGCGCAGGACCGTCTCCGGCAGGACCCCCTCGATCTCGCGCTCGGCCGTGAGCAGGACCCGGTGGCGGAGCGCCGGGGCGACGATGGTCCGCAAGTCGTCGGGCGTGGCGAAGTCGCGGCCCGACATGGCGGCAACGGCCTTCGCTCCGCGAACGAGGGCGAGCGTGGCGCGCGGGCTTCCGCCCAACGTGAGGGCCGGGTGACGCCGGGTGGCCGCGACGATGGCGGCGGCGTAGCCCAAGACCGGTGCCTCGACACGGACCGTGCGGACCGTCGCCTGGGCCCGGCGCAGCGCGTCAGCGTCGAGGACGGCCTCGACGCGGGCCTCGTCCATCACCCCGCCGAACGCCTGGAACCGCGTCAGCATCTCGACCTCCTCGGCCTCCGACGGGTAGTCCACGACGACCTTGAACAGGAACCGGTCGAGCTGGGCCTCGGGCAGGCGGTACGTCCCCTCGTGCTCGATGGGGTTCTGCGTCGCCACCACCATGAACGGGTCCGGCAATGCGTGCGTCACGCCGTCGATGGTGGCCTGCTGCTCCTCCATCGTCTCGAACAGGGCCGCCTGCGTCTTAGCCGGCGCCCGGTTGATCTCGTCGATCAGGACGATCTGGGCGAAGATGGGGCCGGGGTGGAACTCGAAGGCGTGGGTGGCCGGCGAGAACACACTCGTCCCGAGCACGTCGGCCGGCATCAAGTCGGGCGTGAACTGGATGCGGGCGTAGTCGAGGCCCGAGGCCCGGGCGAGCAGCTTGGCCGTCAGCGTCTTGGCGACGCCGGGGACGCCCTCGATGAGCGCGTGGCCGCCCGCGAGCAGGCACGCCACCAACTCGTCCACCAGCCCGTGCTGCCCGACGACGAGCGTCCCGATGGCTTGGCGGAGCGCGTCGACGGCGTCGGCGACGGGCGCGAGGTCGGCGGTCGGCGCGAACGGGTCGGCGTCGCCCGTGCGTTCGGGAGGCGCGGGATTGGGAATGCCGCCCTCGCCCCCGGACCGAGTCCGGGGCAGGCCCCGTCCCTCTCCCCGGAGTTGGGCCTCGGCATCTTCACTCGCCTCGATCCTCCCCGACGAGTCATTCCCGCGCAGGCGGGAATCCAGGGAGGGCGGGGCACCAAGGTCGCCACCCTGGGTCCCCGCCTGCGCGGGGATGACGGCCTGGGAGTGAGGCGGAACCCCTCCCACATCGGAGGACGACGCGGCCTCTCCCGGGGGGAGAGGGGACTCGACCTGGGGAGAGGGCGGCGTACCGCGGGTCTCGTCGGAGCCGTCGAGAGGATCGGGGGCAGAGTCGGACATGAGGGGCAACGTTACACGTGGCGGAAAAAGCGGGCGACGCGGGCGTCGAGGCGGACCAAGTCGTCGGGGTCGGGGCGCTGGCGGGCGCGGCGCAAGGCGGCGAACAGGGCCGTCGCCTCGGTCTCGGGCACGCCCGCGCGGGCGGCGGCGAGCCGGGCCGTCTCGGCGTCGAGCGCCGGCTCGGCCAAGCGAAGCTCCGACCGGAACCGATCCAGGACGTGGGCCTCGATCCGGCGCGCTAGCCCCCGGTCGTCGCGGTGGACGAAGTGGAGGCGGCCGACGGTCCGCGCGAACTCGCGCTGGGCGTTCGGCGGCGGCGCCACGACGGGGACGGCGCGCTGCCAGCGCCGCCCCCGAAACGCGACGTAGAGCAGGCCCGCCAGCAGCAGCGTGACGTAGGCGCCCCTCAGCGCGGGCGTCTGAAGCACGAACCGGAGCGGCGTCTGGGCGTGCTCCTGGTACGGCTTGTGGTAGTCGTCCCACAGGACCGGCTGGTCCGGCAGCGCGGCGACGAGCGCGGCGGCGTAGGCCGGGCCGTCGCCGTCGCCGGTGAGTGCCGCGTTCGACACGGCGAGGGGGGTCGAGGACAGGAGCACCTCGCCCCGTCCGTAGCGAACGCGGGCGAGGGTGACCATCACGTCGGTGTCGTCGAAGGGCCACACGGCGGTCCCGAGCACCTCGCTCCGGCCGGCGTCCAGCCCGTAGATCTCGCCGCCGCGGACCTCGACCGGGAACGCATACACACCGGCCACGCCCGGCGACACCAGCCGGAGCGTGTCGGGCTCGACCGCGCCCAAGACGCCGGCCGTGACGACCGTCTCGAAGTCGCTCACGATCGGGTCGATCAGGCCAACGTCTGGGTCCTCGACATCGACCTCGGTGGGGTCGGCCAGGGCGGCGGCGAGCGGGCCCGTCAGCGAGTGCGTCAGGATCACGAGGGTGTTGCCGGCCTCGACGAACCGGAGCATCCGCTCGGCCTCGGCGTCGTCCGGGGCGACGGACTGGGCCAGGACGAGGAACGTGAGCCCGCGCAGCGTCGAGTCCGCCAGCCGCTCGAACGTGGGGACGGCGACGGGCTCGACGGGCTGGCCGAGCCACTCGGGCAGCGACGCGAAAAAGACCTCGGCGTCGAACGGCGCGTCCCCCTCGCGCTCGAGGCGCACGCGCAAGTCGAGCGGCCGAGGCTGAGCGAGCTCGATCGCGACGAGCGCGACCACCAGGCCGACCAGGAGCAGGACGTAGCCGCGGATGCTCACGACGGTCGGGGCGCGGCCCGGTCGAAGACCGGCGCGAGATCGGCGTAGAGGGCCGGCGAGACCGGCCGCTCGCCGTACCACACGGCGTCGAACGCGCGCGTGGCCCGGGCGAACGGGCCGGCGTGGGCCCGGTCCGAGGCCGACACCTCGGCGACGTACTCGCGGTTCGTCTTGTCGCGGCGCCAGGCGAGTGCGCCGGCCGCGTCGAGCGCCTGGAGCAACAGGAGGTACCGCACGCGGACGGCCTCGCGGTGGTCGCCCCGGCCCAGCGCGTCGCGCAGCCGCGTCCCCAAATCGACCGCGCCGATGTCCTCGGCGTCGAGCAGCGGGCCGACGCCTCCGCCCGCTCCGGCGCGGCGGGCGAACACGCCGCCGGCGCCCTCGGCCCGGAGCAGCCGCGACACGGCCCACCCGAGCACGGCCACGGCGACGAGCACGGCCACCGTCCACCGGGCGTCGGACGTCGTGTTCTCGCGGATCGGGTCCCACAGCGTCCGCCGGAGCCAGCGGCCGATCAGCTCCCACAGCGACGCCCCCTCGGCCTCGACGTCGTCGTACTGGAAGTCAGGGTCGGCGCGGTACGCATCGACGGTGGCCGGGACCGGGCGCGGGCGGAGCGTGTCGGTCGCGAGGGGTGCGTCGAGCACGTCAACGATCTCCTCGAACACGACGTCGGGCTTCTCCCCCACGTCGACCGGCGGCGGGGCCGGGGGCGGCAGAGGCGGAGGCACGGGCGCCTGCAAGACGACCGCCAGCCAGACGACGGACAGGGTCACGAGCGGAAGCCGCCTCCTCGGAAGCCGCCGGCCGTGCCGTCGTCTGGGGCGTCGGTGGGCGGCGGGTCCGTCGGCAACGAGTCCGTCGGCGCGTCGAGCGGTCCGTCGAGGTCGTCCAGCGGCGGAGCGGGCGTCGAGCGTGGCGCCGTCGAGACCTCGCCCGCCAACGTGTCGAGGTCGTCGTGGAGGCCGGTCCCATCCAGCTCCTCCGCCAGCCGGCCGTGGACGAAGAACACGGCGAGCAGCGGCAGCAGGTAGCCGGCGTACGTCACCACCTGGAGCGGCGCCATCACGGCGCCCATCACCGAGAACATGGCCGACGGGTCGGTCGCCGCCGTGTTGATCCCGACGACGGCCATCACGACGTAGAGCGGGATCGAGACGACCAGGATCACGACGTAGAACAGGATCCCCGCCAGCGCGAGCGCGCCGAACGCCGGCCTCCACGAGCCCTTGACCAGGACGCGCGCGCGTTGCCACGCCGCCGCCAGCGTCGGCTCCTCCAACGCCCGCGTGGCGAGGGTGACGGCGTAATACGGGAGCGACCACACGATGAGCGCGAGCCACGCGATGAGGCCGAGGCACGGGACGATGGCGATCACGGCCGACAGGATCAGCACGAGCCCGTAGACGAGGGGGAGCCCCACGAACGGGAGCAGCAGGCCCCGCGCCTCCTCCCACAGCACGCCGGCCGTGATCTCGCCGGCCCGGCCCTCCCGGTACAGGCGGACGTAGCCCGCCGCCGCCGCCGCCGTCAGCGCCGAGCCGAGCAGGCCGAACAGCAAGATCCCGAAGTACGTCGTGCCGAAGATGGCGAACGGGTCCTCTTCGAGCGCCGTCGGGTCGAGCAGCACGTCGCCCATCTGGTGCATGTAGAGACCGGTCGCGATGCCCGTCGCCAAGGCGATCGGGGCGACGAGCGCGACGTAGCTCGTCAGCAGCTCGCGGGCGTTCGCCCGGAGAAAGGCGATGGTGGCGTTGAGGACGTCGCCGGCGTCGCGGGCGCGGCGGAAGCGGATCTCGCCGTCGTCGGGGAACACGTCGGGCATGGCTGGCGCGGGGTCAGGGGGTGGCCGGAATGGAGGGGGCGGACGGGGTGGAGCCCCTGACCCCCGCTCCGTCCCCTCTCGATTCGGGAAGACCTCGGTCCGCTGAGCGGGCGCGACCACGGAGGGCTGGGAGCACGACGAAGTAGCCGACGAGCGCCGCCAGCGACCCCAAGATGACGACCAAACTCGCCCACAGCGGCATCTCGGTCCGGCGCGTCACGACGCCCTCCAACAGCGCCGCGATCAGGAACACGGGCACCAGCCCGACGACGATCGTCAGCCCCCGGCGGGCGCCGCGCTGGAGCGCGACCAAGCGGGGGTAGGTGCCGGGCAGGAACACGGCGTTCCACATTGTCAGGCCCGCACCTCCGGCGATGACGATGGCCGCTAGCTCCA
The DNA here is from genome assembly GCF_965213695.1 of Rubrivirga sp. Lineage (GTDB taxonomy): Bacteria > Bacteroidota > Rhodothermia > Rhodothermales > Rubricoccaceae > Rubrivirga. The sequence continues at coordinate 1,678,472 of NZ_OZ243912.1, read as the reverse complement.
GCGTCCCGTGGATCATCACGACCCGGAGCCACTCGCCCATCAGCCCCTCCGCCGCGAACAGGTGGGCGAACGCGCCGACCATGATCCCGTTCGTGACCAGCACCCAGCCCGTCCCGACCGAGGCGCCCGGCACGGGCACGCCGGGGAAGAACCCGGCGAACGCCAGGAACGACACGCGGACGTTGTTGAACGCGATGCCCAGCACCATGTCGAGCTGGCGGGCGTCCTTGTAGACGGCGAACGGGTCGCCGGCCTCGACGTTGGCCTGGGACATGTTGACGTAGCCGTCGCCCAGGATCAGGCGGACGAACGTGGCGTCGCCGCGCGACGAGACCACGCCGACGCCGACGGCGCCCACAAACAGGAGCAGCGACGCCAGCAGCGCCCCCCGCGCGTGCCACACCGCCATCGGCACCTCGTGCGTCCAGAACCGGACGAGCCGACCGCGCTCCTCACGGCGGTTCCGGTAGATCTGGGCGTGGGCCTGCGCCGAGAGGTCGTTGAGGTAGGCCGCCGCCGCCGAGCCCGGGAAGAACGTCTTGGCGTAGGCGAGGTCGTCGCCCAGGCGGACGTAGGCGTCGGCGAGCGCGTCGGGGTCGGGGCCGTCGGCGTCGAGGAGCGCTTCCAAGGCGCGCCAGGTGGGCGCGCGGCGGCGGACGAAGACGGCTTCGCGCAAGGCGGCGGGCGGGTGACGGCCCGGAAGGTAGCGCCGGACGCCACCTGCTCTCCGACGGGCTGACCTACGTCTCTGCGCAAACACATTCGTGACGGTCCGCTTCTTCCGCCTCGTCGATGTCGTGCGGAGCGTCAGCGACGGCGCTGCGCGACTCCTCCCACCGTCGTCCGATAGAGACTGGCGACCAGGGTCGCTGGGCCTGGGCGCGTTGTCAGAGCGAGGACCGGAGAACATGTGGCGCAGTGCGGCCGTGCGTTGCAGGGCAACGGGCTCGCCCGTATGCTCCCGGCGTTATCCGGCCGAGGCTTCGCACGTTGTCCCGCGCCGGTCCTGCGAACACCCTGTTACGCCGCACACCGACCGTGGTCTAGTGAATCCACCGCTGGCTGAATGAACACGACGGCAATTGGCGACAAGCTAGAAGCATCGGTCTACGATCACATCTCCCTGCTGGTCGCCGAGAACAGGTTCTTCGCTCGGCCGGAGTGCGTATCGCTTCATCGGCAGAAGGGCTACTACTCCCGCGACCGGAACGACAAAATTGTGTTCGACGTGTCGGTCGAGATCTCGATGCCGGGGGCCACCGATTACTCAATTCTGTATCTGATCGAGTGCAAGAACTACAGGAAGCCAATCGAGGTGGGCAAGGTAGAGGAGTTCTTCGCCAAGGCCCAGCAAGTCGGTGCTGGCAGAGTCAAGTGCGTACTGGCGTCGAGCAGCGCGTTTCAGCAGGGAGCCGTTGAGTACGCCCGTTCTAAAGGAATCGGACTCCTTAGATACCTTGGCTCTGAGGACTTCAAGTGGGTGTTGCAGAGGTCCCCATCAGCGTTTGGAGTTTGGAGTCCCACCAGTTCGGAGTGGCCTGAGATTCAGCGCGGGCTGACCCAGAGCGACTACGTTAGTTCGTACTACGACTTTTTCGCGTCCGGTGGCTCGACGTTCACGAACAGTATAGGCGCGTTGCTCCTGACGCTGGCGGACGACGACGAAGATCAGCCTCTCCTCAAGAAGATCCGCAACAAGCGGAAGCCCGATAGAAGGGTCGTCCCGTATCAGTCCGCGGAAGCCATTGACGAACGTGCCTCGGAGGTCCTCAATGAAGCCGGGTATAAGGGCGGCCAAGTCAACCTGGCAGCGATCTGCGAGCATGAGGAAACGGAATCCGGCATGACTACGGTCCTGGCTGCGGTCCGGTCCGAAGCCGAGGCGACTCGCGGTATGCTCGGCAAAATCGCCTTCGACCCTCTGGAGGTCGTGGTGTTCGACCTGGGTGCTGACCTAGTGGCCCGACAACGCTTCACGCTAGCTCATGAACTCGGACACTACTTCATGGGGCATGGCTCAATCATGACAAGGGAGTATGTTGAGGAAGCTGTGGAGTGAACCCGCTTCGGTGGACGGTTTAGGAGTATGAGGCGGCGAGCGCCCCGTGGTGTTTCTGCTCGTGTGCGATCGGAGAGTCGTAGCCGAGCGCGGAATGGCGGCGTCGTGGATTGTACCAGCCCTCAATGAACTGGAAAAGGGCCATCCGAGCCTCAGCCTTCGTCGCCCACCGGCGCCGGTCGATCAGTTCGCATTCGAGCGTCGCGAAGAAGCTCTCGCACATCGCGTTGTCGAAGCAGTCGCCGATGCTGCCGAGCGACGGACGGACGCCGGCCTCGCGGCACCGAGCGCCGAAGGCCAGAGACGTGTATTGGCACCCGTGATCCGAGTGGTGGACGACGCTGTCGGGCTTCCGCTGAGCCACGGCCATGTCGAGGGCCGCCAGCACGAGCTCCGTCCGGAGGTGCCCGGCCATCGCCCAGCCGACGATCCGGCGGCTGAAGACGTCGAGGACCACGGCCAGGTAGAGGAAGCCCGAGCCCGTCGGGACGTACGTGATGTCGGCGACCCAGAGCGCGTCGGGCCGGTCGGCCGTGAACTCGCGCTCGACGAGGTCCGGCCCCTTCGGCGTACCAGCCGTGCGCGTCGTGGTCGTGGGGCCTCGGCGCCGGGTGACGCCGACGATGCCGTGCTGGCGCATGAGCCGCGCGACGCGCTTCTTGCCGACGCGGAAGCCCGCCTCCTTGAGGTCCTCGTGGATGCGGAGCGCGCCGTACGAGCCATCGGAAGCCGCGTGGGAGGCCCGGATGGCCTCGGCGATCTCGACGTCGCGCTCGGCCCGTGCCGACGGTGGGCGGTCGCGCCATGCGTAGTAGCCGCTCCGGGAGACGCGGAGGACGTCGGCCATGACGGCGACGGGGAAGGTGGCTTGGTGCGCCCTCATGAACTCGAAGGCCTCGACGGCACCGAGTCGGTCTCCCGAGCGAACCAAGCCGCGGCTTTTGCGAGGATGTCGCGCTCCTGCTGGAGCCTGCGGTTCTCCTTGCGGAGCCGGTCCAACTCGTCGCGGTCGGCCTCAGCGGCTCGGGCGAGCGGAGACGGGTCGGCCTTCTTGATCCACGCTCGGATCGTGTGCTCGGTCGGCTCGAACTCGCGCGCGAGCTCGGCGACGGAGCGGCCTGCGTGGTGGAGCTCGACGATCTGCTCGCGGAACTCGAGCGGGTAGGCGGGGCGGGTGCGGGGCATAGAACCTCAGGTCTGGGGACAACTGGAAGATTGTCCACCGTACCGGGTTCACTCCACTGACTTAGTCGGAGGCATCGACCCCGCGCTGACCCCGAAGTACGTCAAGCGCATGGAGGTACAGGCCAATCAGTTCGCTGCGAGCTTGCTCCTCCCCAAGACCCACTTCTCCTACGATGCCATCAGAGCCTCAGAGGCTTTGGGTCTGCGCGACAAAGGTCACGGCCTGATCTATGTGGACGACCAGAAGTGCAATCTGCGCAGCTTCTACGCTGTCAGCGACAAGCTCAAGAACAAATACGGCGTCTCGCGCGAGGCTGTCCGAGTTCGGCTGGATCGACTCGGGCTCCTCAATGATGCACGTCGGCGCGGGACAAAACTAGACTCACTAATGTTCAGTCACTAACTATCTGCCGGACATCTTGCCAAGTGCGGCATAACTCGCCGCTGCACGCCGACGAAGGGCTGCACGGCCTTGCCTCGTCCGAGCGGCTGCGTCTACGTTGTCTCATTTCACCGCCGCGTCGCCCTTCGCGGGCGAGCGGCCAACTGTTTTGCCGCGGTCGGAACGTTCTGCTCAGGTGGGCTTTTCTTGTGCCGTGACCCGCTCTTCGGACCATGACTCAGTTGCTCGAAAAGGCGTTCGACAAGGCTTCCCGGCTCCCGGACGAGGAGCAGGACGAGTTTGCCCGCCTGCTCTTGGCGGAGTTGGAATCGGAGCAGCGTTGGTCCGAATTGTTCGCCCGCCCGGAGTCGGAGGTCTTGCTCGAACGGCTCGCGTCCGAGGCGCTGGCGGCACACCGCGCCGGGAAGACTCGGCCGCTCGATCCGTCGGACCTGTAGCGTGCAGTCGTTCACGCAGCCGAGCTTCTGGAAGCTGTATCGCCGTTTGCCTGAGCAGGTCCGTCAGCAGGCGCGGGCGTCATACCACCTGTTCGAGCAAGACCCTCACCACCCGAGCCTGAGGTTCAAGCGAGTCAGCCAGCGCGGGTCCGTTTACTCGGCGCGGGTGAGTGGAGACTACCGAGCCGTCGGCGCCCGAGATGGTGACGAGATCGTTTGGTTCTGGATCGGTCCGCATCACGAATACGACCGTTTGTTGAAAGGGCTGTAACCGCAGGAGCGGTAGAGCCGGCCGCTGGTAGTAGCCGGCAAGGGGTGGGCGGCGATTCCGGTCGATTGGGGCAGGGCGGGCGTGAGGAGGCGGGCGGGGAAGCGGTCCACTGGTACACGGCCGTTCACGCCGTGCTGAATCTGAGCGAGGTCGGAGGCGTTCGATTGGAAACCCGACCCTCGATTCGATGAACCGATCCGCCGTCTACCATTCCGACCCCGAGATCCTGGGCGGCACGCCCACCGTCACCGACCCGCGAGCCCGTGCTCCGGCCCTCAGTCCGCCCGGACGATGACGGACGACCGCACGGCTTCGCCGGCCGTCAGGCGGACGACGTAGGCCCCAGGCGCCAGCACCGCGCCGTCGAGGGCGACCGCGTGGTCGCCGGCCCCAAACGAGCCCTCGACCTCGACGACCGAGCGGCCCAGCACGTCGAACACCTCGAGCCGGACGTCGGACGCGGCGCGGAGGGCGAACCGCAGGTCGGTGGGCCCGCGGAACGGGTGCGGCGCGGGCGGCAGCAGGCGGACCGGGGGGGGCTCGGTGCAGTCGCACACGACGGGCGCTGCGAGGTCGAACCGGACCAGGACCGGCGCGTGGTCCGACGTCGTGACGAAGAAGTTCTCGACCTCGGTCAGGGCCTCGTCGTAGCGGGCGACCTCGACGAGCTGGGCCGGGAAGTTCGACGTGTAGAGGATGTGGTCGATCGTCGTGCCCCCGAAGCACGCGGGGTCGCCGCCGCAGATCGTCGGGATGCCGGCGTTCTCGAGGGCGACCGTGGCCGCGACGTAGTCGGCGTCCTCGACGAACGGTGCGTACGGCGACCCCGTCGCGCCGCGCCACCGGCCCCGCGTGAGGAAGTCGTTGAAGTCGCCCAAAAGGATGACCGACTCGCCCTCCGCGATCCGCTCGTCGATGTACGCCTTGAGTTTGAGCGCGCCCTGCGTCCGGTTGAAGTGGTCGTTCTCGCTGTTCCCGTTCTTGGCGTGGAGCGCGATCACGCGGACCGTCCTCGTCTCGCCGCCGACCGTGACCTGGGCGTGGAGTTCGAAGGGCTGCTTCCCCCCGAAGCTGCCCGTGACCGGGAGGGGCGTCCCCGTCCCAATCACCGAGACCACGGTCGAGTCGTAGATGAACCCGGCCTTGAGGTCGCCGAAGGTGGGCTCCGTCCCGAGCCGGCCGGCGTACCCGTCGTCCCGGAGCCGGCCGAGCAGGTCGTCCCACACCTCCTGCGTCTTGACCTCCTGGACCGCCCACAGGTCAATCTCGGCCTGCGAGAGGATGGCCTCCGCGTTGTGGATCTGGCGCTGGTCGGGCGGCGTGGACGGGGAGGGGTCGCCGAACTGCTCGATGTTCCAGGTCGCCACGTCGAACGTGGCGTCGCCGCCGCGCGGCGTGATGATGGGCTGGGCCAACGCGGCCGACGCGAACAGGAAGAGAGCGGTAAAGCGAGGGAGCATCGGAGCGGCAGGCGGAAGTGCCATGATAGACAGCACAGATTGTGCCACAGGCGGAGGCTCGCGACGGTGGGTGGGCCGCGGCCAGTGGTCTTATACCTGCTCTGATGATTTGGGCCTCACGCCGCTCGTCACCGCAAGGGCACTTTCGGCGTCCCCTCTCCCTCTGGGAGAGGGACAGGGTGAGGGTCCGTCGCCCGAGCGTGAGGCATGAACCCAGGGACCTGATCTTAGGCTCAGGTTGGAGGCGGGCACCCCGCTGCGATCCGCGCTGGGGACCTCCGGCTGCCTGCCGACCCCTACCCCGCCCCCAGCCCGAAGTAGTTATTGGGACCCGGGACGACCACGTTGCGGAGCCGGTCGGTGCCCAGGGCAAACCGGGCCAGGGCGCCCCACGCCGCCCGCCGTCCGGCCGTGTCGAGCGGCGCCCGCCGGATGGCGTGGGCAAACTCGACAGCGCGGCCGGCCGACGGCAACGCCCACCCGTTGGGGCGGACGCCCGTCTCGTACTCGATGTAGTCGCGGCGCGACAGGTGGCGCGCGCTCCCGGCGTGGTGCCGCTGCTCGAACAGCACCTCGTCCACAAACGCGACCGGGCCGCGGAGCAACAGCTCGGCGCAGAGCGCGTCCTCGACGCCGGGCATGGCGAAGGGCCGCGTTCGGGCCACGGCGTCGGCGCGCCAGACGCCGTAGATCAGCCACTGGCCGGCCTTATCGTGCAGGAACCGCGAGAGCCGGTGGCCGGGGTCGGGGTCGGCGAACGCCCGCTGGGTGTCGGGCGTCCAGCGCCAGACGCCGGTGCCGTCGAGGAAGCCGCCGGCCTCGGGGTCGTGCGGGAACGGCGCCCCGTCGTCGTCGATCAGCGAGATCGCCGAGTGGGCGCCAACGGCGTCGGGGTGGGCGTCGAGCGCGTTGAGGCACCGGGCGAGGTAGTCCGGCCGGGGCCGGTCGTCGTGGGCCACCCACTTGACGGCCGGCGCGCCGGTGGTCACGGCGAGCGCCATCGAGCGGTTGAAGTTGCCGTTGGCGCCCAGGTTCGTCGCGTTCCGGTGGTAGCGGATCCTGGAGTCGGCCATCGCGGCGCGGCGGACGATCTCGGCCGTGGCGTCGGTCGAGGCGTTGTCGGTCACGACGGCCACCCATCGGCGCTCGGTCTGGGCCTGGAGCGCCGCGAGCGCGTCGGCGAGGTAGCGCGCCCCGTTGTAGATGGGGACGGCCAGGGCGATCCGGGGCGGGTCGGCAGTCACGGAGCGTGTTCTGTGTAGAGGGCCGGTCATCGGAGCCGAGGTTCAGAGTTCAGGGTTCACGAGGGCCCGCACCACAGCGAACCCTGAACTCTCGACCTCGCCGTACAGAAGGGCGCGGACAACCACGCTACGCGGCGGCGTGCTGGGCGACGGCGTCGGCGTAGATGGCCCGGAGCTGGCGGTAGTTGACGTCGCGCGAGAACCGCTCGCCGAACCGGCGGACCGTCTGCTCGCGGACCTCGGCCAGCCGAGCCGGGTCGGCCGTGAGGTCGCGAACGGCCGCCGCCAGCGCCGCCGCGTCGCCGCGCGGGACGAGGCGGCCCGTCTCGCCGTCGACGATCATCTCGGGGAACGCGCCGTGGTCGGTCCCGACGACCGGCGTCCCGACGCCCATCGCCTCGACGGCCACCAGCGGCCACCCCTCGTACCACGTCGACGGGGCGACCAGGACGGCGGCCGAGGCCACGGTCCACAGCATCTCGTCGGCGCCGAGCCAGCCGAGCCACTCGATCCGGTCGTCGCGGGCCGCCGCTTGGCGGACGAGGTCGGCCAGCTCGCCGTCGCCGGCGATCTGGAGCCGGGGGAGGGACGGGTCCCCTGCCCAGGCGTCGAGCAAAACAGGGATCCCCTTGCCCCGGGCCAGGCGCCCGGCGAACAGCGCGTGGTCGCCGCCGGGCCCGGCGACGGGGACCGCCTCGGGCGCGTTGTGCTTGACGGCGATGCGGCCGGCGGGGAGCCCACCCTCGACGAACAGGTCGCGCGCGAACGCGCTCAGCGCGACGTAGCGGTCGACGGCCCGGTCCCACGTCCCAAACGCCCGGTGGAGCGCGGTCGTGACCGCGACGGCCGCTGTGGCGCTCGCGCTCCCGCGGTAGCACTTGTGACGGATGGCCGGGGCCGCGAACGCCTTGCCCACGCAGTCGTGGCAGATCGCGCCGTCGCGGAGGAGCAGGTTGCCCGGGCACACCAGCCGGTAGTTGTGGAGTGTGTGGACCGTCGCCGCCCCGCCCGCGTGCGCCCCGTGGAAGACCGACGGCGACGCCAGCGGCAGCGTGTTGTGGACGTGGACCACGTCGACGCCCTCGGCCTCGACCGTCTGGCGGACGAAGTCGTAGGCCGTCCGGCTCCAGACGGTCCGCGCGGCAAGCCCAGCGCGGCTCATCCCCTCGACGTCGTCGTTGTGGAGCGTGTAGCGCAAGACCCGGTGGCCGTGCTCTTCGAGAAGCGCCCCCTCGCGCTCGAACACGCCGTCCTCCCCGCCCCGCTGCTGGTACAGGTTGTGGACGAGCAGGACCGTCAGCGGGCGGTCTGCGGGGTCGGCGGAGTCGCGGGCCTCGGGCGCGCGCGAGCGGAGCGGCGGGGAAAGGGTCGGCGTCATGGGGGCGGGGTGTCTCACCGGGCGACGAGTTCGAGGCGGGTCTCGTCCGTCAGCAGAGCGCCATCGCCGGCTGGGTGGGCGGAGGAACCGGGGTCGAGGCCGAGCGCCTGGGCGTAGAGCGCGTTGACGGCGTCCCCGTTCGCGCGCCAGCCGAGGGACCGGGCCCGCTCGATGGCCCCCCGGCTGAGCCGGTCGTACCGCGCGGGATCCGTCGCCAGCGCCGTTACGGCCTGGGCGATCCGGCGGACCACGTCGTCCGGCGTCGTGACGGGGACCGGGACGCCGCAGTCGCCCGAGCAGACGTCGTGCGCGCCTTGGTGGTCGAGGTAGACGACGGGGAGCCCGGCCGCCAACGCCTCCAGCATCACGTTGCCCGACGTGTCGCGCAGGCTCGTGAACGCGAACGCATCCGCCTTCGCGTAGAGGTCGATGAGGTCGGGACGCGGGATCCACCCGCGCCAGTCGACGCCCGGCACGTCGGCCACCACGTCGCGCTCGGGCCCGTCGCCGACGACGATCAGCTTGACGTCCGGGTCGCCGTCCGCCGCGCGGAGGTCCGCCAGCGCTTGGACGGCCAGCCGGAGCCCCTTGGTCGGGTTGAGCTGGCCGGCCCACAGCAGGCGGAACGGGCCGGGCTCGCGCTCGGCCCACCGCTTTTCCACCCCGACCGGGCCGGTGCCCGTCTCGAGAAGCTGGCGGACGGGCCGGCCCAGCACGCCCTCCAGGTCGCGCTTGCCGGTCGAGTTGGCCGCCAGCAGCACGTCGGCGGCGGCGGCGGCTTGGCGGACGCGCCGGCCCCGGAGCTGGACCCGGTTCGCGACGGTCCGCAGCCGCTCGGTCACGGCCATCCCGACGGTCGCCGTGTCGAGGAAGGCGGCCGGCGTGTTCTGCGTCCCCCCGACGGGGCCCCACACGAACGGGACGTCGAGCCGCCACAGGTCGCCCGGCTCGCGGTAGCCGCAGAACGTCACCTGGTGGGCGAGGTCATACGGGCGGCGCGCGTGGAGCCGCTGCGCGAGCCGGAGCGCCCGGCGCTGCCACCGCCGGTAGGTCGGGTAGAACCCGCCAGGGACGCGCTGGGCCACCCGCTCAAGTTTGGTGTGCTCGACGGTGTGGAACCGGACCCGGCCGCTCAGCCCCTCCCGCTCGACGGCCGCCTCAAGGACCTCGGCCTCAGCCTCCCCGGCGCACAGCAGCACATCGACGTCGCCGAACCGGGCCGCCTGAACGACGCGGTTCCACCCGACGAACGGCTCGGAGCCCAGCGTCGGGTGGCAGGTGTAGCACCCCAAGAGAAGCCGGGGACGGGCGGAGGTGGGCGACGGCATGGCGGTCAGGGTCTCCCCCGGCTACACGACAGACAGGAGTCCCTCCCACGGACGCACAGGTAGGAGTTGGTTGTCGCACTCTGGCCCTTCCCTCTCATGCCGTCATTCCCGCGCACGCGGGGATCCAGGGGATCCATAGGGGGCCGCTCGCCGAGGACAAAGTCCGCATGGGTTCCCGCGTTGGCTTGGCGCCTTCCCTCCGGGGTCGCGGGAATGACGGTTGGGGTGGGGTGCGATACGGGCGTCGCAGAACCCGACGGCGCCGTGACGTGCCGGGAGGATGGAGGAAGGACAGCGAAAGGACCGGTCATACCGACGACGCTGGCGGATAGGGAGCGGCCACGTCCGCCGACGGGGCCCACGACCACGCCGGCCCGGCGGACGGCGCGGGCCCGCCGACGCGCAAGTCGTCCAGCAGGTGCGGGTGCGTCTTTTGCAAGCGCGTCCCGGCCAGGGCCAAGCCGAAGACGGTCCAGAACGGGATCGCCCCCATCGGCCCTTCGAGGTAGACGTCGAACGTGGCGTTGACGTGGGCCGCCAGCCACAGCGCCCCGCAGACGGCGTAGAACCCCGCCCACGCATCGAGCCGCAGGAGCCGCGCCGTCCGCGCCGCGCGTCCGACCGCCCAGAGCCAGAGCCCCTGGAGGAGGAGCCACGCGGCGACCATCGGGACGCCGCCGCGCGCCAGGATCGTCAGGTGCGAGTTGTGCGGGCTCCGCAGCGAGCCCTCGTCGTCGATGCTGAAGCCGTCGTCGTCGGCGAGGTTGATGCCGAACCCCTTGCCGTCCAAGAAGTGGGCGCCGCCGACCGTGTAGCCGACGATCTTCGTCCACCACTCGAGCCGCCACTCGGCCGTGTTCTGGAGCTGGCTTTGGTCGCTCTGGCCGGCGACGCTCTTGAGGTTTTCCCAGACCTGCTCGACCGAGAACTCCCGAGCGCCGTCGTTCACCTGGATCCCGGACGAGCCGACGACCAGCCCGAGCACGATCACGAGCGCGCCGACGTAGACGAACCGGCCGTACCCGGCGCCGGCCGGCTTCCACAGCCATGCCAGACTCACGCCGAGCACGAACCCCAGCATCCCCCCGCGCGACACCACCATCAACCCGACGATGCCGACGGTCAGCCCCAGCAGCAGGGCCGGGCGGGGCTTTTGGAACCCAACGGCTACGACCGTCGCCGCCGCGGCCAGGAAGACGAGGAGGTCGCCGGGCTTGGTCTGGACGATCAGGACGTTGGCCCACGGCCAGACCGGGAACACCTCGAACACCTGGATAAAGGCGTGGGCCGGGAATCCGACCAGCACGAGCGCCCACACCAGGCGCGGGACGCGGGCGACGAGCCATCGCAGCCGCTCCGGCTGCTCCAGCACGAGGCCGGCCGCGACCAAGGCGAACAGCCCGTAGAGCACGACCATTCCGTCCCGCACGGCGTCGAGCCGCCACGTCGGAAACCCGAGCGCGACGCGGACCGCTGCCCAGGCGATGAGCCCGACGAGCAGCCGCAACGTCGTCCCCTCCACCACTCTCGTCCGCCGCGACGCGCCCGCGAGCGCGACGAGCCCGAGCGCGAGCGCGACCTCGCCGATGAACAGGGGTGGGACGCCGAGGTAGGCGAAGCCGCGGCCCGCCACGGCGTACCCGATCAGGACCGCGCCCAAGAACGTCGTGTAGCGGTCGCCGAACGGCCGGCGCCGGGCGACGGCGTCGGGGCGGAAGGCCCAGGGGTGCGCGGCGTCCATCGTCAGGCGGGCTCCAAGACGGCCCGCTCGGCGACCGCGGGCTCGGCCGACGGCGCGTCGGGTGCTGGCGGCTGGAGCGCCCGGCGGGCGGGGCGGACGAGCGCGAGGATCTCGGTTACCAACCCAACCACGTCCGACAGCAACGCGCCGACGACGCCGAGCGCGGCCGTCATCGCGAGCCCCGCCGTGGCCGTCACGCCGACGGTCGCCGCCCGGGCTTTGAACACGGCCTGGGGTTTTTCGGCACTCCGGACGACCGTGACCAGCACGTTCGCCACGGCGGCCCCCAGCGGTGCCAGCGCCAGCAGCCACAGGATCGGCGTCGAGACGGCGTACTGGCCAGCGTACAACCACTCGACGGCGGCCCGGCCGCCCAGCACGACGAGCGCGCCGTACGCCAGCGCCAGCCCGACGAACGCGCCCGCGACCTTGCGGGCGGTCGGCGCCAGCTCGCCCCGGGCCCGGGCGCGGACGAACGTGGGGAGGGCGAGGGTCGCCAGGGCCGAGAACCCCATGAGCGCCGGCATCGCCAGGTTGTAGAACGCGCGCAGCGCCCCGCTCCCTTCGAGCCCGACGAACACGGGCAGCGCGAGGTACGGGATCGCCGACTGGACCCACTCGACGGCGCCCGTCGGCGCGGCCCACCGGCCGTACTCGGCGTGGGCGCGCCGGGCGACGGCCGGCAACGTCGGGTCGTAGGCCCGCAGCGGGACACCGAGGCGGACGGCGAGCACGACCGCCGCGACGAGCGACGTGGCGCCCATCAGCCCGAGCGCGGCCGGGCCCGACAGCAGCTCCGCCCGGTCCAGCGCGACGGCGCCGCCGACCAGCAGCACCAGGTACAGCGCTCCGGCGCCGACGGCCCAGTCGGGCCGGGACACGAGGTAGCACGCGCGCCGCATCAGCCACAGCGCCAGGATCGCGCCCTGCGCCACCGCCAGCGTTCCGAACAGGCCGCCCAGCGCCGGGCTCCCCATCGCCCACAACCCGGCCCCCGCGAGCGCCATCACGACGCCAGCCACCGCGCTGTACCCGGCGTGCGCCCGGAGCAGGAGGCGGAGGTACGCCGGCGTCCGCCCCTTGAACCGCTCCGGCCCGAACACCAGCATCGGCTCGACCAGGAGCCCGTTGTGGACGGTCCCGGCCAGCAGGAACACGACGAAGGCGACCGTGAACGCGCCGTAGGCCTCAGGCGCCAGCCACCGCGCCAGCAGCACGTTGACCAGGAAGTTGGCCCCGGCGAACAGGGCCTGGTCCAGGACGCTCCACGTGCCCTGGCGCAGCCACGAGCCGCGCAGGGTGGTTTGGATCGTGGAGCGTGTAAGGGCCATCGGGGGGGCGTCGTTTGGTCGGACTGCTGGCGAGCGGTACGGAGTGAGGAGTGTGGGGGTGTGGGAGGGAATCGACTCCCACACCCCCTCCTCCCATACTCCTTCCCAGCCGACCTAGCGGGTCAACACGTCGTAGAGGAACGCGACCGTGCCGGCGGCGCCGATGACCGTCACGGCGTCCTGCCACCCGAACCGACGGCGCTCGATGACCTCGACGAGGAGGGCGTCGTCGTGGCGGAGCGGCGGGATGACGGCCGGGTTGGCGGCGGCGTCGGCCAGGAGCGCGCCGTAGAGCAAGCCCGTGCCGGGCCGGATCAGGCGGAGCTCGATGCGGCGGTCGCTCGTCCGGTCGCGGGTCTCGACGCGGGGGCCGCCCGAGAGCGCCAAGAGCTGGCGGAGGTCGGTCTCGTCGGCGATCTCGTAGAGGCCGGGGTTGACGACGGACCCCTCGACTTGGACCTGGATCGTCGCCTCGCCCGGCAGGTGGTGCCGGTAGTACCCCGGCGCGTTGCTGACGGTCTGCTCGCTCTGGCCGATCCGGGTGACGGGCCGGTCGACGGGCTGGGCGAGGGCGAGGGCCGGCGCGAGGCCGGCGAGCAACAGGAGACGGCGCATGGGGAGGGAAGTGGAAACGGGACGGTGGGTATCGGCGGTTGCGGGGTGGCCTTCAGTCCGATCTGACGGACGCGGTCGCCACCCCGGCCACTCCCGCCTGGCATCACGCGCGCTCCTCTTCCCCACCGTCATTCCCGCGCACGCGGAGTCCATTCCGGACCCGGGCCAGGGCTAATCGCACCCTCGGCGCTTGGCACCCCGGAAGCCCCCACCGTGTCATCCTGAGCGAACGCGAAGGATCTCAACGCGGACGTCCAGCTCATAGAAGCGGTGCCGACGAGCCTGGTCGTTCGTGCTGAGATCCCCCGCCTTCGCGGGGGCAGGCTCTTCGCAGGCTCAGGATGACGAGTCAAGGGAGTGTGCGACAGACCTGGGGCCCGGGGAACCTATCGGGGCGGCGACGGCGCCTTCTGGCCGCACGAGGTCGCCGGCCACGTGTCCGCTCGTCACTCTGGGTCCCCGCCTGCGTGGGAACGACTCTTCTCGTTTGTGCAGTCGGCGGAGACTCGGTGGCCCCGCCCTACGCCCGCGCCGCGTGGCGGACGCCGGCCGTGGCCTTGAAGCCGACGGCTCGGCGCGGGTCGAACCGGTTGAGGACCGCGCCGACGCGCGTGAGCCCGACGCCGGCCAGCTCGGTCGCCACCTGGGCCATCGCCTCGACGTCGGTCCGGTCGGCTTGGGCGACGAGGAGCGCGGCGTCGGCGTGGGGGGCCAGGAGCGCCGCGTCGGCTGAGGCCAGCGCCGACGGCGTGTCGACGATGACGAGGTCGAAGGCGTCGCGGAGGTGGAGCAGGAGCGTGCCGATCTGGTGCGGGGCCCACATCTGCTCGGGCGACTGGGCCGTCTCGCGCGGCGTCATCGCGAGGAGGCTGGGGACGGCCGTGCTCCAGTAGACCATGTTCGAGCCGGGCGGCCCCTCGCCCAGCGGCGCCCGCCCGCCCAGTCCGAACAGGTCGGCGACGGCCGGGTGCCGGAGGTCGGCGTCGACCAGCAGCGTCCGGCGGCCGGCCTGGGCGGCGGCGACGGCGAGGTTGGCCGCGACCAGGCTCGTGCCCGCGTGGGCGTCGGGGCCGGCGACGAGGACCACCTGGGGGTGGCCGCCGCCGCCGGCGTAGAGCCCGGCGTGGAGGTGGCGGAAGGCCTCGGCCTCGGGCGCGAACGCCCGCGTGAGCGCGACGAGCCCGGGGTGGACCGGCGCCCCCTCGACCTCCTGGCGCCCGCCGCGGAGCGCGGCCTTGAGGTCCGGGACGGTCCCGACGACCGTGAACCCGTGGTCGCGCAGGTCGTCCGGCGTCCGGACGTGGGTGTCGGCCTGGGCCCTGAGGACGGTGAGCCCGAGCCCGAGCAGCAACCCGGCGACGCCGCCCAGCCCGAGCGACAGCGGGAGCGACGGCGACGCCGGCTCCCGGGGGACCTGGACCTCGCGGAGCACCTGGGCGAACCCGAGCTCGGTCGTCTCGGCCAGCTCGGCCCGGTCGAACTCGCCTCGGAGCTGGCCGAGTGTGGCCTCGGTCGTCGACCGCTGGCGTTCGAGCTGGTCGAGCTCGACCTGCTGGCCGGGCACGGCGCGGAGCTGGCCCCGGGCCTGGCCCAACCGCTGCGACAGCGTCGCGGCTCGGGCTTCGGCCCCAGCGAGGTCGGCCTGGACGGACGAGATCTGGCGCTGGAGCTCGGCGACGTAGGCCTGGCCGTTCGAGCCCTGGCTCGACAGGTCGAGCCCGCCGGCGGCCACGGCCGCGTCGGTCTGGGCGCCGACCCGGCGGCGGCGGTCGGCCCGGAGGTCGGCCAGGCGGCGGTCGATGCCGGCGACGTCGGGGTGGCCGGTCGGGTCGCCGCGGAGCTCGGGGTTCTGGGTGTAGATCTGCTCCAGCAGCCGTTCGAGCCGCGCGATCTCCGTGTCGAGGTCGGCCGTCTCGACGGCGGACGGAACGTCGGCGCTCCGCTCCAGGCGGGCCGGGATCGAGGCGAGGTCGGCGCGGAGCTGGCCCAGGCGGGCCCGGTTCGTCTGGGCCTCGACGCGAGCCAGGTCGAGCTGGCCCTGGAGCTGGCCGATCTGGCTGACGGTCACGCGCGTCTGCTCGTCGAGCCCGGCCGCGTTCTGGCTCGTCATGAACCGTTCGAGCTGGTGCTCGATCTCGTCGAGCTCGCCTTGGCGTCGGGCGATCTGCTCGTCGAGCGCTTGGCGCGTCTGGGTCGACCGCTGGCGCGAGGTCGACTGCGTGAGCGACGTGTACTCGTCGGTGTAGAGCCGGGCGATGAGCGCGGCCTCGTCGGCGCCGCCGGCCTCGGCCTCGACGCGGATGGCGTCGGCCTGGTCGGCCGCCTGCTCGATCGAGACGACGCTCTCCTGGAGGTGGTCGGCCAGCACGTCGGCGGTCACCGGCTCGCCGTAGCGCTCGGCGGCGGCCCGGACGACGGAGAACGACCCAGCCTCGGGGCTAGCCATCAGCGCCTCGGCCGTCCGCTGGGCGATCTCGGGCGCCTGCTGGAGCACGAGCCCCTGGTTCACCACCCGCGACACGTCCTCGCCCGGGGCCCGGGCCACGCCGCCGACCGCGTCGTCGTCGGCGACGATGAGCAGGACGCTGTGAGCCCGGTAGGTCGGCTCGGCGAGCAGGCCGTGGGCCGCGCCCGCCGCCAGCCCGAGCGCCGTCAGGCCCAAGACGACGGGCCAGTGACGGCGGAGCATCCGGAGCGTCCGCCGGGTCGAGCGGCGGGCCTCGTCGCGCGGCGACGCCGAGACCGGCGGGACCGGCGGAGGCGCAGGGGGGCCGCTCGGCCGGGCCGCCGGCGCGGGGTGGGGAACGGGAGCGAGAGCCGTCGTCGGCGCCTCGTCCTCGTCGTCGAAGTCGATGCGGAAGCCGTCGTCGGGGTCGTAGTCGAGCGCCGGCGCGCCGTCGCCCTGCTCGCGGAACGGGTCGCCGAGCTGGACGACGGGCGGCTCGGTCGGCAGAGCCTCGACGGCCGGCGGCTCGACGGCGTCCCACTGGGGCGTGGCGGTGCGGGCGGCGCCGTCGCCGGGGACGCTCAGGTCCTCGAACACGGCGTCTTCGGCCGAGGCGTACACGCCGCTCAGCGGCGCGTCGGGGCGGGTCTGCGGGGGGCGGTCGGACATGGGCGCGGCGGTGGGCCCGGAGTATCGGCGGCCGGCCGCTCGCCTTGAGGCCCAGGCGGGCAGGTCTATCGCAACCTTCCCCCTCGTCCTCCTGAGCGCCAGCGAAGGGTCTCGACGCCAGCCCTCCACGCCGTAGGGCACGGCGCCGATGGACTCGAACCAATGCTGGCACGGAGTCGGAGAGTTCGCTGTGCGTGGGCGCCCCGCCTGATTCCCCCTCACCCTGTCCCTCTCCCTCAGGGAGAGGGGACCTCATAGGAGAACGCGCTGCTTTCTTCGCGATCCCGTATGCGATCCTTCGCTCCTCTCGGGATGGCAAGATGGAGGAGGCCGAGGTCGCTACCCACCCCCTCCTCCCATACCCCCACACGCCTCCCGGGGGCGTCACACGATCAGCATGCAGTCGCCGTAGGAGTAGAACCGGTAGCCCTGGCGGACGGCGTGGCGGTAGGCCTCCATCACCGCCTCCCGTCCGCCGAAGGTCGCCGTCAGCACCAGCAGCGACGACTCGGGGAGGTGGAAGTTGGTGAGCAGCGCGTCGACGGCGCGGAAGCGGTAGCCGGGCACGACGGTCAGGTCGGTCGGGCCGGAGACGGCCGAGAACCGGCCGGCGGCGTCGGCCGCCGTCTCGAGCGCCCGCGTCGAGGTCGTCCCGACGGCCACGACCCGGCCCCCCGCCTGGCGGACGCCGTTCAACGTGGCCGCCGTCTCGGCCGAGACCTCGATCCGCTCGGCCGCCACGCGGTGGTCGCGCAAGTCGTCGGCGCGGACGGGCTCAAACGTGCCGTAGCCGACGTGCAGCGTGACCTCGGCCGTGACGACGCCGGCGGCCCGCAAGCGCTCGACCGTCTCGGGCGTGAAGTGGAGCCCGGCCGTCGGCGCGGCGACGGCGCCTCGGTGCCGGGCGAAGACGGTCTGGTACCGCTCGCGGTCGGCCGCGTCCGCCTCGCGGTCGACGTAGGGCGGCAGCGGCATCCGGCCGATCTCTTCGAGCGCGGCCTCCTCCGCCTCCACATCGAGCGGGGCGCCGTCCCGGAGCAGCCGGACGCGCCGCCGCCCGCTGTCTTCGACCGCCTCGACGTGGGCCGTCAACCCGCCGTCCAGAACCACCTCAGCGCCGGCCCTCAGCGTGCGGCCGGGCCGCGCCAGCGCCGACCACGTGCCGTCGGGGTAGCGCTCTACCAGAAACAGCTCGGCCCGTCCGCCCGTCGGCCGCCGCCCGAGCAGCCGGGCCGGGACCACGCGCGTGTCGTTGAACACGAGCGCGTCGCCCGGAGCGAGGACCTCGCCGAGGTCGGCGAACCGGCGGTCCTCGACGGCCCCGGAGTCGCGGTGGAGCACCAACATCCGCGAGCCGTCGCGGCGCTCGGCCGGCCGCTGGGCGATCAGGCCGTCCGGCAGGTCGAAGGCGTAGTCGGAGAGGGAAATGGGCAATGGGAAAGGGGAACTGGCAGAGGACAACCTATCCGCGCCCCTCTGCCATTTCCCAGTTCCCCGTTCCCATTTCCCTACAATTGCGCGGCGCGGCGGCGGACGGAGGCGAACTCGCCGTCGGTCGTCCGCAGGCGCTGGCCGTCGTAGGCCCGGGCGAGCCGGCGGACCTCGGCCATTCGGTCGGACGAGAGCGGGTGGGAGCGGAAAAAGGCGACGCCGCCGCCGCGCTCTTGGGCCGCCAGCCGTTCGAGCAGGTCGGCGAGCCCGTCGGGGTCGTAGCCGGCCCGGGCCATGATCTGGACGCCGAGCCGGTCGGCCTCGCGCTCGTCGGCGCGCGAGAACGAGGCGAACGCGCCCTGGGCCGCGATCTGGGCCGCGATCCGCTCGACGCCGCCGCTCCGGCCGAGCAGCACGCCGGCCACGGCGTTCGTCTCCTGGGCCTTCGACAGCCGCTGGGTCCCGTGACGAGCGGCACCGTGGGCCACCTCGTGGGCGATGGCGCCGGCCAGCTCGCCCGCGCTCCCGACGTTCTCGATCAGCCCGGTGTTGACGTAGACCAACCCGCCGGGCACGTTGAACGCGTTGATCGCGTCGTCGCGGACGACGAAGAACCGCCAGCGCCGGTTGCCGAGCTCCGTCTGCCGCGCCATCGCCTGGCCGATGCGGTCGACGTAGCGCGTGAGCGTCCGGTCGTTGGTGAGCGGGAGCTGCTGGCGGAGTTGGGCCTCGAGCTGGTCGCCGGCCTGCCACTCCTCGTCGACGGAGTAGTAGTTGGCGCCGCCGAGCGTGGCGCAGCCGGCGAGAAGGACCGCGAGGGCGGCCACGAGGGGTCGGGGGGACATGGGTCGTGCGGTGGTGGGAAGGCGAGAACGCGCCCGCCGTCCCGGCGCGTTCCCGACTACGAGCCGCGCCTCGGCCACCCATCGTCACGCCAGCCCTGCTCGTCGTTCCGGGTAGCCCCGCCTAGAAGTAGACCGAGAGGGAGAGGCGCGACGCGCTCGTCGAGACCGTCAACGCGCTGTCGTCCCGGGTCTCGTCGAGGCTGTTGCCTCGTCCGTCGTCCCCCTCCGTCCGAAACTCGGCGTCGGTGTAGCGGACGCCCAGCGTGTACGCTCCGCCCAGCGTGACGCCGCGGACGAGTCGGACCTCGGCCCCGACGAACAGCGCGCCCCCGACCGACATCGACTCCCGAGAGGTATCGAACCGCTGGGTCTGGAGCTCGCACTCGTCGGACGGTCGGCAGGGGAAGTACGACCGTTCGCTGGTGGACTCGGACGATCCGGCCCCGATCTGGAGCCCGGCGCCTACGAACGGCGACACCGCGCGGCGACGGGGGCCGAGGTGCTGTTCGAGCCAAAGCGCGACCGCAAAGTCTGAGTCCTCACGGTCCTCGTTTCGTTCGCCGCGTTGGTCTTCTCCGTCGGACTCCGACTCGAAGTCGATGACCTGGACGCTGACGCTCGTCCCGAAGACGGTCTGGTCGGCCAGCCGGTAGCGGACGCCGATCCCGCCGAGCGTCGGGAGGAGCCGGAGGTCGGAGAGGCCGGCGAGCTCGGCCACGAGCGCGACGTCGCCCTTCTCCGCGAACGGCTCGGCGCGGCGGAACTGGGCGTGGGCGTCGGCGGCGGAGAGCAGGACGAGGGCGACGAGGAGCCAGCGCATTCGGAGTGGAGGAGGTGCGGAGGGAGGACGCGGCCGGAGCCCAGAGAGTAACGACCGACCGCGACGGCGCTACGCTCCCTCCTTCCGCACCTTGTCCGCGAACCGGGCGATCCGTCGCGTCGCCTCCTCGACCTGGTCGAGCGCCGTCGCGTACGAGCACCGGAGGTAGCCCTCCCCGCTCGGCCCGAACGCCGAGCCCGGCACGCACGCCACGTGCTCCTCCTGCAAGAGCCGCTGGGCGAAGTCCTCCGACGACAGGCCCGTCGAGGTGATGTCCGGGAAGGCGTAGAACGCGCCCTCGGGCTCGAACGTCGGGAGCCCGGCCGCGTTGAGGCCGTCGACGATGACGCGGCGGCGCTCGTCGTACGCCTGGCGCATCGACTCGACGTCCGGCTGCGCGTTGCGGATGCCGGCGAGCGCGCCGACCTGGGCCATCGTCGGGGCGGACATCACCACGTACTGGTGGGCCTTGTACATCTGGTCCATGATCGGCTTGGGCGCGCAGGCGTAGCCGATCCGCCAGCCCGTCATGGCGTAGCCCTTCGAGAACCCGCCGATCAGGATCGTCCGCTCGTACAGCCCCGGCAGCGTCGGGACGGAGACGTGGCCGCGCGCGAAGGCGTCGCCGTAGACCAGCCGGTCGTAGATCTCGTCGGACAGCACGAACAGGTCGTGCTCAACGACGACCTCGGCGATGGCCTCGAGCGTGTCGCGGCGCAGGACGGCGCCGGTCGGGTTGTTGGGGTAGCCCAGGAAGAGGAGCTTGGTCCGGTCGGTGATGCGACTGCGGATGTCGTCGGCCGTCACCTGGAAGTCGTTCTCGGCGCGCGTCGGGACCCAGACGACGGTGCCGCCGCAGAACTCGGCGAGCGGGCCGTAGCTCACGAAGCAGGGCTCGGGGATGAGCACCTCGTCGCCGGGGTCGACGAGGGCCAGCATCGCGATCATCATGGCCTCGCTCGCGCCGACGGTCACGATCACCTCGTTCTCGGGCGCGTAGCTCAGCCCGTACATCCGGTCGAGCTCGTCCGAGATGGCGGCCCGCAGGTCGGCCAGGCCGAGGTTGGCCGTGTAGCCGGTCCGCCCGGCGTCGAGCGACGCCTTGGCCGCGTCGATGATCGGGGCCGGCGACACGAAGTCGGGCTCGCCGATGCCGAGCGAGATCACGTCGTCCATCGTCGCGGCGATCTCGAAAAAGCGACGGATGCCGGAGGGCGGAACCGAGCGGATCCGCTCGGAGAGGCGGCCGGCCAAGCGCTCGGCGGTGGGATCGGTGGCGACGGGCATCGGAGGGGTGGGTACGGCGTTTGCAAGGTAGCCTGCCTCACCCCGCTCGGCCTGCCCGGCATGACGTCGCCCCTCCTCCCCCGACACCTCCGGATGGCCGCGTGGCTGATCCCGCTGGGCGTGCTCGTGCTCGTCGGGGCGACGCTGCTGACGACCGATTTCCATTTTCTCCGCGACGTGGGCCAGGTCTCGCCGTGGGCAGTGGCCTTGGCGGTCGGCCTGGCGCTGGTCCCGTGGGTGACCCAGGCCCTGCGGATCGGGATCTGGACCCGGTTCGTGGGGACGCCGGTGCCGTTCGTGGGCGGGCTCCGGATCGCGGCGGGCGGCGTGCTCGGCTCGGCGGTGACGCCGACCGCCGTCGGCGGCGGGACGATCCGGTGGGCGCTGACGACGCGCTGGGGCGTCACGCCGGGGCAGGCCGCGTCGCTCCTGGCCGTCGAGGCCGTCGAGGACCTGGTGTTCTTCGCCATCGCGCTCCCGGTGGCCGCGGCGCTCTCGACGGCCGGGGAGGCCGAGTCGCTCCGCCGCGCGGCCGGGTCGCCCGCGCCCGCGCTCGACGACCCCGTGTGGGTCGGGCTGGCGGCCGTCGCCGGGCTGGCGGTGGTCGTCGCGTGGGCCGTGCGCCTCGCGCTGCGAGGGACGTTCGGGACCCGGCTGCGGCGGCGCGCGCTCCGCCTGGGCGCCCGTGCGCGGCGACCCGCTCGCCGAGTCGTCGGCGACGTCCGGCACGTGGCCCGCCTGGTCGCGACGCGCGGGAAGCGCCGGTTCGCCCTGTCGCTCTCGCTGACGGCGGTCCAGTGGATCGCGCGCTACTCGGTCGCCACGGCCGTGATCGCGCTGCTGGGCGGCCCGCTCCGGCCGTTCTTGTTCTGGGTCCTCAGCTGGATGACCTACGCGGTCTCCTCCGCCGTCCCGACGCCCGGCGCCGCGGGCGCCGCCGAGGCCACGTTCTTCGTGCTCCACACGCCGTTCGTGGCCGCCGAGCAGTTGGTCGCGGTGACGGCCGCGTGGCGCCTGCTCATGTTCTACGTGCCCGCGCTCGTGGCCGTGGTCGCCTTCCCGCTCCTCGGGAAGGTCCAAGGCCGTACCGGGTCGGGCGTCCTCTCCGAGTCCGGGTCGGTCCAGGAGTCCGGCGGGGACGGCGAAGCCCAGGGCCTCCTCCCCGTCCGCGTCTCTCGCCGCCCGAGACGTGTTACAGAGGCCGCCGGATGGGTGTGGGCCGTAGGCGGCCAGCCGGCGGACTTGACCGAAGCGCCACACGGGCAGCCCTAGCTTGCGGTCCCCAACCCGAGACCGCTCGATGCCCGACACGCCGACGTTCCAGAACTACATCGACGGCCAGTGGGTCGACGCCGCCAGCGGCGAGACCTTCGAGAGCCGCAACCCGGCCCGCCAGTCCGACCTGATCGGCCACTTCCCCAAGAGCGGCGCCGACGACGTCGCCCGGGCCGTCGAGGCGGCCAAGGGGGCGTTCGACGCCTGGCGCCTGACGCCGGCCCCCAAGCGCGGCGAGATCCTCAAGCGCGTCGGCGACATCATGACCGAGCGCAAGGCCGAGATCGCCCGTGCCATGACGCGCGAGATGGGCAAGCCGTTTTTCGAGACCAAGGGCGACGTGCAGGAGGCCATCGACACGGCCTACTACGCCATGACGATGGGCCGCCAGCTGTTCGGCCACACGGTCCCGTCGGAGATGAACAACAAGTTCAACATGACCGTCCGCCGCCCCATCGGCGTGTGCGGGCTCATCACGGCCTGGAACTTCCCCGTCGCCGTGCCGACCTGGAAGATGTTCCCGGCGATCCTGAGCGGCAACACGGTCGTGTTCAAGCCGAGCGAGGACGCGCCCCACTCGGGGATGTTGCTGGTCGAGGTGATGGAGGCGGCCGGCGTGCCGCCGGGCGTCGTGAACCTGGTGCAGGGCGCGGGCGAGACGGGCCAGGCGATTGTCGACCACCCGGACGTGGCCGCGATCTCGTTCACGGGCTCGTCGGAGACCGGCGCGGCGATCGCGGCGACGGCGGCCAGGCGCCACGCCCGGGTCTCGCTCGAGATGGGCGGGAAAAACCCGGCGATCGTGATGGAGGACGCCGATCTCGACCTGGCGATGGAAGGGCTCGTCTGGGGCGCCTTCGGCACGACCGGCCAGCGCTGCACGGCCACGTCGCGCCTGATCGTCCACGAAGACGTCCACGACGAGCTGGTCCGCCGCGTCGTCGGGGCCGGCCAAGCGCTGACGCTGGGCTACGGCAACGACGACGACACGGAGATGGGCCCGCTCATCAACCAGCGCGCGCTCGACAAGGTGACCGGCTACATGGACGTGGCGCGGGAGGACGGCGCCACGATTGCGACCGGCGGCGAGCGCGCGACCGGCGACGGCCTGGACGACGGCTTCTTCTTCCAGCCGACCGTCCTCACCGGCGTCACGCGCGACATGAGGGTCGCCCGGGAGGAGATCTTCGGGCCGGTCCTGTCGGTGATCAAGATCCAGGACTTTGACGAGGCCATCGACGTCGCCAACGACGTGATCTACGGGCTGTCGTCGGCCCTTTACACGGCCGACATCAGCCGGGCCTTCCGGGCGCTCCGCGACCTCGACGCCGGGATCACCTACGTCAACGGGCCGACGATCGGAGCCGAGGCGCACATGAGCTTCGGCGGCGTCAAGGCGACGGGCAACGGCCACCGCGAGGGCGGCTGGGAGGTCTACGACTTCTACACGGAGACGAAGACGTGCTACATCGACTTCTCGGGCGGCTTGCAGCGCGCCCAGATCGACAACTACGACGACTGAGCAACAGTCCGTCGGTCTTCCCGTCCGCCCCGCTGGCGCTCGTCGTCGGCGGGGCGGTGTCGTTGGGGACCCAGGCGGACGGGCGTGGTCGGCGATCCCACGCCCCCCCTCTCGGCCGACATGCCCCCTCTCCCCCGCCGCGCGTTCGTCCGCCAGACGGCCGGCGCGCTCGCCCTGCCCTCGCTCCCGCTCCGCGCCGTGGCCACCGACGCCGTCCCCGCCGTCGCTGACCCCGAGGTAACAGGACCGCGGCGACGTCGGGCCCTCTGCCGGCGGCGAGGCGATGCCGTTTGAGGCGAGGCTGCTCGCTGCGGAAGAAACATGATTTCAAGGGTTACGCGATCTCATCGAGGCGGGTCTGGTGGATGTCTGTCAACTCCACCAACCTCCGATGTCTGTCAACTCCACCAACCTCCCCCGACTCATGGTTCTCGACCTCTCCGCGTCCGTCGGCGCCGGCGCCTCCAACGCCGAGGCCGACGTCACCGCGCTCCAAAAGGCGCTCCAGCGGGCGTCCGACCTGACGCTCGACCCCCGCCTCCACCCCGGCCCGGCTGACGGCGCCTCGGGCGACGGGACCGAGGGGGCCGTCGCCCGGCTCCAGCGCCGGCTCGGCTTCCGCGACCCCGACGCCCGCATCGACCCGGGGGGCACGACGCTCCGGCGGCTCAACGCGCTCCTCGCGATTGGCGAGGTGGACATGGCGTTCCCGTTCGCCGAGTCCTCGAAGTTCCTCTACGTCGGGCCCGGCGCCGGCATGCGGGCGTTCGGGTCGCGGCGGTCGGGCGGGAAGCGGGCCCACGCCGGCATCGACCTCTACTTCCCCGACTTTACCGAGGTCCGCGCCGTCGCCGACGGGACCGTGACCCGGGGGCCGCACTCGTTCTACCTCCAGACGTACGCGATCGAGGTCGACCACGGCGCGTTCGTCGCCCGCTACGGCGAGATCGCGCCCGAGCGCACCTGGCCCGTCCAGACCGGCGACACGGTCACGAAGGGGCAGGCCCTCGGCCGGATCGGCATCTTGAAGAAGGGGAACGGCCGGCGGTTGGGCGTCCCGTCGATGATGCTCCACTTCGAGATGTACGACAAGACACAGACGGGGAAGCTCACCCGGGCCGCCGGGACCTCGGCGCGGCACTCGAACCGGAAGCCGTTCTACCGGCGCCGCGACCTCATCGACCCGACCGGGTTCCTCCACCGGGCGCCGTTGGCGACCTGACGACGCGCCGATGGGCCCGGGGGCGGGGCGTAGCTTGCCGGACCCGCTCCCCTGGCCCATGAGCTTCTTCTCGTCCGACCCGGTCACGCACTTCCCGCTCGTCAAGGGCCGCCGGCTCGACGGCGCCGACGTCCGGTTCCCCCAGGACCTCCCGGCCGACGCGACGCTCGTGGTGGTCCTGTTCCAGGACGCGCTCGACCCGCTCGCGGACCAGTGGGCCCGGCTGGGCGACCGTCTCGCGGAGGTCCACGGCGACCGGTTCGCCGTCGTCGAGGCGCCCGTCGTGAGCAAGAAGATGAAGCTCCTCGGCGACTTGGGGACGATGGGCATCCGGGGCCAGATCGACTCCGACGCCGAGCGCGACCGGACCGTCCCGCTCTACGTCGACGTCAAGGCGCTCCGCAAAACGCTCCAGCTCAAGACGGGCGACGTCTACGCCTTCCTGCTGGCGCGCGACGGGCGGATCGCGTGGCGCGGCGAGGGCGACATCGACCTGGAGGAGGTCCAGGAGCTCGAGACGGCCACGGCCGACGTGCTCGCGGCGCCCGTCCCCGCCGTCACCGACCACCCCGACCTGGAGGACGAGGACGAGGTGGAGGAGGCGGTGGCCCCGGCGACAGGCGGCCCCGCCAGCGAGGACGCCGAGACGGAGATCGCTCGTGGCGAGCCTGGTGCGGAATAGAGAGCCCACGTTGCGCCCTGTGGCTTCGGGGAGTCGGGGACAGAGGACGGGGGACCGCCGGACGTCCCCGTCCCCGGTCCTCGGTCTCGTGGCACCCGGGCCGGTACCCCGCAACGTGGGTTAGAGGCAGACCACAACCGGCGGCGGCCAGCGGGGGAGCCAGGACGGCAACCGCGAGCAGGCCTCCCGCCACTGGCCATTCCCCACCGGCCACTGCCCGCTAGTACGCCCCCGACCCCTGCATCACCACGCGGACGGTCCGCACCAGGATGACCGCGTCGAGCCAGGGCGACCAGTTGCGGACGTAGTACGGGTCCCACCGCTCCATCCCGAGGTTGCCCGCGTCGCTCCGCCCGCTGACCTGCCACAGGCCCGTGATGCCGGGCCGGACGCGCTCGCGCAAGGCACGGACGCGCTCGCTCAGCTCGCCGTGGTGGTACGCCGGCAGCGGCCGGGGCCCAACGAAGCTCATCTCGCCCCGGAGCACGTTGACGATCTGGGGCAGCTCGTCGAGGCTGGTCCGCCGGAGCAGGCGGCCGGGCGCGGTGATGCGGGGGTCCCGTTCGAGCTTGAAGTGCTCGTCCCACTCGGCCCGGAGCGCGGGGTCGGCGTCGAGGGCGGCGCGGAGGACGGCCTCGGCGTCGGGCACCATCGTCCGCAGCTTCCAGGCGCGGAACGGCGCGCCGTCGAGGCCGACGCGCTCCTGGGCGTAGAACGGCGACGCGCCATCCGCCAGCCAGACCCAGAGCGCGAGCAGGCCGACGACCGGGGCCCACAGCGGAGCCAACGCCAGGGCCACGACCAGGTCGGCCGAGCGCTTGACGAACTGGGGGGCCCGGTGCGTCAGCGTCGACCGGAGCTCGAGACCCAACACACCGGCGATGTCGCGGGGGGTGACCCACAGGCTCGGCGCCTCGAACAGGTCGGGGATCACGACGACGGTCGCGTAGCACGAGAGGGGCCCTTCGAGCAGGTCGATCTGGCGGTCGCGCCGGGACTCGGGGAGCGCGAGGAACGCGACGGCCGCCTCGGGCGCCACCCGCGTCGTGTCGCCGACGATGGGGATCGCGTCGAGGAAGCCGCCCCACACGTCCACGTCGTCGCTGAACACGGCGACCGGGGTGTAGCCGATCCCGCGCTCCTCCTGGAGCTGGCGGACGACGCGGGCGCCGGCCGGGCCCGCCCCGTAGACGACGGCCGGGACGCCCCACCCGTCGCGGCGGACGAGGGCCGCCTTGGCGCTCCACCGCGCCATCGGGAGCAGGACGACGGCTAAGGCGCCGGCGGCGCTGATCGCCAGCCGGCTCGCCACGGCCCCGTCCGGCCCGCTCGCCAGCCACAGCCCGACGACGGTCAGCCCGAACACGCCGGCCACCACCAGGACCACCCGGCGGAGCTCCTCGACCGCGCCCAGTCCCCACCCGGGCAGCAGGCCGGCCAGGACCGACACGCCCAGGTACAGCGGCACGACGGCCCACCCGAACCCGAGCTCGGCCCCGGCCTCCCCCATCACGACCTGGCGCACCAGGCCGGCCGCGAGCAGCGCGACGGCCAGCGCGGCGACCTCGGCTGCCGCCAGCGACGCCGCGTTGAGCGCCCGCCGCTTGGTGTGGTCCGAGGTGTAGGCCCGGGCCAGCTCCCGCTGGCGCGAGAACGGCCGGTCGGGCGAGAGGGCGACGGTCTCCATGCAAACGAGGGCGATTCCCCACCTCCCCATCAACCTCCGCGCCCTCGCCAGGGCCTCCGGTTTACCCCTGGGCGGAGGGACGACGCCGTGCCCGACCGCTCGGCTATCGGGGCCACCACGGCGTCGGGGGCGCGTGTCGCCAGTCGCCCCCGGCCCGGACCCGGGACGGATCGGCTCCCACCCGGTCGAACGGGACCACGCCCGCGCCCGCCGCCCCGGCCTCGACCGGCCCGACGGCCGACGCCGCCACTCGCTCCCCTGGGCCGACCAGCCGCGCCGTCCGGTCGCCCCCGACCAAGCGGCGCCACCCCGCCAGGTCGTCGCTGCGGAAGTCGGCCGGCCACTCGGGGGCGGGGTGGACGAAGAACGTGGACCGGAACAGGTCGCGTCCGCGACGGCCGTAGGCGTTGCCCTCGAACGTGTTCGTGCGGACGTGCGCCGGGCTCAGGCCCTCGACGGCCACCTCGCGCGCTTCGTGGTCGCTCGCGGCGTTCCCCACGATCCAGCTGTTCGCGACGACGTTGCCGCCGTCGGGCGCCCGGCGCTCGGGATCGAGCCGGAGCCACAGCCCCGTCCCTTCGTTCGCGACGACCGTGTTGTGGACGAAGGCGTTGCCGCTCGCCGCCTGCGACAGGACGCCGCTCCCCGTCCACTCGACCCAGCGCGTCCCGGCAACGACGGTGTGCTGGACGAGCGTCCCGGTCGTGTTCAGCTCGAGCATCACGCCCGCCCCCCGGTTGCCGACGAGCAGGCCGCCCTCGATGGTGTTCCGGTGGTTGTCGCCGTCGAGCCAGAGTCCGGGCCCGTCGTTGTGGGCCGCATAGTGTCGGCGGAAGACGGAGTCCGAGGTCTCGGTCCACTTGCCGCCGCCGGCCTCCCAGCCCGGGTCGTGCCCCTTCCAGTTGTTGCCAACGGCCGCGGTCTCGTCGAACAGGCACCGCTGGCAGCTACCGCCCCACCCCATCTGCCCGTTCAGGTCGGCCCGCGTCCGCAAGAACGTGTGCTCGCGCCCCGAGGCGTCGATGCCGAGCCCGTTCGTCCACTCGACGCGGACGTCCTCGAACAGCCCGCCCTCGCTGCCAGCGCAGACGGCCCCTTCCTGCGCGCGGTTCGTCGCGTGGCGGAAGGTGATCCCGACGACGCGGATCCAGCCTGGCGTGGCCGGGTCGCCGCACCCAGCGTACGGGTCGGGCCCGAGCGGGGCGAACAGCACGCGCCGCGTCCCGACCTCGACGAGCCCGGCCTGCGACGGCGGCCGGCCGTCCTCGAAACGAGCGACGAGGGCGACCGGCGCGGCGTCCGGCCCCTCGCGCCAAAACCGGCCCGACGCCAGCTCCGCGCGGCGGCCGACGGGACGGAGTACGCGGCCGTCGGCCGCCATCAGCTCGAGGCGGAACGTTGGGTCGTCGGAGTAGGGGAGCATCTGACCTCCAGTCCACGGCCGGCGCCACCCACCGTTGGGCTGGCGCGTCCACCCGTCGTCGGCCCGGTCGGCGCCGGTGACGACGACGGTCTCGCCGGGCAGGGCGGCGAACGTGACGCGCGCGTCGGGCCCGGTCCCGCCGGACGCGGGGCGGACGGCCTCGCGGTAGACGCCGGCCCGGATCAGCACGGCGTCGCCGGGACGAAGCGCGCCGGCTCGGGCCGCCCGCGAGATCGTCCGCCACGGCTGGTCACTCGTCCCCGGGTTGCCGTCGCTGGCGGACGGGTCCGATCCGTCGACGACGTAGGTGGTCCGGCCCGGCGCGGCGAACGCGGTTTCGGCCGGCGTGCAGACGCCGTCGACCGACCACGCGCCGGGAGGGCACGGCGCGGGCCCGACGTCGTCCCAACTCGCGGTGGCCGGTGCCGCCCCGCCAGGATGGGACAGGCCACCGGCGTCGGACGCGCAGCCGGCGACGGCCAGCGTCAGCCACGAGGCGGCCAGCACGAGCCCCGAGACGGCCAGGGCCATCCACGCCGCCGCCAGGGCCGCCGAGGCGCCGGGGTCGGACGGCGTCACCAGACGAGCTTCGCGCAGTGGAACGCCTCGGCGTAGCGCGCGCCGGCCTCGACGCCGCGGACGCGGGCCAGGCCGCGGAACGTCTCGGCGTCGTACCACGGCTTGTCGCGCTGGCTGGCGAAGTGGGCGTCGAGGACGGCCAGCTTGCGGTCGAGGACGTCGGGCCCGAGCGCGACGTAGGCGTTGGGCCGGTCGAGGTCGCCGTCCCACTTGGGGACCTCGTAGGC
Organism: Rubrivirga sp.; assembly: GCF_965213695.1. Lineage (GTDB taxonomy): Bacteria > Bacteroidota > Rhodothermia > Rhodothermales > Rubricoccaceae > Rubrivirga. The sequence continues at coordinate 1,648,905 of NZ_OZ243912.1, read as the reverse complement.
CGCGATCGTCGCGCCCCGGAACGTCTGCCACGCCACGTCGGCCACGACGCGGTGGTCCTGGTGGGCGTCGTCGCGTCGGTGGGTTAGGACGAGGTGGGGCCGGACCTCTTCGAGCGCAGTCTGGGCGAACGCCTTGATGTTCGTCGCCTGGGACGGGAAGAATCCGTCGCGGAAGTCGAGGACGTGGGCCTCCGCGCAGGCCGCGTCGGCGAGGAGGTCGGCGGCGCTGGCGCGGGCCTCGTCGGCGCGCTCGCCGGCGGCGGAGAACACGACGAGCGTCACCTCGGTCCGGGGCCGCTCGGCGAGCAGGCGGAGCACGGTCCCCCCCGCCCCGATCTCGACGTCGTCGGCGTGGGCGCCGAGGCAGACGAGGCGGAGCGGCCGGTCGCGGCCGAGGGCGGGGTCGAGAGCGAACAAGGCGTGAGCGGTGAGGCGTGAGCGGTGAGGCGTGCGGGGGCTGGTCGTTGGCTGGCGGGTCGCGTGCCAGTCAGGTCGGCGCGAGGTCCCCCTCCCCATCTCGTGCGACCGTTCGTCGAGGCCGAACCCTCCCACGAGGTCCCCCTCCCGGACAGGAGGGGGCAGGGGTGATGGATCGGGCCGACCGCGAGCCCGGCAATAGAGACTGGACACTGCACTGAGCGAAGCCGGAGGGATCTCGACGCCGTCGTCCCGAACCCGCCGCACCGGCGCCGATGGGCTGGCGAGTTCGAGTCGAGGTCCTTCGCTGGCGCTCAGGATGACAACGTCTCATCCCTGTGCGAGCGGCGTGAGGACGGGCGGTTCGAGGAAGCCGTCGCCGCGCGGCCCGGCGTGGCCGTCGCCGGCGACGCGGCGGTCGCCCCAGACCTCCCACGGCGCGAGGCCCGAGTGGTAGATGTCCTCGAGCAGCTTCTTCTCCTTGAACGTGTCCATGCACGCCCAGAACCCGTCGTAGGCGTACGACCCGAGCTGGCCATCGGCCGCCAGCCGGAGCGCCGGCGGGCCCAGGACGTCCTCGCCCGGCCCGATGTAGTCGAAAAAGCGCTGGTGCATCACGAAGAACCCGCCGTTGATGCGGAGCCCTATCTCGGTCACGTGCTGGACGTCGGTCACGGCCCCGCTCGCGTCCGACCGGACCACGTGGTTCGTGTAGTTCGGGCGGACGCCCAGGAACGTGGCCGCCCGGTCGCTCTCCTGGGCGAACCGGACCACGTCGTCGAGCGGCGCGTCGGTCACGCCGTCGGCGTAGTTGGCCAGGAACCACTCGTCGCCGTCGAGGAAGTCGCGGACGGCCACCAGCCGCTCGCCCACCGACGCCGCCAGGCCCGTGTCGACGAACGTGATCCGCCAGTCGTGGATGTCGCTCCGCAAGAGCTCGACATGGGCCCCGCCCGTCAGCACGAAGTCGTTCGAGACCGTCTCGTCGTAGTCGACGAAGTAGCGCTTGACGTGGTCGGCCCCGTGGCCGAGGCACAGGATGAAGTCCTTGTGTCCGTAGTGGGCGTAGTACTTCATGAGGTGCCACAGGATCGGCCGATAGCCGACGCACACCATCGGCTTGGGGATCGGGCCGGAGTGGTCCTTGATCCGCATCCCTTCGCCTCCGCAGAACAGGACGACTTTCACGAGGTCGGGGGGCTGAGACGGGGGGGCGGAGAGACGGCGCCGTCGCCGCCAGAGCGGGAGACCGACGTCCACACCGTCCCGGCCTTTTTCCGGAACACGGGCTGGACGGGCCGGCCGATGAGGAGGCCATCGACGGAGCCGGCGTCGAGCGCGCGGACGTAGACGTCGACCGCGCCGGCCACGGCCTCGACCGTCTGGTCGATCACGTCGTCGGTGTGCGCTGTTGTGATCACGAAGGACGGGGCGAGCACGCCGCGCCGCGCGAGCTCCTGCACGAACAGGGTCCGGTAGGCTTGCGACGGACGGCCATCGGCGTCGCGCGTGTAGAAGACGAGGTTCGAGTCGCGGCCGGCGGTCCCGACCGAGCCCACGGCCAGGCGCTCGCGGACGACCTCGGCCACGCCCTTGCGGAGCCGGGCGCCCTGGCGCATCAGCCGGCCGGCGACGTTCTCGTCGCGCGCGATCCGCAGGGCGGCGATGGCGGCGGCCAGGCCGTGCGTCTCGGCCCCGTGCGTGCCCGAGAGCAGGAACACGCGGTCGCGGTCCGAGCCGAGCCCGCCGGCCTCCATCAGGTCCCGCCGCCCGGCGAGCGCGCTCACCGAGTGGCCGTTCGCCAGCGCCTTGCCGAACGTCGAGAGGTCGGGGTCGAGCCCGTAGAGCCCCTGCGCGCCGCGCGCGCTCCACCGGAAGCCGGTAATCATCTCGTCCAAGACGAACACGACCCCGCGCGCCCGGCACGCCGCGATGCACGCCCGGAGATACCGGGTCGGGTTCGCCCCGTCGCGGACGGCCTCCATCACGACGCACGCCGGCCGGTGCTCGTCCAGGACGGCTTCCAGCGCGGCGACGTCGCCGTAGGGAAACCCCACGGTCAGGTCTCGGACCGCTCGGGGGATGCCGGCCGCCATCGGCGTCGTCCCGATAAACCAGTCGCCTTGAGAAAGGAACGGGTGGTCCGAACACACGGCGACCGTGTCTCGGCCGGTCGCGGCCCGGGCCACCTTCACGGCGGCCGTCGTCGCGGACGACCCGTCCTTGCAGAACTTGACGCACTCGGCGCCGATCAAGGCGAGGAACGCCTCGGCCGCTTCGAGCTCGACGCGAGAGGGCCGGGAGAAGTTGGTGCCGCGCGCCAGCTCTCGGGTGGCCGCGGCCGTCACTCGCGGCTCGGCGTGGCCGAGCGTGACCGACCGGAGCCCCTGGCCGTACTCAATGAAGCGGTTGCCGTCGAGGTCCCACACGAACGCGCCCTCGCCCCGGTCGATCACGACGGGCATCCACTCGGGCATCTGGTCGTCGCCCTTGGCGTAGGTGTGGGCGCCGCCCGGGATCAGCCGGTGGGCGCAGGCCTGGTGGGCGCGGCTGGCCGCGAACCTCGAAAAGTCGGGGTCGGGGTGCGTCATCGGTCGGTGGGGACAAGGAGGCCGGCCTCCTCCAATCGGTCGGCGGCGGCGCGGACGGTGGCGACCGGCAGGCCGCTCCGCTCGGCGACGTCGAGGAGCGAGTGCTTGCCGTCGGACAGGTTGAGGACCCAGAGCGCGGCCTGCTGGGCGGCGGGCCCGTCCAAGCTGGCGTAGAGCCCGCGCCGGCCGAGCTGGGGCTCGCCGTACGGCTGCGTGTTGCGGTAGCGGCCGTCGCCGTCGAGGGCCATAACGATGGCCCAGAGCGCGTCGAGCGACGCCGCCAGCGACGCTGGGCGGACCAGGTCGAGGTCGTCGGCGGACGTGTGGTACTCGGGGTACTCGCCGTGCGGCGTCCGCGTCAGCCGCCCGACGGGCAGGTCGAAGCCGGGGCTGGCGAACTGGCGCTCGTCGTAGCCCGTCGGCGCGAACGGGCGGACGTCGAGGGCCCAGCCGAGGTCACGCATCGCGAGCGCGACGGCCCGGTCGATGGGCAGCGGCGCGTCCAGCGTGCCCCTCCGCGTCTGCTTGTAGGTGAAGCCGCCCGCGTCGCCCAGGTTCGCCAGCACCAGCCCGTGGCGGATCCGGCCGAGGTCGGCGCGGTTCCGGTCGAGCCAGGCGATGGCGCCGATGGTGCCCGGCGCGAACAGGACGCGGACCGTGTGGCGCAAGCGGGGCCCGTCGAGCAGGCGCCGCGCCAACACCGTCGCGACGGCCAGCGACGAGGCGTTGTCGTTGGCGAGCGCCGGGTGGCAGGCATGCGCCGAGAGCAGGATCTCGTCGTCGGTCTCGCCCGGAATCACGACCTCGCCGTAGGTCAGGCTCCCCTCGACGTGCTCGGCGTCGATCACGATCTCGACCTCGCCGCTCTCCCCGATCTCGGCCGCGAGCGCGTCGAGCGCGTGTTGGCTCATGCAGAAGCCCCACGTCGGCGCGTAGTAGGATGTCCGGTACGGGACGAGCGACGGCTGGTCGGGGAGCGTGTGGAGGTGAGCGCGCAACGCCCGCAGCGGCATCCGGTCGCGCACGGCGACGCTGTACTGGACGAGGTGGAGCGGGCTTCCGGCCCAATCCACGACGCGGGTCCCGTCCGCCCGGGCCAGATACGCCTGGCGGACGCGCCACTCCTGGGGGACGGTCCAGTCGAGCACGGGCGTGCCGGTCGGGACCTCGGTGATCCGGAGCGGAACCCTCTCCCCTAGGGCCAGCAGCGTCTGACGGAGCCCGTCCCCGGTGATGCAGCGCCGCAGCGGCACCAGCTCGGCCACGAGCGCGTGGAGCTCGGCGCCCACGTCTCGGGACGGGGCGGCGCAAGCGGGCGACGGGGCGACAGCGGGCACGAGCGGCGGGCGGTTCCGACCCGGTATCGGCGTCGGGTGGTCGCCTCTCAACCCGGCCCGGCCTTCGCACCGGCTGAACGGATCCTTTGCCGAGCCTCCGCCACTCTCGCATCAGGGCTCCGTCTGCGTTCGCTACCCTCCGGGCCGACAAATTTGATCCCCGACCCCAAACGAGAGACCCATGACCAAGGGCACCATCACCCACTTCAACGCGCGCCGAGGCACCGGCTTCGTGCGCCACCACCAGACCGACGCCGGCATCCCGTTCTCGGTCCGCAACGCGCAGGACCGCGAGTTCGCCCACGGCGACACGGTCGAGTTCGCCGTCCGCGGTGGGATGGCCGGGATCGCCGCGCACAACGTCCGGCGCGTCCGCGCGACGACGTAGGCTCCGGTTCCGTCCGGTTCGCGAGCGCCCGAGGGGAGACCGTCGGGCGCTCGCGCGTTTCTGGGGTCGGACGCGCCCGCTGCCCGCCCCGAATCGACTGTCAGGCCGGCTCGCTGGCGAGGTAGACGGTGTCCCGCGACAGGTCCGGCCCGGCCTCCCACACCACGCCGCCCATCTCGTCGACGCCGACGGCGGCGAACGCTTCCGGGTCGGAGATCGACCGGAACACGCCGCGATGGAGCAACGGCGCCACGTCGAACCGCCGACGCTCGCCCGTGTCGAAGGTGGCCGTGATCGTCCACCGCTCGGGGTCGGCCTCGACCTCCATGATCCGGGGGAGCATCGGGAGCGGACGACGGGTCTCGGAAACTCGGGGCATGCGTCGGGACGTGTCGAGCGGGAACCTACCGCCAGCGTCGCGAGCGCCCGAGGAGAGACCAGAACAGAGTTCAGGTTGGCGCGGGGGGATGGAGGGTCGCCCAGACGACGCGGATTCGCCACTCCCACACGCCTTCCCCCCGTACACCCACACGCATTCTGCTCTATCGGGCGCTCGTTTTGTTTGCATCCCGCCGGACCGGCGTCCGTAGGGCGGTCCTCTCTCCCCTCTCGCAGACCGATGATCCAGGGCACCGTCCACGCTTTCAACCCCGCTCGCGGCACCGGCACGCTGTGCTGCGTCCACGGCACGCTCGTCCCCTTCTCGTCCCGCGACGCCCTCCACCCGGGCGACGCCGTCACGTTCCGGCTCGTCGGCGGGATCGCCGGTCTCTACGCGCTCGACGTGACCGGCGCGGGCGCCGCTCAGCGCCAGACGGCGACCTCGTCGAGCCCCTTCCGCTGGAGGTCCGGCACGCTGGCGCCCTCGGCTGGGTAGCCGACCGGGAAGAGGATGAACGGGGCCTCGTTCGCCGGCCGCTCCAGGATCTCGCTCAGGAACCGCATCGGCGACGGCGTGTGCGTCAGCGTGGCCAGGCCGGCGTGGTGGAGGGCGGCGATGAACAGGCCGGCGGCGATGCCGCAGCTTTCCTGGACGTAGTAGTGCTTCCGCCGCTGGCCGTCGGGCCGGAGGCCGGTCCGCTGGGCGAACAGGACGACGAGCCAGGGCGCCGTTTCGAGGAACGGCTTGCGCCAGTCGGTCCCGAGCGGCGCCAGTGCCTGGAGCCATTCGTCCGACATCCGGCCGTCGTAGCTGGCGCGCTCCTCGGCCTCGGCGGCCTGGCGGATCTGGCGCTTGACGTCGGGGTCCGAGACGGCCACCCACGTCCACGGCTGCATGTGGGCCCCGCTCGGCGCCGTGCTCGCCGTCGCGATGGCCCGCTCGACGAGGGCGCGGGGGACCGGCCGATCCGAAAAGTCGCGGACCGACCGCCGGGCGTCCATCTCACGGAAGAACGCTTGCGCCCGCGCCAGCGACTCGGCCTCGGTCAGCGGCTCGACGGCGTACGGGACGGTGGGGACGTCGGCCATGCCTACGAGCCGAGCGTGAACCGGACGACGACGCTGGCCTGGACCTGGCTCGACCCGGCCGAGTACGCCGCCGGCTCCGCCGACATGGACTCGACGACGACCTCGTCGTAGGCGACGGGGCCCCGCTGGAACGGCTGCATCACGCCGCCGCCCTGCTCCACGATCGCGACGACGCCGCCCAGCCTCCGCCCGGCCGCCGTCGCCAGCCGCTCGGCCTTGGCTCGTGCCCGGTCCATCGCCTGGGCGAGCGCTTGGTCCTGGTACGGGCCGGACTCTTTGATCGTGTAGAACAGCCCGTCGAGCCGGTTCGCGCCGACCTCGACGACCGAGGCCACCAGCTCCGGCACCACGCGCAAGCTGTCGGTCGAGACCGAGACGACGCGTGAGGCGATGAACCCGTCGGGCCCGTCGCGGCCGTAGTTCTCGCCCAGGCTCAGGCCCTCGATCACGATCTGGCGGTCGGGCACGCCGAACGTGCGGACCTGGGTGAGCACCCGGGCCACGTCGTCCTCGTGCTGGCGGAGCGCCTCAGCCGCCGTCCGCGCGCGCGTCTGGACGCCGAGCCGGACGACGGCCCGGTCCGGCGGCGCCGTCACCGTGGCCGAGCCGACGACGGTGATCGTGCCGGCGTCGAGGTCCAGTTCGACGGACTGGGCGGCGACGGCCGGCGCCGCGAGGAGGGCGAGAGCGAGGAGAAGCGTGCGCATGGCGGTGGCGGAGAGGAGCGCGAACAACGGCCCGGCGCGGGGCCTCGTCTACGGGTGCAGGCGGCCGAGCAGGCGCGGGAACGGGCCCGTCTCGCGGACGTGCGGCAGCCCGCAGATCCAGGCGACGGTCCGCTCCAACCCGAGGCCGAACCCGGCGTGCGGGACGCTCCCGTACTTGCGCAGGTCGAAGTACCAGTCGAACGCCGACTCGGGCAGGCCGTGGGCCTCGACCTGGTCGCGCAAAAACTGCAAGTCGGTGGCCCGCTCGCCGCCGCCGACGATCTCGCCGTAGCCCTCGGGCGCCAGCACGTCCATGCCCAGCGCCAGCCGGTCGTCGTCGGGGTCGCGCTTCATGTAGAACGCCTTGACGGCCGCCGGGTAGCGGTGGACGATGACGGGAGTCGAAAAATGCCGGGTCAGGATCGTCTCGTCGGACGCGCCGAAGTCGTCGCCCCAGGTGAACTGGGCGGCGCTGGCCTTCCATGTCGGGATGTTGCGCAGGCCCTCGGCGATCTCGTCCAGGCGGACGTTGATCTCGATCTCGCGGGCGTCGATCCGCCGCTTCTCGCCCTTCTTGGCCTGGCCGTAGGCGGCGCGGTTCCGGTCGCGCTCCTCTTCAAGTGCGTGCCGCTCGTCCTCCAGCCCCTCCTGCTCAGCGTCGAGCATGAGTTGGGTCGCGTCGCCCGTGAGCAGGTCGACGGCGTCGGAGTAGCTGAGGCGGGGGAACGGGGTCTGGCGCGCGGCCTCCAGGGCACCCGTGTCGCGCTCCAAGATCTCCAGTTCGTCGCGGCAGTCCGCCAGCACGGCGTCGAGGATGGCCACCAACAGCTCCTCGGCGACCTCCATGTTCATGGCGAGGTCGTAGAACGCCATCTCGGGCTCGATCATCCAGAACTCCGTGAGGTGTCGCCGGGTGCGCGACTTCTCGGCCCGGAACGTCGGCCCGAACGTGTAGATCTTGCCGTGCGCCATCGCCATCGCCTCGCCGTGGAGCTGGCCGCTCTGGGTGAGGTAGGCCGGCTCGCCGAAGTAGTCGAGCTCGAACAGCGTCGACGTCCCCTCGACGGCGTTGCCGGTCAGGATCGGCGCGTCCATCTGGACGAACCCCTCGCCCTGGAAGTAGCCGTGGATGGCCGTGATGATCCGGTTGCGGACGCGCATGGCGGCCCACTGCCTCTGCGAGCGGAGCCACAGGTGCCGGCGGTCCATCAGGAACTCGGTGCCATGCTCCTTGGGCGTGATCGGGTACGGCTCGGCGAGCGCGATCACCTCGACGGACCCAGCCTGGACCTCGACGCCGCCCCGCTGGCGCTCGTCCGCCCGGACCTCGCCGACGACGCGGAACGCGCTCTCCTGCGTCAGCGACGCCGCCGCCTCCCACGAGGCCGCGTCCACCTGCTCTTGGTTCACGACGACCTGGACGATGCCGGACCCGTCGCGGAGCTCCAAGAACCGCAAGCCCTTTGACCCGCGCGCGTTGTACAGCCACCCGTTCACCGTAGCGGTCTCGCCGACGTGGTCGGGCAGGGCGTGGACGCGGACGAACGGCTCGGTCATGGCGGTGCGCGGGGGGAGCCCGAAGCTACCGTCGCCCCGGACGACGCCGTGCGCAGAGCGTGGGAACGGCGGGGCGAACGCGCGCTCGTTGCAGGCCCCCTCGCTTTGTCGTCCTGAACGGACGTGAAGGGCCTGCCCCGGACTCGACCCGGGGATCTCACCGCGGAGTCCCCACGCCGCAGGCGGCGCCGACGAACTCGACGGTCCATGCCGAGGTCCCCCGCCTCCGCGGGGGCAGGCTCTCCGCACGCTCAAGACGACGCGGAAGGGAGAGCTCACCCTGGCGGGAGCGCGCGGGGCCGCCGACTGCGAACCGCCGCTCGCCCACGAGCGGAGTCTCGGCCTCCCCGCCACCAGCAAACGACGGGCCCTCCCCGCGCTACCGCTGGATCTCGGTCTGCCAGTTCGGGAGCGAGACCTCGCCCGTCACGTCCGAGTGGATCAGCTCGTAGCGGTCGGACGAGTACCGGTCGACGAACACGAACACGGCGCGGCCCTCGCCCGGGATGTTGTCGTAGCCCCAGACCTCGTGCTGGAGGAGGTTCGACTCGAACGGGCGCCGGTCGATCTCCGTCGGCGGGCCGTACCTCAGGTAGACCCGGCCGCGGTCGGTCTCGTAGGTCTCCTGGCCGAACTCGTTGAACCGGGACTCGACCAGCCGGAGCCGGTCGTAGAACGCCTGGCGGGCCCGGTTGACGCCGGGGAGCCCGTCGGTGTCGCGGGCGGTCCAGAACGCCGTGAGGAAGCGGCGGCGGTCGTCGTCGGTCTGGATGGACGAGATCTCGGCCTGCTCGCGGCTCGTCGCCAGGACCCGGGCGTGGCGGACGTTGAGCGCCAGCTCCTCCTCGCCCATCGCCCCGAACAGCGTCTCCTCGTACGACATCAGGTCGGCCGCGCTGAGGGCCCGCTCGACGTCCGGGTTGATCACGAAGAACCGCTTCGTCTGCTCGGCCACGGCCTCGTTCGCCTCGTTGAGCGCGACGAGCCGGAGGTGGTAGATCCCGCTCGGCAGCGTGCTCACGTCGAGCTCGCCGGCCACCACGTCGACCGGCCGCGCGCGCCGCGTCAGCCGGGTCTCGTGGTCGGCCATCGCCTGGCCGTCCGCGCTCTCGGCGACGAACGCCAGCAGCGTGTAGGTGTCGGTCTCGGCCGGCGGCCCGTACACCTCGGCGTAGTAGCGGACCGTCGCCCCGACGCCCCCGTAGAAGGCGTCCGGGTTGGGGCGGACCGTCAGCCCGCTCTTCGACAGCGGGCCCGGGTCGGTCGTCGGCTGGATCGACGTCGCGAGCTGGACGGCCGAGATCGCCGTCCCGGCCGAGGCCGCGTAGTCGGGGACGGTCAGGTTGAGGAGCGCGCGGACCTCGCGCTGGCCCTCGGGCTCCAGCGTCACGTCGAGCTCGTACTCGCCCGGCGCGACCGCCAGCCGGACCTGCTCGACGAACACCTGGGTCGACGCCAGCGCGGCCGTGTCGGCCAGGGCGTACGCGAACGAGAGCGTCTGGTCGACGACCGGCGTGACCTCGGCCGCCCCCGGCGCCGCCTGGGCCACGGGCCGGACGACGACGTGGGCCGGGACGGTCGCCTGGAACGTCTCGCCGTCGGCGGCGAACGGAAGCGTCTCGGCCCGGAACGAGAGGTAGAGCTCGACGAGGGACTGCTCGTCGGTGTAGCGGAACGTGGCCACGTCCGGGCGGAACACGATCTGGTCTTGGGCCGACGTCGCCGCGGCGGCGAGGGCGAGCGCGACAACGACGGCGACGCGGAGCAAACGGGGCATTCGGATCGAAAACAGCAGGTGGAAGCCCTCAACGGGCGGGGCGAAGATAACGTGCGTTGCCGGCCGGCCCGGATCCGGGCCCCGAGGGCGGCCCGTAGTTTCGGACCCGTTCGCCCCTCGTCGCGTCCCACTTCCGGAAGCGCTTCCTGCGCCCCCTCCTCCCCCCGACCTATGAACGCCCCGGAACCCGTCCTCCGCCACCTCGCCGAGCTTGGCCTCGACCGGACCCAGACGGTCTACTACAACCTGCCGCCGGCCCGGCTCGTCGAGCTCTCCGTCCGCCGCGGCGAGGGCCGGCTGACGTCGGGCGGCCCGCTCGCGACGCGGACCGACCCGCACACGGGCCGCTCACCGAATGACCGGTTCATCGTCCGCGAGCCGTCGAGCGAGGACGCCGTCGCTTGGGGCGCCACGAACCGGCCGATCTCGGAAGAGGCGTTCGACCGGATCCACCACGCCATGCAGCGCTACGCGACCGGCCGCGACGTGTTCGTCCGCGACTGCTACGCCGGCGCCGACCCGCGCTACCGCGTCCGGGTCCGCGTGATCACCGAGAAAGCGTGGCACTCGATGTTCGCCTCCAACATGTTCCTGCGCCCGGCGACGGTCGAGGAGCTGGAAGACTTCGAGCCGGACTACACGGTCCTGGACCTGTGCGACTTTAAGGCGACCGAGAAAGTGAACGACGAGCTCAACTCGTCGACGTTCGTGCTGCTCCACCTCGGGCGCGGCCTGGTGTTGATCGGGGGGACGAACTACGCGGGCGAGATCAAGAAGTCGATCTTCTCGGCCCTCAACTACGTCCTGCCGAGCCAGGGCGTGCTGCCGATGCACTGCTCGGCGAGCCAGGCCGTCGGCGGCGGCAACGCGGCCGTCTTTTTCGGGCTGAGCGGGACCGGCAAGACGACGCTCTCGGCCGACGCCCGCCGCGTGCTCATCGGCGACGACGAGCACGGGTGGAGCGACGAGGGCGTGTTCAACTTCGAGGGCGGCTGCTACGCCAAGGCCATCCGGCTCAGTCCCGAAGGCGAGCCCGAGATCTACGCCACGACCCAGGAGTTCGGAACCCTCGTCGAGAACGTGGCCCTCCGCCCCGACCGGACCATCGACTTCGACGACGCGACGATTACCGAGAACACGCGGCTCAGCTATCCCATCTCGTACATCCCCAACGCGAGCGAGGACGGGATGGGCGGCGTCCCCGAGACCGTGATCTTCCTCACCGCCGACGCCTACGGCATCTTGCCGCCGATCTCCGTCCTGACGCCAGACCAGGCGCAGTACCACTTCCTGAGCGGCTACACGGCCAAGGTCGCCGGGACCGAGCGCGGCGTGACCGAGCCGAAGGCGACGTTCTCGGCCTGCTTCGGCGAGCCGTTCATGGTCCTGCCCCCGACGCGCTACGCCGAGATGCTGGGCGAGCGCGTCGAGCGGTCCGGCGCCCGCGTGTTCCTGGTCAACACGGGGTGGACCGGCGGGCCGTACGGGACGGGCGAGCGGATGAAGCTGGCCTGGACGCGCCGGATGGTCGACGCCGCGCTCGACGGCGAGCTCGACGACGTCGAGACCCGCGCCGAGCCGGTCTTCGGGCTGGCCGTCCCGGTCGCCATCGAGGGCGTGCCGGACGCCGTGCTCCACCCGCGCGAGACCTGGGCCGACACGGCCGCCTACGACGCCAAGGCCCGGCAGCTTGCCGACATGTTCGCCGACAACTTCGAGAAGTACCGCGAGGCCGTCCCCGAGGCCGTCCGCCAGGCCGGCCCGACGCGCGAGACCGCGTAACACCGAGCCCGCGTGTAGAGCAGCGCGCGAGATCCGGGGTGGAGGGGGCGGTCGGGTCGGAAGGGGAGAGCCCGCGAGGTCCCCTCCGCCCCTTCCGCTCCCCAGCCTCCCTGGAGATCCGGTCGGGTCGTACAGAAGCGGGGCTAGGCTCCTCGATCAGCGCTCGCCAGAGATTCCACCGAGGACGCCCGGAGTGGAGCGGGACCCGCCCAGGTCGGCGGTAGGTTCCACCCCGCCGGCCCCGCCCTCGGCCCCGCCCTCGGCCCCGCCCTCGGCCTCGCCCTCGGACCCGCCTCATGCCCACCACCGCCGACGCCGCCCCGCCCCCCTCTCCCGACGTCGCCCCGGCGGCGTCGAGCCGGCTGGCCACGTACTACGGCGAGCCGATCGCGCTGGCGGTCCAGCTCCAGACGGCCACCGAGTTCGGGCCCGCCGAGGTGCTCCGCGAGCGGACGCGCCGGCTCCTGCGCCAGGCCGAGCGCGACGCCCAGGACGGCGGGTACGACCGCGACGACACGCGCGAGGCCACGTTCGCCGTCGTCGCGTTCCTCGACGAGACCATCCAGGGGTCGACCTGGAGCGACCGCGAGCAGTGGCTGGCCCAGCCGCTCCAGCTCGAGCTCTACGACCGGAACGACGCCGGCGAGGAGTTCTTCACGCGCCTCGACACGTTGCGCGGCGCGGTCTCGGAGCGGGCCGACGTGCTCGAGGTGTACTACCTCTGCCTGGCGCTCGGCTTCCGGGGGCGCTACGAGTTCCTGCCGCCGGGCGAGCACCGCGACCTGGTGGCCGCCGTCTACGGCGACCTCGCCCGGGCCCCCACGCTCGCGCCCGGCCCGCTCGCACCGAATGCCGAGCCGGCCGGCCGCGTCGTGGCGACGGTCCGCCGCCGCGTCCCGGCCTGGGCGGTCCTGGCGGCGTGCGCCGCCGTCGCCGTGGTGGTCTACGCCTCGCTCGCCGTCTACGCCCGGACCACCGCCGGGGCCGCCATCGCCGCCATCGAGCGCGAGACCGAGACCGCCATCACGACGGGGCCGGCCCCGGCCGCCTTCGGCGCCGCGCCCGTCGACCCGCTTTCCGACACGACGGCCGTCGAGGAGGACGTCCCTGAGCCCGAGCCCGTCGAGGGCTTCCCCCCGTCCGACGCCCTCCCCGAGCCGCCGCCGGAACTGGAGGCCGACCCGGCCGACGCCGAAGAGGCCGAGCCCGACGTGGCCCTCTAGTGCAGCGACCCAATCCCCCTGGCCGGTCCCAGATCGAGGATGCGTGATCCGTGATCCTCCCTGATGAGAGTCACGCATCACGGACCACGCATCCAGAACGCCCCACGGCCACCCGTCCACCTCTCTGTGCGCGAGCACTAGCCGATGTCCCGCTTCACCCGCACGCTCCGCAGCCCCGCCTTCTGGATCGGGATCAGCGCCCTGCTCGTGCTCGCCCTCATCCTGTCGGTGGGGGCGTGGCAGGAGTGGTCGTGGACCGTCCGGCTGATCGGCGTCGCGCTCGTCCTGTTCGCGTGCGTGATCGCCCTCGCCATCGTCGCGGCGCGGGCGGCGCGGGGGGCCAAGCGGATCGAGGAGTCGATGCGGGACCAGTCGGCCCAGCAGGCGGCGACGGCGCGGCCGGCGCGGCGGGCCGAGATCCAACGGTTGCAGGAGGGGCTCGACGCGGCCATCGCGACGATCAAGGAGTCGAAGCTGGGCCGGGGGCGGCGGGGAAAGGCGGCGCTGTACGCGCTGCCGTGGTACGTCCTGATCGGGCCGCCGGCCGCGGGCAAGACCGTCGCCATCGTCCAGTCCGGGCTCAACTTCCCGCTCGGCATCGACCGCGTCCGCGGCGTCGGCGGCACGCGCGACTGCGACTGGTTCTTCTCGGACGAGGCCATCCTGCTCGACACGGCCGGCCGCTACACGACCGAGCCCGAGGACGACGAGGAGTGGCTGGCCTTCCTCGACATGCTCAAGAAGAACCGGCCCGGCGAGCCGATCAACGGGGCCGTCGTCGGGATCTCGGTGGCCGACCTGGCCACGATGGAGCCCGAGGACATCGAGCACCACGCCTCGAACATCCGCCGGCGGATCGACGAGCTGGTCCGGCGCTTGGGCGTCCGGTTCCCGGTCTACTTGCTGTTCACCAAGGCCGACCTGCTCAGCGGGTTCGTCGAGTTTTTCGAGCCGCTCTCGTCCGACGAGCGCGAGGGGCCGTGGGGCGCGACGTTCCCGGCCGAGGACGGCGGCGGGGCCGGCCAGGCGCGGCCCGCGTTCGAGCGCGAGTTCGACGTGCTCACGGGCGCGCTCGGGAGCACGCGCGCGGCCCGGCTCGCCAAGGCCGAGAACCCGGCCGAGCGCCGCCGCTCGTTCCAGTTCCCGCTCGAGTTCGAGACCGTCCGCGACCGGCTGGGCCGGTTCGTCGAGGGCGTGTTCATGCCGAACCCGTTCCAGGAGCGCCCGCTCTTCCGCGGGTTCTACTTCTCGTCGGGCACGCAAGAAGGGTCGCCGCTCGACCCGGCCGCGCGCGAGATCGCCGAACGGTTCGAGTTGCCGACGGCGCCGCCCGAGGGGTTCGACCCCGACCTCCGTCCCCGGAGCTACTTCCTGCGGGGCCTGTTCCGCGACGTCGTGATCCCCGACGCCGGGCTCGTCCAGCGGACGGCCAAGTCGGCGCTCCGCTTCCGGGCCGGGTGGGTGGGCGCGGCCGTGGCCGGGGCCGTCCTGCTCACGCTGTTCGTCGTCGGGACGGCGAACGCGGCGCTGCGGAGCCGGGCCGTGGTCGACGACGTCGAGGCGGCGGCGCGCGTGGCCGGCTCGGTCACGTGGGCCGGCGGGGCCGAGGCCGGCGACATCGCGCGCGTGACGGCGCTCCGCGATCAGGTCGCCCGGCTCGAACGCTACGACGCCGACCCGCCGTCGTTCGGGTGGGGCCTCTACCGCGGCGACGACCTCATCGAGCCGGCCCAGACGCTGTTCGAGCAGAAGGTCCGGGCCTACGCCGGCCGCGTGCTCCTGCCCGACCTCGAACGGGGGATGCGCGAGGCCGTCGTCACGAGCGCCGGGGGCCCCGAGGGCGAGGGGCTGGGCGCCCAGAGCCAGCTCTACAGCGACCTCCGTGCCTACCTCCTGATGACGACCGACGCGGCGCGCCTGGAGGGCGACGTCGAGCGAGAGTTCCTGGCCGAGCACCTGCTGAGCACGGCCGAGGTCCCCCGCAGCGACGCCGCCGACCCCGACTCGGTCGCGGCCATGGTCCGCCGCCAGGTCGACTCGTTCGTCGACGCGCTCGCCGACCGGCGCGTCCAGCCGTTTGAGGCCAAGGAGATCCTGGTCGCCGACGCCCGGCGGCTGGTCTACGAGCCGCCCACGGCCGACCGCTTGTACGACCGGATCCGCGAGGCCGGCGCGTCGCGCTACCCGCCGGTCTCGCTGGCGAGCGCGCTCGGCGGCGGCGGCGGCGACTTTTTCGCGACGAACCCGGCCGTCAGCGGGTTCTACACGCGCGAGGCGTACCGCCAGTTCGTGCGGCCGGCCGTCGTCCGGTGGGCCCGGTCGCCGGACCGGATCGACTGGGTGATGGGCTACTCGGCCGGCGACCTCCCGGCGACGATGCGGAACGCGGGCCAGCTCGCCGGCGCGCTCCGCGACCGCTACTACCAGGACTACATCACGGCCTGGACCCGCTTCCTCAAGGCGCTCCGCCTGAAGCCCGCCGGGACCGACCCGATCCGGGCCGGCCGGTTCCTGACGATCTTGGGCGACCCCAACGAGTCGCCGATCGTGACGGCGCTGGCGGCGGTCTCGGCCCAGACCCAGCTCGCCGAGGGCGGCGGAGAAACGGCCGAGCGGCTGGGCGGCGTCGCCGAGCGGGCCGCCGAGGGTGCCGTCCGCCGCCGTCTCGGCCGGGCCAACCGGATCGTCGGCCCCATCGACATCGAGGTGCCGACGTCGGTCGCGACGCCGGTCGACCGGGCGTTCGCGGGCTTGCACGCGCTGGCGCCGGACGAGGTGGGCGCGGGCGGCGGCGGGCGCGGGCTGTTGCAGGGGCTCCAGGCCCTCGCCGGCGTCGGCTCGGCGCTCGAGGGCGTGGCCGGCAACGACGCCCGGGCCGCCCAGTTCTTCGCCCAGGCCGCCCAGGGCAGCGGGCCCGTCGCCGACGCCCGCCGGACGGTCGAGACGTCGCTCTCCGGCCTCGACCGCGACGTCCGCTCGGCCCTGTTCCTGGCCCCGCTCCGCGGGCTCGGCGGCTCGCTCGTCGGCGCCGGGGCGGGCGGCAGCGCCGGGGCGGGCGGACCCGGGGGCGGTGCGGGAGGGGCGGCGCCGGCCTCAGTCCGCCGGTTCCTCAACGAGCGGTGGCAGCAGGACGTCTACGGCCCCTACGCCTCGACGCTCGCCGGGCGCTACCCGCTGAGCCCGTCGTCGACGGAGGTGCCGATTGCCGAGTTCGAGGCGTTCTTCCGGCCCGAGTCCGGGACGCTCGACCGGTTCGTCACCGAGGTGCTGGGGCAGGTCGGCGGGCTCGACTCGCCGGCCGTGCCGGCGTCGCTCAAGAGCGCCGTCCGCGACGCGCGGCGGATCCAGACGGGCCTGTTCGCGGGCGAGACGCTGGGGCTCCGGTTCGAGATGCAGCCCGAGGTGCCCGAGACGGCGCCCGGCGCGCCGGCCCCGGGCCAGCTCTACGTCGAGATGGCCGGGACGTCGTTCACCTACGGGATGGGGAGCCGCCGCCCGTGGACGGCCGTCGAGTGGCCGTCGGGCTCGCGCTCGACCGTCCGCGTGACGACGCGCGAGGGGACGCTGGCGCCGGTCCAGTTCGAGGGGGCGTGGTCGCTGTTCCGCGTGCTCGACCGGGCCTCGACGACGGCGGCCTCGTCGACGGAGTACGTCGCGCGGTGGCCGCTCGACCGCGGCGTCACGGCCCGCGTCAACCTGCGCGCCCGGAGCGCGGCGAACCCGCTCGGCGACGTCCGGCGGTTCTTCTCGTTCCGGCCGCCCTCCCGCCTCTGAGCCCGTGAGCGCCGCCGTCCAGCCCGCCCAGTGCTTCGGAAAGACGCCGCGCCACGGCGACTTCGTCCGCCACCGCGTCGGCGACGCCCTGCGCGCGTTCGACGAGTGGGTGGGCCGGGCCGTGTTCGAGGGGCGCCGCCGGCCCGGGTTCGACCCAGCCTACGACGCGGGCGCCATGGTCCGGTTCGTCTACGCCCCGCCGCGCGCGGCCGTCCCGCTCGTCGGCGCGCTGTGCCCGAGCCGGGACCGGAGCGGCCGGCGGTACCCGTTCATCGTGGCCGCCGAGGCGCCCGGCCTGACGGCGGCCTCGGACGTGCCCGCTCGGCTGGCCCCGTTCCTCGACGCCGCCGCCGCGGTCGCCAGCGACGCCGCCGCCGGCCGGCTCGACCACTACGCGCTCGTCGAGCGGTTGGTCGAGGTCGACGCCGCGCCGGCGCTCCCGGCCGGGCAGGGGCTCGCGCGCCGGCTCGGCGCGTTCGGCGGCGACCTGTGGGGCGACTTCGACGACGCCCGCAAGTACGTCCTCTTCCGCAACCTCCACGACGTCATGCGCGGGGACGAAGACGGGCTCCGGTTCCCGCTCGGCACGGCGCCGGCCGCCGACGCCCACGTCTGGCTCGCCGTCGTCGAGCGGCTGGCCGAGGTCTCGCCGTCGGTGTTCGCCGTGTACGAGGGCGGCCCGGCCGTCGGGTCGCCGAATCTGCTGGCGTACACCGGCCCGCCCCACGCGAACGCGCTCTTGCACCTGTTCGTCCCCGGCAGCGACGCCGACGGCGTGGTCGAGCTCGAAGGACGTGGCGCGGAGGACGGCGCGCGCGCGGCCCTGGCGTTGCCGGCCACGCTCGGCACGCTCATCGAGGACGGCTCGCTCCCGCTCCGCGACTTCCTCGCCCGGCTGTGAACCCGGAGCCGGGAGGCGTGTGGGAGTACGGGAGGGGGGAGTTCGCCCCACGCTCCCATACCCCCCACCCCCTCCGGTTCCAAACAGAGACGGACCAAACGGACGTGGCATGACCGACTCTCTCGACTCGCTCCCGGCCGCGCTCGCGGCACCGATCCCGGGCCCCGCGCCGACGGGCGAGGACGTGACCTACGACCCCGTCTTCGAGCGGCTCCGCGAGACCGTCGACCGGATCGACTCCGTCGGCACGGGGGTCGACCACGAGAGCGTAACCGGCGGGGGCAGCCCGTTCGCCGGCGGCGCCTCGGCCGACCACGACGCCGTCGTGGCCGACGCGCTCGCGGTGCTGACCGAGCAGTCGAAGGACGTCCGCGCCGCCGCCTACCTCGTCACGTCGCTGGCCCACACCGAGGGCGCGCGGGGCGTCGCCGCGGGGCTGTCCGGGCTGGTCGAGATGGCCCAGACGCACTGGGCCGGCCTGCACCCGCCCCGCGCGCGCGCGCGCCGGGGCGCCTTCGAGTTCCTGGCGGCCCGGGTCTCGGCCGCGCTGGCGACCTGGGACCGACCAGCGGCCGACGAGCGCGGACCGCTCGACGCCGCGCTGGCGGCCGTGGCCGACCTCCAGCTCCTGGTCTCGGCCGAGATGGGCGACGACGCGCCCGCGCTGAGCGGGCTCCGCCGGGCTTTGTCGGATCGGCTCCGGACCGTCCCCGACGAGGCGCGCCCTCCGCCGCCGGCTGAGGAGCCCGCACCGTCGGCCAGTCCGAGCCCGACCGCGAGCGGCGACGGGTCCGCGACCGCCAGCGTGCCCCCGCCGGCTCCGGCGGCAGCTCCGACGCCGGCGCCCCGTCCGACCGCCCCGTCGGGGCCGCCGACGGCGGTGGCGTTTACGGGCGACCCCGTCCGGGCCGTCGTCCAAGCCGCGGCGGCGTTCCGCTCGGTCGAGGCGGCGTCCGCGTCGGCGATCCGACTGGTCCGCGTCGTGCGGTGGGACCCACTCGTCGGCCCGCCGCCGGCGACCGACCACGCGACGATGATCGAGCCGCCGCCGGACCGACGCCGGGAGGCCCTCGTCACGCTCGCCGCGTCGGACCCGGCCCTGTTCGTGGAGCAGGCCGAGCAGGCGCTCGCCGACACGTCGTTCCATTTCTGGCTCGACCTCCAGCGCCTGGCCGACGGCGCACTCGCGGAGCTCGGCCCGGTCGGTGCCGAGGGCCGGTCCGCGCTCCGCGCCGAGGTCGCCCGGCTCGTCGGGCGCGTGCCGGCCCTCCTCGACCTCCGGTTCCGCGACGGCACCCCCTTCGCCGACGACGCGACGCGGGCCTGGGCCGGGGGTCTGTCGCCGTCGGCGCCGTCGGCCGCGCGGCCCCGTGCGAGCGACGCGAGCTCCGACGACGCCGGCTCCGGCGGATGGGACGAGGCCCGGTCCCTCGTCGAGTCCGGCGACCTGGCCGGGGCGCTCGCGGCGTTGGAACGGGCCGCGCCGTCCGGCGGGCGCGCCGGGCTCGTCCACCGCCTGCGGACGGCCGAGCTCTGCCTGAGCGCCGGCCGCGCCGACGTGGCCCAGGCCCTCGTGACCGCGCTCGTCCGCGTCGCCGACGGCCGGGACCTCGACACGTGGGAGCCGGGGCTCGCCGCCGACCTCTACGCCGCCCTGGCAACGGCCGCCCGCCAAGCGGGTCAGGCCGACGCTGCTGCCCAGGCTCACGCCCGATTGGCCGCCGTCGCTCCGTCCCGCGCCGTCACGAACGGGTAGCGGGATCGTGACCGATCGGACCGATGAAAACGTCGGAACGAGTGGACCGGCGGACCGTTGATAGACTATCCTTGCACATCTCTCTGACGCCACGCGGGAGGCGTCGCCTCCGTCCCCACCACCTCATGGCCGACAGCTTCCAGAAAGAGAAACCGCCCGCCCGCGTCAACCTCTTCCTCGAGGTCCCCGACGGCGACAGCGATGAGAAGGTCGAGCTCCCGTTCCGTACGCTTGTCCTGGGCGACTTCACGGGCAAACCCGACGACACGCCCCTCGAAGACCGCGAGGTGATCGACGTCAACGCCGACAACTTCGAGTCGGTCATGTCGTCGATGGACCTGGAGCTCGACATGATCGTGCCCGACAAGATCGGGAGCGGCGACGACGACGTCCGGGTGAGCCTGAAGCTCGACTCGATGGACTCGTTCCGGCCCGAGGAGGTGGCCAAGCAGGTGCCCGAGATCGACCGGCTGGTCGCCGTCCGGAACCTGCTCCAGGACCTGCGTAACCGCGTCGTCTCGATGAGCTCGTTCCGGCGCCAGCTCGAGGCCATCATCACCGACCCCGAGCAGCTCGACCGGCTGGTCGCCGAGCTCGGCGCGATGGTCGACACGGACGACCCCGCCGACGCCTCCTCCACCGACGCCCCCGCGTAACCGACCGACCGCATGGCCACCCCCCAGCAAGCTGCCCCCGCCGACGCTCCCGCCGAATCCGGCAGCGTCCTCGACGCCATCTTCGAGCGCGTCGACGCCAAGGCGCCGACGGGCACGGTCCATGTCGGCGCGTTCTCCGACGCCCGTGCCAACGCCGAGCGCTCGCGCGGCGAGCTGGTCGCGGCCGGCTTGCGCGTCCTCGTCGACGCGGTCAAGGACCGGGGCCAGGCCGTCGACAAGGTGGACAAGGAGCTGCTCGACAGCCTGATCTCCCAGGTCGACCGCAAGATCTCGTCCCAGCTCGACGCCGTCCTCCACCACCCCGACTTCCAGAAGCTCGAGGCCTCGTGGCGCGGGCTCAAGTTCCTGGTCGACCGGACGGACTTCCGCAAGAACATCAAGGTCGAGATGGTGAGCGCGTCCAAGGAGGCGCTCGCGCAGTCGTTCGAGGACGCGCCCGAGCTGACCCAGAGCGCGCTCTACAAGACGGTCTACACCGACGCCTACGACCAGCCCGGCGCCGACCCGTACTCGGCCATCGTCGGCGCGTTCGACGTCGACAACTCGGCCCAGGACATCGCGCTGATCCGGCGGATCTCCCAGGTGGCCGCGTCCGCCCACGCCCCGTTCATCGGGTCGGCCGGGCCGCAGTTTTTCGGGAAGGAGTCGGCCGAGGAGTGGCGGAAGATCCCGGACCTGGCGGCCTACATGGAGACGCTGGACTTCACGAAGTGGAACAGCTTCCGCGAGTCCGACGACGCCCGCTACGTCGGGCTCACGTTCCCCCGGTTCGTCCTGCGCCTGCCCTACGGCGCCGACTCGGCCCCGACGAAGGGGTTCGCCTACGAGGAGGGCGTCAAGGGCGAGGACCACGAGAAGTACCTGTGGGGCAACGCGGCGTTCGCGTTCGCCTCGAACCTGTCCCGGGCGTTCGCGCGCGACGGGTGGTCGATCCAGATCCGCGGGCCCCAGTCCGGCGGCAAGGTCGAGGACCTGCCCGTCCACCTCTACGACGTCGGCAAGGGGAAGCAGGCCAAGATCCCGACCGAGGTCCCGATCTCGGAGACGTTGGAGTTCGAGGCGTCGAACCTGGGGTTCATCCCGCTCTCGGTCTATAAGGGCCGCGACTACGCCGCGTTCTTCTCGGCCAACTCGGCCCAGAAGCCGAAGGAGTACGACCAGCCCGAGGCGACGGCCAACAGCCGGATCAACTCGCGGTTGCCCTACGTCTTCCTCGCCTCCCGCATCGCCCACTACCTCAAAGTCCTCCAGCGCGAGACGATCGGCGCGATCAAGGACGCCAGCAAGGTCGAAGAGGACCTCAATGCGTGGCTGTCCCGCCTGATCATCCGCCAGCGCGACGTCGGGCCGGACCAGGTGGCCAAGTACCCCCTCCGCGAGGGCCAGGTCCACGTCTACGATGTCGAGGACAACCCCGGATTCTACCGCGTCGAGATGACGATCATGCCCCACTTCCAGGTCGAGGGCATGGACATCTCGCTCTCCCTCGTCGGCAAAATGCCGAAGGCGAGCTAGCCGCCCTCCGCTAGCACCCGCGTTTCCCCTCCCCCACCACCCCCAGTACCATGCCAGTTCCCGCATCTATCACCTACTCCGACGGCATCACCGGATCGAACACGATCGTGGGCCGCGAAGGCACGTCGGAGGTCATCCAGCTCGAGCACACGCTCCAGATCCCGCTCGACCGCCAGCGCGGCACCGTCAGCGGCAAGCGGATCCACAGCCCGGTCACGATCATCAAGGAGATCGACACGGCCTCGCCGCTCCTGTACCAGGCGTGCGCCGAGGGCAAGAAGCTCGCCGAGCTCCGGATCGACTGGTACCGGATCAACGAGCAGGGCGTCGAGGAGAAGTACTTCTCGCACACGCTCAGCGACGTGAAGATCGCCGAAGTCAAGGCGATCCTGCCGAACACGAAGAACCCCAAGGAGGACCGTCTGACCCACCTCGAGGAGGTCAAGCTCGTCTACGAAAAGATCGAGTGGCGCCACGAGGAGGGCTACGAGTACTCCGACTCGTGGAAGGAGAACTCCTAGGCCAGTCTCCTGCTTTCTCCGCGCCGCCCCGGGATCCGTCTCGGGGCGGCGCGTTTCTATCGGTCGGCCCGACCGCTGGGATGCGGTCTAGCTTCACCCGCCGGTCCGCGTGTAGGCGCAGCGGCGTGCCCCTACATCCGAGGATCAGAGGCCCCCACCCCGGGGCCGTCCACCGACTGCCCGACAGGGCGTAGGTTGCCCCTATGCGCAGCATCATCGACGTCCTCCACGGCCGCGACGACGGGCCCGACGCCATCGTCCGCAGCGTCGTCGACAACCTGGGCCGGCTGCTCAACACGCGGCGCGGGTCGGTCGGCCACCTCGACGGGTTCGGGCTCCCGGACCTGACCGAGATCTACCGCGACGTGCCCGAGTCGATCGAGGCCCTGCGGACGGCGGTCCGCGAGGCCGTCGTGGCGTACGAGCCCCGGCTCTCGCGCGTCCGCGTGACGCACCACTCGACGGACCCGTACGACATGCAGATCGTGCTCGTGCTCCACGGCGAGCTGCCGGACCGGCGGCGGATCGAGCTGAGGACCACGTTCTCGTCGGCCGACGTCGTCCGGGTCGACCGGCTGGCCCGGGACGACCCATGAGCGCTCGGCGCTACTTCGACGAGGAGATGCGGTACCTCCAGGAGGCCGGCGCCGCGTTTGCCCAGGCCCACCCGGAGGCGGCCCGCTTTCTCGGCACGGCGGCGGTGACGGATCGGGACCCCTACGTCGAGCGGCTGTTCGAGGGGTTCGCGTTTTTGACCGGCCGCGTGAGGGAGCGGCTCGACGACGAGTTCCCGCGCGTGACCGAGGGGCTGTTCGAGCTGCTGTTCCCCCACCTGCTGCGGCCCGTCCCGTCGTGCGCCATCGTCGAGTTCACGCCGCGGCCCGGGCTCGTCCAGGAGCCCGTCGTGTTGGCGCGCGGGACGCCCGTCCTGTCGGCGCCCGTCGGGCCGGAGCAGACGACGTGCGAGTTCCAGACGACCCAGGACGTCCGCCTGCTCCCGCTCCGGCTGACGGCGGCCGAGGTCGAGTGGCACGGGGCTTCGAGCCGGCTCCGGCTCGCGCTCGAGGCCGAGCGGGGCGCGACGATCACGGCCGGCGCGCTCGACGCGCTCCGCCTCACGTTCCAGGCCGAGGCCCCGGTCGCCGCGGCCCTCCACCTCCACCTGACCCGGCACGTCCGCACGGTGACGTTGGCGGCCGACGGCCAGACGGTCGGGCAGTTGGTCGGGCAGTCGGCGGTCGTGCCCGTAGGGCTCGCCGAGGACCAGGCGCTCCTGCCCTACGACGCCCGGTCGTTCGCCGGCTTCCGCCTGCTCCACGAGTACCTCTCGTACCGGCGCAAGTTTTGGGCCGTCGACGTGCTCGGGCTCGGCCGGTTCGAGCTGCCCGAGCGGCCGAGCCGGTTCGAGATCGTCGTCGAGTGGGACCGGGCGTTCCCCGACGACCGCCGCGTGACGGCCGACAACGTCCGGCTCCACTGCGCCCCGGCCGTCAACCTGTTCGAGACCGACGCCGAGCCGATCTCGGTCGACGGGACGACGACGGAGGTCCGCGTGGTGCCGGACGCCGGGCGGCCCCGGTCGGTCGAGGCCGTCGACGTGCTGTCGGTCGTCGGCGTCGAGGACGATACGGGGCGGCGGCACGAGTACGCCCCGTTCTACCAGTTCGGCGGTCGGCCATCGCGGCACTTCGTCGCCACGCGCCAGACCGGGCCGTACGGCGTCCCGGAGCTCGTTCTGTCGCTCGGCGGCGAGGCCGGTGCCGGCGGCGTCGCGACGCCCGAGACGCTCTCGGTCCGGCTCCGGTGCACGAACGGGGGCCTGCCCCGGGAGGCGCTCCGCGAGGGCGGGCTGGACCGGCTCGGGACTGGCGTACCCCAGATCGCCCGCCCCTCGAACGTCACCCGCCCGACGCCGGCGCTCCGCCCCCCGACCGACGGGGACGAGTCGGCGTGGTCCCTCGTCTCGCACTGGGCGCTCGGCCAGCAGACCGTGGCCACGCGCGAGGCGCTCGTCGAGCTGCTCGGGCTGTACGACTGGACCGAGGACGGGGCCAACCGCCGCCGGATCGACGGGGTCCGGGCCGTCACGGCGACGCCGCGAGAGCACTTCCACCGGGGGAGCGTGATCCGCGGGACCGGCGTCCGGGTCGATGTCGACGGGACCCACTTTGGCGACGACGGCGAGGTGGCCCTGTTCGGGCTCGTCCTGAGCGAGTTCCTGTCGCTCTACGCGACGCTCAACGCCTTCGTCCACACCGACGTCGTGGTCCGCCCGTCGGAGCGGCGGCTCTCGTGGAGGCCCGAGCGCGGCCGGCTCCCCGTCGTCTGACCGTGGAGACGCCTGACCCGATCCCGCCGCCCGGTCCGCCGGAGCGCCTGTTCCGAGAGGGCTACCTCTACGACTTCTTTCAGGCCGTCCGGCTGCTCGAACGGGACGCCGACGGCCCGGCCATCGGCACGACGGCCGACGCGCGCGCCGAGCCCGTCCGCATCCGTCCGTCGGACGCCCTGACGTTCCCCGGCGCCGACGTCCGACGTATCGAACGGCGCCCGGACGGGTCGGCCGATGTCGTCGTCACGTTCGGCGGGCTCTACGGGGTCGACTCGCCCTTGGCGCCGTCGTTCCACGAGCCGGTCACGACGGACCCGTCGCGCACGGCGGCGCTCCGCGACTTTCTCGACCTGTTCGCCGGCCGGCTCTACGCCTACCTGTACCGGGCCTGGCGAAAAGCTCGGCCCGAGGTCGAACCGGAGGTGCCGGCACGAGACGCCCGTCGGTTCGCGGCCCTGGCCGGTGCAGCGCAAGCGGCGCCCTGGACGTCCCCGGCTCCGCCGCTCCAACTCGCCGCCTTCGCCGGCCGCCTCTCCGACCGCCGCCGGACGGCCGACGGGCTCCGGGCGCTCGCGGAGGCGTTCGTCGGAGCGCCCGTCCGCGTGATCGAGAACGTCCCACGCTGGATGCCCGTCCCGACCCGGCCGTCCCTGGGGCCCTCGGGGCCTCGGCTCGGGGCCAACGCCCCGCTCGGTGCTCGCGTCCTGGACCTCACGGGAAAGATCCGTCTCCAGGTCGGCCCCGTGGGGATGGACCAGTTCCAGGACCTCCTGCCCGGTGGCGACGGCGCGCGGACGCTGGCCGCCCTCGTCCGCCTCTATGCTCGGGACTCACTGTCGTGCGAGGTCGAACTCGTCCTGGACGCCGCGGCCGTCCGCCCGACGATGCTGGGGGACGGACTGGGCCAGATGGGGCGGACGGCGTTCGTGGGCCGTCCCCGCGGCACCGACGTCCGCCGCGTGGCCACCTACGACGCCGCCGACGCCTAGCCCGGCTCCGCACGCGCCAGACCTCCGCCAAGCGTCCTGCGGCGCTGTAGACGTACCGCCAAGACGTACCGCCAGCCCACGCCCCCGTGCCGGCCCGAGGCGTCGGACTTCGAGAGGAGGTTCCCGTCGGCGTCGTACCCGAGCGCCCGCCCCTCGGCCACCCGGACCGCTACCACGCACTGGCGGTCACCGTCGTCGGGTGAGCCGGCGTCGGCCACGGGCAGTTACGGCAACCGGACCGGGCGGCCGGGACGTTCCCCGCCGCGTCGGCCTCGTACGCCGCCAAGCCACGGTCCGGCAACACACTCGACGCGAGCCGGCCGTCGACGTCGTGGCCGAACACGAGCGTGGCCGCCTCCGGGCCCGATGGGCCCCGCGCCCACCGCGAGTCATCGATGGCCGTGATCCGCCCGGACTCGTCGTGGGCGTAGCTGCGCCGGAACACCTCCGCGAGCCCGACCCGCCCGGGACCCGCGTCGCGGACAACCCGCTGCTCGGCGAGCTCCCCGAACGCCGTGTACGACCGGACCCCGACAGCCCCCGCCCCTGCCGCGGGGAAGAGGAGCACCGTCAAGAGGACGAGCTTCTGGAACTTCACCACGTGTGGTCAGATCGAATCAATACGGACTCGCAATCACTATCGACTCGCTGAACATATATGTTTTACCCACCCAGCCTCTGTAGTGCGGGTTTCGGTCTTCGTGGTACTCCGCATCGACGTCGTACCGAGTGGAGAACGGTCTCTTCATCGTGACGGTCAGAGAATCCTCCGGGACGGGCCAGTCGGTGGATACCCCACTGATCTCGTTGCCCATATCTAGCTCGTTTCTCACGATCCTTGCTGCATCGGGGAAAGCATCGTCTAGCTTACGAAGTGCGTCCGCTATTTGCATTTGGGCTTCCTCCATCGGGTCATTGGTGAGTCGAGATCAAGTCTTCTTGCAATCGCTCCCGAATCTAATCTGTCTCCGAAGTCTGGGATAAAGAACTGCTCAGCTCCTCCTTTCCCATACGATGGGTTCGCCAGCGCTGTGCCGCGAGCCACCTGGACGTCCTCCGTTAGCTCGAACCCAAACATATGAGAACGGAAAGTTCCTGTTGCACTGTGACGGGGTACCTGTACCATGTCGTTATACTTGACAGCATCTCCCCCTGCTGCACGGACGACTCCCTCTTGCACTACGAAGCCGGATCGGTACGACCCTTCGATACCCGGGACTCCTCCAGTGTACACGACTGTCCCCTTTTTGAGCGTCGTAGTCCTCCAAGAGTCGGGGTGCCAGTCTGGAGGACTGCTCTGCCATTGCCTAGCCCGCCACGCTGGCGTGGTATGGGGTACGCCATAGAGCCCGAGCGGATCTATGTCGTCGGTGGGCTGGCCCACATAGCCGTGAGGCCGAAGCCCCCCCCTCGATCCCCATCAGATCGTTGCGGACGTACGCCCGCGTCCTTGGGTCGTAGTACCGGTGTCGGTTGTACCGGAGCCCGCTCTCGGCGTCGGCCACCTGGCCCGGGAACCGGACCTCGACCTCGGGGCCGCCCGGCTCGACCGGCCCGACGGCGACCTCCCCGCCCCACGGGTCGAACCGGCCCTCCCACACCAGCGCCCCGTCCCGGTCGACGGCCAGCCCGGGTTGCCCGACCTGGTCGCACTCGATGACGGCCACGCCTTCCTCGTCGTCTAAGAGCGCGAGCGGCTCGAGCCCCTCGAACGCATACGTCCGCACCGAGACCGCCGCGCTGGCGACGCCCAGAGCTTGCGGCGCCCGCTCGACCCGCCGGCGCTCGGCCGGGACGTCGCCGTCCCACACCACCCGCTCGGTGAGCCCCGACCTGTCCTCGGACCACGCCTGGCGGGCCACCCGACGGCCCAGCACGTCGTACCCGTACCGGCCGACGCACGTCTCCCCCGGCCCGTCCCCGCGCCAGACCTCGGCGAGCCGACCGGCCGCGTCGTACACGTATCGCCACGCCTCGGGCCCGGCGACCGACCGCTTGCTCAACAAGTTGCCGTCGGCGTCGTACCCGAGCGTCCACCCCGCGGCCACACGGACCGCCACCACCCGCTGGCGGTCGCCCGTGCCTCCGTCGGCCACGGGGAGCTGCGGGAGCCGGACCGGCGCGGCCGGGACGTTCCCCGCCGCGTCGGCCTCGTACGCCGTCAGGCCACGGTCCGGCACCACGCTCGACGCGAGCCGGCCGTCGACGTCGTGGCCGAACACGAGCGTGGCCGCCTCGGGGCCGGACGGGCCCCGCGCCCACCGGCTGTCCTCGACGGACGTGATCCGCCCGGACTCGTCGTGGGCGTAGCTGCGCCGGAACACCTCCGCGAGCCCGACCCGCCCGGGACCCGCGTCGCGGACAACCCGCTGCTCGGCGAGCTCCCCGAACGCCGTGTACGACCGCAAGCCCACCGCAGCTGGCGCCCCGCCTACTGGGGAGACGAGGTGAGCCAAAAGCAACAGGAGCAAGGAGGCCGCTGAATCCATCAATTGAGGCTCTTCGGCCGTTACCCTAGCTCAGACAGGACGGAGGGGCTCATCGTATGCATCGAGGTAGAGAGCACACATCCTACGAACTATATCCTGACGTTCTGGTGCATCGATGCGATCACCCGTGCTCCACTCACCAACGCTTCCGACCATGACCAATCCATGCCTTGGATCAATATCACAGATGAGACCCCGGCCCCCCTCCTGATAGAATATTCTTTCTCCTCTATCTATAATCCTTAGCCCTGCCAAAACGCTCTCTACGATTGAGCAAAAAACTTTATCGTCGTGAAGCAAATCATTTATTTTATGTTTGTCGTCTCTGGTCATTGCTCAACGCCCGCAAGGGGATGCGCGAATCAGGGACCCAACCACTCCACCGTCGATACGACGCCTGACGATCGAAGATACATTTTTATTCGCTAGAAGAGCCGGCTTCTCGACCCGCCACCACGTCCATTCCCCGTGGGAACCGAAACGTTTCGCCCAGTCGAAAATACATTGACATTCCCGCTCGCTCCCTCCGCGAAGCGTTTAGAAGCAATATCCCACACCTCAGCCGCCTGCGATGGCTTCATACCCCTAGACGGACTGAACAGGTCAAGAGAGTCAGTACGGACTCGCGACCACTACGAACTCGCTGAACACGCACGTCTTGCCAACCCAATCTCTGTAATGCACGAGTTTCTTACCCCGCCAGACTCTCGATTACTTCAGAGAGAGTCTGGCCTGAGGGTCGGAGCACCCCAGTCGGAAACTGCGACCTCCCATACTCTCTCAGGAGAGAACTCAACCACTGATCTTCGTATCCTACCGACAAAGCTTCGGCTATCAGACGGAAGTCATCGGATAC
The DNA here is from genome assembly GCF_965213695.1 of Rubrivirga sp. Lineage (GTDB taxonomy): Bacteria > Bacteroidota > Rhodothermia > Rhodothermales > Rubricoccaceae > Rubrivirga. Next base: position 1,619,846 of record NZ_OZ243912.1, on the reverse strand, counting down.
GTACGATGCGATATCGTGCTGATCCGTGGCATTGCTCGCGGCGAGGAAGCTCTGCCGGGCCAAGTCAGAGACATCCTCTGGCACATCGCCCTGCTCCTCTAGCAGAGATTGCACGACGTCGTTGCACCGCATCCACTCTCGGTCAAACGGATCGTTATCTCGCTCGTCTAGCACTGAGTCCAGGTCGATGGCTTCGAAGAGGTCCGCGTTGACGATCTTCTGACTCTCGACGAGGTCGATGAGTTTTCTAGTACTTGTGTTCATCTCTGTCCGTTTGAGCGGAGCCAGTCGTCGATGAGGTCAACGGACTCTCTTGGAGATACGTCAGTGCCGAGAACGTGGGTTCCGTTCGGCGACTTCACGTCGACCCGGACGTCGTCCAGACCAGAATACGCCTGCCGGTACGCATCGAACAACTCGTCGTCACTACCTACGAAGTCGCCTTGCCTGGGTCCGACGTGTGCTCTTTCCGCGTCATGGAGCCTCCAGTGGTCGTGTCCAGGGTCTGCACCCCGGAAGTGGAGAGTAGGTCTCGTTTTGTCTGAACGACCGACCTCGAATGGGCGACCCTTCGACTTCCGCACGGCAGGAACATGGTGGCCCGCGTCTCCGAGATGGAGTCTCTTCTTAATGTTGCACCCTCCCAGCCCGAATAGGTCCACCCACTCTACTGGGTCTGCAACATAGCAATGGGAACGCAATCCGCCTCTCAAACCGGCAGGGTCTGACTGGCCATACGTTCGCGTTTCTGGGTCGTAGTACCGGAAGCGGTTGTACCGGAGCCCGCTCTCGGCGTCGGCCACCTGGCCCGGGAACCGGACCTCGACCTCGGGGCCGCTCACCTCGACCGGCCCGACGGCGACCTCCCCGCCCCACGGGTCGAACCGGCCCTCCCACACCAGCGTCCCCTCCCGGTCCACGGCCAGCCGGGGCTGCCCGACCTGGTCGCACTCGACGACGGCCACATCAGCCTCGCCGTCGAGCAGCGCGACGGGCTCGAAGCCCTGGAAGGCGTATGTCCGCACCGCGACGGCACCACTGGCGACCGCACCGCTGGCGGCGCGCGCCAGCGGGTCGCGCTCGGCCCGCTGGCGCTCGGCGGGCACGTCGCCGTCCCACACGACCCGCTCGTCCAGGCCCGACCCGTCCTCGGCCCACGTGTGCCGGGCCACCCTCCGCCCGAGCACGTCGTACCCGTACGCCCCGACCTGAATCTCGCCGGCCCCGCCGTCGCGCCAGACCTCGGCGAGCCGACCGGTCGCGTCGTAGGCGTACCGCCAGCTCGCCCCGCCGTGCCGGCCCGACGTGTCGCGCTTCGAGAGGAGGTTCCCGTCGGCGTCGTACCCCAGCGTCCACCCCTCGGCGACCTGGACCGACACCACCCCGCCCCCATCTGCCTCGCCGCCGTCCGGGCGGAGTGGGGCGGGCAGTCGGACCGGCGCGGCCGGGACGTTCCCCGCCGCGTCGGCCTCGTACGCCGCCAGGCCACGGTCCGGCAACACCGACGAGGCCAGCCGGCCGTCGGGGTCGTGGCCGAACGCGAGCGTGGCCGCCTCGGGACCGCCCGGCCCCCGGGCCCACCGGCTGTCCTCGACGGCCGTGATCCGGCCGGCCCCGTCGTGGGCGTACGTCCGGCGGAACACCTCGGCCAGCCCGACCCGGCCCGGCCCGGCGTCGCGGACCACCCGCTGCTCGGCGAGCTCCCCGAACGCCGTGTACGACCGCAGGCCCACCGCCGCCGGGGCGGTCCCGACGTCGGCCCCCATAGCCCGCCGCTTGGGCCGGCCGAGCTTGTCGAGCGACGACCGGACGAGCGGGCCGGCCCCGTCGGCCACCGACGTCAGCCGGCCCTCGGCGTCGTGGCCGAACGCGAGGTCCCGCCCGGCCGGCGTCGCCCGCCCGACCCGGCGGCCGAGTGCGTCGTACGTGCTCCGGACGACGGCCGTGCTTCCGTCGAGCGGGGTCCCGGCCAGCGTCCCGTCGGCCAGCCGCTGCCACTCCTCGGTGACCCGGCCGACGGCGTCGTAGGCGAACCCGACGGCGACCGTCCCGTTCGCGGCCTCGGACATCCGACCGCCCGCGTCGTACGCGAACGTCTCTGTCGCCTCGGAGTCAGTGCCGGCCGCGTGCGTCCGCTCGGTCAGCCGGCCCGCCGCGTCCCGCTGCATCCGGGTCACGAAGCCGCGCGCGTCGACGGACTCGACGAGCCGCCCGGCCGGGTCGTACCCGTAGGCCAGCCGACGGCCGGTGAAGTCGACCTCCTCGACAACTTGGCCGGCGAGGTCGCGGGCGAACGACCAGTCCCGGCCCGTCGCGTCGGTGACGGTCGAGAGGTCGCCCTCGGCGTCGTAGGCGTAGCGCGTGACGGCGCCCGAGGGCTGGGTCACGGCCGTGACCAGGTCGAACAGCGGGTCGTGCGCGAACCGGCGGACGGCCCCGTCGGGGTCGGTCACGGCGGCTACGTTGCCGGCGGCGTCGTAGGCGAACCGCGTCGTCCGCGACGGCCCGCGCTCCTGGCCGGCGACCCGGTCGGTCCGCCGCAGGAGCCGGCCCGCGGTGTCGTAGACGAACACCGTCTCGCCGCCCTCGGCGTCGACGCGCGAGGTGAGCCGACCGAGGGCGTCGTAGGCGTAGCGCGTGGTGGCCCCGGTCCGGTCGGTCGTGGCGACGAGCTGCCCGGCGGCGTCCCACGTCAGGAGGACCGACTGGCGGAGCGCGTCCTCGATTTCGGTCGGCAGACCGCGCGCGTCGTAGCGGTAGCGCGTGGTGGCGCCGGTCGGGTCCGTCTCCTCGGCCAACCGCCCGGCGTCGTCGTAGGCCCGGGTCCAGGTCGAGCCCGAGGGGTCAGTGAACGAGGTCGGCCGGCGCGCGTCGTCGTAGGCCAGTTGCCAGGTCGCACCGTCGGGGGCCGCGATCTGGGCGAGGTCGCCGTCGCGTGTGTAGCCGAACCGAGTCGTGTGGCCGAGCGGGTCCGTGACGGCCGTCCGCGCGCCCGTGTTCGGGTCATAGGCATAGCGCGTGACCCGGCCGAGCGGGTCGGTCGCCTCGCGGACGCGGCCGTCGGCGCCGTAGTCGACGACGGTGACGCCGCCGCGCGTGTCGGTCACGCGCGTGACGCCCTCGTCGAGGTCGTAGTCGAACGTGTAGTCGAGGAGCCCGTCGCGGCCGTCGGGCGTCTCGCCCCAGGCCCGGACGCAGCGCGTCTCCAGGTCGCCGTCGGGCGATGTAAACGCCCGGTACTCCCAATGAAAGCGGGCGCCGCCGCGGAACGTCTCGGCCACGATCCGGCCGTCGGCGTCGTGGTGGTAGCGCTCGGGCTCGCCGGTCGCGTCCCGGGCGGAGACGAGGCGCCCCTCGCCGTCGTACGCGAACTGGGCCAGCACGGCGGGCTGGCGACGGCCGTCGGGGTCCGGCCCGGCGATGGCGACAACGCGGCCGGCGCGGTCGGTCTCGACGTCGAGCCGCCGTCCGGCGCTGTCGGTGATGGCCAGGCCGCGGTCGTCGGGCTCGATGGTGATCGCGTTGCCGGCGGCGTCCTCGATTCGGGCGAGCGCCCAGAGCTGACCGCTCCGCTCGGCGTCGGGCCAGTAGACCGTGCCGGCGCGGCCGAAGACGAGCGAGGTGCCGTCGTCGAAGAGCGCGCGGTAGCGGCGGACCGGCGTCTCGGCCGGCATCGGCCAGACCGAGGCCGGGCCGCCCAGGACGGGCGGAGCGCCGGCCTGTCCGTCGCCCGAGACGGCCGCGACCGCGCTGGCCTCGGCGATCAGGCGGACGCCCAGGTCCCGGGCCCACGTCTCGGCGCCCGGCGCTGGCAACACCAGCTCGACGACGGCCCCGCTCTCCAACCGGAGCACGGCGACGCCCTGGGCCCGATTGACCAGGACCGAAGCGTCGAGCGTCGACGTCCAGCCCGGCCCGAACCGGCCCTCGAAGGTCGAGCCCGTCATCCAGGTCCGCCCGAGTTGGAGCGGGAGCGGGCCGGGGAGCTCGACGTCGACGGCGTCGATCACGACCTCGCCCGAGATCGCGTCGACGGGGTCCGAGAAACACCACACGCGATTGGCGGCGCCGCGGACCCGGCGCGCGGCGCCGCCCATGATCTTCCCGCCCTTCTCCGCGAGGGCCCGCCCGGCCCGTGAGGCGACGGCGCGCCCGGCCCGGCCGGCGGCCTTGACCGCGTCCGCGGCCTTGTCGGCCGCCCGGACGACACCCGCGAGGGCGTCCGCGCGTCGGGCGAACTTGGCCCCCGTTGCCGCCGCGCCCGCGAACGGGATCATGGCCGCGGCCGAGAGCGCCGCGTTCGTGTAGTCCCCCTCGGCGAGGTACAGCAGCGCGTTCGCCCCGTCGGCGATCTCACCGAGCCCCGGGACCAGCCCGACCACGTCGAGCCCGAGGTGGACCGCGTCCATCACCGACATGTTCGAGACCGCGTCGCCGACGGCCGACGCGGCGCCCTTGACCTTGTCCGCCATCCGGCCGAAGAACCCCTTCTCCTCCTCCGTCTCCGGCAGCACCGGCGGGTTCGTCAGCCCCAGGATCTCGCCGTTCGGGCCAACGGACACGCCGGTCGGCGGCGTCGTGGCCCAGGTCACCACGCCGATCGTGTTGCCCGGCCCGTCAGGCCCGTTGCAGTTCATCTCCATCTCGGTCCGCTCCGAATGGATGAGCCACTCGCCGCCGACCCGGAACGTTGGCGAGACCGAGGCGGGAGACGGCCGGCACATCCCCAGGTTCACCTGGCTCGTGACACCACCCCCGACCCCGAGTTCGTCGCCGACGACGCGGCTGATCCGGGCGTTGAGGTTGGTGGCCGGCTTGCCCTCGAACCGGACGGTCGAGACCTCGCGGATGGCGTCGGAGAACTGGGCGAAGATGGGGAACGGCGTCGGCGTGCCGTTGGCGATCTTGCACACGTCGGGCGCCTTCGCCACGACGTAGCCGCGCGTGTCCTTCCGGAGTCCGGTTTGGCTAGCCATGGATCGGCACCGGTGCGTGGGACGAGAAAGCGGGGTCCGGCGTCGGCGCGTGCTTGGGCAGGTCCATCCGGACCTCGACGACGCGGAGCGGCTTGCGCTGGGGGAACACCGTCCGCCAGACGAGGGCCGCCCGGTGCTGGTCCGGGTCGGGGTCGGAGAGGTCCAGCTCGACCGTGTCGATCCGGAGCGGGAGCGCGGTCAGCGTCCCGTCCTGGAGGCGGAGGAGTCCGGCGAGCGTGTAGCCCGGCAGGCAGACGGAGACTTCGGGCACGTCGCGGTGGAGCCCCCGCACCGTGATCGTCTCGTCGCCGACGAGGGGTCCGGGCGCCTGGAGCGGCGGCGGCGCGCTGTTGTAGTGGGCAAAGTCGAAGTCGGCCGGGAGGTGGGGCCACCGCTCTTGGCGCCACGCCTCGTCGAACGTGCCCGCGAGCCCGAGCCGGGGCTGCCACGACCGCGCCAGCGGCCCGACGCCCGCGGGCTCGTACTCCTCGTCGGGCCCCTCGATGGGCGACCGAGCCCACTCGATCTGAGGCGCGGGCACCTCCACGTCCTCCGTCCGCTTGGGCCGGAAGAACCCGGTGCCGACGGGGTTCGGACGGTACTCGACGGTCTGGTCGGGGTCGTCGGGGTCGGGGAACGCTCCGCCGTAGGCCCGCTCGTAGACGAGGGGCACGGCGAGGGCCGGCGCGGGCGGGTCGAGCCGCCAGCCCAGCGCGCCCCGGCGCCAGACGCGCCGCCCCGTCACCCGGAGCGCAGCGTCGACCAGCCGGACCGGGTCGCCTTGGTCGTTCCTCCTCCCGACACGTACCCCGACCGTCCACGACGGCGCGGGCTCGCCGTCGGGCGCGTGGGCGACCGCGTCGAGGTGGACGTCGGCGCGGGGCTTGAGCGGGGCGAGGTCGCCCTCCCACCGGACGCTCGACGCCGTCGGGTCGCCGCGGTACACGTCGGCCACGCGGACGGGCGCCTGGTCGGGGTCCGGCCGGAGCGCGGCGTCGGGGACGACCCGGAACGTGCCCCTGACGACGAGCACGCCCATGTCCGTCGCGGCGTCGTCTTCGGCGGTGAAGACGAGCGGGGCGAACGGGGTGTAGTTGCGGAGCTCCACGTCGGAGTGTAGCGGATCTCGTGACCGGAAGGGAGCCCGGTTGGCTGATGGTCTCTTGAGGAGACCCCGCCGCGGCCCCCGTCGGCCGGTCTCAGTTGATGTCGACCGTCGGCGCGTTGAGGACGGCCGTGGAGCCGGCCCCGATGTCGACCTTCGTCTCGGCGTTGACGACGACGTTCTTGCCCGAGATCGTGATGGTCCCGCCCGGGGTGAGCGTGATCGACGACTCCCCGGTCTGGATCTTGACGATGCCGGTCGCCCGAAGCGTCACGGCGCCTTTGACGGACGTCGTCTGGCCGGCCGCGAACGTCTCCGTGACCGCGCCGACGACCGTCGCCGAGACCGTCCCCTGGACGACGCTCTCGGCGTTGCCCTCGACCGAGACGCCCTGGTTGCCCGTCGTCGACCGGGTCTCGTTGCCGGTCACCGAGACCGTCGCGTCGCCCGTGATGGACTCCGTGTGGGAGCCCTCGACGGTGATCGTCTTGCTCCCGCTGACCGTCTCGGACTGGTCGCCGCCGACCGACTTCGACCGGCCGCCACCGACCGAGATCGACTGGTTCGACCCGACGTTGACGTTCTGGTGGTTGGCGACCTGCTGCGTGTGGTCCTTGGTGGCGTTGAGCGTGACGTGCTCGTCGCCCCGCATGTCGTCCATCGTGAGCCCGTTGCCGCCCATCGTCTTGATGACGTTCTGGGAGCGGTTGGCCGCGGTGGCCGGCGAGGCCTGACTCGGGTTCGGGACCGTCCCGAGCGCCATCGGCCGGTCGACGTCGCCGTTCGCGAAGCCGAGCACGACCTCGGTCCCGGCGTGGTTCGGGAAGTGGAGCCCGTAGCCCGAGCCCGAGTACGGCTGGGCCATCCGGACCGGCTTCGACGCCTGGGACTCCGGCTTGTCCGACCGGTCGAGCCCGAGCCGGGCCCGGTAGCGGCCCTCCTCGTCGAGGTAGGCGTACTCGCCCCCGCCCGACTCGACGCGGCCCGTCATCAGGCCGGGCGCGCGGGGGATCTTTGTCGTCCGGGCCGGGCGGAACGGGGCTTTGGCGGGGATCGCCTGGAACGTGTTCGCGTAGCGCGGCGGCTGGGGCGCCCCGTCGCCGCCGGCATCGGCGTCGGGCGCCACGACCCCCTCGTGCTCGACGGCGACGACGAGGTACTCGGCGTTGAGGTCGGCCCGGTAGTGGTTCTCGAGGACGAACGTCCGGCCGGGCACGAACCCGGCCACGTCGGAGGCGCCCCGGACGATCCGGCGTCGGCAGGCGATCTCGTCGGCCCGGGTCTGGGCCAGGCGCTGGCCCTCGGCCAGGTCCTTGAAGTGCTCCCCGAACAGGTAGACCTCCTGGTCGCCTCCGCCCTCGACCGGGGCCTCGGCCAGGAGCTCCGTGTCGGGCGTCCGGTAGTTGTAGTCCTTGAGCACGACCGTCCCCGGCACCACGTGCTCGTGGACGCGGACGTCGGTCACCGACTCGGCCCGGTCCCGGACCATCCCCGACCCCTCGCGGTAGACGACGGCCGGTGCCCCCGACGGGCCCGGCCCGATGGGCGTGAACGCCCCCCGCCGGTCGGTGACGACGAGCGTCTCGCGAGCGCCGTCCTCGGGGTGCTCGAACTGGAACCAGATCCCCTCGCGCTCCAGGAGCCGGCGGAAAAAGGCTAGGTCGGTCTCCTCGTACTGGACGACGTACTCGCGCCGGGGGTACGACCGCTCGATGTCGAACCGGACGGCCGAGCCGGTGAGCCCGTGCTCGTCGAGCAGGTCCCGGGCCACGTCGACGACGGTCGCGTCTTGGAACACGCGGCTCTGGACCGCCAGCCCGAGCCGGAACAGGGCCGGCTCCAACCGGACGTGGTAGACGGTCCGGTCGGCCGAGCGCGCGCCCACGTCCATCGCCGTCACGATCCCGTGGGTCGGCACGGGGTCGAGCCCCCGGAACCGGACGAGCGTGGCCGGCTGGCCGAGCACGGCGGCAAAGTCGATGTCGGGATCTTCCGAGGCCAGGTCGAGGTCGACGGCGTAGGGCTCGGAGAGCGCCTCGCGGGCGGCGAACCGGGTGACCTCGAACACGCCGGGCCCGAGGCCGGCGGCGACGAACGAGAACGGGGCGACGTTGGCGTCGAGGTCGAGCGGGAGCATGGCGTCGGTGGTGGGGACCCCAACATAGGACCGGGGCCAGCGATCTCTAACCCTACGCCCGGTTGCGCCGTTGTGTCCCTGATCGTTTGCTGAGGGTGGGTGGGCCCTCGACCCTCACGAGGTCGCTGAGGGCAGGCTCAGCATCAGGCTGTCCCGAACGCGAGCGGCGCGGAGAGGTCGGGTTACATCGAACCCGCCAGCAGAAGGAGCCGGACCCCCGTGCCGACGTGGACGGACAGCACCGCGTGCTCGGCCTGGCGCGTCGTGCCGTCGGGGTGCCGGACCGTCACCTCGGCCTCGCGGCTCGGGGCCCGCCGCTCACGGCGTGATCCGGACGACGCGGAGCTCCCCGCCGACCTCCCCGACGTAGAGCCGGAGCCACGTCTCGATCCGGTCGTCCCCCCTCAGCAGGAGCGCCCGCTTCCCCAACGCCCCGGCCACCTCGTCGTCCCGGTACAGCTCCCACACCCGCCCGCCCGCCCACGACCGGAGCCCGACGTCGGGCTCGTCGAAGTCGGTTCGGAACCGAGTCCACTCCCGGCGGATGTCGTCGAGGTCCCGCTCCCGGGTCCCCTCGGCCGTCACCTGGTACGTCCCGACCGAGTCGTTGATGGCCGGGCCGATCTCGCGGTAGATGCCCTCGGCGTCGGCGCCGTCGAGGAGGTCGCGGAGCCGGACGGCGTAGGCCCGGAGCCGGGCCGAGTCGGCCGGGGTCCCGGCGATGACCGGGGCCTCCCGGAACACGGCGTCGAACGACGGGGCCCCGTCGGCCGGCGACCGCCCGCCCGGACGGACAAACACGGCCTCGGCCACGAGCGGGTTCGCCTCCACCCACGCACGGGCCGAGTCGAGTGCCGAAGGTCCCCACCCAGGCCAACGGGCCTCAAGAGCTGCGACCCACGACACTCGGGCTGAGTCGGCGTCGAAAGCGCCCCCTTCTACCGCCCCCCCCGGGACTCGGACCACCCGACCCCGAAGCGACGTCGGACCGACTACGGGGCCAGCCGCTCCCCCGCCGACCCAAGGCCAGACCTCGGCCCGGACAACGTTCTCGCCCGAGACGAGGGCGACACTGAGGCTGGGGTCCACCCAGTTGGCCGTTGACCGGCTCGCGAATGCCGTCCGGTCCCACACGGGGAACCCGTTGACCGTCACGCGCCACCGGCCGGCGACATCGGCGATGTCGAGTTCGACCCGGTACTCGACGCTGGAAGTCGCTCCCGCTCCGGTCACCGATTCGGAGCCGGAGGACTGAGTCGGGCTCCCGCAAGCGGCGACGGTGAGCAAGAGGAGGAGACGGACCATCAGGCGTCCTCGGGATAGCGGTATAGGAAGTCCTCAACTCTGACGAGGTCGTCCATCGTGGGTTGGGTCTCCGGGATCTTCGCGTCGGGGTCGAACGGGTGGCTCGGATCGAACGCGGCGAACCCGGTCACCTCGAACCGCCCGCCGGCCAGCGCCGCCCCGAGGTCGCCCTCGGCCGCGGCCACCGACGACGGCCACACGAGCCCCCGCTCCTCCAAGTCCTCGCGGGCGTTGCCCGCCGCCGCGCTGTGGAGGACGGTCCCGACCAGGCTCCCCCGGCCCATCGCCCGGCCGGCCGGGCCCAGGAGCGGGTCGACGAGGTCGGGCGGGAGGAGCCGGACCCCCGTGCCGACGTGGACGGACAGCACCGCGTGCTCGGCCTGGCGCGTCGTGCCGTCGGGGTGCCGGACCGTCACCTCGGCCTCGCGGCTCGGGGCCCACCGCTCACGACGGGCCTGAGCGAGGAGGTCACCATCGTTGGCGAGTGGGAGCGAGTCGCCCTCGGTGACCGCTCTGTAGCGAAAGCCGCGGTCAGCCCGGACGTAGTGGAGCGCGCATCGGACCGAGACAGGGCGCCCGACGTTGGTTCCGGCCGCCGATTGGGCCTGGACCGATGCGCTGAGCGCGAGGGTCCCGGCGGTCGGGACGAAGTGGGGGTCGATCTGGAACGTGAGCCCCGTCACCTGCCCCCGGTCGAGGCGCGGCCGGACCGTGACCGGGAACGTGAACGCCGTCTTGACGAACGTCTCCGTCTCGGTCAGGACCGGTCCGGCCATCACGGTCGCCGCGCGCCCGTCCCAGCCGGGGCGGGCCAGGGCCATCAGCTCCTCGCGCCGCACGGCGTTCGTGTAGCGTTCGCCCCAGACGGAGCCCGCCGGGAGCCACGCGAAGAGCGGGTCGGCGTCCTTTCGCTCCTGAGTCTCGAACCAGTCGGCGATCCACCCCACGGCCAGCCCGACGCCGATCAGCCCCAGCCCGATGACGACGGCGGGGGCGGCGGCGACGCCCATTGCGGCACTCCCTCCGGCCGACCCGACCATCAGCATGGCCCCGCCCGCGCCGCTGATCAATGCCGAGGTGATCATCGCCTCATCGACGTCCGCTTCGTCCTGAACGCCCGAGACGTCGGTGTCGTTGATGCCCTGGGCCACTCCGACGGTGGCCGTCGCGCCTTCGAGGAAAGGGGCCGCCCGTCCCAAGGCTTTCGCCACGCTGAGCAGTCGCCCGCGACCGACGCTCTCGTAGACCCCCGCTGCTCCGACAATGGCCTGCCCGGCCGCGACCGCCTCCCCAATCCCGAGCTTGCCTTCGCTCATGGCCCGGGCGACGGACTCGGCGTTGATCACCACGTCCAGCGCGGAGATCAATACTCCGACCCGCCCGGCGGCCGTCCGGGCCGGCGCCCAGACGTCCACCTCTACTGTCGTACGTCCCGTGATCGTAGTCGTCCGGGTGTAGTCGAGCCGCCAGCGCACCTGGCGGTTCCCTCGCATCCGTCGCTGCGTGCGAATCCCAACGATATCGGTACCTACCTCGGTGACGGTGGTCCCCCCCATCGTCACCCGGTTCGGCATCTGGCCGTCCGTCCTGAAGATCTGGACCTGCCCGCTGTCGTGGGCTTTGGAGAGCTTCCATTCGAACACCGCCGCGAGCGCAGCAGCCTCCTTTCCAGTAAGCGATACGCGACGGGTTCGGGTGGCGGACGAGCGTACGACCCGAAGGACCGGCCCGAGTGATTCGAGGATGGCCTTCGCTCCGTCGGACCCTTTGGTCACGACGGTCCAGAGGTTCTTGAAAGCCGGCGCGTCCAGGAACTGGCTCCACTCCCACGCGCGGGCCTCTTCGAGCGGGTCCGTGATCTGCTCGGCCTGCTCGATGGCGAGTCCCTGGGCGGTGCCGAGCACGCCGGCCGCTTGGTAGAGCTTGTAGGCGAGCGCGCCCCCGGCCCCCGCGCTACACATCGACCCGAGACCCTCCGCCACCACGCCGCCGATCTCCTCGGCCCACGCCGTCTCCCCGAGCGCGCGCGCGACGGCCGCGTTCCGCACGAGGTCGGCAAGGAGGGGACGGTCCAGCCACGCCTCTAGCCGCCGGCCGGCGACGCGGGCGCGGTGGGTGAGGTAGGCCTCTTGCTGGCGGAGCCCGTAGGCCGCGTGCCACACGAGCGTGTCGCCGTGCTCGAAGCCGGCGTCCGCGAGAGGCCGGCCTGCCACCTCGGCGTCGAACCCGTCCCACGCCCTCTCCATGTTGTACGCGGGGTCCCGGGTCGGGCTCACCCGGATGCCGTACGACTGCGGGTGATAGGTGGGCGTCACCTCCGTCTTCGCATAGAGCGCCTCCTCGAGGTACGTCCGCCGGTGCTCCGGTCGGTAGCACGCCGCCGCGGTGAGGCCGGCGCTGAAGCGCGCCGCCGAGCTCGCTTCCCACCACCGCTCGTGATGTGCGACGGCCTCTCGCGCGAGCCCGCTCATCCGGCTCGTCAGGCGGACGGCGTCGGGGAGGTACACCTTCCAGCAGTGGGCGGACCCGTCCCACCGTGCGCTCGACGCGGCCTTCTGGTACAGGTCGCCCTCCGATCCGAATGCGACCCGGACGAGCGGGTCCCCGGCGAGCGTCGCCGCCGAGCGGTCGAGGCAGGCCGCTGGGAGGCCGCCGTAGAACGTATGCGCGTAGGCCGCCCGGCCACGCGACTTGGCCACCACCGACGTGTCTAGAAGCACGAACCGGGTCGCCGGGCCGTGCGCTTCGGGCCGCGCGTAGCTCACAGTCTCGGCCGCAGCTTCCCCCCCGGACTCAGGGTACGAGGCGAACCGGTACGTCCCGTCCGTCCCGACCTCCCACACGCCGAGGCGCTGGGGCTCCACGTCTGGCTCCTCCGCGTCCTCGGCCGGTGCGTCGTACGTGCCCGCGAGCAAAGCGACCCAGAGGGTGCGGTCCGCGAGCGTCGGCGGCAGCTCCTCCGGGCTCCCGGTAGCCGCAGAGGGCCCTTCCGAAGGCTCCACGACGGCTTCTGTGGGGAGGATGCCTGCGCCCTGAGAGGCTGCCGCGGCTTCGTTGGGGTCGTACGAGGGGCTGGACATCCCCAGCGACCAGACGTGCTCGCGGGAGAGCACGGGATGGGCGGCCTCCGTCGACGGCGCGCGGAGGGGGTCTGGCGCGTCCGCCAGGACGGATGGTTGGCGGAGGGTGAACCCCCGCTCGGCACCTTCGACATCGGGGAACGCCAGCCGGTCGCCGTGGAAGAACCGCGTCGCCACGAAGCCCGCGACGTGTTTCCCGTCGAGGCCTAGTGGGGCGAGGCCGTCGGCGCCGCCGTACACGAAGACGTGTGAGAACGCCATTCCGGACGCCACCTCGCGTTCGCCGCGCTCGGTCTGGCCGGGACGGTGCAGGAGGCGGAAGCGGACGTCGCCGGAGCCTTGGAGCACGGCTTCCTCACCGGGAGGCACCGGAAAGGCGAGGTCCCACAGCCCGCCCGACGTGCCCGCTGTCTCCCCCTCCCCATCGGTCTCCGACGCCGCTGTGTCGGCAGAGGGACTCCGCTTGAGCTGGCGCAGCGTCTGCGTCGCGGCACTAACGGGCTTCTCGGAACGGTATACCTCTCCACCTGCAGCGTCTTCTCCGACGAGGACGAACACGTCGGGAAGGTCCGACACGTCGGGCGCCCAGATCCGGACGGTCCCGTAGAGCCCGGTTCGGACCGAAACGACGGTGTTCCGTCCCGTCCGGACGGAGATCGGTGCGCCGCTGTAGAGCGCCGAGGCAACGGGGAGCGCCGTGGTGCTCATACCGTATGGGGCTCGATGGACACGATCGAACAACGGCCGGGGTCCACATCGATGATTTGGACGACGCCCTCCGCGTTGGAGGTGAACGTCTGGACCTGGCCGTCCGACATCACGACACGGACGGTCGCTGAGGCCATCGGCTCATCGGAGTCGTCCCGCAGCGTGACGTCGGCCCGGTCGAGGAAGCGAATCGACGGGCTCACCGCCCCGTGCACCCCCCCCACCGACACTCGGAACACGTACCGAGAGGGCCGTCCCATCTCGGCGTCCCCGGCGACAGAGGATCTAGAAAGGGAGCCGGCGTCGTACGGAGGCGGGTCCTCGCCATCGGGGGCAACCTGAAGGACCACCTGCTCCTGCAGGTCGTCTCCGGTCGGCCACGAGAGCACGAATGGGGTCGCGCCCTCGACGCGCCCGCCGGCCACCTCGCCCATGACCTCGGCCACCTTCGACCGCTCGACGCCGCCCGACGCCGCCACCGCCTCCCGCCACACCTCGAAGTGCGCGAGCGCCCCGTCCGCGACCCCCACGCACCGCGCCGACATCCCCACGGCCTCCCCCACCCGCGCCTCGTCCCGCTCCCACCGGCACCCGTACACCCCCACGAGGCCGACCTCGACCGACCCTGACTCCGCCAGCCCGTCGCACCACACCTGCCCACCGGTCCCGAGCTGGCCGTCCCGCGCGTCGCCGCCCCCCCCGGCGTGGTACGCCCACCCGGCCACCGGGCGACCGGCCCCGTCGGCGTACCCGACCCCGACCCACGGGCTCAGCGGACGGGCCGTCGCCCCCGTCCCCGGCGTCCCCGGACGCAGCGCCGCCCCCGCCGCCGAGGCCACCGCCGCCGTGGCCCCCGCCGACCCCCCGCCCCCGGCCGACCCGATCAGGACCGTCGGGCACCCCCCGGCGATGACGTCGGGGGCCGGGGCCGCGCACACGCATTGGTCGCCCATCCGGGCCGCCGGGCGCCCGCCGATCAAGACGGTCGGGGCCCCGACCACGACCGGCCCGCCGACGTGGGGGCCGGGCGAGCACAGCGGGCACACGTGGAGGTCGCCCATCGTCGCGGCGGGCTGGCCGCCGATGAGGACGGTCGGGTTCCCCGACGTCACGGCGCCGCCGTGGGCCGTCGGGTCGCCGAGGCGAGCAGCGGGCTGGCTCATGAGTGCGCGGGGTGGGGGCGGGGAAAGGTACTCAGCGGCCCAGGCGGCGGATCGGGACGGGCCGGCCCGGCGCCGAGCGGTCCGCGCCGGCCGCCGGGGCGGCCAGGCTCAGCATGAGCCGGTGGACCTCGGGCCCGAGCAGACGGCGCGTCCGGGCCGAGAACGACGCGGACAGCGTGAGGGCCCGGTCGCCGACGACGGCCACCACCTGCTGCTGGTAGAGCACGTCGCCGGCCACCGGCGACCACCGGAGCACGGCGCGCTCGGCCGGCGACCCGTCGTCGAGCGCGACGGCGTCGCGGACCAGGACGGCCGCGCCGGGCAGCGCGTCGAGGGCCGCCCGGACCTGGGCGTCGGCGAGCGCCGCGAGCGACTGGCCGTCGTGGGGCACCGTGACGACGGTGACGTGGTGGGCCCGGCCGTCGGCGACCGGGCCGGCGATCGTGTGCGTCGTCGCGTCGGACCAGCCCGGCGGGAGCGCGAGCGAGAAGGCGTCGGCGCGGTACGGCGTCGTCGGCGGGGGCGCGGGGGCCCGCCGGGCAGTCGGCGCCGGGCGCGACGCGCCCAGCCGCGAGCCGTGTCCCAAGCGGTCGCGCATGACTAGTTGATCTTGACGAGTCCGCCTTTGACCGTCGTCACGCTCCCCTCGACGGTCGTCATGGCACCCTTGACGGTCTGGGCCCCGGCGGCCTGGCTCGTCACGCTCGCGCCCTTGGTCGTGTGCGAGCCCGAGGCCTGGCTCGTGACCGTCGCCCCCTTGGCCGTGAGCGCGCCGCCGGCCGCGAGGTCCATCGTCCCGCCCGCGTCGACGGACGCGCTGCCGCTGGCGGCGACCGTGAACGTGGCGCACTGGACGTCGACGGCCCCGCCCGCCTTCATCGTGATCGAGCCCGACGTGTCGAGCGCGATCGTGCCGGCGCCGGCGTCGATCGTGACCGTGTGGGCGCCCGAGGCGTCGGCGACCGTGATCGTCTGGCCCGCGTCGTCGATGGAGACGAAGTGGCCGGCCGTGCTCTGCAACGTCGCCTTCCGGTTCTCGTCGTCGAGCACGACCAGGTGGCCGCCGGACGAGCGGGCCTCCAAGCGCCGGTTGTCGTCGTCGAGCGTGACCGTGTGCTTGCCCGTCGTCGAGACGAGCACGCGGTTCTTGTCGTCGTCGAGGAGGACCGCGTTCTGGTCGGGGCTCGCGAGGCGGACGAACGCGGCGTTCTGGGTGTCGTCCATCACTAACTCGGAGCCGGCGAACGTGCGGACCACGTTCTGCATCCGGTTCTCGGCGACGGCCGGCGAGTGCTGGCTGGGGTTCGGGACCGTCCCGAGCGCGAGGGGCCGGTCGGGGTCGCCGTCGACGCACGCGAACACCAGTTCCGTCCCGGCGTGGTTGGGGAAGTGGATCCCGTAGCCCGGGCCCGAGTACGGCTGGGCCATCCGGATCGGCCGGGTCGCGGCGCCCTCGGGCTCGGCCGAGCGGTCGAACGGCATCCGCGCGCGGTAGCGGCCGTCCTCGTCCAAGAAGGCGTACGGGCCGCCGGCCGTCTCGACGCGCGCCGTCATGACGCCGCCGACGCGGGGCCGCGGCGTCCGCCGCTCGGGCCGGAACGGGGCCGCGGCGGGTAGCGCCGTAAATCGGTTGACGTAGGTCGTGGCCGGGGCCCCGTCGCCGCCGGCGTCGGGCTCGACGAGCGGGCCGAGCTCGGCGAGGAGCCCGCCGTCGCTGGCGAACCCGTCGACGGCCGCACTCGCGCCGAGCGCGCCCGTCTGGGCGCCGGCGTGGAGCACCTCGACCAGGAGGTAGTCGCCGTCGAGGTCGGCCCGGTAGTGGTCGGTGAGCGTGAACGTCCGACCGGCGCGGAAGCCGGCGCAGTCGCCAGAGCCGGCGAGGACGCGCCGCCGCGAGGCCACCTCCTCAGCGCGGACGCGCGCCAGCCGCCGGCCCTCCTCGGGGTCCTTGTGGTGGTCGCCCCAGGCGTAGGCCTCGCGCACGCCGTCGCCCCCCTCGCCGACGGGCGCCTCGGCCTCGAGCCCGGTCTCGGGCGTCCGGTAGTTGTAGTCCCGCACGCGGACGGCGTCGACGCCGAGCTGCTCGCGGACCGACAGCCGCTCGATGGCCTCGGCGTCGTCGCGCCCGAACCCGGCCCCCTCGCGGTAGGGCACGGCCGGCTCGGCGATGGGCGCGAACGCCCCCCGGTCGTCGGCGATGACGAGCCGGTCGCGGCCGGCCTCGTCGTGGCGGAAGACGTACCACGCCCCGGCGTGCTCGAGCTGGCGGCTGAGGAAGGCGAGGTCGCTCTCGTTGTACTGGACGACGTACTCGCGCTGTGGCGGCGGCTCCGCCAGCGAGATCTCGACGTCGGCCTCGGCCAGCCCGGCGTCCCGGAGGACGGCCCGCGCCAGGTCCGCCAGCCCGACGTCCTGGAACACGCGGCTCTGCTGGCCCAGCCCCAACCGCCACAGCCGCGGCACCAGCACGGCCCGGTAGCGGAACCGGTCCGCCGAGCGGCCCGCCTGGTGGATCGCGGCGACGACGCCGTGGACGGGGACCGGGTCGCCGATCGCGCGCATCCGGGTGAACGTAGCCTGGGCGCCCAGGACGGCCGCGAGGTCGACGTCGGCCTGGTCCGAAACCAGGTCGAGCTCGAACCGGAACGGCTCGGAGACGGCCTCGCGCCCGGCGAACCGGGTCACCTGGAACGTGTCCTCAGGCAGGTCCGCGACGGCGAACTGGAGGTGGGACGTGTCTGCGCGTACAGTGACGGCCATAGGTGTGGGGGCATGTGCCGCAAAGTAGGCATCATCGACGGCCTCCGCGAGCCAAGGCGGAGCTCTGTCTGGAGCATACACCCCCCGACGTTCTCCTGGATCCACACGAGCTCTGCGAGCGGCGCGGTCGCGCTTTGTCCATCGCCGAAGGAACGCCCGCGCCGGCTACCGGGACTCTGAAGGGACGGGGACGACGGCCGTGGCCTCCTCGAACTCCGACCCACGGAGGTGGACGACGCGGAGGGACCCATCGTCGAGGAACGCGGCGCGGACGAATGCCGAGACTGGGGCGGCCGTCGGCGAGAGCGAGAGCGACACGTCGGTGAGGGGCTGGGCGCCCTCCCAGAGTCCGTACACGGCCACGCCGCCCGGCGTTGGGACGGCCACTCGCTCGCGCGTTGAGTCGACGGCGAGCACGTCAGAGAACATCTCGGACGCTCGGCCTGTCTGGGTCGAGACGTAGAGCGACGCGCTGCACGGGCTCCCGCACGAGATGCGGACCTCGACGAGGTCGTCAGCGACACGTCTCACGTGGAGGGCGTTGGCTGGCGCCTCGACCAGGACCGACCGCCCTCCCTCCGGAGACATCAGGACGATTCTCTCTCCGTCCTGTTCGACCTCCCACGGCGGAGTCGGCGCAGCCTCGTTCCCCCTCTGAGCCGGCCTCCCCGCGCGTTCGGCGGGCCGCTGTGCACCACAGCCGGACGCTCCGGTCGAGGCCAGGAGGACGAACGCCAGCGCCAGGAGTCGGATCATGGGAAGGGGCTCTTCTCCGCGTGCCTCCTGATCTCGTACAGACCTACGGTACCGTCACGGTAGGCCACGGCGAGGAGGCGGCCGTCCTCCGACAGGTCGAGCGCCGTGACCTGCGGCTCCTCCTCCGAGGACCGCAGGGGCAGGGACGCCCGGACGCGGAGGTCCCCGTCGTAGAGGAGCACCTTTTCCTCGGATCCGGAAACGGCAGCGACAACGTTGAGGTCTCCCGATCCGTCGAGGAGGGCCGCCTGCCCCTCCCACTCCGCGTCCGGAACCTCGCGGCCGTACGTGTAGGTGGAGAGGACGGCGACGCGCCCCTCAGCGACGATGAACCTCGCGCCGCGCGCGCCCCACAGCACCGTGCTCATCGCTGTCAAGGCTGGGACCCCATCGACGCGCGTGACGCGGCCGTCGCGTATCGACCACTCCACGGTGAGGCCGGCATCGTTCGTTGCCCGGATGAGGCCGGGGGCGTCCGTCAGCGTCATCGACCCGAACGAGAGTTCCGTTCGAACCGACGCTATCACCGAGGCGGTCTCGACGTCGACGAGAGCGTACCCGCTCGGCGACGAAACGAGCGCGGTGTCTCCGACGACTCGGACGCGGGCGGCGGGGTCAGGAAAAGGAAGCCGCGCGCATCCAGCTCGTTCCGTCTCCGAACGCCAGACGCAGGCGTGGCCATCCGTCGTCCCGAAGACGAGGCGATCGGCTGATGCAGAGGTGACCCAAGTCGAGAGCGCGGGCAGGTCGATACGGCGCCACTGCCCCGACTCCACGACCCAAGCGTCCTGCCTGTCGTCGACGGCACCGAGACGCCCATCGGAGACCGCGATCGACGTGACGAGGACCGGATGGATAGTGGCCTCGACGAGGCGGAGCGTCCATTCGACCGAATCGTCGCTGGCCTGCGTAGAGACGCCCGCGTCGGGGAACGGGCGGGTGGCCTCGGGTCTGCCGTTGGCCTGGCACCCGGCGAGGAGAGAGAGCGCGAGGAGTGGAGCGACGACGCGCATGGCTACCCTCGAAATCGCTCGCCACGCTCCAACTTCTCCTGCACCTTCGCCGCGCACTCAGCTTTCGTGATCTCGCCGTTGCCATCGGAGTCGAGACCATCGTTCTGCCGATAGGCCGTGGTCCCAGCGCGAAACAGGACAGCCGACTCGGGGTCGCCGATGTTCGCTGGTCGGAGGACCGCCATGTAGACGTCCGACAACGTCGTGATCTTGCCGAACTGGCGTTGCCTCATGCGGAAGTATCGTTCCACGTAGTCGAGCTGCTCAACGGCCGTCATCGCCTCAAGTGCCTCCAGCGTCGTATTCAGGTCCGGCTCCGACGCCGCCCCATCCATGAACTGGATGAGGCCGACGGCCCGGCTGCCCGCTTGATTCCAGATGGACGGGCTGAACGTCTCGGCCGACTCGAAGGCCATGATCGCCATGAGGTAGTCAGCATCGATCTGGAGTGTATCGGACATCTGGAGCACGCGGCTCTTGAACTCCGGGCTTACGCGCTGCCCCCACACCACAGTCTGGTCTCCGCCCCCATCAGCGTCCGGGGATTCCGTTTCGGCCAGGGAGCCCGCGATGTGGACGAGCAGGCTCAGCGGGTGGTAGTGCCACAGCCGCGGCTCAGCCGGGAGGCCGGCGCCGGCCGCGACCGCCTCGGCCCACCACTGGTGACGCTCGACCGCCTTCGCCGTCGCCTCGGGCGCCCCGACGCCCAGCGCCGCGACGGCGGCCGGCACGTCGGAAACGCCCCACTCGCTCACGAACCGGCACGCGGCGTGGCGCAGGCGCGTCGCCCGACCGCCGACGTCGGCGGTGTAGAACGTCGCCAGTTCGTCGTGGGCGAGGTGGCCGGCCGGGTCGGCCCCCGCGGTGTCGCGCTCGAGCGACGGGCGGGCGGGCGTCGCCCCCTCGCGTCGGGCCTCGACGGCCACCACGACGCGCTCGGCGAACAGGTCGGTGCCCAGGATGGTCGTGTCGAGCCGCTCGAACAGGCCGAGCACTTCGGCCGCGTCAGTTTGAAAGTCGGCGTCGGGGTCCTCGGCGGCCCACCACGGCGGCGGCGCCTCGACGCGCGTGCGGACCGACACCTGGGCCGTCGACGACCGGGCGAACGGGCGGACCTCGATCGTCTCGCCCGCCAGCGCCACGGGCGGCGTGTAGACCAGCCGGTCACCGGCGCTCCGGAACGTCGCCACGACCGCGTCGCCGGCCCGGACCTCCCAGTTGACCCGGGCGCGCTCGTCCGGCGTCGGGGACACGTTGAAGTCGGCGGCGCGGAACGTCGCGGGCTGCCCGGCCTCGACCGTCGACGGCCCCTCGGCTCGGCGGACCAGCACCGTCCGGCTGCTGAGCGGGGGCGAGACGCGAGAAGTCGGAGGCGAGCCGGCCTGCCCGTCGCCGGAGACGTCCGGCTCGACGGGCCGGCACAGGTCGGCCACCAGGTTGGACTCCGAGATCATCTCCCAGTGGAGGGTCTCCGGCAGCGGGTCGTCCGGGAGCGACCGCAGGCCGTGCGTGCCGACCGTCCACAAGACGTCGCCGGCCCCCACCTCCCGGTCGACCGCGACGACCTCGCCCGTCGCCAGCCGGTCGAGCAGATCGGTGTCCAGCTCGGAAGTGCGCGTGCTCCGGACGTACTGCGAGTTCGTCGAGATGAACGCCTCGACCGGACCAGAGGAAAGGTGGATCCGAGCCCAGCGGAAGTGGCCCGTTTCGAGTGCGGCCTGGGGCGCGTCGGAAAGCGGCTCGACGCGCGTCCCTTTCTCTGCCGTTCCCAGCCAGGTCTCGTCGCGGACGACCGGGGCCGAGCGGTAGTTGAGGCCCGTCGTGGTCTCGAACGTCTCGGGGCTGACTTTCTGGAGCCAACTCACCGCCTCGACCGTGACCGGCGCCGGCCCTGCCCGCTCGACGTATTGGGGGTCGGTCGTCACGTACGCCTCGACCGCTCCCTCCGCTAGGTGGACCCGCGACCACGCGAAGGCGTCCGTGTTGCGAGCAGCCTGGGCCGCTTCGGGAAGCCGCTCGACTCGGGTCTGGCGCGGGGCCGTCCCCACGACGAGAGAGGCGTCCATGGCGGGAGCCGAGCGATAGTTCACCCTCGTCGTCGTCCGCAGCGTTTCTGTGGAGGCTCCCGCTTGCGCTGGCCCCGAGCGGTCGTCGGCGAGCGGGGCGAGGTGCATGTAGAGCGAGTAGAACGGCGGCGGCTCGGCGGCTGGCGAAGGCGTGTCGCCAGCGGAGGAGGCGCCGTCCTCGGCGTCGGGAGGAGCGGGGGCCTCGTGGCGGACGAGGACGAAGTTCCGGCTCCCGAACGGTCCCTCGGCCGCGTCGCCGGCCCCGAGCCGGGCGGCCACCACGCGGCCCGGGAGGCAGGCGTGGACCGTCCGAGGCGCGGCGGGGTCGTCGGGGTCCGGGCGGAGGTGGACGCCGCCGTGCCAGATCGTGTTGTCGCCGACGGGGTACCACCCGCCCCGTCCGCCCGTCTCGACGTGGGCGTAGGCAGCCTCGACGGCGTCGGCCGCGAGCGCGAGCCCGTCGCCGAGGTCGAGGGGGAGCGATGCGTTCGCCCCACCACGCGCGTAGCCGTTGCCGAGATCAACAGCAAACGGCGAGTCTGGCGTGGGGTTGAGGTTAATGAACACCTCTAGGCCAGGACTGTCGGCGTGGTCACCCACGAGATCGAGACGCTTCGTGTGCTCGTTGGTTTGGAGGAGCCGAGCGGCCCGGATCCAATACGTGGCGCCCGTCGAGTTCCACACTCCTTCGGTTACGACCTCAATATTGTCTTCGCCCACCAACTCGACTTTGTCGAGGTCACCCCGTCGGTTGGCCCTAGCGGGGTCATCGATGTGAAGCCAGAGGCTCCCGTCGCCCTCAATCCTGTAGCCGGAGACGACGACGATGTGCCTCGGGAGACTGAGGTTGAGGGACAGCCCCGCGTAGAGGACGATAGGGTTGTTGACGCGAAGCGACTCTACGACATCGCTAAAAGCAGCATCTATCTCGGCTTGACTGGGAGCCACATCGTGCCGGCGCGACAACAACTCGCTGCGGAGCGAGCCAGAGACGAGATCCCGCCGCTCCCAGCCTGGCTTGATCTCCTGCAGCCCCTGCATGAGCACGTAACCGGCCGCATAGGTCCTCCTGCCCCCAGGATAGAAGAGGTCTCCTCGGTCCTGGTCATTGACGACGTAGTGGCTCTCGTCTTGCCCGCCGACGGCCACGTAGTAGTTATAGACCATGGCCGAGCTGGTCCGGCCACACCACTTCTGAGACTCCCTCTCTGTGATGACACTGGCACCATTGCCCTGCGACAGCGAGTGGATTTTAAGCAGGCGGCCTTCCATAGCTCAACCTCGGTAGATCAGCGCGCGAGAGGGTAGGACGTCGGCCGCCCCGGCGGCAGTGGCGAGAGGTCGAGTCCGCCCGCTGAGACCCCTCCGCTCGGTGAGACTCCTGGATCGAACGGCTCCACCCGCACCGAGCGCGCCTCTGGCACGAGCGTCACGGCAAACACGGAATAGATCGGACCAGGCACGTCGGCCAGGGGGCGCTCCCCGCTCGAATCGAGCTGTAGCCCGCAGAAGTCGGAAGCCCGGTCGTACGGGTCGCAGACGTTCCAAATGACCAGGTCGGACCCCTTGTACCGCACGCGTGGAGGGCGGGCGTGCCACCGCCCGTACGGAAACACGGCACGGAGGTCGAGCGCTCCCAACTCGGTATCTAGCGTCGCCGTTGCCGCGTCGAAGCGCACACGACCTGGTCCTCCCGGCGCGGGAACAGGGGGGCGCTCCGAATGGGGCGCCTCCGCGCCCATTGGGAGGAGCGAGCCCTGCGCTTGGCCGACGGAGTCGACAAGCAAGAGAGCAGGTCCCGCCTCATAGGGGATTGGGAACACCTCGGCGGTCCGACCCTCCAGCACGTTCATTAGGGCGATGCGGTCACAGGCACCATCGAGGCGGTACCCAGGCGTGATGGCGACGGCGTAGTCCATGGCAAGGATCTGCCAGTCGTCCGGCTCGGCAGTGTCGAGCCAGCTGACGTCGCCGACGCGCTCGAGGAGGGGGCGGAGGGAGTAGAGGGGGGCGTTGGGCTGGTCGGGTAGCCGGAGGTAGAGCCCGAGGGGCAGGGCTTCTTGGGCGGCGGGGTCAGGCTCATCCCCGAAGATCTCCATGCGGGGACAGTCCAGTTCGTCTTGGGACGCCGCCTGAGCACGCGGCGCGGCGAGTGCGGCTTTGGCAGGCACTTCCGCCGCCGACGCGGACTCAGCGGACGCCTCAGGCCGGCACGCCGCGAGGGCCACGCCGAGCAGGGCAAAGCCGAGCAGGGCTCCGGCGGCACGTGGACGCCGCCGGAGCGTCCTCGGGAGCGCTGACGCGGCGGTAACGGTGGCGGCCATGATGAGACAGGACGCGCTGGTTGAGGGTCTGATCGAAGACGGCACGTCTCGGCTCAACATAAGACTAGCGACCCTCGCTGGAGGGGCGGAGCAGGCGGACGTATACCGTCTGCGCAACCGGCACCGGCCAGCCAGCGCCGCCGCACGGCCTGTGGACACAGGCCCCGTGCCGGAGCATTCCCGCTGACGTTCTCACTGACGAGGAAATGGGGATGGAGTTGCTCCAGACAAGGGCTTGGTGGCTTACAGCACGACGCGATGGAAGTGACATCCAGCAGTCACGTCCATTGCGGCGATGCAACACAGACAGGCATATGCGAGGATCGCATACAGGGACGCGATTCGTACACAGTTTTGATGCTGCGCGAAGGTATCGTCACGGCGACAGGATGAAAGGAAGCAACCGAAGATGTGTGTGCTGACCGGTCGGAACCAAGGCGGCGTAGCCCCGGCCGGGCTGGACCGGCACGTCGAGGACTGCGTCGGCATCGTCGGGCGGGGGCGACGGCTCCTCGGCGGGCTCGCCGTCGGCGGGCTGGAGCGCGACCTCGACCGGGCCCGGGAGGACGTCGTCGAGCGCGAGCCGGCCGTGGGCGTCGAGCGACTGGGTCTCGGTGGAGCCGTCGGGCCATTCGAGAGTCACCTCGCGGCCGGCCGCGGGCCCGCCGCCTGCGGCGAGGTTGACGACGGAGAGTGTCACGGGCTCGGCCACCGGGAGCGGCGGCGAGACGGCCACGACGCCGTGGAGGTCAGCCGCGAACGAGAGCGCCGGGCGCTCGTAGCGGTAGGGCGGCTCGCCCCGTGGAGCGCCCGCCCGGTCGGCGGCCCGGTCGAGCAGCGCTTGCCGAGCGATGTCGAGGCGGGCGCCCGGGAGCACCGCCCGCCAGTCGACGCGGACCTCGCGGTCGCGGACGACGCCCCGGAGCTCGACGACGGGCTCGGACAGCTCGCCGACGCGGACGGCCAGGCGGACTGCCGCGCCCTCCAGCTTCGGGAGCAGATCCCGCCGGGCGTCGACGCCGACCACGAGGGTGACCGGCTCGTCTGGGGTTGCCACCTCGGCCGGTCGGCCGTCGCGCTCCCACCGTGGCGACAGCTCGATCCACGGGAGGACGACGAGCGGGCCACTCGTCACCTCAAGGCCCAGGTCATCGATCCGGGCGACCGCGACGGCGACGCCCTCGGTTTGGCGCGGGATCGGGACGTCGACGACGACCGCGTCGCGGTACATCAGCGCCTCGGCACGCGCGACGCGCCGGCCCCGGGCGTCGGTGACGTCGGCACGGACCGGGGCGCCCTCGCCGACGGCCACGCCCTGGACCGTAAGCCGGGCCGTCTGGCCGGCCACGGCGACCGGGCGGTCCCACGCGGCCCACACGAGCTCAGACTCGATCACGCGGTAGTGGAACGAGTCGGGGTCGAGCCGGACGCGCTCGCCGACCGGCCCGCGTGAGCGGACGATCCGGGTGCCGGGCGGGAGCCCGTACCGCTGGCGGATCTCGTCGTCGGTAGGCGAGGGCATGGGCGTGGGTGCCGGACGAAGACCACCCGAACGATACGACTCGTGCGTCCCGATCCGTCCCGGCATTCGGGGACCCCGCCGACGACGGGTCCGTATTCTCGCCCTCCTTCCCCTCGCCAACCAAATGGACGCCCACGACGTCAGGAGCCTGCTCCAGAAGCTCAACGAGCCGACCGCCGTCGCGCTCCAGGCCGCCGCCGGCCTGTGCATCGACCGGGGCCACTACGAGGTCGGCCCGGCCCACCTGCTGCTGGCCCTGCTCGACCGCCCCAGCGACGTGGCCGCGGCCGTCCGCAACGACACCGCCGACGACGGGGCCGCGCGCGCCGCGCTGATCGAGGTGCTCGACGGGTACCGGACCGGCAACACCGGCCGGCCGACGTTCTCGCCGCTCCTGCTCGACGTGATCCAGCAGGCGTGGATGACCGCGACGGTCCACCACGGGGCGTCCGAGGTCCGGTCGGCCCACGTGCTCGAGGCCGCGCTCGCCGACGGCCGGCTGGGCGTGTCCGAGGCGTTCGCCCCTCTCCGCGCGGCCGACCTCCGTGACGACTTCGACCGGCTCACCCAGGGCTCGGCCGAGGGCGCGCCGGCGTCGTCCGCCCCGGCGGCCCCGGTCGCCAGCGGGGGCGGTGGCGGGCCGCTCGACGAGTTCACGACCGACGTGACGGCGCGCGCCCGCGCCGGCGAGATCGACCCCGTGTTCGGGCGCGACCGCGAGATCCGCCAGATCACCGACGTCCTCCTTCGGCGGCGCAAGAACAACGCGATGCTCGTCGGCGAGGCCGGCGTCGGGAAGACGGCGGTCGTCGAGGGGCTGGCGCTGCGGATGGCCGAGGGCGACGTGCCGGACGCGCTCCGTGACACGGACCTGCGCGCGCTCGACCTGGCGCGGCTCCAGGCCGGCGCGAGCGTCAAGGGCGCCTTCGAGGACCGGCTCAAGCGCGTGCTCGCGGCGCTCAAGGAGGCGCCCCGCCCGACGTTGCTGTTCATCGACGAGGCCCACACGTTGATCGGCGCCGGCGGCGCGGCCGGCACCGGCGACGCGGCCAACCTCCTCAAGCCGGCGCTCGCGCGCGGCGAGCTGCGGACGGTCGCGGCGACGACCTGGGCCGAGTACAAAAAGCACATCGAAAAGGACCCCGCGCTCGAACGGCGCTTCCAGCCCATCTTCGTCGACGAGCCCACGGCGCAGAACGCCGCCGTCATGCTGCGGGGGCTGAAGTCGCGCTACGAGGCCCACCACGGCGTCGCGATCACGGCCGAGGCCGTCGACGCGATGGCCGAGCTCTCGGACCGCTACATCACCGGCCGCCAGCTGCCCGACAAGGCCGTCGACCTGATGGACACGGCCGCGGCCCGCGTCCGCCTCAGCCAGACCGGCCTGCCCGACGCGCTCGACGACGCCGAGCGCCAGCTCCGCGACCTCGCCATCGAGGCCAAAGGCGTCCGCGCCGACCTCGCCGCCGGCCTGCGCCACGACGCCGAGGCGATGGACGCGCTCGACGCCCAGCGCGACGCGCTCGAAGCCGACCGCGAGACGCTCCGCGACCGGTGGCGCCACGAGCGCGACCTCGCCCTCCGCTTGGCCGAGGCCCGCCGCCGCATTTCGGGCCGCGCCGACGAGGAGGCAGATGCGGCCCTCGACGTGGCGGAAGGGGGCGACGACACACCGGCCGAAGAGGCCCCCCCGTCGGAAGCGCCGGAAGCACCGGCCGACGACGCCCTCATCCCCCCTCCCCCCTCCTTCGACGACCTGCCCACGGACGAGGCCGAGCTCCGCGCCGAGATCGTCCGCCTGTCCGAGGCGTTGGCCGAGGTCCAGGGCGAGGCGCCCCTCGTCTACCCCGAGGTCACGCCGGCCGTCGTCGCGCGCGTCGTGTCGGACTGGACGGGCGTGCCGGCCGGGAGCGTGGTTCGCGACGAGGCGACGGCGCTGCTCGGGTTGGAAGAGCGCCTCGGTGCCCACGTTCGGGGCCAGGCCGAGGCCGTCGCCGAGGTGGCCGAGACGCTGCGCGCGGCCAAGGCCGGGCTCGGCGACCCCGACGCCCCGCTCGGCGTCTTTTTGTTTGTCGGTCCCAGCGGCGTCGGCAAGACGGAGCTGGCGCGGACGCTTGCGGGCGAGCTGTTCGGGGGCGACCGGTTCCTGACGACCATCAACCTGTCCGAGTACCAGGAGGCCCACACGGTCAGCCAGCTCAAGGGGTCGCCGCCGGGCTACGTCGGCTACGGCGAGGGCGGGGTCCTGACCGAGGCCGTCCGCCAGCGGCCGTACTCGGTCGTGCTCTTGGACGAGGCCGAGAAGGCCCACGCCGACGCGCTCGACCTGTTCTACCAAGTGTTCGACAAGGGGACGATGCGCGACGGCGAGGGCCGCGAGATCGACTTCAAGAACACGGTCCTGTGCCTGACCTCGAACCTGGGCGCGGGCCCACTCCTCAAGGCGTTAGAGGACCAGCCCGAGCGGCCCCCCATCGAGTCGCTCCGCGAGGGGCTCCGGCCGATCCTGTCGAAGCACTTCCAGGCGGCGCTGCTGGCCCGGATGCGGATCGTCCCGTTCTACCCGCTCTCCCCAGAGGCGCTGGCGGAGGTGGCCCGGATGCGGCTCCAGCGCGTGGCCGACCGGTTGGCCCAGGTCCACGGCGTCGCCTTCACCGTCTCCGACGCCGCCGTCCGCCAGATCGTCGAGCGGGGCACGCGGTCCGACACGGGCGCGCGCGCGCTCGACGCCGTCGTCCAGCGGACGGTGTTGCCGGAGGCCGCCCGGCTGCTCCTGGCCGCCCTCGCCGACGGCGACCCGCCCGCCGCCCTCCGCCTCGACGTCGACGCCGACGGCGAGCTCCACGTCGCCGTCGACGACGGGTCGGCCGAGCGCGACGATGAGCCGGTGGCCGACGTCTCCGACGTGCCCGGCGACGCCGACGTGCCGGACGTAGGTCAAGAGGAGTCGCCCGCGCTCACGGCCGACGTCGCCCCGGGCACCGAGGACGAGGCGCGGGTCGACTCCGACGACGGCACGTAGCTCTCCGGCCGAGTCACGCGCCTCCGTGTCACGCCCGACGGCCGGCCGCCTCAGTCACCCCCGGTGGTCGGCGGCTCGCGCATCTGGAGGTCGTCGACCGACGGGGCGACGGTGATCTCGATCCGCCGGTTGAGGCGCTGGTCCGCCGCCGTGTCGTTCGACGCGACCGGGTACGCCTGACCGTAGCCCGCCGTCACGACCCGGTCCTCGGCGACGCCGGCCTCGACCAGCCGCGCCTTGACCGCCTCCGCCCGGCGGACGGAGAGCTCAAAGTTCCGGTCCGCGTTGCCCGTCGCGTCGGTGAAGCTCTCCACCAGGACGGCGCGGTCGGGGTGCTCCACGAGGTACGCGGCGACGCGGTCGACGGCGGTGCTGGACTCCGGCTTGAGCGTGACCCGGGCCGTCTGGAAGGCGTCGGTGATGAGCAGGCGGCGCCCGCCCTGCTCGTCGGTCTCCCGGACGGCCTGCTCGGCCGCGTCGATCTCGGCCTGGAGCGCGGCCAGGCGGGCGCCCTGGCGGGCGAGGTACGCCTGGTGCGTGGCGAGGTCGCCGTCGCCGGCCGCGAGCGCGGCGGCGGCCTCCTGGGCGGCCCGCCGGGGGGCGTCGAGGTAGGCGGCCTGCATCGAGTCGGCCTCGGCCCGGTCGATCGCGCGGCGGGCCTCGTCGACGGCCGCGGCGGCGTCGGCCCGGGCGGCGGGCGGGGTGGACGAGGGGGCGGACGAGCCGCAGCCGACGAGGGGGCCGGCGAGGGCGAGGGTGAGGGCGAGGCGTCGGATCATGGGAGCCAGAGAAGGGGGGAGACGGGGGGCGCGGGGGCCGGGGCTACTGGGCGGCGATGGCGGCGCGGAGCTCGCGGACCTCGTCGGCCAGGGCCGCCTGGGTCCGGGCGCGGCTCGCGAGCACCGTCGCCTCGGCCAGCCGCGCGTCGACGGTGGCCTCCCGGCTGAAGCGGGCGGCGCGGGCGGCGTCGCCGTCGGCGAGGGCGGCCTCGGCCTGGATCAGCCGCGACGTGGCGGCCCGGAGCTCGGTCGGAGCTTCGGCCTCGGCCCCGACGGCGCGGGCGCGCTCGACGGCGGCCCGGGCCTCGGACAGGTCGCCGGAGGCGCTGGCCGTGGCGGTGGCCGGGGCGGACGACCCGCAGCCGGCGAGGGCGAGGGCGACCAAGAGTGACGGGAGGAAGGAACGGCGGGGCATGGGATAAAGCGTGAGCGGCTCGAGAGGGACGGGCACGCACGGGGACCGGCTCCTGCCGACGTCGGGCGGACGGAGCCCCCGTGCCCTCGTGGTAGCTTGTGGCCCGCGTTGGGTTCCACGGCCACGCGCCCGGCCCCCATCCCGACCGTCCACCGTTCCTATGGGCCCGTCTGATGCGCCCGCCCCCGGCCCCGCGCGGTCCGGGGCTCCGGACGCCCCCCGCCCCGTTCCCCGCCGGCGCGTCGCGCCCCGACCGCCCGGTACGCCGTGACCGACGCCCCGCTCTACGTCCGCGTTGTCGACGGCGAGGCCGAGGTCTTCGCCGGCACGTTCGACGGCCCGTTCCGGATCGGCCGCGCCGACCACGCCGACGTCCGCCTCGACTCTCGGGAGGTCCGTCCCGACCACGCCGAGGTGACCCGGGTCGACGGCGTGTGGTGGCTCCGCGAGGTCGGCCGGGCGAACCAGACGTTCGTCGGCGCGCGGACCGTGTCCGAGGTCCGGGTCGACCGGCCGACGACGGTCCGCCTGGGGTGGCGGGGCCCCGAGGTCACGCTGAGCACGACGCCCCCACGGCCCACGCCGGCCGACGACGACGCGCCGGCCGAGCCGGCCGAGGCCACGACGTCGTCGCGGGAGCTGGCGTGGGCGCGCCAGGAGGCCGAGGACGCGCGGCGGGCGGCGGCGTCGGCCGAGGCCCGGGGGCGGAGCCGGGTCCGCTGGGGCACGGCCGTCGGGGCCACGGCCGTCGTGCTGGCCCTCGTGGTCGCGCTGGGGCTCGGGTGGGCCGACCAGATCCGCCAGACCCGGCTCGAGGAGACGCTGCTCGACCTCCACGCCCAGATCCGGGCCCAGGACGTGACCGTCGCCCGGCTCCGCGCGCTCGCCGCCAGCCGCGTCGACCCCGAGCTCGACGCCCAGATCGCCCAGGCGACCGTGCTCCGGCAGGAGCTGAGCGAGCAGTACGACGCGGGCGTCCGCCAGACGTCGCTGTACACCGGCGGCTCGGGGCCGGGCTCGTTCGTCGGCAACCCCGCGACGACCGAGGAGGAGGCGATCTACCGCGTCGCCCGGGCGCTCGGCGAGTCCGAGCTCGACATGCCGCGCGGGTTCGTGAAGGCGGTCCAGGACGAGATCCACGGGTACTGGATGGACCGGGGCCGGGGCCGGTTCGTCCGGGGGATCGAGCGGGCCCGGGCCCAGGGCGTCGACCGGCTGGCCGTCGAGACGTTCGAGCGCTACGGGCTCCCGCGCCAGCTGTTCTACATGGCGCTCCAGGAGAGCGACTTCAACCCCGACGCCGTCGGCCCGCGCACGCGGTGGGGCATCGCCAAGGGCATGTGGCAGTTTATCCCGCCGACGGCCCGGCGCTACGGGCTCGCGACGGGGCCCGACGCCGCCAGCCGCGTGCCGGACCCGCTCGACGACCGCCACGACGTCGGTAAGGCGACCGAGGCGGCGGCCAAGTACCTCAGCTACATCTACACGACGGACGCCCAGAGCTCGGGGCTCTTGGTGATCGCGTCGTACAACTGGGGCGAGGGCCGCGTGATCAAGGGGGTCCGCCGGCTCGGCGCGCCCCAGGCCATCCCGAGCGACGCCTTCGAGGGGATCCCCGAGACGCCCCGCGCCCGGTCCTACTGGCACTTCCTCACGGTCCACCGCGACCGGATGCCGGCCGAGACCAAGGACTACGTGATGAAGATCTTCGCCGCGGCCGTGATCGGCGAGAACCCGCGGCTGTTCGGGTTCGACTTCGGCGACCCGCTGGCGCCGTACTCCACGATGGCGTTTTGAGCTGGCGCGGAGAGCACGGAGAGCACGGAGAGCACGGAGAGCACGGAGAGCACGGAGAGCACGGAGAGCACGGAGAGCACGGAGAGCACGGAACGTGCGGGCGGGTGAGGTCGCAGTCAAGCCACTCTCCGCGCGCTCTGCGGCGCCAGCCGCGCTCTCCCCGCGAAGCGGGGCTCTCCACGCTCTCCACCGCTCGACGCCACGTACGGCCGACCGGCGGCGGGGAGGCGCCGTAGCTTGTGGCGTCTCCCCTCCCCCCATGTCCCGCCTCGTCCTCCTCGCCGTCGTCCTCACGGTCTTCGCGGTCTCCGGCTGCTCCGGCTCGGGGGCGGCCCGCGACGACGCCCGCGACGTCACGCTCGCGGTCGCCGGCGCGCCCGGCATGAACGCCGGCGGCAACGCGGCCGCGCTCCAGATCTTCCAGCTCACCGACGCCGACCCGTTCACGCTGGTCCCCGTCGAGGAGTTCTGGCTCGGCGACGACGCCGTGTTCGCGGGCACCCTCGTCTCGCGCCGCGAGATCCTCCTCTACCCGCGCGAGGTCCGGGCTGTCCCCCTCGTGCTCGACGCCCGGACCGCCTACGTCGGCGTCGCGGCCGACTTCCGGTCGCCGAGCCTGGACGGGTGGCGGGCCGTGTTCCCGGCCAGCCGGGTGCTCGCCGAGGGCCTCGGCGTCCTCGTCGGCGACGACGCGCTCGCGATCACGGGGCCGCGCGTGGAGCCCGTCTCGGCGGACTCGACGGCCGACGGCCGCTAGCCGCCATGGCCCAGGACCGTCGCCGGGTGGTGTGGTACGAGGGGATGGCCCTGGACCCCCACCACCTCCAGCAGTGGGACCGCGCGAACCAACGGGACCTCGACGCCCGCGTCCGCGCCGTCCACCCCTACGGGTGGGGGTTCACGGAGCTCGCCGTCGACGTGGACCGGCTGGCCGGCGGCGAGATCGCACTGACGCGAGCCCGCGGCGTGTTCCCGGACGGGTTGCCGTTCGACGCGCCCGACACGGACCCGCTGCCGCCGCCCCGCGCCCTCGCCGACGCCTTCCCCCCGACGGCCGACCGGCTCGTGGTCTCGCTCGCGGTCCCGGTCGAGCGCCGGGCCGGGGCCAACGTCCGCTTGCAGAACGACGCCCGGGCCGAGACCCGCTACCTCGCCGAGACCGCCCTGGTCCTGGACGACAACACGGGCGCCGACGAGCGGCCGATCGAGGTGGCTCGGTTGGGGCTCGTGCTCCGGGCCTCGACCGAGACCGCCGGCGCCCACGCGCTCCTGCCCGCCTGCGAGGTCGTCCGCGCGCCCGGCGGGGCGTACCGCCTGTCGGACACGTTTGTCCCGCCCCACACGGCGCTCTCGGCCTCGCCTCGCGCGCTGGCCGTGGCCCGGGGCGCGCTCGAGCTGCTGACGGCCAAGTACGCCGAGTTCGCCGAGCACCGCGACGGGCTGCTCGCCCAGCGCGAGCTGTCGGTGAGGGACCTGACGGCGCTCGGCGTGCTGTCCGTCGCTGGCGGCTCGCTGCCCGAAGTGGCCCAGGCGGTCCACACCGACGCCCACCCGCTCGCCCTCTTTACGGCGCTCGCCCGGCTGGCCGGCGCGCTCTCGGCCTACATCCCGGGGCTCCACCCCCGCGACCTCCCCCGCTACGACCACGCCCGACCGACCGACGGGTTCGAGGGGCTCGACGCGGCGCTCCGGTCGCTCCTGGGCGACGCCGCGCCGCAGTCGAACTACGTCCGCTTGCCGCTCCGGCGCGTCCGCGACGGCTTGTACGAGGCGGCGCTCCCGCTCGACCGGCCGGACCTCCACCTGTTCCTGACCGCCCGCAGCTCGACGCTCCCCGAGAGCCGTCTGGCCGACGAGGTCCCCCGCCTGATCCGCGTCGCCTCGCCCGACACCATCGAGAAGGTGCTCAGGAGCTACACGAGGGCGCTTCCCATCGAGGCCACGCAGCGCCTGCCCGTCGGCCTGCCCGTCGACGCGGACGCCTCGTACTTCGCGCTCCGGCGGCGGGGCCCGTTCTGGGACGCGATCCGGGCCGCCGGCACGCTCTCCGTCTTCGTCCCGGACGAGCTGGCCGGCGTCGACCTCCAGCTCGTCGGGGTGACGGAGTAGGGCGGTTGAAAACGTGAGAGCTGGGCGACACGCCCCGACGCCGGTACAGCGACGCACAATCCTGGCCGGTTCCAGATCGAGGATGCGTGATCCTCCCCGGCGAGAGTCACGCATCACGGATCACGCATCGAGAA
This sequence comes from Rubrivirga sp., assembly GCF_965213695.1. GTDB lineage: Bacteria > Bacteroidota > Rhodothermia > Rhodothermales > Rubricoccaceae > Rubrivirga. The sequence continues at coordinate 1,586,675 of NZ_OZ243912.1, read as the reverse complement.
CGCCCTCGGGTCACCCGTCGGCCTCTCTGTGACAAAACGCTAGCTCAGGCGGAGCGCGAGGCCGGCGGCGAACACGGCCCCGAGCCCGATCAAGATCACGTAGACCACCCCGAGCGCGACCGACTTCAGGACCGTCTTGGACCAGCTCTGCGCGTAGACCCGGTGCTGGGCCACCAGGAAGTACACCGGGATCGACCAGGCGAGGATCATCCCCACCCGCTCTGCGAAGGCCGACGTCGGCGCGTCGGAGAACCCGCCCAGGAGCAGGATCGGGATGAACGCCAGAAACGTGAAGGCGTGGACGTGGAGGGCGAACACCAAGTGCTCGGCGTAGTACCGCGTCCGCCGCTCGCGGAGCGACCGTCGCAGCAGCCGGACCCGGCGGACACGCCACGGGCGGAGCATCGCGTGGCCGGCCACCCGCCGCCGGAGCCGGCCCACGGCACCCCGGACCGGGCGGGCGCGGGACCGGGCGATCCGCCGCTGGGCGGTCCGTCGCCGACGCCGCTGCCGCCACCGGCGGACGTCCCACGCGCCCCGTCGGAGCCCCGCCCACGCCCGGCGCCACGTCGGCGCGGAATCGGGCGCGGCCGGCGGACGCTCGCGGAGCCGACGCCGCCGGCCGGCGCCGCGCGCGTAGAACACCTTGAGGAGGACGGCGAACAGCGGCAGGATCAGGAACAGCGCCGTCGGGACCTGCCGGAGCACGGCCCGCTGGAACTGCGCCGCGAGCATCTGCCGCTCGACGGGCGACTCCGTCTCCTCCATCCGCCGGACCAAGTCGCCCTGCATCCAGGCCGGCATGTCTCTGAAGAAACCGTCGCCCACCAAGCTCCCCCCGGCGTCGACGATCTCGACCCGGCCGGTGTCGGCCAGGGCCGCCGCCACGCGCGGCGGGAGCGAGGCGACCGCGACGAGCGTGTCGCGCGGGACGTCGTCGTCGTCGGCGAGGTCGTCCATCCGGTCCTGCTCGGCGTCGAGCGCGTCCACGAGTTCGACGAGCGACGCGGCGAGCGGGCGGAGCGAGTCGGCGAGGGCCGTCCCCGAGGCCGTCGCGATGGCCGACTGGACGGCGGCGACCTCGGCCCCGGCGACCGTCTCGCGCTGGCCCAGGCGGTCGGCGAGGGCCCCGGGCGCGAGCGACGTGTCGGCCGGGAGCGGCCGGAGCTCGACCGTCTGGCGCCGCTCGGCGAGCGGGTCGGTCAGCGACAGGAGGAAGAAAAAGAGGACGGTCGCCGTGAGGTAGAGCCTCAGCGGGCGGAGGTAGCGCGTCCGCCGGCCGTCGAGGTAGGCGACCGTGAGGGCGCCGGGCCGGAACAGCAGGAGCCCGAGCGACCGCCACAGCCGCCCGTCGAGCCCGAAGTACTCCGAGACCGACTCGGCGATAAAGACGTGGGCCGGCTGGCGGAGCGGCTGGTCGCGCTGGCCGCAGTCGGGGCAGAACTGGCCCGGCAGCACGGCCCCGCAGTTGAGGCACGCCGACGGGGGCTCGTGCGCGAGCCGGTCGGCGCCGGAGCCGAGTGACGGCTCGGCGTCCGGCGGGGCCGGCGGGTCGGGGCCGAGCGCGACGGCCGGCGGGTCGGCGGGGAGGGCGGGGTCGGTCACGGCCGGAACCTACGGGGCCGAGGCCCGAGCCGTTACGCCGGCTCGCGGTCGAACGCGGTCTGGCGGGCGTCGTGGAAGCGCCCGGCGCCCGGGTCGAACCGACGCTCGCAGACGGTGAACCGGTCGGGCCCGACCTCGACCCAGTTGTAGACGTTGACGCCGCGGTTCGAGCCGCGCCCGCGGTTCGAGGTCGCCGTGCCGGCGCTCGCGATCACCAGCCGGTGGCCGTCGCCACCGGGCCGCGCTAGCTCGACGGGCTCGACGTGGCTCCGGTGGAGGTGGCCGCACAGGACCAGCTCGACGCCGGACCGCTGGGCCGCGCCGAGCGCCCGCCGGGCCCCGCGCGAGACGTCGTGGTCGCCGAGCGCGTCGAGCCGGAGCAGGTGGTGGTGGACGACGAGCACGCGGAAGGCGCCGGCCGGCTGGGCCGCGAAGAACGCCTCCATCTCGCGGACGTGCTCGCGCCGGATCCGCCCACCCTTGATGGTCCACCCGTGGGCCGAGTTGAGCCCGAACGCCGCCAGCCCCGGCACCTCCACCGTCGGCGTCGTGTCGTCGGAGATGAACCGGCGGAACCGCTTCGACGGCCGCCACAGCCGGTCGACCGGGTGGTGCCACCACGCGCGGACGTCGTGGTTGCCGGGGACGACCAGGACCGGCGGCTCGAAAGCGTCGAGCATGGCACGGGCCGCGCGGAACTCGCGCCGCCGCGCCCGCTGCGTCAGGTCGCCCGAGACGACGACCAGGTCGAGCCCGCCCGCGTTCACCTCGTCCACCAGCGCCGAGACCACTCGGTCGTCGGCGATCCGCCCGAAGTGGACGTCGCTCAGGTGAGCGAGGGTACACGGGTACGGGGTACCGGGTACGGAAGCGGAGGCGTCGCTCACAGCCGTACCTCGTACCTCGTACCTCGTACCCTCATCAGACCAGCATCAGCGCCGGCGTCTCGAGCATCGCCTGGACGTCGCCGAGGAAGGCCGCGCCCGTCGCCCCGTCGACGACGCGGTGGTCGCACGAGAGCGTGAGCGTCATCTGCTTGCCCGGCACGACCGCGTCGCCGTCGACGACGGGCACGTCGCGGATGGCGCCGATGGCCAGGATGCAGGCGTTGGGCGGGTTGATGATGGCCGTGAACTCGGCGATCCCGAACATGCCCAGGTTCGACGTCGTGAACGTCGAGCCGGCGTACTCGGACGGGTCGAGCTGGCCGTCGCGGGCGCGGCCCGCCAGCTCGCGCGTCTCGGCGGCGATCTGGGCCAGCCCCTTCCGGTCCGCGTCGCGGACGACCGGCGTGATGAGGCCCTCGGGCATCGCCACGGCGACGGCCACATGCGCGCCTTGGTGCTGGCGGATCACGCCCTCGTCTTCGAGGTAGCTCGCGTTGACCATCGGGTGCCGGCCCAGCGCCGCCGCGCACGCCTTCGTGACCAAGTCGTTGTACGACACCTTCGCCAGCCCCTGCGTCTCCGTCAGCGCGTTGATCTCGTTGCGGAAGCCGATGGCCGTCCGCATGTCGACGTCGACGGTGAGGTAGAAGTGGGGCGCGGTGAACTTGGACTGGGCGAGCCGCTTGGCAATCGTCTTCCGCATCTGGGTGATGCGGAGGTCCTGGCCGCCCGCCTCGGCCGGAGCCGACGGGCGCGGTGCTGGAGCGGACGGGGCCGGGCCACGGTCGGGCGCCGGAGCGGCGGCGGGTGCGGACGGCGCGGGCGCCGGAGCCCCGCCCTCCTTCGCCTTCTCGACGTCGCGCTTGACGACGCGCCCGTCCGGCCCGGAGCCCACGATCTGGGCCAGGTCGAGCCCGGCCTCCTCGGCCATCCGCCGCGCCAGCGGCGACGCCTTGACCCGTCCGCCGCTGGCGGGGGCGGACGGCGTGACCTCGCGCGCGGCGGAGCCTGTGGTGAGCGGAGCCGAACCATCGCCGGTGACCGGCTGGACGCTCGGGGCCGGCGCGTCGATGGCGTCGGCGGTCGCCGTGATCCCGTCGAGCCCGGCCGGCGCCGCGTTGCCCTCGTCGCGAGCTGGCGCCGCGGCTTTGACCTCGGTGGTCTCCGCCCCGCCGGCGGCGCCGTCACCGCCGTACTTGCCCAGCACGTCGTCCGGGCTCTCGCCCTCCGCCCCGAGCACGGCGATAAGGGCCCCGATGGGCACGCTGTCCCCCTCACCCACGACCCGCTTCAGGAGCACGCCGTCGTCGTAGACCTCGAGGTCCATCGTGGCCTTGTCGGTCTCGACCTGGGCGATCACGTCGCCGGCCGACACGCTCGCGCCCTCCTCGGCGAGCCACGCCACGAGGACGCCCTCCTCCATCGTGTCGCTCATCTTGGGCATTTCAACGGCGATGGCCATAGCAGGAATCAGGAATCGGGAGACAGGAATCAGGGTGGAGCCGGGCGCCGAGGTCAGAGCCGACGCCCCGATTCCTCATTCCTGACTCCTGTTGCCTACATGTAGAGCGTCTTCTTGGCGGCCTCGATCACGCCGTCGACCGACGGCATCCAGGCCTCAATCAGGTTCTTGGCGTAGGGCGCCGGGACGTCCTTGGCCGTCACCCGCTCGACCGGCGCGTCCAGGAAATCGAAGCAGTCGCGCTGGATCTGGAAGCCGACCTCGGCCGCGATCCCGCCGAACGGCTGGCTCTCGTCCACGATGACCAGCCGGTTCGTCTGCTTGACCGAGTCCTTGACGGCGTCGATGGGGAACGGGCGGATCGTGCGCGGGTCGATGACCGTCGCCTCGACGCCTTGCTTCGCCAGCTCCTCGGCGGCCTCCATCGCGAGCCAGTAGCTTTTCGAGTGGGCCACGATCGTCACGTCGTCGCCTTCGCGCGCGACGCGGGCTTCGCCGATGGGGAGCACGTAGTCCTCGGCCTCGGACACCTCGCCGCGCAGGCCGAACATCAGCTCGGACTCCAAGAACAGGACGGGGTCGTCGTCCCGAATGGCGGCCTTCAGCAGGCCCTTGGCGTCGTCGGGGTTCGAGGGCGCGATGATCTTGAGGCCGGGCACGTTCGAGTACAGCGCCTCGACCGAGTTCGAGTGCGTCGCGCCGAGCTGGCCGGCCGCCCCGTTGCCGCCGCGGAACACAATCGGCACCGACGCCTGCCCGCCCGACATGTAGCGGACCTTGGCCGCGTTCGAGACGATCTGGTCGAAGGCCACGAACGTGAAGTTCCACGTCATGAACTCGACGATCGGCCGCAACCCCATCAGCGCCGCGCCGATGCTGAGCCCCGCGAAGCCGGCCTCGGAGATCGGCGTGTCGATGATCCGCTTGGGCCCGAACTGGTCGAGCATCCCCTGGGACACCTTGTAGGCCCCGTCGTACTCGGCCACCTCCTCGCCGATGAGGTACACGCTCTCGTCGCGGACCATCTCCTCGGTCATCGCGTCGCGGAGGGCTTCTCGGAATTGCAGCTCGGCCATGTATGTCAGCAGGTACGGGGTACAGGGTACGAGGTACGGTCCAGCGGGTACCACGTACCCTGTACCCCGTACCGGATCAGACGGTAAAGGGGAAGTCGTCTTTCGCGTAGACGTCCTCGTACATCGTGGACACGTCGGGGAGCGGCGACTGCTCGGCGAACTCGACGGCGGCCATGACCTCGGCCTTGACGTCCTCGTCGATCTGGTCGAGCGCGTCGTTGCCCGCCAGCTCGTGGTCGACGATGTACTTCTTGGTCTTGATGATCGGGTCGAGGTCCTTCTTCGACTCCATCTCCTCCTTCGTCCGGTACTTCTGCGGGTCCGACATCGAGTGGCCGCGGTAGCGGTACGTCTGGACCTCGACGAAGTACGGCTTGGTCTGGCCGTCGGTCTCGCCGCGCGCGTCGTCGCCGAGGGTCTTGAAGGCGTGGTAGACCTCGAACAGGTCCATCCCGTCGATCACGGCCGTCTTCATGCCGTAGGGGTAGCCCTGCTTGTAGAGCTGGGCGTCGCCGCGCGAGCGCTCGACGGACGTGCCCATCGCGTACTCGTTGTTCTCGACAATGATGAGCGCCGGGACGTCGTAGAGCGCGGCCAGGTTGGCGGCCTCGTGGAACGCGCCTTGGTTGATGGCCCCGTCGCCGAAGAACGTCAGCGAGACGCCGCCGTCCTCCTTGTACTTCGACGCGAACCCCATCCCGACGCCGACCGGGATCTGGCCGCCGACGATCCCGTGGCCACCGTAGAAGTGCTTCTCGACGTCGAAAAAGTGCATCGAGCCGCCCTTGCCGCGGCTGCACCCGTCGATCTTGCCGAACAGCTCGGCCATCCCGGCGTCGCTCGACATCCCCCGCGCGAGCGCCAGCCCGTGGTCGCGGTAGGCCGTGATGATGGGGTCCGTGTCGCGGACGGCCCACACGGCGCCGGTCGAGACGGCCTCCTGCCCGATGTAGAGGTGGAGGAACCCGGCGATCTTCTGGCGCCCGTACATCTGGGCCGCCCGCTCCTCGAAGCGGCGCTGGAGCAGCATGTTCCGGTACATCGCCAGCACGTCGTCGGCGCTGAGCCCGAGCGACTCGTGGGTGTGGCCCGAGTCGCGGAAGATCTGGACGTCGGGGACGTCGGGCGTGAACCCGGCGGCGCCGTTGGCCGAGGCCTTCTTCGGGGCGGCCTCTTTGGCGGGGGCCTTTTTGGGGGTGGACGTGCCGGCCATGGGTGTCTCGACGAGGGGGGCGAAGGCGAACCGGCGACGGGGGTGCGAGATCCGCCGCGCCGGAAAAGCTACCGCCGCCCCACCCTCGGGCGCACGACCGACGTACCGACGCCGCCGTCTCATCCGTCTCTCAACGGAACCGGACCGCCGCGCGGCCTCCGGCCCCAGTATCCTCCGCCCGTGCCCGACGTCTTCCTCGCTCCCCCCGACCCCGGCGGCGCCGTCGTCGTCGTCCCGACCTACAACGAGGCCGGGACCGTCGAGGCCGTCGTCCGCCAGGTGCTCGGGCTCGACGGCGACATCGCCGTCCTGGTCGTCGACGACGGGTCGCCGGACGGGACCGGCGACCGGGTCGAGGCGCTCCGTCGGGCCCACCCCGCCCGCGTCGGGCTCTTGCGGCGGCCGGGCAAGCTGGGCCTTGGCACGGCCTACCTCACCGGGTTCCGCTTGGCCCGCGATGCCGGCTTCCGCTACATCTGCGAGATGGACGCCGACTTCTCGCACAACCCCGAGGACCTGACGCGCCTGATCGCGGCCTGCCGCCCGGTCTCCGAGGGCGGCGGCGGGGCCGACGTGGCCATCGGGAGCCGCTACGTCGACGGGCTCCGTGTGCTCAACTGGCCGCTCGGCCGGCTGGTGCTGAGCTACGGGGCCGGCGTCTACACCCGCGCCATCACGCGGCTGCCGATCCGCGACGTCACGGCCGGGTTCAAGTGCTTCCGCCACGAGGTGCTCCAGGCCATCGACTTCTCGCGCGTCCGCTCGAACGGGTACTCGTTCCAGATCGAGATGAACTACCGGGCGTGGCGGCTCGGCTTCCGACTCGTCGAGGTTCCCATCGTGTTCACCGAGCGGAGCGAGGGCGAGAGCAAGATGAGCGGGGCCATCGTCCGCGAGGCGATGGGGAAGGTCTGGGAGCTCCGAGCGCGGGCGCTGGTGGGGAGGCTGTAGACGGTCCGGCGAGTTCAGCGGGTCTCGCAGGTTCCGCAGGTTGTCGTCGAACGAACCCGCGAAACCTGCCGAACCGGCTCGACCCGCCGACCCCCTACTGGATCGCCTTCCACTGCTCCGACTGGCGGGGCAGCACGTCGGCGGGGTCGAGGGCCGGGTGGAGGAGCGCTTCGGAGACCCGCTCCATCCGGGCGCCCTGGGAGCCCTTGACGAGCACGGCGTCGCGCGGCCCCAGCTCGAACGGTCCGCCGGCGCGGAGGGCCCCGGCCGCCGCGCGCGACGAGACGGCGGTCTCGATCCGGCCCCGCTCCTCAGGCGTCATCTCCTGGACCGCCCGCCCCATGATCTCGCCGACGGCCACCACGCGGTCGGCCCGGTCGAGCGCGGCGCGCAAGACGCGGACGTGCTCAGCCACCTCGTCGGCGCCCAGCTCCAGCATGTCACCCAGGAACGCCGTCCGGCGCTCGCCCAGGCCCGCCAGCACGTCGAGCGCGGCGACGGTCGCGTCGGGCGAGGCGTTGTAGGTGTCGTCGACGAGCGTGCTCCCGCCCACGCCGTCCAGGCGGCGGAGCCGGCCGGCCTCGGGCGTCATCGCTTCGAGCCCGCGCGTGATCGCCGCGTCGTCCAGGTCGAACACGCGGCCGACAGCCGTGGCCGCGAGCGCCGTGTAGATGGCGTGGTCGCCCAGGATGGGCAGCGTCGCCGTGACGTGCTCGGGGCGGACGTCGCAGTCGGCGCCGGTCCCGTACAACACGACGCGGCCGGCGGTGACCTCGGACATCCGACGGGCGCGCGGGTCGTCACCGTTCAAGACGGCGGTCCCCTCGGCGTCGAGGGCGCGGACGATCTCGGACTTTTCGCGCTCGACGCCGTCGACGCTCCCCAGCGTCTCGACGTGGACCGGCCGGACGTTCGTGACCACGCCGACGGTCGGCGGGAACGCGGCGCACAGCTCCCGGATGTCGCCTTCGAGGCGGGCGCCCATCTCGAGCACGAGGACGGTCTCCGGCGTGAGGTCGGCGTTGAGGAGCGCGAGGGACAGGCCGAGCGGCGTGTTCTTGTTGCCCTCGGAGCCCTTCACCGTGAGCCCCTGCTCCAGCACGGACACGACGGCCGTCCGCGCCGTCGTCTTCCCCACGGACCCAGTGATGGCGACGACCGGGCACCCCAGCTCGCGGACGCGCGCCGACGCCAGCTCCACCAAGTGGCCGACGCTGCTCTCGACCTCCGTGACCTCGACACGCCCGGGCACGTCGACGGGCTCCTCGACGACGACGGCCGACGCGCCCTTCTCGACGGCTCGCGAGACGAACGTGTGGCCGTCGTGGGTCTCGCCCCGGACGGCGACGTAGGTGTCGCCGGGCTGGAGCGTGCGGGTGTCGGTCGAGAACGGCATCGGGGACGGGGGACGAGTGGACGAGTGGACGAGTGGAATCTCCGGCGGTCGGCGCGCGACCGCCAGCGTCGGCGGGACAGGCCTTTCGTAGGGACACGATTCATCGTGTCCGCCAGCGGCAACCGCGCTCGGCAGGGACACGACAAGTCGTGTCCGTACGGGAAGACCCGGTGGGTTAACCGCGGTCCCGGCTCGCTCTCCTTCTGCCGGTTCCCGTGTCCCCGTCCCCTGTTTCCCGCGCCTGCCCCGTTTGCGGGGAGCGGAGCGAGCTACCGCGTCGTCTTGCGGGCGGCGTCGCGGGCGTGGCGGTCGAGCGCGAGGCGGATCAGGTCGTCGACGAGCTGCTCGTGGCTCCGGCCCGTCTCGGCCCACATCACGGGGTACATGCTCCGCTCGGTGAAGCCCGGGATCGTGTTGATCTCGTTGACCAGCACGTCGCTGCCGTCGGTCACGAAAAAGTCGACCCGGCCCATCCCCTCGCAGCCGAGGGCGACGTAGGCGTCGACGGCCATCCGGCGGACGCGGGCGGCGACCTCGTCGGGCAGGTCGGCGGGGACCTCCATCCGCGAGGCGTCGGGGTCCTCGTACTTCGCGTCGTAGTCGTAGAACGCCGACGTCGACACGATCTCGCCCGGGACCGACGCTTCGGGTTGCTCGTTGCCGAGGACGGCCACCTCGATCTCGCGGCCGACGACGCCGGTCTCGACCAGGACGGTCTTGTCGTAGAGGAACGCCTCGTCAAGCGCGGCCCCGAACCCGTCGGCCGCGTCGACGCGCGTCACGCCGACCGACGAGCCCGAGTTGGCCGGCTTGACGAACACGACCGAGCCGAGCCGGTCGGCGAGCGCCTCGAACGAGGCCCGGTCGCGCTCGTGGGCGCGGACGACCGCGAACGGCGTCGTTGGTAACCCGGCCGCCTCCAACAGCCGCTTGGCGACCACCTTGTCCATGCACGCCGCCGACGCCAGCACGTCGGGCCCGACGTACGGAAGCCCGAGCGTGTGCAGAAACCCCTGGATCGTCCCGTCCTCGCCGCCCGTCCCGTGCAGGACGGGGAACACGACCTCGACGCCCTCGCGCTGGAGCTGGCTCGACCGGACGGTAAAGTCGTCCGTGTGGGGGACGAACATGGCGAGCGTGCCGGGGACATCGCCCGACGCGAGGTGGTCGTCGTCGGAGAGGAGCCACCGGCCGTGCCGGTCGATGTAGATCGGCGTGACGCGGTACCGGTCGCCGAGCGCCCGGCGGACGTTGCGGGCGGAGCGGACCGAGACCTCGTGCTCGGCCGACTGGCCGCCGTAGAGGAGTCCGACGTGGAGGGGGTCCGGCATGGAAGGGAACGGCGGGGAGAGGGGCGTCGCAAGCTAGCCCGGTCCGCCGCGCGTCGGCCCGTGGACCGGTGCGCGCGCTCCCGCGTAGCTTCCCCGCCCTCTCTTCCCGAACCTACGCCCCCGATGGCCGACTACCAGCACCTCACGACGCCCACCTCCGGCGAGTCCATCCGCATGACCGACGACGGGCTCCGCGTCCCCGACCGCCCCATCGTCCCCTACATCGAGGGCGACGGGATCGGGCCCGACATCTGGGCCGCGGCCTCGCGCGTGCTCGACGCGGCCGTCGAGAACGCCTACGGGGGAGACCGCCAGATCGAGTGGTTCGAGGTCTACGCGGGCGAGAAGGCGCACGACCGGTTCGGCGAGTGGCTGCCCCAGGACACGCTCGACGCCATCGACAATCACCTCGTCGCGATCAAGGGCCCGCTCACGACGCCCGTCGGCGGCGGCATCCGGAGCTTGAACGTGGCGCTCCGCCAGAAGCTCGACCTGTACGCCTGCGTCCGCCCGGTCCGCTACTTCAGCGGCGTCCCGTCGCCGGTCAAGGCGCCCGAGGACGTCGACATGATCATTTTCCGCGAGAACACGGAGGACATCTACGCCGGCATCGAGTTCGAGAACGGGACCGAGGACGCCGAGCGGTTCAAGGCGTTGATGAAGGAGCACTTCCCGACGCGGTTCGAGAACGTCCGCTTCCCCGACTCGGCCGGGTTCGGCATCAAGCCCGTGTCGCAAGAGGGGACGGCCCGCCTCGTCCGCGCCGCGTTCGACTACGCCGTCGCCGACGGCCGCGACTCGGTGACCCTCGTCCACAAGGGGAACATCATGAAGTTCACCGAGGGCGCCTTCCGCGACTGGGGCTACGAGCTGGCGGATGCCGAGTACGGCGCCGAAAAACTCGACGGCGGCCCCTGGCGCCAGTTCACCAAGGACGGCGTGACGATCACGGTCAAGGACGTCATCGCCGACGCCTTCTTGCAGCAGATCCTGACGCGGCCGGCCGAGTACGGCGTGATCGCGACCCTCAACCTCAACGGCGACTACGTCTCGGACGCCCTCGCGGCCGAGGTCGGCGGCATCGGGATCGCGCCGGGCGCCAACATCAACTACACGACGGGCGTGGCGCTGTTCGAGGCCACGCACGGGACGGCGCCGAAGTACGCCGGCCAGGACAAGGTCAACCCGTCGAGCGTGATCTTGTCGGGCGAGATGATGTTGCGCTACATGGGCTGGACCGAGGCCGCCGACGCGATTATCCAGTCGATGGAGACGACGATCGGCCAGAAGCGGGTGACGTACGACTTCGAGCGCCAGATGGAGAACGCGACCCTCCTGAAGTGCAGCGAGTTCGGCGACGCGCTGATCGAGAACCTGTAATGGGTGACTTGGGCTTCTCCGACGCGCTTTCAGTTGTCGCGCTTCTCCTCTCAACCGCGAGCTTTGCGTATGCGATACGATCAAGGCGCGACGATACAAGAGTTAGGGATCAGGAGAAGCGAACAGCCCTAATGACAGAGTTAGGTGAATATGCTTCCAAAGCTGACGGCTTCAGACGGCTCATTATGGAAGAGGCGCAGAATGTCGACCAGTTCGACACTCCTTACAAATCTGTCCTCGCCCAGGTGGAGGCGACAAGGATCGAGAAGCTCAGGTCAGACGGTTTTAAGAGGCTCGAAGCCCTAGTAGCCAAGTCTCAGAATCTCGATTCTCTGTCCGGTATCGAAGTCGAAAAGCTGATTACCAGAGCCAGGATTGAATACATCAATCTAGGAATTGAAGTGGAATCGGCTCGTTCGCGAATGTCTAAGATCAAGTGGCAGAACGAGAGAAAACGAAAACGCTGACAGCCAGGAGGCGCGTCTTAAGGGATCCTCTCCCTACGCTCAGCTAGATGTTGCAGAGATCGGCTCGGAGCTGGCACGCGCCCGAACAGCCTCTACCCTCATGCTCCGCCGCCGCTTCCTCCAGTCCGCCGGTCTGGGCGCCGCCGCGCTCGCGACGCCCGTCGTGCTGGCGAGCGGCGACCGACAGCCGCCCGTCCGCCCCGCCGTCCGGCCGCCACGGCTGCGGCCCGGCGACACGGTCGGGCTGGTGGCCCCGGCCGGCATCGTCTACACCCGGGCCGACCTCGACGAAGCCGTCGGCCACCTCGACGGGCTCGGGCTCCGGGCACTCCCCGGGCGCCACGTGCTCGCGCGCGACGGCTACTTCGCCGGCACCGACGCCCAGCGGGCCGCCGACGTCACCGCCATGTTCGCCGACGACCGCGTCGACGCCGTCATGGCGATGCGAGGTGGCTGGGGCGCCGCCCGCGCTCTCCCGTTTGTCGACTGGGACGCGGTCCGGTCGAACCCGAAGGTGCTCTGCGGCTTCAGCGACAACACGTCGTTGCTGCTGGCGACCTACGCCCGCGCCGGCCTCGTCACGTTCCACGGACCCAATGCCTCGTCAGACTTGGACGGGTTCTCGGGCGAGAGCTTCCGCCGCGTCGTGATGGACGCGGACGCGGCAACGCTGCGGACGTCCACGACGCCGCTCTCTGGGCCGGCGACGATCACGTCGGGCCGAGCGACGGGCCCGCTCGTCGGCGGCAACCTGTCGGTGCTGGTCTCGCTCGTCGGGACGGCGTGGCTGCCGGACCTGGCCGGCCACGTCCTGTTCGTCGAAGACATCGGCGAGGGGATCTACCGGATCGACCGGATGCTGACGCAGCTCGGGCAGGCCGGGCTGCTCGCGGACCTCGCCGGGTTCGTGTTCGGGGCCTGCCCCCGCTGCGACCCCGACTCGGGCCCCGTCGACGGGTTCACGCTCGACGAGGTCGTCCGCCAGCACGTCGGGCCGCTGGGCGTGCCGGCCTTCCAGGGCGCCGCCATCGGCCACACGTCGCGCAAGCTGACCGTCCCCCTCGGCGCGGAGGCCGAGATCGACGCGGACGCGGGGACGCTCCGGCTGCTCGCGCCGGCCGTCGCCTAGAGTCATGCCAGGTCTCTGATTTCCTCCATCCGCCCCACCCTATCATCCTGAGCCGAGGTCGAAGGATCTAGCGGCTTGTCGGTTCGGAGCCTCCACGACCGGGAGGCCGCGTCGAGCAGATCCTTCGACTCCGCTCGCTGGCGCTCGCTCCGCTCAGGATGACACGTTCGGGATGAGGCCATCACTCCCAGAACGGGTATCAGCGATTCGGTGCGTCAGTGGGTCCGTGTCCGGTACGAGGGACCCGAACTCGACCGCCTGGCCGTGCGCACAAACCACTGACGCACGGATCTACTGACCCACTGACCTACCGCCGACGAGCTTGCGGAGCGCCAGGATGCTGCCGAGGTGGAGCCCCTCGTGGTACAGGTTGAACCGGACGGCGTCCTCGGCGCTCGCCAGCACCACGCCCGGCGTCGTCCGGTACTCGCGGAATGTCTCGAACCGGCCGGCGCGGAGGTCGGCCTCGGTCCGGTCTGGCGCGGAGAGGAGCAGGTCGCGGACCTCGGCCCACGTCCACGCCCGGTCCCAGTCGCGCGGCGAGCTCCTTTTGCGGAAGTCCGCCATGAACCCGTCCGGAGGGTTCGGCGGCATCCCCGAGAGCCCGTAGGTCAGCGCCTGCTCGGTCGCCACGACGTGGCCGGCGTTCCACAGGACGTGGTTGTTGAACCCGTCCGGGATCGTCGTCCGCGCGGCGTCGGGCAGGGCGTCGACGACGGCCGCCATCGCGCGGCGGGTCTGGCGGACGACGTCGAGGGTGGCGAGGGCGTCGGTCATGCCCGGCGCACCCAGGCGTTGTCGACGGCCTCGAAGCCCAGCCGCTCGTAGAACCCGGTCGACAGGTTCGAGTCGCGCAGCATCAGCTCGACGCCCGGCAGGCGGCCCAGGATCTCGTCGATCAGCCGCTTCCCGACGCCGGCCCCCTGGACGTCGGGCTCGACGGCGAGGTCGCACAGGATCGCCGACTGGACGCCGTCGGTGAGCACCCGGGCCAGCCCAACGACGCGGTCGCTCTCCCACAGCGTGAGCACGAGCGACGACGCCTCGAACGCCTGCCACAGCCGGTCCGGGTTGTCGGTCTTGCGCAGCAGCGGGGCGCGGCGGTAGAGCGTCGCGATGCGGGCCGGCGTCAGGCCGTCGAGCGTGTCACGGAGGTCGAGGGAGCCGGGGTCGGTCATCGGGGTGATGCGTGAGGAGTGATGCGTGAAGGGCCGTCGTAGGAGAACCGCGCACCACGAGTCACGCATTGAGCCCGGATGACGGAGCGGAGGTACTCGGCTCACCCCCCCGGGTTCGCGTCGTCGGAGACCCAGCGCCACGTTGCAGCTCGCACCGCGAGCGTCTCCGGGATCGGCCGGGCCGGGTCGGTCCACAGCCGGAGCCGGTGGCCCTCGACCTCGACGTCCCACTCGGCCGTGAGCCCCAAGAACAGGCGGCCGAGGAGCTGGACCGGGACGCCGTCGTCGGCCGGCTCGAGCGCCTCGGGGCGGACGGCGAGGGCGTGGCCGTCGGGCATCGGCTCGCCCGCCAGCCGCTCGGCGAGCGCCCGGTCGCGGATCACGTTGGCGCCGCCCAGGAACGACGCGGCGTAGGCCGTCGGCGGGTCGGCGTACAAATCCTCGGGCGTGCCGACGGCCTCGACCCGTCCGGCCCGCATGAGCGCGATCCGGTCGCTCAGCGCCAGCGCCTCCGACTGGTCGTGCGTCACGTAGAGGCTCGTCACGCCGATCTCGCGCTGCAACGCCTTGAGCTCGGCGCGTGTCGCCTCGCGGAGCGCCAGGTCGAGGTTCGACAGCGGCTCGTCGAACAGCAACACGTCGGGCTCGACGGCGACGGCGCGCGCGAGCGCCACCCGCTGCTGCTGGCCGCCCGAGAGCGCCGCGACCGGCCGGTCCTCCAACCCCGCCAGGTCGACCCGGGCGAGCGCCCGCGCCGTCCGCTGGCGGACCTGGTCGCGGGCGACGCCTCGCACCGTCATCCCGTAGCCCACGTTCTCGCCGACCGTCATCGTGGGGAACAGCGCGTAGCTCTGGAAGACCATCGCCGTCGGCCGGTCCTGGGGCGCGCGCCGCGTCACGTCCGCGCCGCCGATGCGGACCGTCCCCGCGTCGGGCGTCTCGAACCCTCCGACGAGCCGGAGCAGCGTCGTCTTCCCACACCCGGACGGGCCGAGCAGCGACACGAACGCGCCCTCGGGCACGTCCAGCGTGACGTCGTCGACGGCCGTGACGGCGCCGTAGCGCTTGACGACGCCGTCGATTCGAATGCCGGGACTGGGGACCGGGGACGGGGGACTGGGGAGGGCCATCGGCGAGTATGAAGCCGGGACGTCCCCCAGTCCCTTTAGTCCCTAGTCCCCCTGCCCTTGCAGCGCGGCCGTCACCTTCTCGGCGGCCTCCTGGAGCCGGATCGCGCTCTCGATGGGCAGCCCGCTCTCCTTCAGAATCTGCATCCCCTCCTCGGCGTTCGTGCCCTGGAGCCGGACGATGAGCGGGACCGTCAGGTCGATCTTCGACGCCGCCTCGACGACGCCGCGCGCGACCCGGTCACACCGGACGATGCCCCCGAAGATGTTGACCAGGATGGCCTTCACGTTCGGGTCCGACAGGATGATGCGGAATCCGGCCTCGACCGTCTGCGCGTTCGCCGTCCCCCCGACGTCGAGGAAGTTGGCCGGCTCGCCGCCTGCCAGCTTGATGAGGTCCATCGTCCCCATCGCCAGCCCGGCCCCGTTGACCATGCACCCGACGTTGCCGTCGAGCTTGATGTAGTTCAGGTTGTGCCGGCCGGCCTCGACCTCGAGCGGGTCCTCCTCGGCCTCGTCGCGCATCTCGGCGAGTTCGGGGTGGCGGAAGAGCGCGTTGTCGTCCAGGTCGATCTTGGCGTCGAGCGCCACCACGCGGCCGTCCTCGGTACGAACGAGCGGGTTGATCTCGGCCGTCGTCGCGTCGGACTGGCGGTACGCCTTGTAGAGGGCCGAGACGAACTTCCGGGCCTCCTTGAGCGCCTGGCCCTCGAACCCGAGCTTGGTCGCGATCTCATTCGCTTGGTACGGGCGGAGCCCGATGGCCGGGTCGACCCAGACCTTGACGATCTTCTCGGGCGTGGCCTCGGCGACCTCCTCGATCTCGACGCCGCCCTCGGTCGACGCCATGATGACGTCCATCCCCCGGGCCCGGTCCAGCGTCACGCCGACGTAGTACTCGTGGGCAATGTCCTCGGCGGCCGTGACCAGGATCTTCTTGACGAGCTGGCCGTCGGGCCCGGTCTGGGGCGTGACCAACGTCATGCCCAAGATTTTCTCGGCGTTGCCGCGGACGCCGTCCAGGCTCGGCGTGAACTTGACCCCGCCGCCCTTGCCGCGCCCGCCCGCGTGGATCTGGGCCTTGACGACGAACTGCTCGACGCCGTCCTTCGCCATCGTCTCGGCCGCCTGGACGGCCTCCTCGACCGTGTCGGCGACGATGCCGTGCTGGACGGCGACGCCGTGCTGGGCGAGGATCTCCTTGGCCTGGTACTCGTGGACTTTCATGGGGAAGGTGTAATCGGGTGAGGTCAGATCGGATGATTGGGAGGCGGCCCACCGCGCGGCCTCCGGAGGGCACGCCAAGCTAGCCCCGGCCGTTCCGTGGACATCGGGTGATCTTGCGGCCACGAGCCCCTCGTTCCGTGCGCCGCCCCGCCGGGGACCAATCGCCCGATCTTCAATCGCCCGATCACCCGATGCCTTGACCCGCTTCGACTGGCACGTCTTGCGACGCTTCCTCTCCGGCACCGCGCTTCTGCTGGCGTTGCTGGTGGCCACGTTCGTCGTGCTCGACCTGGCCGAGCGGATCGACGACTTCCTCGACCGCGGCGCGACGACGGCCCAGATCTTCGGCGAGTACTACCTCTACTACGTCCCCGACATCGTCCGGCTGACGAGCCCGCTGGCCCTGTTCCTGGCCGCCGTCTACGTGACGGCCCGGCTGGCCCAGTCGATGCAGTTGACGGCGATCCACATGGCCGGCGTCTCGACGTGGCGGGTCATGCGCCCGTTCGTCATCGTCGGGCTGGCGGCGACGGCGGCGATGCTGGCGTTCAACGGGTTCGTGGTGCCCCGGGCGAACGCCGTCGTCCACGAGTTCCAGAACCGGTACTACCGCGACGCGCCCGAGGGCGGCGGCGGGTCCGAGATCGTCCGCCAGACGGCGCCGGGCGAGGTGCTCACGGCCCGCTACGTCGACCGCGAGCGGGCCCAGGCCTTCCGCGTCAGCGTCGTCGCCTTGGCCGACGGCGGCGGGGTCGCCCGCCGCCTCGACGCGGCCCAGATGACGTACGTCGACTCGCTGGCGACGTGGCGGGCCGTCGACGTGGCCGTCCGCACGTTCGCGGCCGACGGGGCCGAGACCTACGCCTACCACGCCGAGCTCGACACGGCGCTCGCGGTGCGGCCCCGGGACCTCGCCCAGTCCGAGCGCGACGCCGAGCGGCTGACGGTGGTCGAGGCGCGGGACTACGTGGCGTCGCTCGAGCGGGCTGGCGTCACCGAGCGCGGGCGACCGCTCGTGGCCTACCACGCCAAGTTCGCGTACCCGTTCGCCAACCTGATCCTGGTGCTGCTGGCGGTCCCCCTCGCGGCCCGGCGACGGCGGGGCGGGCAGGCGGCCCAGCTCGCGCTCGGCCTGGGGGTGGCGTTCCTCTACCTCGCCCTCCAAAAGACGATCGAGCCGTTGGGGTACGTCCAGACGATCCCGCCCGTGGTCGCGGCGTGGCTCCCGCACCTCGTCTTCGCCGCCGTCGCCCTCGCGCTGCTGGCCCGGTCGAGCCGCTAGTGCAGCGTTCGGGACGGTGGGGGGATGGGCGTGTGGGAGTTGTCGGAACGGAGCGGATCCGCCCGTACACACACGGGCATCCTGCTCTAGCGCGGGGCGCCGGCCGGGGCTCTGGTCTTTATGCACTAGTGCCCTAAGACACCAGTGGTATTCGCTCCATGTCACCAAGCGGGACGGGCGGGTCTCAGAACGATAAGACGTTTTCCCAACGAACTGTTCCAAATGTGCTTGCACGAACAATTGAAACTGAGGGGGTCATTTTCCGAGGCAGGCGGCTATGACGAGAGGGTTTATTAGGGGAGTCCCCCACCTCCATCGACTCACGACGATGCCGACCCCACCACGCCGCACCGACACCGTCCTCTCGTACCGCGACCTCGTCCGAATCCGCACTCGGATGGACCTCCCGGGCCGGACCTCCGAGTTCACCGGCCGCATCCGAGGCGAGCGGGCCGAGGGCATCGACGGCCTGCACTTCCGCGAGGTTCTGAGCAAGACCGGCCGCGAGGTCGTCGTCCGAGACCACCTCGGCGAGACCCGGTCAATGTTGATGTTCGGGTCGAACAACTACCTCGGGCTGGCGACACACCCGCGCGTGGTCCGGGCCGTCCAGGACGCCGTCGGCGCGGTCGGCGTCGGGGCGGGCGGGCCGCCGATCCTGAACGGGCACGGGCCGCTCCACCGCCAGCTCGAAGAGCGGCTGGCGGCGCACGAGGGGAAGGAGGCCGCGCTCGTGTTCTCGAGCGGGTACTCGGCCAACGTCGGGCTGATGAGCGCGCTCCCCGGGCCCCGCGACGTCGTCTTCTACGACGAGGAGATCCACGCCTCGACGCTCGACGGGCTCAAGATGGGCCGGATCGAGGCCCGGTCGTTCCCCCACAACGACGCCCGGCGCCTGGACACGTTGCTGGGCGAGGCGAGCGCGACCTACCAGAACGCCTTCGTCGCCGTCGAGGGCGTCTACTCGATGTCGGGGACGGTCGGCCGGCTCGACCGGATCGGCGAGGTCACGGCCCGCCACGGGGCCACGCTCATCGTCGACGAGGCGCACGGGACCGGCGTGACGGGCCCGCACGGGGCCGGCACCGTCGCCATGTTCGACGCGGGCGACGCGGCCGACGTCGTGATGGGCACGTTCTCGAAGGCGTTCGGCGTCTCGGGCGGGTTCGTCGCCGCCGACGCCGACGTGGTCGACTACCTCCGCTACTTCGCCCGGTCCTACGTGTTCTCGACGGCGCCGTCGACGGCCATCTGCGCCGCCGTCCTCGCCGGGCTCGACGTGATGGAGGACGAGCCCGAGATCCACGGCCAGCTGATGGACGTGTGCGGGTACTTCGCCCAGGGCCTGCGCGAGCGCGGGATGGAGGCGTCCGGCGTGACGGCCGTGTTCTCGCTGCCGGTCCCGGCCGGGACCGACGTCCGCGCGGCGGCCCACGACTTCAACCGGCGCGGCCTCTTTTTGAACCACGTCGAGGCGCCGGCCGTGCCGACGTCGCAGCAGCGGTTCCGCGTGAGCCTGACGTCCGACCACACGCGCGACGACGTCGACCGCTTGCTGGAGGCCGTCGACGCCGTGTGGGCCGTCCACGTGGCGCCGGTCGGCGACGGCCGGGCCGGGGCCGATCCCGTGCTGGTCCGCAAGTCCGCCTAGCGACAAGGCGGCCCTCCGCCTACGCCTCCCCGCTGGGCCCGGTGAACCGGACCTGCTGCTGGCCCACGTCGCCGATCTCGCCGTGCTGGCCCTCGTAGCGCTGGATGTTGTCCGCGAGCGCCGCGAGCAGGCGCTTGGCGTGGCCCGGCGTGACCACGATCCGGCTCTTGACGCGGGCCTTGGGCACGCCCGGCATCACCCGGATAAAATCCAGGATGAACTCCTCCGGGCTGTGCGAGATCATGACCAGGTTCGAGTAGACGCCCTCGGCGACCTCCTCGGAGAGCTCGATGGACAGGGACGGGCCGGGGGACTGGGGCGGTTCCATGGGTTCGCGTAGGGACGCCGCAAGCTAGGGCCCGGCGGGCCCGGTGTCAGGCGTCCCGGTCGAGACGTCGACGAGCGCGACGCGGCGCGCGCGGACGGCGCCGCCGTGCTGAGGCTGGACCTCGACGACGAGCGTGTCCCCCCCCGGTCCCAGGGCTGCTAGTTCTCAGGCGCGAGTCATATTCCTACACAAAACAACAGTCATCCCCGCGAAGGCGGGGACCCATACGGGGCCGCTCGCCGGACACAATGGCCGCATGGATTCCCGCGTGCGCGGGACCGCGAAGCGACGGCGCCAGCCAATGACGACTGTGGTTTGATTGCTATCGACAGAACGTAGCAGCCCTGCCCCCTCGGTCCGGAGCAGGCCCTGGTGGGGCACGGGGGCCGTCACGTCCGTCACGTCCACGTCGTGGGCGGCCGGGGCCGTCGCGCGGAACGGCAGCCTGCGGAGCGCCTCCGCGCTACCGCTCGCCGCTCGCCGCGAGCGCGGCAATGAGGTCGCTCCGCGTCAGGATCTGGTAGCTCGGCGCCCCGTCGCCGGCCTCGCCCCGGACCAGCACGGCCCCGGCCGAGCCGTCGAGGTGGGCCGTGAGCCGGTCGAGCGGGAGCGCCGCGTCGACCACCGGGAGCGGCTCGGCCATGACCTCGGCGACGGCCTGGCCGCGGGCGTCGGGCGCCGCGATCAACCGGCTCAGGACGCCGCGCTCCGACAGCGAGCCGACGACCTCGTCGCCGTCCATGACCGGGACCTGGCTGATCCCGTGCGCCGTCATTGTCTCGATGGCCTGGGCCAGCGTCGACGCGGGGGCCACGGCGATCACGCCGTCGGTCCGGCCGCGCGCGGCCAGGACGCCCTCGGCCGTGAGCGACGGGGTGGCCTCCAAGAACCCGTTCCGGCGCATCCACTCGTCGTCGTAGGTCTTCGAGAGGTAGCGGAACCCGCTGTCGGGCAGGACCACGACGACCACGTCGTCCTCGGTCAGCCGGTCGCGGTGGGCGCCGAGCCAGTCGAGCGCGCCGGCGACGGCCATCCCGCAGCTCTGCCCGACGAACAGGCCCTCCTCGCGCGCCAGCCGCCGCGTCATCTGCATCGTCGTCTTGTCGTCGACCTGGACGTAGTCGTCGACGAGCGAGAAGTCCATGTTGCCCGCCAGGATGTCCTCGCCGACGCCCTCGGTCGCGTACGGGTAGATCTCGGACTCCTTGAACTCGCCCGTCCGCCAGTACTCGGCGTAGACGCTCCCGTAGGGGTCGACGCCGACGACCTGGACGTCGGGGTTCTTTTCTTTGAGGTAGCGGGCCGCGCCCGAGATCGTGCCGCCCGTGCCGGCGCCGGCGACGAGGTGGGTGATCCGGCCGTCGGTCTGGTCCCACAGCTCGGGCCCCGTCGTCCGGTAGTGGGCCTCGGCGTTGGCCGGGTGGTCGTACTGGTTGGGGTAGAACGCGCCCGGGATCTCGCGCGCGAGCCGGGCGGCGACCGAGTAGTAGCTCCTCACGTCGTCGGGGGCCACGTTCGTGGGGCAGACGACGACCTCGGCGCCGAACGCCCGGAGCACGTCGACCTTCTCGGGGCTCTGCTTGTCGGTCGTGGTGAAGATGCACCGGTAGCCCTTGGCGATGGCCGCGATGGCGAGGCCGGCGCCGGTGTTGCCGCTCGTCCCCTCGACGATCGTGCCGCCCGGTTTGAGGAGCCCCTTGGCCTCGGCGTCCTCGATCATGGCGACCCCGATCCGGTCCTTGACCGACCCGCCGGGGTTGAAAAACTCGACCTTGGCGAGCACGGTGCACGGGAAGTCCCGCCCCAGCGTCTGGAGCCGGACGAGCGGCGTGTTGCCGATCGTGTCGAGGATGGAGTCGGACCACATGGCGGGCAGTGGGATGGAGGGCTCGGAAGCTACACGACCGCCCGTGCGCTCTCGGTGAGGAAGGGCGAGAGGTTCAGGGCGACCGCGTGCTAGCCCCGGCCCCCCCGCTTTCCGGCCGGTCGCGGAGCCTGCCCAGAGCGGAGCCGAAGGGCTCCAGGCTCGGGAAGCTGGCTGCGCCGACGCTTCGCGGTGTCCCCCTTCGAGGGCAGGGCTGCTACGTTCTGCGAAACGAGTCAGAGTCCTAAACGGAATGGCCTTCATCCCCGCGCACGCGGGGATCCATAGGGGGCCGCTCGCGAGGCGCCGCTGCGTATGGATTCCCACGTGCGCGGGAATGACTCATCTTATTCCTGTAGTAGCCAGAGAACGTAGCAGCCCTGCCTCGAAGGGGGACAGCTCCTGCGGCACGGAGCGAAGCGGTGGGCGCTCGGACGGGGGCCCGGCCGGAGATCAGTGACGTGCGCTCGCCCTTGGGCTCGGGGTTCGCGTACTGCCTGGTCGTGCTCGTCGGATCTCTCGGCGTCGGCGGGCGACGTCGACGCTCGCCGTCGACGTCCGCGACGGCGCCCCACGCTTGCGACGGCGCTCCGTCCTCGCGAACCTTGACCCCGGACCGCGCAGCGAAGGCGCAGCCAACCCCGAACCCATTTACCTTCCGACATGGAGCCCGCCCCGTCCCTCCCCTACGTCGCCCCGGAGCTGCTGACGGCGCTGGCCGACGCCTCCGGGAAGCGCCTCGACTGCAACGAGGCGTGGCGCGAGGTGTTCGGCGACGAGGGCCTGTGGGGCCGGCTCCCGCCCGAGGACGCGCGGTTCGCCCACGAGCACGCCGTCGAGGCGTCGCGCGGCGGGTCGGTCACGAACGAGGTGTTCCTGATCGACCGGCCCGGCGGCGAGGAGCCGCTCCCGGTGCTCCTCCACTTCCACCCGGTCCGCCTGCCGGACGGCGAGTCGGGGCAGTACCCGGTCTCGATCCACGGCGAGGTCATGCGCGAGCCGGCGAGCTGGGCCGCCGAGCAGACGCGCCGCCGCCGGATGGAGATGCTCGGCCGGATGTCGATGGGGATCGCCCACGACTTCAACAACCTGCTCACGGCCGTCCTGGGCCACGCCGAGCTGCTCCGGTCGGACCTCCTCCACCTCCACGCCGAGCGCGAGGCCCAGGGCCACTTGCAGTCGCTCGAGCAGGCCGCCAGCGACGGGGCCTCGCTCGTCCGCAAGATCCAGCAGTACATCCGGAACGAGAAGGCCGAGCGGGCCGAGGCGGTCGCGCTCCACGTGATCGCCGAGGAGGTCCTGACGCTCACCCGGCCCTACTGGTACAACGAGCCCCGCCGCCGCGGCATCTCGATCCGGGTCGAGACCACGCTCCGCCCGGTCCCCTCCATCTTGGGCACGCCGACCGAGCTCCGCGAGGTGCTCGTCAACCTGGTCCTCAACGCCGTCCAGGCCATGCCGGCCGGCGGGACGCTCACGCTCACGACGGCCCGGCGCGACCGGGCGGCCATCGTTGAGATCGGTGACACGGGCGTGGGGATGACCGAGAGCGTCCGCCGGCGGGCCTTCGAGCCGCTGTTCACGACGAAGGGGACTGGCGGCTCGGGCATGGGCCTGACGATGAGCCAGGGGATCGTGCAGGAGCACAACGGGCGGATCGAGGTTGAGAGCGCGCCCGGGCGGGGGACCCTGTTCCGGCTCGTCTTCCCGTTCTCGACCGGGACGCCGGCCCCGGAGTCGAGCCGGCCGGCCGCCGCCCCGGCCACGGCCGCCGGCCTGCGCTTGTTGGTCGTCGACGACGAGCCGATGGTCCGGACGGTGACGTCGAAGCTCCTCCGCCTGCGCGGCCACGAGGTGACCGAGGTCGACGGCGGCCCGGCCGCCCTCCAGACGCTCACCGACGGGCTCGAGGTCGACGCCGTCGTGACGGACTTGTCGATGCCGGACATGAGCGGGCGCGAGCTGGCCGCCGCCCTCCGCCAGCGCTACCCGACCTTGCCCGTCCTGCTCCTGACCGGCGACACCGACGCCGAGGCCGACGGGGCGGACGTGGCCGCCGTCGTCAAGAAACCGTTCCAGCTCGACGTGCTCGACGCGACCGTCCGCGAGATCGCGGGGTAGGGACGGAGGACGGAGGACGGAGGACGCGAAGGTGGCCGTCGCCGAGGCCGGCCGCAAGCTCGGTGGCCGCGGGTTGCCCGGAACTTTTCCACGTCCCGCCCTCACGCCTCACGCCTCACGCCTCACGCCTCACGCCTCACGCCTCACGCCTCACGCCTCACGCCTCACGCCTCACGCCTCACGCCTCACGCCTCACGCCTCACGCCTCACCGCGCCAGCGCCGGGCCATCAGGCTGTCGCCGGCGTCGAGCTCGGGCTCGTCGGGCGGGGTGAGGTTGTAGAAGGCCACGAGCGCGTCGAACAGCTCGGCGTGGTGGCGACGCAAGCGGGCGGGCCGCTCGAAGAACTGCTCGGTCGCGACGGCGAACAGCTCGGCCGGGGCGCTGGCGGCGTAGCTCCGCAGGATGCCGTCGCCGCGCTGGGCCCGGCGCATCTCCTTCCGCATCAGCCCCACCCAGGCGTCGGCCGAGCGGGGGTCGAGGAACGCCGGGACGCCGTCGGCCTCCCAGCCGTCGAAGTCGAACACGTGGGCGAGCTCGTGGAGCACCACGTTGTGGCCGTCCTCGTAGGCCCACCCCTCCTCGACGGCCCGCGTCGAGAGCACGATGGGGCCCTGGCTGTGGACCATCCCGTCGTAGACGCCGGGCTCCTCGTCGCCGTAGGCCTCGTCGAACGTGTCCGGGACGAAGAGGACCGTCCGCTCGGTCGGGAGCTCCCAGTCGGGGTGGCCGTGGAGCAGGAGCGCGGCGCCGGCGGCGACGGACAAGCAGAGCGTGTCGGTCGG
This sequence comes from Rubrivirga sp., assembly GCF_965213695.1. Lineage (GTDB taxonomy): Bacteria > Bacteroidota > Rhodothermia > Rhodothermales > Rubricoccaceae > Rubrivirga. Next base: position 1,562,216 of record NZ_OZ243912.1, on the reverse strand, counting down.
CTCGGCCCCGCCGGCGCCCTCGAACGTGAGCCCGTCCAAGGCGAACGCCACGTCGCGCTCGAACCGTCGGCGGCCGGCCCGGTCGAGCCCGCCGTACAGGCGGACGTGGTCGGCCAGCCACGCCCGGGCCGGCTCCGGCAGCGGGCGTCGGGCCACCCGCATCCGCCGCAGCGGCCGGCGCAGGGCCCACGCGACCACGGCCGCCCACACGACGGCCCCCGCGACCACGGCCGCCCCCGTTCCCGACCCCCGCCCGACGACCAGCCCCGCCAGCAGCGCCAGCAGCGCGCCGCCGAGCGCGGGGACGACGAGGTCGGAAGAGCGGACGGCGCGCACGTGACGAATCGGAGAACGAGGGGACACCCGGGACGGACCGTGAGTTTACCCTCTCCCCCACTCCGGCCGATGCCGGACCGACGGACCGCCCCCGTCCGTCCGCGCCCCCGCCGCCCCGACCGCCCCCGACATGCGCCCGCTCCACCTCGCCTCGGACGATCCTGAGCAGTCCATCCCGCTCCCGACGCCCGACGAGGAGCGCGAGATGCACGCGGCCGAGCTGCCCGAGACGCTCCCCATCCTGACCCTCCGCAACACGGTCCTCTACCCCGGCGTGGTCCTGCCGATCACGGTCGGGCGCGACGCGAGCCTCAAGCTGGTCAAGGACGCCTACGCCGGCGACCGGCTCGTCGGCGTCGTCGCCCAGAAGCGGGCCGAGGTCGAGACGCCCGGGCCCGACGACCTCTACCGGGTCGGCGCGGCGGCCACCATCCTGAAGCTCATCAAGATGCCCGACGGGTCGGTGAGCATCGTGATCCAGGGCAAGCGGCGGATCGAGATCGAGGCGTTCGACCAGCTCGACCCGTACCTCTCGGCCCGCATCCGACCCATCGAGGAGGACACGGGCGACGTGGACCCGGTCGAGATCGACGCCCGCGTCCGGTCCATCAAGGAGCTCGCGGTCCAGATCGTCAACCTGTCGCCGAACTTGCCGAGCGAGGCGGCCTACGCGATCCAGAACATCGAGAGCCCCGGGTTCCTCGTCCATTTTATCGCGTCGAACCTGCAGATCGACGTCGAGAAAAAGCAGAACCTCTTGGAGACGCGGCCCCTCCTGGACCGCTCCCAACTGGTGCTCGACTACCTGGAGCAGGAGGTCCGCGTGTTGGAGATCTCCGAGGAGATCCGGTCCAAGGTCAAGACCGACGTGGACCAGCAGCAGCGGGAGTTCTTCTTGCGCCAGCAGCTCAAGGCCATCCAGGACGAACTGGGCGAGACCGAGGGGTCGAGCCGCGACGCCGACGAGCTCCGCGACAAGCTGGCCGAGAAGCACGACGACCTGCCCGAGCCCGTCGTCGAGACGCTGGAGAAGGAGCTGACCAAGCTGGCGCGGACGAACCCCGCGAGCCCCGAGTACGGCGTCGTCCGCAACTACGCCGAGACGATCCTGGACCTGCCGTGGGGCCACACGTCCCAAGACAAGCTGGACATCGCCCGCGCTGAGGACGTCCTCAACGAGGACCACTACGGCCTCGACGACGTCAAAAAGCGGATTCTGGAGTACCTCGCCGTCCTGAAGCTGAAGGGCGACATGAAGGCGCCCATCCTGCTGTTCTACGGCCCGCCCGGCGTCGGCAAGACGTCGCTGGGCAAGAGCATCGCGCGGTCGCTGGGCCGCGAGTTCCACCGGATCTCGCTGGGCGGCGTCCGCGACGAGGCCGAGATCCGGGGCCACCGGCGGACCTACATCGGCGCGCTCCCGGGCCGGATCATCCAGGGCTTGAAGCGGGCTGGGACGTCGAACCCGGTGTTCATGCTGGACGAGGTGGACAAGCTCGGGACCGACTTCCGGGGCGACCCGGCCTCGGCGCTGTTGGAAGTCCTGGACCCGGAGCAGAACGACTCGTTCAACGACCACTATTTGGAGTTGGACTACGACCTGTCGAAGGTCCTCTTTATCGCGACGGCCAACTACCTCGAAACGATCCCGGCCCCGCTCCGCGACCGGATGGAGATCATCGAGATCACCGGCTACACGCCGTCGGAGAAGCTGGCGATCGCGAAGCAGTACCTCGTCCCGCGCCAGTGCGAGCGGAACGGGCTCCGGGAGGACCAGTTCTCGATCTCCGACGACGCGCTCCTGCTCCTGATCGAGGGCTACACGCGCGAGTCCGGCGTGCGGCAATTGGAGCGGACCATCGGGTCGGTCGTCCGCGGCGTGGCCAAGACCGTTGCCCTGGGCGAGGCCGAGCGCGGCGACGTCACGGCCGACGACGTGCCGGGCTTCCTGGGCGGCCGCAAGTTCTTCAACGACGTCGCCGAGCGGACCGAGGTCCCGGGCGTGGCGACGGGACTCGCGTGGACGCCGGTCGGCGGCGACATCCTGTTTATCGAGGCGTCGGTCAGCCGCGGCACCGGCAAGATGACGCTGACGGGCAAGCTGGGCGACGTGATGCGCGAGAGCGCCCAGGCGGCCCAGTCGTGGGTCCGCGCCCAGGCCGACGACCTCGGCATCCCCGCCGACGCCTTCCGCTACTGGGACTTGCACGTCCACGTCCCGGCCGGGGCCATCCCGAAGGACGGCCCGAGCGCGGGCGTGGCCATGACGGCGGCCCTCGCAAGCATCTACACGAGGCGGCGCGTCCGCCACGACGTGGCCATGACGGGCGAAATCACGCTGCGCGGGCTGGTGCTCCCGGTCGGCGGGATCAAAGAGAAGGTGCTGGCCGCGCGCCGCGCCGGCATCTCGTGCGTCGTGCTGCCGGAGAAGAACCGGAAGGACGTCGACGAGATCAAGGACGAGGCGGTCGAGGGCCTCGACGTCCACTACGTCAAGCGGATTCCCGAGGCGCTCGAGATCCTCCTCGAGCCCGAGCCGGCCGAGGACCCCGTCGCCCTGTTCACGGTCCCGGACCGCGAGAAGCGGCTGGCAGGCCCGGCGAGTGACGGCGGCCCGGTCGTCGTCTCGAACGGCGACGCCGAGGCGCCGACGCCCGAGGAGCCGGTGATGAACCGCGAGGCGCCCTCGTAGCGGCGACCCGCCGGATCGCCCTTACCGACCTCCGAGGTCGGCGGCCGGGTGCCGCCACCCCGCCGCGGCGCCGAGCACGCCCGCCAGCGCGACCATGCCCGGCGCCAAGAGCGGGTTGCCTCCGCTCAGCCCCTCCCACGTCGCCGCCGCCAGCCCGAGGTCCGGCTCGATCTCGAGCGCGAACGCGGCGTTCCCCTTGACGTGGAGGACCACCCCGAGCACGCTCCCGGCCACCGCCAGCCCGCCCGCGACCCACAACGCGCGAACGGACTGCGAACCCGGCGCTCGCGCCACCCACGCGACCGCCGCCAGCCCGACCGCGATCAGCCCGAACGGGGCGAGCTGCCAGACGTCCTCGTAGTGCTCGACCAGCAGCAGCTCGACGGCCGCCGCGAGGTAGGTCACGGCGGCCGTCGCGAGCAGGAACCGTCGGAGCTGACGCTCGACCGAGACCGTCATCAGCGGTCGAGGTAGACCCGGGCGGCCTGGGCGTCGCCGCCGGTCGCGTCGGCGAGGGCGGCGAGGAAGGCGTCGTCGTCGGCATACGGCCGGCCAGAGACCAAGGCCTCGGCGACCGCCGCGTCGACACCGGGGAGCTGCTGGAGCGTGGCCGCGTCGCTCTCGTTCGGGTCGACCGGGACGAACACGGAGCGCTCGTACTCGGCCACCTGCTCCTCATCGACGTACTTGCCGATCTCGCGGCGGAACTGCTCGATGCTGGCGTACGGCCGGTACTCGTCGAACTCGTGGGCCATCCGGTCGCCGACGCCCGGGATCGCCTTGAACTCGTCTTCGGTCGCCGTGTTGAGGTTGATGGGCGTCGATGCCGCGGCGGGCCCGGGATCGACCGGAGCTGGGTCGACGGCCCGCTCGACGGCTCCAGCGTCGATCTCAGGGTCGGAGCCGTCGTCGGCCTGACAGGCGGCGAGGGTCAGGACGAGGGCGGCGAGCAACAGGCGAGGCATGGGCGTGCGGGGGGTGAGGACCGGAAGCTACCGAGCGCGCTGAATGCACGAGGGCCCAGGCCGCGTGCCGGCCCGGGCCCTTCCGACCCTCACGGTTTACCGGACCCCCTCGGCCGTCCGGCTCGCGCGCCCCGCCCAATCCGCCGTCCCGCCCAAACGCGACGGGAGCCCTGGCCTCCTCCAGCCAGGGCTCCCGTAGGTGACGACTGCGCATACTCTGCGCGCCCCTAACGTACGGCACGCGAGGGCGAGGAGCACGACTTCGCCGGACAAAATATCGACGGGTCCCCGTCCGGCCGGCCGCAGAGAGGGTCCGTTTGTCGGCCGGCGGAGATCACCGCGTCTCCGCAGCCGGCCCGGACCCCGTGCCTCGCGGGGCGGTTCTCTCCTCTCCCGCCCTGTCCCCATGATTGACGTCCGGCCGTACGTCGGCCGCTCCCCGCTGGCCCTCGTCCGGGCGTTCTGGCGAGACCTCCGGAGCGGCATCGCCGAGATGGACGCCGTGGGCGGCGACCTGGTGATCGCGTCGGCGCCCGTGCTGCCGCCGGTCGTGCTGGTCCGCCACCCCGACCTGCTCCGCGAGCTGTTGGTCGACCGCAACGCCGACGTGACCAAGGCGCGGGGCCTGCGGCTCGCGCGCCGGATCCTGGGCGACGGGCTCTTGACGAGCGAGCCGCCCGTCCACACGCGCCAGCGGCGGCTGGTGTTGCCGGCATTCCACCACGGGCGCCTGCGCCAGTACGCGCGCCAGATGGTGGAGCTGACGGAGGCCGAGGCGGATCGGTGGGCCGAGGGCATCCCGTTCGACGGGGCCGCGGCCATGAGCCGGTTAGCGCTCGCCATCGCCGGCCGGACCCTGTTCGGCGCCGACGTCCTGTCCGACGCCAACCGCGTGGGCCGGGCCGTCCACGACGCGATGCGGGCCTTCGACGGGGCCCAGTTCCCCTTCGCCGACAAGCTCATGTGGCTCCCGACCCGAGCCAACCGGACGGCGAACCGGGCCCGCGCCACGCTCGACGCCGTCGTCTACGGGCTCATCGCCGACCGCCACGCCGCGCCGGCCGACGCCGACGACCTGCTGGGGATGCTGCTCGACGCGCGCGACGAGGAGACGGGCGACGCGATGACCGACCTCGAGGTCCGCGACGAGGCGATGACGCTGCTTCTGGCCGGCCACGAGACGACGGCCGCCGCGCTCGCGTGGACGTGGCTCCTTCTGGCCCAGAACCCCCACGCCGAGGCCCGGCTCTGGGCCGAGGTCGACGCGCTCGACGGGCCGCCGTCGTTCGACGTGCTGGACCGGCTCCTCGTCACGCGGGCCACCTTTGCCGAGGCCATGCGGTTGTACCCGCCGGCCTGGGCCGTCGGCCGCGAGGCGGCGCGCGACACGTCGCTGGGCGGCCACCCGATCCCCCGACGGGCGACGATCCTGTTCGCGCCGCTCCACCTCCACCGCGACGCGCGTTTCTGGGACGAGCCCCTGGCGTTCCGGCCCGAGCGGTTCGCGCCTGAGGCCCGGTCGGGCCGTCACAAGTTCGCCTACCTCCCGTTCAGCGCCGGCCGCCGAGGCTGCATCGGCGAGCAGTTCGCCTGGGTCGAGGGGACACTCGTGCTGGCGACCCTCGCCCGGCGCTGGCGGTTGGCGCTGGCTGGCCCGCCGCCCCACCCGCACGGGTCGGTCACGCTGCGCCCGGCGGGCCAGCTGAGGCTCGTCCCGACAGCGCGCTGACGGTTTCGGCGCGGGGCGTGGCACAAAGGTGTCACCCCCCGTCCCCCACCTTCCGGCATCCCCCCGCCCCCCCGCCGATGCCGACCCGCCCGCCCCTCGCCGACACGCTCCCCTTCGCGGCCGACTTCGTCATCGAGGTGCTGGCCGCGTCGTCGCGGGCCCCGTTCGGCCAGCTCTCGTGGGTCGAGATCAACCGGCTCGCCGCCCGGTGGCTCCGGCCGACGGAGGGCGAGACCGACACGTCGCGGCTCGGCCACGCCGTCGTGATCGAGATGTCGGCGCACGGGCTCCTCGACGTCGAGATGACGACAGCGTCGGACGGCCGGCTGATGGTCCAGTGCGTGGCCCACCCGCGTTTTGCCGGCGTCCAGGCCGCCCGCGCACTCGCCGCCTAGCGCCCGGCGTCGGGCGGACATCCGCCCCGCGCGCCGACGGCCTTCGTCAGCGCGTTGACGGCAGTGAAGTACACCTCGCGCGCCAGAAACGGCGCCTTCGACCGGACGCTCCGGTAGCGCGTCGTCGGCGTCGGCGCGGGCGCGGCGTCGAACCCGAGGTCGCGGGCCATCCCGACGGCCCGCCGCAGGTGGTACGGGTCGCTCACGAGCAGCACCGACTGGCCCGCCCCGCCGAGCGTGTCGCGCAAGCACGCCAGGTTCTGCCACGTCGTGCGGGACCGGTCTTCGACGCGGACGTCCGTGGAATCGACGCCGGCCGCGAGCACGGCCGCACGGCCGACCGACGCCTCGGTCCGGTCCCCGTCTCGAGACCCGCCCGTCAGCCACACCTCGCCGACGCGGCCCGAGCGGTAGAGGGCGACGGCGTGGTCGAGCCGCGCCTGGAACACGGGCGACGGCCGGTCGCCCCAGACGGCCGCCCCCAGCACGACGGCCGCGTCGGCACGGTCCCCGTGATGCTGACCGAACCGGATGATCGAGAGCGCGATCAGCGCGGCTCCGAGCACGACCGCGGCGGCGAGCCCGGCGACGCGCCTACGCCTCAATCGAACGGCTCGTCGGACTCGTCGAGCACGCGGGCGTCGCTCACGTTCGGGTCGAGCTCGCGCTCGAACGCCTGCTTCGCGTCGACGGCCACCGACGCCGCCCGGTCCAGCCCCTTGTCGATGGCGGTCGCCAGCAGCCGGACGGCGCCTCCGCCCAGGAGGCCGACCCGCTCCAGCAGGCCGGCCCGTTCGAACCGCTCGGGCCACGACTCGCTCATCCCTCGTCGTCAGCCGGCGGGCGCCGCGTGGGCGGCTTGGGCTTGCCGGCCGTCTTCTTGGGCGTCGTCGGCGGCTTTTTACGAGTTGCCTTCGGCGCGGGCTTGCTCGCGGGCGGCGGGGCGGGCGGCGGTGGCGGCGGGGCGCCGACGTCCTGGGGCTCCCACGTCCGGAACCACGAGTCGATGTCGAGGTCGTCGAGGACGGAGGCCGCGCGGCGGCCAGTTTCGGAGAGCGCCTGGCCGAGGGTCTCGAACGTGGCCTCCAAGACGAAGGCAGCTTTCTCGGACGTGCCGAGGTCGGCGAAGGCGTCGCGGACGTCGTCGAAGGGGTCGGGCGTGGACTTGGCGGTGGCCATGGGTCGGGAGGCTGGTGCGGAGCGGGGCACGAATCCGAGGCTCGGAGCCTGTCCCCGCCGCCTGCGTTGGACGAGACCTCCCCCCCAGAGTTTCACCCGTGACCGACGCCGCCGAACCAAGTCCCGCCCCCGTCCGCGGGCTCGTCATCCGCTCGACCGGGAGCTGGTACGACGTCCGCACGGACGACGGCGAGACGGTCCGCGCGCGCCTCCGGGGCCGGTTCCGGCTCGACGCCATCGAGATCGACGAGACGAACCCGCTGGCCGTCGGCGACCGCGTGGTCCTGACGATGGGCGACGACGAGGCGGGCATGATCACGGCCATCGAGCCACGCGAGAACCAGCTCAGCCGCCGCGCGCCGGGCAAGCGCGGGGCCGTGCGCGAGCACGTCATCGTGGCCAACGTGGACCGCGCGTGGTGCGTCCAGTCGACGTTCGGGCCGAAGGTGAACCCCGGCTTCGTAGACCGCTTCCTGGTGGCCGCCGAGACGCGCCACATCCCGGCCGGGCTCGTCCTCAACAAGGCCGACCTGCTCGAAGGCAACGAGCGGGCCCAGGAGGCGATGGCGTTCTGGCAGGAGCTGTACGAGGGGCTCGGCTACCCCGTGTTGCTCACGAGCGTCGTCACGGGCCGCGGGCTCGAGGCGTTCCGCGCGGCCCTCGCCGACGCCGTCAGCGTGGTGTCCGGGCCGTCGGGCGTGGGCAAGTCGAGTTTGCTGAACGCCATCGAGCCCGGCCTCGGGCTGCGGACGTCGGAGATCGGCGAGAAGACGCAGAAGGGGCGCCACACGACGACGTTCGCGACGCTCCACCAGGCCGGCGGCGGCTGGGTCGCCGACACGCCCGGCATCCGCGAGTTCGGCCTGTGGGACATGGCGCCCCAGGAGCTCGGCGGCTACTTCGTCGAGTTCCAGCCGTTCCTCCCCGACTGCCGGTTCCCCGACTGCACGCACGCCCACGAGCCCGGCTGCGCCGTCCAGGCCGCCGTCGACGAGGACGAGATCACGCCCGAGCGCTACGGGAGCTACCTCGCCATGCTGGAGACGGTCGAAGAATCGCACCGGCTTTCGACGGAGGCCCGCTGGCGGACGCTCGGCCGGCCCGACGACCCCGACGAGCCGGTCGAGGAGATCGAATAGGCCACCGGGCTGTCAGTACGCCGCCGTAAAGCTGGCCTGGAACAGGCGCGACGGAGTCGCCGCCGTCACCACGTCGCGGACGCTCGCGCTCGCGCCGTCGAGTTGACCGACCCACGCCGCGAACCGGGACTGGAGCACGATGGGGGTCGTCCGGGCTCGCCGCTCCCGGGCGAACGCCGCCAGCGCGGACGGCGCGTCCGCCGCCCCGTCGAGGTGCCGGGCCAGACCTACTGCGTCTTCGAGCGCCTGGGCGCCCCCCTGCCCCAGGTCCGGCGTCATCCCGTGCGCCGCGTCGCCGACCACGACGACCGGGCCCGCCGCGGACCGACCGCGTGCCGGGCGGTCGTAGACGTCGTGCCGCGTCACGCTCGAAGCTGGCGTGGCGCCGATGATCTCGTCGATGCCGGCGTGCCACCCGGCGACGACCGCGCGGGCCTCCGCCCGTTCGTCGGCCGCCCGCTCGCCCGCCGGGCGCGACGCGCAGACGTACCAGTAGACGTCGCCGTCGCCCAAGCGGAAGAGTCCGAACCGACGTCCTCTCCCCCACACCTCGCAGGCGTCCGAGGCCGGCCACCCCGACGGCGCGGGGCCGATCCCGCGCCAGACCGTGTAGCCACGGTAGCGGGGCTCGACGCGGCCGAGGAGCGTGTCGCGGACGCGGGACCGCAGCCCGTCGGCCCCCACGAGCACGTCGGCGCGGGCGCTCGCGCCGTTCTCGAACGAGACCTCGACGCCATCGGGACGAACCTCGGCATGAGCAAAGGCGTGGTCTAGGCGGACCGCATCCGAGCCGAGGGCGTCCGCGAGTGCGGCCAGAAGATCGGGGCGGCGGACGCACAGCGAGGGCGCGTCGGGCCGCGCGGTCGAGAACCGGACGAGGCGCCGCCCGTCGGGCCGCAGGATCTCGACCGACGCCGCCCGGCCGGCCCGTGCCTCGACGGCCCCGAGCACGCCGAGCGCCGCCAGCGCCCGCGTCCCGTTCGGCCACAGCACGATGCCAGCCCCGACCTCGCGGAGCGCGTCGGCCCGCTCGTAGACCGTCGCCTCGACGCCCCGCTGGCGGAGCGCGAGCGCCGTCGCCAGCCCCCCGATCCCCCCGCCGACGACGGCGACGCGCGGAGTGGGGACGGTCAACCGGCCAGCTCGCGACGGACCGTCTGCCGGACCGAGTCCTGGAACAGGACCCCCAGCCCCAGGCCCGACACGCGCCCGATGAGCGTCGCGCTGACGCCGCGGTCGCCCTCCGGCCCCGACCGGGCCTGCCGGAAGGCGTCCCAGCTGTCATAGCCGGCCTCCTCGATAAACGACCGGACGTAGTCCCTCGGCAGACCGGCCGACACGAGCAGGTCCTCGTACCGCTGGTAGTCGTCGGACGAGGCCGCTCCGGCCTCGATCCGCTCCATCAGGGCCCTGATCTCTTCTCGGGGGATAGGGTTACTCATCGGTCGGGGGTGCGTCGGGTGGGGGGAGCAAGAGCGGCGGGGATCGTTCGTACGCTCCGAGCGCTCCTTGCACGCGGGCGACATCGATCTCGAACGCCCGGAGGCGAAGGTCGAGATCCCGGACGTCCCGTTCAAGAACGTCGAGCCGGTGGTTCGCCGTCTGCCGGTCGGCTTCGAGCGCACGGAGGCGCCCGTCGAGCGGGGCCACCTTCTCGTCGAAGATCGTCAACGCGACCCGCTGGATCAGGGAGCGGTACCACGCCACCGCTACGACGCCTTCTTCTTGCGGGGCGCCCGCTTCTTGCCGCCCTTGGCCGCCTTCGCGTCGACCAGCGCGACGGCCTGCTCCAGCGTAATCGCGTCCTTGTCCATGTCCTTCGGGATGGTCGCGTTCGTCTTCTCGTGCTTGACGTACGGCCCGTAGCGGCCCTCGAACACGTCGATGGGCTTGCCTGAGACCGGGTGAGCGCCGAGCGTCCGGAGCGGGGCCGCCTTCTGGCGCTTCTGGGCGATCAGCTCCAAGGCCCGGTCGAGCTGGACCGTCAGGACGTCGTCGCCGTCGGCCGGCTTGAGGCTGGCGAAGGTCCGCTCGTGCTGGACGTAGGGCCCGTAGCGGCCGATGTTGGCCTTGATCTCGTTGCCCGTCTCCGGGTGCAGCCCGAGCGTCCGGGGCAGGTTGAGGAGCTGGACGGCCAGGTCGAGGTCGACGTCGCCCGGCTCCGTCCCCTTGGGGAGCGATGTCCGCTTGGGCTTGGTCTCCTCGTCGTCGCCGAGCTGGACGTAGGGGCCGTAGGGCCCGGACTTGAGCAGGACCGGCATCTCGGCCGTCGGGTGGATGCCCAGCGGGCGCTCGTCGTCGTTGGCGTCGATAAGCGCGGCGATGTCGGCCTCGGTCAGGTCGGCTGGGGCCGCCTCGGGCGGGAGCGACGCCGTGCTCCCGTCGGGCGCCGCCGCGTACGGCCCGTAGCGCCCGACGCGGACCTCGTAGTCGCCCCACTTGACGTGGCGCATGGTCGAGATCTCCCTGGGATCGATGGTCTCGACGCCCTGCTCGATCCGCTTCTCCAGGCCCTCCGGCCCATTGAAGAATCGCTCGAGGTACGGGACCCGATCCTCGCTTCCGCCAGCGATCTCGTCCAGTTCCTCCTCCATCCGCGCCGTAAAGTCGGTGTCGACCAGGCGCTCGAAGTTTTTGGCGAGCAGGTTCGTCGTCGCCATGCCCGTGAAGGTGGGCACCAACTGGTTCTTGTCCCGGATCACGTAGCCGCGCCGGACGACCGTGTCGATGATCGAGGCGTAGGTGGACGGCCGCCCGACGCCCGCCTTCTCCAACGCTTGAACGAGCGAGGCGTCGGTGTACCGCGCTGGCGGCTTGGTCTCGTGGCCGACCGCCTCGACGGCCCTCGCGTCGGGCGTGTCGTCGACGGCGAGCGGCGGGAGGGGGCTGTCGCGGTCGTCGAGCGCCGCGCTCGGGTCGTCCTTGCCCTCGACGTAAGCCCGGAAAAATCCGGGGAACTCGATGACCTGACCGTTGGCTCGGAACGTGCTCTCGTCGTCGGTGCCCTCGGCGGCCAGGATGGTGGCGCGCGTGCGGAGGAGGCGGGCCTCGGCCATCTGGCTGGCGACGGTCCGCTTCCAGATGAGGTCGTAGAGCTTGGCCTCGTCGCCCGAGAGCCGGAGCTCGTCGCGCGTCTTCATCTGGGTGCCGGCCGGGCGGATGGCCTCGTGGGCCTCCTGGGCGTTGCGGACCTTGCCCGAGAACTGGCGGGGCTTGGGCGAGAGGTACTCCTTGCCGTAGCGGGCCTCGACGGCGCCGCGCGCCGCGGCGATGGCCTCCGACGACAGGATCGGCGAGTCCGTCCGCATGTAGGTGATCAGGCCCTGCTCGTAGAGCTTCTGGGCCGTCTGCATCGTCCGCCGGGCGCTCATCCCGATCTTCCGGTTGGCCTCCTGCTGCAACGTCGACGTGATGAACGGGGCGGCCGGCGAGCGGCGGGCCTTTTTCTGCTCGACCTCCGACACGCGCCACGCCGCGTCCTTGAGCCGGCCCGCGAGCGCCGTCGCCCGGTCCTCACCGAGGACGAGCGCGTCGCTCTTCTCCAGCAGCTTGCCCGTCTTCTCGTCGAAGTCCTTGCCCGTCGCCAGCCGCTCCTCGCCCAAGTGCGTCATCTTGGCCTCGAAAGCGACGCCCTTCTGCGCCAGCGTCGCCGCGAGGTCGAAGTAGCTGGCCGAGACGAAGTCGAGCCGCTCCCACTCGCGCTCGACCAGGACGCGGACGGCGACCGACTGGACGCGCCCGGCCGACAGCTTGGGCGCGATCTTTTTCCACAGCACCGGCGAGACGGAGTAGCCGACCAGGCGGTCGAGCACGCGCCGGGCCTCCTGGGCATCGACCAGCCGGGTGTCGAGCTCGCGGGTCTCGTCGAGCGCCTTGAGGATGGCCTCCTTGGTGATCTCGTGGAACACCATCCGCTTGACGGGCACCTTGGGCTGGAGCACCTCCAACAGGTGCCACCCGATGGACTCGCCCTCGCGGTCCTCGTCCGTCGCGAGGTAGAGCTCGTCGGCGTCCTTGAGCGCCTCCTTGAGCGCCTTGACCGTCTTCCGCTTGTCGGCCGGGACGACGTAGAGCGGCGTGAACCCGTCGGCGACGTTGACGCCGAGCCGGGCCCACTTCTCTTTCTTGACCTTGGCCGGGATCTCGGCCGCCGACGACGGGAGGTCGCGGACGTGGCCCATCGAGGCCTCGACCTGGTAGCCGGCGGGCAGGAACTTGCGGATCGTGCGGGCCTTGGTGGGGGACTCGACGACGACGAGGCGCTTCATAGTAGAGGGGTAGGCCAGGGACCGAACGGACCGGGCAAGCTAGCGTCCGCCAGTGACGGCCCTCCGGCACCGCGTGCGCCGGAAGGAGGCGGGACCGCGTACGCTGGGGGCAGGCGGGCCCGCTACACGCGGCCCGGCCGTGCCCGTTCCGCCAGCACAGGAAGGGCGGAGGGAGGAGAGAGAGCTGGCCACTCATTCTCTCGTCCCCCTCCGCCCCGTCTCAACCTAGCCGTAGGTCGCCTCGAACCGGCGCATAAAGTCGACCAGCGCCTCGACGGAGGCGGGCTCGACGGCGTTGTAGATCGAGGCCCGGACGCCGCCGACGCTCCGGTGGCCCTTGAGCGCGAGCAGGCCCTCGCGCGCGGCGTCCTTGACGAACCGGGCTTCGAGCTCCTCGCTCGGCAGGCGGAACGTGACGTTCATGTGGGACCGGCTGTCCGGACGGACGGTCCCCCGGTAAAAGTCGCTGGCGTCGATGGCGCCGTAGAGCCGGTCGACCTTGGCCCGGTTCCGCTCGACCATGCCCGCGAGCCCGCCGTGGCGCTCGATCCACCCGAGCACCTTGTCGACGATGTAGACGGCGAACACGGGCGGCGTGTTGAACAGCTTCTTGGCGTGCGTCCCGTAGTCGAGCATCGTCGGCAGACCGGGCACGCGGGACTGGAGCACGTCGTCGCGGACGAGCACGGCCGTGACGCCGGCCGGGCCGATGTTCTTCTGGGCACCCGCGTAGATCAGCCCGTACCTCTTGGCGTCGATGGGCCGGCTCAGGAAGTCCGACGAGGCGTCGCACACGAGCGGCACGTCGACGATGGGCTCGTCCCTGAACTGGGTCCCGTAGATCGTGTTGTTGCTCGTAAAGTGGAGGTAGGCCGCGTCGGGGTCGACCTGCCAGTCGGAGGGGCGTGGGATGAACGTGTAGTCGGCGTCGGCGCTGCTGGCGGCGACCGAGACGCGGGCGCCGCGGTCCCGGGCGACGGTCTCGGCCTCGGTGGTCGCGTTCGAGCTCCACGTCCCCGTGTCGAGGTAGCTGGCGACGCCGCCGGCCGGCAGCAGGTTGAGCGGGACCTGGTGGAACTGCATCGAGGCCCCGCCCTGGAGCATCAGCACGTGCCAGTCGTCGCCCAGCCCGAGCAGCGACTTCAGCCGGGCCGTCACGCGCTCGTGGATCGCGGTGTAGGTCGGCGAGCGGTGGCTGATCTCGACGACCGACGCGCCGACGCCGGCGAACGCGGGGAGCTCGTCGCGGACCTCCTCCATGACCTCGGTCGGAAGCGCGCCGGGGCCGGCCGAGAAGTTGTGCTGGCGCCGGTCGAGGTCGGCGGGCGGCGTGTCGGGGCTGGCGGGGGTCATGGTGGGCCGGTGTGGACGGGTGGACCTGTGGACTCGTGGACCTGGGATCGGTTCACGTCCACCGAGCGGAGGCGCACGGGCCCACACGTCTGCGGGTCCACTCAGCCACACTCGGCCCTCCGGGTGTCCATGATCTGGACGATCTGCCAGCCGTCGTCGCCGAGCGCGAGCACGAAGGCGTTCGTGCCGCAGTGGCTGAACTGGTCGCCCGCGTAGAACCGGTACGGCGTCCAGGCGACCGCCAGCCCGTCGTCGATCATCACCGGGTAGCCCTCCTCGATTCGCTCGTCGAGCAGGACGGGCGCCCCGGCGACGGCGCCGAGGAAGGCGTCGAGGGGCGAGGCCTCGACCGACCGCGTGCCGTCCCGGTGGGCCGCCGTCATGAGGCGGGCCTCGGGGTGGAGCGTGGCGCGGATGGCCGTCGTGTCCTTCGCCCGCATCCCGTCGAACAGGTCGGCGATGACGGCGCGGACGGCCGCGTCGGCGTCGGTCTGGGCGGAGGCGGGGACGGCGACGAGGAGGAGGGCAAGGGCGAGCAGGCGCATGACGGCAGCGGCGGGGAGCCGCCAGTCTACGACGCGAGCCGAGCCCCGCTCTGCTCGCCCGGGGTTGCCGCCAGGGCGAGCGCACGCTACTGATCTCCGGCCCGACCCCCCGTCCGAGCGCCCATCGCTCCGCTCAGCGGGCGCTCAGACTGTCCCCCTTGAAGGGGGACAGCTTTCTGAGTCTGGGAGCGCAGCGACCGGCCAGAAAGCGGGGGGTCCGGGGCGAGCATGCGGTCGCCCTGGGGTTGCCGCGCTGCCTTCTTATACGGGATCGCGGAGAAAGCCGTGCACTCTCCTACGAGGTCCCCTCTCCCCGAGGGAGAGGGACAGGGTGAGGGGGAATCGGGAGGAGCACTCATGCACAGCGAACTCTCCGACTCCGTGTTACGTCGCGGTCGTCACGGGCACGCCACCGGCGTGCCCCTACACGGTCTTGGCGATCTCCTCGGCCGCGCCGGCGTCGGGCCGGCTCGGCTCGACGGTCTCGCGGACGGGGGCCGGGACGCCCTTCGCCCTCGCCTCCAGCTCCTCCCGGACGAACCGCTGCATCCGCTCCATCGCCGTGTGCGCGAACTTGAGCTGGAGCCGCCGCCCGAACAGCTTGAAGCCGACCCGGTAGAACGGGTTGCGGATCCGGTCCGGCTTCGAGAAGGCGTCGATGTGGAACTCGACGGCACCCGTGGCCTCGGTCTTGCGGACCTCGAACGTGATCTGGCCCCGCTCGAAGTGGCCCTCCATCGTCGCGTAGTCGAACCCGTAGACGTGCACCGGCCCGCCGTCGGTCTTGCGCACCTCGTCGATCTCGCGCCCGACGCGGACGCCGAACCAGAACGTGAACCCGAGGAACCGGGCCCGGAGCAGCATCGGCCGGCCGGCGACGGGCTCGTCGGGCGAGAAGATGCCCGTGATGAGCCCGGGGTCGGGGAAGGCGTAGTTCCGCGCCAGGTCGCAGGCGACGGCCCAGGACGCGCGCGCGTCGTCGGGCGGGAGCGGCGGGCCGGGCGGCTCCGGGACGAGCTCGGCCTGGTGGTGGTCGAGCCGCCAGCCGTCGGCCTCGGAGTACTCGTGGTCCTCGGACAGCTCGAAGTTGTAGCGCGCCTGGCGGACGGCGTCCAAGCGCGACTCGTAGCGGCGCCAGTCGGGCCGGCGGGGGACGGCGCGGGACAAGAGGTCAGCCATCGTCTTCGGGGTCGTCGGGGTCCGCCTCGCGCTCGGTGAGCACCTGGACCTCGGCCATCTTCTGCCCGCCGCAGTCGTCGGCGACGCGCTCGCAGAAGAACGTCCACATGGCCTGCTGGGCCTTCTTGGCGAGCCCGAGCTCGTCGTAGACGAAGTCGACGGCGCCGTCGCGGCTCCGGGCCCACGACTCGATCGAGAATCGGAGGGCGCCGGGTGCGGCCGGGTGCTCGGCCGCTTGGAACCGGATCTGGCCGGCCTCCATGTGGCCCTGGAGCGTCGCCAGCGTGAACCGGGTCGGGGCGGCCTCGACCACGCGGACCGGCCCATCCCACGGCGACCGGATCTGGATGTCGTACTCGTCGCCGACGGCGAGCGCGCCCTCGGCCCCCTTCGACTTTTTGAAGACGGCGATCTCGTCCGGCACGTAGGCCTGAATGTCGGCCCCGATGCAGGCGACGAGCTCGGCCGGCGACTTCGTGGCGTGCTCGACGTCGACCTGGTAGCGCCGGTGGAACCGGGGGCCGACGCCCTCGGCCTCGGGCTGGAGGCCGGGCGTGTCGGTGGCCGAGGGCGTGACGGGCGGGCGCGGGGCGCGGGCCACCTCGCGCTCGACGGCGCGGACGGGGTAGCCCCACCGCTTGAGCAGCCACGCGCCGAGCGCGGCGCCGGCCGTGAGCGAGGCGGAGCTGATGAGGACGGCGCGGGTTCGTCGGGTCATGGGGGCTCAACGCCCGAGACGGCGATGAAGCTCCCCCTTCCTCGAGAGAGACCGCGCTTTCCGGGCCGGCCGTCGATGCGTGATCCGTGATGCGTGACACTCATCGGGGAAAATCACGCATCACGAACCACGCATCCGCTCTGAGGTCAGGCATCAGAGGAAACACGGGGCCCGTCTAATCGCGGCTCATAAACAGGCGGAGGACGTACCAGAACATGAGGGCCACCGACGCGAACAGCTGGAGCGACGCGGCGACGTAGCGGTCCTCGGGGAAGTCGTGGAGCACCTTCGACGTGTCGTAGAGGATCGCCGCGCCGGCCAGCCCGATCATCGCGACGGAGAACCACGTGCCCAGGTTGAACCCGAACAGCACGCCGGCCACAATGGCCACGAGTGCGAGCACGAAGGCCCACTTCAGGATGCCGCCCAGGAACGAGAAGTCTTTGCCGGTAAAGAACACGATGGCCGTCAGCGCCGAGAAGCCCAGCAACGTGACCCAGGCCGCGCTCGCGATCACGCCGCCGCCGACCGAGTACTCGGCCATCACGAGCAGCGGCACGAAGATGACGGCCTGGGCCAGCACGAACGCGCCGAGCGCGCCGTACTGCGACGCCTTCGACTCGGCCCGGATCGCGGCGCTCGACGCGAACCAGCTCACGATCATGAACCCGCCGAGCACGAGCAGCCAGTTGACGCCGAGCATCGCCTCGGCCATCGGGATGGCGAGCCCGGAGGTGAAGAAGAAGACCTCGATGAGCGCGAACAGCAGGATGGCGCCCAGGAGGTGCGCGTAGGTCCGCGTCAGGAACGCGGCGCGCGCGGAGTCGCCGAGCGCGGCGACGGGGGTGCGGTAGAGGGTGTCCATTTGGGGGGGAGTGTCTGACGGGGAGGAAAACGCCGGGCGGGGTGCAAACGTGCGGGGCCGTCAAGCGTTCACCAAACGAGCGTGGTGGAACAGGTCGAGGGCCGGATCGGATTCGTCAAGAAGCGTGCGGGCCGCGAGACTCCCGAACCGGAGGGCGTAGGCCATCCCGTGGCCCGTGAAGCCGGCGGCGAAGCGGGCGCCCGGGACGCCGGGGACGGCGCCGAGCACGGGCAGGCCGTCGGGGCTGAACCCCATCGGGCCGGACCACCGGCGCTCGACGGGCACGTCGGCGAGCGACGGGAAGTGAGTGGCGAGGTAGCGGGCGAGGTCGGCCTGGAGAGCGTCGGTCGTCGCGTCGTCGGGGCCGACCTCGGCGTCGCGGTGGAGGTGGCGGGCGCCGCCCAGCAGGACCCGGCCGTCGGGCCGCTGGCGGAGATAAAAGTAGCCGTCGTGCGAGTAGACCGGCGCCGCGAGCGTCGGGGGCGCGGGCGCCGTCGCCAGCATCTGGGCGCGGACCGGGCGGACGACGTCGGCCAGCGTCGGCAGAAGCTGCGGGAGGAAGGCGTTCGTGGCCACGAGCACGCGGTCGGCCACCACTTCCCCTCCCCCGTCGGCCGCCAGACGGACCCGCCCGCCCTCGGACTCAACGGCCGTCGCCCGCCAGCCCTCGACGACCTCGGCGCCGCTCTCGGCCGCGAGCGCCCGCACCAGCCGCGCCGGGTCGATGACGCCGCCCGTCGGCACGACGAGGAGGCCGTGGTAGCCGGCGCTCCCCAGGTGTGCGTTCGCAGCGGGCCCGTCCAAGAACCTCGTCTCGACGCCGTCCTCGGACAGGAGCGCGCGCGAGCGTCGGAGCCGGTCGGCCTCGGCGTCGGTGCCGGCGGCGATCACGCTGCCCGTCGCCTGGAAGCCCACGTCGTGCCGGGCGCCGACCTCGGCCGACAACTCGTACGCCTCGCGCGTGAACGCCCAGATCCGCCGGGCCGCGTCGCGCCCGTGGGCGTCGACGGCCGAGGTGTAGTCGGACACCGTGCCGAGGAGCAAAAAGCCGGCGTTGCGGCCGCTCGCGCCGAACGCCAGCCGCTCGGCCTCCACGATCACCACGCGGAGATCGGGCGCGAGCCGACCGAGCGCCCACGCCGTCGCCGTCCCAATGACGCCGCCGCCCACGACAGCGACGTCGGCCTCGATCCGGGGCGTCCGTTGCCAGAGCGAGACCGTCGCCACTACGCCCGGACGTCGACGACGACGCGGCCCACGGTGTCTCCGTCGACGATCCGGCCGGCCCACTCGACCAGGTCGTCCAGCCCGATCACGGTTTTCTCGACCGCCGCGAGGTGGCCGGCGGCCGCGGCGTCGGCGAGGCGGCCCCACGCCCGCTCGCGGAGGTCGGGCGGGGCCGTGTTCGAGTCGATGCCGGCGAGCGTGACGCCGCGCAGGATGAACGGGAAGACCGTCGTCGCGAGGTCGGGCCCGCCAGCCAGCCCGCACGCGGCGACGCAGGCGTGGCGCCGGGCCTGGGCGAGGAGCGCCGCCAGCGTCGTCCCCCCGACCGAGTCGACGGCGCCGGCCCAGACGCCTTTTTGCAACGGCGGATCGGACGCCTCGGCGAGCGTCTCGCGGCCGACGATCTCGGCCGCGCCCAGGGCGCGGAGGTAGTCGTGCGCGCTCGCGGTCCCCGTCACCGCCGAGACCTCGTGGCCGGCCGCCGCCAGCAGCGCCGTCGCCATCGACCCGACGCCGCCGGAGGCGCCCGTCACGGCGACCGGGCCGCCGCCAGGCGCCACGCCGTGGGCCTCGAGCGCGAGCACGCTCAGCGCCGCCGTGAACCCGGCCGTCCCGATCCACATGGCGTCCTCCGCCGACAGCCCGTCGGGCAGGCGGACGAGGTGCTCGGCCGAGGCGCGGGCCCGCTCGGCGTAGCCGCCCCACCGGTCCTCGCCGGTCCCCCACCCCGTCAGCACGACGCGGTCGCCCGGCGCCCAGTCGTCCGACGCAGACTCGGCTACGGTCCCCGCCAGGTCGATCCCGGGCACGAACGGGAACGCGCCCCGGACGATCTTCCCGCGCCCCGTGATGGCCAAGCCGTCCTTGTAGTTGAGACTCGAATGGGAGACGTCGACGAGCACGTCACCGCCGGGAAGGTCGGCCTCCGAAACGTCGGTGACGGCGGCGGAGAGGTCGGGCGACCGGGTGAGCAGGAGCGCGCGCATGGCGGGGCGGCGGGGACGGACAAAAAAAGGGCGCCCCGGCCTCGTTGACCGGGGCGCCGTACGGCGGACGACGCGCGCTACAAGATGAACGCGACGACGAACAGGATGACCGCGGCCACCAGGGCGATCTTCGCGAAGTTGGCCGACAAGCCGGCCACGCCTCGGAAGCCCAGGAGCGCTGCGATGAGCGCCACGACGGCGAGGACGATAAAGATGGAGAAGAGGCTTTCGGCCATGGGAGAGGCTGGGGAGTGAGGGCCCCTTGCACGTCGCCACCTCTCAGGAAGTTGCCTAGACCCGGAAGCGCTCCCGGGCACCCCGCCCGACGGCTCCCGTACCTTCGCCGCTCATCCGCCCCGCCCATGACCGACACGCCTCTCCAGACCACCCCGCTCCACGGCCGCCACCTCGCGCTCGGCGCCAAGATGGCCCCGTTCGGCGGGTTCGACATGCCGATCCAGTACGCCGGCATCCTGGACGAGCACCGGGCCGTGCGCACGGCAGCCGGCCTGTTCGACGTGAGCCACATGGGCGAGTTCAGGGTCCGCGGCCCGCAGGCGCTCGACCTCGTCCAGGCGCTGGTCACGAATGACGTCTCGGCGCTCGACAACGGCCGGGCCCAGTACGCCGTGCTCTGTCACGACGGCGGCGGCGCCGTCGACGACCTGCTCGTTTACCGGATCGCGCCCGACGACGTGCTCCTCGTGGTCAACGCGGCGAACATCGCGACCGACTGGGCCCACGTCTCGGAGCACGCCGCCCGGCTCGGCTTGGACGCCGAGCTGGCCGACGAGTCGGACGACTGGGCGCTCCTGGCGCTCCAGGGGCCGACGGCGTTCGACGTGTTCCAAGCGGCCACCGGGCTCGACGCCTCCGACCTCCCGTTCTACCGCTTCCGGGTGATGGAGCCCGGCGCGCTGCTCGGGGCCGACCGCGCCATCGTGTCCCACACCGGCTACACGGGCGAGCGCGGGATCGAGCTCTACCTCTCGCCGGACGCCGCCGGCCGTGCGTGGGACGCGCTCGTCGAGGCCGGGGCGACGCCCGCCGGGCTGGGCGCTCGGGACACGCTCCGGCTCGAGGCCGGCTACTGCCTCTACGGCCACGAGCTCGACCGCGACACGACGCCGCTCGACGCGGGTCTGGGCTGGGTCGTCAAGCCCGACGCGGGCGACTTCGTGGGCCGCGACGCGCTCGTCCGCCAGAAGGCGGCCGGGGTCGAGCGCCGCCTGGTCGGGCTCGTCGTCGAGGGCCGGGGGATCCCGCGCGCCGGGCACGCCATCGTCGACGCCGACGGGGTCGAGATCGGCGTGGTCACCAGCGGCAGCCAGTCGCCGACGTTGGGACAAGGCATCGCCCTCGGGTTCGTCCCGAACGACCCGGCGGCGACGGCGCCCGGCACGGCACTCGGCATCTCGGTACGGGGGCGCGTGCTGCCGGCCGTCGTCGCGAAGCCGCCGTTCCACAAGGGCTCGTGAGCCTGTCGGTCGCCCTCCACCCCGGCGGTCTCGACCCGGAGTCGCTCGACGGCCGGGCCGTCGTGGTGGTCGACGTGCTGCGGGCGTCGACGACGATCGTGACGGCGCTGGCGAACGGGGCCCGCGCCGTGATCCCCGTGGCCGACGAGGGCGAGGCCGGCCGGCTCGCGGCCACGCTCGACCGCGAGGCGACGGTGCTGGGCGGCGAGCGCGGCGGGCGCCAGCTCGCCGGCTTCGCGCTCGGCAACTCGCCCTCGGCCTACACGCCCGACGCCGTGGCGGGGCGGACCGTCGTGCTGACGACGACGAACGGGACGGCGGCGCTCGTCCGCGCGAGCGGCGCGGCGCGGCTGGCCGTCGGCGCGCTCGTCAACGCCGCCGCCGCCGCCGTCTGGCTGGGCCGGGCGCTCGACGACGGGCTCGACGCGACCGTCGTCTGCGCCGGCTGGCAGGGCCGCGTCGCCTTGGAAGACGCCCTGTGCGCCGGCCTGCTCGTCGACCGCCTGGTCGGCCACGACCGCGCCGAGCCGCTCGACGACGGGGCCCGGATCGCGCTCGGCCTGTACCGCGGCGCCCGCGACGACCTCGCCCGCGCCCTCTTCGGCGCCGACCACACGCGCCGGTTGGTGGCCTTGGGCGCGGGCGACGACGTGGCCGCCTGCGCCCGGCTCGACACGCTCGACGTGGTGCCGGTGTACCGCGACCGCCAGCTGGTGGCGGGCCAGGTCTGAGCGGCCTCGCCGGGGGTCCGCCGGCGCGTCGTACCTTCGCACAGCCTCCACGCCGTCGGCGTGGGGCGTCGCTCGGCCGTTCGTCCCCCCACGTCCGTGAGCAGCACCCGATCCCGAAGCAAGAAGAAGCCCTCCGCCAAGGCCGGCGGGTTCTCGCAGCAGCGCAAGCGCGAGATCCTGGGCATCCTCCTCCTGGCCCTCGCCCTGCTGGCGGGGCTCGCCGTCGTGACGTACTCGGCGGCCGACGACGGCCGGCTGGCGACCGAGAACTGGGACCACTTGGTCGACCCCGGCGACAACCGGTTCGACAACCTGCTCGGGTTCGTGGGCGCGACGCTGGCGCGGGCGCTCGTGTCCGGGCTCGTCGGGTACCCGGTGTTGCTGCCGATCGCGGCGCTGCTGGCGTGGGGGTGGGTCCTGCTCCGCCAGAAGACGCCGGTCTTCCTGCCCACGCTGACGGGGCTGTCGCTGGCGGGCGCCCTGTTCCTGGCGTGCTTTTTCGGCTGGTTCGACGCCCAACTCGACACCGACCTCGCGGCCTGGAGCGGCGACCTCGGCCTGGGCGTCGCCGGGTGGCTGACGAGCATCCTGAAGCCGGTCGGGTCGTTCATCGTGCTCCTGGTGTCGGTCGTCGTGGTGGCCCTGCTCGTCTACGACCGCGACATCCAGACGTCGCTGGACCGGGCCGAGGGCGCCGTCACGAGCCTGAAGAGCGGGATCGCCGAGTCGTGGGCCGACTACCGGGCCGGGGCCGCTGAGCGGAAGCAGCTCCGCGCGAACGCCCGGGAGGAAGCGCGCACCGAGCGCGAGACCAAGCGGGCCGAGGCGGAGAAGGAGAAGGAGCAGAAGAAGGCGGCCACCCCGCCGACCAAGCCCTCGCGCCCCGAGCCGAGCCGGCCGGAGCCCGCCCGAGCCGAACCCGCACGCTCGGAGCCCGCCGCCCCGTTCGCGGCCGTCCCGCCCAAGCCGGCGCCGACACTGACGCCCGTGTTACCGGACGATCCCGACCCGGTCTTGGACGACCTCGTCGACGCCGAGCGGGGGCCGGGGCCGGCGTTCCACGTCACGGGACCCAAGGAAGAGGCGCCCGCCGACCTCGACGCCGCGCGCGGCGCGACGGCCGACGCCGCCTCGCTCCCCTACGCCTTCCCCTCGATCGAGCTCCTGGAGCAGTCCGAGGGCGACCAGGAGGTCGACTTCGACGAGATCGAGGACAACAAGCAGGTGCTCCTCGACAAGCTCGAGACGTACAACATCCAGATCGACGCCATCGAGGCCGTCGTCGGGCCGACCGTCACGCGCTACGAGCTGACGCCGGCCCCGGGCGTCAAGATCAGCCGGATCACGGCGCTCGAAGACGACCTCGCGATGGCCCTCGCCGCGCCCGGCATCCGCATCATCGCGCCGATCCCGGGCAAGTCCTCCATCGGTGTCGAGATCCCGAACCGGACGCGCGAGATGGTCCGCCTCCGCCAGTTGCTGGCGACGGCCACGTTCCGCGACGCGGCGCGCGGGGGCAAGATGGCGCTGCCCGTGCCCATCGGCAAAACCATCGAGGGCGAGGTCTTTATCGAGGACCTCGCCAAGATGCCCCACCTGCTGGTGGCCGGGGCGACCGGCTCCGGCAAGTCGGTCGGCGTCAACGCGCTCATCGTGGGGTTGCTCTACGCCAAGCACCCGGCCGACCTCAAGTTCGTGATGGTCGACCCGAAGAAGATCGAGCTCAACGGGTACGCCGAGCTCCTCAACCACTTCTCGGCCATGCCCGAGGACTCGGACGACCCCATCATCACCGACTTCATGGAGGCCGCCGCCGTCTTGCGGTCGTGCGAGCGCGAGATGGAGATCCGCTACGACCTGCTGGCGGAGGCCGGCGTCCGCGGGATCGGCGAGTACAACAAGAAGCTGGCGGCCGGCAAGCTGGACGAGTTGGGCGACGCGCACCGCCACCTCCCCTACATCGTCGTCATCGTGGACGAGCTGGCGGACCTGATGATGACGTCGGCGAAGGAGGTGGAGGCGCCCATCGCGCGGCTCGCCCAGATGGCCCGGGCCGTCGGGATCCACCTGGTCCTGGCCACGCAGCGGCCGTCGGTCGACGTCATCACCGGCCTCATCAAGGCCAACTTCCCGTCGCGGATGGCGTATCAGACGTCGTCGAAGATCGACAGCCGGACGATCATCGACGGCGGCGGGGCCCAGCAGCTCGTTGGCAACGGCGACCTGCTCCACATGAACGGCTCCCGCCTGACGCGGCTCCAGGGCCCGTTCGTGAGCGTCGGCGAGGTCGACGCCGTGGCCGGGTTCATCGCGTCCCAGGACGGCGCCGGGCCCTACCTCCTGCCGCCGATGGACGCCGGCGGCGACGCGCCGAAGGGTTCGGCCGGCGACAGTTCCGAGGACCGCGACGACCTGTTCGAGGACGCGGCCAAGGTCATCGTCCGGAGCCAGCAGGGCTCGGTGTCGCTGTTGCAGCGCAAGCTGTCGGTCGGCTACACGCGCGCGGCGCGGCTGGTGGACCAGCTCGAAGACGCCGGCATCGTCGGCCCGTTCGAGGGGTCGAAGGCCCGCGACGTCCTGATCCCGGACGAGTTCGCGCTCGACGCCCACCTCAGCGGCCAGCCCGAGGACGAGTCGGCCGACGTCGAGGCGTAGGGCAACTCGCGCAAGCCGGCTTCGCAATCGACCTCTCCCCTTCGTCATCCCCGAAGGCGGGGACCCAGAGTGACGACTGCTGGAGTCACGACCCTTTCTTTGCTCGCGGCCGTGCCCCCCGTCCGTCCGCCCCTCGCTCCGCTCAACGGGCGGGCGGACTGTCCCCCTTCAAAGGGCAGGGCTGCTGAGTTCTGTCGATAGCAATCAGATCATAGTCGTCATTGGCTGGCGCCGTCGCTTCGCGGTCCCGCGCACGCGGGAATCGATGCGGCCCTCGTGTCCGGCGAGCGGCCCCGTATGGGTCCCCGCCTTCGCGGGGATGACTATCGTTGTTGTGTGCTCGATTCGTGGGCACGGTTAGAACGTAGCGACCCTGCCTTCAAGGGGAACAGCTCCCCGGCCTGGGAGCCCTTCGGCTCCGCTCGGGACAGGCTCCGCGACCGGAAGGGGAACGGGGGGGGCGGCCCACGAGCAACCTGACACCACTCCAGCGCGTCCCTCAACCCAGCCGTCATTCCCGCGTGCGCGAGGATGACATCCGGGGGGAAAGGAGCCTTCGAGAGCGGGAGGTCCCTCCCGCAGGGTGCCCGGACAACGGAGCGGGGCCGGGCGTCCCACCACAGGCACCCGGCCCCGCAACGCCCCGGCCGGGTGGGCGCGGGGCGATAGAGACATGGTACGCCGAGAGTTCCGAACCCCGCCGGCCCCATCCGAGACTCAGGCGAAGAACTAGACGAGGCCCCGCTCGAAGGCGGCCCGGACGGCCTGGGCCCGGCTGTGGACCTGGAGCTTGGCGTAGAGGTTCTTGACGTGCGACCGGACCGTGTGCGGGCTCACGCCGAGCGCGTCGGCGATGGCGGCCTCGGTGTCGTCCTCGACGAGCCGCGAGAGGACGTCGGTCTCGCGCGGCGTCAGGCGGAGCGCGTCGGCGGCGGCGGCCGAGCGGCGGTCGGCGGCCTGCTGCTGGCGGACGTAGCCGAGCAGCTTGCGCGCGACGAGCGGCGACGTCGGGGCGCCGCCCTGGGCGATCTCCTGGACGGCGCGGACGACGGCGTCGGGCCCGGCGTCTTTCAGGAGGTAGCCGCTGGCGCCGGCCTGGACGGCGGCGAAGATCTTGTCCTCGTCCTCGTAGACCGTCAGGATCAGGACCTCCATGCCGGCCCACGCCTTGGTGACCTCGGCCGTCGTCTCGATCCCGTCGCGGCCGGGCATCTCGATGTCCATCAGGACCACGTCGGGGAGCGGCGCGCCGGTCCGGCCGCGGACGGCGAGGTCGGCGAGGAACCCGTCGCCGCTCTCGGACACGAGCACCACCTCGACGTGGTCGTAGAACGCGAGCTGCTGGACCAGCCGCTCCCGCAGGCCGGCGTGGTCCTCGACGACGGCGACACGGATCGGGGTGGACATCGGGGCCAGGGTGCGAACGGGAAAGGTCGGGCGCGGGCGCGTCCCGTGCCCTCCCCTACGCCGGGGAGGGCCGCCGCTCGGAGGGGACCTCGACGGTGACGCACGTTCCGGCCTCGGTGTCGAGGCGCAGGGTGCCGCCGAGCGCCCTCGCGCGGGCGCGCATCGACCCGATCCCGAAGCCCGACAGGTCCCTGTCGTCGCCCGCGACGAACCGGCCGTCGTCGGCGACGACGAGCGTGGTGGAGCCGGCGGCAGCGCGGAGCGTGACCGTGAGCGACCGGGCGCCCGAGTGCTTGAGCGCGTTCGTGATGGCCTCCTGGGCGATCCGGAAAAGGCCGAGCGCGACGGCCGGCGGGAGCTCGTGCTCCGGCCCCCCCTCGCACCGGACCTCGACCTGGCCGATCCGCCCCTTGGCCGCCCGACGGGCGTAGGCGTCCAAGCGGTGGCAGAACGCGTCGGCCGTGAGCGCCTCGTCGTGGAGCGCCCAGATGGTCTCGCGGAGCTGGCGGATGGTCTCGCGGGCGTCCTCCTCGATGGTCTCGAGCGGGTCGGCCGGGACGCCGTCGCCGCCCGCGCGCCGGGCCAGCTTGGCCAGCTCGACGCCGGCCAGCAGCGACGACAGCTGGGCGCCCACGTGGTCGTGGAGGTCGCGGCTGATCCGCTCGCGCTCGGCCTGGACCCGGCGCCCGACTTCGAGCCGCTCGACCTGGCGGCGGAGCCGCCGCTGCGACAGGGTCCGGACGGCCGCCGCGAACCCGACGAGCCCGAGGGCCACCAGCATCCCCACCACCGACGGCCGCTCCCACCACTGGGGGGCCACGCGGAGCGTCAGCCGCGCGGACGGCGACGCGGCCCCGTCTGGCCCGACCGCCCGCGCCTCGATCCGGTGCTCGCCCGGCCCGAGGTCGGAGAACACGACGCGCTGCTCGGGCCCCGTCGGCTGCCACGGCCCCTCGCCCACCCGGTACTCGACGCCGGCCGCGGCTCGGTAGAACAGCGCTGCGAACGCGATCTCGACGCGGTGCCGGCCCGGTGGCAGGTCCACCGCCCGGCCCTCCAGCGGGGTCCCCGCCAGCGACCGGGCCCGGTCGTCGACGCGCAGGCCGAGCAGGGCCATGCGCGGGGCCGTCGTGACGTCGGGGAGCCGGCGGAGGTCGACGGCGACGACGCCGGCGGTCGTCGCCAGGAACAGGCGGTCGGCGTGGCGGGCGTAGGTGGCGGCGTTGATCGACGCGCCCTCGGCCGGGCCGAGCAGGACGGCGCCCAGCGACCGGACCCGGTCGCCCTCGACGTGGTAGAGCCCCCGGTCGCCGACGGCGGTCACGCCCGGGACGCCGGGCCGCTCGAACACGGCCAGGATCCGCTGGCCCCCGAGCGCCTCCTCGCCCACCACCTGGACCGACCGGCCATCGTAGCGGCCGAGCCCGCGGTCGGTCCCGAACCAGACGGCGCCGCCAGCCTCGGCCACCGAATAGACGGCCGACGACGGCAGCCCCTGGCGGCGACCCACCGTCGTCGTGCGCGTGCCGTGGATGAGGGTGGCGCCGTCGGAGCGGGTCAGCGCCCAGACGCCGCGCGGCGTCCGCACCAGGCCCTCGACCATGTCGGTCCCGAGCCGGTCCGCCCGGAGCGTGTCCAGGACCCGGCCGGCGACCCAGCGGACGACCCCGGTCCCGTAGCCCGACGCCCACAGCGTGTCCGTCCGGGCGTCCAGGCCCGAGACCCAGTTCGCGTCGTTGAGGACCGGGACCCGGGCCGACGTCATCGGGTCGGCGAGCCGGCCCGCCGAGGCGCCCGTCGAGACCATCAGCCCGGGCCGCGCCACGGCCACCTCGCGCAAGCCGACGCCGAACGACCGCGCGCGGACGTCGAGCGTCCGGGCGTCGATGCGGACGAGCCCGTCGGCGTCGGTGGCCCAGACGACGGCGCCGTCGACGGCGATCCGGGAGGCCGGCCGGTCGGTGAGGTGGGCGAGGTGGCGCCCCGCCAGCCGCAGCGCGCCGCCTCCGAACGTGCCGACCCAGACGGAGCCCTCGCGGTCCACCACGAGGTCCTGTCCGCGCGTCGCGCTCAGCCGGACGGGGCTCGCGCCCGGAGCGTCGGCGACCCAGACTCCGCCGTCGTCCCCGATCGTGTACACCTCGCCGCGCGCGCCCAAGGCCATCCGCCGTGCGTCGGCGGCGGCGTACACGGCCTCGGCCACGAACCGGTCGCGCTCGACCCGTCCGAGCGCGACCTGCTCTCGGCCGGCGAGGAACAGTCGGCCGTCATCGGCCGGCGAGACCCAGCGGGGGCCGGCCAGCGTCGCGGGCGTTCGGACCGGGACCGGGGCGCCTCGGCCCGGCGGGTGCCGCACCAGCTCCCACGGCCCGTCGTCCGTCGCCCTGAGCCGCCGCGAGATCAGGACCGACCCGTCGTCGAGCGGGAGAGCGCCGGACCACCCGTTGCCGGGCCCGGACTCGACCACGCGCCAGCCCTCCCCCTGCCGGATGGCGGTCCGGGTCCCGGTCCGGATCATCACGGCGCCGCCCGGGCCGGGCCCGACCGAGAGCACGGACTCGTCGCCGAACGGGGTGGACACGGCGACGAACGCCGCGCCCTCCGAGCGGGCGAGCCCCGCGAACGTGCCCACCCACAGCGTCCCCTCGCCGTCCTCGCCGACGGCGTAGACGAACGGGTCCGGCAAGCCGTCGTCGGCGGTGAACGTCAGGACGTGGCGGCCGTCGTAGCGGGCGAGCCCGGCGTCGGTCCCGAACCACAGGAAGCCGTAGCGGTCCTGGAAGACGGCCTGGACGTAGTCCGACGGCAGCCCGTCTGCGCGCGTGAGCGTGTCGAACGCCGGCTGGGCGTCCGCGCAAGCGGCCGCGAGGCTGAGGGCGAGGAGCGCGCGTCGGACGATGGTGGGGAGCGGCGAGGCGTCGGAGAAACTTAGCGTTAGGGACAGCGTGGCCACGGGCCTCCAGGCGTATCGGCCAGGGCGAGCGCATTCTCTTGAGTCATCGCTCCACCCTCCCCTCTCGTCATCCTGAGCATGTCATCCTGAGCGGAGCGAAGGATCTCAGCACGAGCCATCGAGCCCGCCGGCACCGCTCGCTACAGGCCTGGACGTCCGCGTTGAGATCCTTCGCGTTCGCTCAGGATGACACGAGCGGGAGAACGCGATAGCCCTGGCGTATCGGCCGGAGGATCGCGGTCCGAAACCGGAGACGTCGGGGTGCGCCGTCGCGCGCAGTCCAGCGCAGCGGTCCCGGCGGCGCCCGTCGAAGAATGGGGGAAGCGTCGGGCTGGGCCGCACGGCGTCTCCCGCGTGCCGTTCCATGTGCCATGACCACGATCATCGACTACGGCATCGGCAACCTGCGGTCGCTCGCGAAGGCGTTCGACGCCGCCGGTGTCCCGACCGAGCGGACCGGTGACCCGGCCCGCATCGCCGCCGCCGAGCGGCTCGTGCTGCCCGGCGTCGGCGCGTTCGGGGCGTGCGCGGACGAGCTGGCGGCGCGAGGGCTCACCGACGTCGTCCGCGAGCGGGCTCGGGCGGGCGTCCCGCTGCTGGGCGTGTGCGTCGGGATGCAGCTCTTGTTCGAGTCGTCGGACGAGCGGCCCGGGCCGGACGGGCGCCCTCACGCCGGGCTGGGCCTGCTGCCCGGCCGCGTCGTCCGCTTCGCCCCCGCCCTCGCCGACGCCGACGGCCGGCGCCTGAAGGTGCCCCACATGGGCTGGAACCGGCTCCGCACGGCGCGCCCTCACCCCGTCCTGGACGACGCGGGCGGAGCGGACGGCGGCGACTGGGTCTACTTCGTCCACTCGTACCACGCGGCCCCCACCGAGCCTGCCGACGTGCGGGCGACCGCCGGCTACGGCGGCGACGTGCCGGCCGTCGTCGGGCGCGGGACCGTGGTCGGCGTCCAGTTCCACCCGGAGAAAAGCGCCCGGGCAGGGCTCGCGATGCTGCGTAGGTTCGCGAGCTGGACCCCGACGCCGGACCAGCGCCTCGCCTAGCTCATGCTCGTCATCCCCGCCATCGACCTCCGCGACGGCCGCTGCGTCCGCCTCCGCCAGGGGCGCTACGAGGACGAGACGATCTATTTCGAGGACCCGGTCCGCATGGCCAAGCTGTGGCGGGTGATGAACGCGAAGGTGCTCCACCTGGTCGACCTCGACGCGGCGCGGACGACGGCCGACACGGTGGGGCACAACCGGGGCGTAATCGCCCGGATCGCCCAAGCGCTCGACGTGCCCGTCCAGGTCGGCGGCGGGATCCGGACGCTCGACGACGTCCGGGCGATGCTGGACCTCGGCGTCTACCGGGTCGTGCTCGGCACGGCGGCCGTCCGCGACCCGGACCTGGTGAGCGAGGCGGTCGCCACGTTCGGCGCCAGCCGGATCGTCGTTGGCATCGACGCGCGCGACGGCGAGGTGATGACGGAGGGCTGGGAGGCCGGCTCCGGCGTCGACGCCGTCGAGCTGGCCGTCGACATGGAGGGCCGGGGCGTCCGGCGGTTCGTCTACACCGACATCGCGCGCGACGGGACGCTCGAAGGCCCCAACGTCGAGGCGTACCGCGAGCTGGCCGGCCACCTCGACAAGGCCAAGCTGACGGCGTCGGGCGGCGTCGGCGGCTACACGGACCTGCTGGCGCTCCAGGCCGTCGAGCCCCTCGGCGTCGACTCGGTGATCGTCGGGCGGGCGCTCTACGAGAATCAGTTCCCCTGCCAGCAGTTCTGGTGCTGGCACAAGAAGGACGAGGTCGACCTCGACCGGTTCTCGACGGCGCGGCTGGCGCTGAAAGGTGGCTGAGTGGACCGGTGGACGTGTGGACTCGTGTCCCATCGCTCACCACCCCCGCCTCCCACGAGTCTACCTGTCCACACGTCCACGAGCCCACCCGTGTTAGCCAAACGCATCGTCCCCTGCCTCGACATCCACGACGGCCGCGTCGTGAAGGGCGTCCAGTTCGTGGACCTGGTGGACGCGGGCGACCCGGTCGAGCAGGCCCGGTTCTACGACGCCTCCGGGGCCGACGAGGTCGTCTTCCTCGACATCTCGGCGACCCACGAGGGCCGGGCCACGCTCCGCGACGTGATCCGCCGGGCGGCCGACGAGGTGTTCATCCCGCTCACCGTCGGCGGCGGCGTCCGCGCGGTCGAGGACGTCCGGGCGCTGCTCGACGCCGGCGCCGACAAGGTGGCCATCAACTCGGCCGCGCTGGCGGACCCGGACCTGCTGACGCGGGCGGCGGATGCGTTCGGCGCCCAGTGCGTCGTCCTCGCCATCGACGCGAAGCGGACCGGGGCCACCGAGAGCGGCTGGGAGGTGTTCTCACACGGCGGGCGGACGGCGACCGGGCGCGACGCCATCGCGTGGGCCACTGAGGGCGTCCGGCTCGGAGCGGGCGAGCTGCTGGCGACGAGCATGGACCGCGACGGGACGCGCCAGGGCTACGACCTCGACCTGCTCCGGGCGCTCGACGACGCCGTCGACGTGCCCGTGATCGCGTCGGGCGGCGCCGGCACGCTGGACCACCTCGCCGCCGGACTCACCGAGGGCCGGGCCGACGCCGTGCTGGCGGCCTCGATGTTCCACTTCCGCGAGACGACGGTTGCCGAGGCCAAGGCCCACCTCGTGGCGGCCGGCGTCGCGGTCCGCCCCGTCGCGTCGTGAGCAGCGCGCGGCTCGGGCTCCGGCTGGTGCGGTGGGCCATCGGGGCCGTCGTGGCGTTCGTGGTGGCCGCCGGCGGCTACCTCGTGTGGGCCGCGCTGGCGAACCCGGACGTCCGCCTCAAGCAGCCGCGGTGGGTCGAGGGCGCGTTCGACCACTCGTACTGGATCCCGGTGCTGGTGGTCACCCTCGGTGGCGCCGCGCTCGTCGGACTGGTGCTGTGGACGGCGTACCGGCGGCTCCGCGCGGGTGAGGACCTGTACGAGGGGCGGAGCGGGCGCGGCGTCCGCCGGCGCGGCGAGCGGTTCGTGGACGACGAGCCGGCCGGTTAGGCACCGAGCACCCGGCCCAGCCACTCGATGCTCGCTTCGTACGCGCCGGGCCACTCGCTCGCTCGCGGCCCGGCCACGTTGAGGCGAAGGCCACCGCCCTGCGACCGGAGCCACGAGAGGACGGGGCCGGCCGGATCGGTGGCCGGGTCGGCGACCCACACCGGCCGGCCGAGCGCGTGCGCCGTCTCGACCGCCAGCGCGGTCCCGCCTGTCGGAGGGCCGGGCGCGAGCACGAGCAGCACGTCGGCGTCGCGGACGTTGGCGGCCGTCCGCTCGGCGGGGTCGGCGGAGGCGGTCTCGCGGAGCGGGTAGCGGGCCGGGATCGGGCCGTCCTCGGCTCGGCGGCCGGCGGGGCACCAGCCTCCGACCGGGACGCCCGCCGCGAGCGCCGCGTCGAGGGCGGCCCGGTCGACGCCGGTCTGGCCGCCGGAGAGGAGGGTGAGGCGCACGGGTGTGGCGATTGTGTCGCGGTCTGGTCACGAACGGGGACGCGGCACGAGGCTTGAACGATCCGCCCCTGTTCTCCGTTGATCCCCCACGTCCCCCCCTCCCATGACGAATCTGCTACGCTCCCGCCTGCTGGGCTCGCTCGCCCTCGCCGCCGTCGTCCTCGTCGCTGGACAGGTCCAGGCCCAGACGCCCGACGCGGTCGCCCGCCGCCTCCAGCAGCGCTACGGGGCCATCGAGTCGCTCCAGGCCTCGTTCGTCCAGACCGCCGGCGGCCAGCGGCTCCAGGGCACGCTGTCGGTCCGCCAGGACGCCTTCCGGCTCGACCTCGGCAGCCAGGTCCTCGTCACCGACGGCGGCACGCTGTGGTCGTACTCGCGCGACGACGAGCAGGTGGTCGTGCAGGACTACGAGCCGGCCCGGGTCGGCTTCTCGGTCGGCCAGCTGTTCACGAACTACCTCGACGTGTTCCGCGTGACCGGGGCCACCAAGGCGACCATCGGCGGCGTGGCCCACGACGTGCTGACGCTGCGGCCCCGCCAGAGCGGTTCGTCGGTCCGCGACGCGACCCTCTACGTCCGGTCGTCGGACGCCGTCCCGACGCGGGTCCGGGTCCACGACACGAACGGGGGGACGCTGGCCTTCGACCTGCGCGACGTCCGCCGGAACGTGTCGCTGCCGGCCTCGACGTTCCGGTTCCAGGCCCCGTCGGGGACCGAGGTCGTCGACCTCCGCTAATCGTCACGGACGGGCACGAACCGCGTGCCGCGTTCCCCCGTTGGGCGCGGGGCCACGTTTGTGGCCCCGCGCCCTCTTTTGATGACCGACCGCACCAAACGTCTCCTGTCGCTCATGGTGAGCCTCGCGCTCGGCGGCGGGCTCCTGTGGCTGGCCCTGCGGAACGCCGACCTCGAAGCGGTCGGAGCGGCGCTGGCCGACGGCGAGTGGGGGTGGATGGTCCCGTTCGTCGGGCTCGGCCTGCTGTCGGTGGTCATCCGGGCGTGGCGGTGGGGGCTGCTCATCGACGCGCTCCCGGGGCGGACCGACCGCGTGCCGCTCCGGCTGACGTCGGCGTCGGTCGCCATCGGCTACCTCGTCAACTACGCCGCGCCGCGGCTGGGCGAGGTCGCCCGGACGGCCCACGTGTCGCGCCGGGCCGAGGCCCCGTTCTCGGCCGTGCTCGGGACGGTCGTGGCCGAGCGCGTGCTCGACGTGATCATGCTGGCGCTGGCGCTGTTGTCGGTCGTGGTGCTGTTCGGCGACCGCGTCCGGGCCATCCTGGAGGAGGCGTGGGACGGGATCGTCGAGGTGCTGACGGTGCCGGCCTGGGTGTGGGTGCTGGTGGTCCTCGTCGCCGTCGCGCTGGTCGTCGCAGCCGTCGTCGTCGTGCGGCGCGGCCAGCGGATCGGCGCGCTGCTGGCCCAGTTCCGCGACGGGCTCGCGTCGGTCGGGCGGACGGGCCGGCCGGGGGCCGTGGTGCTCTCGACGCTGCTGCTGTGGGCGTGCTACGGGCTGATGTCGGACCTCCCGCTGCGGCTGCTCGGGCTGGACGCGGCGTACGGGCTGGGCCCGGTCGAGGCGTGGGCCGTGATGGCCGTCGGCGGGATCGGGATGGCGCTGCCGTCGCCGGGCGGGACCGGCTCGTTCCACTACGCGACCGTCCAGGCGCTGACGCTGCTGTTCGGCGTGGCCGTGACGCCGGCGGCGACCTACGCGCTCCTCGTCCACGCGGCCGGCGTCGTGTTCTACTGCCTGCTGGGCGTGGTCGCGCTGACGGTCCAGGGGACGTCGCTCGGCGCGCTGCGGAGCGCCGCCGCGGCTCGGGCGTGACCGGCCGCGGGGCCCTGACGGTCGGGCTCGGCCTGGGCGGGCTGGCGCTGGGCATCGCCCTCCTCGCTCGCGACACCGGCCCCGACGCGCGCGTCTCCGTACCGGGCGCGACGGCGGCCGTGCTCGACACGCTGTCGGTCCGGGGCCGGCGCGTCGAGGCTTCGCTCGACGGGACCGTGGTCCAGGTCGGGCCAGGCGACGACGTGTGGGTCGAGGCCGGCGGCGACGCCGTGCCGCTCCGCTTCCGGGACGACCCCGGGCTCGAGGTCGAGGACCGCGTGCTGGCGGTCGGCCGGCTCCGCGACCGAGGGGGCCGGCGGTGGGTGGCCGTCGAGTCCTGGGCCCGGGTCGAGCCGGACGTCCGGCCCCCGTCGGCGGGCGGGCTCTAACCATTCAGTCCCGCCTTCGGACCGTTCGCCCACGCGGTTCGGCTTGACGCCCGCCGGGGCGGTATCGTCGTTGCAGACACCGGCACAAGACCCCACCCGCTCACTCCCCCCGCGACATGGAGATCACGCTCGACCCGAACCCGCTCGGCGACCTCGTCCCCGACGAAGTGTATCAGCTGCTCGAAGAGCACAAGCTCCTCAACGAGAAGGGCGTCCGCGACTACCAGATCCGCCAGCAGTTCCGCTCGATGCGCGGCAACGACGTGCCCGCCTACGAGGCCATCGAGGAGCTCCGCGAGCAGCACCCCTACCTCCAGTTCGACACGATCCGCAAGATCGTCTACGGCCTGCGGCGCCGGTCTTAGGCGCCCGGCCGCGCGTCCCTCGCGCGCGGCCCGACGAGTCTCTCCCAGGGTTGGGTGAGAAGGGCCCGGTCTCCGGACCGGTCCCACAGAGGGAGCGGCGGGGCCACCGGGTGGCCCCGCCGTTTTTTTAGGCCCGCTCGCGGACGGCGGCGAACAGCGCGATGCCCGCCGCGACGGAGGCGTTGAGCGACTCGGCCGGCCCCCGCATCGGGATCGACGCGAGCACGTCGCACGCAGCGCGGACGCCCGTCCGCAGCCCGCCCCCCTCGTTTCCGACGACGATCACGACCGGCCGGTCCCAGTAGTAGTCCCACACCGTCGCCGTCTCGACGCCCGGGGCGGGGTCGTCCGCCAGGCCGACGACCCAGTAGCCGCGCTCCTTGAGCTGGTGGAGCGCCTCGGTCAGGTTCGCCACGCGCGCGACCGCGATCTGCAACGCCGTCCCGGCGCTCGCCTTGACGGCCACGGCCGACAGCGGCGCCATCCGCCGCTCCGGCACGATGGCGCCGGCCGCGCCGGCGGCGACCGCGCTCCGCAGGATCGCCCCGAAGTTGCGGGGGTCCTCGATCTCGTCGAGCGCCACGAGCACCGGCTTGGCCTCGCGGACCTCGTCCAGCGTCGGCGCGATGCCGGAGAGCAGGTCGTCGAGGTCGAGGTAGGCGACCGGCGCGACGACGGCGACGACGCCCTGGTGCTCGGCCTGGGGCGCCAGCCCGTCGATCTTGGGCCGGGGCACCATCTGGACGGGCACGCCGGCCGTCTTGGCGGCCCGCCGGATCCCGTCGATCGCGCTTCCATGAACGCCTTTCTGCAAGTACACCTTCTCGATCCGGCCGTCGGCCAGGTCGAGCGCGTCGCGGACGGGGTGGCGCCCGGCGAGGACGTCGGTGCGGGAGGTGGGCATACGGGGTACGGGGTACGGGGTACGGGGTACGGGAAGGTGCGGCCCTCTGGGACCGGCGTGGACGGAGTCGGGCGGAACTTTTCGACGGCGCCGTATCCCTCATCCCTCATCCCTCATCCCTCATCCCTCATCCCTCATCCCTCATCCCTCATCCCTCATCCCTCATCCCTCATCCCTCTAGCTTCCGCGCATGCGCGTGCTCCTGCTCCTCCTGCTCACGTCCGCGGCCTCGGCCCAGGCCCCGGCCGGCGTCGGGCTGACCGATCAGGCCGAGGCGTCGCTGCTGACGATGCTGCCCGGCGACGAGGTCTACAGCCTGTTCGGCCACAGCGCCATCCGGATCCGCGACGACGCGGCCGGGATCGACCGGACGTACAACTTCGGGACGTTCTCGTTCGAGCAGCCGTACTTCGTCCTCCGCTTCCTGCGCGGCTCGCTCGACTACTCGCTCGACACGGCGCCGTACGAGGTCGAGCTCCGGAAGTACCAGTACCTCCGCCGGCCGATCATCGAGCAGACGCTGGCGCTCGGCCCCGAGGTCGTCCGCACGTTGTACGACCGGCTCGAGGTCAACGCGCTGCCCGAGAACCGGGACTACCGCTACGACTTCTTCTGGGACAACTGCTCGACACGCTTGCTCGACGCCGTCGACTCGGCGCTCGTCGCCACCGGGCGCCCCGGCCTCGCGCTGCCCCCGACCGAGGCGCCGCGGACGTTCCGCCAGCTTCTGGCGCCCTACACCGCCGGCAACCCGCCGGTCGACCTCGGCATCGACGTGGCGCTCGGGTCGCCCGGCGACCGGACCGCGACGGCGCGGGAGGAGGCGTTCTTGCCCATCGAGCTGGCCGCCCAGCTCGACCGGGCGACGGTCGGCGGGCGCCCGCTTGTGGCCCGGCGCGACACGGTGTTCTGGGTGGAGGGGGCCGGCCTGCCCGCCCCGGCGCCGAGGTGGCCGCTCGGGCTCACGCTCGGGCTGGCGGCGGTGGGCCTGGGGGCGACGGCGCTCCGCCGCCCGTCGCGCTGGGGGCGGATCGGCGACGCCGCGCTGTTCGGCGTCGTCGGGCTGATGGGCGTCGTGCTCGGGCTGCTCTGGGTCGCGACGGCACACGACGTGATGGGCCCGAACTGGAACCTCGTCTGGGCGTGGCCGCCCCACCTCGCGCTGGCCGTGGCGCTGGCACGGGATCGCGTCGGGGAGGGCTGGCGGCGCTACGCGCTCGTGGCGGCCGTCGGGACCGGGCTCGCCGTCGTGTTGTGGGTGGTGCTCCCGCAGCGGCTGCCGGTCGAGGCGCTGCCGGTCGCCGTGCTGCTGGCGGTCCGCGCGGGCGTCTGGGCACGGGGGAAAGCCTGAGCTCCGGGTCGGCGCGGACTTCTCGGGCGGGTCGTCCGTTGGCCCCCCATGCACGCCCTCCTCTACCGCTCCCGCGCCCGCCCCGGCCTCCTCGCCTCCGACCTCAACGACATCATCGCGACGGCCCAGGCCCACAACCCGACGATCGGCGTGACGGGGCTGCTGCTCTACGGCGAGCTGTCGGCCATCCCGGGCGCACCGGGCGAGTTCGTCCAGTGGATCGAGGGGCCCGAGGACGCCGTCGAGGCGCTCTACGCCCGCATCGAGAACGACCCCCGGCACTCCGAGCCGTCGGTCTTGGCTCGGGGGCCGGTCGCCGAGCTGCAAAAGGGGTCCGGTCTCCGATTGGTCTCCGACCGCCTGTTCTCGTCGTGGTCGATGGGGCTCGTCCGGCTCTCGGAGCTGCCGGCCACGCGGAGCGGGTTCCTCGGCTTCGCTCGGGAGTGGGACGAGGAGTCGCTGCCGGCGGCGGCGTAGCGGGTGATCACGCTCACCCCGTCCGTCTTCCGACCCGGCGACCGGGCCACCGACTTCTCGTGGATGATCGGCCACGAGCCCTGGGCGGGGACCACGCTGTTCGTCTTCAACGACAACCTGACCCAGTCGACGGCCTTCCTCGACCAGGTCGAGGCGGGATCGGTCGATCCCGGGTCGCCCGCCTGCCAGCGCGGAGGGGGCAACGCGGCCGTCCGCCCGTACCAGTGCGCGTCGCCGCCGGCCGCCGCGGGCGTCCCGACGGGCCCCGGCTTCGCGGGTCTCGCCGACGCTCGGGCCGCCGTCGACCGCGCGCTGGCCCACGTCGAGCGCTTGCTGGCGACGGGCCGGTATTCGGAGGTCGTCTACAGCGCCGACGCTGGCGACCCGACGCTCCTCGGCCACAGCATCTTCCGGGTGCCCGGCGACGTCCGCCGGTACGTCCCGGCCCGGCTCCGGGCGCTAGTGGACGAGGCGAATGCGCCGTGACCGAGGGCAGGACGTGTGGCCTCCCGGTCCTCATACCCACTCATCGTCAGATTTCGTATCAGCCTAGACTTTTATCGTCAAATGTCTATCGTAGCCCCGACGGGGATCGAACCCGTGTGACCACCGTGAAAGGGTGGCATCCTAACCGCTAGATGACAGGGCCATTTGATTCTCGCCACGCATACCACCCGAACTGCTCCGCGGTTCGCAGGCGGTGGCAGTTGGCGCACCGGACGTCGCACTTCTCCGCCTCAGCTTGAACCCGGGCGAGCGTGTAGCTGCTGTTGAGGGCCTGGCTGATGGAGAACGCCTTCGCGGCCGGATCTCTGTGGTCGAAGTCCAAGACCCGAGGGTCGGTGTGCCCACAATCCCGGCATCTGGCCTCCTCGAGGTAGTCCCACGCCCACTGCCTCACGGTCGCCCGCTGCCCTTCAGCGTACTCGCGAGCGCGCCGCCGGTACGAGCCCGGTGTGCCTGGTAGTGCGCCCGCTGATACGCACGGTTGCACGGCTGACAGATGGGTTGGTGGCCGGTCCCCTTGCGCGAGAAGTCCGCGAGAGGGCGGACGGCCCCGCATCGGGAACAGATCTTGGAGTCCATACCGCGAAGGTATGAGTGTCAACGAACGGGTGGGGTGGCTGACGGGGGTTGAACCCGCGACCTTCCGGACCACAACCGGACGCTCTAACCAACTGAGCTACAGCCACCGTGTCCCGTGCCAGGCACGGACGCCCCAAGGTACACGAACGGCCGACGGTCGCCCGAGGGGTCCCGTTGAAAATCCGAGAAGCGCGGCTCCGAGGCTGCTTGGGTTCGGCTCCTTTCCACTCGCGACGTTCCCTCTCCCCCTGGGAGAGGCCCGGTGAGGGGCCGGAGGTGCTGGAACGACTCCGGCGCTCGTCCCGACCGCCCCCCTCACCCTCGCCCCCCAAGGGGTGGAGAGGGGACCTGATCTGCTCATCCCAAACGGCCTCTCACACGCCGAGGTCGTCGGGCATCGTCCCGGCGACCGTCTCGTGGAGGTCGGCCGGGCGGACGTGCCGGCGGACGGCGGCCGTCACCTCGTCGGCCGTGAGCGCGCGGACGAGGTCGGGGAAGCGGTCGAGGTAGCCGACGTCGAACCCGCGCTCGGCGTTGACGAGCAGCCGGGCCGCGGCGCCCGACGTGGTCGCCAGCCCGACGACGTGGGTCCCGGCCAGCGTCGTCTGGGTCTGGGCGAGCACGGGCTCGGAGACGCCCTCGGCCACGAACGCCTCGACCTCGGCCCGCGTCGCGGCGATGCCGCGGGCCACGGACTCCTGGCTCAGCGTGACCTGGACCTGGACGTGGCCGTCGTGGCGGACGCTCGGCCCGCCCAGCGTCGCCCCGATCCCGTACGTCAGGCCCTGCTCGTCGCGGACCGTCTGCATCAGCCGGCTCGAAAAGTTGCCGCCGAGCGCGAACACGCCGGCGTACGTCGCCAGGAAGTCGTCGTCGTCGCGGCGGAGGTCGACGGCGTGGCCTAGGCGGACGTCGAGGTTCTGGCGGTCGGCCATCTCGACGACGGTCCGGCCGGGCGGCTCGGGCGTGGCCTCGGCGTCGAAGACGGGCCCGCGCTCGTGGGGCCGCCAGTCGCCGAACGCGGCCTGGACGGCGGCTTGGACGGCGGACGGCTCGACGTCGCCCGCGAGTGCGATCGTCAGGCCGTCCGCCCCGACGTGGGCCGCGTGGTACGCCCGGACGGCCTCGGGCGTGATGGCGTCGAGCGCGTCGAACTCGTCGGCGGGCGCGAGCGCGTAGTTGGGGTGGGCCGGGCCGTAGAGCCGCCGCGCGAGCGCGCCCGAGGCCTGGCCGCCGGTCGACTCGAGCGCGCGGCGGACGCCGGCGACGGCCCGGACGACGGCTTTTTCGACCTCGTCGGCGTCGAGGGCCGGCTCGCGGAGCTGCTCGGCGAC
The DNA here is from genome assembly GCF_965213695.1 of Rubrivirga sp. Classification (GTDB taxonomy): domain Bacteria; phylum Bacteroidota; class Rhodothermia; order Rhodothermales; family Rubricoccaceae; genus Rubrivirga. The sequence continues at coordinate 1,522,196 of NZ_OZ243912.1, read as the reverse complement.
GAGCGCGATCACGTCGGCCAGGTCGTCGCGGAGCGCGCGGCCGGCGAACCCCATCCGCAGGCCGTCCGAGTAGAACGAGACCTGGGCCCCGCGCCCCTCCAGCGCCTCGGCGACGGCGAACCGGTCGCGCCGGACCGTTCCTTTGTCGAGCAGGGTGGCCACGACCGACTGGACCACGTCGTCGGACGCGCCGAGGTCGGGCGCCGACTCGAACGAGCCCCGGAAGCTGACGACGTCGGGCACGCCGACCGGGAGGACCAGCAGCCGGGCCGGGCCGACGGTGACGTCGTGGACGCGGGAGGCGAGGGGGTCGGGCACGAAGGGTTGAGCGGGTGTGGCAGGTTCGGCAGGTCGGGCGGGGTCCGACGTGCGACGGTTCGATGCGTTGTGGTCGGCGTGCCGTACCCCGGCCCGGTTCACCCCTCGTCGGGGACGTACCAGGCGACGGTCCGGCGGTCGTCGTCCAAGACGGCCGCAGCGGCGGCCTGGACGTCGGCGGCCGAGACCGCCTCGATCCGGTCGCGGTAGTCGGCGAACAGCGTCCAGTCGCCGACGGCCACGGCCTCGTTGATCTGGGCGACGACGGCGTAGGGCCCGTCGCGGCCGAACGCCTCGTCGGCGACGACCTGGCGGCGGGCCCGGGCCAGCTCCGCGCCGGTCACGCCGTCCGTGGCCACGGCGCGGAGGGCCTCGCCAAGCGCGGCCTCGGCCGTCTCGTGCGCCACGTCGGGCGCGAGCGTGGCGTAGGCGATGAACAGGCCGGGGTCGCGCAGGCGCGGGAAGTAGGCCGAGGCGCTGGTCGCCAGGCCGGGGTCGGTGAGCGCGCGGTAGAGCCGGCCGGTCTTGCCGCCGGCGAGGACCTGGACGAGCACGTCGAGCGCGTCGGCCGTCTCGTCGAGCCCGGCGGGCGCCTTGTAGGCGAGCAGGACCGCGCCCAGCTCGCCGGCCTGGCGGACCGTCACGCGGCGCTCGCCGCGCTGCTCGGGCTCGCGCGTGACCACGTCGCGGTGGACGAGCGGCTCGGGCGCCTCGGGCGCCGCGTCCGGCCCCGACGGGATGGCGCCGAAGTGGCGGTCGACGAGCGCGAGCGCGTGCGCCCGGTCGAACGCGCCGGCCACGGTCGCCGTCGCGTTCCGGGGCCAGTAGTAGGTGTCGTAGAAGTGGCGGAGCCCCTCGGCCGTGACCGTCTCGACGTCGCTCCGCCAGCCGATCACGGGGTGGCCGTAGGGGTGGGCGTGGAAGGCCGTCGCGTACGTCGCGTGGAGCAGCTTCCGCAGCGGCTCGTTCTCGCCCCGGTCCAGCTCGTTGAGCACGACCGTCCGCTCGCTCGCCAGGTCTTGGTCGCGGACGCGCGCGCCCCGCATCCGGTCGGCCTCGATCTCGACGGCCCGCTCCAGGTGCTCGCTCGGCAGGAGCGCGTAGTAGTTCGTCCGGTCGTACCACGTGGTCGCGTTGATCTGGCCGCCGAGCGACTGGAGCATCTGGAACACGCTCGTGCCGAGGTCCCGGTTGAACCGCTCGGACCCCTTGAACATCAGGTGCTCCAGGAGGTGCGTCGCCCCGGTCAGCCCGGCCCCCTCGTTCCGGCTCCCGACCCGGTACGTCACCTGGAACGCGACGACCGGCACGGCGGCCTCGGGCGCCAGCAGCACGACGAGCCCGTTCTCACGGTGCCGGTACTCCTCGACGCCGCCGAGCGACCGGACGAACGCGAACGTGGGGTGGAGGTCGGGCGGAGCGGTCTCGGTCATACGGGCGGAGGCGGGGGCGCCCCCTACGGGCCGGGCCGGGCGCGGATCCCGCCCGACGCCGCCGACGTGCGACCGGCCGGCGCCGGCGCGTCTATCCTTCGGCGCCCAATGTGCCGATCCTCCTTGCGTCTTCCTTCTCCGTCATGCGCGTCCTCGTCCTCCTGTTCGCCCTCGCCGCCGTCGCCGGCTGCCGCCTCGAGCCCGGCGCCCCCGCCGACAACGCGGCGACCGCTGAGGCGCCGCCGGCGACCGCCCCGCCGACTGGCGCCCAGGGCGAGTTCTCCGACACGCTCGTTCCCACCACGACGCCCGACGGCAAGCCGGCCGTCGTCCTCTACGTCACCGAGTGGTGCCCGTACTGCGCCCAGGCTCGGGAGTTCATGACGGAGGAGGGCGTCCCGCACCGGGTCGTCGACATCGAGAAGGACGCGGTGGGCCAGGCCGAGTACCAGGCCCGCGGCGGCGACGGCGGCATCCCGCTCGTCGCCGTCGGCGAGCGGACGATCCAGGGCTGGAGCGAGGAGGTGGCCACCGAGCTGCTGACGGAGGCGGGCTACAAGTAGCCGCTGGCGCGGAGGCCGAGCGGGACACCGATGTGACTTCTCGGCGGGCCTGGTCGGCCGGAGGTTGGGCCGGTCGTCCGCCCTCTTCTTGCCATGCGACTCGCTCTCCTGCTGGCCGTCCTCCTGAGCGGCTGCTCCTTGTTCGGCGGAGACCCTGCCGAGATCGGGTTCGGCGTCGAGACGCCGGCCCCCCTCACCGCCGAGATCCGTCTCCGTGGCCGTCCCGTCCCGCTCCGGGACGACCAGCCCACCACGAGCGGGACGCTGCTCTACGCGGAGCCCGCCGAGACGGCGGCCGGGCCAGCGACGGTGGCCTGCACGGTCTCGTCCGGCACGGCGTCCACGACGGGCACGCTGGACCTGGACTTGGAGGCGGGCTGGCGGTACCACGTGTTCTGCGCGGCCTCCGCGACCGACCCCGCGGACCTGTGCTTCGGGTGCCGCGGGTCCACGTCGGTGGCCCTCGACCCGGCCTTCGGACTCCCCGCCGACCACCGGCTGTGGCTGGTCTGGGGCGGCGACTCGGTCGACAACCCGGTGCTGTACTGACGGGCTCGCCAGCGGCCACCCCGAGAGGTGACCGCTGGGTCGGGCCGGTGGCGACCTGGTCCTCGTTGAGGTTGCGGTTTCAATCCTCGGCCACCCGAGAGGTGGCCGCTGGCGGGCTCTCGTCGGTCTCCGACGTGGACAACGCGCTCGTTTCAATCCTCGGCCACCCCGAGAGGTGGCCGCTGGTGAGCGCCTCGACCCCGTAGCCGACGCCGCCCAGCAGGTTTCAATCCTCGGCCACCCCGAGAGGTGGCCGCTGGTCGTCGTGCCCGGTCACGGGGACCGAGCACGCGAGGTTTCAATCCTCGGCCACCCCGAGAGGTGGCCGCTGGAGGGTGCGCGGCTACCCGCGCTAGGGGAGGACGGTGTTTCAATCCTCGGCCACCCCGAGAGGTGGCCGCTGGCTTCGACTTCGCGATGACGGCGCTGCCCGGCCGCATGTTTCAATCCTCGGCCACCCCGAGAGGTGGCCGCTGGTCGTGTTGGGTCACGACCTGCCGGACCCCCCCCGAGTTTCAATCCTCGGCCACCCCGAGAGGTGGCCGCTGGCTGCCTCGTGATCGAGGACGCGCACCGGCTCCACCCGTTTCAATCCTCGGCCACCCCGAGAGGTGGCCGCTGGTGGTAGGCGGCCCCGTCGTTGTCGTCCCAGCGGGCGTAGTTTCAATCCTCGGCCACCCCGAGAGGTGGCCGCTGGGTCGCCGCACGCTCGTCGTCCGGTGGCCACGCGGGTTTCAATCCTCGGCCACCCCGAGAGGTGGCCGCTGGACACGGCCGGCCCGTGCGACGGCGGCCGGGACCGTTTCAATCCTCGGCCACCCCGAGAGGTGGCCGCTGGTCTTTCAGCCTCGTCGTGCATTGGGGTCGGGTCCGGTTGTTTCAATCCTCGGCCACCCCGAGAGGTGGCCGCTGGGCGCTGTTCCGGGCCGTCCGGCGCCGCGTGAACTACTCGTTTCAATCCTCGGCCACCCCGAGAGGTGGCCGCTGGGCACGGAGGCCCAAGCCAAGCGGTTCGCCGCGACCGAGTTTCAATCCTCGGCCACCCCGAGAGGTGGCCGCTGGGGGCGGACGGACGACGCCTCGTAGAGGTAGAGGTTGTTTCAATCCTCGGCCACCCCGAGAGGTGGCCGCTGGTACGCGGTCGCCGACCACGCCGACCTCACGCTCCCGTTTCAATCCTCGGCCACCCCGAGAGGTGGCCGCTGGGCCTCCAGCGCCGGCTCCAGGACCATGACGGCCCCGTTTCAATCCTCGGCCACCCCGAGAGGTGGCCGCTGGTACTCCTCCGGGAGGAGCCGCTCGGCCCGGTCCTCGTTTCAATCCTCGGCCACCCCGAGAGGTGGCCGCTGGAGACCAATGTCAACCGTCAGCCTCGACATCGCACTCGTTTCAATCCTCGGCCACCCCGAGAGGTGGCCGCTGGTGTCGGAGCGCGAGAAGCTCCTTCTCCGGCTCCAGTTTCAATCCTCGGCCACCCCGAGAGGTGGCCGCTGGTTCCACCCCGACTTCGGGCTCGTCACGCGCCGGATGTTTCAATCCTCGGCCACCCCGAGAGGTGGCCGCTGGGCGGTCGCCGACGCCCAGGCCGACCGCGACGCGTTTCAATCCTCGGCCACCCCGAGAGGTGGCCGCTGGGGTCCAGGTTCGCGCGGAACGGGCGTTTGGTTCCGCGACGGTGCCAGATCGACCCGCGCCCGCGCCCCTTCGGACGCCCCTTCCCTATCGTTCAGCCGGTCAAAGAGCGCGGACCGCCCGGCGATCCCGCGTCCGCTTGCGGTCCGCGCGCTCACAAGATGAGCGGCTGGTCGAAGTCCGTGTAGCGGCTGACGCCGTGGCGCGTGAGGCACGCCTCGCGCCCGCCGGGCAACGTGTACAGGTGGAGGCAGTCGGTCGCCTCGTCGATGATGTCGAGGAGCCGCGCTTCGAGCGCCTCGTACTGGTCCCGCGTCACGCGGCAGGCGAACATCGAGTACTGGACGCGCTGGCCGTAGTTCTTGCACAGCTTCCCGACGCGCCGCAAGCGCCGCTCGCCGGTCGGGGTCGTCGTCTGGACGTCGTAGCACACGAGGACGTCGAATCGCTTGGCGGTCGGCTGCATGTCAGGCGCCCCGGTGGGGCGGGTAGCGGGGGAGGTCGCCGCGGAGGTGGCGCGCGAGCAGCCGCGCCTGCACGAACGGGAGCAGGCCCCACGGGACGGGCTCCTTGAACAGCCGGTGCCGCCGGGCCTTTTGCTTGCGCTCCTGGTACGCCGTGAGGACCACGCGGCGGCCCTCCTCGTTGAGATAGACGGCCCCGCCGGGGCGCGGCTCGAAGTGGGCCGGCGTGAGCTGGCGCCGGTTGACGAGCGCCAGCGCCAGCCGGTCGGCGACCGACGGCCGGAACTCCTCCATCAGGTCGAGCGCGAGCGCCGGGCGGCCCGGCCGGAGCACGTGGAGGAACCCGACCTGGGGGTCCAGCCCGACGCTCTCGAGCGCCGCCGTGCAATCGCCGCGGACGAGCGTGTAGAGGAACGACAACAGCGCGTTCATGGGGTCACGCGGGGGCCGCCGGGTCCGGCCGTCGAACCCCACGTCGGGCGCGCGGACGAGCCGGGGGAACACGTCGAAGTAGACGGCCGCCGCCTGCCCCTCCTCGCCCCGGACCGTGTCCACGTCAGGGGCCCCCTTCGCCGCCGCCTGGGCCCGCGCCAGCGCCTCGGCCGCGGCCCGGATCGCCGGCTCGTCGTGGCCGTCGGCCTCGCGCGCGGCCCGCATCAGGACCGCCCGCTGTGCGCGGACCTTGCCGACGACGACCGACCGGGCGACGGCCGTCGTCCGCTCGGGGTCGGCGAGCGCGGCGTGCTGGGCCTCTCGCAGCAACACGTTCCCGCTGACGGGCCCCGCCAGCCGGCCCACGAACCGACCGCCGCGCGAGAGCCACACGACCGACCGGCCGTCCTCGGCGCACCGCTTCAAGAGGAACGGGCTGAGCAAGACGTTGCCGAACACGACGAGCCCGCCCAGGTGATGGAGCGGGATCTGGAGCCGGAGCTCCTTCTCGACCTCGACGCGGAGCGTTTCTCCTTCGAGCCGGAGGTACGTCCCCTGGGTCTGGACGTAGAGCGTGTTGAGGAGCTGCGTCGTCACGTTCAGAGATGGCGCGTGTAGAGGAACCGCGTCGTCACGGTTGGAGGGGGCACGTGTTGCGAAGTCGCGTCGTCACGGGTCGTCCCCGTCGTCGGGCTCGGGGTCGCCGAGACGGGCGACCACGTCCGGCATGCAGGTCTCGACGAGCGAGCACCGCGGGCACCGGCCGTCGGCGACGGGGGCCGGCAGGCGGCTCTCGGCCAGCAGCGCGCGGACCTCGGCCACCCGGCGCGCGAGGTCGGCCCGGCGCTCGGCCGTGACGTCCACCTCGACGCGGCGCCGCGTCTTCCCGTAAAACAGGGCCGCGCGCGAGACCTCCCGGCCAGTCATCTCCTCCAAGCACACGGCCTGGGCGACCACCTGCACCTCGTCGGCCAGCCGAGCCCACGCCCCTTTCGAGCGGCTGCCGACTTTGTGCTCGACCGGGAGCGGCGTCCCGTCCGGCCCGAACTCGACCACGTCGGCTTTGCCCACGAGCCCGAGCCGGTCCGAGAACAGCGGGAGCGCGTGCTCCGTGCGGACGCCGTCGCGCGTTGCCCCGCCGGCCGTGTCGACGCGCTCGTGGGCCCGGCGGCCCCGGAGCGTGTAGACGTTCTCGTCCCACACCTGCTCGACGTGGATCAGCGCGCACTGGCGCGGGCAGTAGGCGTGGTGCTGGAGCGCCGAGATCGGCACGAGGTCGGCGTCGGGCCAGGCACCGGGGGCGGGCGTCGTATCGTTCACGCCGTCCCCGCCCCCGCCGCCATGCCCACCATCCGCCAGCGCGTCCCCGTCGTCGACGGACGCCTCGAAGTGTCCGACCCGGCCCTCCGCGGTGTGACCGAGGCCGAGGTCGTCGTCACCGTGCCCGAGCCTGCGGGCGACGACCCCCCTCCCGACCGCGAGGCCCAGACGCCGACGGCCGAAGAAGAGGGGGCCCTCCCCCCTCCTCCACCGCTCACGGAGATGATCGGCGCCGCGAAAGGGCTCTTCGAGACGCCCGAGGAGGTGGATGCGTACATCCGCGCGCTCCGGAACGAATGGGACTGATCGAGCGCATCGGAGGCCGGAGGACGTACCTCGACTCGAACATCTTCATCTACGCTTTCGAGGGGCACCCAGCGTTCTCGGAGAGCCTCGCCCGGCTCCTCGCCGAGATCGAGCACCAGCGCGTCGACGCCGCTACGAGCGAGATCTCGCTCGCGGAGGCGCTGGTGATGCCGCTCCGCGAGGGGCGGGCCGATCTGGTCTCGGTCTACGAGGTCTTCCTCCAGTCGCGCCCCTCGTTCGCCGTCGTACCGGTCTCGCGTGCCGTGCTGGTCGAGGCGGCCCGCCTCCGTGCGGGCACTCGGCTCAAGCTCCCCGACGCCATCCACGCCGCCACGGCCCGACACGCGGGCTGCGACGTGCTGCTGACGAACGACACAGGCATCAAGGCCGTCCCTGGCCTCGAAGTCGTGCGGCTGGCGGATCTCGTGGACCACGGCTAGCCCCAGGCGACGTCTGTCAGCTTCGTCAACGTGACGCCGCTTAGGAGATTCGCCTCCTCGATCTCGATAGGCGCATACTCCGAGTACTCGCGAGGCGCCCCGACCTTGGATGGGCGCACGAGGTCGAGGAGCTTGTGCGCTGGAGCATTGCCACGCGGGTTATCGTGTGTGAACACGTACGCTTCCCGAAGTACCATCTCACCACGTGCTGCGGAACGGTCGTAGTCGAACATCCGCGACATCGCCAGCCAGAACAGCCCGAGGTCGTCCCGCGACAGCCCGACCGCCTCGGCGAGGTGCGGGCTGAAGAAGCCCGTACCCCGGTAGAGCGCGTACGGCACGATAGCCTTGCGGCCGATCTCGGTCGTGCCGGTCTCGGTCCGCTTGTCCGTCGTCCGGGCCTGTCGGGTGATCGTGACCGAGAGCGGGAGGATGGGATCGACCGAGCGGGAAAACGTGAGTTGGAGCGGCCCGCGCACCTGCCCGGCGTTGTAGTCGCCCGTTGAGAGCACGGCGCCGAAGAGCCGGATGTCGAGGTAGGCATGGTTCATTCCCTCCTGCAGGTTGGGGTTAAACGGGAAGCTCTTCCCCTTCTTCTTTTCAACCTTCCCGCCCGACTTCCTGATCTTGTCAACCTGCTCTTCAATCCGCGCGTTCAGCGAGAGGTCGGACTGGATGAAGATGTTGGCGTCCTCCATCTGGTGGAGGTAGTCGCGCACCTTGCGCTTGATGCATACGTCGGTCACCAATCCGTGGCGCGTCTCGGGGTCGAAGCGCGGCGTGTTGTCCGCGTCCGGGTCGCCGTTCGGGTTGCCGTTCGTGACGTCGAAGAGGAAGACGAAGTCGTGGCGCTTCGTGGGATCGGTGATGGTCGAGGCGAGAAGGGTGTCAGACATGGATTCAGGAGGCGGAGGTGAAGAGGTCAGCGGACTCGGCGGTCGTCTCGGACGACTCGGCACTCTTCGCGCCGCCACCGTAGAACTGAGCGCGCTGGTGGTAGTAGCCGAGGGCGAACTCGCCCTGCCCCTTCAGGTCGAGCGTGTCCGGGAAGCCGCCGAGATCGTGAATGCGGCTCTGGAGCGTTTCGAGGTGGTCGAGCGCCCACCCGGTCGTCTTGCGGAAATCCTTCGGGCCGTCGGTCTTCCACGAGTCCGGCAGTTTAGGAATGTGGGCCGTCGTGGCGCGCTGGACGAGCGTGCCGAGGTAGGCGCTCGGCGCCAGCGACGCAGACGCGAAGTAGCGCTCGGTGATGGTCCGGTTGAGCGTCTGGCCCTTGTCGCCCTTCGTGTTGTCGTCGGTGAGGGCATCTTGCTGGATTCGCCCGAGGACGGCGAGGAGTCGGCCGCAGAGGTAGGCCTGTTCGTTTCGGTCTGGATCGAGGTGTTCGAGGGTCATGGCATCGTCGGTGGTGTGGGTGAGCAGGAGCTTGACGAGGGAGAGGAGCGCGTGGAGACGGGACGGACGCTTCGGATCATCCTCTTTCGTCATCAGCGTGCGGATGCGGGCCAAGGCCGATTGGAGCGTGGCCTGCGGCGGCGGGGTGCCGAAGTAGGCTGTCCGAAACAGCGCGCGCGCGTGGCTGGTGGACTTCGTCGCCGAGGCGACGAGTTTGCCTTTCTCGTCTACGATGCCGTAGGTCGTCCGCAGCATCTCGTGGACCGAGACAGGACGGGCGCCCCGCACATGGCCGTACTTGTCGGGGGCCGCCAGCGACGCCGCCTGAAGGAAGGCAGAGAGGCTGGCCTTGATCTCCGACAGCGTCTCCGTCTGGTAGTCGCGCACGACGACGCGAGAGGTATTCTTCGAGAGCACCCCCAGATGGACGGCGGCCGTGTCCAGATTCGCTCCGGTCATCGCACCGAGAAAGGGGGACTTCAGCATGGAGTGCACGTCGCGGAGATCGGCCCGGGGAGTCTTCCGGTCTTTGCTGGACGTGTCCATCGTCGCCATAAGTGAGGCGATCATGTCCTCCTGTACCAATTCAGTCGGCTCGCTGTCCGTCTCGATGACGACCGGCTCGTCCACGTCCATCCACAGCAGCGCCGTGACGGAGCGCAGATCACTGTCTTTGTCGGTCACGAGCCGCCGCTGATGAGCCTCGCTCCGCGAGAGGTATTCCAGCGCACGATTGGAGAGATCCGCTGCCTCGAACGTCAATCCGATGTGAGTCTTGTCAGACGCCGCCCCGCCGCCGACGTACGACACGAACGCATCCTTATCTAGCCCGAGAAGCTTGGCGGTTCCATTCTGGAAGTAGCCCTTGCCGGGCACCCGGTAGACGAGTGGCCCATCGTTCAGCGTCACCGAGCACGTTCCGGCGTCGTCGTTGCGCATGACCGCCTCGCGCATCTCGTCCTCCCAGAGCGCGCGAATCTCTGGATGTTCGAAGAGCGGCGCCCCTGCGAGCGGTCCTTCCCGAACTTCGATGGCGACCCAATGGTCAGCCTTGACTTCGCCGCTTGGCTGGATGTCGCCGCGCTGAAGACTATCACGGACGGCGAGGATCACCTCTCGGAGTTCCTCTGTCGTGACTGCATCAGCAATTTTTTCGAGACGACCGAGGAATTTGTCGTGCTTGTGGAGAGCCTCTTTGTCCGTGCTCCCGTCGATCTTCGTCGCAATCCCAAACACGTAGGCGGCGAAATCAACAGCAGGGTAGGCCAGAATGTTGCGCGTACGGCCACTATCTGGACGAGGTAGGTCGCGCCCGTCCTCGATGAGCCCGAACGTCCAGACACCTCCAGCTTCGGCGGGTGGGCGGACGGTCAGCGCCCACTGGATCGGGGCGGAGTACTCAGCGAAGCCGGGAGGCGGGATGCGGCCGTCCTCTCGGAGGCGTCGGCCGAGCGTGACGAGATCAGATAGCATAGCCTTGGAGCGAGTCGATCTCGCGGTAGAGGTGTTGATGGGAGTCGAGATCGAGCACGCCCCGCTCGACTCGGGCGTCAAAGAACACGGGCGACGCTGAGCCCGGAACCACCTTCTTTCCTTCGCCATCCTGACGACGGAAAGAAAACCCGCCCGTCGCCTTGCCCGGTACGAAGGCGAGATCAAAGAGCATCGTCCCGAGGTGGAGCGAGAACGAATCGTCCGGTGTGTCGTCGGCGCCCGGAACAGCGAAGTGGGCGGCGCACTCGCGCGTGCCGAGGTACGGTCGGTGAAAGCAGCGCCCCTTGCCGATGGCGCGCTCCAACTGGCAGCGGTACTTGGCGACGTGATCCGTCGCATGGGGCCGTAGCACCAGATCGGCGTGCAAGACGTAGCGGACGTTCTGGAGCATGAGCGCCGTCCGCTGCGTCCGCGCCTTCTCGATTTGGATCGGCGTATCGCTCTGACGATTCTTGATCTCGTTGCGGAGCACGCTCACGGTCGTTCCCGGCTTTACCACGTCGATGCGGCGGATCCGGTACGAAAACTCGGGCTTCCAGAACACGGCCTCGAACACGCCGCGCGCTGCACTGGGCGTGATGACGGGGTAGCTCACGCGCTCGACGCGGAGGTCGGGCCGGGAGAACAGGGCGAGGTCGCCCCAAACGGCGAGCGAGATGTGCGGGTCGGCCATGTCAGGCGATGAGGAAAGCGGGGTCGAGGGCGAGGTCGGCCGGATCGGTGAGTTCGAGCGGGAGGCCGAGGAGCGGGTCGTAGGTGCCGCGCCAGACGTGGAGGGCATCGTCGTCAAGCGTCTCGAAGTGCGGGCTCTGTTGGAAGATGCCGAATTGGCGGTCGAACACATTGACGACGAACGGCTGGAGGCGGCGCCAGGCGTGACGGCGGGCTCGCCAGTCGCCGCGCTCGCCCGCGTCGTCCCAGCTCTTGAGGCGCAGCGAAACCGCGCTCGTGTCCTCTGCACCGCTGGCGACGAGCACCGGCGTCGTGTCGTCCGGGATAAGGCGGTACCGCTTGTCGGTCTCCACGAAGTCCATCCCACCTCCCTCGGCGACGTATCCGAGGCGAGCCGTTTGGACGTCGTGCGCGTCCAGCGTGGCCTTGGCGAACAGGTTCGTGAAGTACGACCGCTGCGTGTCCAGCGCGTGCGGGTCCGCGTGCGTGAGGAGGTCGCGGGCCTCGCCAGTCCCGATCCGGTACGGTCCCGGTGGCAGTCCCCCGCCCTCTGGCGAGAACACGACCACGCGCCCGCCGTGACGCCCGAGTCGGTTCTCGCGGTTGCAGCGCCCGGCGGCCTGGATGATGCGGTCGAGCGGCCCGAGCGCCCGGAACACGTCGGGGAAATCCAGATCGACCCCCGCCTCAACCACCTGGGTCGAGATTAGCTGGACGGGCAGGCCCGCCGCTAGTCGCTGGCGAACACGCCGGAGCACCAGCCGACGGTGGGCGCCGGTTAGCAGCGTTGAGAGGTGTTCCAGGCCGTCGACGCCCGCCTCGGCAAGTCGACGGGCTAGTTCGATGGCGTCGCGTCGCGCGTTGACGATGACGAGCACCTGATCGAGACCCGCGACTTCGACCGCGAGATCGTCCCACGGTATCGGGTCGAGGCGGGGCTCGTAGCGGACCCGTTCGAGCGCGCCGAAGTGAGCGGCGTGGTCCGGGACGATCTCGGTCGAGGCGTTACCCCGCATCGGCGGCAGGCTGGCGACGCTCTCGAAGTGCGGCTGCGTGGCCGACGAGAACACGACGCTCGCCCCCCACCCCACGAGAATCCGGAGCGCGTCGAGCGTCGGCAGGAGGACGTCGGGCGGGAGCGCTTGGATCTCGTCGAGCACGATCACGCTCCGCGCGAGGCGGTGCAGCTTGCGAACGCGGCCGGGCCGACGGCTGAACAGGCTCTCGAAAAGCTGCACCGTCGTCGTGACCACGACAGGCGCGTCCCAGTTCTCGGTCGCCAGCCGATGTCGCAGGGCGGGGCCGACGGCGTCTTCGTCACCCGCGTTCGGCGGTGCGGGTGTCTGGCTGTGGTGAACGAGCACGTTCCGACTCCCCAAGAGGCTCGTGTAGACGGCCGCCGTCTGGTCGATGATGCTCGTGTACGGGATGCCGACGACGACGTGATCGAGTCCGTTCGCGCGAGCATGTTCGAGGGCGAAGGCCAGCCCGCTTCGCGTCTTGCCGCCACCCGTCGGGACGGTCAGCCGAAAGAAGCCGGACGGATCGGTCGCCCGCGTGCGGCACGCTTGGTAGACCTCTCGGCGGATCGTGTTGACCTCGGAGTCAGGATCATCGAGCGATGCCGTGAACCTCTCCTGCGCCTCTGCGAGACGGTCCGCCAGCGCGCCAATGGAGTCGTGGTCTCCACGCTCGTTGTGCTTCGCCGAGCTGAAATGACGCTCGGTGTCGAGGTAGTCAGCGTCGGCGAGGGCTGAGAGGAGGAAGCGAACCCGCATCTCCCGCTCGGATGCATCGGCCGGGGACGGCTCGGGTGGTTCTGCCGGAGTCCCCACCGCAGCCAATGCCTGAACGCACGCTGCGAACACGTCTGCGGGCTCGCCGAGGGCTTCTACCTCGCCAGCGATGGCGCTCGGCTTCTTGATCCCGGCATGGTGCCCGGCCACGACGATGGCGACCTCCTCCCATCCCGAACCCAACCTGCTCTGAAGGCGGTCTGCGATGGCGGCTCCCCAGATGGCGTGCGGAGTAGAACCCGCTCGCGGAGGCCGACGCCCCAGCCGCGCGGTCTCCTCGCACGCATCGAGGTACTCCTGAAACGCGGGGTTCGCCTTCCCCAGATCGTGCAGGATGCCAGCCCACCGGGCACTCGCCGCTCCACCGAACACCCGCGCCGCTTGCGCGGCCGCGTCGGCCACGTCTCGACTGTGCGCGTCGAGGGGATGCCATTGGCCTGTGGAGTTGGGTGTGTGAGCGTTCATACCGCGCGCTGGGAACACAGGGAAAGCGCTCGCACGTCCGGGCTCACCTTGCCGGCGTCGTGCCACCAGCCCAGCCACTCGGCCACGCGCTGCGACTCGAACGCCTCCGCGAACCCACCCGCCAGCCGCGCGACGGCGCGGGCGTGCGCCTCGACCTCGCCGTCGTCCTCGAAGAGCGGCTGCGGCGGGCCACCGGAGGTCGGGGGAGAGTGGGCGATGAAGGGCAACGCGGTCTCGGATACGGAGTCGAAAACGTACGGCGAGTGTCCGACAACGGCGCGTCACGATGTGCGAAGGCGTGTGCGCGAGTTCGGAACCGCCCGACCTCGCACCGTAGGCTGCCGTCCCTCGCCGACACCGCTCGTGTCCTGCGCTTCCCGCCTCGCTGGCAATCGTGCCCGGCGCGATCCGGGCACCGGCACGAGTGACGTACGTTTCAATCCTCAGACGCCCGACCTCTGCGTGCCCGCCTCGGACACCGTCTCGCTCACCCTCCGCCTCGACCGCCGGACGGCCGAGGCCGCCGAGCGTGCGGCCCGTCAGCGCGGGACCTCCGTCGAGGACCTGTTCCGCCAGTACGTCGCGGCGCTGGAAACGAGCGGCGACGACTGGCGCGCGGCGCTCTCGCCTCAGACCCGCGAACTGCTCGGCCGGGCCGCCGGGGCCGACGTCGAGGAAGGCGACTACTGGGAGCGCCTCGAACGGAAGCACCGCTAGCTCGGGAGGAGCATGATGCGGGTCCTGTTCGATACCAACGTCGTCCTGGACCTGCTGCTGGAGCGGGAGCCGTACGCCCGAGACGCGGCGCTGCTCACCGACGCCGTCGTTCGCGGGGTGCTCGACGGGTACGTCAGCGCGCACGCCGTCACGACCGTCTTCTACGTTGTGCGGAAGGCGCGAGCCAGTGAGGGCGCCCAACGACCGGCCGACGACGCATACGCGGCTGTCCGCTTGCTCACGAGCGTGTTCCGCGTCGCGTCGGTATCGGAGGCCGAGGTTCTGCGCGCGGTCGAGGGCAGGCTCAGGGACTTCGAGGACGCCGTCACGGCCGAGTCCGCGAAGGGGTGTGGAAGTGACGTCCTCGTGACCCGGGATGTGTCGGGATTCGAGGGTTCGGAGGTGGAGGCCCTCGCGCCACGCGCGCTCCTGTCGCGTCTGGCAGAGAGGTAGGTTCGGATCCGCTCCCTTTCTTCCCTACCTCCGATGCCCCGCGCCTTCCGTCTCCGCGTGGATCTCGTCGACAGCGACCCGCCCATCTGGCGGACCCACTCGGTCCCCGCCGGCCTCCCGCTCGACCGGCTCCACGGCGTCCTCCAGACGGCGATGGGCTGGACGAACTCCCACCTCCACCGCTTCGAGACGGAAGAGGGCGTGTCGTACCAGCACCCGTTCGGGATGGCGCTGGAGGGCGACGAGGACGAGCGCGGAGTCCGCCTCGACACGCTCCTCGTCGAGCCCGGCGACGCCCTCCTCTACGAGTACGACTTCGGCGACGGCTGGGAGCACGCGGTCGTGCTGGAGGCCGTCGACCCGGACGGGCCAGACCGCGCGGTCTGCCTCGACGGCGAGAACGCGGGCCCGCCCGAGGACTCCGGCGGCACGTGGCGCTACAACGAGATCCGCCCGGCGTTCACGGCCCCCGGCCACGAGGAGCACGCTGAGCTGATGGAGTGGATCGGACCGTTCGACCCGGACGCCTTTGACGTGGCCGCTGTCAACAGGGCCCTTGCGGGCCGTCGTCGCTCGCACTGAGCGCTCGCCTCGACGGACGCCGGGGGCCGAGCGCGCCTCCACTCCAAGTTTCAATCCTCAGCCGCCCCGGAGGGCGACTGCTAGATCCGGGCGTCGGGGCGGAGGCCGATCCGGCGCTGGTTTCAATCCTCAGCCGCCCCGGAGGGCGACTGCTAGCTGGAGGACGTGACGCGGGAGGGGTCGGGGGCGACGTGGTTTCAATCCTCAGCCGCCCCGGAGGGCGACTGCTAGCGTATGTCCGCGACGGCGTCACCCAGTCTCCCGGGTTGTTTCAATCCTCAGCCGCCCCGGAGGGCGACTGCTAGTGTCGGGGAACACCTCGGGGCCGCCGGCCTCCCTCTGGTTTCAATCCTCAGCCGCCCCGGAGGGCGACTGCTAGTGGCGAGGAGGGCGGCGACGTCGCGGACGCGCTCGACGTTTCAATCCTCAGCCGCCCCGGAGGGCGACTGCTAGCCTCAACGCCGCGGCCGTCTTCCGGCTCGGCTCGTTTCAATCCTCAGCCGCCCCGGAGGGCGACTGCTAGGGGACAAGCAGGCCAAGGCCATCGCGGCGGTCGAGTTTCAATCCTCAGCCGCCCCGGAGGGCGACTGCTAGGTCGCCAGGTCCAACTGGCGCCCGCCCTTCTTCTCGTTTCAATCCTCAGCCGCCCCGGAGGGCGACTGCTAGATGATCGCGGGGGGGAGCTCCTGCCAGACCTCCCCGTTTCAATCCTCAGCCGCCCCGGAGGGCGACTGCTAGACCCCGGCCGACTTCTTCGACCACGGCCGCGACTGGTTTCAATCCTCAGCCGCCCCGGAGGGCGACTGCTAGCGCCTACGATGCCGACGCCCTGCTCGCAGAGGTCAGGTTTCAATCCTCAGCCGCCCCGGAGGGCGACTGCTAGGCCGTGGTCTCCGATCCGCCGTACGGCATGGGCTGGTTTCAATCCTCAGCCGCCCCGGAGGGCGACTGCTAGCAACTACGATGCCTCGAAGGACTGGGCGCGTACACGCATGGCGTTTCAATCCTCAGCCGCCCCGGAGGGCGACTGCTAGTCCGGCCCTCGCCCAGCTCGGAAAAGTCGAACTCGTTTCAATCCTCAGCCGCCCCGGAGGGCGACTGCTAGCGCCTCGGGCCACCAGACGGTGAGCCTCCGGTTCCAGTTTCAATCCTCAGCCGCCCCGGAGGGCGACTGCTAGCCGGACCTCGGAGGTGTGCGAGTACCTGGACGGGTTTCAATCCTCAGCCGCCCCGGAGGGCGACTGCTAGGCGAGCACGTCGGTCGTCGTCTCGCCCCACGGCTTCTGGTTTCAATCCTCAGCCGCCCCGGAGGGCGACTGCTAGTTCCTGATCACGCCGTTCTCGTGCATCTCCATTTGGTTTCAATCCTCAGCCGCCCCGGAGGGCGACTGCTAGCCGGGCCGCGGCCGAGGAGTTCGGGCTGACCCTGGAGTTTCAATCCTCAGCCGCCCCGGAGGGCGACTGCTAGCAGTTCCGGTACCTCTCGATCTCGGACCTGGAGGAGTTTCAATCCTCAGCCGCCCCGGAGGGCGACTGCTAGCCGCTCTGGGCCGCGAACCCGTTGCGCCCCGTCGGCCCGTTTCAATCCTCAGCCGCCCCGGAGGGCGACTGCTAGTCCAGGCCCGTCCCGTCCAACAAGACCCACGCGCCCGTGTTTCAATCCTCAGCCGCCCCGGAGGGCGACTGCTAGGGTCCAGGTTCGCGCAGAATCGGCGCTTTGTTCCGGGGCGGCCCGGTCTCATGCCAGGGGCTCTGCTCGGAGCGGCCGCGCGGCGGCCCCTTCAGCCGGTCAAAGAGCGCGGACCTCCCGGGCCCCTCACGTCCGCTTGGGGTCCGCGCACGACGGACAGCCGAGCGCCTCACCCCCGCAACTTACGCACCCCGCCCTCCGCTCCGACGAGCGGGTAGCTCGCGTCGCGGGGATGAATCACCGTCACCTCGCGCGGCCACGCGATCCCGAACGCCGGGTCGTCGTAGCGCACGCCGCGGGCCGCCTCGGGGACGAAGGGCGCCGAGATCATGTAGAGCACCTCGGTCGCGTCCTCCAGCGTCAGGCAGCCGTGGGCACACCCCTCGGGGACGAGCAGGGACACGCCGTTGTCGGCCGTCAGGGTCTCGCCATGCCACCGGCGGAACGTGGGCGAGTCCGGCCGGAGGTCGAGGCAGACGTCGAACACGGCGCCGCGCGTGCAGCGGACCAGCTTGGCCTCGGCGTGCGGCGCGACCTGCCAGTGCATCCCGCGGAGCGTCCCGGCCCGCTCGCTGAACGAGGCCGAGCACTGGGCGACCGTCGTCGGGAGCCCGGCCGCCGCGAACACGGCCCCGTCCCACGTCCGCGCGAAGTGGCCGCGCCCGTCCGCGTGCCGCTCGGGGCGGACGACGACGCAGCCGGGGATGTCGGTGGGTGCGAGGTACACGGTACGGGGTACGGCACGAGGCCGAGGTACCCCGTACCCCGTGCCCCGTACCCTGAGTCAGAACACCTCGACGGCCGGGATCGGGACGACGAACCGGCCGCCCCAGTCGCGCACGTGGGCCATCTGGCTGGCGATCTCGTCACGCAAGTTCCACGGCAAAATCAGCACGTAGTCCGGCCGGGTCTCCGCGATCCGCGCCGGGTCGTAGACCGGGATCCGGGTGCCCGGCGTCCAGGTCCCCTGCTTGTACGGGTTCCGGTCGACGGTGTAGTCCAGGAGGTCGGTGCGGACGCCGCAGAAGTTGAGCAGCGTGTTGCCCTTGCCCGGGGCCCCGTAGCCGACGACCGTCTTGCCGGCCCGGCGCGCGCCGATCAGGAAGTCCAAAAGCCCCCGCTTGGTCTCGCGCACCTGCTCAGCGAAGCGGGCGTACGTCGCCAGGTCGTCGACGCCCCACGCCTGCTCCCGAGCCGCCAGCTCGACGGCGCGGTCGGTGACCGGCTTCGAGATATCGGAGGCGTGGCGGGCGTAGATCCGGAGCGAGCCGCCGTGCGTCGTCAGTTCCTCGACGTCGAACAGGGTCAGGCCGTGCCGGGCGAACACGCGCTCGACGGCCGTGAACGAGAAGTACGAGAAGTGCTCGTGGTACACGGTGTCGAACTGGTTCCCCTCCATCAAACGGACGAGGTGAGGGAACTCGAGAGTCGCCACGCCCTCGTTTTTCAGGAGCACCGCCAGCCCGGCGACGAAGCTGTTGAGGTGCGGCGTGTGCGCGAGCACGTTGTTGGCCGCGATCACGTCCGCCCGGATCCCCTCGGCCACCATCGCCCGCGCCTCGGCCTCGCCGAAGAACGCGACGCGCGTCGGGACGCCCCGCTCGCGCGCGGCGTGGGCCACGTTCGCGGCCGGCTCGACGCCCAGGCACGGGATGCCCTGGGCCACGGCGTGCTGGAGCAGGTACCCGTCGTTCGACGCGACCTCGACCAGCAGGCTGTCCGCGCCCAGCCCGAACCGCTCGGCGACGGCGTCGACGTAGCGGCCGGCGTGGGCCACCCACGAGTCGGAGACCGACGAGAAGTAGGCGTACTCGCCCTCGAAGATGGCCTCCGGCGGGACGACGGCGTCGATCTGGACCAGCGAGCACTCGTGGCAGACGAAGGCGTGAAGCGGGTAGAACGCCTCGCCCTCCCCCAACTGGCCGGGCCGGACCACGTTCTGACACGGCGGGCTCAGCCCGAGGTCGACCACCGAAAAGCGGAGCGGCGTCCCGCAGGCGCGGCAGGGGAAGCCTTGATCGGGTACGTCGGCGGGGAGCGCGCGGGGCGCCCCGTCGAGCCGGGGCGAGGGCACGTCGAGGATCGGCATGAGGGTCGGGGGGCGTGAGGGGGCTCGTCGGCCCGTCACGGGCTAGGCGCGGGCGCGAGCCGGGGCGGCGAGCGCGCCGTCGCCCGACGTCTCGGCCCACCGGAGGTCGGGGCCGAGGGCGCCGGCGTCGAGGAGCTGGCGGAGGTGGGCGATCCGGGAGTAGCGCGGGCCCTCGAACACGTCGGGCGTCAGGCCCAGCCCGGCGAGCGCGTCGCGGACCTGGCGGACGCCGTCCCGGACGGTCCACGTCGGCTGCCAGCCGGGCAGACGCTCGGCGATCTTGGCGAAGCTGACGCGGTACGACCGGGCGTCCGGCGAGGCCCCGTCGGCAACGGTGACGCGGCACCCCGGGACCTCCTCCCCGACGAGGACCGCGACGTCCCGGACCTGGTAGTTCTCGCCCTCGCGGCCCACGTTGAACGCCTGGTCGTGGACCGCCTCGCGGGGCGCCTCGAGCGCCGCCCGCACGGCCCGGCTCACGTCTTCGACGTGGACGAGGGGGCGCCACGGCGTCCCGTCGCTGAGCATCCGGACGGCCCCGGTCGCCACGGCCCACGCCGTCAGGTTGTTGACGACCAGGTCGAACCGGAGCCGCGGCGACACGCCGTAGACGGTCGCGTTGCGGAGGTAGACCGGCGAGAACGTGTCGCCCGCGAGGGCGCGGAGCCCGGCCTCGGCGTCGACCTTGGCGCGGCCGTAGGCCGTGACCGGGCGGAAGGCGGCCTCCTCCGTCACGGCGTCCTGCCCGGCGGCGCCGTACAGGCTGCACGACGACGCGAACACGAACCGCCCGACGCCGGCCTCCCGCGCCCGCGCGCCCAGCCGGACCGACGCCCCGGCGTTGACGCGGTCGGTCAGGCCCGGGTCGAGGTTGCCCAGCGGGTCGTTCGACAGGTTCGCCAGGTGCACGACGGCGTCGAACCCGTCGAGGTCGGCCGCGGTCACGTCGCGGACGTCGAGGCAGCGGGACGGCGGCGGCACAGGGTCGGGCCCGAACGGGCACGCCGAGAACCATCCGGCGTCGAGCCCGACCACGTCGTGGCCGGCGGCCCGGAGGATCGGCGCGAGGACCGTGCCGATGTAGCCGTCGTGGCCGGTGAGCAAAAGGCGCATGGACGAAGAGCGAGAACGCCCGCCGCTCCGCCAATTCCATACCACGGCCCGCCCCGCCTCCGGGCGCCCCCCAGGCGCCGCGGCGCCGCGCGGACCGGCACCAAACGAAACGGGGCCGTCCGGACGCACCGGACGGCCCCGTCGGGCTGGGAGCCGTGGGCTACGACGTGCGCGAGATGTGGACCTCGTACATGTCGCCGTCCGTCCGGCGGCTGTTGACCTGGTGCTCACCGTCGAAGTTGCGCCGCATGTAGTTGCGGACGCCCTGGACCTCGTTCTTGCTCGCGCTGAACGCGAGGACTTTGTCCGTGCCGAGATCCTGGAACTGCTCGCCGATGGGGGAATACTTGCTCCGACGAGTGCCCCGTGTGCTACGACGCTCGGCCGCCTCCTTCTCAGAGAGGGTCTCGAACTCGAACGGGGTGCTCTTGCGGGTGCTGCGGGCTTTCGCCATGGGGATGAAGGGGTAGAGTGCGGAAGTCCGTGTCGCTTCCGTACCGGAGGATACACCACAAACCGATCTCGGGTTCTCGACCGTCCCTAATCCCCTCCCCCACTTCCGCCGTTCCACGCACCTCCCTCTGTAGCCCCTGCCTCGCCCGTCGTCTTCGTCCGTCTACGACGAACGGGCCCCGGCTCGCCCCGACAGCGCCGTCACGCCGGCGCTCCGCTCCCGGGCCGTCCCGATCAGGAAGCGGGGGACGACGCGGCCGTAGCGCCGCCACAGCCGGCGCGGCTCCATCGCCAGCCGGAACGCCCACTCGAGCCCGGCCCGCTGGAGGACGGCCGGCGCCTGGCGGAGCAGGCCCGCGTGGAAGTCGAACGCGGCCCCGACCCCGAGGCAGACGGCGCCGACGCGGTCGGCGTGCGCGGCGCACCACCGCTCCTGCCGCGGGCACCCGAGCCCGACGAACACGATCCGGGCCCCCGACGCCCGGAGGCGGGCGACGTCCGCCTCGTCCTCGTCGGGCGTGAGCGGGCGGAACGGGGGCGAGATGGCCTCGACGACGCGCAGGCCGGGCGCCCGTTGGGGCATCCGCTCGCGCAGCCGGCCGATCACCTCGGGCGACGAGCCGTAGAGCGCGACCGGCACCCCGGCCTCGGCCGCCCCGCGGGCGACGGCGAGCATGGCGTCGGGGCCGTAGACGCGGTCGCGCTGCGCGACGCCTCGGGCCCGCATCTCGCGGACGATGCTCATGCCGTCGGGCAGGTTGAGGTCGGCTCGGTTGAGGACGCGGGCGAAGGCCGGGTCGTCGCCGGCCTCGATCACGCTGTGGGCGTTCGAGAAGCAGGCGTAGCGGGCCTCCCCGGCCGCGGCCCACGCCAGGATGTCGGCCGCGGCGTGGTCGGCCGTGCGCGCGTCGAAGCGGACGCCGAGGATGGAAGCGGAAGGCATGGGGCGGTCGGGGTGCCGACGGGGTATCGGCCGGCCCGGGCTCGGCCCAAACCGCGCCGGCAGACCTCGGCGCGGCGAGACGCCCGCCGGACGTCCTCCCCCACCCGGCCACGGGGACGGATCGGAACGAGCGTCCGTGCGCTGGGGTTGGCCCGTCCCCTCTCCCCCGGACCTCTGGCTCACGTCGTCTACGCGCTCTGCGGCCACGGCCGCGGCCACGCCTCCCGCGCGGTCGCCGTCGCGGAGGCCCTGCGGCCCCGGGGCCACCGGGTCACGTTCGCCGCCGACGCCCCCGCCGCCGACCGGCTCGACAACGTCAGCGACGGCGCCGTCTACCGGGTGCCCGGCTTGCGCCAGGTCTTGCACGGCAACCGGGTCCGGATGGGGGCGACGGCCCGGGCCAACCTCGCCCTGACGTGGCGGAGCCCCGAGATCGTCGCCGACGCGGCCCGCTGGCTCGGCACGGTCGGCGCCGACGTGGTCGTGGCCGACCACGAGCCGTTCGTCGCGCGTGGGGCTCAGCGGATCGGCGTGCCCGTGGTGGCCCTGAGCCACCAGCTGGTGCTGACCGAGGCCCGCCCTCGGGCGCCGCTCCGGTCGCTGCCCTCCCGGCTGGGCACGGCCCTCGGCATCGCTGTGCTGGCGCCGACGCGGCCCGACGCCGTCGTCGTCCCGTCGTTCTTCTTTCCCCCGCCGCGCCGGGGCTCGACGGCCGTGTTCGTGCCGCCCATCCTGCGCGACGACGTGCTCCGTGCGCGGCCCCGCGCGGGCCGGCGCCTGCTGGTCTACGTCAACGAGGGCGAGGGGATGGGCGCGCTCTTGGACGCGCTCGGCCACGTCGGCGCCCCGGCCGACGTGTACGGGCTCGGGCCCGGGCCGGGCGCCCCGCCGAACGTCCGCTTGCGGCCTCCGTCGCGGGCCGGCTTCCTGGCTGACCTCGCCGGGTGCCGCGCCGTCGTGGCCACGGCCGGGTTCACGCTGCTGTCCGAGGCGCTCCACCTGGGCAAGCCGGTCCTCGCGCTCCCCAACCGGGGCTTTTTCGAGCAGACCGTCAACGCGCTCGCGCTCCGCGAGCAGGGCTGGGGCGAGGCCGTCCTCGACCGGGACCTCCGCGCCGACGACCTCCGCGGCTTCCTCGACCGCGCCGACGGCCTGCGCCAGCGGGCCGCCGCCGGCGGGACGGTCGGCCGCGAGCGCGCCGCCGACGTCATCGAGCGCGTGCTGGGCGCGGCCACGCCAGCCGCTCGGGTGGCCGCCTGAGGGGCCCGGGTTGCGCCAGATCCTCCTGAGGCGTCTAGAGACAGAGGACGGGGGACGGAAGACCGCTCGTACAAGAACACGGCACGTCTGGCAGGCCCCAGATCGGGGACGCTCCATTCGTGACGCGCGGCCCTCCGCCCGAGAGAGTCACGAATCACGCATCCGCAGTGCCGATCCGGCCATCAACCCGCTGAATCCGTATGAGAGAGCGTTAGCTCAGGGTCGAGAGAGCGTCTGTGGTCTGGGCCGGAGGAGGGGTGGAGAGGATGGCAGGGAGCACTCCCCTCCCCGTTCTCGTTGTCCCCGGTCCTCCGTCCCCGGTCTCGCGACGCGGGCCCCGTCTCGCGACGCCGACGGCCCCTTCACCGGGTTTTGCGTCGGTCGCCGCCCGGCGGCGGGTATCTTCGTCGGTCGCCGCCCCGGCCCGCGCCCAATGACCCTCCCTGACTTCCTCGGACAGCAGCCGACCGGCGCCACGCCCGACCCGGACGCCCGGCCGGTCGCGTCGCTGTTCGACAAGGCGACGGCCTTCTTCGCCCCCGACGGCGACTACCAGAAGGTCCACGACGCCGGGCTCTACCCGTTCTTCCGGGCCATCGAGGTCAACGAGGGGACGACGGCCATCATGGACGGCCGGGAGACCATCATGGCCGGGTCGAACAACTACCTCGGCCTGACGAGCGACCGCCGCGTCCGGGAGGCGGCCAAGGCGGCCGTCGACAAGTACGGGACGGGGTGCACGGGGAGCCGGTTCTTGAACGGGACGCTCGACCTCCACCTCGAGCTCGAAGAGCGACTCGCGGCGTTCATGCGGAAGGAGGCCTGCGTCCTGTTCTCGACCGGCTACATGACCAACCAGGGCGTGTTGCAGAGCCTGGCCGGCCGCGGCGACGTCATCTTCTCCGACAAGGACAACCACGCCTGCATCCTGGCCGGCCAGCAGGTCTCGGCCGCCGAGACCGTCCGCTACCGGCACAGCGACATGGCCCACCTGCGGACGTTCCTGGAGCGGGTCTCGACCGAGCGCCCGGACGCCGGCAAGCTCATCGTGACCGACGGCGTGTTCTCGATGTCGGGCACGCTGGCCAAGGTGCCCGAGCTGGTCGCGCTCGCCGAGGAGTTCGGCGCGGCCCTGTTCCTGGACGACGCCCACGCGGTCGGCGTGATCGGCGACGGCGGGCGGGGCACGGCCTCGGCCTTCGGGTTGGAGGACCGCGTCGACCTCACGTCGGGGACGTTCTCGAAGAGCTTCTCGTCGCTCGGCGGGTTCGTCGTCGGCGACGAGACCGTGATCGAGTACGTCCGCCACACGGCCTCGACCCACATCTTCTCGGCCTCGATGCCGCCGTCGGCCGTGGCGACGGTGCTCGCGTGCCTCGACATTTTGGAGGCCGAGCCCGAGCGGCTCGACCGGTTGGCGACCATCTCGGACACCATGCGCGACGGGTTCCGCAACCTCGGGTTCGACGTGTGGGCCTCGCAGACGCCGATCATCCCGGTCGTCATCGGCGAGATGTACCGGTGCTTCGCGTTCTGGAAGGACCTGCTGGAGGAGGGCGTGTTCACGAACGCCGTCATCCCCCCGGCCGTCCCGCCCGGCCAGTCGCTCATGCGGACGAGCTACATGGCCACGCACTCGGACGACGAGCTCGACCGCGTGCTCGGCGCGTTCGAGACGGTCGGGCTCCGGCACGGGATCATCGCGCCCGGCGGCCGGCGCGGCCCGGCGATGGACGCGCTGCCGTCGGCCGGCACCAACGGGACGGCGTAGCGGAGAGTTCAGCGGCGCTCGACGGGCATCCGAGTGGGGATCGGCTGGTCCCGGTGCCTCCTGTAGATCTGGGAGCCCCTGTCGAGCGTGAACACCTCGGCGTCGGCGTGGAGCTCGCTCATGCGAACGAGGCACCCGTCGGCCCAGTCCATCGGGACGTCGGCGTACCGCTCCAGCAGCCGGCCGACCGCCAGCGCCTC
Organism: Rubrivirga sp.; assembly: GCF_965213695.1. GTDB lineage: Bacteria > Bacteroidota > Rhodothermia > Rhodothermales > Rubricoccaceae > Rubrivirga. Next base: position 1,497,646 of record NZ_OZ243912.1, on the reverse strand, counting down.
CCGTTGGACGTCGAACGCGACCCGAACGGCGCCCGAGCTCACCAACCGGGCGACTCGGTCGCGGGGCACGCCCCGGGTGCCGACGAGGTGCGCCGTCTCCGCGAGGACCGCCTCACACGTCAGCAGGGGCGTTCGGAGCCGGCCAAACTCCGTGAGGGCCCACGGGTGGAACTGGTCGCGCGTGTAGAGGAGTGCCACGAGGAGGCCGGTGTCGGCGAGGGCTGTCATGCCGCGCGCTCGCCGAACCCTTCCATGTGCGCCTTCGACGTCGAGAGGTCTGGCGCGGCAAGTCCATCCCCCGCGCTCGGGAGGTCTCGAACGAGGTCGAGAGCGGAGCCCCCCAGGTCGCCCTCGGCCGACGTCTCCCCGGCTCGGGCGAGGTGGGCCAGCCTCGCGAGGGCGAGCTGGGAGATGCGCTGGAGGTCGTCGGCACCCAGGAGGGCGAGGGCACGCTCGATGTCTCGGACGCTCATGGCTCGGGGGATCCGTGCAGGGACGCAGTGTACGACGCACGGCGGGTCCCCCTCGCAGACAGGGCGGGTGCGTTTCCAGTCCGCACGCCGGAGCCAGGGTGTGGGAGGAGGGAGTGTGGAGGGGGGGCCACGCCCACACGCCCACACCCCCATCCTCCGAACCCGTCTCCGAGCCGCTCACCGAGAATGCGCTCGCCCTGCGCGTGATGGACGAACGGGGACCGGGCGCTAGCTTCGGGCCGGTCCTCCCCCGCCCCATGCCCGTCACCGTCCGCCCCGTCCGCTCGTCCGCCGACCGGAAGACGTTCTTGGACGTCCCGTACGGCCACTACCACGGGGACCGTCACTTCGTGCCGCCGCTGCGGATGGACCAGGCCGGCGTCTTGAACCCGAAGAAGAACCCGTTCTTCGAGCACGGCGCCGTCGAGCTGTTCCTGGCCGAGCGCGGCGGCGAGGTCGTCGGGCGTGTGGCCGCCATCGAAAACGGGCAGCACCTCGCCAAGTACGCCGACGGCAACGGGTTCTTCGGCTTCTTCGAGACCGTCGAGGACTATGCGGTGGCCCACGCGCTGCTCGACGCCGCCGCCAGTTGGCTGAGGGCGCGCGGACTGACGGGCGTCCGGGGCCCGGCCAACCCGACGATGAACGACGTGGCCGGGCTGCTCGTGGACGGGTTCGACCGGCCGCCGTCGATCCTGCTCCCGTACAACAAGCCGTACTACGCCGAGTATCTGGAGCGGTGGGGGTTCGAGCGGGCCATGACGATGTGGGCGTTCTACGTCCACGAGGCCTATATCAACAGCGAGCGGATGGCGCGGGGCGCCGAGATCGTGGCTCGGCGGAACCCCGGGGTCACCGTCCGCTCGCTCGACCCTAAGCGGTTCGACGACGACGTCGCGGCGGCCATGCGGATCTACAACCGGGCGTGGGCCGAGAACTGGGGCCACGTGCCATACACCGAGCACGAGGCGCTCCACCTGGCCGGCGAGATGAAGCCGATCATCGAGCCCGACCTGTTCCTCTTCGCCGAGCTCGACGGTGAGCCGATCGCGTTCGCGGCGTCGCTCCCCAACCTCAACCAGGCGCTCCGGCACCTCCCGCGTGGCCGGCTGGCGTCGCTCGGCCTGCCCAAGGTGCTCGGCACGTGGAAGCTGGGCGGCGTCTACGAGATCCGGATGGCGCTGATGGGGGTCCTCCCCGAGCACCGCCACCGCGGGCTCGACGCGCTCCTGATCCACCACACCATCGTCAACGGCCGGCGCGACGGGTACCAGGCGGCCGAGCTGTCGTGGGTGTTGGACTCGAACAAGCCGCTCGTCAACGCGCTCGAAAAGCTGGGCTGCGTCCGCGACAAGGAGTACGCGATGTTCGAGGCCGCGCTGTGATCCGTGGGCCCGGGGGCAGGTGGACCCGCGTGAGCACCGGCACGTTCGTCTCACGAGTCCACAAGTCCACCCGTCCACGTGCCCACCCTCCTCGTCGTCGGCGGCGGCCACGCGAGCCTTCCGCTCTTGGCCCACGCCCACGCCCTGGCCGACGATGCGGGCGCCGCGGTCACGCTCGTCTCGGACCAGCCCGAGCTGTGGTACTCCGGGATGACGCCCGAGTGGCTCGGCGGCGTCTACACCCGGGCCGACGTGACCGTCCCGCTCGGGCCGATCTGCGAGCGTCAGGGCGTCCGGTTCGTCCAGGCCCGGGCGGTCGCGCTCGACCGCGACGCCCGCGAGGTGGCCCTCGACGACGGCCGGCGCGTCGGGTACGACCTCGTCGCGTTCGACATCGGAGCGCTCAACCCCGGCCGCGACGACGCCGACCACGCGGTGCGGACGAAGCCGCTGTGGCGGATCGCGGAGCTCGGGCGGTTCCTCGACAAGACGGCGGCGGACGGCGACGCGCGGTGCTTGGTGGTCGTCGGCGGCGGTGCGGCCGGGACCGAGACGGCCCTCAACGTGACGGCCCGGCCCGGACTCGGCGGCCTGTCCGTGACCGTCGTCGAACCGGGCGACCGGCTCTGCCCGGAGCTGCCCGCCCGCGTCGGGGACTGGGCGGCGGAGACGCTGCGCCAGCGCGGCGCGACCGTTCGCTTGGGCACACGGGCCCAAGGCACCGACCCCGAGGGCGTCCGCCTCGACGGCGAGACGCTGCCGGCCGACGCCGTCCTCTGGGCCACCGGCTCGGTCGGCCCCCCCCTGTTCGTCGAGGCCGGGCTGACGGTGACCGATCGCGGCTTCGCCCGCGTCGACCGGGGCCTCCGGTCGGTGGACGACGGGCGCGTGTTCGTGGCCGGTGACAGTGCGTCCGTCGCCGGGCACGAGGACTTGGCGCGGATCGGCGTCCACGCCGTCAAGCAGGGGCCGGTCCTGCGCGAGAACGTGGACCAGGCGCTCCGGGCGCTGGCGGCGGGCCAGGACCCGGCGGCCGTCCCGCTCCGCCCGTTCCGGCCCTACCCGGTCTCCCCGCTGCTGGTCTCGACCGGCGGCCCGTCGGCGTGGTGGGTGGCCGGGCCCGTCGCGGTCCGCGCCCACGCGGTGCTGCGGCTCAAGCACGCCGTCGACCGCCGGTGGATCGACCGGTACCGCGACGGGGCGTCGTACGACGGTCGGTGGGACGCCCGGGCCGCGTCGGGGCATCGCTAGACTGCGCGCATGGGTCGCCGCCTTCTGCTCCTCGCCCTCGCCGTCGGCGCCTGCCAGGGCGAGCCGCCGACGCCGGCCGGGGACGTGTCGCCGGGCCCGGCGCCGGAGACCACGCGCGCGGTCCGCCCGCCGCCGACGCCGTTCGACGCGGCCGAGGTCGTGTTCGACACGACGGAGCCGCCGGAGACCGTGGTCCAGATCCCGCCGAGGCCGGCCCCGCCGCCTCGGCCGCCGTTGCCCCGGCCCGCCCCGGCCCCGTCTCCGGGCCCGCCGTCGGGCGCGTCGGGGCGCTGCGACGTCCGGGCGACCGAGAGCTACTGCTTCGCCTACACCGGCGAGGCGTGGACGCCGGAGTCCGCCCGGGCCCAGTGCGACGCGGCGCCGGACGCGGCGTTCGCGCCGGGCGCGTGCCCGACCGAGGGCCGGATCGCGACGTGCACCTTCGAGCGGGAGTCGGCGCCGGGCCGCGAGCTCGTCTACACGTACTACGCGCCGTACGACCCCGCTCTGGCGGCCCTGGCCTGCCCTGGTCTTTTTGCCCGGATCGAGTAGCCGCGTGCGCCGACGGGCTCGCGCACGCGGCCGGGGCCGATGAGCCCCAAGGCCCACCCTCGGGCGAGCGCCTCGTACCACGAGCTGGCGCCGAGCCGGGCATACAGCCCGGCGAGCACGTCCGTCGCCTCCACCGCCGACGTCCCGAGCGCCCGGGCGAGCGTGTCGGGCCGGCCGCCCGTCGCGAAGTGGGCGAGCGCGCGGAGCTCGTCGGGCGCCAGGCGCACGGTCGAGTCGACGCCGGCCTCGAACCACCGGCTCTCGCCGGCCGCCACGGCCCGGATGGCCTCGACCACCCGGTGGACTGGGGCCTCCTTCGACAGGTAGCCCGAGGCGCCCGCGCGCAGGAGGTGGGCCACGTGGACCGGGTCGTTGTGGGACGAGTAGGCGAGCACGTGGCACGCCCCGCCGGCCACCCGCGTCGCGACGTCGACGCCGTCCTGGTCCCCGGCCAGCTGGATGTCGAGCACGAGCACGTCGGGCCGGACGGCCCGGACCAGCCGGATCGCCTCGCCCCCGGTCGCCGCTTCCCCCACGACGACGAGGTCCGGGCACGCGGCGAGCGTCGACCGGAGGAGGGCTCGGAGGAGGTCGTGGTCCTCGGCGAGGACGACGCGGGTGGGGGTGGGCATCGGGAGGGCGGGCCGGTCTGTGTTCGCCCCAGGGTATCGACCTCCGCCCCGCGTCGCATGGCCGTTCCCCCGGATACGCGCTGGGACTCCTGCACTACCGCCCTAGCCGCCTGAGCGCCCTCCGCTCGCCGTGGCGCGCTACTTTGCTTCCCGCCCTCCCTCTCCCGTGCGACACCCGGCACGTCCGTCTCCCGTTCGTTTCGCCACGCTCGCCTGCGCGGCGCTGGCGGTCTTCGGCGCCCCTCCCCGTGCCCAGCCGACCGACTCTACGCTCGTTGAGGGGCTTGCGATTGAGGAATCAGACTTGTCGTATTTCAGGTACGAGATCTACGAAGACCGAGGCGTGCTTATCGAGTACCTGGGCAAGCTGACTCAAAACCCGAGGACATCCAACACGCCCCTGCACGTCCCTGACTCGGCCTTGTCCAGCCTCCGCATCTCAGAGCCCGTGCTCTCCCTGATCCACGAGCGCTTGGTCGAATCCGGCGAGAAGGACGAGCCTGATCGTGAGTTCGGCGTCCATGTAGAGCAAGAGCGGCTGAGGCTCCAGTTCGACCAAGGGTTGCCCATCTGGGTCGTGATTATGGCCGGGCTCGCCCTCCTCGGCGTCGGAGGAGGCTTAGTGGGCACAGCGCTGACGCGGCGGGATCGGGCCCGCCGCCGCGAGGAAGCGCTGGCGAGGGAACGGGCGCTCCACGCTCGAGAGGCGGAGCGGTCACGACTGGCGCGCGAGATCCACGACGGGCCCTTGCAGGACGTCCATGCCCTCCGGATGCTCTCCGGGGGCGAGATCCCAAGAGAGATCAGCGAGGAGGCCAGCCGGATCGCGCGCGAGCTACGCGCGATTGCAGAGGGGTTGCGGCCTCCGGCCCTCGGCCGGTTCGGACTCGCGGCAGCGCTCTCGGCGCACGCGAACCGTGTCAAAGAACGGTACAGCGAGGTCTCCGTCGGCCTCGACCTGGACGAGGACGGGACGGGCCCCGATGCGCTCCCGGACGTCGTCCGGTCCTCCCTCTTCCGGATCGCTCAGGAATCGATCACAAACGCCATCGAGCACGGGCACGCCACGCGCGTCCACATCCGCCTGAGTCTTCCCGACGCGGGCGAGCCCCTCACGCTCGAGATCACCGACAACGGGCAAGGCTTCCCGTGGTCCGGGGCCCGCCCCGACCTCTCCGCGCTCGCCGACGGCGGCCACTTCGGCCTCGTCGGGATGTACGAGCGGGTCGAGGCGATCGGGGGCACTCTCACCCTGGCCACGGGCGGGATCGAGGGACGAGGCGCGCGGGTCCACGTCACTCTTCCGGACGTGCGCCGTACGGACACGCCCCGCCGGTCCCCGCGCCGGCCACGCCGCCCCGCTCGTGCCTAGCTCCCTCGGGACCATGACGACCTTTTCTCGCGTCCGCACCATCCTGATCGACGACCACCCCGCGCTCCGGGCCGGGGTCCGAGCGGCCCTGGAGCAGACGGGCAAGATCGAGGTCGTCGCCGAGGCATCCGACGGCGAGCGGGGCGTGGAGGCCTGCCAGCGGCTCGAGCCGAACGTGGTCCTGCTCGACATGGAGATGCCCGGGATGGACGGGATCGCGGTCGCCGAGCGGCTCCGCGAGCTCGCCGTGCCCACTCGCGTCCTGGCGTACTCGGCCTACGACGACGCGGCCTACGTCACGGCCATGTTGCAGGCGGGCGCGGCCGGGTACGTCACGAAGGACAAGCCGATGTCGCTGGTCGCCGAAGCGGTCGAGGCCGTCGCGCGAGGCGAGGGGAGGTGGTTCGTGAGCATCACCCCGCCGAGCACCGTCGAGATCCCGATCTCCGACCGCGAGCTCGACGTGGTCCGACTGATGGCGCGCGGTCGGGACAACAACGAGATCGCCGACGAGCTGGGGATCTCTCCCAACACGGTCCGCAACCACGTCTCGGCGGCGTACGAGAAGCTCAACGTCTCGTCGTGGAGGCAAGCCGTCGCCTGGGCCTGGGAGCACGGCCTGGTCTAGCGCCTCACCTGTCGGTCGTCGCGCAAGGCGCCCGCCGATCAGGGCTATCGCGACCTCGCCTCCAGCGTCACCCTGAGCGGATGCGAAGGGCCTCACCTCGGACTCCGAGACCGGCCGCGCCGGCTCCGATGGCCTCCGACGCCGGCGTCGGGATCCTTCATTGCGCTAGCTGCGCCGTCGCTTCGGGGTCAGGACGACGAGGTGGAGGGAGGATGCGACAGCCCTGGCCCACCGCTGCCGGCCAGGCTCTGCGGCGCCCCTGCGTCGTACCATGAGCGCAGACGTGTCCCGGAGGAGGGCGACTCCGACGCTGGAGGCGCGGTCGGAGAGGCTTGCTGATGCATGGATACTATGGGGAACGTGCTTCGCGCATCAAGACATAGGGTCACGAGAGGGGTAGCCTATAGTCCCCCACGACCACCCACCCATGCGCGCTCCCTCTTTCCTCGCCCGGTTCGCTGCTGTCGCTGTCCTCGGCCTCTCGTTCGCCGGCTGCGACACCGCCGACCTCCCGTCCGTCTCCGCAGCGGACGCCGTGACCCTCGACGCCCAGGCCGAGACGTCTGGCGACGTCCTCTACGACCTCGCGCCGCTCCGTCTCGGAGAGCGCTTCGACGTCGCCGTCGACGCGGGCGACGACCAACTCCGGCTCCGCTCGACCCGGACTCCGAGCGGGTACGCCCTCGCGTTCGTCCCGGGCGACGTCCGGCCCGACTCGGTCGTCGTGACGTACCTCAACCGTGGCGTGGCCGTCGCCGACGCGGAGACGTACGCGGGCGACGAGGACGTCCCCGTGGGCACGGCCCAGCAGGGCCCCGACTCCTGGCACTACGTCTGGCGCAACGGTGCGTGGACCATCGCCAAGGACTGGAACCAGCAAGACCTCACGAACGGGGCGAGCACACCGTTCGTCACCCGCTCGGGCAAGGCCATCGAGGTGTCCGACGTCGTGTTCACGGTCTACGGCCTCGACGCTCCGCCGCCGAAGGCCGTCCGGTTCGAGACCCCGCGCGACATCGAGGTCACGGCCCAGGCGTTCGGCCGGCCGCTCCGCGAGGCTGACGTGATCCGCCGCTAACGCACGGCAGGTCGCCGATCACCAGCGCGAGCCTCCGCCCCTGACGGGCGGGGGCTCCGCTGTGTCGGCCCGGCCGAGTCAGAGCGGGACGACGAGCGTCACCCCGGTGGCCGTCGCCGAGAGCGTCGACCGACTCGCGACCTCGACGAGCGCGCCGAGGCGGCCCCGAGTCGCGAGGTACGCCACGCCGTCGAGCACGAACAGGCCGGCGCCCTGGAGCACGAGCGCGGCCCCGTGCCCGCGCCACGCAGCGGGGGTCGACACGCCGCGCCCGGCGACGGCCAGAAGCGTCCCGCCGACCGCCGCGTAGCCGACGTTGAGCCCGAGGTTGACGAGCAGCACGTCGGCGTAGCCGTTCTCGGCGGCGAGCGCGAGCGCCCACTCGCCCGTGACGTCGCCCGGCCCGCCGACGAGCCCGACCGCCGCGATCCCGACGTTGACGACGCCCCAGGCACCCGACTGGACGCCGAAGGCCCACCGCCCGGGGGCGCCCTCGCGGTCCGACGCGAGCGCCAGCGCGGCCCCGCCGACGGCGTTCGCCAGCCCCCACGCCCCGACGCGCCACAGGTGCGCCTGCTGGTCGGCGCGGAGCGCCTGGGACAGGGTCTCTACGTCGTCCGACGAGACGGCGGGCTGAGCGGCGGCGACCGGCGCCAGGGCGACGGCGAGGGCCGCGAGGAGGACCCGGGGCGGGGGCACGGAGGTTCTGGGCGGGCGCGTTCGCTCCAACCCGCCCCTCCCGCCCGTGTTCGGCCGCCTGCTCCTGCTGTTCTTGATCGTCCCCGTTGCCGACCTGGCGCTGCTGGTGGGCGTCGGCGGGCGGATTGGGCTGGGCCCAACGCTGGCCATCGTCGTGCTGACGGCCGTCGTCGGGTCGTGGCTGGCCCGGCGCGAGGGGACGGCGGCGTGGCGGCGCGTCCAGGCGAAGCTGGCGACCGGCGGCGTCCCCGGGCCCGAGCTGGTCGACGGCGTCGTGATCCTGGTCTCCGGGACGCTGCTGCTCACACCCGGATTCCTGACGGACGTCGTCGGGCTCCTCGGTCTGTTCCCCCCGACGCGGGCCCTTGCGCGGCGGGCGCTCCGGGCGCGGTTCGAGCAAGCCGTGACGAGGGGGAGCGTCCGCGTGGTCTCCGGCGGCGCGGCGTTCGGCCCAGCGTTCGGCGGGGCGCCGCCACCGCCCGTCGTCGAGGACGCCGAGGTGATCGACGACGGGTCGGGAAGGGAACCGTAGAGGGTGGAGAATCGCGAGCCGACGACCGGGACCTGAGCCTCGGGACGAGTGTGCGAGCGAGGGCGCCCTCCTCTCCTACCCTCTACTCTTCCCCCGGTGAGGGTCGCGTCAATCGCGCCGCGGCGGAGAACGGAGCGGAGCTCGGGCCGTTGCGCCCGTATGGCCTCCCCCCTCGCCGCTGTCCCGACCGACGCCGACCTCCGGCGCGAGCGGCTCCACGGCGTGCTCTACATGCTGGGCGCCGCGCTCGGGTTCAGCCTGATGAGCCTGCTCGTCAAGGTGGCCTCGGCGGCGTTCCCGTCGATGGAGATCGTCTTCGTGCGGTCGGCGTTCATGGCCGCGCTCACGTTCGCCGTCCTGCGCCGCGACGGCGCGCCCCCCCTCGGCGTGGACCGGCGGACGCTGGCGCTCCGGGGGGTCGTCGGGGCAATCGCGCTGAGCCTGTTCTACGTCGGGATCGGGCGGCTCCCGCTCGGCGACGCCGTGACCATCCAGTACACGGCGCCCGTGTGGACGGCGCTCGCGGCGGCGGTCCTGCTGGGCGAGCGGCTCCGGCCCCTCGTCCTCGTCGGGGCCGGGCTGTCGATGGCCGGCGTGGTGCTGGTGGCCCGGCCGAGCGTCCTGTTCGGGGCCGGCGCCGCGCTCGACGGCCTGGGCGTGGCCGCCGTCGCGACGGCCGCCGTGCTCTCGGGGCTGGCGTACACGTTCGTCCGCAAGCTCCGGGCCACCGACCGGCCGATGGCGATCATCTTCTACCTCTCGTGGATCGGGGCCGTCGGGTCGCTCCCGTTCGCGCTCGGCGGCGCGTGGGTGTGGCCGAGCGGGTGGCAGTGGACGCTGCTGCTCGGGATCGGGCTGGCGACGCACGGCGGGCAGGTCGGCCTGACGAAGGGGATGGCGCGGCTCGAGGCCGGCACGGCCTCGGCCATCGGGTACCTCCAGGTCGTGCTCGCGTTCGCGTGGGGCGCCCTGTTCCTGGGCGACGACGTGGACGGGCTGAGCGTGGCCGGCGCGGCGCTCGTCGTGTCGAGCGTGCTGCTCGTCGTCCGCCGCGCGCGGTCGGGGTAGCCGCGGGAGCGGCGGTCAGACGAGGTGCGGGAGGCGCCGGCCCGGTCGCTCGGCGCGGAGCGTGGGCCACGGGCCCCGCCTCCGGTACCACGTCGCGAACAGCGCCACGGCCAGGAGCCCCTCGGCCAGGTCGCCGCCGTAGTACATCAGCTGCGCGGCGGCCCGGATCTCGTCGGGGCCGTGCGGCGTCCCGAGCGGCAGGAGGTGGCCGTACATCAGCTTGCCGAGCGTGGCGTGGGCGGCCACCGAGACGAGGAGCACGCCGAGCCGCGTCCGCATCGGCGGCGCGTGCGGCGCGGGGTCCGGACCGGCGAGGACGGCCCACGTGAAGAGGCACCCGGCCGCGAGGACGTGGGTGTGGACGGCGTGGTGGAGCGCGGGCGAGGACAGCGTCGCGGCGTAGAGCGGGGTCGCGTAGAGGGCGGCCATCCCGCCGACGTTCAGCAGGGCCGCCGTCGCCGGGTGGGACAGCACCCGGACGGGCCGGGAGCGGAGCGCCGCGGCCACGCGCCGCGCCGCGGGCACGGAGAGCGTCCGGAGCACGAGCGTCACCGGCGCCCCCAGGACCAGGCCGAGCGGGGCGAGCATCCCGACGAGCACGTGCTGGACCATGTGGCCCCGGAGGTCGTGGTGCGCGAAGGCCACGACGGGCGGCAGGGCCGCGACGGCGAGCAAGCCCGCCCCCACGGCGAAAGCCGTCACGCGCGACCGGCTCCACCGGCGCCCCGCGCGCCGCTCCGCCCGGGCGGCCGAGAGGTACGCCACGGAGCCGCCGGTGACGAGGAGCAGCCACGCGACCGAGGAGGCCACGCCAGGGGCACCATGAGCGGAGAGGCCGTCCATCCCGGCGCGTCAGGGACCGGAGGAGCGGGCCGACGCGCCGGCCCGCTCTGCCCGCGCGCGCCGCCACAGGACCGCCCCGACGACGAGGAGCGCCACGCCCGCGAGGTTCCACGCGACGTCGTACGGCAGGAGGTCCTCGACGTAGCGGACCTGGTGGACCCGCAGCACCTTGTGATCGACGAGCCCGTCGAACAGCTGGAACCCGCCGGCGCCGACGAAGAACCCGGCTCGGGCGTGGCCACGGCCGTAGGCGCCACGGCGGAGAAGGTCGGCAAGGAGGAAGAACCCGCCGATGAGCGCGAGCAGGCTCGCCGCGTGGAGGAGCCCGTCCGAGACGACCCCCACGGCCGGCGTCGAGAGGTCGTAGAACCGGTGCCACCGGAGGAGCTGGTGGAATACGACCTCGTCCACGGCCGCCATCACGCCGGCCCCCACGAGCGCGGCGGCCCACAGCGACCGCCGCGGCTCGATCATGGGGTGGGGCTCGGTGCGCATCGCGTGCTGCTCGTGCGGGACGGGCGCCTCGGGGCTCGCCGTCCCAGGTCGGGGCTCCGCCGCGCATTCCACCGCGCGGCTCCATCGGCAAGACCGGGAACGTGCCCCAGTCGTCGAAGCTCCCACCTCCGCGCGTCCGCCCTCCCCGCCTGCGGGACCGGCCCACCCGCGCCGGAGCCGGACGGCGGCGAGCCCTCGACCGATCCGGCTCTATCCCCCCTCGCCCACGGTCGGCTCGGGCACCGGCGCCTCGCGCGCCTGGACGGCCTGGTGGAACCGGCCCTGCGTGATCAAGATCAGCACGACGCCCGCGATGATGGCCACGTCGGCGATGTTGCCGATGGGGAACAGCGCGACCGTCCGCCCGAACAGCGGCCCCTGGTACACGTCGAGGTGGAGGAAGTCCACGACGCACCCGTAGAACAGCCGCGACGAGCCGGGCGGCGACGGCAGGCACTCACCGAAGGCCATCCCGTAGAACACCCGGTCGATCACGTTGCCGAGCGCGCCGCCCAGCACCAGCGCCAGGGCCAGCCGGTACCCGAACGGGGCCCACTCGACGCGCCGGAGGTAGACGAAGATCAGGACCGTCGCCGCGATCGAGAACAGGGTCAGGAACAGCTTGCTCCCGACCGTCAGCCCGAACGCCATCCCGGGGTTCTCGGTGAACGTGAACCGGAACAGCCGCCCGACGACCGGGATCGACTCGCCGAGGACCATGTTGTACTTGACCACGAGCTTCGTGATCTGGTCGGCGACGACGAGGAAGAACGTGACCCAGAGGACGCGCATCGGGGGGTACGGGGTACTTGGTACGGGGTGTCGGTACAGGCCACCCGGTACCCTGTACCCGGTACCCTGTACCCATCTTCAGAGGCGGCGGACGCCGACGGTCAGCGCCTCGCCGGTGATCTCGACCTCGCGGACCAAGTCGCCCGTCGGGGTGTCGGACAGGGCGAGCGACTCGGCCAGCGTCTCGGCGCGGACGGGGTCGGCGAACGACGGCGCCAGCGCCCCGTTCGCGGCGACGAACGGGAGCAGGCCGGCGGGCACGTCGAGCTCGACGGCGATCCGGTCGGCCACCTCGAAGCCGGCCTCCTTGCGGAGCGCCTGGATCCGGTTGACGACCTCCCGAGTCACGCCCTCGGCGCGGAGCGCGTCGTCGAGCGTCGTGTCGAGGGCGACCGTCACGACCCGGGTCTCGCCGGCCGCGTCGAGCGCGGTCTCCTGGCGGACGACCCGGCCGGCGACGCCCTCCGACACGACGTCGAGGTCGTCCCGTTCCAGCGTCACCGGCCCGCTCGGCAGGTCGAGCACGTAGCTCCCCTCGGCCTCGTAGCGGCGGATGGCGTCGGTGTCGAGCGCGCGGATGGCCGCATTCGCCTCCTTCATCCGGGGCCCGAGCTTCCGGCCGAGCGCCTTGAAGTTGGGCGTGGCCCGCTTCGAGACCACGCCCGAGTCGGCCGAGGCCGTCTCCAACGCCTTGACGTTGACCTCGTCCAGGATCACGTTCTCGACCGAGCGCAGCACGGCTTGGTCCACGCCGCCGGCGCCGGTCACGACCAAGAGCGACCGGAGCGGCTGGCGGACGTTGATGCCGGCCTCGTTCCGCAGCGCGAGCGTGGCCGTGGTCACGGCGCGGGCCAGCGCCATCCGCCCCTCCAGCTCGGCGTCGTGCCGGCCGGCCTCGGGCTCGGGATAGGTCTGGAGGTGGACCGAGGCGTCGTGCCCGAGCAGCCCGTACAGCCACTCGCCCACGAACGGCGAGATGGGCGCCATCAGCCGCGAGACGGCCTCCAGGCACTCCCACAGCGTGTCGTAGGCGGCCTGCTTGTCGGTACGGGGTACGGGGTACGAGGTACGGTCCAGGTCGTCCGGGCCCTGTACCTCGTACCCCGTACCCCGTACCTCTTTCCAGAACCGCCGGCGCGAGCGCCGCAGCCACCAGTTCGACAAGTCGTCGGCGAACGCCTCGACGGCCCGAGCGGCGCGCGTCGGGTGGTAGGCGTCGAGCGCGTCGACGGCCTCGGCCACCGTCGACTGGAGGCGAGAGAGAACCCAGCGGTCGAGCTCGGTCCGGTCCGCCAGCGTGACGGCCGCGTCGTCGTCGCGGGCATAGCCGTCCAAGCTGGCGTAGGTCGCGAAGAACCGGTAGGTGTTGACGAGGGTGCCGAAGAACTTCCGCGTCGTCTCCTCGACCGCCGCGTCGGAGTAGCGGAGGTCCTCCCAGGGCGGCGACGCCGACATCATCGTCCAGCGGATCGGGTCGGCGCCGTGCCTCGCGATGGCCCCGAACGGCTCGACGGCATTGCCCTTGGACTTCGACATCTTCTCGCCGTTGGCGTCCAGGACGAGCCCGTTCACGACGACGTTTCGGTACGCCACCCGGTCGTCGACGAGGGTCGCGATCGCGTGCAGCGTGTAGAACCAGCCGCGCGTCTGGTCCACGCCCTCCGCGATAAAGTCGGCCGGGACGTTGGCCTGGAACCGCTCGGCGTTCTCGAACGGGTAGTGCCACTGGGCGAACGGCATCGCGCCCGAGTCGAACCAGACGTCGAGGAGGTCGGGGACGCGGCGCATCGTCCCACCCTGGCCGTCGGGCCAGGTGATGGCGTCGACGTAGGGCCGGTGGAGGTCGAGGCCGTCGCCGCCCAGCAACGGGTTGAGCGCCTCGCGGGGGAACGTACCGCCGGCCCGCTCGCGGAGCTCCTCGACCGAGCCGATGACCTCGACCTGCTCGGGATCGCGGTCGGACACCCAGATCGGGAGCGGCGTGCCCCAGTAGCGCATCCGGCTGATGGCCCAGTCCACGTTGCCGTCGAGCCACGCCCCGAACCGGCCGGTCCCGATGCCCTCGGGCTGCCAGTTGATCGTCTTGTTCAGCTCGACCAGCCGGTCCTTGACCTCGGTCGTGCGGACGAACCAGCTCTCGACCGGGTACTGCATCAGCGGCGTCCCCTTCCGCCAGTCGTGCGGGTAGTTGTGGACGTAGCTGTCCTCGCGGTACAGCAGCCCGCGCGCGGCCAAGTCCCGGATGATGACGCGGTCGGCGTCCTTGAACCACATCCCGCCGATGACCTCGGCGTCGTCCTCGAACCGGCCCTCGGCCGTGACCGGGTTGATCGTCGGGAGCCCGTAGCGCTGCCCCGTCGCGAAGTCGTCCATGCCGAACGCCGGCGCCGTGTGGACGATGCCGGTCCCGTCCTCCGTCGTGACGTAGTCGGCCAGGACGACGCGCCACGCGCCGTGGCCCGCGTTCTCGTCGTCGTCGCGCCACATCGGCTCGTAGCGGGCGTCGACGAGGTCGGCCCCGGTCAGCTCCTGGACGACCTCGTAATCCCCCTTCAAGATGGACGCGACCTGGCTCTTGGCGACGATCAGGAACTCCTCCTCGGTCGAGCCGTCGGGCTGCTCGACCACCTGCCGCGCTTTGACGTAGTGGATGCCCGGGCCGACGGCCATCGCCACGTTCGACGGCACCGTCCACGGCGTCGTGGTCCAGGCCAGGAGCGACGTCCGCGGCTCCTCGACGAGGCGGGCGCGGACGACGATCGACACGTCCTGGACCTCCTTATAGCCCAGCGACACCTCGTGCGACGAGAGCACGGTCCCATTCGCCGGGCTGTACCACTGGATCTTGTGGCCCTTCGACAAGAGGCCCTTGTCCCAGATCCGCCGGAGCAGGTTCCAGACCGACTCGATGTAGTCCGTCTCGAACGTGACGTAGGGGTGCTCCAGGTCGACCCAGTAGCCCATCCGGACCGTCAGGTCGTCCCACAAGTCTTTGTAGCGGAGGACGGACGCGCGACAGGCCGCGTTGTACTCGGCGACGCCGTACTCCTCGACGGCGTGGCGGCCCTCCAGCCCGAGCTCCTTCTCGACCTCGATCTCGACCGGGAGCCCGTGCGTGTCCCACCCCGCCTTCCGGTCGACGCGGAAGCCCCGCATCGTCTTGTAGCGGCAGAACAGGTCCTTGATGGTCCGGGCCATCACGTGGTGGATGCCCGGCTTGCCGTTGGCCGTCGGGGGCCCCTCGTAGAACACGAAGTGGGGGGTGCCCTCCCGGACCGCGAGCGACTGGCGGAACGTGTCCTCGGCGTCCCACTTCGCGAGGACGGCCTCTTCGACGGCGACGGGGTCGAAGCGGTCGACCTCGGGGTAGGGCATGACGGCGGGCGGATTCGGGAGCCGTGAAGCTACCGTCCGCCCCCACCGGCCCACGTGAAGCCGGGGGCGATTCGGGGGCGGCGCTACCCGAGCGTCACGCCGCGATACAGGTCGTCGACGGCGACCGTCACGCCGAGCGAGGGGAGCTCGACCCGCCCATCCTCCACCGGCGACGGCAGCGCCCACGTCCCGTCGGACTTGGTGGCCACCTCGACGAACCGACGCTCGGAGTCGACCCAGACGATCTCGCGGAGGGAAGCCACCTCGCGGTAGAGAGCGAACGTCTCGCCCCGGTCGTAGGTCGCCGTGCTCTCCGACAGCACCTCGACCACGACGGACGGATTCAGGAGCACCCGCCGCTTCGACCCCTCGCGGAACGCCGGCTCGCCGAGGACGACGCTCGTGTCTGGGTAGACGTAACGGAGCTCATGAATCTGGACCCGCATTCCGTCCGGGAGGACGGCTCCCGCATCTCCGAGCGCGAGGCGCAACGTGCCCACCACGTTCGAGACGATCAGGAAGTGCTCGTAGGTGCCTCCGGGCGTGGGGTAGACCTCGCCTCGGGAATACTCGTGGCGCTCCTCCTGACGCTCCTCCCAATCAAAATACTCCTCCGGCGTGAACGTGATGGTGCGGGCGGCGGCGACGGGCATGGGACCGGAGAGGGATCGGGTCCAACATAAACGGTCCGCCCGTCGTCCGGCTCCCGGCCTCAGCCGCCCGCGGCGTCGCGGGGCAGCGTCACCCGGGCCGCGGCGCCGCCGAGGTCACTCGGTCCCAGCTCGATCCGCCCGCCGTGGCCGACGGCGATGGCCCGGGCCAGGGAGAGCCCCAGCCCGACGCGCCGGCCCGACGCCCACCCCGACGTGAACGGCTCGAACGCCGTCGCCAGCGTCGCCGGGTCGATGCCCGGGCCGTCGTCGGCGACGGTCAGCACGGCCTCGCCGTCGTCGGCCTCGACCGTGACGGCCACGCGGCCACCACCCTGGCGGGCCGCCAGCACGGCATTGCCGATGAGGTTCGAGAGCATCCGGGTCAGCGCCGACCCGACGCCGACCACCTCGACCCCGGGGGCGACGTCGACCGAGACCTCGACGTCGCCGGGCACGGCCTGGGCGACGGCCGCGCGGACGACGTCGCCCAAGGCGACCGGGCGGAGCACGCCGTCGACGCCGCGGGCGTGCTCGTACATCGACCGGACGACGGCGTCGGCGCGGCGGCCCTGGCGGGCGGCCCCGTCGGCGGCTTGGCGGAGCGCGTCGAGGTGGGCCGCCGCCTCGCCCGTCAGGTCGGCCGCCTCGGCGAGCGCGTGGGCCTCGGCCGCCGCCGCCTCCGCGAACCCGACCGCCAGCCCGAGCGGGTTCCGGAGCTCGTGGGCCACGCCCGCCAACAGCCGCCCCAACCCGGCCAGCTTCTCCTGCTCGACGATCTGGGCCTGCATCTGGCGGACGTGCCGGAGCGTCTGCCGGAGCGCCTCGTTGGTCTCGCGGAGCGCCCGGTCGCGGCGGGCCCGCTCGACGGCGTAGCGCAGCGTCCGGCGGAGCACCTCGGGCGTCAGCTCGGCCTTGACGAGGTAGTCCGAAGCGCCGGCGCGGACCGCGTCGAGGGCCACCTCCAAGTCGCCCAGCGACGTCAGCGCGACGACCGGGACGCCCCCGGCCGCGGCCACCACGCGCGCGACGGTCTCCCAGTACTGGGAGTCCGGGAGCTGCTGGTCGGCCAGGACCGCGTGGAACGGGTCGCCCTGGGCGCCCTCCAGCGCCGTCGTCGCCGCCTCGACCATCGTGACGTGGTCGAGCCGGACCGCGGGGTCCCGGACGTCGGCGAGGTAGGCCTCGACCAGGGCCGCGTGGTCCGGGTCGTCCTCGATCAGGAGCACCCGCAACGGGTCGGGCGTCTCGTCGACCACCTCCACGACGAGGCCCTCGACGCCCTCGGGGTCGGACGGGCCGTCCTGGGCCGTGGGCGTCGGTCGGGGGTCGGGCGCGGGGGACGTCGGCATGCGGTTAGGGGAGGCGGTTCCAGCGGGCCCAGTAGTCGCCGAGCTCGTGGATCATAGCCTCGAACTTGGCGAAGTCGACGGGCTTGACGAGGTAGCTGTTGGCGTGCGTCCGGTAGGCCCGGACCCGGTCGGACTCGGCGTCGCTCGTGGTCAGGACCACGACCGGGATCTCGCGCAGGCCCTCGTCGTCCTTGACCGTCGCCAGCACGTCGAGGCCGCCGACGCGGGGCAGGTTGAGGTCCAGCAGGATGAGGTCGGGGCGGGGCTCGTCCGCGTGGCCGCCGCGACGGTACAGGAGGTCCAGGGCCTCGGCGCCATCGCGGGCGCGGACCGTCTGGTGGCGCGCGTCGTGGCTCTCGAGCGCGACGACGGTGAGCTCGGCGTGGTCGTCGTCGTCCTCGACCAGCAGGATGCGGAGGGGGCGGATGGGGGTGTCGGAAGCCATCGGGGGGGTGGGTGTGCAAACTAGGGGCCAGAAGTCGCGGCGAGGTCGGCCGGGGTCGAGTGGACGGCGTGGGGCGGGACCTCGAGGACGAACCGGGCGCCCTCCCGGCCGGGCGGCCCGCCGGCGCCCTCGACCCGGGCCTCGCCGCCCATCACCTCCATCACGCGGGCCACGACGGCGAGCCCGACGCCGGTCCCCTCGCCCTCGGTGTCGAGCCGTTGGAACAGGTCGAACACCCGGTCGCGGTAGGCCTCGGGCACGCCGGGCCCGTCGTCCTCGACGACCAGGCGGAGGCCGCCGCTCGGCGCCGGCTCGGACCGGACGACGACGCGCGAGCCGCCGCCGCCGAGCCCGTAGCGGACGGCGTTCGCGAGCAGGTTCTCGAGCGCCTCCTCGACTCGCTGGCGGTCGGCCAGCAGCACGCCGAGCGGCCCGCGGACCTCGACGGCCCCGCCCGCCTTCTCGGCCCGGACGGCCATCTCGTCGGCCAGGCGGCCGGCGACCGCGTCGAGGTCGACCGGGGCGGGGTCGCCGGACGTCCGGCCCGACCGGCTCAGGACGAGCAGGTCCTCGATGAGCCGGCCCATCCGGTCGGCGGCGCCCAGGACGCGGGCGAGGGCCTGCTCGGCTTTCTCGGCCCGGCCGGCGGCGAGGTGGCCCTGGAGGAGGCCGAGGAACCCGGTGATGGTGACGAGCGGCGACTTGAGGTCGTGCGAGACGGTGTAAGCGAACCGCTCCATCTCGGCGTTCTTCTGGCGGAGCGCCTCCTCCTGCTGGCGCCGCTCGGTCACGTCGAAGTTGAACCCGTAGAGCCGCCCGCCGCCCCGGCCGTCGGGGACCATCCGCCCCCGGGCGGCGAGCCAGCGGACCCGGCCGTTGGGCAGGAAGATCCGGAACTCGGCGTCGTACCGGCCGCCCCTCTCGACCGCCTCGGCGAGCGCCTCCCGGAGGCCGGGGAGGTCGTCCGGGTGGACGATCTCGAAGAACGTCTCGGCCGAGGGCATCCCCTCGGGCCCGACGCCCCAGAGCCGCCCGGCGATGTCGTCGTGGACGAGCACGTCGCGGGCGGTGTCCCACTCCCACGACCCGATCCCGCCGCCTTCGAGCGCGAGTTGGAGCCGGGCCTCGCTCTGGCGCAGCGCGAGCTCGGCCCGCTTCTGGTCGTCGATGTCGGTGCACGTCCCGAACCAGCGCAGGATCTGGCCGTCGGGCGCGCGGAGCGGGTCGGCCCGGCCGATAAACCAGCGGTAGGCGCCGTCGTCCGCCCGGCGGAACCGGTACTCGACCTCGTAGGGCTCGCCGGTCGCCAGCGAGTGGGCCCACCGCGCCGCCGCCGCGTCGAGGTCGTCGGGGTGGACGTAGTCGGCCCAGCGGAAGCCCTGGGCGCCGCCCCGGTTCTCGCCGCCGGGCTCGTCGGGCCGGGGCATCCCGGTGTAGGCGTACCACCGCTCGTTGAAGTAGTCGTGGTAGCCGTCGGGCGTCGTGGTCCAGACGAGCTGGGGGAGCGACTCGGTAAGCTGGCGGAGCTGGCGCTCGCTCTCGCGGAGCGCGGCCTCGGTCCGCCGGGCCTCGCTGACGTCGGTAAAGTAGACCGTGATGCCGCCGTCGAAGGGGAACGCGCGGACGGAGAAGTGCCGGCCGAGCGGGTCGTACGGCGCGTCGAACTGGACGGCCTCCCGGGTCTCGACAGCCCGGTGATACGCCTGCCAGAACGGGCCGCCGACGGCCTCCGGGAACTCGTCCCACACGCTCTTCCCGAGCAGGTCCGCCCGTTCGCGGTCCAGCAGGGCGACGGCCTGGTCGTTGACGTAGGTGAACCGCCACTCGGCGTCGAGCGCGAAGAAGGCGTCGGAGATCGACGCCAGCACGTCGGCCGCGTCGATCGCGGGGCCGGCCTCGGACCCGGGCGGGCGGGCGCCCTCGGCGGACGGCGGGGGGACGGGGGGCACAGGCAGAGAGGGGCGGTCGCGGAGGGCAGGGCCGTACGACCCTGGCCCGCTCCCGTTTCCGGCCGGGCGACCCCGAGGTTTCACGAGCGCGCGCTCTCGCCGCCGAGTAGATCCTTCGCTGACGCTCAAAAACTGTGTGGGGAACGCCTTGGCGCTGCTCGCGAGGTCCCCTCTCCCCCCGGGAGAGGCCCGGTGAGGGGCTCGCGGCGTCTCGGCCGGCCTCCCGCTCCGTCCTGACCGCCCCCCTCACCCTAGCCCTCTCCCCCCGAGGGGTGGAGAGGGGACGGTCCCCGCTCGCTAGACAGCTCCCAAGCGAACGCGAAGGATCTCGCCTCGGACATGGAGACCGGCCCTGCCGCCTCGGACAGGGAGGCCGCCGTCTGTCGCCGGGTAGTGCAATCGGACCGGGTGTGGGCGGAGCCGGCCCTCTACCTTCTCAAGACCTCCACACGTCGCCATGTCGCCGACCTTGCCGGGACCCGCCCCGCTCCGCATCGCGCTCGTCTCGCCGCGCGGGCCGCTGTACCGCCACCGCGGCGGCGCGTGGCGGCGGCAGATGCGCTACGCCCCGCTCACGCTGACGACGCTCGCTGCCCTCGTCCCCGACGACGTGCCGGCCGAGGTCGCGCTCTGGGACGAGGGCCTGGGCGATGTCCCCGACGACCTCGACGCCGACCTCGTCGGCATCAGCGCCATCACCGGGACGGCCCCGCGCTCGTACGAGATCGCCGGCCGGCTCCGCGCGCGCGGGGTGCCGGTCGTGCTCGGCGGCGTCCACCCGACGCTGGTCCCCGACGAGGCCCAGCGCCACGCCGACGCGGTCGTGACGGGCTACGCCGAGGACACGTGGCCCCACGTCGTCCGCGACGCGGCGGCCGGGCGGTTGCGCGAGCGCTACGCCCAGGCGCCGGGCCTGAGCCTGGCGAACCGGCCCCACGCTCGACGCGACCTGCTGCCACGCGGGCGTGTGGCCCAGTCGTTCACGCTCGAAGCCACGCGCGGCTGCCAGCACCGCTGCGACTTCTGCGTCGTCCCGACGGCGTGGGGCGGCCCGATGCAGCGGCCCGTCGGCGAGGTCGTGGACGATGTCCGCCGGCACGGGGCGCGCAAGCTGCTGTTCCTCGACCTCAACTTGATCGGCGACGTGGGCTATGCGAAGGCGCTGTTCCAAGCGCTCGTCCCGCTCGGCGTGACGTGGGGCGGGCTCGCCACGACCCGGATCGCCGACGACCCGGACCTGCTCGACCTGGCGGCCCGGAGCGGCTGCCGCGCCCTCCTGATCGGGTTCGAGTCGCTCTCGCCAGACACCTTGGCCGAGAGCCACAAGCGGTTCAACGCCATCGGCGAGACGCCGGAGCGCGCGTACCGCCGCGTGATCGGCGCGCTCCACGACCGGGGCATCGCCGTCATGGGCTGCTTCGTGTTCGGGTTCGACACCGACGGCCCCGACGTGTTCGACCGGACGGCCGCCTTCGTCCACGACGCCGACGTCGACCTCCCCCGGTTCGCCGTCCTGACGCCGTTCCCCGGGACCCCGCTCTACCGCACGCTGAGCGCCGAGGGCCGGATCTTGACCGACGACTGGGGCCTGTACGACGGCCAGCACGTCGTCTTCGAGCCCGCCCGGATGTCGGCCGACGCGCTCCTGCGCGGGACCGAGCGGGCGTGGCTCCGGACGTACCGCTGGACCTCGATCCTCAAGCGCCTCGCGGGCTCGCGGACGCAGACGGCGCTGGCGCTCGCGACGAACGTGGGCTACCGCTACTACGCGCGGCGGCTCCACGAGTACTACACGTGCGACTGGCGGCTGGGGCTGTTTGGGGAACGGGCAGACGTCGGCCGCGCCGCCGCAGCCGCCTGAGCCATGCAGGTCCTCCCGACCCCTCCGCCCGTCGACCGAGGCCGCGCCTTCGCCGAGGCAGGCGTGGCGACGGCCTCGTGGCTGCCGGTCGCCCGGAGCCGGGCGATCCGCAGAGGCCGGGTCGTCGGCGTCGAGGCGCCCGGCGGCCGGGTCGCCCTGTGGCGAGACGGGGTGGGCGAGGTCCACGGCCTCGGCGCCCGGTGCCCCCACCTCGGCGCCGACCTCGGGCAAGGACGGGTCGAGGGCGACGCGCTCGTCTGCCCGTTCCACGGCTGGGCCTTCGGTGGCGACGGCACGTGCCTCGGCGCGCCCGGGTGGGACGAGCCGCCCGCCCGCCGCGCCCGTTCCGTTTCGGTTCAGGAGCGCTGGGGGCTGGTGTGGCTGGCGACCGGGCCGGACCCGGTCGCGCTCCCCGAGCTGCCGCCCGGCCGCTGGCGGATCGTCCGACCGCCGGCGCAGACGATCCGCGCGCACCCGCACCTCGTCATCGGGAACGGGCTCGACGTGGCCCACTTCGACACGCTCCACGGGCTCGATCCGCTGGCAGAGCCGGTCCTCACCGTCGAGCCGCCGCGTGTGTCGGTCGAGATCCGGGGCCGCGCGCGGAGCCGAGCGCTCCGCCGACTGCTCGGCGGCGACGTCGCCGTCCGGTTCACGACGCACGGCGGCCACGTCGCCACGGCCGACGTTTTCTCGCCGGTCCGCTTCCGGGCCCTGTTCACCGCGACGCCCGTCGCCGAGGGGAGCCGGACCCAGGTCGTGCTGTTCCTCCCTCGCGGGCCGCGCTCGACCGTGCGGGCGGCGGTCGGCCTCTACGCGCTCCTCCACGACGACGCGCGCGTGCTCGAAGGGCTCCGCTTCCGCCGCGCGTTCACTCCGGCCGACGGCCCCCTCGCGGCGTTCGCAGAGGTCGTGGACGGGTTGCCGAGAGGCCGAGCATGATGAGACTCCTCACGCTCCGCCCGCGACCGCTCCCCCCGTCCAAGCGCCCATCGCTGCGCTCAGGGGCGCCTGGGCTGTCCCCCTCGCGAGCGAGGGGGACAGCTTCCCGACCTGGGAGCGAAGCGACCGGAAGGGGAGCGGGGGGAGCGATCTGCGCGATCACGGTCCGCCGAGGCTAGCCATGCGCGTCGCCTTCCTCCGCCCCAGCCTCGACGGCCGTCGCGCTCACGACGCGATGGAGCCGCTGGCGTTCGCCGCTCTCGCCGCCGTGTCGCCCGACGGAACCCGGCACTCGCTGCACGACGAGCGGCTGGCGCCGATCCCGCCGGGCCTCCGGCCCGACCTCGCCGCGATCACCGTCGAGACCTACACGGCCCGGCGCGCCTACCAGATCGCCGACGGCCTCCGCGCTCGGGGCGTCCCGGTCGTGATGGGCGGCTACCACCCGACGTTCTTGCCCGACGAGGCCGCCCGGCACGCCGACGCCGTCGTGATCGGCGACGGCGAACCCGTCTGGGCAGACGTGGTCCGCGACGCCGCGGCGGGCCGCTTGCGCCCGCGCTACCAGGCCGACGGGTTCCCCGACCTCGCCGACCTCCGCTTCGACCGCTCGATCTTCCGCGAGATGCGGTACCAGAATGTTCTGCCGGTCCAGGTCGGGCGCGGGTGCCGGTTCGCGTGCGACTTCTGCTCGATCCACGCCTTCTACGGCCGCTCGCTCCGCCAGCGCCCTCCCCAAGCCGTCGCCGACGAGATCCGCCGGTCCGGCGCCCGCCACGTGCTGCTCGTCGACGACAACCTGTTGGTGGACCGCGAGCAGGCGGCGGCGCTCTTCGAGGCCCTCGTTCCGCTCGGCATCACGTGGGGCTGCCAGGTCACCCTCGACGTGACGCACGACGCCGAGCTGTTGGACCTGATGGCGCGGAGCGGCTGCATCGCCGCGCTCGTCGGCTTCGAGTCGCTCGACGACGGCAACTTGGGCCAGATGCGCAAGCGGTTCAACACGGTCGGCGGGCCGTATTCGGAAGCCATCGCCCGTTTCCATGCGCGCGGCATCATGGTCTACGGCTCGTTCGTGTTCGGCTACGACCACGACGGCCCCGACTGCTTCGAGCGGACGGCCCGGTTCGCCCTCGACCACCGGCTGTTCCTGGTCAACTTCAGCGCGCTCCAGCCGACACCGGCCACGCGACTTTACGACCGCCTCGCCGCCGAGGGCCGCCTGCTCCACGACGCCTGGTGGACCGACCCGGCCTACCGCTACGGCGACGCCGCCTTCCGCCCCGCGAACTTGACGCCCGACGCGCTGACGGCCGGCTGCCGCCGCGCCCGCCGCCTCTTCTTCCGCCCTCAGTCCATCTTGCGCCGCGCGTGGAACCGGCCGCACCGCCGGTCGCCCGCCCGGCTCGCGGTCTACCTCGGCGCGAACGTGATGGCGCGGCGGGCGCTGAAGGACAAGCTGGGCAAGCCGCTCGGAGAGGTTCAGGGTTCAAAGGTTCAGGGTTCGCGAGAACTCACACCTTGCGAACCCTGAACCCCGAACTCTGAACCCATTCCCCCCATGCGCCTCACCCTCGTTCACCCCTGCATCGGCCGGCGGCCCGGCGAGCCGTACATCAAGGCGTGGCAGATGGAGCCGCTGCCGCCCGCGACACTTGCCGGGCTGACGCCGCCCGGCTGGGACGTCCGCTTCCACGACGACCGGATGGAGCCGATCCCGTTCGACGAGCCGACCGACCTGGTGGCGATCTCGGTCGAGACGTACACGGCGCGGCGGGCGTACCAGATCGCGAGCGAGTACCGGCGGCGCGGCGTGCCCGTCGTGATGGGCGGGTTCCACGCGACGCTCGTCCCCGAGGAGGTCTCGCGGTTCTGCGAGGCGCTCGTGGTCGGCGAGGCGGAGGGCGTGTGGCCCACGGTGCTGGCGGACGCAGCGGCTGGGCGGCTGAAGCGGGTGTACCGGGGCGAGGGGCGGCCCGGGCTGAGCGGGCTCCGGCCCGACCGGTCCATCTTCGCCGGCAAGACGTATTTGCCCATCGGGCTGGTCGAGGCTGGGCGCGGGTGCCACTTCAAGTGCGAGTTCTGCGCCGTGACGTCCTACTTCGGGGCGACGCAGACGCGGCGGCCGGTCGACGACGTGATCCGCGAGGTCCGCGAGGTGACCGAGGCCGGGCGCAAGCTCCTGTTCTTCGTGGACGACAACATCACGTCGAACATGGACCAGGCGAAGGAGCTGTTCCGCGCGCTGAAGCACGAGAAGGTCCGCTGGGTGAGCCAGGCCAGCATCAACGCGGCGCACGACCCGGAGTACCTCACGTTGCTCGGCGAGAGCGGGTGCCAGGGCGTGCTCATCGGGTTCGAAACGCTCAACGAGGCCAACCTCGTCCAGATGCGCAAGCGGTTCAACACGATGCGCGGGGGCTACGCGAAGGCCCTCGAAAACCTGCGGCGCCACGGGGTCCGCTTGTACGCCACGTTCGTCGTCGGCTACGACCAGGACACGGAGGCGAGCGTGGACCAAGCGCTCCGGTTCGCGCTCGACCACAAGTTCTACATCGCCGCCTTTAACCACCTCACGCCGTTCCCCGGCACGGCGCTCTACGACCGGCTGGAGGCTGAGGGCCGGTTGCGCTACGACGCCTGGTGGCTGGACCCGGCCTACCGCTACAACGAGGTCCCGTTCTGGCCGGCCCGGATGACGCCCGAGCAGGTCCGCGCGTCGTGCGTCCAGGCGCGGGCCCGGTTCTACCGCTGGCGGAGCATCGCGCGGCGGAGCCTCGACCGGGTCAACGCCGGCAACGCCTTTATGTGGTCGGCCTTCTGGACCATCAACAGCATGTTGCGGGCGGAGGTGGACCAGCGCGACGGCTACCCGCTCGGCGACTTGGGCTGGACGGGCGAGCTGATCGAGGCGAGCCACGCCGAGCCGTTCTCGCTGGCGACGAGTCCTCGCGGCGCCCTGGAGGCGTGGGCGGCATGACGGATCGCGCTCCCTCAGCGGCCGGCGGGCACCCCCCGTCCGCCCGCGTATCGCTTCGCTCCGAGCAGCAAAAGCTGTCCCCCTTGGCAAGGGGGACAGTCCGGGCGTCCGTGAGCGAAGCGATGGGCGGGCGGACGGGGGGTCCCGGCCTCGTCGACCTCGCCAGCCCGGCCGACGACCCCGCGCTCCGAGCCCTCCTCCGCGAGGTGCCGGTCCCCGGCGCGGTCCGCCTGAGCTACGAGCGCGAGCCGTGGTTCTTCGACGCCGACGCCGCGCTTGGCGACCGCGTGGTGACGCTGGCGGGCCGGCTCGC